>NZ_AYOZ01000008.1 GCF_000508165.1 Marinomonas profundimaris | reverse complement strand
GCGGTGGCCAGTTTTACTTGACCACTACAGGGAAACATATTTCATGGCTCCCTGAACGCATACTTTGACAATTTGAGAAGCGTCTATAGATATACCTCAACTTTATCATTCCACTTTACATTACTTAAAGGTAAAAGTGTTTTTGAAGTCAATCCTGTAGATCTAATTGCGATTGAGTGTCTAAGAGTGTTTGAGCCAGATGTATATAAGGAAATCGCACGCTCGAAAGAAATATTCACCAAAAATGGCTCGGATAGATATGGGAGAAGTGAGGATTCTACAGCTGCTTTAATTAATGGCATCTTGGATAAAGCAACCCCTGATAAACGAGAGGTCGTAAAAGAAATGGTAGAGCAGCTATTTCCAACAATTGAATGGGCTCTAGGAGGGACGCACTATTCTGGAGATTTTGCCAGAACATGGTTAAGGGAGATGCGTGTTTGCCACCCCTCTAATTTTGACAAATACTTCCAATTTTCCATTCCAAGTGGCGAGCTTTCTAACTCAGACCTACAGGAAATGCTTAGTCTAACTGCCGATTCTGATAGATTTTCTTCATTTATCTTGTCCCTTAAAGAACGTGGCATTCTAAAAAATGCTCTTTCACAGTTTGAATCATTTACAGATGAAATTCCGTTAGAGAATGGGCGGGCTTATATTAAGGGGATTTTAGATTTTGGTGACTACGTCGATCATGAATCAACAGGGTTTACGATGTTTAGCTCTAATACGCATGCTGTGAGACTTGCTGTATGGTTTCTACGACGCATTGATGATTTAGAAGAAAGAGGGAGGCTGTTGCTAGAATGCTTCAAAGCATCGAACGGGATATCTATTGTCGAACATATACTGCAAGGTGATGACAATCGGAGAGAAAAGTCGGATGCGGACCAAATTCTACAAGATGGAGAATTTGAACAGCTTAAAGCAGAATTTGTAAAAAAATTGGATGAAATGTCTGAAAATTCGCCCTCCGAACTACTTTCTCATGAGCACTTGGTTTCCTTTTTGTATAGGTGGAAGCGCTGGGGTGATGAGAACAAAGTTATAGATTGGTTGAAACTTCAGACCCAAACTGCCGAAGGCTGTATAACTATATTGAAAAAATTTGTAGGTAAATCATCTTCTCAGGCCATGGGTGATTACGTAGTAAAAATTACGACCTATATCAAACTTGAAAATATTGAAAACTTTCTAGAGATTGCACCAATCCAAGAAAAAATACGGAATCTTGACGAGGCTAAGCTCGATTCCGAAGCACAAGAAGCATTGAAAGCTTTCCAAGATGCATTGCAAAAGAGAGAAAAAGGAATCACTGATGATTGGTAGTGAATCTAATAAGTTGCTGCACTCGGAAAAATTACTCGCTACGCTCCCAATTTTCCGGTGAGCAAGGTGTTAAAATACAAGAAACCACAACCCTGCAACAAGAGCGCTCTATCATCCAGCGCCCTTGTTGGTAGTGGTCCATCATTTCCAAACTGGTTTTCTCACTTCGTGATCCACATCCGCTGCGGTGATGCCGAGGTCTTTCAGTTGGGCGTCGTTTAGGCGGCTCAATTTACTTCTAGTACGCCAGTTATGAGCGATTTTTTTGATAATCGTTTTCCATGGCTTTTCTTTTAGATTATCTAATGTGGCTTTGCCGCATTGGCTTATGTCTATTTGGTGGCATGGGTTGTTGCTTAAAGTTTCTGATGTGCAGTTTTTCATGGTGTTACTCCTTGTGTTGGTCTGCTTTTGATACTCTGTAGATGAATAATCGACTTTTAATTGCGGTGCGACAAACGAGAAAAAGTGCTTTATAGTTAAGAAAATCTTACTTATAAAAGGTGCTGTTAATGTCTTCCAATCGAGCTTTACCGCCACTCAAATCGCTGCAAGCATTTCGGTACGCTGCGCAAAGTCTAAGTTTCAAACTGGCGGCGGAGTCTCTTTTTGTGACGCAAGCGGCGGTGAGTCAGCAGATTAAAACCTTGGAGCAATCGCTAGGAGTGGAGCTGTTTGAGCGACAGACTCGCCAAGTGGTGTTGACGTCGGAAGGGGAATATTTGTTTGAGTACGTGAAGAAGGCGTTTGCCTTATTAGAAGACGGCGTCAAAGGCGTGACGGAAGACCCTAACCCAAACACGTTGGTAATCAGTTCTGTGCCGTCGTTCTCGAGCCGTTGGTTGGTGTCGCGTTTGGGTAAGTTTCAAGCGCAGGAGCCTGACATAAACCTTCGCCTCAGTCCGAGTGTTGGTTTGTCGACCTTTACGGACAGTGATTTGGATTTGTGTATTCGATTAGGACGAGGTAAATACGCGGGTTTGCAGTCGCAATTTTTATTAAAAGAATATTTGGTGCTTGTTTGCCATCCTTCTTTGATCAATACGAATGAACCGGTGAAAGCGCAGTTAACGAACATTCCAATCATTACCGATACGGGCCCTGACGTGCAGCATGTATGGCCAGTGTTGCAGCGGTTTTTAGACCTGTACGATATGCCGATGAAGTCGCATTTGCATGTGGCGGATTCGACGTCTTTGGTCGAAGCCTTGTTGTCTCAACAGGGCCTGGCGATGATGCGTTATGGCTTGGTTTACGAGCTGATAGAGAAGGGGCAGTTGATCTGTCCATTGCCCATTTATATGAAGTCTCAATACGATTTTTACCTCGTTGCCCCTTCGCCGCATTTCAAATACAAAAAAGTGAAAGCCTTTAAACAATGGATTGAACGCGAAGTGACTGCGGTCGAATCTTCATGGACGGCATATTTAAAGAATAATCCGGATGTGGAAGAGGTGATTGTTTAGGTTTCTTTTCCTATTTCTGATGAAGACGCAAAGCGTCATTTCAAATCGCGTGCCGTGCGTTTCAATGGAAGCCGCGTTTTCAGCCTAGCGTTGAATCACGGTTAAGTGTGTCTCGGTAAACCGGATCAAGGAAAAGAACAGGTCGCTAGATTTTGTTCTTATCTCTAAAATAGTTGTATGAAGTGGTTCTTTTATAAGATAAAAATCTGCAAATTTGTTACAGTCTGTCGTTAGTCAAAAAAAAGGTAGCACTTCGTAATTATGCCCATCAGACAATCATTCGGCCCATTGCCCACTTTTGCAATTGACCCAGACCAATTTCATGTTCTGCAATCCGCTATTCGTTTTCGTGAATATCTGTTAGAGGCAATTAACAACGCGACCTCAAGAATCTATTTAGTCGCTCTGTATCTTGAAGACGACGAGGCGGGGCGAGAAGTGCTCACCGCCGCTTATGAAGCAAAGCAGCGTAATCCCGATTTGGATATTGCGATTTGTGTGGATTGGCATCGTGCTCAACGTGGTTTGATTGGTGCGGAAAAAGCCCAAGGCAATGCCGCTATGTATCAAGCGTTTGCGGACCAATATAAATATTCGATTCCCGTCTATGGTGTGCCTGTTCGTAATCGCGAAGTGTTCGGAGTATTGCATCTGAAGGGGTTTATCATCGACGATACGGTGATTTACACGGGCGCGAGTCTAAACAATGTTTACCTGCATTATCAGGATCGTTACCGATTCGACCGCTATCATGTTATTCAGCATCAGGGTTTGGCGGACAGCATGGTTCGCTTTGTTTATGAACAAATGATCCGTAACCTTGCGGTCAATGATCTTTCTAAAGCTCAAGTGCCAACGACCAAAGAACTTAAGCCTGCGATTCGAAAGTTTCGTCTTTCATTGAGCTGCGCCGCTTATCACGTGGATCATGAAAGTGTGGATGATCATCACGTTGCGGTTACGCCGTTGGTCGGCATTGGTAAGCGACAGAATCGCCTTAATCAACAAATTGTTACTTTGCTCGCAGACGCGAAAGAAGAAATTGTTTTGTGTACGCCTTACTTCAATTTCCCAAAAGTGGTGTTGAGGGAAGTAAAGCGTGCGATTGCCCGTGGTGTGGAGGTTCATATCGTCGTAGGTGACAAAACGGCCAATGATTTTTATCTGTCACCGGATAAGCCGTTTAAAGCGATTGGTGGTTTGCCTTATTTGTACGAAATGAACCTTGGTAAGTTTGCCCGAGCGAATGAACGTTATATTGCGTCTGGTGGCTTGTCGATTCATTTATGGAAGCACGATGCCAACAGTTATCACTTGAAAGGTTTGTGGGTAGACCGTCGTACAACGCTGCTAACAGGCAATAATGTTAACCCGAGAGCATGGGGACTTGATTTAGAAAACGGCTTATTAATTGATGATCCGAAAAAGCTGTTGGAAGCCAAATTTACCGCTGAATTCGACAACATATTTAAACACACACAACGAGTCGAAACGGCGAGTGAAATCGACGTACTGCAGGATTATCCTGTGAAAATTCAACGCCTGTTGAAAAAAATCATCCGTACAAGAGCCGATCGATTGCTCAAACGGATCTTGTAAGAATCTCATTCAGACAAGATAACTCCCTTTTCCCTTCCCCTTGAAAGACAAAAGGGGAAAGGGCTAAGTCCTTATTGATCTGGTAGTAAAGCGCAAACGACCTTACTTCAAATGTCTCAATATCGTATCTGAATACCAACTCAAAAAGTTGATCACACCAAATTCAAAGGTTTCTGAATACGGCCCAGGGCGATAGCCAATTGAGTTGATGCCCAATTGGTTGCGTTCACCAAGGACTTTGTCTTGCTCGTTGGTGGCGTCCCAGACTTTGCGCAGGTTTTCTGTGTCGTAATCGACGCCTTCTACTGCGTCTTTGTGCACGAACCATTTGGTGGTAACAATAGTTTCTTGAGCGGAAACAGGCAGGACGCGGAAGACGATAAAGTGGTCGGACTGCATGTGGTTCCACGAGTTGGGTAAATGCAAAATACGCATCGAGCCGAGTTCGTGATTTTTAATGCGGCCGAGCATTTTTTGACAGGCGGCGCTGCCGTCAATGGTCATGACTTTGGTGCCTTTTTTCAGCGGCATACGGACAATACGATTGCGCTGTACGGCACCAAAGCTTTTGTGTTTGTGTGGAATGCCTTCGGCGTCCCATTTAGCGGCTTGGGCGTTGTAATGGTCATGGAAATCTTGTGGCGCGCGCGGATCTTCGGTGTCATCCCATTCTAATAATGTGTTGAGCAGCTCTGGGTGACTGGCGGAGCAGTGATAGCATTCTCGGTTGTTCTCTAGCACCAGTTTCCAGTTGGCGCGTTCGTACATGGTGGATTCGACGGCGAGTTTGGTATTTTCGACGTCGTAAGGTTCCATGTAGGTTTCGAGTGTGTCGAGAAATTCGTCGAATTCGTCGGTGGGTGGTTTTTCTCCCAAACACACAAAGATGAATCCACCGCCGGTTTTGCAAAAAGCCGGTTTTAAGCCGTGTTGCTTGAGGTCGAAGTCTTTGTTCATTTCGGTGCCAGCAAACAATAGGTTGCCTTTTAAATCGTACGTCCATTGGTGATAAGGGCAAACGAGATTGGCCACTTTTCCTCTGTGCTCGTTGCAAATAACCGATCCACGATGCGAACAAGTGTTGTGGAAAGCGTTGACCTTGCCTTCGGCATCACGAACCAATAAAACAGGGTTTTGCCCAACTTCGACGGTGAAATAATCGCCTTTTTTCGGAATTTCACTGGTCATACCAACAAATAACCATTCTTTTTGGAAGACTTCTTCCATGTCGACTCTGAACATGTGTGGGTCGTTATACAGTGCCGCATCAAGTGAGTAGTTGCTAGAACGCTTTTCTAGCAAGTCGGCCATGGCGGTTTTCGCTTCACCTATTGAAGCGTGTCTTACATTGAGCAAATCATGTTGATTCATCTTTCTGGGCCTTACTAACAAAAAGATTGATGGACGGGTCTGGGTGTTACTTTTGCACTGGCTTTCATCGTTTTCAGCCTTAGTAGTACGAGCTTATAGTCGCTTAATTACCGAGGGGGAAAATGACCATTCACGACACGCTGTGATACATAAATCGACTCGTAAGGTCTTGTCTTTTCTAGGCTTGACTGCCATGAGCAATAAATTGTCGCTCAGAGTTAATTCGCATTAATCAACAGGATCCAAAATGGCGCAAATACGGTGTCACTCATTTTTTAATTAGAAATAGGTATTCGTTTTTAATTAAGAAGAGGTACTCGACTTTAATTAAGAGGTTTCAATATGACGGATTCAACTTCAGCAAGTACGAATGCCGACTATTTCACGCCCGTTAATACGCAAACATGGGTAAACGGTCGTCACAATGTTCGTTGCGTCAAAGTGATTCACGAAACATGGGATGTGCGTACATTTTGTTTTATGGCGCAACAACCTGTGATGTTTTTCTTCAAGCCGGGTCAGTTTGTCACCTTGGAGCTGGAAATCGAAGGCAAGCAGGTGATGCGCTCATATACGATTTCGAGTTCGCCTTCTGTGCCGTACAGTTTTTCCATTACCGTGAAGCGTGTGCCGGGTGGTGAGGTGTCGAATTGGCTGCACGACAACATGGCGATTGGTGCTGAGGTCGCGGTGCATGGTCCTGTTGGGCAGTTTAATTGCATTGATTTCCCTGCGGATAGGGTGCTTTTGTTGTCGGGTGGTGTGGGTATTACACCAGTGATGTCGATGGCACGTTGGTTTTTTGACACCAATGCCGAAGTGGACATGACCTTTATACACAGTGCGCGTTCTCCGCGTGATGTGATTTACCCGCGTGAGTTAGACCATATGGCAGCGCGGTTAGACAACTTTGGTTTGTACTTGATTGTCGAACGCATGGAAAACGGTTTGCCTTGGCAGGGTTATCGCGGTTATTTGGATGAATCTAAGTTGGACATGATTTCGCCTGATTTCATGGAACGAGAGATCTTTTGTTGTGGTCCTGCGCCCTACATGAAAGCGGTTAGAAACCTTCTCAAAGCGAGAGGGTTCGATATGTCGCATTATCATGAGGAATCTTTTGGCGAGACGCCAGCAGACGTGGTGGAAGATGCGATAGAGCAAGCGGGAGTCGCGCAAGCCGAAGCCGATGCAGTAAACCAAGAAGATTTATTACGAATTGAGTTTGTGAACAGTGGTAAGAGCATTCAGGTGATGGCAGGGGAAACCTTGCATAATGCAGCGGCGAAGCTGGACTTAATGATTCCCAAAGCCTGTGGTATGGGTATTTGCGGTACTTGTAAAGTGTTGGTGAAAGAAGGCCAAACGCAGATGGATCATAACGGTGGCATCACCGATGAAGACGTAGAGGCGGGTTATGTGTTGTCTTGCTGTACAGTGCCTAAGTCGGATGTGGTGGTGGAATATTAATGGCCTGTGCACGGTGATGTCTCTTTTCACATCGTGCCATGGTGTTGTACTGATGAGTTTTTATTAAATAAGCGTTCAATAAAAGAGCAATCTTGGTCTATATTAGTGCGTAGCATTATGCTTTTATGTGCTGGCTCAGTTGGACATTGTGATGTGTTATTTGTGTTGCGTCATGGTGTTCTCTATCAGGCGTCACGCCTGAATATGGCATTAAATGCCCATAATTCGAGCTTCCTTAAAAATAAAAAAAGTGTTCGTTTAAACATGGTCTGTTTTTTGCCTATGTTAATGAAGCACACATATGAGGACATTAATATGGTAACGGCGAATGGCTCTACCTTGGCTTTTGATGCAAAAAGCACCACGAAAGTCGGCTTTTTATTGCTCGATCATTTTACGATGATTGCGTTGGCCTCTTCGATTGAACCGCTGCGTATGGCCAATCAGTTGTCAGCAGAAGCGCTTTATAGCTGGAGTTTGATTTCTGAAGACGGTCAATCCGTTACCGCCAGTGACGGCTTAAGTTTAACCCCCGATTACTCTATGGAAGACAGCGCTGCTTTCGACTTAATTGTTGTGGCGGGTGGTGTCGATATTACTCGTACTTTTTCCGCAAAACAGGTCTCTTGGTTGATGAAACAATCCCGTAAAGGGGTTCAACTCGGTGGGATTTGTACGGGGGCGTATGTACTTGCTTATGCCGGTTTGTTAAATGGCTATCAGTGCAGCGTGCACTGGGAATGTCTAACCGCCTTGCAAGAAACTTTTCCTAAAGTGAACTGCAATAACAAGCTGTTCTCTATCGATAAAGACCGCCTTACGTCTTCAGGCGGCAGTGCTCCAATGGACATGTTTTTAAACATGATGACCAAGCAACACGGCCCTAAGTTGTCTAATGCGGTGTCTGATATGTTTATTTGTGATCGCATTCGTAACGAGTCCGATCAGCAGCGTATGCCGATGCGCCAATTCAATAGTGTTGGGATGTGTACGCCCAAGCTGGTGGATGTGATTGAATTGATGGAAAACAATTTAGAAGAACCCATTGAATTGGATGAATTGGCGACCTTTGTCGATGTCTCTCGTCGTCAAATTGAGCGTATGTTTCATCGTCATTTGGATTGCTCACCTTCGCGTTATTACTTACGTTTACGATTGGAGCGAGCGCGTAAATTGCTCAAGCAATCGAACATGTCGATTGTGGAAATTTCCATGGCATGCGGGTTCATTTCGACACCGCATTTTAGTCGTTGTTATCGCAAACACATTGGTGTGTCGCCACGAGATGAGCGAAAAACCGCTTGGAAAGGTGATGCGGTAGAGGCATCGGCGACGGACAAAGATGCCATCGTTTTTATTCCTCATGCGCAAGACGCGTTAAGTCATTCGCACACCGAGCCGAGTTATGGGTCTGTCGCAGTGTGATTTTGAGGCATTGCGTGAGTGGTTAGTCATTCCGTTCAACCAATAGCCAATAAAAAGTAAAAAGGGGCCTTTTAAAAGACCCCTTTTTTTTATGCAGTGTGTTGCTTGTTTTGTGTGGTGTTTAGTTATTTTGATAGTTGCTTTGACAAAACAAAAGAGTTTCTTTTTTTGCTTCGCCTCTTTCGTTGCATGTCCAGCCCGCGTAATCCGTATGATCGGTTTTGGCTTGCACGATGAAGAAGTCTTGAGTTTGCAATGGTAACCAAGATTTCAGGTCTGTGGAGCGCTGTTTGGCCTTTCCTGTTGAGTAGTATTGCGCAGAAAACGGGCGTTTATGCAGATAAAACAAATCGCTTTGGGTGGTTTCAGCTTGCTGTTTCCAAATGCCCATTATTTTGTCTTCTGATCGTTTTGTGACTAAATCAAATTGAAATACAGTGATTAGCATCACTAATAGTAAGGGCGTAACAAACCCAACTTTGTACAACCATGCTGGCAATGGTCTTTGGCTGTGAAGGTGAGCAAGCAGCAGTGCCGTTGCGGGCAGCGCCGGCATTACGTAGCTCGCCAAAATATTGCCTGAAAAACTGAATAAAAACATGGGTGCCAACATCCACAAAAAGAGGAAGCTGCCAAAACCATCTACGCTTTCTTCTGTGTCTTTGTCTTCTCTTATTGAGCGAACCCATTGCCAAATAAGCACAGGGCTCCAAGGGAGCATGGAAATGAACGCATAAACCCAAATTGTGCCGCGTGCTCTTTCGTGTGCGTTGCCATACAAATCACCTTGCCAGCCACTCACAATAAAGCGTTTTATGTGTTCGCCAACAATGAAGTAGTCCAAAAAACCTGGTGTTTTGTATTCTGCCAAGATATACCAAGGTAGAGAAAGCGTAAGGAATAGCAGTGTGCCATAACTCCAAGGCAACGCCTGCCAGAGTTTTTTCCAGCGGCCACTTGGAAGTAACCATATGGTTAAACTAATGCCGATCAAAACGATCGCTAATGGGCCTTTCGACATCATGCCCAATGCTAATCCGACAAAGAACAAATAGCCCCAGATTTTGCCTTTATTATTCCACGCTTGCCAAAAACTGATCATGCTCAAGGCAATAGAAAAGGTCAGCGCGGTGTCGGTCATCACAGCGCCGCTCAATATAATGAAAGAGACGGTAGACGCTAAAATACTGGCGGCAAACAACCCCATTGCCGACGATTGAAAGTGATCTTTCGCAAGTTTGTAAACCAACCAAACGACACCGGCACCCACAATAAGATGCGGCACGCGCGCGGCGAATTCGTTCACGCCGAATAGACTGAAGCCAAGGCTACTTAACCAGGTGAAAATCGGCGGCTTACCCCAAAATGGTATGTTGTAGTCGAACATGGGCGTGATCCAGTTGCCTGTTTCAAACATGATTCGAGCCATTTCACCGTATCGCGCTTCGGTGGTGTCCATGAGCGGGTAAAGTGCTAAGGAAATAAAGCGTAACACTAAGCAGCTGACGAGTAATATCAGTAGCGTTTTAGCGGAGGGTAACGCAAGCGTAGGAGAGTTCATTATTCAGAGTCCGAGTGTAGATAAGTAGGTTTGGTCATGGCGTCTTCCATTAAGACATAGAGCGGTCGTTGCTTCGATTCAATGAACAAGCGACCAACGTATTCGCCTAATACCCCAATCGATAAAAGCTGAATGCCGCCGAGAAATAAAACGATGAGTACGGTAGAAGGGTAGCCAACCACTGGGTCGCCCCACACTAAGGTTTTCGTGAAAATAACGATCGCCATAATGAATGCAATTAAGGAGGTGGTTAATCCTGCCATGGTTGCCCAGCGTAATGGTTTGGTGCTGAATGACGTGATGCCTTCCAGTGCCAAATGTATGAGTTTTCCATAGTTCCACTTTGTATTGCCCGCGAGCCGTGCATCACGGTCAAAAGACAGCACCTTACGTGAAAACCCAGGCCAGGCTAACAAGCCTTTCATGAATCGAGTTCGCTCTGGTAGCGAGTTAATCACGCTGACCACTTTTTGGTCCATTAGTCGAAAATCACCCACATTTTCAGTGATCGGGTGGTCACTAATGTGTGTCATAAAGCGATAAAAACAATGTGCAGTGGTGCGCTTTAGCCAGCTTTCACCATGGCGTTCACGTCGTTGCATTTCAACAACTTGTGCGCCGTCTTGCCATGTACTCACCATCTCGGGAATGTATTCTGGTGGATCTTGCAGATCGGCGTCCAACAAAATAACACAGCGGCCGGCCGCGGCTTTCATGCCTGCACTCATAGCCGCTTCTTTGCCAAAATTACGGCTTAGGCGTAAACAGCGAACTTGATGAAAAGGATGCTTTAACTGACTTACCAATTCCCAGCTACCATCATGGCTGCCGTCATCGATATAAAGGATTTCGCAATGTTGGTGAAGAGAGTTCAGTGCATCACATACTCTTTGATGGCAAACGGCAAGCACATCCACCTCGTTTAAAAACGGGATGATAACGGTCACAAGTGGCTGTGCTTTTACTTCGATTTTAGGTTGCACATATTGTCTGTATGGAATGGCACTCATCGGGCTCTCCTAACAAGGGTAAAGTTGATGAGTGCATAATAAAGGTCGGTTTGTCGCAAAAAGATGATTCACTTTTTTTTCATACCTTTATGTGACAATCTGCATGATAGGATTACTGTTAATACCTCTTATAAATGGCAGAGAGCAAGATGAAATTACTGTTGGTAGAAGACCACAAAGACATTGCTGGCGTGATTTTTGATTATTTTGAAATCAAAAACTATGTGTTGGATTATGCAAACAATGGCCTGCAAGGTTATGAGTTGGCGAAGTCTGGGCATTATGATGCGATTATTTTAGACGTCATGCTGCCCAAAATGGACGGTTTAACCGTGTGCAAATCGTTACGTGAAGCGGGGGTTGATACGCCGATATTAATGCTCACAGCGAGGGACACCAAAGACGATATATTGACGGGTTTTGCGCATTTTGCCGATGATTATTTGGTTAAGCCGTTCGATCTTGAGATCCTCGATTCGCGTTTGCAGGCATTAGTTAGACGCCGAAAAGGCGGTGTGGCAAATCGTACGTTGACGTTTGGTAATCTTGTTTTGGATATGAGTACCCGCGTGTTACAGCGAGAGGGCGGACGTTATTCCTTGAACCCTTCGCAATATACAATTCTAAGATGTTTGATGCAAAAAGCCCCTGATGTGGTGTCAAAAGACGAAATTTGCGACGCCTTGTGGGGCGATGAGGAACCAGACAGCAAAGTGTTAAGAAGCCATATTTATCAACTGCGTAGCTTGATTGATCGACCTTTCGAGCACGCGTATTTAAGGACAGTGTCTAAGGTGGGTTATCGCCTTATTGCGGAAGGTGAAGAATGAAACGCATCAAAACCGCCAAACAGCTGACTTTCACATACTTTTCGATTGTGGCGTTTGCCATCATTGCGTTTCACTTTTCTATGTTGGAGTCCATGAGCGAAAACATAGAAATGATTTATGCTGAAAACCGCATGCTAAAAGACAAAAATACTGCGATTCATATGTTGGAAGGCACAGACCTCACACATGTTGTTGTTCCGCCGTTTTCGGAAGCGTTCGTAGGCGAAGAAAACCTTCCTTCTGGGGTGATCCTTGATCGACATCTCAAGGATGATAAGCCCTATGAGTTGGATGAAAGTTCAGATATGACGGAAGAGATGTTTTCCATGCGTTCGCACATTGTGTTGAACGGTGAAAACAAGGTTCTGTACATACTTCATTACGATGAGATATATGAAACCAGTGAAGAACAAATGTTTGAAACCCAGAGCACTCAATTGTTTCTGTCGTTGTTGTTGCTGGCGTTGAGTTTGTGGGTGGTGTTGCGTATTTCGGACCGTTTGACGAAGCCGCTTTCTCAATTGTCGAAGAGTCTTGGCGACAGAAGCCCAAGTAATATTTCGCCGATTGAACTGCCAGAAGGTGCCGCGACGAGAGAAGTGCATCAATTGGTTGAGCGTTTGAATGGTTATCAGGATCAGATCAGTGCTTTAATTGAGCGGGAGCGCGCTTTTAATCGTTATGCCAGCCATGAGCTGCGTACGCCACTGATGGTGATGAAAGGCGCGGTGACGTTACTGGGGAAATCGGATTCTAAGGTCTTTATCGAGAGACAGCGCGTTCGCATGGATCAAGCCTGTCAGGAAATGGAGGATTACATCACCACGTTATTGTCCTTAACACGAGAAGACGATTTGTCTGTGGCGCCGAATCGTACAGTAGAGACGAGTGAGTTCGAACGGATTCGCCAAATGCATTTGGGTTATCTTGCCGGTAAGCCAGTCATGATTAATATCATCAGTGAAGGGCAAATTATTACGAAACTACCAGTGCCAACGTTACACATATTGGTGGGCAATCTCTTAAAAAATGCACTGTCTTGTACAGACGATGGCAGTGTGAATATCGTCGTGTCTGATAACACCATTCGAGTGGTGGATACTGGCTGCGGTTTAAGCGGTAAGCCCGGTGGCGAAAGCTATGGGTTGGGCTTGATGATTGTGCGTGATATTTGTGCAAAATATCAGTGTAAGTTCACTTTGTTGGATAACGATGATGGCGGCTGTACGTCGACCGTGGTGTTTCCGAGCTAATCCAAAATAGTGTGAATACTTGCATGAAAGGCCAATATCATATTGGCCTTTTTTGTTTTTGTCTTTTGCTTTGATTGAAAAAGTGGATGGAATAGATCCAATATCCGCATAAATCAATTCGACTCGGCGGTGCTATTATGTCGGTATTGAAAATGCCATTTTATGTTGGAGAAAACAAATGAGCGCATCTATTTTAAAACGTTTGCCATTGGAGATGTTCTGGCCAACGTTCGACCCTTTTTTATTCTGTGCTTTTCATAATGATAAGTACCCCGAAGCCAATGCAGAAATGGGACCAGCGGCGCCTTTGGTTGGTCGAGCGTTAGGGCAGGATTTCGCAGGCTTGGATGGCTGGCGTATGTATCATGGTAAGAAAATTCCTGGTTTTCCAGCGCACCCTCACCGTGGGTTTGAAACCGTTACAATTGTGAATGAAGGTTTGGTTGATCACGCAGATTCTATGGGAGCCTCAGGCCGTTATGGCGAAGGTGATACGCAATGGATGACGGCGGGAGAAGGGGTTCAGCATTCGGAAATGTTCCCTTTATTAAATGAAAAAGGGCCGAATCCATTAGAACTTTTTCAGATTTGGTTAAATTTACCTAGCAAGAACAAAATGGTGCCGCCGCATTTTACGATGCTGTGGAACGAAGACACGCCCGTGGTGAAAAAATCAGATACTAAAGGCAATGAAACCACCATTAAAGTGGTTGCTGGGCCGTTAAGTGGAATTACTCCTGCGCCTTGTCCGCCAAATTCATGGGCGGCAGATGACAATAACCATGTGGCAATTTGGTTGATTGATTTGCCAGAAGGTGCTGAATGGAATTTACCTGCTGGTGCATCTGGTTTGAGTCGTACCTTGTACTTTTTTGAAGGTGAAAATGTTGAGTTGGACGGTACAAAAGGGTTGATTAACGAAGCGTTTATATTGAAAAGTGATGCAGATGTTACGCTGAAAAATAGTGGTAAAAAGGCGCGCTTTTTGATGCTGCAAGGGCGCCCAATTGCGGAGCATGTTGAACAGCATGGGCCATTCGTGATGAATACCAGAGCAGAGCTACAGCAGGCGTTTAATGATTATCAGCGTACTCAGTTTGGCGGTTGGCCGTGGTCGCGTCACGACCAAGTGCATGATAAATCGAAAGGTCGATTCGCCAAATACTCTGAAGAACAAGAAAGCTAGATGAGATGGTTCATTCGGTTGGTTTTCCCTTTGGTGTGTTTATGGAAGTGAAAACCCAAAACCGTGAAAAAACATAGTTCAGTATCATGCCAACTAATACGCCAGGAATCATGGCTAAATAGGGCCATAATAGACTGAATGTGGTGTCGATTATGGCTGGTGGATGCGACATCAAAAAAAGATAGCATCCCCAGTTTGGAATAAAAGCGACAACAGAGCCGCCGAGAAATTGCATCCATTGCATTGCGGCGGCTTTTTTGTGTTTGGTGGGTTGTGCGTCAGTAAAGGTGATATGGCGATTCCACCACCAATTTGAGCTAGCCGCGATCCAAAAAGCAAATCCACGAGCGGTAAGGTGGGGCAGCCAAAGTGACAGCAATACCATGCTGATGAGATCGACCAAAAAACCGAATCCGCCGACAATGGCAAAACGAATAAAAGTGTGTTTCAAAAGTAAGTTCATAATGTCATTCTAGTGTTCTAAGTATCAAAAAAAGATGAAACGAGCAGATTGGTTTTTACCTACATTTTGCGGATTAAACATTTATTACACAAAGGGAATATAAAATGAAAATACTTGCATTTGGAGCGAGCTCAAGCCGTCAGTCGATCAATAAGGCGTTGGCCAGTTATACAGCGAATCTAGTCAAAGATGCCGAGGTTACCGTGCTTGACCTCAATGATTTTGATATGCCTATTTTTAGTGAAGACACAGAAAAAAGCGTAGGTGTTCCAAGCCAGGCTCAGGCATTTATCGATGCGATTGCGAAAACCGATGCGATTGTGGCGTCTTTTGCAGAACACAATGGTTCGTACTCTGCCGCGTACAAAAATGTATTTGATTGGGCGTCTCGTATTGAAAAAGCCGTGTATCAAGACAAGCCCATTGTTCTCCTGTCTACTTCGCCGGGCCCTGGTGGTGCGAGCAGTGTGCTTGCGCAGGCTGTGAATAGTATGTCGTTTTTTAAAGGGAATGTGGTTGGTAGTTTAAGTGTGCCAAGTTTTTATGAGGTGATGAAAGACGGTGATGTCGTCGATACTTCGGTGAAACAAGCGTTAACGTCACTTGCTGGAAAACTATAAGGAGTCCGTCATGCCGTATGTGAATATTCGGATTACCGATGAAGGTGTTACAAAAGAGCAAAAACAGGCGCTGATTAAGGGTGCGACAGATTTGTTGGTTGATGTGCTAGGAAAAAATCCAGCGACGACGGTTGTCGTGATTGATGAAGTGAATACCGACAATTGGGGGGTTGCGGGCGAGCAAGTGACTGAGTTACGAAAAAAGTGATTGCGCGCATTTTGGATTCCCGAAAGGAATCCAAAATATAAGTTTTATTCCTTTTACAAATAGTAGGCATCGCCGCATGCTAGCGCTTTCTTAAGGTCATAAAAGGTGTGGGTATGTGGATTTTTATCACTCTGTTTGCAGCAGGGTGCCAGTCTGTAAGAACGGCGTATCAAAATACTCTGGCGCGTGAAACGGGCTTTTTACACGCGACCATGTCTCGCTCCTTGTACGGTTTGCCATTGGTGAGTCTGTATTTGATACTTTGCTGGCAGGTTTTTGATTGGGTATCAATTGAAAATGAGGTTGCCTTTTATATCGCGGCGACCAGTTGTGCGATAGCACAAATAATGGCGACGTATTTCATGTTGCGTGCATTTCAATCTGGAAGCTTTGCGTTGGGAACCTTGTTGGCTAAAACCGAAGCGGTGTTAGCGGCGTTAATTGGTTTGCCTCTGTTGCATTATACGTTGACGTTTGGCGCGTGGCTGGGTATTGCGTTTGGGGTGTTGGGTGCGGTTGTGATGAGCGTAAAGTGGAAGAATATTCGGCAAGCCCATAAAGACGCGTCGTTGTTGTTTGGGCTTGGGAGTGGTTTTTGTTTTGCTATTACGTCTGTGACGGCGTCGATGGCAAGCCATGCGTTGTCAGGTTCATTGATTACCAGTGCCGGTGTGACACTTTGGTATGTTTTGGCATTGCAGTCGCTGATTTTGTGCGGTATTCAGATAGTGAAAAGCAGAGATGTGTTTGCGCCATTCCGGCATGAGTTGGCGCTGAGTTGTAAGGTGGGGGTGTTGAGCTCCTTGGGTTCAATTGGCTGGTTTACGGGATTCGCGTTGGTAAATCCCGCTTTGGTAAAGACGCTTGGACAGATTGAAATTGTGGGTACTTTGTATTATTCAAAAGTTCGATTTGCAGAAAAAATGACAAAGCAGCAGTGGGTTGGTGGTGCAATGATAGTGGTGAGTGTGATGCTTGTTGTGACATCGACAATTAAGTAAAGGTGAGGTTATGGAATCAAATAAGATTAATTACGTTGAGTTACCTGCTCGGGATTTGGCATTAAATAAAGCGTTTTTTACGCAAGCATTTGGCTGGGGGTTTAAAGATTACGGTCCTGAGTATGCCGCTTTTGATAATGCAGGATTGGACGGTGGATTTTTTCAGGCGAATTTTTGTTCGCGTCCACAGAACGGTGCCGCGTTAGTGATACTTTTTAGTGACGACCTGGAAACCTCGTTGGATAAAGTAAAAGTGGCGGGTGGCACGATAGAGCAGGACATTTTTGAATTTCCTGGTGGCCGGCGGTTTCACTTTTTGGATCCATGCGGAAACGAATGGGCCGTTTGGGGTGATTTGAAGTCATAAAATATGACGGAGTAAGATGGATTAACGACCTTAACTCCGTCATTGATTATGATGGTGTGAATTCTCCGCAATAATTGACCGTCCACTTTTCGACTATGCCGTAATAGTTTTCCCCAGAGGCAATCAGCCAGTGGAGTTTACAGAAGGCGGCTTCTAGCGTCATATCGTTTCCGCTTAGTACATTCATCGACGATAAAATCGACCCTGTCGCATACGCGCCTTGAGATACGCCGCCGTGCAAGCATTGAGTCAAATTAACGATGTTTTTCTTGCGCAGCATGGCTTCGGTTAAGAAAGACAAAAACGCTGAATTTTGGTCGGGTACATTGCCTGCGCCATAGGTTTGCAACACGATCGCTTTACAATTATCGTCGTCTAATACGCTTTGATAAATGGCGACAGGTTGACCTGGGTGAAGGGTGATAACAGCCACTGAATCGGCTTTGAAGCTGACAATACTGTTTTCAATCGAGTGGATGCTGTTTGTATTACTTTGAATCATTCGGTTCGGATAAAGCTGCAGTTTGATGGCAAGCTCGCCTAGTAAGTCATCGTTGGGCGTATGGAACGCTTCAAAGCGGTCGCTGCTTATTTTCTGAACACGATTGCCGCGCATTAATTTTCCATCAAACATAAGGCTGACATCGGTGACTCTATGGGAAACAGCTAAAGATAGCGCGGCTTGTAAGTTTGACGTGGCATCACTTCGATTCATACCTAATGGGATTTGAGAACCCGTTAATAAAATGTTTTTGGTGCAAGCACCCAACATAAAAGACAATGCGGAAGCCGTGTACGCCATGGTGTCCGTACCATGCAGAACCACAAACCCATCGTAGTCTTGCCAGTGCGTTGAGAGGATAGACACCAGCTTAGTCCAGTGGGCGGGCGTGATGTTGGCGCTGTCAATTAAGGGAGAAATTTCCAGTACTTCAAAAGATGGAAGCGTGTTTATGCTTTCTCCCAATGCTATTTCGATGCGTTCTTGCAAGCCAGAAGCAGGGGCTAAGCCCTGCTCTGTTTCAACCATGCCGATTGTTCCGCCCGTGTACAAGATTAGTACTTGAGCGCTCATATAACCACCTTGCTAGGAGAAAGCATGGATTGAGGGCTTAGCAGGATATTTACTTGCTCTTCGGTTAAGAGATTTTCTTCAATGACGAGCGCTTTCACTGTATTGCCTGTATGCAGTGCGGTGTTGGCAATGCGTGAAGCGTTGGCATAACCAATGTGAGGCACTAGGGCAGTAATGATGCCGATGCTATTTTCAACATGGCCTGCGCATACGGCTTCATTGGCCGTAATGCCACGTATGCAGCGTGTTTCTAGCATCTGACAGGCTTCTTTCAGCATTTTAAGCGAATTTAATACGTTATAAATGATCATAGGTTCCATGGCATTTAGTTGTAATTGCCCCGATTCTGCTGCCAGTGTGACCGCAAGGTCCGATGCAATAACTTGATACGCGGTCTGATTCATAGCTTCCGGAATGACGGGGTTTACTTTGCCAGGCATAATTGATGAGCCTGGTTGCATTGGGGGTAAATTGATTTCACCTAATCCAGTGCGAGGTCCGCTAGACAGTAAACGCAGGTCGTTGCTCATTTTGCTTAGCTTAATGGCTAGGCGTTTTAGGATGCCAGAAAAAAACACAAAAGCGCCCATGTCAGAGGTGGCTTCAACAAGATTGCTGGCCGATACAAGTGGTTTTGTTGAAATGGTCGCGAGTTTTTCTACGACGATCTTAGAGTAGCCTTCTGGAGTGTTAATGCCTGTCCCAATGGCTGTACCACCTAGGTTAACTTCGCAAAGCAAGGTGCAAGCCTCACGGATACGGTCAATGTCTTCGCCTAAAGTCACGGCAAATGCATCAAATTCTTGTCCTAGTGTCATTGGTACGGCGTCTTGAAGTTGTGTTCGACCCATTTTTACAATGTGTGAAAACTCGCACGCTTTGGTTTCCAGCGCTTCTTTTAACGAAGCGAGACTGGGCAAAAAATTGTCTGCCGCAAATTGAATGCCCAAACATGCCGCTGTTGGGTAGGCGTCGTTAGTGGATTGTGACCGGTTTACATCATCGTTTGGGTGTAGGTACTTGTACTCCCCTTTTTCATGACCGAGTTTCAATAAGGCAATGTTCGCAATGACTTCATTTGCGTTCATGTTGGTTGAAGTGCCAGCACCACCCTGTATTACGTCAACAATGAACTGGTCGTGATGTTTGCCTAGGATTAAGTCTTGGCAAGCAAACACGATGGCGTCGGCCTTTTCAGCGGTTAATAATTTCATTTCCTGATTGGTACGAGCGGCGGCGGCTTTGACCATGGCTAACGCTTTGATCAATTCGGGAAAGTGTGAAATAGGAATGCCAGTGATTGAAAAGTTCTGCGCGGCACGTTGTGTTTGAATGCCGTAAAGGGCATCGACTGGAATGTCCATGTTACCAAGTAGGTCGTATTCGGAACGAGTATTCATGATGGTTTCCTAACACCTCACTGATACACAATGAGGTGACATATTAAGGGTTTATTGGTTCTTTTCTTCATTGGGCCAAGAGGCTTGATCGATTTCTAAATCGTCAAAGCGATTCGCTTCGAAGGTTGGTGTTTTCTGACCTTGCTTACGCTGGTCATCAAAGTCTTTCAAGATGCGCTTGGCGACTTTGAATAACAAGGCGAGAGCAATTAAGTTAACCAGCGCTAATAGTCCCATGCTTAAGTCAGCAAAGGCGAAAACAGTACCGAGATCCAAAATGGCGCCCGTGCAGCAAAGGCAGATAATCACCACTCGAAAGGCGTTCATATAAAACCCATGATTATCAGACTTGGTTAAATAGCTGACACTGTTTTCACCTAAATAGTAGTTGTATAGGATTGTACTAAAGCCAAATAGCAGCAATGCGATACTGACAAACATGCGTCCATAATCGCCCATGTGTGTCGCCAGCGAGGCTTGGGTTAGAGCAACACCCTGAATCGTATCTGTATTGCTTGGATCATATGCGGTGCCAAGAAGAATGATTAATGCCGTACAAGTACACAAAATAATCGTATCGATGAAAACAGAGAATGCTTGCACTATGCCTTGATTGGCAGGATGAGGGATGTGCGCAACGGCCGCCACGTTTGGTGCGCTACCAAGTCCTGCTTCGTTTGAAAATAAACCACGCTTTACGCCCATCAGAATAGCCGCGCCAATGCCACCGCCAAATGCTGGTTCTAAGCCAAAGGCGCTTTTCACAATCATCATCAGCGTATCTGGAATGGCGCTTAAATTCATTGCGAGCACAATGAGCGCAATCAACAAATAACCGCCAGCCATAACAGGAACCAAAATCTCGGCAACTTGTGCAATGCGTTTGACGCCACCAAATATAATAAGACCGACAATGAGTGCCATGCCAATACCACTGTAGTAAGGAGGGATACCAAACGCGTCTTCCAATGACGTAGCCACAGAATAAGATTGTAGGGTTGTAAACGCGATGCCAAAGGTAGCCAACAGTAAAATGGAGTACAGCACAGACAGCCATTTCCAGTTTTTACCCAAACCGCGCTCAATATAAAACGCGGGCCCACCACGATAAGTACCGTCGCTTTCTGCTGACTTATAGGTTTGTGCAAGCATGCATTCGACAAAGCTGGTTGCCATGCCCATCAAGCCAACTGCCCACATCCAAAAGATAGCGCCTGGACCGCCAATGGTGATGGCAACCGCCACACCAGCGATATTGCCGCCCCCAACGCGCCCTGCGACAGAGAGGATTAGGGCCTGAAAGGAGCTTAAGTGTTTTCCATCGGGTTCATGGTGTTTGGCGGTTAAGATGCCAAACATATTGCCAAAATAACGAAACTGCACAAAGCGAGTGGCAATAGTGAACCAAATGCCAATGCCAATGAGAACTGCGATCAAGACTTTGCTCCAGAGCAAGTCAGTCAGAAGGGATAACATGGGAACTCCTTTTTTATTAGATTTGTTTTTGGGGGTAGAGTGTTTATTGAAACGAAAAGAGAGGCAGAAAGGCAGTTCGTAAAAAGAAACTAGTTAATGCTATCTGATGCTCTTATGGCATCAGGTAGCATCTTTAATTGCGTATTCTTTATGATGAGTATTGATTACACTGGCAGCTTGCGGGTTCTTGAGAGGTGAGTGATGAATCAGGATTTTTCGGATAATTTGAAATTGTTATGCAGCTATTACAAATCGGTTGCAGAAGTGTGTCGACGTATAGGTATTAATCGTGCTCAGTTCAATCGCTATCTCAATGGAACGACGAGCCCAAGTAACAGTACACAGCGGCGAATTTGTGAATTTTTTGGTGTTGAAATTGCCGAAATTTTGCTTCCCCACGAGCAATTTGTTAAACGGGTGCAGGCGCGTCCTATTCGTCAGGCTGAAGAGGTTAAAAAGCTCTCTCCGGAACAGATCCAATTTAATCGTCTGAATCAGTCTGGCCAGCAAGGGTTGGCAAAGTATGGTGGCTATTATTTTGAATATTATTTGTCGATGGCATGCCCAGGACAGATACTGCGAACCTTGATTCATATCGAATCTCAAGGTGATAAAACCTATTATCAACGCACTGAACGGTTGAATCCTCGCAGTCTAAAAAAATCTTTTCATGGGGTTTACAGTGGTGTGGTGCAATTGTTGTCTGATCGTTTGTTCTTGATTGATTACGAGACCACGACGCACGTTGAAATGACGCAAATTATTCTTTATCCGTCGTTTCAAAATCGTATTGACCGTTTATCTGGATTGCGGTTGGGCGTTTCTGGAAGTGGGGAAAGGGCGCCATGTTGTGCGCGAGTGATTTATGAATATCTGGGATTGAGCATCAATAGAAAACACGCTGTTGCTCAATGTGGACTGTACAATATAGACAATGACCACATAGATGGTGACATTTGCCAGTCAATCAAAAATGATATGAAAGAGGGCGACTGGCATTTTAGGGCTAGATTCTAAGCGTCTTTTGTTTCGCTTGATTCTGGCGTGTCAGCATCGGTGGTTGGATTCACAGCGGCTTCGGCTTCCATTAAAGCGCGTTCGGCTTTGGAGATGTACTTAGGTTTTGCCTTTTTAGGATTAACCTTTAAGTTGGCTTGCTTCATTCGTTTATCGTATATATCTTTGATTTTTTTACGACGGTTCATGGTTCGTTCCTAAATGATTCTATTGTTAAATTGCTTGGTTCCAGAATGACATTCAAGGAAGCAAAAAAAAGCCCTGATCAATGATCAGGGCTTTTTATGTTGGTACCAGTAGGCGGACTCGAACCGCCACGCCTTTCGGCAACGGATTTTGAATCCGTCGAGTCTAACAATTCCACCACACTGGCCTTGAAAAAGGTGAGGCGTATTGTATGTTAATTTGTCTTGGTGTCAATGCATTAAGATATTATTTTTTATCTTTTTAATATGGTGTCGCTCGGAAGTACCTTTTTAGATGGAATTTCGATAAAATGCTGGGTCGTTTTTTCTAGGTAGTTTTCTTTTCATGCTCGTTTCCGATTATCATTTTGATTTACCCGATTCTTTGATCGCAAATTATCCAACGCCGGATAGAACGGCAAGTCGCTTATTGCATCTCGATGGCCCGAGCGGTGACGTCATTCATCGTCACTTTCCTGATGTGCTGGATTTGGTTCAGCCGGGCGATTTGATGGTGTTTAACAACACTCGTGTCATTCCTGCTCGCGTATTTGGGCAAAAGGAATCTGGCGGTAAAGTTGAGATTTTAGTCGAGCGCGTAATCGGCGCAAATGAAGCGTTGGCTCATGTTCGTGCGAGCAAGTCGCCTAAAGAAAATACCAAGCTGTTTTTAGGGCAAGATAAAGGCGAGCAGATAGAAGTGACCATGTTAGGTCGTTCTGGTGCCTTATTTCATTTGGCGTTTAACGAACCCGTGCTGGATGTGTTGTCTCGTGTTGGTCATATGCCTTTGCCGCCTTATATTGAGCGCCCAGATGAGGACAGTGATCAGGAACGTTATCAAACGGTTTACAATCAAAAGCCCGGGGCAGTTGCTGCGCCAACGGCGGGTTTGCATTTTGATGATGCGTTATTGGAAAAATTAAAAGCAAAAGGTGTGGAAACGGCGTTTGTTACCTTGCACGTTGGTGCGGGCACCTTTCAGCCAATGAAAGTAGACAATGTAAAAGATCACATAATGCACGCTGAATATGTCGAGGTTGAGCAAAGTGTTGTGGATCAGGTTAATGCAACAAAAGCGCGTGGTGGGCGAGTGATTGCGGTTGGCACAACCAGTGTTCGCAGTCTTGAGTCGGCCAGTCAGAGTGGTGAAATTGCGCCAATGCAAGGTGATACCAGTATTTTCATTTACCCAGGTTATGAATTTAAAACGGTTGATGCCTTGGTGACGAATTTTCACCTACCAGAGTCAACGTTGATTATGTTGATCAGTGCGTTCGCAGGTTACGATCACGTTATGTTGGCTTATAAAAAAGCTGTTGAAGAACAATATCGATTTTTTAGTTATGGCGATGCCATGTTTATTACACGAAATGCGCAGGCCAAAGGCCCGCAAAGTGAGGAATGAGACGAATGTCTGATAAGCGTCCAGAATGTTTTATGGATTTTGACCTTCACACTACGTCAGGGAAAGCACGCCGTGCAACATTGACTTTTCCTCGTGGTAAGGTTGAAACGCCAGCGTTTATGCCGGTAGGAACCTACGGCACAGTGAAAGGTATGTTGACCAAAGACATCGAAGAGATCGGTGCGGATATTATTTTGGGTAACACGTTTCATTTGTGGTTGCGCCCAGGTACGGAAGTGGTTAAGGCGCACGGTGACTTGCATGATTTTACGCAGTGGAAAAAGCCAATTTTGACCGACTCAGGTGGCTTTCAAGTATTTTCCTTGGGTGAAATGCGTAAAATCACGGAAGAGGGCGTGAGTTTTCGTTCGCCAATTAATGGTTCAAAAGTTTTTTTGAGCCCTGAGATTTCTATGCAAGTGCAGAAAGATCTTGGTTCTGATGTGGTGATGATTTTTGACGAATGTACACCTCATCCGGCAACAACAGACGTAGCGGCAACATCGATGCGTAGAAGTTTACGTTGGGCGAAACGTTCAAAAGATGAGCACGGTGATAGTCCTTCTGCTTTGTTTGGTATTATTCAGGGCAGCATGTACGAAAACTTGCGTGATGAGTCTCTAGAAGGTTTGGTTGATATCGGCTTTGATGGTTACGCAATTGGTGGTCTTTCTGTTGGTGAACCAAAAGAAGAAATGATGAAGGTGTTGGATTTTGTCACGCCTAAAATGCCAGAAGACAAACCGCGTTATTTGATGGGGGTTGGTAAGCCAGAAGATTTGGTAGAAGGTGTTCGTCGTGGTGTGGATATGTTTGATTGCGTCATGCCAACCCGAAATGCGCGTAATGGCCATTTATTTACTTCGGACGGTGTTGTTCGTATTCGTAATGCACAATATCGTCATGATGTTGGGCCTTTGGATAAAGAATGTGATTGTTACACTTGTAAAAACTTTTCTCGGTCTTATCTACATCACTTGGATAAGTGTCAAGAAATGGTAGGGGCGCAATTAAATACGATTCATAACCTGCGTTATTACCAAACACTCATGGCGGGATTGCGTCTGGCTCTAGATGAAGGTAGATTTGACGCCTTTGTTGATGAGTTTTATGCAAAACGTGGCTTAGATACGCCACCTTTGAGTGAAAAATAAACAAAATATGCAGATTCCTTACATAAAGGGATCGCAACAGTTTCATAAACCATTGGAGAGTTAACACATGATCGCATTGATCTCACCAGCTTACGCTGAAGGCGGCGCAACAGCAGATGCAGGTATTTTTAACCTAGTACTTCTTGCTGGCTTCGTTGTCATTTTCTACTTCCTTATGTGGCGCCCACAGGCAAAGCGTGCGAAAGAGCATAAAAACTTGATCGCGTCTTTGGATAAAGGCACCGAAGTAGTAACAGGCGGTGGTGTTTTGGGTAAAGTCACTAAAGTAGATGATAACTACGTAGTGCTTGAAGTTTCTGAAGGCGTTGAGATGAAGTTCCAAAAGTCTTCTGTTGCTGCTGTATTGCCTAAAGGAACGTTAAAGTCTATTTAACTTTCTGAGAAAAGCGCCTTCCATAGGCGCTTTTCTTTTTTATCGATCCATTCAAAAATTTTCAGGTATAAAGGATTTTTCATGCTTAACAAGTATCCCTTGTGGAAGTATTTGCTAATTCTTCTTGTTTTGGCTTTGGGGCTACTCTATGCCTTCCCAAATCTTTATCCGGATGATCCAGCGCTACAACTGTCTACCCAAAAAGCAACTTCCGTTGTGGATGAGCAAGCATTGCAGAAAGCAAGAACAGCGCTTTCGAAAGCAAACATAGAATTGAAAGAAGCAGAGCTTACCTCTGCTGGCGGTACCTTGCGCTTTAATAGTGGTGAGGACCAACTCGCTGCCAAGCCCGTCGTGGCGGCAGCACTGGGTGATGACTTTGTAACCGCTTTGAACCTTGTTCCTACGACACCAGATTGGTTGTCTTCCTTGGGGGCTGGTCCGGCTAAGTTAGGTTTAGACCTTCGTGGTGGTGTGCATTTCTTGTTGGAAGTGGATACGCCTGCAGCGCTTAAGCAAAAGCTTGAAGTGAGCTCGAGTGAAATGAAGGCAGCGTTGCGTAAAGATCGCGTACGTTACCGCAGTGTTAATATTGAAGATGGCATTTTGTCGATACGCTTTTTGCAAGAAGCGGATTTGTCGTTGGCGGAGAACTTATTAAAAGAGGAGTTTTCTGAGTATCGCTACGGAACACGTCAGGAAGAAGGTGAGTTTTACCTAGACATCAGCTTTACCGAAGCGTCTAAGAAAGAAATTGAATCCTACGCGTTACAGCAAAACTTAACGACACTTCGTAATCGTGTGAACGAACTGGGTGTGGCGGAGCCTTTGGTGCAGCGTCAAGGTAGTAATCGTATTGTGGTTGAGTTGCCTGGTGTGCAAGACACAGCGGCGGCAAAGCGTATTATTGGTGCGACAGCTAACCTTGAGTTTCATTTGGAAGCTGGTTTAGACGATAAAGGCACAGACATTGAAACTATGTCTTTTCGTGATGGCAGTGGACGAACAGCGCGTTTAGAGCGCGACATTATTATTACTGGTGACAGTGTATCGGATGCAAGCTCTTCCTTTGATGAGAATGGTCAGCCTCAAGTAAATATCAGCCTTGACTCTAAAGGCGGCAAGCAAATGAGCAAGGTCACTCGCTCGGCTGTGGGTCGTAATATGGCGGTGGTGTTTATCGAGCACAAATCTCGCAGTCGTTTTGTTGAGAAAGACGGCAAAATGGAGGAGGTTCGTAAGAGCTACAGCGAGAAGGGTATTATTTCTTTAGCGACCATTCAGACGACATTGGGTAATTCATTCCGTATTACGGGTTTGGACAGTCCTCGTGAATCTTCTGAGTTGGCACTTCTGCTTCGTGCTGGTGCATTAGCGGCGCCAATCTACTTTGTTGAAGAGCGTACCATTGGGCCAAGCTTGGGTGCTGAAAATATCCAACTGGGTGTGAGTTCTGCGCAAATTGGTATGCTTGTTGTCATGCTGTTTATGCTGGTTTACTACAAAGTATTTGGTATTTTTGCCAATGTGTCGTTGGTGTTGAACATTATTCTCTTGATGGCGTGTATGTCTATTATGGGAGCAACGCTGACACTGCCGGGTATCGCAGGTATCGTACTGACCATGGGGATGGCGGTGGATGCGAATGTGTTGATTTTCTCTAGGATAAAAGAGGAGTTAGCCAGTGGGGTACCAAGCCAGCAAGCCATACATTCTGGTTTTAACCGCGCATTCACGACTATTTTAGACGCCAATATCACTACCTTACTGGTTGCGGTTATTTTGTTTGCCGTGGGTACGGGTCCGGTAAAAGGCTTCGCGGTGACGTTGTCGCTGGGTATTCTTACTTCGATGTTTACGGCAATTGTTGTAACTCGTGCACAGGTGAATCTTGTGTACGGTGGCCGTAAAAACAAGAAACTATACATTTAGGAGAGCGCCATGAAAGTGACAAATATTCCATTTATGGCGATGCGTAAGATCGTAGCTGTTTTTTCGATTACGTTGATCCTGATTTCCCTTGGTTCTTTGGCAACAAAGGGTTTGCAGTTCGGTTTGGACTTTACGGGCGGAACCTTGGTTGAGGTGGCTTATGACGAAGCGCCAAACCTTGATGATGTTCGATCGTTGCTGCGCAGTAACGGTTATGATGATGTGGTTGTGCAGAACTTTGGTTCTACAACGGATGTTGTGGTTCGCATGGCGAACTCCTATACAGCTACGCTAGGTGATGAAGTGTTGTTGACACTTCAGAATCATGGATCAAATGAGGTGTCGCTTCAGCGCTCTGAATTTGTTGGTGCGCAGGTGGGTGAGGAGTTGCGTGAGCAGGGTGGCTTGGGGATGTTACTTGCCCTAGCGATTGTCATGATTTACGTTGCTGTTCGTTTTCAGTTTAAGTTCTCACTTGCCTCTGTTGCGGCGCTTGTGCATGACGTGATCATTACGTTGGGTTTCTTTTCTATCTTTGAGGTTGAATTTGACCTAACGGTGTTGGCGGCATTGCTGGCAGTTGTGGGTTACTCGCTGAATGATACGATCGTTGTATGTGACCGAATCCGGGAGAATTTCCGAATTATGCGAGACACAGAGCCCTACGATCTAGTGAATGAATCTATTAACCAAACATTGGGTCGTACCTTGATTACTTCTTTAACGACTTTGTTTGTATTGGTTGTTTTGTTTGTGGCGGGTGGCGAAGCCATACACAACTTCTCTATGGCGTTGTTGGTGGGTATTGTTATTGGTACTTATTCTTCCGTTTTCGTTGCGGCCAATCTATTGCTTGCGATGGACGTGAAGAGAGAGGACTTGGTTCCTGCTCCAAAAGCGGAATTAGAAGACGATTTGCCATAATGTGATAAATCGTATTTTTGAGTCATTAAAAAGCCTGCTTCGTGCAGGCTTTTTAATGTTTATTTATAAGGTGTCTATTTTTCGGTGATGTTGCCGAAATGCATACCCATCTTGGTCGGTGTTTCTGCTTCTAGAGCGTCTTCCCATTCCACGGCGCCTTTTCCAAATAGAACAATGGCGGTAGAGCCCAGTTTGAAGCGTCCCATTTCCTCGCCTTTTTTGATTTCAATGTTGTTCAGTTCGTTGTAATCCCAAGTCACGACATTTTTATTGAATGGTGTGACTTGTCCTGCCCATACGGTTTCTATACTAGCGACAATCATTGCGCCGACTAGGATTACGGCCATCGGGCCGGCTTCTGTTTCAAAAATACAAACAGTACGTTCATTGCGTGCAAAGACATTTGGGATCTGCTCGGCTGTGACTTTATTCACAGAGAACAATTTGCCAGGAATATGAATCATTTTTGTCAGTTTGCCAGTAAGTGGCATGTGAACACGATGGTAGTCCTTTGGCGAAAGGTAAACCGTAGCAAAAGAGCCGCCGAGGAACTGGTTGGACAGTGATGCATCACCACCTAATAAGCTGGTTAAGCTATAGGTGTGTCCTTTCGCTTGTAATAACGTGCCGTGTTCGATATCGCCAAGTTGGCTGATGGCGCCATCTGCTGGGCAGACAATGCTATTTTCTTTATCAGATATTGGACGCAGTTCTGGGCGAATAGAGCGAGTGAAAAATTCGTTAAAGTTGCGATAAGACAGTGGGTCGCTGTTAATGGCCTCGGACATGTCTACTTGGTATTTTTTAACGAATTGACTGATAAAAGTATTTTTTACCCAGGTGTTTTCGCATTCCGCTATTTTGCCAATAGTACGAGACAAGGTTTTTTGCGGAGTGATGTGTTGTGCAAATGCAAAAAGTTGATCTTTAGTCACGGTTTTTATCCTGATATAGGTGAATTTAAGTAGTACTGTGGCTAATTAAAGACACGATTTTTTTAAGGTTTTTGTAATCTGTTTCATTAAATTCTGTGCGTGTTTCTAGCCAAAAAATGGTCATTTCATTCTCTGATGTTTGTGTCGAAGCGAGGATGAGGTGGCTATTGGGGTCTATTATTTGATCTGATGTGTGCGGGAGATCTTTTAATATGTTGTCCAGCTTTTTGCCTGATAAATGGGTGGCGGATCGCGCACCGGAAAGTTTATTAAAGACGCTGGACGATGAGCTCCACTGAATGGCTTTGATTGTGTCTAAGTTATAGCCAGATTGGTACATTGGAGACACTTTGTTATTTGTGTGCTTAAAAATAATACTGTGTTGAGCGTTTGGGATGGCTTGCTTGATTGTTTTTAAAGCAAGGCTCGCTTTTTGTTTTGTGTCGATATTGTCTTTTTGATGAAGTGCTTTTTTGAGCGCTGAAATAGGGGATAAACTGTTTTTTGCTCTGTGTTCTAGAGCGGCTTTTTTTGTAAATAAATCAGGATCAAGAAGCTGGTTTGCAAGCGGTATTTTTCCGCCGTGATTGTATAGTGCGGCGGCTTCTGTGCTTGCTAAGTGTGCGGTGTGAATAACGTCCCCTAGGTGGCGATGCATTACGGTGGCAACAACACGGTAGAAGAAGGGTAGGTTTTTAGAATCCCATCTCATCAGGTTCGCTTCGTGAGCAACCTTGTTTGCGCAGTAGGAAAAAATGAGTGGGTTGTTGATTATGATGGTGAGTCTTTTGTCTTCAGTGAAGCCTGGCAGTTCGTCAGGGTGGTGTGCTAAGTGAGCTAAAGCCTGCAGTTCTTTGGCGTTGGGCATGTGTTTTGTTAAAAAAGACTCGATGATCTTTTGTGGTGTGCCCCAAAACGTGCATAGATGAACGGTCAGTTCATCTATCCGGCAACCCAGTGTGCTTAGCTCTGCTTGGCTGGCTTTTTCGCCTTGCTCTAGTTTTTGCTTAAGAGTGGACATGATTGGGTAAGCGTAAAACCATAAGAGCCATCTAGCCGCATCACGGAACAGTGTCGTCCAAAAAATGTCATCTTCATTATTGGTTAGTTTTTCAATGGCCCAGTGTCTTGCTATTGTGGCTGCTTCATAGCTGGTTTGTATTTCACTTAAAAAAGCCTTGAGGGGCGGTGATGGCTTTTTGGTGTGTGTGTCGTAAGCTGCAAACCGAGGAAGCAGCTTCTCAATGCCATTCATTCCAACCATGGCAGCGGCGTGAAAAGGCGTTTTTATCTCACTGTTCTTATTGGGAATAATTCGATTTGCTTCATTAAGAATGGCAAAAGCAAGCAATGGGTCTGATGCAATGTTGGCTTGCATGCCATCGAGCGTATCTTCGGTTCTTTTTATTTGGGTCTTAAGACGAGTTAAATTGACGGATTTAACCGGAAATTTTTTGTTTTTAAGAAAATGTAGCCATTCATTTAGGCTAGAAGGTGACTTGTCTATCATAGCTGGTTACATTAGTAGCCCGGTTGTTTGTGAGTATGTAAAGTGCTCTTATGTTTTTGATCTCATTAATCATACTGTATATTTAGGTGAGAGCATACTTTGTCAGTATTAAGGAAGAGAATATGTTTGCGTTAGCGGGCGTACTGGTTGTTATTGTTAGTGTTGTGTCTGGCTATTTGGCATCTCATGGCAATATGTTGGCATTATGGCAACCGTTTGAAATTATCATAATTTGTGGTGCCGCATTGGGTGCTTTTATGGTTGCCAATCCATTTATTGTGCAGAAAAAAGTATTCACCATGCTGCCTCAAGTGTTTTCTGGCAGTCGTCATAATAAGCAGTTCTATCTTCAGTTATTAGGGTTGATGTACTGCCTTTTTCAGAAAAGTCGACAAGACGGGTTTTTGTCTGTTGAAGAAGATATAGAGTCTCCTTTTACCAGTGATTTATTTAATCGTTTCCCTGATGTGGTACGGGATCATGAAGTGGTTGATTTTTTAACGGATAATTACCGTATTTTTACTCTGACGGGTCTGCCTGCTTATGAAATTGAGGCCATTATGGATAATGAAATTGAGCAAATTCAGGAAGAATTAGTTGCGCCGAGTCATGCATTGACTCGTGTGGCGGAAGGTTTGCCTGGTTTTGGTATTGTGGCTGCGGTGCTTGGTATTGTTATTACCATGGGCTCTATTGGTGGGCCTTTAGAAGAAATAGGGGCGCACGTTGCCGCGGCTTTGGTGGGGACGTTTCTAGGTATCTTTTTTGGTTATGGTTTTGTTGGTCCTGCCGCTTCCCATTTGGAAAGTTTAGGGGCGCATGAGCTAAAAGCGTATCTATGTATCAAGGCGTGTTTGAATTCGATTGTATCTGGTTATGCGCCACCCGTGGCGGTAGAAACCGGGCGTAAGTTGTTGCCGCCTGAGATGCGACCAAGTTTTATTGAGTTATCGAATGATCTTAAGCAATACCGCTAGTATGGGCTTATGCCAAGTTAAGGAGAATATTGCATGGCCTTAGGTTCTAATGGTCTGGTGATTCGACGAGTTAAAAAGATCAAGAAGGGGGGGCATCATGGTGGCGCTTGGAAAATAGCGCTGGCGGATTTTGCTTTGGCTATGATGGCGTTCTTTTTGGTCTTATGGTTGTTAAGTGTGGCATCGCCGGAAGAATTGGCCAGTATCGAAGGGTATTTTCATGACCCAATGGGGCCTTCAACAGCAGGTTTTAGTGCTAACCCTATTGATCTTGGGGGCAGCCCTGCGAAAAGTGCGGAAAAAAAATTAGATTTACAGTTGCCTGAGCCGGGCAGTACGGATGTTTCATCAAGAGATTTACGTGCTGGGAATGGTCCTGATTCTGCTGAGTCTAATAGCATCAATGACATGTTGCAGAAAGAAATGGGTAGAATGAATATTTTGCTTTCTAAGCAGCAAAATCTACGCATTGAAATAACGCCACTCGGTGTGCGAATCACTCTGTTGGATAATCCTGACAAGCCTATGTTTGAGCGAGGCAGTGCTCGAATGATGCCTGATATTGAAAATACGTTGTTGAGTATGTCGCCTATTTTTAACAAAGTAACTAATCCTATTGTGATTACTGGGCATACGGATTCGTCGAAATTCAGTGGGTCTGGTCGATTAGATAACTGGGATTTGTCTGCTTTACGAGCGAATGCGGCACGTCGTATATTGGAAGAGGGAGGGGTTGAAGATAAGCGAATTGCGCAGGTGATCGGTTTGTCAGACACGATTCCCTATAACCGTTTTGAGACTGACAGTGCGGAAAATAGACGTATTAGTATTACGCTTTTAACGGATGCAGCGTATAAAAAATTGCTGGATCAGAATCGCCGTAATTTCGGAAGTTCTGTCCAGCAGTCGGATTTGAAAATATCACCTGAAACGGTTTTTTAAAACGCTTGGTTTTCACGAATGGATTGTTTGATTCTTAAGAAGCTTTGGAAGCGGTGCTCTGTTATTTCACCTTTTTCAAGTGCTTCTAAGATGGCGCAGCCAGGTTCTTTTTCGTGGGCGCAATCACGAAATCGGCAATAGCCAATATGCGGTCTGAATTCAATAAATCCATTCAGCAGCTCTTCTTCAGAAATATGCCATAAACCAAATTCACGTATTCCTGGCGAGTCAATAAGATCTCCGCCTTTTGGCATGTGGAATAAGCGTGCCGTGGTGGTGGTGTGTACGCCTTTTTTTCTCTTTTGTGATAGTTCGCCCACAGTGATGTCTATATCAGGGAGTATGGTTCCTATCAGAGATGACTTTCCGACGCCAGATTGCCCAACAAAGACACTGGTTTTGTCTTGTAAGAATTCGTACAGCGACTCCATGCCTTCTTGGTTTGTAATTGATGTTCTGATGATTTTGTAATTCAAGTCTTCATAGGTTTTTAACAGATCATCTAGATCTGCTTTGTTACGGTCATCGATTAAGTCGCACTTGTTTAGCAGGATGACAGGAGGGATGCCTACTGTCTCTGCGGCGACCAAATAACGGTCGATTAAATTGGCGTGAGCAACCGGTTCAGCGGCAATCACAACAATAATATGATCTATATTGGCGGCGACGGGTTTGATTCTGCCGTGCATGTCTGGGCGAGATAGGGACGTGTGTCTCGGTGTTGTGGCTACGACCACGCCGCCTTCGTTTTGCTTTGGTCGCCAGACGACTTTATCACCCGTTACTAGCTGGCCTAAATTGGCGCGCAGATTGCAGCGTGTTGAGACACCAATGAATGGCTCTTGTTTGCCTTCGACTTCAACTTGGGTGCCGAAATGAGAAATAATGATGCCTTCTGTTTCCGGGCCAAGGTCCGATGACTGAAGAAGCTCTTCGGCAACATCGCCTCGTTTTTGAGTGCGTTCCACGCGTTCTTTTTGAATTCGTTCAATTCGCCAAGTTTGTTGTTTGGTAAGTTTTCGCTTCGACATTAGATTCGTCTGGTCATAAAGTAAGGCGCATAGAGTATAATGCTTAGCATTGATAATAAAGGACTTGGAAGGTTATGAGCTTAAATGAAGAGAATTTAGTGTGGATCGACCTAGAGATGACGGGCTTGGATCCTGAAACCGATACGATTATTGAAATTGCGACGGTTGTCACGGATAAGCATCTCAATGTGTTGGCAAAAGGGCCTAGTCTTGCCGTGCATCAAGAAAAATTTGTGATGGATGCAATGGATGAATGGTGCACTCAGCATCATGGTGATTCTGGTCTAACCGCAAGGGTGCTTTCTTCGGCGATTAGTATGGAGCAAGCGGAAAAAGAAACGATTGAGTTTTTGGCCAAATATGTGCCCGCTGGCGTATCGCCAATTTGTGGTAACAGTGTTGGTCAAGATCGTCGTTTTCTATATCGTTATATGCCAAACCTAGAGCGTTTTTTTCATTACCGTTATCTTGATGTGAGTACAGTAAAAGAATTGGCAAAGCGTTGGAAACCAGAAGCGCTGGAGGGGTTTCATAAATCGGGTTCGCATTTGGCCATGGACGATATTTTAGAGTCTATTGGAGAGTTGAAACATTATCGTACCACCATGTTTGGTTTGGATAATAAGGCTTAGTTGTTATTGCTACGACATTGCTTGTCGCTAATGAGCTTAAGTAGAAAAAGCTCATTATGTTAGCGAGGAGGCGCCGTCCCAAATAAGTTTGATGCCGGTTAAAAAAAGACAGCTGTACATGAATTTAAAAAAGAATGTGGTTGAAATTTTATAGTGCAACCAAGCACCAAGTTGCACGCCAAGAAATGCGATGGGAGTGAAACAGATCGATAATAGTATGTTAGATGTATTCAGTTGCCCTAACATGCCATATGGAATGAGTTTTACATAATTTATTGCGGTGAATATGACGGCAGCAGTCGCGACGTATTGCGTTTTATCTAAATTTGCTCTGAGTAAATAAACGCTCATCGGTGGGCCGCCAGCATGGGCAATGAAGCTCGTAAAGCCGCCGAGCGAGCACCATAATTTTCCAGTAAATGCGTTGAATGGCTTGAGAGGGCTGGTGCGACTTTTTCTTGGCCATGAGTTTAACGTGAAACCTACCGCAATGGTGCCAACCATTATTTTTAGCCAGTCAGCTGAAAACCATGACGCTGTTAATCCTCCGATAATAACGCCTATGATGGCAGCTGGAATGCATTGAATTAGTTGCTCTGTGTTCCATTTCCCCCAAAATTTTTGAACGGTAAATATGTCCATGATGCAAAGGATAGGAAGCATTATTGCTGCAGCGAGAATAGGGGTTGTCTGCAATGAAATTAGTGGTACCGCCATGATGCCAAATGCGCCTGAAAAGCCACCTTTAGAGATGCCAGTGATGAAAACGGCGACAGCAATAAGAGAAATAAGAAACCAGTCCATAGAGGCCTTTGTATACTGTGATTGTGGTTGATATGTTGGAGTATGCTGATTATGGGGCATTGGTGCTTGATTCAAAAGGCTTCTGTATTAGAATTGCATGAATTTTGTGTTTGCTCTGTCGTTGAGGAGAGGATGAATTGGTAATGAGAATTGAAAAAGAGGTTTTCGGTGAAGAGGCGATGGTCAATTTGGGTGAGGTTTTGTCATCAGCGTTGAAAATGGGCGGTGTCGTTCACTTGGACGGCGATCTCGGTATGGGGAAAACCACGCTAGTGAGAGGGGTTTTGCGAGGGTTGGGTTATCAAGGCCCAGTGAAGAGTCCAACTTACACAATAGTTGAGCCTTATGAATTGCCAAACTTGGATGCGTATCATTTCGACTTGTATCGAGTGGGTGATGCAGAGGAGTTGGAGTTCATGGGGATTCGGGATTACTTCACTGACGGCGCCTTGTGCTTGATTGAGTGGGCTGAAATGGGTCGTGGTGCTTTGCCTGCAGCGGATTTGGTTATCTCATTGGCTTTGATTCGGCAGGGTCGAAATGTCGTTTTAGAGGCGCAAACAGTAAAGGGTGAAGAGGCGTTAACTATTTTGCGAAAAGTCATAACTTCTTGATGTATAGAAGTCTTTACTATAAGTAAGATTGAGATCCATTTAATCAGCAGTTATAGTGTGTCAGATATACTAGCTAGCTGTCTGATATGCATACTAAATTCCGTACTTGTCTTTTTGTTTTTATTAATTTGATTTTTTTCGCTGTGGCTTTTAATGCTTTTGCTGCAGAGGTCCGAGATATTCGTGTTGCTCAACAGGAAGGAGTGACGCGTTTGGTATTTGAGTTGTCCGAAACATCTGAGCATCGAATTTTCCCTCTTTCAAACCCTGAACGCATCGTTTTGGATATTAGCGGTGTGGTGCTCGATACCGCCGTTGTGAACGGTTTATCGGCGCTGTCTTCTGATGTATTGATGCGTGTTCGATATGCGAAGCGAGACAAAGGTGTTCGTTTTGTGCTGGATTTGGCTCAGAAAGCGAGAGCGAAAAGTACGGTGTTGGCTGCCAACGGTACATACGGTCCTCGTATACTGGTTGAATTGGAATATGGGGTTCGTAAGCCGGCCACCATTGTTAAAAGTTTAGCAAACCTCTCAAAAGAAAAGCGTGACATTGTCATTGCGATAGATCCTGGGCATGGTGGTAAAGATCCGGGTGCTTTAGGGCAATATAAGGTCCGCGAAAAAGACGTTGTGCTCTCGATTGGTAAAGAGCTGGCTAATAGGATTAATGCCGTAGATGGCTTTAAAGCGGTCTTAACTCGCTCAACCGATACCTTTTTGCAACTTCGTGATCGTTCTCGGGTGGCGCGTGATGCAAATGCGGATTTGATGATTTCCATTCATGCGGATGCGTTTACGAAATCCAGTGCTCGGGGCGCTTCTGTCTGGGCGCTCTCACTAAGTGGTAAAAGTTCCGAAATGGGTCGTTGGTTGGCTCAGCAAGAAAACTCGGCGGATCTTGTGGGTGGGATCTCACTGGATGATAAAGATCAGTTGCTGGCGGAAGTGTTGCTGGATATGTCCATGAATTCTACTATTCAGATGAGTTTGAATATAGGGAAGAGCGTCTTAGGTGAGATGAGAGGTGTGGCTGTTTTACACAAAAATAGCGTTCAGCAAGCGGGTTTTGTTGTGCTGAAGTCGCCAGACATTCCCTCGATTCTGATCGAAACCGGGTTTGTCTCCAACAAGACGGAAGCAAAAAATCTGTCTAGCCGAACGTATAGGGTCAAATTGGCGGCGTCGATTTCCAAAGGGGTGATTGACTATTTTGTTAAGAATGCCCCCGATGGCACGCTGGTGTCCTGGAAGCAGGGGCGACATTCTGATTCTGTTTATGTCGTCGAAAAAGGCGATACCTTATCGGAAATCGCTCGCCGTAATCGAGTGTCGTTGTCGAATATACGAGAAGCAAACAAACTAAAAAATGATGTTATCTGGATTGGCCAGAAACTTGTCATTCCTGCCGGATAGAATTCCACTCACCCTCTAGCGGATTGTAGGGGGTATTTATTAAAGGTTGCTCATGCAAAGAATTAATCTTTTATCTCCACGTTTGGCTAACCAAATTGCGGCTGGTGAGGTGGTCGAGCGCCCTGCTTCCGTCGTAAAAGAGTTGCTAGAAAATAGCTTGGACGCGGGTGCGTCTCAATTGGATATTGATGTCGAGCAGGGTGGTGTAAGGCGCATAAAAATACGCGATAACGGCACGGGCATAATGAAAGACGATTTGTCTTTGGCTCTAAGCCGTCATGCCACCAGTAAAATTACGACACTGGATGATTTGGAGGCAGTTCGCACGCTAGGGTTTCGTGGCGAGGCATTGGCGAGTATTAGCTCGGTGTCTAGGATGCACTTAACGTCTATGGCGGAAGATGAGTCTGACGCTTGGCGAGTTGAAGCAGAAGGCAAAGATATGGCGACAGCCATTCGTCCAGCGTCTCACCCTCAAGGTACTACGATCGACGTCCGTGATTTATTCTTTAATACGCCAGCACGACGTAAGTTTCTGCGTACAGAAAAAACTGAATTTACGCATCTAGAAGAAGTGGTTAAGCGTCTTGCATTAAGTCGTTATGAAACGGGTTTTCGTTTAAGTCATAACGGAAAACAAGTTTATGACCTGCGGCCTGTTACCGATCAGTTGCATGCTGAGCATAGGCTAGCGACGCTGTTAGGTAAGAAGTTTATAGAAAATTCGTTGACACTGGATGTTGAGGCGGCTGGTTTACGGTTGTGGGGCTGGATTGGTTTACCGACATTTTCTCGATCTCAGGCAGACCTTCAGTACTTCTTCGTAAATGGGCGGGTGGTAAAAGATAAGTTGGTTGCTCATGCGGTTCGTCAAGCGTATCGAGACGTTTTGTATAATGGGCGTCATCCTACCTTCGTTTTATATCTTGAATTAGACCCTTCAACGGTCGATGTTAATGTCCATCCAACAAAGCATGAAGTGCGTTTTCGTGATGGTCGATTGGTGCACGATTTCTTATTTAGTCGAATACATAAAGCGATTGCGGATGTAAGGCCGGAATCGGATGCGGCACCAACAGGGATACAAGATACATCACAAAATGAGCCTGAGATTAAAGAACAGTCTGCTTTGCCTCTGTCTAACCGAGCGGCGGCTTCTGGTATGGACTGGATGCGATCAGCTTCAGCGAATACCGCCGAGGCGTCGGAGGTAAGAGGACAGCTTGATGGTCTGCGTCGCCTTTCTGATTATGCTCAAGGTTACGCTTCGCAAAATGAAACGGTAGACGCGGAAACGGGCGAAGTGCGAGAGGTATCGCCGCTTAATTCGCTTGGGCAAAGTGGTGTGGCATTGTCGAGGCCGGACGCTGATTATCAAGCTGTTCCGCCGCTTGGTTTTGCTGTTGCTCAGTTGCACGGTGTGTATATTTTGTCCGAGAGTGAGCAAGGGCTTATCTTAGTTGATATGCATGCCGCGCATGAGCGAATTGTGTATGAGCGAATGAAGGCGGCTTTTTATCAAAAAAATATTTCATCGCAGCCGTTATTGGTGCCCATTAATATTGCGGTTTCACAAAGTGAAGCGGACTTGGTTGAAGAAAATAGTGCCGTTTTTGAGGCGTTTGGTTTTCGTGTCGAAAGAACAGGATTGGAAAGTGCCATGGTTCGAGAGGTCCCCGTTATACTAATACGAGGGGATGTTGAAGGTCTTGTTCGAGATGTTATTAGTGATTTGTCGGCAAATGGTGTGTCGGACCTGCTGGAGTCTCGTGCGAATGAGTTAATGGCATCTATGGCGTGTCATGGTGCTGTGCGAGCAAATCGGAAGTTAACCATTGCTGAGATGAACGGTCTTCTTCGTGATATGGAGATAACAGAGCGTAGCGGGCAGTGTAATCATGGTAGGCCAACTTGGGCGTATTTGAGTATGTCTGACCTTGATAAACTCTTTTTGAGGGGGCGTTAATATGGTAAGAAAGCCGCATGTTGTTTGTTTAATGGGGCCAACGGCTTCGGGTAAAACTGGATTGGCTGTTGAGTTGGCGGAGCATCACGATTTTGAAATCATCAGTGTTGATTCCGCTTTGGTTTACAAGGGTATGGACATTGGTACGGCGAAGCCGGATGCGGCTTTGCTTGCAAGGGCGCCACATCGTTTGATTGATATTATTGATCCACTTGAATCTTATTCTGCGGCGGATTTTGTGATGGATGCGGTGGAGCAGGCGGAAGACATTATATCAAAAGGTAAGACGCCGCTTTTGGTTGGTGGAACCATGATGTATTTCAATGCGCTGCAAAAAGGCTTGGCGGAAATGCCAAAAGCGAACGCCGATGTTCGGGCGCAGATAGAAAATGAGGCGTTAGAGAAAGGTTGGGTTGCTCTGCATGAAGAATTGCAGAAAATAGACCCTGAAGCGGCGCTTCGCATCCACCCTAATGACCCTCAGCGTTTGCAGCGGGCACTAGAAGTATACCGGCTTACAGGTAAGTCGATGACGCAGTTTTGGGCGCAACAGGAAGCCGCTTCGTTACCATTTGATATGATTAATATGGCGGTGATGCCAAAAGAACGCAGTGTGTTGCATGAGCGAATAGAGCAGCGCTTTTATGACATGATGGATCAGGGTTTTCTTGCTGAGGTGGAGGGGTTTTATCGACGAGGTGATTTGTCTATCGATATGCCTTCTATGCGATGTGTTGGCTACCGTCAGCTATGGCAGTATTTAGAAGGTGACGATTTGCTAGATGATGCTATCTTTAAAGGAGTGGTTGCTTCTCGTCAATTGGCAAAAAGGCAGCTCACTTGGTTGAGGGGCTGGGAAGATTTGATGATTTTTGACAGTTTGTCAAAAGATCTTGCCTCCGAGGCCTTGAATTACATTGAAAGCAGGATTATATAGGGGAAATGGATAAAGATTTGGTGTAGTATCTACGGTATTGTTTTATCAATATTTAATTTAATATTTTACGCTTGCTTAAGGAGATTCCAATGTCAAAAGGGCAATCATTACAAGACCCTTATCTAAATGTACTTCGTAAAGAAAGAGTGCCTGTATCTATCTTTCTTGTAAATGGGATTAAGCTTCAAGGTCAAATCGAATCGTTCGATCAGTTTGTGATTTTGTTGAAAAATACCGTTAGCCAAATGGTTTATAAACACGCCATTTCTACGGTTGTTCCTTCCCGTACTATCCGCATCCCGTCTCCTGATCAGCCGGAAGATGTCGCTGAATAGTTTGTCTATAATACGGCAAACAGAGGAATATAAGATTGTTTTTTGAACGCCCAGATAGTGGTGATATAGCTGTATTGGTTCATATAGATTTTAATGATAAAAATGAATCTTATGGGCCTGAAGAGTTTGTAGAACTGGCTATTTCTGCCGGCGCAGATCCTGTAGCGGTTGTTACAGGGTCGCGTCAGCGTCCTGATGCTAGGTACTTTATTGGTACCGGTAAGTTAGCCGAAATTAAAGATATCGTAGATCGAGAAGAGGCGGAAGTCGTTCTTTTTGATCATGCATTATCTCCTTCCCAAGAGCGTAATCTAGAAAGTATTTTACAATGTCGAGTGCTTGATCGTACTGGCCTTATTTTGGATATTTTTGCGCAACGTGCACGTACCCATGAGGGTAAATTGCAGGTTGAGCTTGCTCAATTGCAACACATGTCAACTCGTCTTATTCGTGGTTGGACGCATTTGGAACGCCAAAAAGGCGGGATAGGTATGCGAGGGCCGGGTGAAACTCAGCTTGAAACCGACCGTCGTTTATTGAGAGAGCGAATTAAGGCGATTCAGAAAAGACTGGCTAAAGTAGGCTCTCAACGAGATCAGAATCGTCGTTCTCGTGATCGGTCTTCTGTTCCGACGGTTTCATTGGTTGGTTATACTAATGCGGGTAAATCAACCTTGTTTAATCGTGCTACCGGTGCGGAAGTCTATGCAGCGGATCAACTTTTTGCGACGCTGGATCCTACGTTAAGGCGTTTGGATATCGAGCAAATAGGCTCTATTGTTCTGGCTGATACTGTTGGTTTTATTAGGCAGCTGCCGCATCGATTGATTAAAGCCTTTCAAGCGACTCTAAGAGAATCGTCTGAGGCGGATTTATTGTTGCACGTTGTTGATGCTGCTGATGTTGATCGTGATGACAATATGGCTCATGTTGACTCAGTACTGGAAGAGATTGGTGCCAGTGAGGTACCGACTTTAAAAGTATTTAATAAAATCGATGCATTGCCAACAGCGGAGCCTCGAATTGATCGAGACGAAGACGGGAACCCTTTTCGAGTTTGGTTGTCTGCTCGTGATGGTCAAGGTATTGAATTACTTAAGCAAGCGATTGCTGAATTATTGGCAGTGGATGTTTTCAATGAAACGCTTTATTTGTCGAGTAAATATGGCCGTTTAAGGGCTATGTTATTTGAGCATGGAGCGGTGAGGTCTGAGCGCTTTGATGATGCAGGCCGATTTGTTCTTGATGTGAAGTTGCCTAAAAAAGACTATTTGCAGATTTTAGCTCGTGCTGGTATGTCTGAAGATCAGGTTGAAGCAGTGTAAGCTGTACAGGATTATCATTAAAATAAAGTGGAGATGTAGTATGGCCTGGAATGAACCGGGTAATAACGACAATGACCCATGGAATCCAGATAAAAACCGTAATAATGGTGCTGGGCGCCCAGATGGAGATCGTGAGAAAGAAGCCAACAATGACCCTTGGGGTCGTAAGCCAGGCGGGAATGATCAAAGCCCCCCTGACTTAGATGAGGCTTTCCGTAAGTTGATGGACATGTTGGGTGTGAGAAAATCCCGCAAGTCTGGCGGCTCTAATGGTGGTGATTCTGGTGTTTCTGGCAAATTTGGTGGTAGCTTGATTGTTATCATTTTGCTGGCATTGCTGGCTTTATGGGGTGCGACTGGTGTTTATCAGGTGGATCAGCAGGAGCGAGGTGTTGTGCTTCGTTTGGGTGAATATCACTCTACTGTGATGCCGGGTCTTCATTGGAATCCACCGATGATTGATACTGTCAGTAAGGTGAATGTGACTAAGGTTCGTTCTCATGATCATAAAGCGTTAATGCTGACAGTAGATGATGCCATTGTTGAAGTGGGTGTGTCTGTTCAATATTCTGTTCAGAATCCTAAGGATTTCTTGCTTAATGTACGTGATCCAGAAGAATCTCTTGCTCAGGTGACAGAAAGTGCGCTGCGTCATGTTGTGGGTAGTTCTGAAATGGACCAGATTTTAACGGAAGGTCGTGAGTTGTTAGCGACGGAAGTTAAGGCTCGTATTCAGGATTACAGTAATGCTTATGGTACAGGCTTGTTGATTTCGAAAGTAAACGTTGAGAATACTCAGGCGCCTAATCAGGTGCAGGAAGCATTTGATGATGTTATCAAGGCGAAAGAAGATGAGTTGCGTGTTCGTAACGAAGCTGAATCTTATGCGAATGGTATTATTCCTGAGGCTCGAGGCCGTGCACAACGAATTAGAGAGGAAGCTGAGGCTTATCGCTCTGAAATCGTAGCTCGTGCGAGTGGTCAGGCTGACCGTTTTGATCGTTTGTATCGTGAGTATACTAAGGCGCCAGACGTAACTCGTCGTCGTTTGTATATTGAAACGATGGAATCGGTTTATAAAGACGTGAACAAGGTTGTTGTTGACACTAAAGGTGGGAATAACATGATGTATTTGCCTTTGGATCAGTTGATGAAGCAGCGAGCCGCTGCGTCTAGTGGTGTGGGCTCGGTGAATTCAGGAAATATTGGAACGTTGACAGATCAGGTTCTTGATGAAATACGCAAGCGCCAAAGCGCGACGATTCGTAGAGAGGGCAGAAACTAATGAAAAGCTTATCTTTTTCGGTTTTATTTGTTGTTCTTCTCGGTGTGTTGATTGCTTCTCAGACTCTTTTTGTTGTCAATGAAAAAGAGCGTGCGGTGGTGCTTAAATTTGGTGAGATTGTTCAGGATGATGTTAAGCCTGGTCTTCACTTTAAGCTTCCGATCATGAATGAAGTTAAAGTATTTGATGCTCGCATTTTGACGATGGATTCCCGTCCTCAGCGCTATTTGACGCTAGAGAAAAAGGCGGTTGTTGTTGATTCTTATGTTAAGTGGAAAATCGACTCAGTTGCTAAGTTCTATCAAGCAACCTCTGGTGATGAAGTGGTTGCCAATCGCGTTTTGTCTTCTCGTGTTGATACGGGTCTTCGAAATAAGTTTGGTGAGCGGACTATGCACGAGGTTGTTTCTGGGGAGCGTGATCAGTTGATGACTGAGCTGCGTGATGACTTGAATAAAGTTACTCAGAATGAATTGGGTATTTCGATTGTGGATATCCGAGTTAAGCGAATTGATCTACCGCCAGATGTGAGTGAATCGGTTTATTCTCGTATGCGTACTGAGCGTGAGCGTGAAGCGCGCGAACATAGATCGAAAGGCTTGGAACTTGCTGAAGGTATTCGTGCCGATGCAGATCGTCAACAGGTTGTTTTGGAAGCTGAGGCACAACGCGATGCTGAAATGATTCGTGGTGATGGTGATGCTAACGCAGCGGCTATTTACTCTAAAGTGTATAAGCAGGATCCTGAGTTTTACGAGTTTTATCGTAGTCTTCAGGCATATCGTGAAAGCTTTAATGGTAGTAGTGATTTGTTTGTGCTTGAGCCAGACAGTGAATTCTTTAAGTATTTGAATAGCTCTGTTGGTGGTGCTGCTAAATAGGGTGGATATTCATCAATAATCGTATATGAAGCCTATTTGTTAAAATGGGAAACATGGTACTATTACACAAACCGGGCTAGCCCCGGTTTTTTAATGGTCAAAATAAAGAGAATCTATGCAGGAATTATTGCAGTCGCTGTTGGTTGGCGTCAGCCTTTTATTGATCGTCGAGGGTTTTTTGCCTTTTTTGGTTCCAAATGTTTGGAGGGAAATTATGGTGAAGGCAATCGCAAGCTCGGATTTGAATTTACGAATTCTTGGAGCGGTTAGTATGTTTCTTGGATTAATGCTTCTTTTGCTGACACGAAGCTAAGAGGGTAATTTAATGTCATTAGCAGATCGCTGGTTACTTCCTGAGGGCGTTGATGAAGCGTTGCCTGAGCAGGCCGCTAAAATCGAACATCTTAGAAGAACTCTGCTTAATCTCCATGAAAGTTGGGGATACCATCTAGTAATACCACCTCTTTTAGAGTACTTGGATTCCCTTCTTACAGGGGCCGGCTCAGACCTAGAAATTGAAACATTCAAAGTGATTGACCAGTTATCCGGTCGGCTTCTAGGGATTCGAGCTGATTTTACATCTCAAGTTGCACGTATTGATGCTCATTGTCTTAAAGATGAAGGTGTGCAGCGATTGAGTTATTGCGGTAGCGTTTTAAGAACAATGCCAGCAGGCTTGGATGGTACTCGTAGCCCTATTCAATTAGGTGCAGAAATTTATGGTCATGGCGGCGTAGAGAGTGATGTTGAAGTCTTGTCTTTGATGTTGCAGACATTGTCTACTGCTGGCTTGTCTAGTGTTGTCCTTGATCTTGGGCATGTTGATGTTGTTCGTGGTGTGCTTGCTGCGTGCGAGCTTGGTGCGGATCAAGAGGGTAAATTGGTTGAGCTGTATAAAGCGAAAGATTTACCTGAACTTGATCGATATGTTGAAGCGCTTGATTTGCAGGATGTTCAAAAGCTGTGGCTGGTGAGTTTGCCTCGTTTGTGTGGTGGTAAAGATGTGCTGCCTCGTGCGACCGCTTTACTTGGTGAGGTAAATGCATCTATTCGTGATGCCATTGTCTTGTTGCAGAAAGTAAGTGATGCTATTTGTCAGCGCTTTCCTAGTGTTGGGCTGCACTTTGATTTAAGTGATTTGGTTTCTTACAGCTACCACACGGGTGTTGTGTTTGCTGCTTATGTTCCAGGTCATGGTAATGCGATTGCTCGCGGCGGTCGTTATAACAATATTGGGCAGGTGTTTGGTCGTTCTCGACCTGCGACAGGTTTTAGTACGGATGTTAAGGCTTTGGTGGCGTTGACGGATGTCGTTGTTAATAAGCCAAAAACGGTATTGTCGCCAATTTGCTCTAGTGATGCGCTTTGGAAAAAAGCGAATGCTTTGAGGGCGGAAGGGTACCGAGTTGTTGAGGTCTTAGATGATCTTTATGCTGGGGATGCTGATTTCAAACTCGATTTTGTTGGTGAGAATTGGCAGTTGATGCCGGTTTAAAACGAGACTTTTCTTTAAGAACTATCTAAATGAGACCTGAAATTATGGGTAAAAATGTTGTTATTCTAGGCACTCAATGGGGTGATGAAGGTAAGGGTAAGGTTGTTGATCTACTTACTGAAGACGTTGCTGCTGTAGTGCGTTTTCAGGGTGGGCATAATGCAGGCCATACCTTGGTTATTGATGGTAAGAAGACGGTCTTGCATTTGATTCCTTCTGGTATTTTGCGTGAAGGTGTTCAGTGTATCATCGGTAATGGGGTGGTTTTATCCCCTGCCGCTTTAAAAACAGAAGTGCTTGAGCTTCTGGAGCAAGGTGTGCCAGCCGTTGAGCGTTTGAAAATCAGTGCCGCGTGTCCTTTGATTCTTCCTTATCACATTGCGATCGATCAGGCTCGTGAGCTTGCTAAAGGTGAGAAAAAAATCGGAACAACAGGTCGCGGTATTGGACCAGCTTATGAAGATAAAGTAGCTCGTCGCGCGATTCGTGTTGGTGACTTATTGGATTCAGAACGTTTTGCAGCAAAGTTGAAAGAAGTACTTGAGTATTACAACTTCGTGCTTACTCAATATCATAAAGTTGAGCCAATTTCCTTTGATGAAGTGTATTCTGCTGGTTTAGAGATGGCGGAATTTTTACGTCCAATGGTGGCAGATACCATTACTTTGTTGCATGACTTGCGTAAAGCAGGTGCGAACATAATGTTCGAAGGTGCTCAAGGCTCGTTGCTGGATGTTGATCACGGTACTTACCCATATGTTACATCCTCGAACACGACAGCTGGCGGCGCACCCGCAGGTACTGGTTTTGGCCCTCTGTACTTGGATTACGTTCTAGGTATTACTAAAGCTTACACGACGCGTGTTGGTTCTGGTCCTTTCCCAACAGAGTTGTTTGATGAAGATGGTGAGCGCTTAGGTGTTCGTGGTCATGAGTTTGGTGCGACAACTGGTCGTTCACGTCGTTGTGGGTGGTTTGATGCGGTGGCGTTGCGTCACGCGGTTCAAATCAACTCAGTGTCAGGCATTTGCTTGACGAAGCTTGATGTGTTGGATGGTTCGTCTGTCATTAAAGTTTGTGTGTCTTATGCGAATGAAGATGGTTCGCCGGTTGCTGGTTCTTTAGTGGACAGTGAAGGTTATGAGAAGGCTAAGCCGGTTTATGTTGAAATGCCTGGTTGGGCTGAATCTACTGTTGGTGCTCCAAACTTTGATGCTTTGCCGAAAAATGCGCAGGATTACATTCGTTTTCTAGAAGAGCAAGTCGGTGTTCCAGTTGATATTATTTCTACAGGTCCAGACCGTAACGAAACAATTGTTATTCGCGACCCATTTAAGCAATAGGTTTCGCGTTACAAATAAGTTTGAAAAGCCGCTTTTTGCGGCTTTTTTTGTTTTTCTAGGTAACTAAATTCACCATATCTGCATTCTTTGTAAATAGAGTGAAAAGAGGGGGCGGAGTTTGTCTGGCGCTAAGGTAATATTTACAATTGAATTTATGGCGGTGTGATTGCCAGCTAAACAATGGAATAAGAGAGGGAATATTTATGGTTAAGTTATTGCTTGCTGACGATGATGCTCGTTTATCGGATCTGATTAAGGAATATTTTGATGGCGAGGGTTATGAGGTTGCACATGCTTGGAATGGGCGTGAAGCGCTGGAACTTATGGCTGCAGATATGCCAGACATTATTATTCTTGATGTGATGATGCCTGAGCTGGATGGTTTTGAAACCCTAAAGCAGATTCGTAATAAAAGTGCGGTGCCTGTCATTATGTTGACGGCAAAAGGGGATGATATTGATCGCATACTTGGTCTAGAAATGGGAGCAGACGATTATTTATCCAAGCCTTTTAATCCGCGAGAGCTATTGGCTCGAATAAAAGCCATTTTGCGAAGAGCGAGCCAAGAGCGTGAAGACGATCCTACCGCTGATATAGAGCTGTCTGGTGTCTTGCTGCGCCGTAAAGATCGCACCGTCTATTTGGAGGGTGAGTTGGTTGAATTGACGACGTCAGAATATACCTTGTTAGAATGCATGTTGATGACGCCAGGTCAGGTGTTGACGAAGCAGGAACTTTCTGAAAAAGCGCTGGGTCGAAAGTTGACTATGTATGATCGTAGTCTGGATATGCATATTAGTAATTTGCGTAAAAAAATCGGTAATTTAGAAGGTGGTGATCCTCGTATCAAGACAGTGCGTGGTGTTGGTTATATTTTTGTCTCAAATGAGCAAGGTGCTTAGTTTTTTATGAAGAATACTTTTCTGCGGGTGTTTCTGGTTGTGCTGCTGTCCAATATCGTTGTGGTTAGCATCGGTTTGGGGATGGTTCAGTTTATTCAGAAGCGTAATCAGGTGTCGGCTGATGTGCTGGGTGATGTTGGCGTTCAGTTGGTGGCTGGGTATGAAAAGTTTGGTATTACTTCGTTGCAAGAAGAGACTAAGAAGGCAGAGAAAAGGCTGTCTGGCAGTATTTATTTATATCAGGAAAATGGTCGACCTCTTCTTAAGTCTTTGCCGCGTAATTTTCGTGAGCAAAACACGCCGAGCGAAACGGGGCGGCCGGCGGCGGATTTTTTACACAGTCAGTTTATCCAGGTCATAGGTGGTAATAATGTCCAGTATTTGCTGATTTTTAAACCTAACCCCGAAATTGATTCCTTGGCGCCAGGTGCTGTTGTTGGTTTTTCTTTGTTGGGTTTGCTGGTTTCTAGTGGTGTGTTGGCGTATTGGTTATTAGGGCCTTTGTTGAAGTTGCAGCGTGTTGCTCGATCCTTTGGTCAGGGTGATATGGCGGCAAGGGTTGAGAATAAGTTGGCTCGAAGAAGCGATGCTGTTGGTAAATTGGCGCGTGAATTTAACGAAATGGCGGTTAGGATCGAAACGCTTTTGTCTTCAAAAGAGCGTTTGATGCGAGATGTTTCGCATGAGCTTAGGACGCCGTTGGCAAGAATTGAAGTGGCGTTGACCATTGCTGAAGACAAATACGCAATCGAATCGCAAAAAGGTTATTTGTGCCGAATTCGTACGGAGCTTCATGAGCTTGACGAGTTGATTGGGCAGGTATTGACGTTAAGTCGGTTGGAGGCGGCATCCCTTATTAAGGAGGAAATGGATCTTCAGGAGTGGCTTGGTGATATTGTTGAAGATGTCAGTTTTGAAAGTCAGCTTAAGGGGATTTCTGTTGTTAAGACGGGGCGAGTGCCAAAGGTTCTTTTGGGTGATCCTCTTCAGTTACGGCATGCGATAGAAAATGTGTTGCGCAATGCGTGTTTCTACGCGGGTAATGGCGGTGTTATCGAGGTTGAAACTCAGGAGAGATCTGGTTTTGCCTTGATTTACGTAAGAGATAATGGGCCTGGTGTGTCAGATGATAAGCTGGAAAAAATATTTCATGCCTTCTATCGTTCCTCGGAAGCAAGGGAGGCAAATAGTGGTGGTTTTGGCGTTGGTCTTACGATTTCTCAGCGTATTATTCGTGCGCATAAAGGGCTGATTACGGCTCGAAATCGCGAAGAGGGTGGCTTAGAGGTGTGTTTTCAGTTGCCAATGGTTTAATGCTTTTATTTGTTATTTTTTCTGTACTCAAGAAAGCGCTTGTTATTGTCTCTTTAGATAAGTAATATGCGCCTCGCAAGTTGGCTAGGCAGTCGCCGCTCAATTTATTGGGGGGAGGAAAGTCCGGGCTTCGCAGGGTAAAGTGCCAGGTAACGCCTGGGGGGCGTGAGCCTACGGAAAGTGCAGCAGAAAATAAACCGCCTAAGCAGCTTGCTGCCGGTAAGGTTGAAATGGTGCGGTAAGAGCGCACCGCGCGACTGGTAACAGTTCGTGGCAAGGTAAACCCCACTTGAAGCAAGACCAAATCCGACCTCTTTGGCGTGACCCGAGCTGCGTACGGGTAGGTTGCTAAAGACGTGCAGGGATGTACGTATTAGATGACTGACTGTTCACGACAGAACCCGGCTTATCGGCCAACTTGCACACTATTTTTTGCTTGTTTATCAATGAGTTACGACCTTTTTAATAAGGTTCGAACTTATGGTACATAAACTGGTACAAACGCGCTACCCTCATGTATTTCTCAGAGGGAAAACTTACTACTTTCGCATTGTTATTCCTCCGCGTCTTAGGGCTTTATGTCCATCCTTACCTCGTGAAATTAAGCGTAGTCTCCGTACAGACTCGTTGTCTGACGCTATTGCCATGGTTGGCGATAAGTTCCGTCTAATCAAACTCCTTATGAACTGCCACACACAGCAACAGGCGCTATCAATTTGTCATAAGCTGTCTAACTTCGGTCGAGAGGTGGCTGCTTGGGTTGACTCAAAGTTCGCCTCAATTGCTTCTGTACCTACTCAGCCTTCAAAAAGCAGTCCTGCCAAAGGTGGTGGAATGAAGCTAGATAAGGCATGGGGTGACTTTGTCGCTTGGAAGCGTTGGACAGATAAGCAGGCGAAAGACTATGACAGAATGTATCAAAACCTTCGTTTGTTCTTGGGGAATGTCTCTATAACGTCTATTACGAAGCGTAGTCTCAGAGAGGCCTTAGGTGGCATTTCTGGCTTGCCTCAACGTAATAAGAAGGGCTACGGTAAGATGCCTTTAGAGGCGCTCAAAGAGCTTGTTATTCCTGATGAAGATAGAGTGTCTAGTAAGTATGTGAAAGAGCATCTAAAGCTATGTCAGGGCTTATTTAATCGTTACTTGAAGCAAGAGCGAGAGGTTATCGAGCTGTCACCTACAGAAGGTCTTAAGTGGGAATATGACAATAATCGATACGGCTGTTTGAGTGATTCTGAGGTAAGGGGTCTTGTTGGTAAGCTGACTCAAAAGCCTGAATGGTTTAAATGGTTCTTCATGATGGCTATATACACTGGGGCGCGACGTGGTGAGATTGCAGGACTGACAAAGGATGACTTTAAGTTCTGTAGCGACACGCAGCGTTTTTACTTTGTTATAAAGGAGGGCAAGACAAAGGCGGCTAGGCGTTCTGTTCCGATTCATGATGAGCTTATTAAGTTAGGTCTGCTTAAATGGGTTGATAGTGGAAGTCATACACTGTTTGAGACGGCTCATCGTGACCCTAATAGGGTAACAGGCCTCTTTAACACTATCATCGATACGAAGCTTAGTGACCACGGGGAGCGGTTGGTTTTCCATTCGTTAAGGCATACTTTTATTACCAAAGCGAGAGCGGCAGGGGTGACTAATGTGCTTGTGCAACAGGTAGTAGGGCATGAGAAACGAGGGGCTGGTCAAACAGACAGATACACCCATACTTTCCAATTGAAAGACGTGCTTAAAGTGGTCGATGTTGTCCAGTATGGTGTGTGATTGGCTGTACTTTATGCTACTTATTGTGCTGATATCAAAATGCTACAACGGGGTTGAACCCTGTGATTTTCTTGTATGTTGATATGATTATATCCATCATTTTGAAAGCGTGTTTGGTTTCGACAATGTAGCTGTCATGCACTGGTAAGACTGGAATATCCCTGATATGGCACTGTGCGAGGGCGCTGTCAGTTATTCGGCTCTCAACGTGCTGTAATTCAGTCCACGCTCTTTTGAAGAAGTTGTTGGCGATAGGTTTATGGCGACTTATAAAGGCTTCTATCGCTTCCTGTGCCTTCTGAGAAGATATTATCTGGTCTGACATTAAGGCCTTGCGAGCTTCATTGTGAGATGCACAATTTAATACAAACATGCTAATTCTTTTGTTCAGTCTGCGTTGTTCTATTGTGTCGGCAGCATAGCAGTCCTCAGGCGCTTCAAGGCCATTTAGATTATACAGTAGCCTTGGATGTAGGCTCTTTAGATCTATCTCTACTGTCGGCCTGTCGTCAATTGTTAGTGTGGCGCGCTCATGCTTACTTAGGTTTTGTGCTGAGCAGAAGAAGCGTCCCGCAGACTTAAAGTCTTCGCTAAAGATACGAACGCATTCAAGGTCTTCTCTATTAAGCTCTTTGAATGGGTTGAGACCTTCGACGTAATGACAATATTCTCTTTTTGCTTTGCGGGTATTGATAGAGGCATGCCAATAAGTTTTATCTAATGGAATGTAACGCCACCTGTGCTGTTGTCTGAGCTTGTTACCCTCTCTAATGCGTCGACGCATTGCTTCAATGAAGTCTGATTCAGAGTACTCTTTGAGCCGTTTATTGGTGTCCTTTAGTATGACTAGTTCTCTATATTCCATGAACTGAGTTGGTGAGAGTGCCGCTCTGTGCTCATGAATCCACTTGCAAAATAAATTGGTGGGGACAAAAAGTGTTGCTAGGCCTTTGCTGTGGCCTTTTCCGCGAAAGCCCATATGCTGTGTTACAAAGCCAGCCTCTCCCATCCTATCAAGTACACGAGTAAATATTTCAGCGTTGTAGTTGTTGGTTTTATAGCGCTCTGCAAGCTTGGTGCGCGTATTGGTTCGGCTGTGTGTAAAGCCTGTTGTTGGTGGACGCATATGCTCTATGGACTGACAAAGGCATAGTATGAGGGTCTGTAAGGCTTGTCTGGTTGCTTTGGCGTTTCTATTTGTTGTGTCTGGGAAAAGCTCCTTAAAGAGAGTTGTTACGGGGTTGCCATCTAGGCCGATTGTATGGTTTGGCGTGAAGGTGAATATATCTGATGAGCTTTCAGCTAGTGGATTAGCAAGGGCTGATGTCCATTGATGGTTTAGTTGAAGGTTGTTTGGGGTAGGGGTCATGTGGAAATCTCTAAGTGACTAGTTAATGAGTATGGGGGGCTATGAGTAAGGCGCTCAGCAAGACGCTTAGTTATGAATAAATATATGAATATACATAGACTAAGTCATCTCACTAGGCGTTACTGTTGGTAAAGTCGATGAACTTCGATAGGTAAGATTGGAAATCTCTAAGTGACTAGTTAATGAGTATAGGGGGGACTATAAGTAATACGCCATGTAATGCTCTAAGTAAGACGCTGTGTAATAAGCTTGGTTATGAATAAATATATATGAATATAAATAGACTAAGTCATCTCACTAAGTCCTACTGTTATCTAGTCTTAGGCTATAAAGTTAGGTGTCATTGCTTTTGAATAATGTTCTTTGCATGACCACTGTTTAAGGCTTCATCTGATATACATATCAAATTGTATTGAGCCTTGGTCTCTTCGTCTTTACTTAGCTTGCACCACTGTATGTTGAGCTTGTCTGATAGCTTCTTGAGTTCCTGCCATTTGTCTTTGTGGGTGACGGGCTTGTTACTCGCGTTACGCCATCCCTTTGATTGCCATTTTGTGAACCATTCAGTTACGCCATTGATTAGATAATCACTTGTGGTCACGATTGATATAGACCGCCCTGAATATTTTTCAAGACTCTGTAATACCTTTAGTGAAGCTACAAGCTCCATCTCTATATTTGTTGTTTGGCGGTGTCTATTTGCTATTTCTAAGTACTTTGTGTCGTCTTCAATGATGGCGCTCCATGTGCCAATCTGGGTTTGGTTGTTGCAGGTCCCACGAATGATTGCTTTGATAGGTGATTGGTTTGATTTTGTCATATTTGATGTACTCCTTAAGTTGGTTGGTTGTTCTAAGGTGTGGGTAATCAAAATATGAGGGATGATGAGTAAAACAGCAGGTAAGGCATATAGAAGACTTATCTTACGCCTTTCTTCCCTAGGGTGTGGGGTGTCAGATTTTCGGTTTTTCGTGTTGGGGATTCGTGCTATGACTCTGTTCTTCTTGGGTGCGCGGATTCTTTAGGTAAATTATCCGCGCACCCATCTGGTGTAAGGCTTTCTTTCTTGTCTCGTGGCGATAAAAGCAATCATAGAAATGCTGTTTTAGCTATTTGGTCAAAAGATAGTATCTTGGTTCTGAGTGCTGGGAAGGTGGGGGTGCAGAATAATTTGCTTTGACTGTTCCTCTGTTCCTTTTGTAAGTCCTTCTTCGAGTGTTCTTAGGGTCTTGCTTATGGCTTCGAATGGATTGACTGCTGTTACTTCTTTAAGGTCATTATCTTCTTCTACGATAGGAGTAGAATCAATGATTGACGCTGGGTGTTTCGATTCGCCAGCTGGCTAAAGGAAACACTCTTCGGTTTCTAGGTTTAAAAGACGTGACACCGTCTTGTGATGTAAGTCCATTTCGAGTGTTATGTCTCGTAGTGACATTTGCGTGCTTAGTTCTTTAGCTTTCTTAGCTGCGCGTATGTCTATATCTTCATGAGTTTTGGTTCTTCGTGTTCCTCGTCAAGCTCTATAGATTGAGCTGGAGTGAAGGGGGGTCCTATGTCTGATAGCTTCAATTGGCTTTGTCTATGCCCGAACTATGCCTACTTTGGAGGCTTGTTCAAGATACGGAAGTTGTTTCGTCAAGTAGTACACCATCTTCGATAGGAGCAGCCTCTATCGCCAGCGCTGGGTGGTCGGATAGTACAGGTGAACTATCCGACCACCCTTTACTTAGTGTAAATAAACCAGTAATGCTTACTTATCGCCTACACGAAAAGTGGAGAAGGGCGTGGCACTTTTACCCACTCGGATTCACATAGCAAGCCACCACCACTTACTAGTAAGTGACCAGCGTCTAGTGTTTGTTACTGTCTTTTATTATCCTGTCTATTGTTGGTCTACTTACGTCATACTTAGCGGCTAACGCTCTAACGCTTTCACCGTTCTTATGGCGCACTTTTATGTCGGCCTTAAGTTCGGCGCTGAGCTTATGTTTACGTCCGAACTGTACGCCCTTACGTAGTGCTGCTTCACGTCCTTCACTGGTTCTATTGACTATTAAATCACGCTCTAACTGAGCGAAAACACCTATTAACGCCTGCTGTGCCTTGGCGGTAGGGCTTTGATTGGAAGTGTCTATGGCACCGTCTAGAGAGCGAACAGCGGCCTTTTTGTCTTCAATGGAGTCAAGTGCTTCAAGTATCATGCGAAGACTACGTCCCAGCCTGTCGAGCTTTGTGACCAGTACAACGTCACCTTCACGAATGTAGTTAATCATTTCCTCTAGCCTGACCTTGTTTGCTTCTTTAGCGCCTGAGTTCTTGCCATGGAAAATCTTTGTGCAGCCTGCTGCTTTAAGTGCCTCTAGCTGTCCGTCAAGGTCTTGGCCTTGTGTTGATACTCTAGCGAAGCCTATTAGTTGCCCCATGAGTTCTCCCTATGCATGAAAGTTAAGATAAACGTGCAGGTATGATAATGGGTGAACGAAACATATGTAAAGTAATTTAATGCCATGCACGTTATGGAGATTAGATTTTAGTGCCAATTACCAAGTGTTTCTATGTCTTCTAATTCATATAGGCTTTGGGTGTTCGTCTGCCGTTTAAGTCATGCGTTGACGTACCCTATGGGGGGGATTTCAATTCAGCTTATTCAATTGAGTGGGTATAGATTTTTTTGAAATTATTTGATGCTTTATGTTTGCCTGAGGGGAGGGCAGTTGCAGATGCGACCTTAATTAGGGGGTTGTTATGGAGACTGTTTGCTTTAGGTTTATGGTGTTGGTGTTTCAGCCTTTGACAATTAATGGCACTTAAGTGCTTTATTTCTTAGGTTGTGTGGGGTGCTTGAAGGCGTCTATTAAGCAATTAAAACAGAGGTGTTTTGATTTTTGTGAATTAAAATAGCAATACTTGTGCCAAGTCTATTGACATTTACTATTCGCTATGATTTAATTGAAGCTAAGGTTCGTTTTTTTATTACGGGCATGATTGTAATATTTTATATCAAAGAAACAGTGGGGCGAATTATATATATAAATTAACATGTGTCAACAGTAATTTAATAGTGGGCTGAATCGTATTAGGTGTGGTGTGGCACCACTTAACAGACCGTTCTGTCACTTAGTATTTGAGTTTACGGCTCAATGCTTGTGAGCGGTCTTAATCTTAGACATAGGAGGGTAATCGTATGTCAAAACGTAAAACAGTGCGTGTCTGTAAATACAGACGTTACCGTTACGGACAGTGGGAAGATGTTTGTTCTCACTACCGTAGTTTGCCTAACTAATTTAATAGTGGGCTGAATCGTATTAGGTGCTTTATTAGCTTATTCGTAATATTACAAATTAACTTTAGGAGGACGCTTCACAGCGTGTAGATTGGAAATTTGATTTATTTATATATCTATAATGGCACTCCTAAATAAGTTTGTAAACTAAAATTACACGCTGATAGTGTAAAAAACGTACAAATAATGTTCTGTTTTGGTTGTTTTAGGGGGGGGTAAAGCAACCAAGTTATCTAGCATTAATGGCTTTGTGTGGGTTTATTGGTTAAGTGGTAAATGTCTCGTTGTTGTGAGTGTGTGGTGCTTACGCAGCTACGTGAAACCTGAGGGCTCGCGGTCGCTGGTCCTAATAGGCTTACTTTTCGCGTTGCGTTGCGTTGCCTTTCTTCTCTTATCGTCTTAAAAGTAGGTCTTTTTAGCGCATACTTTGTTGTTGGTCTTAGGTGAAGTGTTTTCTTCTAACGTTGGCTTTTGGCTTTTGGCTTTTGGCTTTTGGCTTTTGGCTTTTGGCTTTTGGGTTTTAGGTGTTCGTACTAGTTAAAAATCACGGAAAGGCTGACCTTATTCGTAACTTGTTGATACTAGCTTTTGTCAGGTAAAGATGAAGTTAAGCCACTGCGTAAATACGGCTGGCAACAGCTAGAGATAATACCTGAGAGCTATTCATTGCGTCTCATTAGGGTCAAGGTATTTAGATGATAGTGTCTTTTTTGAGACTAAGTTAACTCTTATGAGATATGTTCTCTCTGTGTCATATGAGCATGCCCTAATGAGGTGTTCACGGTGCTCAGTGCCAGATGCTTTAGAATTAACGTAGCTATGCGTGTTGGTGCTGGTGCGTTCATTGTCGTTTCCTATGTATTAAGGATATATGCAGAATGGAAGGAAGAAATATTTATCCGAAACTTGAAGTAGAGGAGCTAGAGGCGGCTGGGGTCTTCGGCATTCTAAATAACCCAGAGGAAGCCAGAGAGTACATAGGCGATACGTTGTGGCATCTCGAAGCTTTAGTTTATCACTTTGATAGGTTTCGCGCGTTTGCATGTAACAAGCGTCGAGAGCTGTGTTGGGGCAGCTCAGTGGCGATGGATGCAGAGGTAGTCAGTTTTATTTTTAGCCTGCATTCACTCATGGAGGGTGTGCCGTACGGCGTTGCGGTGTGTTTGGATTCCCGTGGATTTTCAATGAAGTCCAAAAATGGTGACCTTAGTTCTTATAGTTGGAAGGAGTATTACGCGGACTTCAGTGCGTTAGCTGACGGCCATGAGTTCAGTCGACTTAGGGCGTTAATTAAGAGGTTTCGTGGTAAAACATCTGACGCGCAATTCATTAACAAGGAGTATGAGTTACTGCATGAGTTAGCTAATGTTATTAAGCATCGCTCGCCAATACGCCTTACTCTGCCTTCGCATTTGCAAAACGATATGTCCTACAGGCGCTCCTCGAAGGAACTTGGAACGTGTGACTTAGTGTTTAGGAAAGCTGCAGCATGCCAGTCGGGATTGATTGAGGGGCAAAATGTCATGGATGCGCTTGTGCGTATGCACGATAACTTGACTTTCACCTACACTGATATTCGAGTCGAGCTGCTTAGACTGATGCATCTTGTAAAATGACCATGACTGGGTGGGGGGAAGTGGCTGTCTGCCAAATTCTAAAACGTCGACAGATTTTCACCATTTTTTGGCTTGCCCCTAGTGAGATGCATTGTTGCGATTGGTGTGGCAATGGCTACGTACAGTCTTTGTACGTCAAAAGCGCGAATGTTTTTACAGACATTCTTAATGCTTAGCACTTCAATCAGTACTTAACTTATCTAAATGCCTCCTTCGGTACGCTCCTATATAGTCATTAATACGCGTCGCTACGTGAAATCTGAGGGACTCGTTAGCCATAACCGCTTTACTTTTCGCGTAGCGTTGCCTGCTTTTTGTACAAATCTCCATAAAGTAGCGTTTCTGCCGACTCTAAGTGCTTACTTTTGTCTCTTTTCGTCGTAAAACTAGGCTTTTTTAGCGTAAATCTTAATGTGGCTGGTGGTCTTAGATGAAGTGTTTCCTTCTAGGGTCGGCTTTTGGGTTTTAGTTGTTCGAACTTGGTACAACTTTTGGTACAATCACTCAACGACTGCACTTAGTCGTAACTCGGTGATACTGGCTTTTTGTCAGGTCAAGATGAGGTCAAACCCTGAGATAAACCGCGCGACTGGTAACAGTTCGTGGCAAGGTAAACCCCACTTGAAGCAAGACCAAATAGGAACTCTTTGGCGTGACCCGCGCTGAGTTCGGGTAGGTTGCTAAAGACGTGCAGTGATGTACGTATTAGATGAATGACTGTTCACGACAGAACCCGGCTTATCGGCCAACTTGCATTTTTTTCTCCTCCTTGGCGCCTAATGTGCACCCTCATCGTTATTGTGCTTTTCTGAGTTTTTCTCTCCCTAATATTTTATCGCATTGTTCTTTTTGTTTTTTCTATGTTGTTTTTCTAATAGCCGCTTAACTTAGCGGTTTTTTTGTATCTGTTTTTTAAGATTTTCATCTTTCATTAATATTTTTTTACTATTTTAGGAAAAAAGTGTTAAATTGTGGGATAAAGTGTCGATAAGTGGGTATGGGCGTGTTTAGAGGGATTCATCAAGTCAGCGTAGATGTGAAGGGGCGAATGTCGCTCCCTGCACGCTTGCGCGATGATCTTGCTCAATACGATGAAGATGGGGTTGTTGTCACGATCGATCCTGTTTCGCGATGTTTGCTGTTGTACCCCTTATCTGAATGGGAATTGATTCAGCAAAAATTAGACAAATTACCCACCTTCCAGCCGCAGGCTAGACGTCTTCAGCGTTTGTTGGTCGGTCACGCGACTGATTTAGAAGTAGATAAAGCGGGTCGAATCTTATTGCCTGCTCCGCTTCGAGAATTTGCTCGGCTAGATAAAAAATTGACCATCCTCGGCCAGGGTAAAAAATTAGAAATTTGGAGCCAAGAGGAGTGGGAAGCACAACGCGAAGATTATTTGTCCCAAGATGCGCTTGAGGACTTACAAACTGAAACCATGATGGATATTTCCTTATGACAAAGACGATGGCAGAACACATAAGCGTCATGCTCGATGAGTCCGTCGATATGCTAGTGACCAATAAAGATGGTCTTTATGTAGACGGTACTTTTGGTCGCGGTGGGCATACCCGTTTGGTTTTAAATCGATTGGAAAATGGTCGATTACTCGGTTTTGATAAAGACCCTGTTGCGATACGTCACGGCGAGCTATTGCAAAAAGAAGATACACGATTTTCGATTGTTCAAGACAGCTTTGCGAACATGGCTGAGCATATTTTAGACGTGTTTGGCGTGGGTAAAGTTGATGGCGTAATGATGGATTTGGGTGTGTCGTCGCCTCAGATTGATGATGCTGAACGAGGTTTTAGCTTCATGAACGATGGCCCTCTGGATATGAGAATGAATCCGGATAAAGGCATTAGCGCCGCTCAGTGGGTTGCTACAGTGAGTGAAAAGGATATGGCGGATGTGATGTATCAATATGGTGAAGAGCGATTCTCTCGTCGTATTGCAAAAGCCATTTGTGAGTACCGTTCACACACGCCAATTTTAACGACGCTTCAGCTTTCAAAAATTGTTGCAGAGGCAAACCCTGCTTGGGAAAAAGGAAAAAACCCTGCGACGCGGGCTTTTCAAGGGATTCGGATTCATATCAACAACGAGTTGGGCGATTTGGAAGTGGGTCTTGATGCGGCGGCAGATGCTTTGAAAGTTGGTGGTCGACTGGCGGTTATCAGTTTTCACTCTTTAGAAGATCGAATTGTTAAGCGCTTCATGAAGTTAAAAGCAAAAGGGCCAGAGTTGCCAAGACATTTGCCAATTCGTAATGCGCATCTTGATATTAAATTTAAGACTATCGGAAAAGCGATCAAACCATCTCAATTAGAAGTGAGTGAGAATGTTCGGTCTCGTAGTGCTGTATTGCGCGTTCTGGAGCGAGTAAGTGATTAAGGTGAACTTTTCACCATTGAAATTTACTGCCGGTGTTTTAGTGCTGGCGGCGGTGTCGATTGCGGTCGTTATTCAGGTCTACGATTTTAGAAATGACTTCTCTTACCTTCAAACGTTGAAGCAAGACGAAGTGGCTTATGAGGTGAAGTGGGGGCAGTTGCTTTTAGAGCAAAGCGCACTCACTCAGCCTGGTCGCTTAGAGCAAGCGGCAATTAGGGATTTAAAAATGCACTCACCTTCTCAGGATGAATTAATAATAGTGAAGCCATGAATATTGAAAATAGTGTCCACACCCCAGGAAAATGGCGCTTTAGATTTGTGTACGGCATTGCTTTGCTGTTATTTCTTGTCGCGGCTGGCCGACTGTTTTATTTAACGGTCGTAGATAAGGCATTTTTACAGAATCAGGGTGAAATCCGGGCGGTAAGGACGGAAGCTATTCCTGCCACACGAGGAATGATTCTAGATCGCCGTGGTGAACCATTAGCGGTTAGTACGCCAACGTGGACCATTATCGCTAATCCCAAAGCATTATGGAAAATGCAAAGTGACCCATCTTTAAAAGTTGGCCCAGAACAAGAAATCAAGCGCCTCGCGGAAGTGATGGGTGTGGGTCGAGCTTGGCTTCAAGAAAAATTTGAGACCAATAAAACTCGCTCTTTCATGTATTTAAGGCGCCAAATTCCTCCTCATGAAGCGGATGCCATTATGGCGGCGAATGTTGTTGGTGTGAGTAAAACCAAAGAGTATAAACGTTTCTACCCCGCGGCCGAAGTGGCGTCGCATGTTGTCGGCTTTACCAATATTGACGACAAGGGGCAGGAAGGGATTGAACTGGCGTATGATAAAGCGTTAGAAGGTCAGCCAGGTCGCCGCAGCTATGTAAAGGATCTTACCGGTAATATTATTCGTGGTGTTGGTGTCGAAGAGGCTGAGCACCCAGGTGAAAATATTGAACTGAGTATTGATCTTAGATTGCAGTATTTGGCCTACCGTGAGTTGAAAGCGGCGGTTACTGAGCATCGTGCGACTTCTGCGTCTGCGGTTATCTTAGATGTGAAGACCGGTGAAATTTTGGCCATGGTTAACCAGCCGTCTTATAACCCAAATGATCGGTCGAAATTGGAATACGAAGAGCTACGTAATCGTGCAGTCATTGACTTGTTTGAGCCGGGCTCGACGATGAAGCCTTTTACTATTTCTGCCGCGCTCATGTCTGGGCAATACACAACAGAAACGACGATCAATACATCGCCTGGTTATTTGCGTTTTGGTCGCTTCACTATACGGGATGCGGCAAATTATGGCGTTATTGATTTCGAAAAACTATTGATCAAATCCAGCAACGTCGGCGCGTCGAAAATTGCGTTGTCACTTCCACAGGACGCTATTTGGAATATGGATTATGAGCTTGGTATTGGTTCGCCAGTGGGGATCGGTTTCCCTGGTGAAGCCTCTGGTGTTTTACCCTCTCACCCAAAGTGGCACCCATCTGAAATTGCAACGCTATCGTATGGCTATGGTTTGTCTGTGTCGACATTGCAGTTGGCGCAGGCTTATATGACATTGGCTAATGGCGGGTATCGAGTTCCTGTTACCATCTTTAAGCAAGATGTGCCTGCTGACGGTAAGCAAGTCATTCCTCAAAAAGTGGCGAAAGACGTTGTGAAGATGATGGAGAGTGTTGTTCTGCGTGGTTCTGGTAAGGCGGCGCAAATTCCTGGTTATCGAGTGGCTGGAAAAACCGGAACGGTTCACAAGGTTGGTTCGAAAGGTTATGAATACGATCAATACATTGCCTTGTTTGCGGGTGTTGCTCCCGCGTCTAATCCCAGATTGGCTATGGTCGTGATGATTAACGACCCAAAAGGGCGTGAATATTATGGCGGCGAAGTAGCTGCCCCGGTTTTTTCTCGTGTGATGGAAGGTGCGTTGACAACATTGAATATTTACCCTGATTTACCGGAAGGGCTTAGAGAGGTTCGATTAGAAACCAAGAAAGTGCCTTATCAAGTGGTGCAGGGTGGCTAAATGGCTCAATTGACACATCAACAATTACTTAATTTAGCGGGTTATTCTTTAGAGGGTAATCCGCATTCTGCTATTTATACCCATGTGGAAACAGACAGTAGAAAGGCTGACGGAAGTTGTGTTTTCTTTGCGTTGCCTGGTGTCGCAACAAATGGTTGGGATTACCTCGATGGTGTTGTTTCACTGGGTTGTAAGGTCGCTGTTGTGCCCGCTGGATTGGGTTTGAAGCGTGATGATATAACGCTTATTTCTGTTGCTAACCCATCGGCACTGCTAGTGGCATGTTTGCATGGCTATTTTGGCCGCATGCCAAAACACATTGTTGCTGTGACAGGTACGAATGGTAAATCGTCCATCTGTTATTACATTGCGCAATTGGCTGAAGCGATTGGGTTGCGTAGTGGTTTGGTTGGGACGTTTGGGATAGGGCCTTTGAATGACTTGGCAGAGGCAAAACAAACGACGCCTGATGTACTGTCTTTGCATCGAACGCTGATGAAGATGGCAGGTGAGGGGGTCGAGCTTGTTGCTTTTGAGGCTTCTTCACATGCATTGGATCAAGGTCGTATTGATGGGGTTCCTTTTCAGACGGCGGTGTTTTCAAATCTTTCTCGCGACCACCTTGATTACCATGGTGATATGGAATCGTATGCGCTTGCAAAGCAGCAATTATTTGCGTTTGAAAGTGTTTCTAATGCGGTATTTTGTTTGGATGATCAATACGCACGTTTTATGGCGAAAGTAGCAAAGCATGCGAACTGTGTTTATTACAGTGAGGGGGATTCTCTCGCTGATTTCCACGTTAAAAGTTTGACGCTGGAGCCAGCAGGCTGTCGATTTATTGTCTGTCATCCTGAAGGGGAGGAGGCTGTATTTTTGCCTTTGCTTGGGCGCTTTAATATTCAAAATGCCCTCGCTGCCTTGGCGAGTCTTTGGCATATTTCTTCGGATAAAGCTGCTTTAATAAAGGGGTTATCTTTTTTGCAAGGTGCGCCTGGGCGAATGGATAAAGTGCAAGAGCCTAATGCGCCGCTTGTTGTTGTGGATTATGCGCATACTTCAGAAGCTCTTCATGTGGCTTTGCAGGCATTGAAAGAGCATTCGGCAGGTCGGTTGATTTGTGTGTTTGGATGCGGTGGTGATAGAGATCGCGGAAAGCGCCCATTAATGATGGCGGCGGCGATGCAAAATGCAGATTATGTTTGGTTGACATCCGACAACCCGCGAACGGAGTCTATCGAGCAGATTTTTAAAGATGCTCTCTCTGAAACGAATGATGAAGCGTCTTTTAGTTTTGAGCCAGATCGCCGCGTTGCTATTCAGCAGGCCGTGTTGTCGGCTGGTGTGAATGATGTCATTTTGATTGCGGGTAAAGGGCATGAATCCTACCAAGATATACAAGGTGTAAAGCATCATTTTGATGATAAAGAAGAAGCACTAAAGGCAGTCAAAGCTTATGTTAATTAATCTTACCCTTTCTGATATTGCACAGGCTTGCGGTGGTGAATTAATTGGTGTTGATCAAGTGGTTAGCTCGGTCGTGACGGATACACGAAAAATATCTGAAGGCTGTGTCTTTGTCGCGCTCAAAGGCGAGCGCTTTGATGGTCATGACTATGCACTGAATGCGATAAAAGCTGGTGCAGTGGCGGTTGTGACTGATAGAGATCTTGATCTGCCGTCTTATGTGAAAGTGGTCGATACGAGGTTGGCTTATGGGGCGATTGCGAACTTGGTTCGGGCGGCTTTTCATGGTCCTGTTGTATGTATTACCGGCAGTAATGGTAAAACAACCGTAAAGGATTGGTTGGCTCAGTCTTTAGTGGATAAAAATGTGTTAAAAACACACGCTAATTTGAATAATCAAATAGGATTACCGCAAACGCTTCTTGAGTTGAATGGACATCACGATGTCGCAGTGATTGAAGCGGGAACCAGTTTTTCTGGTGAAATAGCGTTGCTTGCTAAGATCGCAGTACCTGATGTTGTTATTTTGACTAACGCCAGTGGAAGTCATTTCGAGGGGTTGGGCAGTCTTGAAGGTATTGCAAAAGAAAAGGGCGAGCTCATTTCTGGTGCAGCGTTAGATGCGACACTGATTCTTAATTCGGACGACGCTTATTTTGATTATTGGTGTTCGTTGGCGAAAGGTAGGCAAATGTATTCGTTTGGTTTTTCTTCGCAGGCGGATCTTCGTGCTTCAAATGTTGAGTTGGAAGCGGAAAGCAGTAAGGCCATTTTTCATTTTTGTGACGAGGCTTTACCTGTGCTGATTGCGGGGGCGGGCAAGCATCAAATAGCCAATGGTATGGCGGTTGTGTTGGCTATGTTGGCCTTAGGAGTGGAGTTTCGGGTTGCGGTGAGTAAGTTGGCGACGCCAGTGCATGTTTCTGGGCGATTGGAGCGTCTTCGGACAAAAAATGGAGCTCTATTAATTAATGATTGTTACAATGCCAGCCCAACGTCTGTTGAGGCGGCAATTGATGTTTTAGCAATACAGTCTGCCGAAGAAACCTGGTTGGTTTTGGGGGCGTTGGGTGAGCTCGGAGATCAACGTGATGAGATTCATCGAGGATTAGGGTTATATGCGAAGAATAAAGGCATATCCTGTTTGATTTGTGTTGGGCCTATTGCGGCTATGGCTGGTTTTGCCTTCAGGGCTGAAGGTGGTAACGCGATAATATGTGATACCCATGAAGAAGCGGCGACCGTCGTTCGTCCACTTGATAAAAAGCATGCCATTTTAGTGAAGGGTTCTCGATCCGCTAAAATGGAAAATGTCATTGAAGCATTAAATAATTAGGATACACCTTACCAATGTTACTTCTGTTAACGGCTTATTTAAGCAAATACCATACATTTTTCACTGTATTCAATTACCTGTCACTTCGTGCCATTTTGGGGGTTCTTACCGCGTTGGCAATATCGCTTTTGATTGGTAATAAAGTGATTCGTTTGTTGCAGCGTCTACAGATTGGCCAAGCGGTGCGTAGTGATGGGCCGCAAACACATTTAGCAAAAGCCGGAACGCCAACAATGGGTGGTGCGCTGATTATATTTTCAATTTCTGTCAGTACCCTTTTGTGGGGGGATTTACGAAATCAATATGTCTGGGTGGTTTTGTTGGTGATGTTGGCGTTCGGTATTGTGGGTTGGGTGGATGATTATAGAAAAGTCGTCGAAAAGAACCCACGCGGTCTGCCCGCACGATGGAAATATTTCTGGCAAAGTATCTTTGGCTTAGCCGCCGCATTTTATTTGTATTATACCGCAAGCACGCCTGCAGAAACGGCATTGCTTATCCCGCTGTTTAAAGATCTAGCCATTCCGTTGGGCGCTTTCTTTATCGTACTGACGTATTTCGTGATTGTTGGTACCAGTAATGCGGTTAATTTAACGGACGGTCTAGATGGCTTGGCCATTTTGCCGACGGTATTGGTGGGTGGCGCGTTAGGTGTGTTTGCGTATTTGACAGGAAATATTCGCTTTGCGGATTATTTGTTGATTCCTTATGTGCATGGGTCTGGTGAACTGCTTGTTTTCTGTGCAGCATTGGCCGGCGCGGGCTTGGGTTTTTTGTGGTTCAACACATACCCAGCACAAATTTTTATGGGTGATGTTGGTTCTTTGGCGCTCGGTGCGGCATTAGGAACGATCGCTGTTATTGTTCGTCAAGAATTGGTGCTTTTCATTATGGGCGGTGTTTTTGTGATGGAAACCGTGTCTGTTATTTTGCAGGTTGCTTCTTACAAGCTGACCAAGCGAAGAATATTTAGAATGGCACCGATTCATCATCACTTTGAATTAAAGGGCTGGGCTGAGCCAAAGGTGATTGTTCGTTTTTGGATTATTACTGTTTGTCTTGTTTTAGTAGGCTTCGCCACCTTAAAAGTACGTTAGGAGTTTTGCATGTCGTTGATCGGGTCAGATCGGGTTAGAGCCGTTGTGGGCTTGGGGGCGACAGGCTTGTCTTGTGTACGCTTTTTAGCCAGTAAAAATATTGATTTTTATGTGGTGGATTCTCGTGAAAACCCACCGGGTTTGGAGCAGGCAAAGCAATATTGCCCTGAAAATCGTATATTCACGGGTGATTTGGCCGCGCTAGAAACGCTTGGTGTGACTGAGTTGTACGTTAGTCCAGGTATTGCGTTGCGCACGCCCGTGTTGGTTGGATTGGCGGCGCGTGGCGTGTTAATGCGAGGGGATATTGACTTATTTCGCGATTATGTTGATGCCCCTTTTGTTGCTATTACTGGCTCCAATGCAAAAAGCACCGTCACGACGCTGGTTGCTTTACTGATCGAAGCATGTGGTAAAAATGCGAAAGCGGGTGGTAATCTTGGCTTGCCTGCATTGGATCTCCTTTCTCCCGGAACAGATTATTATGTGCTTGAGCTGTCCAGCTTTCAGCTCGAAACCACTCATGCATTGCAAGCGGATCTCGCTTGTCTTCTGAATGTTTCTGAAGATCATATGGATCGATATGAAGATCTTTATGAATATCAACGTGTTAAGCAAAAAGTCTATCGTGGTTGTAAGGCCGCTGTTTGTAATAAACAGGATATTCTGACGGCGCCGCTATTAGCGGAATCAACCCCCGTTCGTGCATTTACAACCAAAAGCCCAGACTTAAAAGAATTTGGCATACTCAAAGACGTGGATGGTTCATGGCTGTGTCGTGGTGTTGAGCGGCTTTACCATACGTCTCAGATTGCACTTAAAGGATCACATAATCACGCCAACGTTTTGGCGTCCTTGGCGATGCTTGAGTTACTCGGCTTAGACATTAAGTCTGATGCGGTGGCTGGTGTGCTAAAGGACTTTGGTGGGTTGCCACATCGTTGCGAGACGGTTCGATCGCTACATGATGTCACGTACATTAACGACTCAAAAGGGACCAATGTGGGAGCCACTCTGGCTGCATTACAGGGTCTTGGTTCCGTCGTCAAAAAGAATATTCTTTTGATCGCGGGCGGCGAAGGGAAAGGTGCCGATTTTAGTGGGTTGACCAAGCCGGTATTGGACTTCGTAAAAGTGGTTTATTTGTTTGGTAAAGACGCTGATCGTATTGCTGAAGTGCTGCCGTCGAATGTGAGTGTGAAGCGGTTTGATACTTTGGATCAGATTGTATCGAATGCAGAGCAAGAGGCGAAAGATGGGGATATCGTTTTGTTTTCTCCCGCTTGTGCCAGTTTAGATATGTACAAAAACTATGAAGAGCGTGGCGCGCATTTTGCTCGTTTGGTAAATGCGTTATGACTTGGCTAAAACTGTTTGATCGAGTCTCTCTGCGTGAAATGTCTCAGATTGATCATGTTTTTGTAGCCTCTGTTGTTTCTATTTTGGCGCTTGGGTTGGTGATGGTGTCGAGCGCGTCAATTTCTATTTCAGAAAGTATTCATGGGCATCCATATTTTTTCATGGGGCGTCAGGGTTTTTATCTTGTACTAGGTCTTAGTTTTGGTTTTTTGTTGCTGTCTCTGCCGACGAGTCAGCTACAAAAATGGGGCATTCTGATGATGGGGTTGTCGTTAATTTTACTCATACTTGTGTTGGTTCCAGGTATTGGTAAAAGCGTCAATGGCAGCCGTCGCTGGATCAATTTGGTGGTGTTTAATCTGCAGGCGTCGGAAGTCGCCAAAGTCTGTATGGTTGTGTATGTTTCTGGTTATTTGGTACGCAGGGCGGATCGAGTTAGGGAGGGCTGGGTAGGCTTTGTATTGCCTCTTTGTCTTTGTAGTATTTTTCTTTTGTTTTTGTTGTTTGAACCAGATTTTGGTGCGTCTGTGGTATTGCTTGGCACTGTAATGGTGTTGTTGTTTTTGGGCGGTGCGCCTTTGTATCAGTTTCTGCTTCTGATGGTTGCTGCTGTTTCTATGTTGGGCGTTGTGGCTGTTTCAGAAAGTTATCGACTGAAGCGATTGATGAACTTTATTGACCCCTGGGCAGACCCTTTTAATGAGGGGTATCAGTTGAGTCAGGCTCTTATCGCTTATGGTCGAGGTGAGTGGTTTGGCTTGGGGCTGGGTAATAGTGTTCAGAAGTTGTCGTATTTGCCTGAAGCTCATACGGACTTTGTTTTTTCTATCTGGGTTGAAGAGACGGGCATGCTCGGTGGTTTGTTTCTGATTATTTTGTTTGCATTGATGGTAGGGCGAGCTTTTAAAATTGGTCATAACGCCATGGCGTTGTCGCGTCCATTTGCAGCCTATATGTGTTTTGGCTTTTCCATTCTTATTTTGGCGCAAGTTATCATCAATATAGGCGTGAATACCGGTTTTTTGCCAACTAAAGGTTTGACGCTTCCTTTAATCAGTTATGGTGGCAGTAGTTTGATTATTACATTGGGCAGCTTATTTATTATTGCGCGTGTTGACGTTGAAAATAGGCGAATCGTAAATGGCCATGGTGAGAGCGGATCGGGTGAATTCAAAGAGAGTAAAGCATGAGTGATGTAAGGAAAGTCATCATAATGGCTGGAGGAACGGGTGGGCATATTTATCCCGCGTTGGCTTGTGCTCAAAGCTTTAAAGATAAAGGCGTGGATGTTCAATGGTTGGGCTCGAAGGGCGGGATGGAAGAGCGGCTTGTGCCTGATCATGATATTTCGTTGCATTCCCTTTCCATTAAAGGTGTCAGAGGGAAGGGGGGGCTTGGTTTGCTCTTGGCGCCTTTTAGAATTTTACACGCGATTGGTCAAGCTGTGGCGACGTTGCAAAAAGTGAAACCGGATGTTGTTTTGGGTATGGGGGGCTTCGTTGCAGGGCCGGGTGGTGTGGCCGCAAGATTGTTGGGTATTCCCTTGGTGATTCATGAGCAAAATGCCATCGCTGGTACAACGAATAAATTGCTTTCAAAAGTGGCGAATTTAAAGTTGCAGGCTTTTGACGGGGCGTTGGTCAATGGCATTACTGTAGGGAATCCGATTCGAAGTGATATTCTTGAGCAGCAGGTTCGACCCCCTAGAAATAGTTCGGTTCGACCTTTCCGCTTGCTGGTTGTGGGTGGAAGCTTAGGGGCGAAGGCCATAAATGATGTTATCCCTGAAGTTCTCGCTAATTGGCCTTCTACGCAACGGTTGGATGTTTGGCATCAGACTGGATTACGTAATATTGAATCGGTGTCCGAACAATATAAAGCGGTAAGCGTAGAGGCTCGTGTCGAGGCGTATCTTGATAATATGGATCAGGCTTACTATTGGGCTGATGTTGTTTTGTGTCGTGCTGGAGCCATGACGGTAAGTGAACTGGCGGTTGCTGGTTTACCGTCAATTTTAGTGCCTTATCCGCATGCTATTGATGATCATCAAACAGAAAATGCCCGTTATTTAGAAAAAGTTGGGGCCGCGTATTTGTTGCCTCAAACGCAATTAACATATGAAAAAATTATTTCTTTGTTGTCTGAGTTTGTGGAAAACAAAGAGAAACTATTGAAAATGGGAGAGCAGGCGAAGCTTGTTGCTCATCCTAATGCAACGCAGGATGTGGTTGCACGTTGTTTAAGGTTAATAAAATCATGATAGATAATAAAGTTCAGTATGACATTCCTACCATGCGTCGCATTCAAAATATCCACTTTATAGGTATTGGTGGTGTAGGAATGTGCGGTATCGCAGAGGTGCTGCATAACCAAGGTTATCAAGTGTCTGGCTCCGATCTTAATTCTTCTTCCACGGTAGAGCGTTTGGAGGGGCTGGGAATTAAGATTTATTTGGGGCATTTGGAAGAAAATGTGTATGACGCACATGTGATTGTGGTTTCGACTGCCATTAACGAAGAAAATCCAGAAATTATTTGGGGTAAAGAGCATCGTATCCCGATTGTACGCAGAGCAGAAATGCTTGCTGAGCTTATGCGTTACCGACATGGTATTGCTGTCGCTGGAACGCATGGTAAAACAACGACGACAAGTTTGATGGCATCGATATTGGCGGCTACTGGTGAGGCGCCAACTTTTGTTATTGGAGGTCGTTTAACCAGTGCTGGCGCGAATGCTCAATTGGGTAGCAGTGCTTACTTAGTTGCTGAGGCCGATGAAAGCGATGCGTCATTTCTGCATTTGCAGCCGCAAACTGTCATTGTGACGAATATCGATGAAGATCATATGGATACATATGGTGGTGATTTTGAAAAGGTGAAACATACCTTTGTTGAGTTTGTTCACAATTTGCCTTTTTATGGTTTGGCTGTGATGTGTGTTGATGATGCTAATGTTCGTGAAATTTTGCCGTCGTTAAGTCGTCCTGTTTTAACCTATGGTATTGAGCATGAGGCGGACTTTTACGCAACGGATATAGTGCAAACAGGTCGCCACTGTGAGTTTCTGGCACATCGACCAGAGGGCGAACCATTGAAAATTCGGTTACCAATGCCGGGTCTTCATAACGTGCTTAATGCGCTTTCTACTATTGCTGTAGCGACGGATTTGGGGGTTGCGGCGACAGCGATTCAGGCAGGTCTTATGGGGTTTGAAGGGGTTGGGCGTCGTTTCCAGGAGCAAAAACCGCTTGCATTGCCTTCTGGTTCAGAGGTTATGTTTATTGATGATTATGGTCACCACCCAAGTGAAGTGTTAGCTACGATAAAGGCCATTCGCGCTGGCTGGCCAGAGAAGAGATTGGTGATGGTGTATCAGCCACATCGTTATACCAGAACTCGTGATTTGTATGAAGACTTTGTGAGAGTGTTGTCTCAAGTAGATGTCTTATTGTTATTGGATGTCTATGCGGCAGGCGAAACCGTTATTAATGGCGCAGACAGCCGTTCTTTGTGTGGCAGTATTCGTCAGCGCGGTAATGTTGATCCAATTCATGTTGGGAGCGAAGCGGACTTGCGTTCTATTTTGAGTAATGTTTTGCGCGAAGGTGATTTATTGATTACACAAGGCGCGGGTGATATCGGCATGGTGTCTAAAAATCTATCTGCGAGTGGGATTTGATATGTCTAAAGCATTAAAAGAATCTGTAATAGCGGTGATTTTCGGCGGTCGTTCTGCTGAGCGTGACGTATCTATGCAAAGTGGTCCGTTAGTCGCTGAAGGTCTACGCTCGAAAGGTTATCAAGTTGTAGAGCTTGACCTGTATGGCGTTGGTGCTGTGTTAGATCCTATTGTTCAGCTGCAGTCAATTGAGTTCGACCTTGCTTTTATAGCGCTACATGGCGGTGAAGGGGAAGATGGTAGTGTCCAAGCGCTGCTTGAAATGATGGGCAAGCCTTATACAGGTAGCTCCCCTTTGGCTTGTGGTTTCGCAATGGATAAAGTATTGACGAAGCGCTTTTGGAAAGGGATCGGCATACCGACGCCAGCGTATTTGTCTTTCGTTGGTCATGTGGATGCGGATGTTATTGAGGAGCAAATGCTTTATCCGATGATTGTGAAACCTTCGCGAGAGGGTTCCACAATTGGAATCAATAAAGTCACTAACCGATCTGAGCTTGAAGCGGCGCTTTTAAGTGCGCTTGAGTACGATTCTGACATTTTGGTTGAAGAGTTTGTTAATGGCCCTGAATTTACGATCACGATTATTGATGGCGTGGCGTTTCCTGCGATTGGTTTGAAACCAGCGCCAGATCATAAGCTTTATGATTATGAGGCAAAGTATATCGCGGATGATACGGAATACCTTCTTCCTTGTGGTTTGAATGAAGATGACGAGAATGAACTGTTGATGCTTTCGTTGGACGCCTATAGATCATTAGGCTGCTCAGGCTGGGGGCGGGTTGATGTGATGCGTGATCAGAATGATGTGTTTTGGGTGTTGGAAGTGAATACGGCACCTGGAATGACGACGCACAGCTTGGTTCCTATGGCGGCGAAGTATGTTGGGATTGATTATGCCTCACTTGTCGAAAAAATCGCTCAAAATGCTTGGAATAAAAAATAGCGTGATTGATTTATGAGAATGGCTGCACTGATTGGGGCAATTTTATTGATATTAGTTGCTACCTTTCAAGGGAATGATTCGCCTGATACTTGGTTTGCAATTCAAAAAATCGAAATTGAAGGTGATTTACAGTATGCAACGGAAGAAGAGTTGAGGTCGGATTTTTCTGTATTGCTTGGTCAGAGCCTTTTGAGTGTTTCTTTGTCTGATGCACTGGCTGTGGTTTTGTCATCGGAATGGGTAGCTAGTGCAGAAATTCGTAAAGTATGGCCAAATACGTTGCAGGTACTTGTTCATGAATATTCCCCTCTTGCATACTGGGGAGATCGGCAAATAATATCCACTTCGGCGGAAGTTATTGCGCCGCGAAAGCTTCCTAAATTGCCGCTTACAAGACTGTACGGTCCTGATGATTCAAGCGATGTTGTTCTTGAGCAATTTGGACTGGTGAGTCAGGTGCTTGCTTCTACTTCCTTGCGTGTTTCTACCCTTACATTAGAGCCCCGAGGTGCTTGGAGTATTATTTTTACCAACGGCGTTAAGGTTAAGCTTGGTAGAGAGGAAATTTTAGAACGATTACAACGCTTTATAGCGGTGTATAAAAGTGATTTATCGGGTAGAATAGATCAAATAACATCAGTCGATGCGCGCTACCCACATGGGGTGGCGGTTGGTTGGAAAAAAAATAATTGATATTGGCCTGTTTGTTGCTTTTTTAAACAGAAGTTTGAGGTTATGTCATAACAACACGTAATGCCGGGAAGGTAAAATGATAGTCGGTTTGGATGTAGGCACATCGAAAGTTATCTGTTTGGTTGGCGAAGTGCTGGCCGACGGTAGTTTGGAAATTGTCGGTATAGGCTCTCATAGCTCAAAAGGGATGAAGCGTGGTGTTGTAATAAATATTGAATCAACGGTTCAGTCGATTCAGCGCGCTGTAGAAGAAGCTGAATTAATGGCGGGCTGTAATATACATTCTGTCTATGTCAGTGTTGCTGGTAGTCACATTCGAAGCTTGAATTCTCACGGAATTGTCGCTGTAAAAAATGGTGAAGTTCAGCGAGAAGATATTGATCGAGTTATTGATGCTGCGCAAGCCGTTCCAATTTCCTCAGATCAGCGTGTACTTCACATATTGCCTCAGGAGTATCACATAGACTCACAGGAAGGTATTAAAGATCCTCTTGGTATGTCAGGTGTTCGCCTTGAGGCCAATGTTCATTTGATTTCTGGCGCAGTGAATGCCGTGATGAATGTTGAGAAATGTATTAAACGCTGTGGTTTGGGTGTAGATGGCGTCATTTTATCTCAATTGGCTTCTAGTGAGTCATCGTTGAGTGATGATGAGAAGGATTTAGGTGTTTGCTTGGTTGATATTGGTGCGGGAACATCTGATATTGCGGTATGGATTGACGGTGCGTTACATCATACTGCAGTGGTTCCTGTTGCTGGAGATCAAGTTACCAATGATATTTCAATGGCTTTGCGAACACCGACTCAGCATGCTGAAGAAATTAAAGTGAAATACGCTTGTGCTATGTCTTCAATGGCATCTGCCGATCAGGTTTTACAGGTTCCAAGTGTGGGTGATCGTCAACCAAGATCGATTACTCGTCATGCTTTGACAGAGGTTGTTGAGGCAAGGTATGAGGAAATTTACAACTTAATTCTGGATGAGTTAAGGCGTAGTGGATATGCGGAGCGTATCCCTGCAGGTATCGTGATTACTGGGGGGACGTCACTTATGGAAGGTGCGGCGGAGTTGGCTGAGAAGGTTTTTCAGATGCCAATTCGATTATCTTTACCAGATTGTACTAAAGGAATGTCAGACATTGTCGATAACCCTATATATTCAACAAGTGTTGGATTATTGGTTTATGGTAGTAAAGAGGCTGAAGTAACCGAAATCTCGAAACGGATGATGTCTAAGACGCAAACTAAACGAGAAACATCAGTTCTGGCTCCTAAAGAAATCGGGCCATCCTTCAGTGCAACGAAGGCGTGGCAGAAGTTAAAGCACTGGTTTCAAAGTTATATCTAGTCAGAATTGATTGTGAATTTATTGAGGAGCGATAAGCCCATGAATGTCTTTGATCTAGCCGAAGATAATTTATCAGATAATGCTGTAATTAAAGTTATCGGTGTTGGCGGAGGTGGCGGTAACGCTGTCCGTCATATGCTTGAGAACCGTTTGGAAGGTGTTGAGTTTATTTGTGCCAACACGGACTCTAAAGCCCTTATAGGGTTTGAAACGGGGGTATCTTTACAGCTTGGTTCAACTATAACCAAAGGTTTAGGTGCAGGGGCGAACCCAGAAGTTGGGCGTGATTCTGCTTTAGAAGATCAAGAAAAAATCACGCAGTTACTCACTGGTGCTGACATGGTATTTATCACCGCAGGTATGGGTGGTGGAACGGGGACAGGAGCTGCACCAGTCATCGCTAAAGTGGCGCGTGAATTGGGTATTTTGACGGTAGCGGTTGTTACTAAACCTTTTCCATTTGAAGGGCGTCGTCGAGCTAGAGTAGCTGAAGAAGGTGTTAGGGAGTTGCGTGAAAACGTTGATTCATTAATTACCGTTCCTAATGAGCGCTTGTTACCTGTACTAGGTAAAAATATTTCATTATTAAAGGCATTTGGCGAAGCAAATAACGTTTTGTTTAATGCGGTTCAAGGTATTACAGACCTTATTATGCGCCCTGGTCTAATTAACGTCGATTTTGCAGATGTAAGAACGGTTATGTCTGAAATGGGTATGGCGATGATGGGTACGGGGTCTGCATCTGGTGAAGATAGAGCGAGGGTGGCTGCAGAAGCGGCCATTCATAATCCTTTACTAGAAGACATCAACCTTAAGGGTGCGCGTGGCGTACTTGTGAATATTACGGCCAATGAAGAAGTTGGTTTGTCTGAATTTACTGAGGTTGGTGGCATTATTGAAGAATATGCATCGGAAGATGCTACCGTCGTGATTGGTTGTGCAATTGACCCTAGTGTAGGGGATGAAATGCGAGTTACGGTGGTTGCAACTGGTTTAGAGGGTCGATCTGCAGTTGAAATGAAGTCTGCTGTAGGTGAGTCTGTTGTCTCTCAACCGGTTATGGCAAAGGTAGAGCAAGTTATTGAAAGTAATGAGTCTAGCATGACTGTTGCTCCGTCTATGTCGAAGCCTTCGCAAAGCGTAAAGGCTGAAGTGGTTGAGAAAAACTTGGAAGAGAAAAATGAATCTGCGGATTCTGCATCAATTTCAAGTGGCGATAAATTATCGTATTTGGACATTCCGGCTTTTTTGCGTCGTCAAGCTGATTAATTTGAGCAAAAACCATGCAACATCAGTATGTTGGATTGTATAAAAAATGTGTAATTGATACTATTTTGTAAAGATTAGTATCCAGTCATAAAATTGTAGGAATAAAATGGTACGCCAACACACACTAAAAAACATTATTCGAGCAACTGGAGTGGGTTTACACTCTGGCGAGAAAGTGTATTTGACACTAAAACCTGCACCTGTAAACACAGGTATTGTATTTGTTCGTACGGACTTGAATCCAGCTGTAGAGATTCATGGTGATGCGCGAGCAGTAGGGTCAACAAATTTTGCAACGGCTTTATGTCAGGGTGATGTGAAGGTTAGTACTGTAGAACATTTGTTGTCAGCAATGGCTGGTTTGGGTGTGGATAATGCTTATGTAGAAGTAAGTGCTAGTGAGATTCCATTGATGGATGGAAGTGCTAGTCCTTTTGTTTTTCTTCTTCAGTCCGCTGGTTTGGAAGCTCAAAATGCGCCGAAAAAATTCATTCGTGTTAAAAAGCCAATTCGCGTGGATGAGGGTGATAAATTTGCTTCCCTTGAGCCGCATTCAGGCTTTCGTTTGTCTTTCACTATAGACTTTCAGCATCCAGCGATTGGTGAAGATGTTCAAAGTACTTCGTTTGATTTTTCTACGACAACATTCGTAAAAGAAATCAGTCGCGCAAGAACATTTGGTTTTATGAAGGATCTTGAATACTTTAAGAATAACAACCTTGCTCGTGGTGCGAACATGGAAAATGCCATCGTTTTAGATGACTATCGTGTTCTTAATGACGAAGGTCTGCGCTACCGAGATGAGTTGGTGCGTCATAAAGTATTGGATGCTATTGGTGATCTTTATCTTCTTGGACATAGTCTGATTGGCGAATATAAAGCCTTTAAGTCAGGCCATGCGCTGAATAATAAGCTTCTATTGGCTTTGCTTGAGCATCAAGATGCTTGGGAATATGTTGTTTACGAAGATGAAGCGCAAACTACTCCGATATCCTATGTTGAACCGGCTTTTGTTGGTGCATAGCGAGTGATTAATTCTTGATCGCATTTTAAAAAACCAGACTATATGTCTGGTTTTTTTGTATTTAGGTCCTTGATATATCATGTTTTGTCACACATTACCGTGGTAGACTCTATTTATTACTAATTGGCTATGTTGAGTTCAAGATGTTAGGAACTGTACTTAAAAAAATTGTCGGCACAAAGAATGACCGAGAAGTAAAACGATATAAGAAAGTCGTTGCGCAGATAAACCAACTTGAAGAATCTTTCCAGAAGCTCTCGGATGATGATTTATCTGCGAAGACCAGTGAATTTAGAGATCGCATAAGCAAAGGTGCTTCGCTTGATTCTATTTTACCTGAGGCGTTTGCAGTTGTTCGTGAAGGTAGCCAGCGTGTGATGGGAATGCGTCATTTTGACGTTCAGCTCATTGGCGGCATGGTGCTAAATGAAGGTAAAATTGCAGAAATGCGCACGGGTGAAGGTAAGACATTAGTCGCAACACTTGCGGTATATTTGAATGCCTTGTCATCAAAAGGTGTACACGTTGTTACGGTGAATGATTATCTTGCTAAGCGTGATGCTAACTGGATGCGGCCTCTCTATGAATTCCTAGATATGAGTGTTGGTGTTGTTTTTTCAGGCCAAGAGCGAGATGAAAAGAAAGCGTCCTATTTGTGTGATATCACTTATGGAACCAACAACGAATTTGGTTTTGATTATCTTCGTGACAATATGGTCTTTCGCTTAGAAGATCGTGTTCAGCGTGACCTGAATTTTTCAGTGGTGGATGAGGTTGACTCTATCCTGATCGATGAAGCCAGAACGCCTCTTATTATATCTGGTGCTGTTGAAGACAGTTCTGAGCAGTATCGAAAAATTAATTTGCTGGCGCCGCTTTTAGTTAAGCAAGTGAGTTCAGAAGGTGAAGAGTCTGAAGGACATTACACTTTTGATGAATCTCAGCGCAGTATTGAGTTGACCGAAGATGGACACTCTTTTGTTGAAAATTGGCTGGTAGAGCAGGACTTGTTGGGTGAAGGTGAGAGTCTTTATGCAGCGGGTAATCTTTCTTTGCTGCACCACGTTCATGCTTGCTTAAAAGCGCACGTGATTTTCAAAAAAGACATTGATTACGTTATTCAGGGCGATCAGATTGTTATTGTGGACGAGCATACTGGTCGAACTATGGCTGGGCGTCGTTGGTCAGAAGGTATCCATCAAGCGGTAGAAGCAAAAGAAGGTGTGACAATACAGGCTGAAAGTCAGACTTTGGCCTCTACTACCTTCCAGAACTACTTCCGTCTTTATGATAAATTATCTGGTATGACTGGGACGGCGGATACAGAAGCTTTTGAGTTTCAACAGATTTATGGTCTTACGGTTATTGTTATTCCGACTAACCGTCAAGTGCAGCGTAAAGACTTCAATGACTTAATCTACATGTCTACAGAAGACAAATTTGAAGCCATCGTGTTGGACATCGAAGACATTGTAAAGCAGGGGCGTCCGGTTTTGGTTGGCACGGCATCTATTGAGTATTCTGAGCTGCTATCAAACTACCTTATCAAAAAAGACGTTAAGCATAATGTCCTTAATGCGAAGCAGCATGAGCGCGAGGCTCAAATTGTTGCGGATGCGGGTCGACCTGGCGCAGTAACCATTGCGACCAATATGGCAGGTCGTGGTACAGATATTGTTTTGGGTGGTAACTTGCAAGTTGAGTTGGCTCAGCTTGGTGAGGGGGCTAGTCAGGAAAGTATTGATGCATTAAAAGTCGATTGGGCTTTGCGTAATGAATCCGTTTTGGCGGCGGGTGGATTGCATATTATTGGCACTGAGCGCCATGAATCGCGCCGTATTGATAACCAATTACGCGGTCGAGCAGGTCGTCAGGGTGATGTTGGTTCATCTCGTTTTTACCTGTCACTAGAAGATAACTTAATGCGCATCTTTATGTCTGATCGCATTAAAAAAATGATGATGGCGCTTGGAATGGAGAAGGGAGAAGCTATCGAGCATAAGATGGTTTCAAATGCGATTGAGAAAGCACAGCGTAAAGTTGAAGGTCGCAACTTTGATATTCGCAAACAGTTACTTGAGTACGATGATGTAGCAAACGATCAGCGTCAGGTTATTTATCGTCAGCGCTTTGAAATGATGGTCTCTGATGATTTGTCGGAAGCGATTTCGGCGATGAGAGAGGAAGTCGTTTCGGGTCTTGTGGACGAGTTTATACCTCCGCAAAGTATTTTTGATATGTGGGATCTGGAGGGTTTGGAAGAGAAAGCTCTTAATGAGTTTGGTCTTGCGATTCCTGTGTCTCAATGGATTGAAGAAGATAAAAAACTGTATGAAGAGCCGTTGCGTCAAAAAATACTAGACAGTTTTGTTGATGACTATAAAGCGAAGGAAGAGGTCGCTGGTCCGCAATCTTTTAGGGCGTTTGAAAAGCAGGTTCTGTTGCAGGTATTGGATACACTTTGGAAAGAGCATCTCCAAACAATGGACATGCTTAGACAGGGAATTCATCTGCGAGGTTATGCTCAAAAGAACCCTAAACAAGAGTATAAGCGTGAAGCGTTTGAGTTATTTCAGGGGCTATTAGAGCAAATTAAATTTGAAGTGGTTCAGATTGTTACTCGTGTGAAGGTTCAATCTGCTGAAGAAGCGGAAAAAATTGAAGAAGCGCGTAGAAAACAAGAAGAGAAAACGAAGGTTAGTATGGTGCACGACTCTTTGAATTCGTTGGCCGACTCTTCTTCAGAGCCTGATTCTTCTCAAGACCAAGAGTTCCCTAAGGTAGGTCGCAACGAACCTTGCCCATGTGGCTCTGGTAAAAAATATAAGCAGTGTCACGGTAGTCTGATTTAATTGGAGCGTTTTTAAATGGCTGTAGGATTGCATGATTTTCCTCTTATCCCTGAAATAAAAGGGGTTCGGATAGGTGTTGCGGAAGCTGGTATTAAAAAACCGAATAAAAAAGATGTTGTTATCTTTGAGTTTTGTGAGGGTGCTTCTGTCACTGGTGTCTTCACACAAAATGCATTTTGTGCGGCGCCTGTCCGTATTTGTCAAAAGCATTTAGGTCAGGCTGGTAGTCGTTATTTGTTAATTAATACCGGTAATGCGAATGCTGGCACTGGCAGGTCTGGTCTGGAAACAGCGATGAAGACTTGTGATGAATTGGCGGCTAAGACGGGGGTTAAAGTAGAATCTATTTTGCCTTTCTCGACGGGGGTTATTGGTGAGCCCTTACCGGTAGATAAAATTATTGCGGCTATTCCTAACGCTCTTGCCAATTTGTCAGGCGATAATTGGCAGGCTGCAGGTGTTGGTATTATGACAACGGACACTTTGCCTAAAGGGTCTGTTCGAACCTTTGAGTTTGAAGGTCGGAGTTATACTGTCGCTGGTATTTCAAAGGGTGCTGGTATGATTCGCCCAAATATGGCGACCATGTTGGGTTATGTTTGCAGTGACATTGCCATGGAGGTTGGTGTTCTTCAGGCAATTTTAAAAGATGTCGTGAATAGAAGTTTTAACCGTATTACTGTTGATAGTGATACATCTACAAATGATTCTTGTATTGCCGTGGCGACTGGTGTGGCTGGGAATTCGGTGGTTACCTCTGTCGATGAGCCATTGGCTAAAGCCTTTATTGCGGCTTTTACGGAAGTTATGCAGGAATTGGCTCATGCGATTGTTCGTGATGGCGAAGGCGCGACCAAGTTTGTGACAGTTGAGGTTGTAGGTGCGGCTGAAGTAGCTGATGCTACAAAGACGGCCTTTGAGATTGCGCATTCACCATTGGTAAAAACCGCATTGTTTGCATCTGATCCAAACTGGGGGCGAATTTTGGCGGTGGTTGGTCGAGCTGGTGTTGTTGGTTTGGATGTGGATAAGGTTCAGCTACATATTAATGGCTTTGAAATTGCTCGTAATGGAGGGCGCTCTCCTGATTACCTTGAAGAGCATGGTAAGCAGGCTATGGCACCTCAAGAGATTCATATCGTTCTTGATTTAGGTATGGGGGATGCGTCTGATATTGTTTGGACGACAGATTTTTCTCATGAATATGTCACTATTAACGCAGAGTATCGTACTTAATGTTGGTTAGAGTTGCTGCGGGGATTATTCTTCGAGATGGCGCTGTTTTTATTGCTCTCCGTAAATCCAGCCAGCATCAAGGTGGGTTGTGGGAATTTCCGGGTGGCAAGTGTGAGCTTTCTGAGGAGCCAGAAGTGGCCCTATTAAGAGAGTTGGAAGAAGAGTGTGCTATTCAAGTCACAGAGAATCATTACTTTAAAACAGTTTCTCATGATTATGGTGACAAAGTAGTTGAGTTGCTTTTTTATAAAGTCACTGGTTTTACGGGTGAGCCAATAGGTAAAGAAGGGCAGGAGGTGCGTTGGGTGTCTGTTGTAGATTTGCCTGATTATGCGTTTCCTGAGGCTAATGTGCCGATTGTTGATGCGCTTATTTCTGCTTTATAGTATTTGTGCTTATCTGAAAAAAGAGCTTCTCATGAAGCTCTTTTTTTTATTTTTAATTCAATATTTGGGCCAGTAGTTGTCTAACGACACTGGGTTCAAATGGCTTGCCGCAAATAGCATCGACGCCTTCTTGTGCAATGTTAGATAGCTGGCTATCTTCAGCATTTGAGCTAACCATCAATATAGGAATGTGAGCCAAGGCTGGGTCTAACCGTACTGCTTCGGCGAGTTCTCTTCCGTCCATTTCAGGCATGTTGTAGTCGGTAACAATCAGGTCGAACTCGTGTTCGTTGAGTAATTCAATGGCTTCTTTTCCATTTTCTGCGAATTGAATGTCTTCTATTCCCATTGTATTCAAGGTTTTACTGACATGTTTTCTGGCCATTTTGCTGTCGTCAGTGACAAGAACTCGAAGCGTTCTAGGGTCAAACATTTCTAAGTCAATTTCATCTTCAACAATTAGGTCTAGGGTGGCGTGAATGGCGCGCCTAAGATCTTTTTGATCGAAGGGTTTTGGCAGTATGGCAAGTACGCCCGATTGTCTTAGGTGTTCAAGTTGTTCGCGGTTTCGCTCGCTAGAAATAAGCATAAAACACTGGTTTTCAGTTTCTGTGTTTGAGCGAATTCGATCAATTAAGTCGTTGGCGGATCCGTCGGGAAGATACATTGAAGAAATAACAAGATCGGGTGGAAAGGATGACAAAGAGACAATGGTTTCTTCAATGTTATTGGCGTATTCGATTTGTTTGATTCCTGCGTCCTCAAGCGCTTTAGAGATGATTTTTTTCTGTGTGTCTGAAGGTTCAACTAGGAGAAAAGAAAGATCGCCAATTGCTGCGTAAGTGCTCATGTTAAGGTCGCCTATTGTTAGTGTTGATACTGCTTTGCGCCAATATTATTTTAAGTTTAATAATTGCTTTTAGTTAATTCTATAATACTAAATAGGTTAACATGTTTTATCTAGTGTATTTATGTGATGGGAGTTGAAATGGCGACGGTAAGTGCGTGTCATATTTTGGTAAAAACAAAGGCGGAAGCAGAATCTTTAAAAGTGAAGCTGGATAAAGGGGCGGATTTTCATAAGTTAGCGAAACAATTTTCTACATGCCCATCCGGAAAGAAAGGTGGAGATCTTGGGGAATTTCGTAAGGGCGATATGGTGCCTGCTTTTGATAAGGTTGTTTTTAATTGTCCTTTATATAAAGTTCAGGGGCCGATAAAAACGCAATTTGGTTTTCACCTTATTAAAGTGCTATATCGTTCTTAATGTTTTAAAAGGGTAAATTTAAATGATTAATCCAGTTCAACTTGATGATTGTTATTTTGTCGCTTCGCAGATTGCGAAAGAGGATCTTGCTGCGCTTAAGGTGCAGGGGGTCGAAAGGGTTATCAATAATCGACCTGAGGGTGAGTCTGAGGATCAGCCTGCGGGTGAAGATGTTCGTTTAGCCGCTGAAGCGTTGGGGATAGAGTATGTGAGTAACCCGATTGATTTGGCAGTATTGTCCCAAGGTCATGTGGATCTACAATTGGCGGCGTTGACCGACAATAAAAAAACATTGGCTTTTTGTCGTACTGGAACGCGCTCTTCTGTTTTGTGGGTTTTGTTGCGCGGCGAAAATGGCAAAGAGTACAGCCGTTTGTTTTCGCAGGTTGCAGAGAAGGGCTTTGATTTGTCTCGCTGTGCTGTGGCGATGGCGCCATTGCTAAAGGTTTGATGTTTTTTGGCTCTCTTGTTGTTTGTTTTAGGGTTATTCTTTCATAGAAGATGTGTTGAGGAAGTATGGTTAGTCGTCCGTCATTAGAAACAGCCACAGCGTCAGATCCTGACCGTTTTGTTGAGCCGTTGGAGCTTGGTAAACGAGTAAAAGAGATTCGCCTTGCTAAAGGTTGGACGCTTGAGGAGGTTGGGAAAAGAACAGGGATTGCGCGCTCGACGCTATCAAAAATTGAAAATGATCAAGTCTCGCCCAGCTTTACCATTGTTCAGAAACTGATTAATGGGCTTGAAATGGATTTGCCTCAGTTGTTTGTAGAGGCGAGCGAGCATTCCATTGCTGGTCGCAGGGATATTACTCGTAAAGGGAAGGGGGAGCCACACCCAACCGCGACTTACGAGCACGAGCTGTTAAATTATTCTATTAGTCGTAAAAAAATGGTGCCCTTTAAAACGAAAGTTAGGGCGCGGTCTTTTGGTGAATTTAAAGAGTGGGTTCGCCATGACGGTGAGGAGTTTTTGTTGGTTTTACAAGGTAAGGTTAGCTTTTTCACAGAGCTTTATGAGCCGGTTGAGTTAAAAGAGGGTGATAGTGTGTATTATGATGCCACTATGGGGCACGCGGTGGTTTCTTTGTCTGTAAAAGATGCAGAGATACTCTGGGTTGTTGCTCGTTAATTAATAGTTAAAAACGATGAGTTTAAAAGGTTGTAAAAGATATGAAGCAGTGGGAACCGACAAGCTGGAGAGAAAAAACGGCGCTACAGCAGCCGATTTATCCTGATGCGAGGCATCTGGCTCAAGTAGAGAGTACATTAGGAAAAATGCCTCCTCTGGTTTTTGCTGGAGAGGCTCGTCAGCTTAAGGGGGCATTGGCTCAAGTGGCGAATGGGCAGTCATTTTTGCTTCAGGGTGGTGATTGCGCTGAAAGTTTTGCGGAATTCCATGCGAATAATATCCGAGATACATTTAAGGTTATGTTGCAAATGGCCGTGGTGCTTACCTATGCGGGTAAGTGTCCTGTAGTGAAAGTCGGTCGTATGGCGGGGCAGTTTGCCAAGCCTAGATCTGCTGGTTCGGAAATTATAAATGGTATTGAGTTGCCGAGTTATCGCGGCGATATTATTAATGGCATTGAGTTTACTGAAAAAGCTAGGGTGCCTGATCCTGATCGTTTAGTGCAGGTGTATAATCAAAGTGCTTCTACCATGAATTTACTAAGGGCATTTGCTCAGGGTGGCTTTGCGGACTTGCATCAAGTCCACCAATGGAATTTGGATTTTTTAAACTCCAGTCCAGCGGGTGATCGTTTTCAGGGTGTTGCTGGAAAAATTGATGATGCTTTGCAGTTTATGGAAGCGTGCGGTATTGGTCCTGGCTTGGAGCAATTGAAGGAAACAGATTTTTATACTTCTCATGAAGCTTTGTTATTGCCATATGAGCAAGCTTTAACGCGTCAAGATAGTTTGACAGGGGATTGGTACGATTGTTCGGCGCACATGCTTTGGATTGGTGACCGCACTCGCCAGCTTGATGGGGCGCATGTTGAATTTTTGCGTGGTGTTAAGAACCCTATTGGCGTTAAGGCTGGCCCGTCAATGGATCCAGAGGATCTTGTGCGCTTGTGTGATGTGCTAAACCCAGATAATGAACCTGGTCGTTTAAATGTTATTGTGCGTATGGGCGCGGATAAGGTTGAGGATGGTATGCCTAAGCTTATTCAGGCGATTCAGAAAGAAGGTAAGCATGTCGTTTGGAGTAGTGATCCAATGCACGGAAATACTGTTAAGGCGTCAACGGGCTATAAAACTCGCCGTGTCGACGATGTGCTTAAAGAGGTCCAACAATTTTTCCAAGTTCATAATGCAGAAGGGACTTATGCTGGCGGTGTGCATTTTGAAATGACGGGTCAAAATGTAACGGAGTGTGTGGGTGGTGCCTTTGAGGTGACAGAGGCGGATCTAGCAGACCGCTACCATACGCATTGTGATCCTCGTTTAAATGCGGATCAATCTTTAGAGTTGGCGTTCATGATTTCAGAAACGCTTAAAAAGGCAAGGATGTAGATTTCCTTTTTATAGGCATTAAAAAAGCCCAGTTAATTTTTATTAACTGGGCTTTTTTGTGTTTTTAGATTAGGCTTTTTTACGGCGAAACGCTGAAGTTGCAGATTTTGAGGTCACATCAATTTTTGCCATGATAAGGGCCATTTCTTCGGCCTCGGCTTGTTGTTGGGACTTCAATTTGTCTTCACGTTCTTTTTTTGAAACTCTTTCGGCTTCATTTAGCATTTTTTGAATGCTGGCTTTACTTTTTGTGCGTGCAGGCGCTTTTTTTGTCTCAGTTTGTATTGCGGTTGCTGGGACATCTAATCGCTCTTCACCGATGAGCTCGCCGAAGAAGGATTGAGCGGTTGGTGCTGGCTCAAGTGTTTTTTTTGGGAGCTCAACGGTTTTTTTTACTGCTGCTTTTCTTGTTTTTTTAGGCTGTTCTGCTGTCGATACGCCGTTGGCGTCAAAAAGTGCTTTTTTGCCTAAATTCAAGTTTGTTGCTTTTTCAGCTGTTTGTGCAATTTTATAGCCGCGTAAGCTTTCACCGTTGTAGATCGAGATGTAATCTGTTTCTAGCTCATACAGCTCTTGTTTGTCGCTCGTTTCAAATAGCTCTTCAACTGCAAATGCTTCAATGCCATTCTCCCTAATGTCATTGTATAAAGGGAAGTCTAGGCCTTCATTAGCGGCTTCAACGTATTGCTCGAATCGTTGAAAGCCGCTATTAAAAGAAGTACCAATGTAGTGCTTCCCAGAGATGTTGTTTGTGATTTTAAAAACGACCAAAATCGTTGCCTCTTGCGTAATATCTTTTTAATAGCACATAAGCCCCATTCGCCTGAGGTTACCCAAAGGCGAATGGGGTTTATAAGAAATGGGATTAGTGTTTTACGACGATATTGAGACCGTCACGAACATTCAAATGAACGTTCTCAACTCGCTTGTCTTTCGCAATTAAGCGATTGACTTCGTTGACAGCGATGTCGCTGTTTTCTTTTGGGTCAAGAACTCGCCCTTGCCATAGAGAGTTATCAATAATGATAAGGCCACCGGATCTAACAAGCGGTAATACTGCTTCATAATAGTTCAGATAGTTGCGTTTATCAGCATCGATAAAGACAAAGTCGAATTCCCCTTCAAGGGATTGTATTGTATCGAGAGCGGGGCCGAAAATCGGTTTGATTTTCTTGCCGTGTTCGCTGCGATCAAAAAAAGACTGCGCAAATTCAATCGCTCTAGGATTGGTTTCACAGCAAATGAGCTCGCCCTCAGTTTGCATGCCTTCCGCTATCGATAAAGCTGAGTAGCCGGTAAACATGCCAATTTCGAGGGCTCGTTTAGGTTGAGCTATTTTTGCTAGAAGTTTCAAGGTGCGACCAATGGTTTTTCCTGATAACTTGTTTGGGTAGCCCATATCCGAATAGGTTTTTTCCACCAACTCGATTAACAGGTCTGGTTCTGATTGAGTTGTCTCAATGCAGTAGTCGTCAAGATTATTAAAATCCATAGGTTTTTTATTCAATGAAGTCTTTGTGAAACGGATGCTAATTTTACTCTGCATGCAGAGAATGTCTATGGCTGAACGTGAGAAATATGGCTTGATTTTTGTGGATGACCATTCTGCGGACTTAAAGTCGTTATTTAAATTTGATTCGCATGAATTATCGAAAAATGATATTTTATGCGCTGAAATTTACATGTGCTCTTTAGTATGGAGCACCACTGACTCCGATAGGGGAATAAAATGCCTGTAATTACTTTGCCTGATGGCAGCCAACGTTCTTTTTCAAACTCTGTTACTGTTATGCAAGTGGCCGAAGATATCGGGCCAGGTCTTGCTAAGGCGACTGTGGCAGGTCGTATCAATGGTCGACTGGTAGATGCCTGTGAATTGATTTCTGATGATGCTGAATTAAGTATCGTTACAGGAAAAGACGCGGATGGTGTCGAGATTATTCGCCACTCTTTTGCTCACCTTGTTGGTCATGCTGTTAAACAACTTTATCCAACAGCACAGATGGCCATCGGTCCTGTGATAGATGAAGGTTTTTATTACGATATCGCTTATGAGCGTCCTTTTACGCCAGATGATTTAGCGGCTATTGAAAAACGCATTGGTGAGTTGGTTAAAACGGATTATGACGTAGTTAAAAAAATGACGCCTATTGCCGACGCTCGCCAGCAGTTTGTTGATCGAGGAGAAACGTATAAAGTTTCCCTAATCGATGACATGGATGAATCGGTAAAAGAAGTGGGTTTGTATGTTCACGAAGAATACACAGATATGTGTCGTGGCCCACACGTTCCTAATACAAGAGTGTTGCGCCACTTTAAGCTAACAAAATTGGCGGGTGCTTATTGGCGTGGTGACTCAAATAATGAAATGCTGCAGCGCATTTACGGCACGGCTTGGAATGATAAAAAAGAACTGAAAGGTTATTTGACACGTATAGAAGAGGCTGAAAAGCGCGATCATCGTAAGCTGGGTAAAAAGTTAGATCTATTCCATGTGCAAGAAGAAGCGCCAGGTATGGTGTTTTGGCATCCTAAAGGATGGCGTTTGTATCAGGCTGTAGAGCAATATATGCGACAAAAGCAGCTTGATAATAATTATCAAGAAGTTAAGACGCCGCAAATTGTCGATCGTGTGCTTTGGGAGAAATCTGGGCACTGGGGTAAATATCACGAGAATATGTTTACAACGCATTCTGAAAATCGTGATTACGCAGTTAAGCCGATGAACTGCCCTTGCCATATCCAGGTGTACAATCAAGGCTTAAAAAGTTACCGCGATTTGCCGTTTCGTATGGCTGAATTCGGTTCTTGTCACCGAAATGAACCATCAGGTGCGTTGCATGGTATTATGCGCGTACGTAATTTCGTACAGGATGATGGTCATATCTTTGTAACAGAAGGTCAGATTCAGCAAGAAGTGTCTGAATTTATCGACCTGTTGCATGAGGTTTATGCTGACTTCGGTTTTGATAATATTATTTATCGCTTATCTACTCGCCCTGAACAGCGTGTAGGTTCCGATGAGGTTTGGGATAAGTCTGAGAAGGCTTTGGCTGATGCATTAAATTCGGCTGGGCTTGACTGGGAAGAGTTACCAGGAGAGGGGGCTTTCTACGGGCCTAAAATAGAGTTTTCTTTGAAAGATGCAATCGGTCGTGTTTGGCAGTGTGGCACTATTCAAGTTGATTTTTCTATGCCGACTCGCTTGGGTGCTCAATATGTGTCTGAAGATGGCTCTCGTCAAACGCCTGTTATGCTGCATAGAGCGATAGTGGGTTCACTTGAGCGTTTTATTGGTATTTTGATCGAAGATACAGAAGGTGCATTTCCGGTCTGGCTTGCGCCTGAACAAGTTGTTATCATGAACATTACAGATCGTCAGGCAGATTATTGTTCTGATTTGGCAAAAAGATTAAATTCAAATGGCTTTAGAGCAAAACTTGACTTGAGAAACGAGAAGATCGGGTTTAAAATTCGCGAGCATACTCTTCAACGAGTACCATATATGATCGTTGTTGGCGATAAAGAGGTCGAGCAGGAACAGGTTGCTGTTCGAACTCGTGCTGGTGAAGATCTTGGAGTGATGAGTATTTCTGATTTTGAAGATTTGCTTCGAAGTGAAGTTGCTCGCCGTAGCCGTAAACAAGAAATGGAGATAATACTATAAAAGGTAATATGAATCGTGGGCGTACAGCTAGTAAGCAGCGCCCTCTAATCAACGAGAACATTCGAGCAACCGAAGTGCGCTTAATTGCTGTAGACGGTGAACAAGTTGGCGTTGTCTCGCTTGAAGAGGCACTTAAAGCAGCACAGGATGCGACGCTTGACCTTGTGCAAATTGCTGATTCTGATCCGATTGTTTGCAAAATCATGGACTACGGTAAGCACATTTTTGAGCTTAAGAAAGCGAAAGCGGCTCAGAAGAAAAATGCGAAGCAGATCCAGGTTAAAGAAATGAAATTCCGTCCAGGGACGGAGGAAGGGGATTATCAGGTAAAACTCCGCAACCTGATACGTTTCCTTGAAGGCGGGGATAAGGCCAAGGTGTCATTGCGATACCGTGGTCGTGAAATGGCCCATCAGGAGCTTGGCATGCAGCTTATGAATCGAGTCGCTTTAGACTTAGAGGAATATGGTGCAGTAGAGCAAGCCGCGAAAATGGAAGGTCGTCAATTGACGATGGTGCTAGGCCCCAAAAAGAAGAAGTAATTTTAAATAGGGTGGCTTTAAAGGCGCTGTCTTAAAAGTCACTTCATTAAGAAATTACACTAACATTAACGAATGCGAGAGTGGTTTTATCATGTCCAAAATTAAGTCACACAGTGGCGCAGCTAAGCGCTTCAAACGTACCGCGAATGGTTTTAAGCATAAGCAGTCTCATACTAGTCATATTTTGACTAAGAAATCGACTAAGCGTAAGCGTCATCTTCGTTCTATGAACCAGATTGCGCAAAGCGACAAAGCGTTAATTGTACGCATGTTGCCATACATCTAAGTCTCGATTTTTTTAGTTCATTAATTTATTAGTATAAGGTTTATATTATGCCTCGCGTAAAACGTGGTGTTCAGGCTCGTCGCCGTCACAAGAAGATTTTAAAGCAAGCTAAAGGTTACTACGGTGCACGTAGCCGTGTATTTCGTGTAGCTAAACAAGCTGTTATCAAAGCTGGTCAGTATCAGTACCGTGACCGTCGCCAGCGTAAACGTCAATTCCGCGCTTTGTGGATTGCTCGTATTAACGCTGCTGCACGTATCAATGGTCTTTCTTACAGCCGTTTCATTGCTGGCTTGAAAAAAGCAGCAATTGAAATTGACCGTAAGGTTTTGGCTGACCTAGCTGTGTACGAGAAAGAAGTTTTTGCTGCTATCGTTGAAAAAGCGAAAGCAAGCTTGGCTTAATTTCTGACGTAGCCTTAGGGTGATTCGATCTTGAAAGATTTGATCTTAATAGAGCGAAGCACTCAATGCAGTCTTTGATAGGGGAAGAGCCAATGGTTCTTCCCCTATTTTATTTTTTGGAGTGTGTAAATGGAGAACCTAAAGCAGATTCTTGCTGATGCGCTAAGCGCAGTGGCTGCGTCTGAGAGTGAGTCCGCACTGGATGATGTACGTGTGCATTATTTGGGTAAAAAGGGCGCACTGACTGCTTTGTTGAAACAGCTTGGTAATGTTTCTGCAGAGGATCGACCGAAATTCGGTCAAATGGTTAATGAGGCAAAAGATCAGGTTCAGGAAAAAATTACTGAACGTAAGGCGATGCTTACGAGCGCGGCTTTGAATGCTAAGTTAGCGACCGAAACAATTGATATTTCTCTTTCTGGTAAGGGGCAAGAAGTGGGTGGTTTGCACCCAGTGACTCGTACCATGGAGCGAATTGAAACCTTTTTTCGTGGTATTGGCTTTGATGTGGCTGCAGGGCCAGAAATTGAAGATGACTACCACAATTTTGAAGCCTTAAATATTCCTGCACACCATCCCGCTCGTGCAATGCAGGATACGTTCTACTTCAATCCAACAACCGTACTGAGAACGCATACATCACCTGTTCAAGTACGGACAATGGAGCAAACACAACCGCCGATTCGTATTATTTGTCCGGGTCGTGTTTATCGCTGTGATTCGGATCAAACGCATACACCTATGTTTCATCAGGTAGAGGGTTTGTTGATCGATGAAAATATATCTTTTGCCGATCTAAAGGGTATTTTGCAGCAATTTTTAAATGTCTTTTTTGAAGATGATTTAAAAGTGCGCTTTCGCCCAAGTTACTTTCCGTTCACTGAGCCTTCTATCGAAGTTGATATTATGCGTACGAATAGTAAAGGTGAAGAGTCTTGGTTAGAGGTGTTGGGTTGTGGCATGGTGCATCCAAAAGTGCTTGAGATGTCTGGTATCGACTCTGAGAAGTACACTGGATTTGCATTTGGTATGGGCGTTGAGCGTTTTGCTATGTTGCGTTACAAAGTAGACGATCTTCGTATGTTTTTCGAAAACGATTTGCGTTTCCTTAAGCAATTCAAGTAACCAGTCGACCTAGGGTGTTTTTATGAAAATTAGTGAGAATTGGCTAAGAGAATGGGTCAATCCAGATATTAGTAGTGACGACTTGGTTGCTCAAATAACGATGGCTGGCCTTGAAGTTGATGAGGTTTTGCCGGTTGCGTCTGAATTTTCCGGTGTGGTGGTTGGTGAGATTGTAAGTGCTGAGCCTCATCCAAATGCGGATAAGCTTCAAGTTTGTCAGGTGTCTGATGGTTCAGATGTCTTTCAGGTAGTTTGTGGTGCACCGAATGCGCGTCCAGGCATTAAGATTCCATTTGCAAAAATAGGGGCCCTGCTAGGCGCGGATTTCAAAATCAAAAAGGCTAAGTTACGCCAGGTTGAATCTTTTGGAATGCTTTGTTCAGCGTCTGAATTAGGTTTAAGTGATGACCATGATGGCATCATGGAATTGCCTTCTATCGCGAAGGTCGGTGAAAATTTTCGTGCCTTTTTGGATCTTGATGACAGCATTATTGATGTCGATCTAACGCCAAACCGTAGTGATTGTTTGAGTTTGGCGGGTTTGGCGCGTGAAGTGGGCGTGTTGAATAAGACAGATGTTACGCCAGTAGATATTGTGGCTTCGATTGCTTCGATTGATGATGTTTTTCCGGTCCGTGTCGATGCGGGGGAGGCTTGTTCTCGCTATCTTGGTCGTGTGATTCGCGGTGTAAATGTCAAGGCGCAATCTCCATTGTGGATGGTTGAAAAGCTTCGTCGCAGTGGTATACGTTCTATCGATCCAATTGTAGATATCACCAATTATGTGATGATCGAATTGGGTCAACCAATGCACGCGTTTGATTTGGCGAATTTGTCTGGCTCTATTGTTGTGCGCATGGCGACTGAGGGCGAAAAAATTGTCTTGTTGGATGGGCAGAAGATTGCACTTCGTGAAGACACGCTGCTTATCGCTGACGATAAGGCGCCATTGGCCATTGCGGGTGTAATGGGTGGTGAAGGGTCAGGGGTAAATGCTGAAACTCAAGATATCTTCCTAGAAAGTGCTTTTTTTGCGCCACTTGCATTGGCGGGTAAGGCTCGTTCATATGGTTTGCACACGGATGCGTCTCATCGTTATGAGCGTGGTGTGGATGCTACGCTTCAAGAGAAAGCCATTGAGCGCGCAACAGCGCTTCTGCTAAGTATTGCTGGCGGCCAGGCTGGCCCAGTTACGCACGCTGTGCATGACGCCTTTTTGCCTGAAGCTGCTGTAGTAACGCTGCGCCGCAAAAAGCTAGATCAATACTTGGCTTTGTCTATCGATAAAGACCTAGTAACCGATATTTTGACACGTCTTGGTTTAGAGATGCTCGACGTCACTGATGAGGTTTGGGTGGCGAAATCACCCTCTCATCGTTTTGATATTGCGATAGAGGCAGATTTAATTGAGGAAGTAGCTCGCATCTACGGTTATGACAACCTGCCTTCCTCTATGCCTCAGGCTGCGGTGAATTTTACGCCATTATCTGAGGGTAAGGTGGCCATTCAGGCTTTGCGTTCAACCTTGGTGTCACAGGGTTACCAAGAGGCGGTTACTTATAGCTTCATTGACCCTAATTTGAGTAAGCAGTTTTTACCGAATATTGAGCCTGTGCCATTAGCAAATCCTATTTCTGCTGATATGGGTGTGATGCGTCCAAGTCTATTGCCAGGACTTGTTAAGGCTTATTTGTACAACCAGAATCGTCAGCAATCACGCGTTCGTTTGTTTGAAACGGGTCGTCGCTTTATTGGTTCTGTTGAAGCTTTAGCAGACTTGGATCAGCAAGAGCAGATTTCAGGTTTGATTGCGGGGAGTCGTGATTCAGAAGCTTGGTACCATAACGCAGAAAAAGTCGATTTTTATGACTTAAAGGCTCATGTGGAGGCATTGTTTGCGCTAAATGATGGTGGGCAGCCAACTTATGAGCGATCTCGTTGTGAGTTCCTTCATCCTGGGCGTTCCGCAGATATTTACCTGGATGGCGTGTTTGTTGGTCTGATGGGTGAGCTTCATCCGCAGTTGTCTAAAGTGTTGGGCGCTAATCAACCTATCTATGTTTTTGATATCGCATTGAATGCGGTGTTAAATGCGACGCTTCCGGAGTATAAGGCGGTTTCTCGTTTTCCTGAGGTTCGTCGTGATTTGGCGTTGTTGGTTGATCGCTCTGTACCGGTTAGTTCGCTGGAAAAAGTGATTTCTGAAGTTGCAGGTGATGCGTTCAAAGGTGTCTTGGTTTTTGATGTGTATCAAGGGCAAGGTATTGATGATACGAAAAAAAGTGTCGCTTTGGGCTTGACGTGGCAGCATCCTTCACACACTCTTAGTGATGAAGAAGTGAACAACTCTGTCGAGCAAACTGTTACGGCGTTGTCTGAGCAGTTAGGAGCCGTTGTAAGGGGGTAGATTTATGGGATCGTTGACAAAAGCAGACTTGGCTGAAAATTTAGTGGATTCAATCGGTCTGAGTAAAAAAGACTCAAAAGATTTAGTTGAAGGTTTTTTTGATGTCGTGCGCAATTCATTGATAGAGCGGCAGCAGGTGAAGTTGTCAGGCTTTGGTAATTTTGAAGTGCGTGAAAAGAGTCAGCGCCCAGGTCGAAATCCTAAGACAGGTGAAGAGATACCAATTACTGCGCGTACCGTCGTTACTTTTCGACCAGGGCAAAAGCTCAAGTCAAAAGTAGAAGATTATATGCAAGAGTAGTGTTTTTGTTTTTGAAAAAGCCATCCGTTTTAGGGTGGCTTTTTTGTTGCTGCCTGTTTTGGATAGGGTTTAAATTGTGTTTGCCAGTATGTGTGCAAGTATCAATGTTACGTGCGCGGTGAACAAACTAGAATGATATTTAGATCAATGCTTAAGCGGTTTATCTAATAAATCCTAGATGCATGATTAAATTGAAAAAAAGTTTATAAAACTCTTCCCTTTTTAATTCGTTATAGTAATATACGCCCCCGCTGACAGCGACAGTGTTGCTGTTTGCATCGGGGCGTAGCGCAGCCTGGTAGCGCACTAGCATGGGGTGTTAGTGGTCGCAGGTTCAAATCCTGCCGTCCCGACCAAAAATTTGAGAAATGCCGCTATAGCTCAGTTGGTAGAGCATCTGACTTGTAATCAGAGGGTCCCGAGTTCGACTCTTGGTGGCGGCACCATTTTTTGGTCAAAGTTTCTTATCTTTAGATATAAAGATTAGAAATAAAAAAAGATTTTGTTTTTATTTTGCCGCTATAGCTCAGTTGGTAGAGCATC
>NZ_AYOZ01000007.1 GCF_000508165.1 Marinomonas profundimaris | reverse complement strand
CCACCCCGTAGGTCAGATTAGCCGAGGAATGAGGCGTGATCTGACGTTTAAAAGGTGAAACTGACGCACACCGGCACATCACGCTTCGCTAATGATGCCCTACGAAACCCTCGAATCAAATCACCACCCCGTAGGTCAGATTAGCCGAGGAATGAGGCGTGATCTGACGTTTAAAGATGAAACTGACGCACACTGGTACATCACGCTTCGCAAATGCCCTACGGCACCACTACGTCACATTCTGGGTGATCTATTTCAATCATCTTTTTTAACGTCCGTTTGGCGCCATCATCCCCATGCACTAAATGCACTCTTTCGGGCTTCACTCGCATGCGCTTAATAAAATTCAATAAATCTCGTTGCCCTGCGTGGGCGGAATACCCACTGATCTGCTGTACTTTTGCGTTAATGTCGAAACGCTCCCCGTCAAACATCACAAAACCGTTGGGTTTATCGTGGTATCGTAAAATATCACGCCCTGGCGTTCCTGCGGCTTGATACCCTACAAACAAGATGTCATTGCGCTCGTCACCCAACAGTGCTTTCAAATAATTCACAATGCGTCCGCCAGCACACATACCAGACGCGGCAATGACAATCGCGGGGCGAGTTTGTCGCTGCAAATAAGACACTGTTTGCAAGTGCGTTTTATGAGAATCAATCGTGGTCACTTGCTCAAAGCTCAGCGGGTGTCGCCCCGAGCTCACACGGCGCTTTGCTTCGCTGTCCCAAAAATTCGCTAAAGAGTGATACACCTTAGTAAATCGGCTTGCCAACGGTGAATCGATAATAATATCGATGTCTTCCCAATGTAACGAAACCCCAGAGCGAGTCCGACTCACAGCTTTTTGCTTATTCTGATGAATAATATGTTCCAGCTCATACAGCAGTTCTTGAGTGCGGCCAATACTAAAAGCAGGAATTAACACCGTGCCAGAATCGCTCAAGGCGTGTTCTAAACTTTGCTGCAAATGCTCGCGCCTTGTTGCACGGTTTTCATGATTTCGATTGCCGTACGTGCTTTCTAAAACGAGTTGATCCGCCCGATAAGGCGACTGAGGCGCGGACAAAAGCGGAGAGTAGGGCGCCCCCAAGTCTCCAGAAAACACCACATCCCAATATTTCTTGTAAGGCGTGCCTTTGGGCCGACAAAAATCACCACCCTCAACCCGAAAAATCACATACGCCGAACCCAAAATATGCCCAGCTCGACAAAGTCGCACCTGTACTTTGGTGGCATTGTTTGAAGTTAAAGGAATATTCGCCCATTCTTTATAATCCAACGGGACTAACTGAGACGCCAATCTATCTAGACAGGCTTTAATAATACTGGCATTGCGAGTGACACCGACTTTAAGCGCGTCCTCAATAACCAGAGGCAACAGCGCTGCGCTCGGCTTCGAGCAATAAATCGGCCCCGTAAACCCAGCGGCCAACAAATAAGGCAAACGACCGACATGGTCGATATGAACGTGAGTAATCACCAATGCCTGAACAGCAGAAAGATCAAAGTCTATTTCCAATCGATTTGAATCTGCCCCAGATCCGGACGTCTCCGCTCCTTGAAACAACCCGCAATCCACCAACACAGACTGATCAGAATCAACAAACAACTCATGACAAGATCCAGTTACACCCTGCACCGCACCGTGATGCTTAATAGACAACATACAAATCCCTATGTATCGTTTTAAAGAAGAGCCAAGATTAAACTACAAACCTAACCAGCATCAACCTAACGGTTCCTTCCCCTTTTCAAGGGGAATACTAGGATGGGGTTTTGCACTTGTACTGTTCCTTCCCCTTTTCAAGGGGAAGGCTAGGATGGGGTAAATGTCTGTATTTTCCTTTCTTCCAAGGTCGCAGCCAAACTAAACATATCCTTATACTCCCAAGCGTTTTAAAAAACGCCCACCTTACAAACTCTTTTCAGACACATTCTTTGCATAATTACACATCATGAATTATCATCGTTCACTAATTGAACGCAGCATATATTTGTCCCTTCCCCCTTTTTTTGCATCAAGGGAAGGTGAATGACCGGACAGCTCTCGCACTGTTCCTTCCCTTTTCTTCAAGGGGAAGGCTAGGATGGGGTTAATAGTTCTTTTGTAAAAAAACGGATAGCATCAAACGAGGTAAATGCATGGAAAGCTTACTCACACCGTCATACACCACACCTTTCCACGCCGATTTTTTATCATTTTTACACACAACACTTAGTCATACATCTAAGGTGCCTAAATGTTAACCGACGAATACCGCTACAAAATATTAAAAGAACTACAACAAGACCCAAACATCAGCCAGCGCCAGTTAGCAAAGCGTCTAGGTATTAGCTTAGGCAAAGCCAACTTTTGCTTAAAAGCGCTAATAGAAAAAGGTTCCGTAAAAGCCGAAAACTTTAAAAACAGCACCAACAAAGTGGGTTATTTATACCTATTAACCCCAAAAGGCATAGAAGAAAAAGTAATCCTGACACAGTGTTTCTTACAACGAAAACTGAAAGAACACGAAGAACTAGAAAAAGAAATAGAGCAACTGCGCCAAGAAGTGAAATCATAACTTGTTGTAGGTCGCGCCTTATAGGCCGACAGAAGTTGTTCCACGGTAAAACACGGATTATGTAGGTCGCGCCTTTAGGCCGACAATGTAATTTGTTGGTCAGATGAGACGAGGAGCGAAGTCGTGATCTGACGTTTAATTGAATTGAAATATCAAATTAAAATGGAAATGAAAAAATGAAGAAAAAAGCCCTTATCACCGGTGTAACAGGCCAAGACGGCTCTTATCTAGCGGAATTCTTATTAGAAAAAGACTATGAAGTCCATGGTATTAAGCGTCGCGCTTCTTCTTTTAACACACAGCGAGTAGATCATATTTATCAAGACCCTCATGTAGATAACGCCAATTTTATTCTTCATTATGGTGATTTGACCGACTCTTCAAATTTGACTCGCATACTGCAAGAAGTGAAGCCAGATGAAGTATACAACTTAGGTGCTCAATCTCACGTGGCTGTGTCGTTTGAATCCCCTGAGTACACAGCCGATGTGGACGCGATGGGCACATTGCGTTTGCTGGAAGCTATTCGTCTACTAGGTTTGGAAAAAACCACTAAGTTTTATCAAGCGTCTACGTCTGAGCTTTATGGCCTTGTACAAGAAACGCCGCAAAAAGAAACCACGCCTTTTTACCCGCGCTCCCCATACGCTGTGGCGAAAATGTACGCTTACTGGATCGTGGTGAACTACCGCGAATCGTACGGCATGTATGCGTGTAACGGAATTTTATTTAACCATGAATCACCACGTCGTGGTGAAACCTTCGTTACTCGTAAGATTACCCGAGGTTTGGCAAACATTGCACAAGGTTTAGAGAAGTGCTTGCACATGGGCAACATGGACGCATTACGTGATTGGGGTCATGCCAAAGACTATGTGCGCATGCAGTGGATGATGTTACAACAAGATCAGCCAGAAGACTTTGTTATCGCAACAGGTGTGCAATATTCCGTACGCCAGTTCATCGAATGGTCTGCGAAAGAGCTAGGCATTAGTTTGACATTTGAAGGCCAAGGTGTAGATGAAAAAGCCATTGTAACGGCTATCGAAGGCGATAAAGCACCAGCCTTGAAAGTAGGTGATGTGGTGGTACAGATTGACCCACGTTATTTCCGCCCTGCGGAAGTGGAAACCTTGTTGGGTGATCCTAGTAAAGCGAAACAGAAGCTTGGCTGGACACCGGAGATCACAGTACAAGAAATGTGTGCTGAGATGGTATCGGAAGACTTAAAAGTAGCGCAACGACATGCCTTCTTGAAGTCGCACGGTCATGATGTCTCTGTATCGTTAGAGGAAGCGCGTTAATGGCTAAGCAACGTATTTTTGTTGCGGGTCACAATGGGATGGTAGGCAGCGCCTTAGTGCGCCAACTGTCTCAAGACCCTAATAACGAAATTATTACCGCCGCCCGCAATGAATTGGATTTGATAAATCAGCAAGCTGTGCAAGCCTTTTTTGCAGAGCAGTCGATTGATCAGGTGTATTTGGCGGCCGCTAAGGTGGGGGGGATTCATGCGAACAATACTTACCCAGCGGACTTTATTTATCAGAACCTGATGATTGAAGCGAACATTATACACGCCGCGCATTTGCATGATGTACAAAAACTGCTCTTTTTAGGGTCTTCCTGTATTTACCCTAAATTAGCTGAACAACCTATGCGTGAAGACGCTCTGTTAACGGCAACGTTAGAGCCCACCAATGAACCGTATGCCATTGCGAAGGTCGCGGGAATCAAGCTGTGTGAAAGTTATAACCGTCAATATGGTCGTGACTATCGTAGTGTGATGCCGACAAACCTTTATGGTCCTGGTGATAATTTTCATCCAGAAAACAGTCATGTGATTCCAGCCTTGATTCGTCGCTTTCATGAAGCAAAAGAAGCTAATGCACCTGTGGTAAATGCATGGGGTACAGGGTCACCTATGCGTGAGTTTTTGTATGTGGATGACATGGCTGCTGCATCTATTTTCGTGATGAATTTAGACGATGCCACTTATCAGAAAGAAACACAGCCGATGTTATCTCATATTAACGTGGGCAGTGGCATTGATTGCACGATCAAAGAACTGACCGAAACGGTTGCGACAGTAGTCGGCTACCAAGGGAAAATCGAATGGGACACCAGTAAGCCAGACGGTGCGCCTAGAAAGCTCATGGATGTATCTCGTTTGGAAAGGTTAGGTTGGAAATCGACGATTGGCTTGGAGCAAGGCTTAACCAAAAGCTATGCGTGGTTTTTGGCAAATCAAATGGGCTTTAGACACTAATGTTATCGACAGAAGACTTTAAACATCTGGTCAGATCGGCGCCACTGTTTTCAATGGATTTAGTGGTGCTGAACGAGCAGAAACAAATCTTGGTCGGAAAACGAAAAAATGCGCCTGCCAAGGGGTATTGGTTTGTGCCAGGTGGTAGAGTGTTCAAAGATGAATCTCTCGTAGAGGCTTTTTCACGTATTACACGTACTGAATTGGGGTTTGAGTTTGATTATTTATATGCCACGCAGCTAGGTTTATATGATCATTTTTACAGCGACAGTGTGTTTGGGGAAGATATTTCCACACATTACATTAATGCGTCATATTTAATTCAATTACCTGAAGAGACGGTTTTAGATTTACCTACTGCTCAGTACCAAGAGTATCGTTGGATTTCATTAGACGAACTGAATCAAGATGTGACTGTGCATGAATACAGTAAAGTGTTTGTTGATTGTATTCATAGTCAACTGTTAAATGATAGGTATCTAAGAAACAAAAATTTGGTAGATATAAAATGCTAATTCTCACAACTGAAGGCAAACAATTTGATGGGCTCGAAGAGCAGTCAATATTAGATGCTGCATTAAAATCCGATTTGGTGTTTGAATACAGCTGTAAAAATGGTCAATGTGGTGTGTGTAAGACAACTCTATTAACAGGTAAGGTTGTTGAATTGCAAGCGCAATTAGCACTTACTGATCAGGAACGAAGAGAGGATAAAATTCTTACCTGCTGTTGTGCTGCTGCTACCGATCTTGAGATAGACTCTGTTGATTTGAGTGCTCTGCACGGTATCGAAATAAAAACATTGCCGGCTCGTGTGAGTCATGTTGCTTATTTGAGTGATAACATCGTGGAAGTCAGACTTCGTTTGCCTCCAACGGCCAATTTTCAATTTATTGAAGGCCAGTATGCGGATGTTATTTGGAACTCGATTCGTCGCAGTTATTCTATTGCGAGCATAAGTTCAGAAAAAGAAATTACTTTGCTGATTAAGCGCTTTGAAAACGGTCAGATGAGTGACTATTGGTTTAATAAAATACAAGCCAATGACTTGCTAAGAATTGAAGGGCCAAAAGGCACTTTCTTTTTACGTGATGCTCATCAGCCCTTGGTTTTTTTGGCGACAGGTACAGGAATTGCACCGATAAAATCAATATTACAAAGTCTAGAGCAGGATGCGAATTATCAACAGGGCAATCCTATTACGGTTTACTGGGGCAATCGATTCCCAGAAGAGTTTGTTTGGCAAGCGGACTTTCATAAGTTAAAAGTGGATTTTTGTAACGTGTTGTCTCGACCTGTGGCTGATTGGGCAGGTGAAACGGGCTATGTGCAAGATATCGCGTTGACGAGACTCTCTAGTCTTGGAAATACCGTTGTGTACGCTTGTGGCTCAAATGCCATGATCCAATCAGCGAAACAACAATTTATAGCCTCAGGCTTGCCTGAAAATAGATTTCACTCTGATGCCTTTGTGCAAAGTTTTTAGACTAAAGGAAATTGTAAATGAAAGCAGTTATTTTAGCCGGTGGATTGGGTACTCGACTCAGTGAAGAAACCAGCACTCGTCCAAAGCCTATGGTGGAGATCGGTGGTAAGCCGATACTGTGGCACATCATGAAAATGTATTCTGCACATGGCATTAACGACTTCATCATATGTTGCGGGTATAAGGGGTATGTAATCAAAGAATATTTTGCTAACTATTTTCTTCATATGTCTGACGTGACTTTTAATATGAAAGACAACCGTATGGAAGTACATGAAAAACGTGCTGAACCATGGACTGTAACGCTTGTGGATACGGGCGATGAGTCGATGACAGGCGGTCGTCTAGGCCGAGTGGCAGAATATGTAAAAGACGAAGATGCCTTTTGTTTTACCTATGGCGATGGCGTGGGGGATATCGACATATCAGCGTCAATTGCTTTTCACAAACACCATGGAAAGCAAGCAACGTTAACGGCGACTTATCCACCGGGCCGTTTTGGCGCATTAGACATCAAACGGGGGCAAGTAAAAAGTTTTAAAGAAAAACCCAAGGGCGATGGGGCCATGATTAATGGGGGGTTCTTTGTATTGTCTCCTAAAGTGCTAGAACGCATTACTGGAGACGGTAGTGTCTGGGAGCAAGAGCCCTTGATTGGATTGGCCCAAGATGGACAATTGATGGCGTTTGAGCACGAAGGTTTTTGGCAACCAATGGATACGCTACGAGATAAAGTGCATCTTGAAGAATTATGGCAATCCGGAAAGGCCCCTTGGAAAAGTTGGGAATAACCATGGTGAATTCAGCGTTTTGGCAAGGTAAAAGAGTCTACCTTACTGGGCATACGGGATTTAAAGGCAGTTGGCTGTCTCTTTGGTTGGTCGATATGGGAGCGATTGTAAAGGGCTACGCTTTAGCCCCGCCAACCCAGCCCAGCTTATTTAATGTGGCGAATGTGGCTGATCTGATCGAATCAGAAATCGGTGATATTCGAGACCTTGCGCAAATGTCTGCTAGCATGATTGGTTTCAATCCAGACATTGTCATTCATATGGCTGCACAGCCCCTTGTGAGATTGTCTTATCATGAGCCGCTTGAGACTTATGACATTAACGTGATGGGGACCGCTAAGGTTTTAGAAGCGGCCAGAGCATGTGCCAATGTAAAAGCCATTGTCAGTGTGACAACCGACAAATGCTATGAGAATAAAGAATGGGTATGGGGTTATCGCGAAGATGAAGCCATGGGCGGTTATGACCCATACAGCAGTTCAAAAGGCTGTGCTGAGCTTGTGGCATCGGCTTATCGCCGTTCTTTTATGCAAGAAAAAGGTGTTGGGCTGGCGTCTGCTCGTGCGGGTAACGTGATTGGTGGAGGGGATTGGGCCGCAGATCGTCTGATTCCAGATATACTAAGAGCTTTTGAAAAAGAGATTCCTGTGGTTATCCGCAATCCAGCCTCTACTCGTCCTTGGCAGCACGTGCTTGAGCCATTGGCTGGGTATTTAGTGTTAGCAGAACACCTTTACAACAAGCCTGATGCATACGCCGAAGGATGGAATTTTGGGCCAGCCGAAGATGACGCCAAACCCGTGGATTGGATACTCAATCAGATGGTATCAAAATGGCCCAATGCTTCGTGGCAATTGGATAGCAACGCACATCCCCATGAAGCAGGTTACCTTAAACTGGATATTTCCAAAGCTAAATCTAGATTGCATTGGCAGCCAACATGGCACTTGGAACAAACCCTAAGCAAGATCATTACTTGGCACAAAGCTTGGTTAAATAACGACAATATGCAACAAGCTTGTCTGAACGAAATAAACGATTATATGAGAGATATGCACCATGCAAACCACTGAAACATTACGTACTGAAATCGCCTCACTAGTTGAGCAATATGCCAAGTTGCAATACCAAGAAAAACTCTTCGTGGCTGGCGAAACCGTCGTACCACCTTCCGGTAAGGTGATTGGTGCAACAGAATTGCAGTACATGGTTGAAGCCTCTTTAGATGGCTGGCTAACGACTGGCCGCTTTAATGAACAGTTTGAAAAAGAATTGGCTGAGTTCATTGGCATTAAACACCTTATTACAGTCAACTCTGGATCGTCTGCGAATCTTGTGGCTTTTAGTGCGCTGACATCGTCTAAGTTAGGCGAGCGCGCGATTAAAAAAGGCGATGAAGTCATCGGAGTCGCGGCGGGTTTTCCCACCACGGTTAACCCTATCGTACAGTTTGGTGCAGTGCCTGTTTTTGTTGATGTGGATTTAACCACTCACAACATCAATGCTGACTTGATTGAAGCCGCGATCACTCCAAAAACAAAAGCCATTATGCTGGCTCACACATTAGGCAACCCTTTTAATCTTGGTAAAGTCAAAGCCTTATGCGCAAAATACAATCTTTGGCTAGTGGAAGACTGCTGTGATGCATTAGGAGCTAAATTTGACGGCAAGATGGTAGGCACGTGGGGCGATATTGCGACACTTAGCTTTTATCCTGCGCATCACATGACGATGGGTGAAGGCGGTGCCGTTTTCACCAATAATAGCCAGCTTATCTCTATTGCTGAGTCGTTTCGAGATTGGGGGCGCGATTGTTACTGTAAGCCTGGGTGCGACAATACTTGTGGCACACGTTTCAACATGCAGTTAGGTTCTTTGCCACAAGGTTATGATCATAAATACACATATTCACACCTAGGCTACAACCTTAAAATTACTGACATGCAAGCCGCGTGTGGTTTAGCACAATTGAAACGTTTGCCTGAGTTTATTGAGAAACGTAACTCGAATTTTGATTACTTAAAAAATCGTCTTGCGTCGGTGACTGACTTCATTGAGCTAACAGAACCCACTGAAAACTCTACCCCTTCTTGGTTTGGTTTTCCGGTTACGCTTAAAGCGACAGCCGGCGTTAATCGCGTTGATCTGACTAAATACTTGGATCAATGTAAAATCGGTACACGCTTGTTGTTTGCTGGAAACCTGATTCGTCAGCCTTATTTTGAAGGCATGGATTATAGAATTGTGGGTGAACTGACCAACACTGATATCACGATGAATCAAACCCTTTGGTTGGGCATATACCCAGGATTAGGTGAAGAGCATTTGAACTATATCGCGGAAAAGCTAGAAGAATTTTTTGGTGTGAATTTCTAATGAAAGTGTCTGATGCCGTAGCAAAAATTTTAGCTGCTAATAATGTGACTTATGGTTTTGAACTCATTGGTGGCATGATTACTCATTTGGTCGATAGTATTAATCAATACGGTAAGACTAAGCTGATCTCTATGCACCATGAGCAAGGAGCTGCTTTTGCTGCTGGTGCGATAGCGAGAGCAAGTAATCATAAGCAGCTGGGTGTAGCGTTGGGAACGAGCGGCCCTGGTGCGACAAACTTAATTACAGGCATCGCTGATTGCTGGTTAGACAGTCATCCGTGTATTTTTTTGACTGGTCAGGTGAATACTCATGAATTGAAAGGTGAGCTAGGTATTCGTCAACAAGGCTTTCAAGAATTAGACAGTGTTGCACTCGTCGATAGCATTACAAAATACGCAGTACAAACACTAGATCCAAATCTTTTGCCTAAGCAGTTGCAGTTTGCAATTGATGTCGCTCTAGAGGGCAGGCCTGGCCCAGTATTGTTAGATATCCCCATGGATGTTCAGCGTGCTGAAATTGATGATTATCTTGTAGAAGAAGTGTTAAGTGCTATTGAGCAGAACAAGAAAAGTGCGATAGCCACACATCAACTTCAAAGATACGATAATTTAATTGAATACGTGAATCAGGCGAAAAAACCACTCTTTTTATTGGGGGGAGGTGCAGCTAATTCGAAGTTTCTTGAGGGTTTTCTTGATGATTTATCAAATGCCAACATCCCATATGTTTCAAGTCTAAAAGGATCTGAGAAAGTTATTGTTACGGATTCATATTTTGGGATGATTGGGGCTTACGGAACAAGAACAGCTAATTATGCACTGCAAAATTGTGATTTGCTTGTTGTCTTAGGCAGTCGTTTAGATGTCCGACAAACGGGCGCTAAAGTTGAAAAATTTGCTAAAAATGCCAAAATTATACAAGTAGACTTGGACAAATCTCAATTGAGTAATAGAGTAAAGTGCGAGTCGATACACGCAAATATTGATGATGTTTTAAGCTTCTTAAGTACTCAAGAACTCGCCCAAAAAACCGGCGCTTGGAACCTTGAGTTGAAAGAGAAAGAATCCTTCTTGGGTATCGACGAGTACAGTGATTGGTCCATAAGCCCATTTCAGTTGTTTAGCTGTCTAAACGAAAAGTTTAGAGATAAGTCTGTTCAGTATGTTGCCGATGTAGGTAATAACCAGATGTGGGCTGCGCATACGCTTAGAATTCATAAAAATCAAGCTTGTCACCATTCCGGTGGGTTAGGTGCAATGGGGTTTGCTCTACCAACTGGCATAGGCTTGCATTACGCCACTAATGACGCTGTTGTTGTGATAACAGGTGACGGTGGGATTCAGTTGAACATTCAAGAGCTTGACATCATAGCGCGCGAAGACTTGCCTGTCATGATCGTGCTCATGAATAACTACTCATTGGGTATGGTTCGCGGGTTTCAAGAACTGTACTTTGATGGCCGTAATTCTTCCACTTATTGGGGGGGATATGGCTGTGATTTTCAGAAAATATCGCAAGGTTATCAAACCCAGTCAGTCAGAGTCGCTTCGTTCCAAGAGTTTGAAGTCGCTGTGAGTCAATTTATAAAGAATCCTACGCCATTACTGGTTGAAGTTATCATGCAGGATGCGAGAGAGTGTCGGCCAAGATTGGAATATGGGAATACGTTAGATCAGCAGTCTCCCCAAATAGTTGAAAAAAAATGAACATTGGTATTCTCGGCGCTAGCAGCCAAATTGCGAAGGATTTGATTTTATCTTTTAACGAGGAAGATAATGATCATAATATCGTTATGTTTTCACGGTCTCCTGAAAAAGTAGCTAATCAATTTAAAAACCTAAATGTAAGTATTGGTTACCCCAATTTAGAGTATGCTGATTTTCCTTCTGCATACGACTTTGACGTTCTTATCAACTTTGTTGGTGTTGGCGACCCTGCTCAAGCTAAAGAGATGGGGGCTAAAATTTTCGAAGTTACGGAGCAGTACGATGACCTCGCGATGTGCTATTTACAAGCTCACTCTTTCTGTAAGTATATATTTATGAGTAGCGGTGCTGTTTATGGAGGTGACTTTGAAGAGGCGGTTGATAAAGACACGGTTGCTAAGGTTAATGTTAATAACCTTAAATCAACAGACTGGTATACCATTGCAAAACTGTATGCTGAAGCAAAACATCGCGCAATGAGTGATCGCTCTATTATAGATGTTCGAGTTTTTAATTATTTTAGTTGTACACAAGATATTAATGCACGTTTTTTAGTTACAGATATTGTTCGTGCTATAAAAAACAAAGGGGTTTTAAAAACAAGCGCAGTGAATATAGTGAGAGACTATATAACTCCGCCTGATTTTTATCGACTTATATTATCTATAATTTATTCATCAAAAAAAAATTATCCTATTGATTGTTATACGAAATCTCCTGTTGATAAGTTTTCTCTTTTGAGTTTCTTTCAAAAGGAACTTGGATTGACCTATGAAATAGTAGAGTGCGCAGGGATAAATAGCACGGGTTTTAAAGAAAACTATTTTTCTAATTTTCGAGTTCCTAACATAGACTTTAATCCTAGGTTTGAATCTTTATCTGGTTTGGTTAATGAAATTAGAAAAATAGAAGTTAATTGAGTTTTATAATGTTTTAAACTCTTGGCTTTACTTTTTTTATGAGAGCAGGGCAAGTAATTAAAATAATCTAATTAATTTTCACATGCAGGATGTAGTATGGAATTTAGTATAATGATTCCGGTATATAATGAAGAAAATAGAATTCGAATGATTTTAGATTCTATCGTAGGGCACTGCGATGATATTGTTATTATTGATAAATCATCAACTGACAATACTAGAAATATAATATTTGAATTTTATCCTTCAGCTAGGGTTATATCTTTCCCTTATTCTAATAAAGGAGAAGATGATTTTTTACTATATAATGAGTTTGCAAAGTATGATTGGGTTTTTGTATGTGTTGCTTCTGAAGTGGTTCCAGATAAGTTTTGGTTTAAGTTTGTAGAATTGATTGAATCTGGAAAAATGAATACCATAGATATTGTAATGGTGCCAAGGAAATATCATTGTTTCGGATCCAATGTGAAAAACTCACCGTGGGATGTGGCGTATTTCCCATTCTTTTTCAATAAAAATAGGATTGTTTATACAGGTGAACTACATGTTCCTTTCTCTATAAAAGATGAACGGAAAAGGTTATATTTACATTTAGAACGGAGTGAAATGATTATACACAATACTCATGCTACCTATGATTCTTTCATAAGAAGTAGTATTAATTATGGTGGTATTGAAGCTGGATTTTTAACTAGAGATAATGCATGTAATAAAATGCAGGAGTGTGTTGAGAAAATTTATGAAGGTAATAGAAAATTTAAGGATGTAGATTTTTGCATCGATGCAGTTTCACAATATGCAGCTTGGAACTTATATTGGTCAATGCATATGTTAATGTTTTCAGAGAGGTATAAAGAGTTAGGAGGAAGACCCAAAAAAAATTTTTTAACCTTGTCTTTTAGTAGAAGATTTAAGATTTACCTAAGGATTAAGTTAAGAAGATTTTTTTTGCGCTATGCACTCTTTCGTATTTTATATAACAAAATAAAAAATGAATGATTCTTACTTTTTTTACATAAATTCGGTTTACATATGAAGATTCAATTTTTTTTCAATTTTTTTGATAGGATTTTGAAACTAGGTGTCCCTTTTTTTCTGTCTGTGCTTGCAGCAAAGAGTATGGATAAAGACGTGTTTGGTGTTTATGCATATATAAGCATGCTTATAACTTCATCTATTGTTCTTATTGGTGGTGGTGTCGATACGGTTTTCGGAAAGAAAATAGCTGAAAATGGTAAGGTTATACTTCATGATTTTATATGCTATCTTTTTATACGCCTTTTTTTATCTATGATTCTTGCCTCAATCATACTCTATCATTTAATTAATAAGTTCTCTATTGGTAATGAACTGTTTTTTATTGTATTGGTATTGGTATTGATGTTGGTTTTTAATTTTTCTGAAGTTGTTTTTGCTTCTTTGATGGAAAATAAAAAACTATTTGTTATAACTTTCATGTCTGCGTTGCTTTTTTTTCCAATGAAAATTTATATTTTTTCTGTGATTGGTGAATATAAATATAAGTTTCTTATAGATGTGTTCGAGTATGTATTTATTCTTATTATCTCATGTTTTTTTGTTTTTAAATATGTTGATTTTTCTTTCGATTATGGTGGGATGATAAAAAGTATTAAAGATTTAGCGACTAAATCATTTCCATTATGGTTGAATTGTCTCTTGCTAATGATCTATTCAAGAGTGGACTTTATTTTTGTCGGGAATGTAGCTGATTCTGAAGGTATTGCAGATTATAGTATTGCACTTAATTTGAACTCTGTGGCTTTGATTTTACCAACTGTATTGCTTACAGTGTTTTTTCCTAAAATGGTGCGTTGGTATAATACAAACAAAATAGACTATGATCAGCGCATGGTTGTTCTAATTAGAGTTTTTATTTTTTACGGTGTGTTGTGGTGTTTTTTTTGTAATTTTTTAGGTTCTTATGTGGTTGGTTTTATTTATGGTGAAGAATATAAAACAAGCTCATACTATTTAAATGTGTTGTCGCTTTGTATTCCTTTTGTGATGTTGGGGCAGTTGCTTGGTCAGCATATGATAATCACATTGAGATATTGGGTTTCTATTAGAAGAAGTGTTTGTGGAATATGTTTTACTTTCTTATCTTATTTTTTATTTTATGATGGGATATCGATTAAGGTCATTGCTTTTATATCTGTTGCTAATGTTTTTTTTGTTAACTTTCTTCTGTATTTGTTAATGAAGGATACAAAAGATATAAGGTGTTTGATGTATAGGGTTTTTTTTAAAGGCTATTCTAATGAGTAAACGTATTGTTAATATATCTTCTGATTCTAGATATTTTTCTCGGCTATTAAACTTAATTGGTTCGATTAGGAAAACAAACGATAAGTTAATTTTTGTTGAAGTATGGGATTTGGGGTTAAGCAAAATCCAGAAAGAAATTTTAAATAAAATGGATGTTACAGTTAATCGAATAGATGACTTTTATGAAAAATGGTCTGATTGCTACGCTTGGAAAATATATGTATATAAACATTCAGCTGGTGATGTTTTTTTTCATTTAGATGCTGGAAATATTGTATTTTCAGATGTTCATCATATTTTTGATTTGATAGAAAAAGATGGATTTTTTCTTGTTGATCAAGGGCAGCGATTAGAAGACATTACACCAAAGGCTTATATGAATAAATATGGCGGTTCTAACCTAGATCCAGATTATGAAGTTTTTGCTGCAGGTAATATAGGCCTAAATAAAAAATGTCCAGAAATAAAAGCTGCAATTGATGATGCCTACTTAGCTGCAAGTAATGGTGCTTGCATGGGGTATTCTTTCAGTGAGAGAAATAGAGATAAAAAAGGAAGTAATATAATTCATGATTGTAAGTTATTTAGACATGATCAGACATTGTTTAACGTTATTCTTAGGAAACACTGTTCAAATTTATATATCCACCGGCATGAGAACTATGCGGCGTTAAAGCTTTCACCTGAGTCTTGTATTGTTAATAAAAGGACTTATGCATATAGGAATTTAATCGATGTGGATTTAGGGTTTTTACTTTTTCCTGTTATTTTTTATTGTTTTTTTTCTGATATAAAAATCCGGGCTGTAAATTATATCTCTAGGAGATTTAAATGAGGCCTGTTTCTTTATTTTATTCTATAATATTTTTTTTTCTACCAATACTGAATTCTTTTTTTGCTACAAGAATTATTGAGACCAATAAAACTGCAGATCTTGCTAAATATATATTAGGGTCTACTGAGTATGGTGTCTCCTACTATGAACCTTTGTCGTATATTTATTTCTATCTAGTAGAGATGTTGTATGGTTTTACAGGTTTTGTGTGGTTGTTAACTTTTTTTTCCACCTTAATTGTTCTCTCTTATATATTTTTTTCAGTTAGAAAAAAATTCTTGTTGAATGTTTTTTTTATTGTTACATTGGGGTTTGTTATTCCTCTTATTAATGTCAGATACGCACCAGCTTTGCTTATATTTTCCTTGGTTTCTCCAGCATTATCTAAATATATGGCACCATTCTGTCATTGGAATTTCTTAATTTTGATCTTTGTTCAACTCAGTAAAAGGTCAATCGTATTATATCCTTTAATTTCGTTGGTTTTTTTTGCTCTTTTTTTTGGGGGGGCGTTAGATTTTGTTTTATTAAAAATCTTTTATTATATAGAATATAGTGATTACGAATTTGGGTTTGGTCTTTTATTTGAATTGGTTTTGTTGTCCATGATTTATTATAGGTTGTGCCAATCAAATGGGGTTTCTTTTAAGTTTTTTTTTATATTGATTTTCTTTACATTTATTTTTATCATTTTAGGGAATCCTATTATTGCGACAAGAGTTTTGATTTTTAGCTTTATATATTTTTCAATGAAGTTTAGGGATGTTGAAGTTAAAGTTATAGATTTTAGTGTCTCTATTTGTATGGTTTTGGTTTGTTTATATGAAATTTATAGACTCTACTCTATGCTTTAAGAAAATTTATTTTAATGTGGGAGATTTTATGTCTATCTTGATTAGTATTGTTACAGTGGTGAGGAATGGTGAATCTCATATTGAAAAATGTATGCGAAATATATCTTTTTTGAAAGATAAAATTAATTATCAACATATAGTCGTTGATGGTAATTCAGTTGATGGAACTGTTGAGATTTGTAGGAATTTTGAGTGTGAGATTATATTTCAAGAAGGTGAGGGTATCTATAATGCAATGAATCTAGGTATAGAGAAAGCTAAAGGTGATTTTGTTTTGTTTTCAAATTCTGATGATTATATTGATGTAGATGGTGTAATTAATGCTTATGAAATTATAAAAAAAGATTGTAATAAAAATCATCTTTTTTCAGTTCGAGTGATTAAATCCGATGGTGGTTTTTTTATTTGGAATCCAAAAAACACTATAGATCGTGATTATTCTATGCCTTGTCCACATCCTGGAATGTTTGTCAAAAGAGAGTATTTGATGGGGGCGCTTGCTTTTAACGAGTCTTTCTCATCAAGTTCTGACTATTTGATGTGCTTATTGATGAAAGCGAAATTTGATTTTACATGCCATGATTTTATAGTGTCTAATTTTAATTTAGGGGGGGAGTCTTCTTCGTTTAAAGTTATTCTTCAGAATTCAAAAATTCGTAATATCTCTGGGCTTTCTGTCATCGTAAAAACAAAAGGTTTTATTTATGATTTATTTCAGTATATTCGCTCTCGATTGTAGTCGTTTTTATAATGGTTAGGTGTTCATTATGTTTGAAGTATGCTCTGTTTCGGTTATTATCCCTTTTTTTAATGCCTCTGATACTATAGCTTTATCATTAAGGTCTGTTTTAAAACAGTCCCTTATGCCACTAGAAATAATTATTGTGAATGATTCAAGTGAGCATGAAGAGTATATGAAGTTAAATGCTATTGTAGATGGACTTGATGGTTCATTTTTACCTATTTCTGTATATTCTATTCCTGAAAATAAAGGTGCAGCATATTGTCGAAATTTAGCTATCAAACATGCGAAAGGGAAATATTTAGCTTTTTTAGATTCTGATGATGTTTGGCATTGTTCAAAAATAAAGCTGCAATATAATTTTATGGAGAAAAATAACTGCTTTCTTTCTGGGCATGGTTATATCCACAACTTGAAAAATAAAAGCTTTGTCGAATTTGATGATGTTCCTGTTAGGCTTGTTAAAAAGTATGTTTTTTCTTATCGAAATCCTTTTTTTACACCTACGGTTATGGTTGTTAAAAATGGTTTTAAGGGATTTGATGAGTCATTCAGGAGAGTTGATGATTACAAATGTTGGCTGGAAAATTTTAAAGAAAAAAGATTTTTTTACTTAAATGAGAAGTTAGCAGGCGGATTCAAATCACCGATAGGTGAAAGTGGATTGACTGGGTCAATTGTTGAAATGCATAAATCATACATGTTGGTACTTTTTTCGCTTTATAAGGAAGGCTATATTTCAAGAAGGTTTATTTTTTTATCGGTTTCCTTAGAATATATTAAATATCCGTTGCGTTTATTGTTGAATATTAAGCAATAAAATTATTTAATAAATGATTTTATTATTTACGGTTTGTTAATTTATTTTATATAAGGTTTTTGAGGTGTATGGTGAAGTTTCTAATAACCGGTGGTGCAGGTTTTATAGGTAGTGCTGTAGTGCGGCGGCTGCTATCTAGTGCTAAGGATTTTGTAATAAACGTCGATAAACTGACTTATGCAGGAAATTTAGAATCAATCCCTACATTTTTACAAAATGAAAGTTATGCTTTTGAGCAGGTGGATATTTGTGATGCGTCTGAGTTAGATCGAGTGTTTGATATTTATCAACCGGATGTTGTGATGCATTTAGCTGCTGAAAGCCATGTAGATCGATCCATTGATGGACCTGGTGAATTTATTCAGACCAATATAGTGGGTACTTATACTTTGCTAGAAGCGAGTCGTAAGTATTGGATGGGGTTAGGTGCCGAAAAAAAAGCGGCATTTCGTTTTCATCATATTTCGACCGATGAGGTTTATGGTGATTTACCTCATCCAGATGAAGTTGATGGTGAGTTACCTCTATTTACCGAAGCCACGCCTTATGCGCCTAGTTCGCCTTATTCTGCAAGCAAAGCCAGTTCAGACCATTTAGTCCGTACTTGGTTGCGTACTTATGGTTTACCGACGGTTGTGACCAATTGTTCGAATAATTATGGCCCTTATCACTTTCCCGAGAAGCTTATCCCTCATGTGATTTTGAATGCCTTGTCCGGTAAAGCCTTGCCTGTGTATGGTGATGGTTCGCAAATTCGTGATTGGTTGTATGTGGAAGATCACGCACGTGCCTTGGTGAAAGTGGCGATCGAGGGCAAAGTTGGTGAAACCTACAATATTGGTGGTCATAACGAAAAACGTAATATTGATGTGGTGAAAACGATCTGTGCTTTGTTGGAAGAGCTTGTTCCAACTAAACCAAATGGCGTTGCTGCTTACCAAGATTTGATCACTTACGTAAAAGATCGTCCTGGTCATGATGTTCGGTATGCCATTGATGCTAGCAAAATGGCCAATGATCTTGGGTGGCAGCCAGAGGAAACTTTTGAGACCGGGATGCGCAAGACGGTACAATGGTATTTAGACAATCAAGATTGGTGGCAGCGTGTATTAAGTGGTGACTATCAATTACATCGTATCGGTGGCAACGGGTAAAGGTTTGGCTATGACAAAACGTAAAGGCATTATTCTTGCTGGCGGTAGTGGTACTCGTTTGCATCCGTTAACTTTGGCAACGTCGAAGCAGCTGATGCCGATCTATGATAAGCCGATGATTTATTATCCTTTGTCTGTTTTGATGTTGGCAGGGATCAATGAGGTGTTGATTATAACGACACTGGAAGATCAAGCAAGTTTTCAGCATTTGCTTGGTGATGGTAGTCAGTTTGGTGTTGAGTTGACTTATGCAGTGCAGCCAACTCCTGATGGTTTGGCACAAGCGTTTCTAATAGGTGAAGACTTTATTGGCGATGACAATGTCGCGCTGGTGTTGGGGGATAATATTTTCTTCGGACAACATTTTTCTGAAAAATTAAAGCAAGCATCGTCTCTTGAAAAAGGGGCGACAGTTTTTGGTTATCATGTTTCTGACCCTGAACGTTTTGGTGTCGTTGCATTTGATGATGTTGGTAAAGCCATTAGTATTGAAGAGAAGCCTGCTAATCCAAAATCTTCTTATGCTGTGACTGGCTTGTATTTTTATGATAATGATGTGATTGAAATTGCTAAGCAAATTAAGCCTTCAGTGCGTGACGAGCTAGAGATTACCGATGTGAACTTAGCGTATCTTAACCGTGGAGATTTGCATGTTTCCTTGCTCGGGCGTGGCTTTGCTTGGCTAGATACGGGGACACATGATTCCTTGTTAGAAGCTGGGCAGTTTGTGCAAACCGTTGAGCACCGCCAAGGTTTGAAGGTCGCTTGTTTAGAAGAGATTGCTTATCGTCAGCAATGGATTGGCTCTGATCAATTGCGAGCTTCTGGTGAAGCATTGAAAAAAACAGGTTATGGTCAATATTTGCTTAAAGTCGCTGATGGTTATCAATAAAAAAACTATCTGTAAAAGGTAAGTGTGATGAATGTGATTAAAACCAATATTGATGATGTGGTTATTATTGAGCCTAAAGTATTTGGCGATGAGCGCGGCTTTTTCTTAGAAACGTTTCAGGCCGAACGCTATAAAGAGCTAGCCGGTATTGATTTGCCATTTGTGCAGGATAATCACTCTCGTTCAGGAAAAAACGTATTACGTGGTTTGCATTTCCAAAAGACCAAACTTCAGGGCAAGCTAGTGCGTGTGGTGCGCGGTGAAGTCTTTGATGTAGCGGTTGATATCCGTAAAGACTCGCCCACATATGGTTTGTGGGCTGGGGTTATTTTATCGGAAGAAAACAAACGTCAGTTTTGGGTGCCACCTGGACTGGCACATGGTTTTGTTGTGTTGTCTGACACAGCTGATTTTGAGTACAAATGTACTGATTATTATGATCCCACTGATGAGGGCTGTCTGATGTGGAATGATCCAGCCGTCGATATAGAATGGCCTGAAGGCATTGAGCCGATTTTGTCGGCAAAGGACCAAGACGGTCTAGCATTGGGTGATCTGAATTAAATGCGTATTTTACTCACGGGTAAGAATGGTCAGCTTGGTCGCTGTTTTCAAGATGCATTAAAGGGTACGAATCATGAGTTATTTGCTTATGGCTCAGATGCCTTAGATATTGCAGATGAAAAGCGGGTTGTTGATGTCGTTCAAAGTGTGAAGCCTGACATTATTGTTAATGCGGCTGCTTATACAGCAGTAGATCAGGCCGAAGTAGATTCAGAAAACGCCTATTTAGTAAATGCAACTGGACCTGAATTATTAGCAAAGCAAGCCACAAAGTTAAACATTCCCTTGATTCATATTTCCACCGATTACGTTTTTGATGGTGCGGCGGTTGAGCCTTATTTACCTTCTGACAAGACGAATCCACAAGGTGTTTATGGCTCTTCCAAATTAGCGGGTGAGCGTGTTGTTGCTGAGGTGTGCGAAAAATTTATTATTTTGCGTACGGCTTGGGTGTTTAGCGAGTACGGCAATAATTTTGTCAAAACTATGGTGCGTTTTGCGAAAGAGCGAAGTGAGCTGAGTATAGTGGCTGATCAATACGGTTGCCCAACTTACGCGGGTGATCTTGCTAAAGCTATTCTAGAAATTTGCGAACAACATGATCAGGGGAAAATGCAGGCTTGGGGGCTTTATCATTACTGTGGTGATACACCGACCAGCTGGCATGGTTTTGCTCGGGCTATTTTTACCAAAGCCGAGGCGTTAGGTGTGATTGAAAAGCGTCCGCAGCTGAAAGCGATAAGCTCGGATCAGTACCCGACTCCGGCGAAGCGCCCTGAGTATTCGGTGATGTCGACTAAGTCGCTTAGTGCCATTGGTGTCTCACCTTCAGACTGGTCAGCAGCTTTAAATAAAAGCCTCATTAATAGTAAAGGACTTGTTTGAATGGAAGGAAAAAATAAACCCAAAATTGCCGTGCTATTGGCTGCATATAATGGGATGGAATGGATTGAAGAACAGATAATCAGTATTTTTGCTCAAAAAAATGTGGATATTACTTTATTTGTTAGTGTTGATTTGTCTACTGATGGTACGGAATTATGGGTTGAAAATTTAGCGAAAACGACAACGAATGTTGTGTTTCTTCCCTACGGTGAGCGATTTGGTGGTGCTGGTGCTAATTTTTATCGTCTTATCCGAGACGTTGATTTTACTAAATTTGACTGTATTGCTTTTTCAGATCAGGATGATATTTGGCTAAATGGGAAACTTGATAGGGCTTGTTCTTTAATATCGTCTCAAAAGTGTGATGTTTACTCTTCTGATGTTATTGCTTTTTGGTCGGATGGAAAGCGGCAATTAATTAAAAAATCTTACCCTCAAAAAAAATACGATTATTTCTTTGAGGCAGCTGGTCCAGGTTGCACTTATGTATTTAATATCCACTCAGCTTTAGCGTTTCAAAAATTTGTTAAGAAAGTAGCGAATTTAGCTGAAAGTGTTAGCTTACATGACTGGCTTGCTTATGCTTTTTGTCGACAAAATGGTTTTAATTGGGTGATTGATGATCAGCCTTTGATGTTATACAGACAGCATGACAATAATCAAGTTGGCATTAATGATGGCATTAAAGCCTATAAGAAAAGGCTTGATTTAATTAAGCGGCACTGGTATAGGGATCAAGTTAACACTATTTCTGGGTTGGTTTTTCCTTCTTTTTCATTAAAACTGAATAGTTATTTTTTTAGAATGGCTAACTCATTTCTTTTTCGTCGACGCCTAAGGGACAGGGTGATCCTTATGATCCTTATTTTTATTGCTTTTTATTAAGCTTCTTTATGTTTATTTAGCTGTAATTTTATACTTTTTGATAATGATATTTTGATACAGCCGCGTAGATGCTAAGATCTTATCTACAGCGTTATCGTTTCATTTAATGGATTTAAAGTGGGTTCCTTGTGACAGAAAAAGACATTCCTCGTTACCAGTCTATGCGTGTATTGTGGACATATCGCTTCATTGATTTATGCACTCCGTTCTTGATGCTAATGTTTGTACATTTTTTACTAAGCAATCAATCTTGGAAAGAGCCTTATACGTGGTTGGGTGGTATGGCTGGATTGCTATTTTTTGTGTTTACTCAGCTATTAGGGGGCTATAGTCGCTTTGTAGAGCGTTCCATCGCAAAAAAAATTGAAATCGTGTTTAAAACATGGGCATTTAATGTGTTGTTGTTGATGTTCATTGCCTATCTCAATTCCGCCGTGCTTGGTCTCGCTCGTTCCGTTATATTGGTTTGGGTTGTTTCAACGCCTTTCGCTATTTTGTTCATTAAAGTGCTTATCAATTACAAAAGTCGTTCTACCCGTAAGGGCCGGACTGAAATTTTAGTGTTAGGTGATGGCTATTCCTTTAATGAGTTTGAGCTTGCACAGTTGAGTCGCCATAACATCCAATTGCACGCTATCGAAGACTATGATGAAACGGTATTACGTGACAAAGTTGACTTATTATCTCCTGATTTTTTAGTTATTAATTTGGATAAGACAGCCGAGCCTAAGTTGGTAAAGCAACTTACGCATCTTGATTTAAAAGGTATGCAATTACTGGCCTTGCACCATTTTATGGAAAGCTTTTTGCGCAAGTGTTACATACCTTACGATTCTACAGAGTTAAGCTATTTAGAGCGGATACGTTCTTATGATCGTATTAGTTACTTAATTAAACGTATCGTTGATATTTTAGTTTGCGTGAGTCTGACGCTGTTTACTTGGCCTGTGATGTTTTATGCAGTCTACAAAATAAAACAGCAATCGCCTGGGGCTATTTTTTTCAAACAGTCCCGGGTTGGCTTGAGTGGTAAAAATTTTCAGGCGATTAAATTCCGCAGTATGCACGAAAATTCTGTTTTTAACCCTTATACGCAAGAAGAAGACCCTCGTATTTTTCCATTTGGCAATATAATGCGCCGCACTAGGATTGATGAGCTTCCGCAATTGTGGAATGTATTTGTTGGTGATATGCATTTGTTCGGCCCACGTACAGAATGGGATATATTGGTAGAAGGTTATGAGAAAGAAATACCCTATTATCATGAGCGTCACTTAGTTCGTCCTGGTATTTCTGGTTGGGCACAAGTGCTTTATCCGTATGGTGCTAATACCGAAGATGCCCGCCAGAAGCTGATGTATGACTTGTACTACATTAAGCATTGGAGTATCTGGCTGGAAATTGAAACGCTTATTCGTACTGTTTTGGTTGTGTTGGGACGGAAGGGATTGTAGCGCAAATATTAATACCAGAGAAAATTCTAACCCCATCCTAGCCTTCCCCTTGGAAGTAATAAGGGGAAGGGAAAGAGCATTCAAGATAATATCTCGTGCTTCGGTTCATCTGGTGTGTTGTAGGGAGTCATTAGCGTAGCGTGATGTTCCGATGTTGCAGTCCATCGAGTCCATCGTTAATTGTCAGATCACGCCTCGTGCCTCGACTAATCTGACTTACGGATGATTGAGTGTTCATTCTGCCAAAGGGTAGCGGGTGTTGGGCAGTGCGCTATTGGGAAGTAGCCGATGTTGCTGTGGATTCGCTGTGTGACGATATGGTGCCAGTGGGGTGATAGTGTATGGTTGGGTTGGTCGTGTTCTAAGACACAGCAGTGTCTTGGTGCGAGGGTTAGGTGGCGCCACGCGTTTAAACCCCGTTTCTGATAGTGTATTTTTCCTAGGTGTTTTGGTTCGATGGTAAGCAGTGGTTGCCAATGGGGAGGCTGAATGACGGTTTGTCTTGCTACGCGATAGCAGGGTTGTTTGGTTTGTCGTTCGATCCAGTGTGTTAATGTTCGCAATGCAATGTCTCCTATGCCATCTCTGCGGTAGCCACCGCCAATATCCGAATGCACTCCAGATAGCCAGATTTCAAGCGCTCGACCATCATGGTTGATTAATGTTGGCCGAAAGGCGAGGCGTTGCTCATCTAATGCGACTAGGTGCAAGGCTCGATGAACGCCTTCAGGCAGGGTATTTCCATGTTCAAATACGACGTCGGTTTGCGGGCGTTTTGCGATATCTAGGTTTGGCAAACCAATGGACGCCACGGTATCGATGACCGCTTCAATAATAATGGGGCGATCAATGAGCGGGGTGATTAACGCGGCAAAACGCCTTGCTAAAGCGGCGCCTCGACTGAAGCCTATCAAGACAATGTATCGAATCGATGGGTTGTAGTGGTGTTTAAAGTCGTTTACTGCGCGATGTAAAATGTTGGCAATGTGACCGGATTCGATGGCAAAAGCCGCGTTGACTTTTTGTTCTAGCCAGCTGCCATAGGTACCAATGCCTGCGTAGTAAAAACTGCGATGAGGTAAATTTGTCGGCATGGTGTCTGTGCGGTTTATAATACGTCCACCTAATAAGAGGTGGGATTTTAATACATTGGTGATACTGGACGTGTTGTGTTCTGGTGCGTAAGCGTCGTTTGGGCTATTGTCGGTCCCATCGAAATGAAAAAATAACATCGACATATCGTGTCTCCTTGTTGTTTTAAAAGCCCTCTTCCTGGGGGCTGCAGTTAGAATAGCACGGTTTTTGTTTTTGTAGGTCGAGCTTTAGTTTTGTGCCATTCGTTTATTGACGGCCTAAAGGCCGACCTACAGGTGATTTGGTTTAATGGATTTTTGTTTTTTTATTTTTAGGGGGAAGGATGTTTGTCTTGGTAACAGGCGGTGCGGGTTATATTGGTTCACATACTTGTGTCGAGTTGATTAAGGCGGGTTTTGAGCCGGTTATTATTGATAATCTCTCGAACAGTAAAGAAGTGGTTTTAGACCGTATTGAGACGATTTCAGGGAAGCGCCCGGTATTCATTGAGGGCGATGTATTGGATTCCGCCTTTCTGAATGCTGTGTTTGAGAAATATACCTTTGCGGCGGTGATGCACTTTGCGGGTCTGAAAGCAGTGGGTGAGTCGGTTCAAAAGCCTTTTTTGTATTACGAAAACAATGTTGCTGGGACTTTGAACCTTATCAAGGCCATGGAGTTAGCGGGTCTACGAAATTTGATTTTTAGTTCGTCTGCGACGGTTTATGGTATGCCTGAATCTGTGCCGATTCGTGAAGATTTTCCCACGTCAACACACAACCCTTATGGTGCCAGTAAGCTGATGGTTGAAGGTATGTTGAGTGATCTTGCCAAGGCCAATAGTGAATGGAACATTGCGACGTTACGCTACTTTAATCCGATTGGTGCCCATGAGTCGGGTTTGATTGGGGAAGACCCGAAAGGCATTCCAAACAATCTATTGCCTTTTATCAGTCAAGTTGCTGTGGGGAAATTGGCTTGTCTGAGCGTGTTTGGTGACAATTACGATACGCCAGATGGTACGGGTGTTCGTGATTATATTCATGTGGTGGATTTGGCTCGTGGCCATGTTTGCGCTTTGGAAAAAGTACTTGGTCAGTCCGGTCATTTTGTTGTTAATTTAGGCACTGGTAACGGCTACTCTGTGCTGGAAATGGTCAAAGCCTTTGAAGTGGTTTCTAATAAACCTATTAACTATAAGATTGTGGATCGTCGTCCTGGTGATATCGCGACTTGTTATGCCGACCCTGAATTTGCTAAGGCTTTTCTTGGTTGGCAAGCAGAGTTTGATCTTGCTCGTATGTGCGAAGATTCTTGGCGCTGGCAGTCGAATAATCCAAATGGGTTTGATTTGTAGGAATAGGGTAGAAGTGTTAGATCCGTTTAGGTTGGTTTTTTTATAGGTCGTGCTTTAGCGCGTCAAGGAAGTTTTGTAAAGTTAGGATGGTTGTTGACGGCCTGAAGGCCGACCTACAGATGATTTTGCGTGTACTGGTTCTTCTCCTTCATTTCTGCGTTTTTATATTTCTTATTCCTGAGTTTTGATAGACTAGCCGGATTATTTTTTGTCATATACGAAGGACCCGGTGTGAAAATTATTCCTGTTATTTTATCTGGTGGTGTTGGTAGTCGTCTTTGGCCGTTGTCTCGTGAACATTTTCCTAAACAATGTTTGCCGCTAACAGATAAAGAATACAGTCTTCTTCAGCAGACCATGCAACGCACTGTGTCTTTGGAAGTGGCAGACCCTATTGTAGTTTGTAATGAAGACCACCGTTTTTTAATTGCGCAACAGTTGCAGTCTATCGGTGTTAAAAAATCCAGTATTGTTCTAGAGCCTAAAGGCCGTAACACGGCGCCTGCCATCGCTTTGGCAGCGTTGGAAGCGATACGAAGCCAGTCAAATGATGCACTAATATTGGTGTTGCCAGCAGATCATGTCATTCGTGACATTGCGGCATTTGAAGCAACGATCAAACAAGCGGTTGAATTAGCCAAACAAGATGCGTTAGTGACTTTTGGAGTGCAGCCAACGCGACCAGAAACGGGTTATGGATATATTCGCTCCGGTGAAAATTTCTCTGTCGTCGAGTTTGTTGAAAAGCCTAATCTTGAAAAAGCGCAAGGTTATTTAGACTCTGGCGAATACCTGTGGAACAGCGGTATGTTTTTGTTCCGTGCAAAGGCGTTCTTGGATGAATTAGCGGTTCACCGTGAGGATATTTTTCAAGCAGTTAGTAAAGCCTTTGAGCAGCGTAACGAAGATTTGGATTTTGTGCGTATAGATGCTGAGCTGTTTTCACAATGTCCTGAAGAGTCGATTGATTTTGCGGTGATGGAGCCAACTAAGAAAGCGAAAGTGGTTCCTTATGCCGGAGACTGGAGCGACATTGGTGCTTGGGATGCCTTGTATGACTACGCAGATAAAGACGTAGATAATAATGTGTTACTTGGTGATGTAATGGCAGAAGGCACTAGTAACTGCTTTGTTCGTTCAGAATCTCGTTTAGTGGCTGTCGTGGGCGTAAGTGATCTCGTTATTGTTGAAACAGCGGATGCGGTGTTGGTGATGGACAAAAACAATGCGCAGGATGTGAAGAAAATCGTGAAGCGCATTCAAGCCGAAGGCCGTGAAGAGCATATGTATCACACTACGGTGCATCGTCCTTGGGGTACTTACCAGACGGTAGACCTTGGTGGTCGCCATCAAGTGAAACGCATTATGGTGAAACCTGGCGAGAAGTTAAGCGTACAAATGCATCATCACCGTGCTGAACATTGGGTGGTCGTGTCTGGTACTGCGAAGGTGCAAAACGGTGATCGTGAAATCCTGCTAACCGAAAACGAGTCTACTTACATTCCTGTCGGTGTTGTTCATGCATTGGAAAATCCAGGCAAAATTCCTTTAGAGCTAGTGGAAGTGCAGTCCGGTAGTTATTTGGGCGAAGACGATATCGTGCGTTTTAGTGATCGCTATGGTCGTTAAGTTGAGATGGATAGAATGAGTAGTAATGTTGTACAGGTAAAGCAACTTAGCGGTGAATTGGGTGTGGCGTTTGGTACGAGCGGAGTGCGCGGTTTGGTCAAGGATCTAACCCCAGCTCTTTGCTTTGCTTTTGTTCGCTCCTTCCTTCAGACGGTTTGTCCTTCTGCGTCTAGCGTCGCTATTGGTATCGACCTACGCCCGAGTAGCCCCAATATTGCCAAAGCCTGTTTGCTGGCGGCTGAATCTGTTGGTACGAAAGTCGTATTTTGTGGTGCTTTGCCAACTCCTGCGTTGGCGTTTTATTCTATGCAAAATACCATGCCAGCTGTGATGATAACAGGCAGTCATATTCCGTTTGACCGTAATGGCATTAAGTTTTATCGCCCAGACGGTGAGATTAGCAAAGCGGATGAAACCTCTATTATGAATGGTTTGGTTGAAGTGCCTAAGTCCATTGCTGATCAAACAGCACAGTTGGTTTTACCTGTCATTGATTATTCCGCCATTGAGTGCTTCAAACAAAGATATACCTCTCTTTTTGCATCGCAAATGCTGCAAGGCAAACGTATCGGCGTGTATGAACACTCCAGTGTGGCACGTGATGTGATTAAAGAGTTATTAGCGCATTTTGGCGCCGACGTTATTTCGTTAGAGCGTACCGAAACCTTTGTTCCGATAGATACAGAAGCGGTATCAGAAGAAGATGTTCAGAAAGGTTTGAATTGGTCGAAAGAATATAAGCTGGATGCCATTATATCCACTGACGGTGATGGCGACCGTCCGCTTATTGCTAATGAAAAAGGCGAGTGGCTACGGGGCGATATTTTAGGTGTGTTGTGTGCTGATTATTTAGCTGCAACCCATGTGGCGGCACCTGTAAATGTGAATACGGTTCTTGAGTTGAGAGGTACATTGCAAAACCCGGAACGGATCTCGCTGAGAACTAGAATTGGCTCGCCTTATGTCATCGCCGGTATGGAAGGTCTACTGCAACAATCACCAAATGCCAGAATCGTTGGTTATGAAGCCAATGGTGGTTTTTTGGTGGGAGCCGACTTTGTTGTTAATAATCAAGTATTACACGCTTTACCAACACGAGACTCTGTCTTGCCAGCCTTGATTGTATTGGCCATGTCGTTTGAGCAAGATCGCACAATTAGCCAACTGACGGCCGAGTTTCCCGCACGATTTACTGCCAGTGATCGGATTAAAGACATTCCAACAGACGCCAGTAAGCAGCTTATTGAACATATTAAAGCTAGCAAGGCCAAACAAACCGAGCTTTTATCTGCAATGGCGCAAGACATGGAAGTACTAGAAGTTGTTTCTATCGATGAAACAGATGGGCTTCGTTTGACACTCAATAGTGGTGATATTATCCACTTAAGGCCGTCTGGTAATGCACCGGAACTGAGGTGTTATGTGGAATGTGGAAACTATAATCGCTCTAAAAATATGATTGAACTATTTTTAACCTTGCCTATAAAACCCTAGTCAGACTTTTAGGTAAGTGTTCAGGTAGCGGATTTTAGGGTTAAGTAACATACTCCTTTTTTCAAACTAAGCCTCAATTTTGAGGCTTAGTTCTATTGTCACTGTTTAGCCTTCCTCTCCAGATTTTTGCTAAAATCCCCGTCATGAACACAATAAAATAAAATACACCCGTCCAGAAGTTTTGGTAGGATTCGAAGCAATTCATCACACTCCAAAAGCAGAAAATAGTCATAAATAGATAGCCAATCTCTTTCTCTATTTTTCCAGATCGTATTTCTTTAAACAGCATTTTACCGATGATAATCCAAATGGAAAAATAGAAAAATAAGCCAACAACACCGTAATTCACTAGAGTTTCAATATAAAAATTATGAAGGTGCCCAAATTCTATTTTTATATTTTCTGGTAACCATTCGGTATGATCCATGACTAAAGATTTTCCATTACTTCCCCAACCGAAAATAGGTTTTTCTTTTATAAATTTGGTCGCGGCCACCCAGCTATGCAGCCGAATCCCAAAGCTCGAATAAGGAACATTATCAAAATTTAGCGACGTCACAGCGGAAATGGCTTCTTTCTCGACCATTACGCGACTGGTGATTTTTTCATTTGTTAATATGAAACTGCTGAATAAGGCCAAACCAATCAAAAAGCTTCCTACGATAATAATTTTTTTATTTCTGGAGGATTTTTTAATCTGCTTGATTACTAAATACATTGAAGTGAGCAGTAAGGTGACAATAAGGCCTAGCCAAGCTTGTCGTGATTCATTGACATAAATAACCAATAAGCAGTAGGCAATAAGTAGCGAAACAGGAATGAGTGATATTGTATATTTTTGGTAGAGTGGTTTGGCGAAGCAACACAGGCCGATTAGCACGCTGCCAAAATACAGCGCGGTGTGTTGTGCGTTACGGATACCGAAATCAATGCGATGTCCATTGATGCCCGCTATTATTTCACTAAAGCCTTCTCCAGTTACCCAAGGTGATACAAGAATGCCTGCTGCTGCACTCCCCCAAACTAACCAAATGGCATTTTTACGTTGAGCAACCCACCAAGCTAATGGAATAAATACAAACCAACGGGTTACTTTGTCTAATTTTGGTATGCTTTCTGCCCATTCTGGAGTGACATACTGCGACAGCCCCCAGGAAATAAATTGAAAAATGATAGCGACCCACACAAAGCGAAATAATATGTGGCTGTTAACCTTGCTGCCATATTTATAAAGCCCCCAGAACCCCGTTAATACCGCTATGGTCGATGCAATGCTTGCGGCTTCAGGAAATCCGGTACGTGAAAACGCATAGATAGTTATGCAGATAATTCCTAGGTAAGCAAGCCAAATAGGCTGTTCTTCTGGCGTTCGACGTTTAAAGTATTCAGTAATGTGTGAGGAAGGGAAAGTCATTTTATGCCCAAGGTTATAGGTGGAAACTTTAAAAGGAAAAACTGTGATTATTTCCTAGTATACAAAGACTTAGTCGGTTAGGTATATAAGATATGCAAGATATGAATGGTTTTCTTGAAATATTAAAAAAGGCCATTACTGGAATGGCCTTTTTATTCAGTACGCTGATTTACTTATCTGTACTGGTATCAGGCGCATCCGCTTGTTTGATGCTGTGTAATTCCACAACAAATTTAAGCGCTGCGTTCGCTGGAATAGGACCTGTTCCACCTGGGCCGTAGGCTAGGTCGGATGGGATGTACAGTTCGTATTTAGAGCCAACCGGCATAAGCTGTAGACCTTCGGTCCAACCTGGGATGACGCCGTTAAGTGGGAAGGTAATGGCTTCGCCGCGTTTGTAGGAGCTGTCGAATACGGTGCCGTCGGTTAGGCTGCCTTCGTAGTCAACTTCCACTGTGTCTGTTGCGCTTGGTTTTTCACCTTCGCCCAATGTGATGACTTTATACAGTAAACCAGACTCTGTTTTTTTCACGCCATCTTCGGCTTCTTTTTCCTTTAACCAGGTTGCCGCTGCAGCTTTCGCTTCTTCGGATGCTTTTTCTTCTTCAAGCTGAGCCGCTTTCATTTGTTCTTGTTGGTATGCTTGGATGGTTTGAGTTACTTCATCCATGGTCATTTTGCCTTCTTTTCCAGCAAATGAATCCTGAAAGCCTGCCATGAAGGTGGTCATGTCCAGTTCAGAGAAGTCTTGTGACATACGCGAACCAAACATGGTGCCAATGCTGTAACCAAGGCGTTGTTCTTTAGAGTCCAGTTTAATTGCACTGTCATCTGCGTACGCAAAAGAAACGGAAGATATAACCAGCGCCGCAATAAGCGTTTTTTTCATAACTATTTTTTTCATAAGGAAAGATGTTCCATTATTTGTGGGTTTATCACTGAGTGATCTAAAGCGTTAAGACGGAGTTCGATTCGCATCGTATTTTGATCAGCATTTCATGGGGCGAAAACAAAGCAGGAACAATGATATACGCCTTGTGCTTTGCAAAATCAGATCCGTTGTACCTTTGTAACATAAGTGTTCTAACATAAGGTAGGCTGTTTATGCCAATTTATATGTTTACACGTTACCAAAGCGACCCCTTCACCTGCACACTTTGTTTGAGTTCCAAAAAATAGATTGGTTCCACAAAGCACAAGACGTAGAGCGAGATTAATCTGCGGTGCTCGCGTCAGACAATCGATTTTACAAAAGCATGACAGTGTTTGCTAAAGCGAGTTTTATTGTCTGGCAGTCTTGACGGTTTATTGACTGTCGGCTTATAAGGCCGACCTACAGGTAATTTGTTTTGTGTAGGTCGTGCTTTAGCGCGTCAAGGTTTTTGGTTTGGTGTCATCGGCTTTTTGACGGCCTAAAGGCCGACCTACAAACGCGAAAAGGACGTGTTTTTTTAACTTATTCCCATAAACAACGGAATCAGAATGGGCACCAGTATGCTCATAATAAAACCGCTGGCGATGCAAACAGGAATGATCTGCGCGCCATGGAATTTCCCCAGTATGGGTAAGGTGAAGTCCATCGCCGTGGCGCCAGAATAACCAACGGACATATGGCTGTTCAACCTTGCAAGAAAGGGGATAAGAATAAGGGCGAGAATTTCACGCGCTAGGTCGAGTAAGAACGCGGTGGTGCCCAGTACCGGATCGCCCAAGCCAGTAATCAGAATGCCGGACAAACTGTACCAACCGAAGCCAGAGACAACGGCAAGCCCTTGGTTCCAGTTGAGGCCAAGTATAAGGCTGCCAAGCCAACCGGCGAATAACGTGGTGAAAATCGTCACCAGAGCAATGATAACGCCTTGGGTATTCAAAAAAAGTTTGCGTAGACGATGGTTGCCTTGACGAAGCTGGCAGCCGATTAAAAAGAGCAAAACATACAGCAACCCTGTGACGAGCTCGTCGACGCCAGTGAGCCAATCTTTTGCAAAAAAACCAACGACCACACCACCAATCACCCAAGCCATCGTTTTCACCGCATCCATCAAAGCGTGGTATTTATTGCTGGTGCGGGTTGTTGCTAATGGCTCTGAATGAGTACCACCAAAGCGCAAACCGCTGAAATACAATCCGGCCAGGCTGAGTACACTGATCAATACAAAGAAGACGATGGCTTGATACCCTGCGATTAACATTTTTTCGGCTAAATTATCCAACGCACCCAGGCTGAAACCAATTAAACCTAGAATAAGGTAAACCAATTGTTCTAAGCCTTTCGCAACGCGTGTTGGTGTGAATAATTTGATATTGACCCAGTAACCAAAGAGTAAAGCGATTAATAGTGGGCCGAGAGTCGATAAAATCGTCATGTGTGAATCGTCTTCCTAGACTGTGGATCAATAGTGGTGCGGCATTTTCTCGGTATTTTCCTTTAAATACAAGGTTGGTTTTTTTTAGGTCGCGCCTTTAGGCCGACAAGACGTGATTTGTTGTGAGGAGGTTTGTTGTCGGCATAAATACCGACCTACAGGTGATGGAGTGCAATGTTTTATGATCGGTGGTAAATTGCTCGGCTGTTTCTGAGTGTTTTCTATGGATAGTCGGCGGTGATGCGTGGTTAAGCGTTTTGTAGTATTAAAAGAAGTTCTGCATTTGTTATTTCCTATGGTGTTGACGATGACGTTGGAGTTATCCATTAGCGTGGTCGATACCATTATGCTGGGTCATTACAGTGCGCTGCATCTTGCGGCGGTGGGTTTGGCATCGAGTTTATGGCTGCCCGTTGGTTGCTTTCTGATTGGTGTCACGTTTGGCATTACCCCTTTGGTGACTCGCCATCTACATGGTCGACAACCGAAGTTGGTCAATCTTTATATGTCTCAAGCGATTGGTTTGTCCGTCGTGCTCGGTTTATTGGCGAGCTTGCTGGTGGTTTTCTTATTGCCTTACTTTGCGGGTTTGATGGCCACAGAAGAGGAAACCAGACGCGTTTCTATTTCCTATTTGTACATCTTCGCTCCCGCGCTGCCTATGCTCGCATTGATGACGGCGTACAAAAATTTGTTTGAAGCCGCTGGCCGTCCGGGCTTTCCGTTGTTTGTAGCGAGCTTTGGTTTGGTGCTGAATATCTTGTTTAACTATGTGCTGATTTTCGGCAAGTTTGGCTTTCCGGAAATGGGCGCAAAAGGCGCGGCGTTGGCGTCGTCCTTGTCCTTGTATTTGGCGGTTTCGTTATTTTTCATTTACGATCGATTTTTTAATAAAGCGCCGCTGTTCACGCGCTTGGTCTGGCGTTATACCCGTAAATTTTCGATTCTATTGAATGTCGGCGCGCCAGCCGGGTTTGCCTTCGCGTTTGAGGTGGGGTTGTTTTCCTCCATGACGTGGCTTATTTCGTCGTTTGGCGATTTAGCGCTAGGCGGTGGTCAAATCGTCATGTCTTACACTTCTTTCTTGTTCACGCCAATGATGGCGATGAGTGCCGTGACGGCCATTGTGGTCGCCAAAGCCATGTCGAAAGAAGGGGTAGAAGGCGTTCGAAAACGCATACGCGTCATCGTCATGTTAGGGCTGGGTTATGTGTGTGTATGTTTTACCCTTACTCAACTGTTTCATGATCAAATTCCTTACATTTACAGCAGTAACGAGCAAGTCGTGGCGTTGGCGGCGAGTATCTTATTAATCTCCTCCTGTTACCAGTTGCCCGATATGCTGCAAACCGTGTTTACCGGTGCATTACGAGGCTTTCGTGATACGCGCTCTTCGATGATCGCCTTTGGCGTGTCTTTGTTTGGCCTCAGTATTCCACTCGGTTTCTGGTTGTCCCATTACAGCCCGTGGTCTGAAAGCTTGTCTTTGCGCGGTTTTTACATCGGCTTGGGAGCAGGGTTAAGTTTGCTGGCGCTGATTCTAATACTGCGTTTCCGCGCCGTCGTGCGTCGATACGAAGGCAAGCGAATTGCCTCGCCAAGGGAAGTGGCGTAGGTTTAATGGTTCTAGAGCGTTTTAACTGTCGAGCATTTTCTCGCCAGTAAAAAAGCTCTTTAAACCTACTGCCTAAACTGCCATTGTGGTAAGCCGAGCTCTGGATGAGGTAAGCGGATCAAATCCGCTCGATAAGTGGTTTCAATGCGTTCGCTTTGCTCAAGCGCTTCTGGTTTACCATTAAAGACCACTTTACCTTGCTCTAAAAGAACCAAGTTATCGCCGTAAAGCGAGGCGAGGTTGATGTCGTGCAAGATACAGAAAACCCCCAGCCCTTGTTCAGCCAGTTTTTTCAGTAACCTCAAGACTCGCTGTTGCTGATGCAAGTCTAAGGCTGATATTGGTTCATCCAATAATAAATATTTCCCCTCTTTTGATGCTTTGTCCGCGAACAGTTGTACCAAGACTCTGGCCAATTGAATGCGTTGTTGTTCGCCACCGGAAAGGCTCGCGTAATGGCGTTCTTGAGTATTCCCCATTCCGACATCGTCCAATGTGTCAGAAATCAACTTCATGGCTTCTGCTTCTCTGAGCTTCCACGGAGCAAGACCGAGAGAGACTACTTCGCTGACGGTTAAGGCAAAAGGCATGTGAATTTGTTGAGTCAGCACCGCGCGCTTTTTAGCGAGATCGGCCAGCGACCAATCTGCCAATGGTTTTTGATCCAGTTCAATGTGACCTGAGTTGGGCTGAAGCGCCCCCGAACAGCATTTTAATAAGGTGGATTTCCCCGCGCCATTCGGGCCCAGAATAATCGTTAATTCTCCTGGCTTTATGTTCAAAGAGACCTTGTCTAGTAAGTGTTTTCCAGACCGGATAAGCGTAACTTCACAGACATTTAACATTAGCTGGTTTCTCGAATATTTTTCAGAAGTAGCCACAAAAAGAATGGCCCGCCAAGCAAGCTTGTGACTAAGCCGACCGGCAATTCAGCGGGTATGACCAAGAGTCGAGCGAAGGTATCGGCGCCGGTTAATAAACTCGCACCAAGTAACGCAGAGCACGGAATGACGATTCGATTGTCTGCACCAAAGAGCATTCGAACCAAATGAGGCACCATAAGCCCAATAAAGCCAATCAGTCCTGTAAACGCCACCGTCACGCCAACACATAACGCGACAACGGCGATCAATTTCACCTTAAACTTTTCCACATCCAAGCCAAGGTAGCGCGCTTCTTCTTCGCCTAATAAAAGCAAGTTGAGGTTTTTCGATTGTCGCCAAGCATAACAAAGTAAAGGCAATAAAATGCTGGCGACAACCGCGACTTGCTCCCATCTTGCACCACCCAAATTGCCCATGGCCCAAAAGGTTAAAGCTCTGAGTTGTTCGTCATTGCTCACATACGTCAGCAATCCCGTTGCGGAGCCTGATAACGCATTGATCGCAATCCCAGCCAGCAGCAAATGCAATACCGACACTTGGCCTTTGTGCTTTGATAATTGGAAAATCAACCAGCAGGTTAATACGGCGCCGAAAAAGGCCGCCGCGCTTTGCATATAGGATTGAGCCCAAAGTGGCAGATTCCCCGCTATGGGATTAAGAACAATCAAGATGCCAACAAAAACGGACGCGCCAGAAGACACCCCAAGCAAGCCAGGGTCCGCCAAAGGATTTCGAAATAACGCCTGCATCAAGGCACCAGACACCGCCAACGCGGCGCCAACCAAGATCGCCATGAGCAATCTTGGCAGACGAACCGTCATGAGTATTTGTCGGTCAATATCGTTGATGGAAGACAGCAGTACCTTTTGCCACGAAATCGAATACGCACCTTGGGTCAAAGCAAACAGAGCGATGATCAATAAAAAAACGGTGAGAATCGGATACGGAATACGAGCGTAAAAGGTGTGTTTCATGGCGCCCAGCTTTCCAGTTTTTTATGCAGAGTCTGGATGGCTTGAGGTGTTCTTGGTCCTAACCCCAATGCCAACAACGCATCCAATGGCACAAGGCGATGGTTTTTCCCTGCTGGTGTCGTGGCGATGCCAGGTAAACTCCAAATCGACTTGTCTCCCGCACGATCCAGTCCTTGCTGCGTGACGACAATTGCATCGGGCTGCGCCAGTAACAGCGCTTCTGGCGTGAGGGCCTTGTAGCCATTAATGGCTTCAACGGCATTGACGGCGCCAGCCATTTTGAACAGCGCATCGGGCGCTGTGCCTTTGCCCGCTACCATAGGCGCGCCGCCCATTTGCAAGACAAAAAGTAAGCGTGGTGGGCGTTGAGCCCAAGTACTCGGCGTTTTCAGTTGGCGAAAGGCTTGCTCAATGTCCTGAGTAATTTGGCGACCTTTTTCCTCTTGATGTAAGGCGCTGGCCACTTGAGTCACCTTGTCCAAAATACCTTGTTTGGAATCCGGAGCCGCAATGGTCACCAGTTCTATTCCCGCATCTTTCAATTGTTGCAACACTTTGGCTGGTCCAGCCGCTGGTGTAATCAGTAGCGTTTCTGGGTGAACACTTAGAACGCCTTCTGACGACAATGTGCGTTGATAACCCACTTTAGGCGTATTCAGTGCCGCGTCTGGGTAAATACTACTGGTATCGCTGGCAACGATTTGTTGTTCTGCACCCAATAAATACACAATTTCTGTGACGGTGCCGCCAATGCTCACAACGCGTTGAGCCAGACTTTGTCCACTTATTGTCAGACTAAGCGCGATCAGCGTTGATACTGCAAGAGAATGATATCGCATGTTATTTCTGCTCCTTCGACGCGTTTGAATTCAAAGCTGATTGAGTCTCTGGTATTTGCTTGTTGATGACTCGTTCTACAATATCGGACCATAGTGGCAGTTCCGGATTGCCCGGCTTACGCTTACCAAATAAAGTCAGAATGGATTCGCCTTTGCTGTTAAACGCTTCAATCGAGGTAATAATGCCATCGTTGCTCGGGCGTTTAATGGCCCAAACGTCTGCAATCAAATCCACGCGTAAATGCAAATTGAACGCAGGGTCGAGCACATTAAACCAAGGCCCTTTTATCAAGAGACGATTGACTTCGCCGCTGAATATTTGAATACAACCTTTGTTGCCAACAAACACCATGATGTTGCAATGGCACTCTTTCGCAAAAGTAATGGCGTTGGCCACACTGTCTTTATCCAGCTTTGTGGCCCATTGTTCACCAATTTGAGTCAAGGCTTGCGTACGAGAAAGTCCGTGTCTTTTTAGCATGCCGTGATATTGATGAACGTCTTTTAAATCGGCCCATTCTTGAGAAAAAAGCGCATGATCAAAGCCTTCAGGCGTGGTGTCTGCAGAGGGGGACTGTTCGTCTAGTGGTAAAAAATTAGGAATGGCGGGCGTCGTGTCCCGAAACGTAGAAATTAACGCGTCCCATTTTTCAGCGGTTGTGTTTTCTGTGCGATACACCTTGTGGACGGCTAATCCATTCGCGTTGAAAAATTGGATACTGTGGCGACCATTTTCAATCACATGGTACGCACTGTGCCATTGCGCAATAAAAAGGCGTAGGTCAATGTCGTCGGACAACACAAGTCCGGTGCCGCTTTTTTCCATGAAACTGAATGTTTGGTATGTGCCCGTGGTTTCGTGAACGGCTTCATCGTTGCGGGTAATGGTCATGACTTCCCCAACGGTTTCTAGCTGAGCCAACACGTCTTGAAAAGGCGGCTTGATCGCCCACGTATCGACGCCTTGTCGGCAAGCGACTAAATCGCCTTCGGTTATATTAAGTTGCTTGGCGAGCTCGCGGGCTCTTGGAATTTCGCCCGATGACAGCGCGTCTAGGTAACGAGAATAATCGGCATGCGGCGTTGGGTAGGTAATAGTTGAAAATTGAGTCATGTGGGTTCTCCATAAGCAAAGCAAGAAAAGACAATGTGCTTTTCTTGCTTTGTGGTTAGTATTCTTAAAAAATTAAAATCGATTAAAAGGCAAGCGTGACATCCACACCATAATTGCGACCTGTGCGTGTGTAACGATTCAGGTTTGTGCTGGTGTTGGTGATGTTTCGAATATCATTCCAATTCGAGTACTTTTCATCGGTTAGATTAAAGAGACCTGCATTGATCGTGAGGTTGTCTGTTGGCTTGTAGTACGCCGTTAAGTCGACAAGGTTGTAGTCTGACGTTGAAAGCCAATGGTTGCTGCTTGTTATGTCTTTTTCGTCTTTTCCTGCCGCCCAAATAAAGTTGAGCTTTCCGCCCCATTGCATGGATGGCGCATCATAGCCAAGTCCGACAACGGCGCTCAGCGGAGAAATACTGTCTAATGGCTCGTCATCTTCTAAATTGTCTCCTTCCGTGTAGGCGACCGCGCCATTTAATACCCAACCATCACCAAGCGCATGAATGCTTTTAGATAAATCGATATTTCCTTTAAATTCCACCCCTTTAATAACGACATGGTTTAAGTTCTCATTGGTAAATTCACCAGAGTTATAGGTCGCGGAAGCCCCCAGTGAAACTTGTTCTATAAAGTTTTTATAGTCGTTATAAAACGCAACTAATTCGGCCGAGCCATAGGCATTTTGCGTTCGTATTCCTGTTTCAATAAATTTACTGGTTTCTGGATCTAGGTCTGGGTTTGGTTTGATTCTATAAGCGTAACCTGTGCCTGAGTTCTCAAAGTAGTAATACAGTTCATCTAGATTGGGTGCTCTAAAGCCAGTCCCGAATTTACCGAACAGTGTGTAGTTTGCTGATAAATCAAAATCAAATCCAAGCTGTGCCGTTATAGCTTCGTTTTGGTTATTCCCCCACGATTCGATGTATTCATCGCCCTTTGTTGTGTATTTATAATTGTCGTAACGTATCGCCGGAACGAGGGTTAGGTCATCGCTAACGGCCCAGTTGTCTTCGACATACAGGCCGAGAATATTGGCGTCTGCCACCGGTGAAAAACGAGATGCGCTGGTCACGCCTGCGACCGTATTCTTATTTAAGTTTTCTAATGATTTCTCGTCGTAATTGAAGCCGTAGCGAATTTGATGCGCGTTAACTTGTTTGACTAAGTCTGCTTTTAAGCTGGTGGCTTCTTCGTCATAGAATCGATCAACGATACGGTTAGTGGCTGAGCGATATGTTTTATTGGTGGTTTTAGTGTCTTGGTAATCAAGCTGCCATTTTAGGCGGTCATATAGCGCATTCGCTTGGGTGTTTTCATGGAAAAAGCCGATACGACGACGGACACTTTCGTCATCGGAGCTGTGTTCGTCAGTGGAGGAGCTTTCTGAGAATAAAACGGATTCAGACGTGCTGTGGAAGTATTCACCAACCAATCCAATTTTGTTGGTGTCGTTTACTTGCACCTGAACTTTGGCCAGTACATTGTTTGAACCGTTATCTGAAGGATCAACGGATCCTCTTGTTGCCCCAACGGTGGTATCGGAACCGGCATCGCCGCTGTGGTTTTCTGTTTCGTGACTGTCGCGGTTTGTGAGCACCAATAAGGATTCGACTTTATCGGTACGGTTAGCCGCCGTTATTGTTTCACTGTATTCGTCTGATGCACTTTTATAACCTGCTTTTAGAGAGACATATGTGTCGTTGCCAGTTGGTTCTAAAAATGAACTGGGTTCTTTGGTTTTGTATTTGACAACGCCACCGAGCGCGCCGCTTCCTTCAATGACATCGCCACCTTTTATAATATCGACAGATTCTAGAGAGTCCATGTCGACGGCGTTGCGGCCTGTTCTTAAGTAGGTAGACGTTGGGCCATAAGCATCTGCTTGGGTGACGCCGTCGACCGTAATTCTGACTCTGTCTCCGTCTAGTCCTCGTATATTAATACTACTGATGCCAAAGCGTGAATCCTGACTTGCTTCAACACCGGGTTCATAGCGTAATAAATCATCTAAATTCTTCGTTAAATTCTTTTCTATGTCCTCATTATTAATGCGTGAAGAGACACTGCCAATTTTTTGTATGTCTGTTACGACTGCATTGGCTTCAATTGTCACCGTATCGAGTTGGTGTTCTTCTTCAGTCGTTTCTTCTGCGAAGACTGGAGCGGCCGCCATTAGAATTGAGGCAGCAATGAAAGTGAGAGGGACATTTAGAGATGCTTTCTTCATGATTGGTTCTCATCGAGTTATTAAGTAAATCCTGACTTTTAAAAGCCATCCTTGATGAGAACGATTATCACAATTACTTATATATTAACGCAAATGAGATTCATTAACATTTGTTAATGTTACTTCATCTTTCTTAAGGTTTCCGTTAAATCAAACTATTGCCACTTATATGGAATATTAATGTCTGGGAAGTCCAGTCGCCGGTGAGGAAGTTTGTTTTGCGTTTTTCGAGGTGTTCGATAGCAGAAAGGTTGAGCGCTGAGTGAAGAGGGCGTTGGCACCCAGCGGGGGATTTTTTATTTGCTCCGAAATCGTTCGCATTGCTCAATTAAAGCGTCGATGTTCATGTGCTGTTCTGTGCTGTCGGCGAGCCGGTCTATCTCACGGTTGCGGTGTTGGTCGTAATCGAAGTGGTCACCTTGTGTTACGCCCGCCCAGTTTAGTAAGGTGTTTAGTGCTTCTGGGTGATCAAATACGCCGTGCAGATACGTGCCAATGATGTTGTTGTCTGGTGAGATGAAGCCTTCTTTTTCACCGTTTTCTAACGTGGCGAAATGGCTTTCAGGCGAGAAGAACCTAGAAACGCCGGAGTGGATTTCGTAGCCTGTTAGTTTGGCTGTTTCTCCGTTAAAGTCCAGTTGGCCTTGGCGCTGTTTGAGCTGTTTGTCTTTTTCTAATACGGTTTCCATCGGAATAAAGCCAAAGCCAGACGATTGCGTGTTGGCGTGCTGGTTTTCCAATCCTAATGGATCGAGTAATTGCTCACCCAACATTTGAAAGCCACCGCAAATTCCGATGATTTTCCCGCCGTATCGCAAGTGTTTGTTTAAGTAGTCTTCCCAGCCTTCTTGACGCAAAAACGCGAGGTCACTTTGCACACTTTTGCTGCCTGGTAAAATCACCAAGTCGGCGGGTGGAATGGTTTCGTTCGCGCCAACCAACGTGACTTGTACATTTGGGTGAAGGCGTAAAGCGTCCCAATCGGTGTGATTACTGGTGCGCGGCATGATGGGAATGACAACATTGAGTTGCGTGTCGGCGCTGTTTTTCTGTGGACTTTTTGCCACGGCGTCTTCGGATTCAAGGTGAAAGCCTTTTAGATAAGGCAACACCCCAAGAACGGGTTTTCCTGTGCGCTCTTCTAGCCAATCTAAGCCAGATTGCAGCAAGCTAATCTCGCCACGAAAGCGATTAATTACAAAGCCAATCACGCGATCTTGTTCGCTCTGACTGAGCAAATCCAACGTACCGACAAGGTGAGCGAACACACCGCCTTTGTCGATGTCAGCGATGATAATAACAGGGCAATCGATGCTTTCGGCAAACCCCATATTGGCAATGTCACGAGCACGTAAATTGATTTCGGCTGGGCTGCCAGCGCCTTCAATAAGAACGGCGTTGTATTGTTCGGCAAGGCGATGATACGAATCCAACGCGGCCAGTTTGGCGACACTTTTGTATTCGTGATAACCGACAGCGTTCATGTTGCCAATGGCTTTGCCTTGAATAATGACTTGCGCGCCCGTGTCCGTATTCGGCTTCAATAAAATCGGGTTCATGTCGACATGCGGTTCCAACCCTGCGGCATAGGCTTGAACGGCTTGCGCGCGACCGATCTCGTTGCCGTCGTTTGTGACGGCGCTGTTTAAGGCCATGTTTTGTGGCTTAAAAGGCGCGACCTGAATGCCTCGTCGGACAAATAAACGGCACAAAGCCGTGACTAAGGTACTTTTTCCTGCGTCCGAGGTAGTGCCTTGGACCATTAAACTAAAAGCTGGCATTCAGGTTCATCACGCTTTAAATCAATAAGATGCTAGAATTCTACCTCATTGCCCACTTAGTGAAAAACGACCTATATTCATGATCACTTCAATTTTTGACTTTTTATCGTCGACGAGTCTTATGTTATTCGCGGCGTTACTGTTGGACCGCGTATTGGGCGAGCCGAAAAGCTGGCATCCGCTGATTTGGTTTGGCCGCTGGGTGGATCTTTGTCGCCACTATATTCAGTTGCCTGTGACGGCAGATCCATCACGTCAGCGTTTTGTTGGCCTGCTGGCGTGGCTGGTGGCTGTCGTGCCTTGGTTGCTGACTCTATTGGCGTTGTTATGGTTGTTGCCAAATTGGCTTGGGACAGTCGTGTCTGTCATCGTGCTGTATTTTGCGATTGGTTGGCAGAGTTTACGAGAGCATGCTTTGGCGATTTATACGCCTTTATCGGAGGCGCCACTCACGCCAGAAAAACTCGACGAAGCGCGTCTCGCGGTGAGTTATATCGTCAGTCGTGATACGCAAAATCTAGACGAATCGGCGGTGGCAAAAGCGGGCATTGAGTCCGTGTTAGAAAACGGCAGTGACGCGATTTTTGCGCCGATTTTTTGGTTCCTCATTCTTGGTGCGCCGGGTGCGCTTTTGTATCGATTGGCGAATACTTTGGACGCCATGTGGGGCTACAAAACCGAGTCGTTGTTGCATTTTGGCTGGTTTGCTGCGCGGTTTGACGATGCGCTGAATTACCTTCCTGCGCGATTGGTGGTCTATACGTATGCGATTTGTGGACGCTGGCACGCGGCCATTCGCAGCGCTCGACACCCTTCTGCGCGCTGGAAAAGCCCAAATGCCGGCCCTGTGATGGCGGCTGGTGCTGGCGCATTAGGGGTGAAATTAGGTGGCGAAGCACCGTATTTTGGAAAAATAGAAACCAGACCCATTCTTGGTGAAGAAGAGGGCGAAACGCCGCTGCCTCATCATTTGAAAAAGGCGATCGTGCTGGTGGATAAAAGTGTGTATTTATGGGGATTGGTCATATGTCTGTTGGTTTAATACCTTCCGAACGAACGTCTAGATTAGTGTTAGAACCGCCCAAGCACGGTGGTGATTTGGCGTACTGGCAACGCAAAGTGGGTAACGATGCATTGAGTTGGTTGGATTTATCCTCCGCGTGCAATCGTGAACCTTGGCCGGTTCCTACTATGGCAGCGTCTTTGTGGATGGACTTGCCGGATCAAGTCGCGTTACTTGATATGGCAGAACAGTATTATGCCTGCCGTCCTAGTGTGATTGGTGCGGGTTCACAGCATATTATTGAGTCGTTACCCATTCTGCTTCGTGAGTTGAAGACACTAAGCGATTCTCGTGTTTTTGTGCCTCGCATTGGTTATCAAGAACACGCGTTTGCTTGGCAGAAGTGGGGTTTTGAGCTGTTTTTTTATGACGCCGTGGAAGAACTGCTTGAGCAGAATTTTGCGGTCGCCGTGGTCATTCACCCTAATAATCCAACGGGAGAGTGGGCGTCAGCGTCTACCTTGTCGGCGTTGATTGACCACGCGGAAAAACAAGGCGCGAGCTTGGTGATTGACGAAGCCTTTATTGATCCTTGCCCTGAGCGAAGTGTATTAACGGGCGTAACGCCATCTCATTGGCCTGAGTCTCTGTTTGTCCTTCGGTCGGTAGGGAAATTTTTTGGTTTGGCGGGCGCGCGTGTTGGTTTCGCTTTTTGTGCGGCGAAATGGCAACACGCATTAAGCAATTTATTAGGGCCTTGGCCTGTGGCAACGCCAAGTTTGCATCTTGTGAGTTTGGCCTTTGCGGATAAAGCATGGCAAGTGCAAGCCATGCAGTCTTTACAGCAGCGACAAGCTGCGTTTGTCGAGCGCGTGATGCCAAAATTCAACACCATTTTTGATTCCCAAGACAGCGTGCTGAATCCTTTGTTTGTGACTTGGACGCTAGACAGTGACGAATACGCTGCGCAAGTGTTTGAAATGTTGCATCAAGTGGGCATTCATACTCGCTTGGGCGAAGGGTGGATTCGAGTCGCGCTACCCGCGATGGCGGAAATGGATGCGCTAAACAGCGCGCTGATTCGCTTGTTGAAAAGCGCAGGCGGCCAAACTCAAGGTGGTTATTCACGAGGAGAGCTCGCATGAAGCATCTCGTATTAGGCGGCGTTCGCAGTGGTAAAAGTGCCTTTGCCCAAGAGCAAGTCGCCGCCTCTGGCAAACCGGTTTGTTATATCGCGACATCTCAAGTGTGGGATGACGAGATGGAAAAACGCGTGCAACAGCACAAAGACAATCGCCCTCAAGAATGGCAACTAATAGAAGAACCCTTGGCGTTGGCGGCTGTGCTAAATGGTGTAAACTCGCCTAATCAAGCCGTGATCGTAGAGTGTTTTACCTTGTGGCTAACCAACCTGCTTTGCCTAGAAGATGAAGCGCGATTGCAGCAGGAAAAAGCCGCATTATTGCTGGCGGTTGAGCAGTTTCAAGGCGACTTGGTCTTGGTTTCCAGCGAAGTTGGGTTGGGTATTATGCCGATGAACGCGCTGGCTCGACGCTTTGGCGACGAAGCTGGGGCAATGAATCAAGCGCTGGCTAAATTGACCGATCGGGTAACTTTTGTTGCGGCGGGACTGCCTATGCCGTTAAAATCCTAACCCTTCTAGTGTCATTCACTGTATTTGATAATAATCTGCTTCTGATTAAAGGCAGAATGGTCTTAAATTGAAACAGAATTGAAATACGAAAACGAACCGCTTATAGAAAAGCGTAGGAGCCTTGATGATCCCTTATTCAAAAGATTTTCCAGTGTCATGGGAAGAGTTGCATAGAAATGCGCGTGTTTTGTCTTGGCGATTGCTTGAGCAAGGTCCTTGGAAAGGCATTATTGCGATTACTCGTGGTGGTTTGGTTCCAGCGGCGATTCTGTGTCGTGAAATGGACATTCGATTGATCGACACCATTTGTATTGTGAGCTACGGCGCCGATGAAAAAGGCGATGCTGCGATGAAACAAGGTGAGCTGAGTGTGCTGAAAGGTGTGGAAGGCGACGGCGAAGGTTTTATTTTGGTCGATGATCTTGTGGATACAGGTCGAACTGCGGCAAAAGTGCGTGAAATGCTGCCAAAGGCACACTTCGCGACGATTTATGCAAAGCCAGCCGGTAAACCACTCGTGGATACTTTTATCACGGAAGTGAGCCAAGATACGTGGATTCGCTTCCCTTGGGACATGGAATACACTTTCTCGACACCACTTGCGGATCGTCAGGGAAAATAAGTTTTACTGTCAGCGTATCTCAAGTCACACCCTTACAGAAAAAAACGAGAGGAATTGCAAATTTTCACAAAACTCTCGTTTTTTTTACGCCTTTTTAAGCTAACTTTATCCTCATATTCGTCATAACAAAAACGTTAATAAAAGCGTTACCTTATGATCCACCGTGTCAAAGAAAATAGGATGTTACTATGTGGCAAACGCTAACCCGAATCGCGCTAGTTGGTCTAATGTCGTTTTCAACGATATTACCCGCTTGGGCTGAAAGCACCGTTGCTCGAGCTCAGTTTTCGACCGACGTTATTGATCGGGAACCCATTGATAATATTGGCCCGGTCGTCAAAGTAGAATACGGCGGCATTCAGCGCGTGTATTTTTTTACCGATTTACGTGGCATGTCTGGTAGTCAAGTGATTCACCGTTGGAAATTAGACGGTGAAGAGCAAGCGGACGTTTCCTTTGATATTGGTGGCGATCGCTGGCGTGTTTGGTCTAGTAAACGTTTATTACCAGGCTTTGATGGTAAATGGAGTGTGGATATCGTCCAAGATGGCGCTGTGATGGAAACACACTCATTTGATTATGTTGATGATTATTAACGCGTAAAATACGCGGGAAATAACGCTGTTTTAACAATAAAAGAAGGGTTTATATGCCTCATATACGCGTTAGAGGGTTGGCGTTTGACGAGCTAGAGTCTATTTCTGATATCTTGATTGAAAACCTTGCAGAGATAACGGACACACCGAATTCTCACTTTACACTTGAATACCAAGCGACCACGTACCTTGCTGTGGGTGGCGCTTCTCCAGCGTACCCCTTTTTTGATGTGCTGTGGTTTGATCGAGGAGACGAAGTAAAACGCAAAGTCGCCTTAATCATCGAAGAGTTAGTCAGACCTTTGGTGGACAGCGGGCAAGATATCACCGTTTTGTTTCATGATTTACAAGGCAAGGATTATTACGAGAATGGCGAGCATTTTTAAGCGATCTTTTCTCGACGACTGCGCTTGCTAACACTTTGTTAAAAATAGACTCGTTTTAGCTTCGCTCGTTACATCGAGAAACGATCTCTCATGCTATAAATAATTGTATTATGATTTGTCGGCAGTCTTTTGCATTAACTGTATCCTACCGCTGAAATTCGTAAACGCTTCCAAGATCCATTATCTGTGTCAGTTCATCCAGTGCGTTGCGGCTTTCGATCAGCAGTTGAGGATCCGCAAGATCCGCTTCGTGCAATTCATCGCGATAATGTGCATCGACCCATGTGTTCAAACGTTCAAACAAGACGTCATTCATTAGGGTTGATGGGTTAATCGCTTTTTGTTCTGCGTCGGTTAATGCGACTCGAAGTCGAAGGCAAGCAGGGCCGCCGCCGTTGCTCATGCTTTGTTTTAAATCAAATACTTTCACTTCATTGATGGGCGATTTACCTGCGACTAAGCTGTTCAAATAGGCCCAAACAGCCGAGTTATTTTCACATTCGCCAGGCACCACTAATACCATGTCGTTGTCGCCACGGCTTAATAGTTGGCTGTTGAACAGGTAAGACTGAATGCAATCTTGAACCGATACAGACGCTGTAGGCACTTCAATCAGGTGGAATTCAGATGCTCTGTCTCCCCACGCTGTTAGCAAGTCTTGTTTCATCTTAGCGGTGTCGAGAAATGCTTCTTGATGATAGAAGTGCGCGTTGCGATTCCCCACGGCGATCACGTCGTTGTGAAAAACACCGGCGTCGATAACCGCAGGGTTCTGCTGCGCGTAAACCACTTGATCGGGTGTTAATCCGTGACGACGAGCAACTGCTTGTGATGCTTCTAGTGTATGGCGAGCCGGAAATTTTTCTGGGCGAGGCGCATTCATGTTAAACGCTTCCATACCATAAACAAAAAACTCGATGCCTTTTTCACCATATCCATGGCAAAAACGTGTGTGGTTTGCAGCGCCTTCGTCACCAAAGTGATCAACACTTGGTAAAGCAGAATGATGCGCAAAATGTTTATCGTCTCGGAAAGTAGCTTGTAAAATCGCGCCCGTGGTTTCGTGCTCGATGGAGCGATGAAACTTATTTACGAGGTTTGCCGGTGAAAAGTGAACTCGACCGTCTTGGGTATCACCACTAGGGGAAACCGTTGCGGCGTTGGCTGTCCACATACAAGATGCTGAGCTTACAGCGGCCAGTAACTTTGGTGCTTGTTTGGCAACTTGTTGCAATACCTGAGCGTCCGTTCCGCTGAAACCGAGTTTACGCAGCGATGGAATATGTGGTCGTTCGTGTGGTGCTAATACGCCTTGCACAAAACCCATGTCCGCCAAGGCTTTCATCTTGGTTAAGCCTTGTTTCGCTGCGGCTTTTGGGTTGGATGGGCGCGCTGAATTATTTAACGAAGCGACATTACCAAATGAAAGGCCGCTGTAGTTGTGGGTTGGGCCCACTAAGCCATCAAAATTGGCTTCTGTCGCTGTGTTCATAATTACCTCAATGTTATCGGTTGTAAGACGCTAAAACGATGCTTTGCACTATAGCGTCAAGCCATGCCCCAATTTTTCTGGCATGGTCAAACTGTCTGCTTCAATACTGGATACTGGGTAAGCACAGTAGTCAGCCGCGTAGTAAGCGCTCGCTCTGTGGTTGCCACTTGCACCAGTTCCACCAAATGGTGCGCTGCTTGCTGCCCCTGTTGTTTGACGGTTCCAGTTGATAATGCCAGCACGACTGTGTTGTAAAAACCACTCGTATTCGCTCTTGTCATCGGACAATAATCCCGCAGACAAACCATATTGTGTATTGTTCGCAATGGTCATGGCGTGATCTAAAGAATCATAACGAATCACCGTCAACAGAGGACCGAAGTATTCTTGGTCTGGCAAGGTGTCGAGCATGTTGGTCGCATCGATAATGCCCGGCGTCACAAATCCTGTTTTACTGTCACCACGGGTCATTTCTAACACGGGCGTTGCTCCTAATGAGATCAATTTTTCATAGGCTTGCATCAAGCCGTCAGCGGCTTGAGCGGAAACAATCGGCCCCATAAAAGGTTGTTCTTCGGCATCGAAACGGTCAATTTTGAGTGCCTTTGTGGCGGTAACAAGGGATTGCAAAATAGCATCACCAAGTGGCCCCGTTGGCAGCAGCAAACGACGTGCGCAAGTACAGCGTTGGCCTGCTGAGATAAACGCCGACTGGATGATTTCATGTACAGCGGCGCGTTGATCTGCGATTTTTTCGGATACTAAAAGTGGGTTGTTGCCGCCCATTTCTAATGCCAAGATTTTCCCTGGATGACCGGCAAAATCCTTGTGCAGAATGTGTCCAACTTGTGGGCTGCCAGTGAAGAAAAGGCCATCGATACCTTGATGATTGGCCAAGGCAACGCCTGTGTCACGCTCGCCTTGAATCATGTTTAATACGCCTGCAGGCAAGCCGGCTTTTTCCCACAATTGCAGGATCAAATCGGACGTTGCAGGGGCTTGTTCGCTGGGTTTAAACACAACCGTATTGCCAGCAATCAGCGCTGGGACGATGTGACCGTTTGGCAAATGACCGGGGAAATTGTATGGGCCAAAAACCGCCACAACACCGTGTGGACGGTGGCGTAAGCGGGCCGTAGCACCCGGCATTGGCGTTGTTTTTTCGCCAGTTCTTTCGTGGTAAGCCTGCTTTGAAATGGCGACTTTACCAACCATCGCCGCGGCTTCGGTACGGGTTTCCCAAATTGGCTTGCCGGTTTCGCGGCTGATGACGGTCGCGATGTCTTCGCTGTGTTCTTTTACAAGGGCGGCAAACGCATCGATGATGCTCAGACGCTCCTCCAATGGACGATTTGCCCAAGTTGGGAAAGCGGTACGCGCGGCGTTAATAGCTTGGTCGACTTGATTCGCTGTCGCCGCATTGGCTTGCCATACTAGGCTGGCGTCCGCTGGGTCGATAGAGCGGAATGTTTGGCCTTCGCCTGCTAGCCATTGGCCATTGATGTAATGTAATTGTTTCATGGAGACTCCTTTTCTAAGACCCTTGCTTGTGACACTAGGGCAAGGGTTTTAGGGTGATGATAATGAGTGAATTAGTGTCTTGAATACGGCGACAATTCGACGATTCGTACCGGCTCTTTCGTCGTGATGCAAAGTGCATCGGCTTCTTCTTGCGTTAAGGTTAAGGCGCTGCCTGGTGGTACGGAACGTTGGATCAAAATACAACGGAAGTCAGTAACTTTTGCGTTAGACACTAAGTAATGGCTGCCTTCGCCAACGCCTTTTGGTTGGCCAATATTGGCAAGGCACAAGCGACTGTCGCGAACGGCTCTAATGTCTTGAACACGGGCTTCTAAACTAGGGCCGCCGTCAAAAATATCGACGTAGTTTTCGTAGCGGAAACCTTCTTGTTCCAACAGGCGGCGTGCTGGAACGGTGTTTGTGTGAACGTTACCTAATACGTCACGGGCTGCTTTTGGCAATAAGTTCACGTAAACCGGGTTGTTTGGCATCAATTCGGCAATGAATTGTTTGTTGCCTTGCGCAGTCAGTTCATCGGCTTCTTTAAAGTCGATAGAGAAAAAGTGACGGCCAAGGCTTTCCCATAAAGGAGAGACGCCATTTTCATCGCTCACACCGCGCATTTCTGCGAAGACTTTTTCGGTGAAGCGTTCTGGGAATTGTGCCATGAACATAAAGCGCGCTTTTGAAAGCAGCTGACCGTTTTTAGAATGACGGAAGTCTTCTTCTAAAAATAAGGTGCAAATTTCACTGCAACCAGTGAAGTCGTTGTTCAAAATAAGCGTTGGCACCGCGTTATGAACACCCAGCTCACGTGAGGCGTGTGTGATGGTGCCTAAATGGTAGCTGTAAAAAGGTTCATCTAAACCGACGGCCGCTAAAATGCCGCAAGTACCGACAATTTCACCTGTCGTGCTGTCTTCTAGCACCATTAGGTAGTCTTCATTGGTCGGTTTGGTGACGTTTTCTTTGGAAAAAGAGCGAACTGCGCCATCGATTTTCTTTTGAAGAATGGTTTCATCTGCAACCAGAGAGGTAAAACCCACTCCGGTTTTTTCTGCAAGTCGATAAAGTGACTTCAGGTCATTTTGACAGATTGGGCGTATGACCATCATGATAGTAATCCTCTCGTAGTAATATAATCCGTTTTGAAACGGTACAGAGCGCGTGAACGACAATGGCGTTTATGGCACTCTCTAAAAATGTTGTTTTACAGTTCGACCCACTGAATGCGGTGGCCTGCTGAAATAGCGAGCTGTTCTTGTGTTTCTTTCTCTACGGCCAACCCCGCAACTTGAGGTTCTGCCGGCGCCGCTGTAACGCGAAAATGCTCCAGATGCCCTGCCGATATAAGGTGCATTGCGCCTTTTGATTTTTCGGTCAGAGACAACGCCTTGCCTGTTTTTTGCTGAGTAATGGTGTGAAGACTTTCTGTTCTGGCTTCAATGGTTGGCCCTGCATCGAAAATGTCTACATAGCCTCTAAACTCGAAGCCTTCTTCCAATAAAATGTCTGCGCTTTGGCTGGAATCTTCATGAATGACGCCAATCACATCTTGCGCCGCTTCAGGTAATGTCGGTACATAAATCGGGTAACGAGGCATTAAATCTGCAATAAAATGTTTGTTGCTCACCGCTGAAAGGTAGTCGGCTTTTTGAAAGTCCATGGAAAAAAAGTGCTTTCCAAGAGCATCCCAAAAGGAAGAATAGCCGTGTTTGTCACTTTCACCACGAAGCTCTGCAAACAGACGCTTGGTGAAACGTTCTGGATAACGGGCAATAAAGAGCAATCTGGCTTTAGATAGCAAGGACATGGCAAGCGGGTTTTGATGCGCCTTATCGACGACCAACGCAATAAGTCGACTGGTGCCACTGTAGTCATGGCATAAATACAGGGCAGGAATTCGGTTATGAATTTGCAACTGCGGCGAAGCATGAACCACTTCATCAATGCGATAACTGTAAAAAGGCGCATCGGCTCCGACCATGGCATCGATGCCACAACAACCGACTATTTGTTCATTGCTGGTATCAACCAACACAAACAAGTAGGATTCATCGCCCGGTTGAACGACATCGGTTTGAAGCGATCTACGTGATGACGCAATTTTGTCGTTTAAGCGTTCTCGGTTGGCTGGAAAATTTGTAATGCCTATACCGGCTTGCTGAGCAAGGCGTTCCAGTGCGGGAAGATCTGCAAAATCTACTGGACGTACTAGATACATATACAATTCCTAAAAATTCGTTGTAAGCGTTTATGTGCTAAGTATTATCACTGAGTTCGATAAAGTGCGTAAGAGACACACTTTCTTATTAGCGACAGATTTTTCCGAATATTGGCTAATTGTGGTCGATTTTTTAAAAGTACAGAGGAATAAACCATGAAAACTGGCGTATACCAACATTATAAAGGCGCTGAATATTGGGTTGAGCGTGTGGTAAAACACAGTGAAACAGAAGAAAGTCTGGTTATTTATCAGGCTTTATACGGTGAGTTTGGTTGGTGGGCGAGGCCGTTGAGCATGTTCAAAGAATCGGTTGAGATCGATGGGGAAAGTATCCCGCGTTTCGACTGGGTAAGAGCCGAACGCGACGCAGGATAATGTTGTGTTGGTTTAATCGGGCAAGTGCATCCATGGGGATTCACGCATAAAGAACACAATTTGTTCTCTGAGCCAACGGTGAGCGAGGTCATTATTGAAACGCTCATGCCAAAATATATGAATGGGGTGGCGTCCATTGAAGTCGTCGATTTCCAATACTTGTTTGGGAATGGGGAGAAGCTTGACTGGGTAAAAGTTGGCTTTTTCACACATGACATTGATAAACAGGTCGCCAATAGAGCGGGATGTGACTAAGGCCATTCCGCGCTTTACTGCCTGCATGGCGACCATCAAACTGTCTGTTTCGAGCGTTGGGTTAATTACATAACCTTGTTGCTTCAGTTTTTGCTCTGTTTTGGAAAACGAGCTGCTGCGGTGGCTGCGTAAATGATGCGTCACCACCTTGTGCGAAAGCAGTTCATCGAGGCTGACTTCATCTTTGTGAAAGAGCGGGTGGGCTTCGCTCAATACAATACAGGCTTCCATATAGCCGATAAGCTTGCTACGCACATTGCTGGGCGTGTCGTTTATTCGCATAATGCCCAGATCAACATTGCCCGAAGTCAATTCGTCTAAATGAGTGTCTCCCCATGTACTGATAGACAGTCTCATTGCCGGCGCTTGGTATTGCAGTGACGCTAGGAGCGGCTCGATAAAGTTTTCAAGATCCCCTTCATCGACGCGCAATTTAAAGCGGCGGTCCAGATTTTTTAAATCCAAGGAATTCGGGCTCATCAATTCGGATAATGAGCTCAAAATCGGCTGAATCATATCTTGCAGTTCAGACGCTCTGGCTGTGGGCGTTAACCCATACGCTTGGCGAGTGAACAGTGAATCTTTAAACAACTCTCTGAGTCGCTGTAAACTTTTACTTAATGCAGGCTGCGTAACACCTAGCCGTTCAGCAGCACGCGATACGCTGCCTTCTTCCATGATGGTAACGAAAGCGACGAGTAACTTAATATCCAGTTTTAATACGTCGTCTAAATGCATAATTGTCTCAATAGAATAAAGGGGAAAACAGAGAGTCTTAGCACGCTAAGGTGTTAAGACTCTCTGTGGTACTGCGGCTTACAGATTAATGAAAGTCACGGTATGGGCGGTATTTTACACGGAACAAGAGTGTGTAAAACACTGGTACGGCAATTAACGTCAGTATAGTGGCAAACCCTAAACCGAAAGAAATAACCACGGCCATGCCTTCAAAGAACGCATCAAAAAGCAGAGGGATCATACCCAGTATGGTGGTGATCGCGGCCATACAAACAGGGCGTACACGACTCACGGCTGAGTTGAAAATCGCTTCGTATCTTTCGGTGCCTTGATCAAACTCGTAACTAATTTGATCGGCGAGGACGATACCGTTTTTGACGGTCATGCCTGACAAACTCAAGAAGCCTAACAATGCCATAAAGCTGAACGCGGAGTTCATGACAAGCAAACCGGTAGACACACCAATCAACGCCAATGGCACACAGAACCAAATGGTTAATGGCACACGAATCGAGTTGAATAGTAGAATCGTAATGATGAACATAAACAAATAACCCATAGGCAATGCCTTGAATATATTGGCTTGTGCATCGGTACTGCTTTCGTATTCGCCACCCCATTCTAGGCTATAGCCCGGTGGTAACGTGATGGCTTCAATTGCGCCTTTGGTGCGTCCAAAGATCGCCATTGCGGTTTCATCGCCCAAGATTTTTGGATCGGCCATGACGGTGATGGTACGTTTACGGTCGCGGCGTTCAATGATTGGATCTTCCCATACGGTTTCAAAACCAGATACCAAGGTCGATAGCGTGACATAAGAACCAGACGCTGGGCTGTAAATCTGCAAATCACGGATTTGGTCGATCGACACCCGCTCGCTGGCTGGGGCTTTTCGAACAATCGGAAGAAGATCTGTGCCTTCACGATACAAGCCAATTTGCGAGCCTGTGAAGTTAGTCAGCAGTACATCGTCTAGCTCGGTTTTGCTGATGCCTAAACGTCTCGCTTGTGCGTCATTAAAGATAGGGCGAAGCACCTTAACAGGCTGACGCCAGTTGTCTTTAATATTTTCTAGCCCACCATCTGAGCGATAAATCTCTTGGATTTTCGCGCTGAATTGACGCAACATTTTAGGATCCGGTCCGCTGATGCGTGTTTCAAGTTTCGCACCACTGGCTGGCCCTAACTGTAAACGCTGCAGTTTTACTTCTAACTCTGGGTAGTCTTCCTGCATTTTGAAATAAAGATCTTTCAATAAGTCAGGAATGGCTTCTTTTTCTTTTGTGCGAACAATGAACTGCGCGTAGCTTGAGTTTGCTTGTTCCGCGTTGTACGTCAGCATGAAGCGCAGTGCGCCTTGACCCGTAGTGGATGTCACATATTCAATACGGTCGTCATTCAGTAATTCTTTTTCAATCTCACTGACTTTTTCGTAGGTATCTTCAATGTGAGTGCCTTCAGGCATTTGGATGTCCATGTAGAACATCGGCGTAGTAGAAGGTGGGAAGAAAGCTTGCTTCACAAATTGGAACGCCCAGCCAGAAGTCACCAAACAACCGACCAACAACAGAACGGTGATCCATCTAAAGCGCATGGCTTTGTCTAATAACCATTTGTAGCCAGTGAAAATAAAGCCTTTGTAAGGGTCTTCAAGTTCTGCCACTTCACCGTCGTCATTCGCTTTCGCAATGCTGTCTTTGAAGAACAAGTCACAAAAGAAAGGCGTTAACGTAATGGCCGTGATCCAGCTTAATAAAAGCGAAATCAACAACACATAAAAGAGCGAGCCAACAAATTCACCCACCGCGTCTGGCGACAAACCGATCGGTGCAAACGCCGTAACCGCAATCACGGTCGCGCCCAATAATGGCCATTTTGTTTGTTTCACCACGGCGCTGGCCGCTTGCACTTTTGTCATGCCGCGTTGCAGACCGATCAAAACGCCTTCAGTGACCACAATGGCATTATCAACCAACATTCCCAAGGCAATAATCAAACCACCCAAGGAAATACGTTGTAGGTTAATTTTAAAATAATCCATGACAATAAAGGTGCCAAGAATCGTCAGCAATAGAACGATACCGATCAAGATACCAGAACGAATGCCCATGAAAACCAGCAACACAAGAATCACGATACCAACCGCTTCCACCAAGTTAAGCAGGAAGTTGGAAACGGAGCGGTCCACTTCTTTTGATTGGAAGTAGATCGGGTCCATGCTCAACCCAACAGGTTGTTGGTATTCTAATTCTGCGATTTTTTGTTCGAGCGTCGCACCAATTTTTACAACGTTCACACCAGAAGCAAACGACACACCAAGCAAAAGCGATTTCGCGCCGTTAAAATCCACCATGTGGGTTTTAGGTTCGACGTATTCACGTTTAATTGTTGCAACGTCTTTTAAGCGTATTAAGTTGCCGTCGATTGGCGTACCAACAATCAGGTTTTCAAGTTCAGAAATGTCCTTAAATTCGCCCGTTGGACTAATGCGAATGTATTCGCTGCCGACCTTGACTCGTCCCGCATTAGAGACGCCGTTTTGATTCTGCAATAGCGTTTCGAGTTGGCTTGGCGCAATGCCCATGTTGGCCAGTTTCGAACGGGAAATCTCGATCGTTACTTGCTCGTCTTGCTCGCCAGCCACGGTGACTTTTGCCACGCCGTCTACAAGCACCAGTTCACGCTTCACATAATCGACGTAGTTTTCTAGGTCTTTGTATGGGTAGCCTTCGCCGTGAATTGCCAGCATGACGCCATACACATCACCGAAATCGTCTAATACAATCGGCGTACCGACACCGGACGGAAAGGTGCCTGTGATATCGCGAATTTTCTTACGAACTTCGTCCCAAATTTGTTTGAGTTCTTTGGCGCGATAAGTGTCTTTAATCGTCAGTTGAACCTTCGAATAACCCGCTTTTGACGAAGAAGTAATCTTGTCAACGTACGGCAAATTCTGTAATTCACGTTCGATCGGGTATGTTACTTCTTCTTCTACTTGTTCAGGCGATGCGCCTGGGTAGTAAGTGATGATAAGAGAATCCTTGATGGTAAATTCAGGATCTTCTAATTGGCCAAGGTTGGTAAACGCAATGGTACCGCCGATCAATAAGATCAGTGTCAGCATCCAACTCGTGACTTTCCGGTTAATAAAATAGGCAGCAATATCCATTATAAGCCTCGCTCACGTGTCCAAGGGCGAACTTGCATCGCGTCGGTCAAGCTGTGAACGCCAGCCGCAACAATCTGATCCCCTGACGCCAAGCCAGATTTGATTTCAATCAAATTGCCTTGCAGTGACCCTAATTCAACCGAACGAGATTCGACTCGTTTGGTGCTTTTATTGAAGACCCAAACCGTGCTGTTTGATTTTCCAGTACTGGTGTCTTCATGGCGAAGCACTGCTTCAACTGGAATCACAACGTGTTTTTGCACGCCCAAAAGGGAATTAAGGTTGATGTCAATGTTCGCAGTCATGCCTGGCAATAAGGTATGAGATTGCGCGTCTTTTCTGATTAAGTGCAAAATCACATCATACGCCATTGTCGTTTCGTTTGGCGTTGTGTTGTGTTCTTTGTAAGTGCCGTAAAGCGCTTCATCGGGCGCAACATCAACGATGACTCTCGGCATGTAATCTGATTGCGTGCTTTTGATGCTAACCACTAGGCTTTCAGGCACTTGGAATTCAACGTCAAGATTGTCGATGTCTTGAATGTGCATAAGTGTCTGGGTCGCACTGACGTATTGGAAGTTTTCGGTTGCGACGGAAGAGATAACACCAGTGAACGGAGCGTAAACCTTGGTGTATTTAAGCTGATTTCTGGCCGTTTGCAACGCGTTGTTCGCTTGATCCAACGTGGCTTTTGTTGAATCGTATTGAGATTTCGTTGTCGCGTTTTGCTTCAACATGGTTTGAATACGTTTGAATTGCGCTTCCGCAAGGCGTTGGTTGGCTTCCGCCAGTTCAACTTGCAAGGTGAAATCGGTTGGGTCCAAGGACGCAAGAATATCGCCTTTGTTTACACGTTGTCCTGCAACCACGTGAAGCACTTTTAGTTGTCCACCCACACGAAACGCTAAGTCGGCTTCTTTGCTGGCTTTTAGTTCTGCAGGGAAGCGACGAATGTTGATGGCGTCCGTTGAATCGATCGTGATGAGTTTGACGGGTCGAATGATTTCTTTCTCTACAGAGACTTCAGCTTCATCTGACGAGCAGCCTGTTAGTAATAATGTAGCGGCAATTGTGGCGCCAGCTAGCATATTTATACGCTTTACGCGGTTCATTGATTACTCCGTAAATAATTTGAAAATAATTAGATGAAAGTATTTTATATCTCTTACCTAAGGATATGAATTTTTAAATATATATTAAAGATATGCTATTTGTGACTATCTCTTCTTGTTGTGGTCTTATTTTTAACATAGTTGTTATATTTACGGATCGAGTGTTGTTTGATTACTGTGTTTTTTCCAGTTCTTTTAAGAAGGTTTCTAAAATAAGATTGGCTCGCGCCCCTTTTCTAGTAATAGCGGAAAACTGAGTAATGTAACGACATTCATTCGGAAGAATTGCGCGCATTCGTCTATCTCGTATCCAATGTTCGGCAACATGATCGGGTAAAAAACCAATGTAGCGTCCGGTTAATATCAAAAAAGCGATGCCTTCTCGGTCGGTTGCGGTCGCACTCGCGGTTAAGGGTTGGTGCTGGGTTTTTATATCTGGTGTTTGTGCATACGCCGGTAGAACGGCATCAAACTCTTTGAGTTTGGCTTTGGTGATTTTTTTGTCATCCAGAGAAAACAAAGGGTGAGTGTCGCTGCAGTAGAGCTTGGACTCTTCTTGGTACAAATGGTGATATTCCAAACCGCTAAGAATCTTAAGATCCGGCACAATGCCGATTTGCAGTCCGCCATCTAAAACGCCTCTTTCTACATCGTTGGGTGGCGTCATTCTAATATTAATGGTGACTTGTGGTCCTTTGTCCTTCAAACCCGCTAATGCTCTGGTGATCCGAGTGTGAGGCAGTGTGACCAAATTGTCGGTAATGCCAATGTTGAACTCGCCTTTTAAATGCTGATGAAGCGCATTGATGTGCGTGCGAAAGTCTTCGATAGAAGACAGCAGTTGCAATGTGTAGTCATACACTTGGCTGCCTTCATTCGTTAATGAAAACCCAGATCGACCACGCTGACAAAGCCGAAATCCGAGGCGCGTTTCTAAATCTGAAATAGCAATACTAATCGCGGCTCGGCTAATGTTGAGCTCGACTTCTGCCGCGGAAAAACCACCGCATTCCACAACCGTTTTAAAAATACGCAAAATCCTAAGATCTGCATCGCTTACCTGACTTTTGAACTTCTTCATGGTTGGTCCTAATTAATAATAGACACAACAAGGTTATGCCATTGTTTACTGTGTCTGTGGTGGAGGATTCTTAATGATTTGTTTTTAGTTAAGTAAAAGATTAACTAAGCGTTAATAGATTCATCTTTTTATAATCTATTCCTCTTGGCATAGTAGTGTCAATGCGCAGTCGGTATTGTCGCCGAATCGGTCACCTCAACGTCGGTTGAGAAAATGATTTGGCCTAATGATTTAACTTAATAAATAGGGAACGCTCATGGAAATCATCGGACATTTGATCGACGGTAAACATTCACAGCAAGCCGCGCGTACTCAAGATGTGTTTAATCCCGCGACGGGAGAAGTGGCGAAGCAAGTGGCGATTGCCTCAAAAGAAACCGTAGAAGAGGCCATTTCAGCAGCGCAAGCCGCGTATCCAGAATGGCGAAATACGCCGGCATTAAAGCGCGCGCGTGTCATGTTTAATTACAAAGCATTATTGGAAAAACATTCAGATAAAATTTGTGAATTGATTGGCGCAGAGCACGGGAAAATTTGCCATGACGCTGCAGGCGAATTGCAACGTGGTATTGAAAATGTCGAATACGCGTGTGGCGCACCAGAACTATTAAAAGGCGAGTACAGCAAAAACGTTGGACCAAATATCGATTCGTGGAGCGAATTCCAACCGCTCGGTGTCGTGGCGGGCATTACGCCATTTAATTTCCCTGCCATGGTGCCGTTGTGGATGTTCCCAATGGCGATTGTGTGTGGCAACACGTTCATCTTGAAACCCTCAGAACGAGATCCGAGCACGGCGTTGTTTATCGCCGAACTATTGCATGAAGCCGGTTTGCCAGCGGGCGTTTTTAACGTGGTAAATGGCGATAAAGTCGCGGTTGATACCTTATTGGAAGACAAACGCGTCAAAGCCGTGAGCTTTGTTGGCTCCACGCCCATTGCGGAATACATTTATAGCAAAGCCAGTGCGAATGGCAAACGTTGTCAGGCATTAGGTGGCGCGAAAAACCACGCGATTGTGATGCCAGATGCCGACATGGATAACGTTGTCAGCCAGTTACTGGGCGCGGCATTTGGTTCCTCCGGTGAACGCTGTATGGCGCTGTCGGTAGCGGTTGCAGTGGGTAAAGCCGCTGGCGATGCGCTTGTCGGTAAAATGGCGGAAGCGATGAAGCCACTGAAAGTTGGTGAATGCTCAGACAAAACCAATGATTTTGGCCCTGTTATCACCAAAGAACACAAAGAAAAAGTGGTCGGCTTTATCAACAGTGCGGAATCACAAGGCGCAACGATTGTCGTCGATGGTCGTCATCCGAACGTCTCTGGTTATGAAAAAGGCTTTTTCGTGGGAGCCACACTGATTGATGGTGTTACGAAAGAGATGGAAAGCTATCAACAAGAGATTTTCGGTCCCGTTCTGCAAGTGGTTCGCGTGGATACCATGGAAGAGGCCATGACACTGATCAACGATCATGAATACGGCAACGGAACCTGTATTTTTACGCGCGATGGTGAAGCCGCGCGTTACTTCTCAGATCATATTGAAGTCGGCATGGTTGGTATTAATGTGCCTTTGCCGGTGCCCGTGGCGTATCACAGCTTTGGTGGCTGGAAACGGTCATTGTTTGGGGATTTGCATGCGTATGGCCCAGATGCGGTACGTTTTTACACCAAACGCAAAACCATTACCCAGCGCTGGCCATCGGCGGGCGTTCGAGAAGGAAAGAGTTTTTCTTTCCCGTCTTAGCGGGATGTAAATCGTTATCCCAGGCATTTCTATTTAGGTTGTTAGAAGTGTTTTTAATGGTCGCTTACCACTTGGTAGCGACCATTTTTTTTCGCTTGATAGAGAGCGGTATCGACACGCTGTAACGCGGCTTCCGAGGATTCGTTATTTTTTACTTGAACCAGACCAAAGCTACAACTAATAGAGTTGTCCCAGTTTTCTAGCACAACATGATTTGGCATGTCGTGGCAGATTTTTTCGATACGTTGCTGTATTTGGTTCAGTTCAACGTTCGGGAAAATGAACAAAAATTCTTCTCCACCCCAGCGGATAGATATGTCGGTTTCACGCATGGATTGAGATAGGTAGTTGGATATCTTGATCAGTGCTTCGTCGCCTTTGTTGTGCCCCAGTTGGTCGTTTACTCGCTTGAAAAAATCCACATCGACTAAACTGATGCAAAAAGGTGCTCCATTTTTTCCTTTTTGATTAACGTAATAGTTCAGTGCTTCAAGCCCAAAGCGTCGATTAAAGAGTTGCGTTAATTCGTCTTTTTCTGCAAGTTTTGCCATTAAAAAGTATTGGCGTGAATAGATTGAACGAGAAAACGCCGCGGTGATAAGGAAGGGAATGCTGGCACCCGCTAAATTGAGTAGAAACAGAGTGGAGTATGATGACTCTGATATATCCACGTGTGTTCGGCAAAATAGAGACAGTAATGTAAACGTGGTTAAATGGGCAAAGGCAAGGATGCTAGACCACGCTATATTGAGCGAAGGAATTGCCATAATGAGCAATGCCATTGGCCAAAGATAATACTGAAACCCTGCATCCGCACCCAATATACTGGTGGAAAATAGAGCATGGCCAAATACTTCTACACTCATGATGAAAATAGAAATGTCATGGCGTCGAATGCGATTAAACCAAAATGTCAGTAGCCATGCTGAGACACTTAAGGTATTAATCCAAGCAAGTGTTGTTTGCTCAAGATAGAAAAAAAGGAAGATAAAAATACAGTGGGCAATGGCGCCTGTACTGGACGCGATATTGAAAATGTAAGACGTTTGTTGAAGGCTATTGAAAACGTGATTGGACGTGTATGAAGTAGGTTGTTTTAATTGGCTATTGTCTAACACGGTCGATGCAATCCTTGACTGGTTGAATATATATAATAGGTTAAGAGTGGATAAAATGGGTTGTCGCCAAGGTGCAGGTTAAACACTATGAAATAAAATGCACTCAAACTCTGAGAAACGAACGTTCTTCTTTAAACTACCGGACGTAATATGGAAAAGAAAAAATGCAATGTGGCACCATTATCAAGATTTTCATGTTTAATCATAGCGATATTTTTAACTGCTTGTTCAGGAATGGTAGAAACCAAAAAAGCCGAAGCCGAAGCGTCGGAAGACTTAGTTGTTGATGTAGAGGGAAATTCTGCTTATTTGTCTGGTGTTTTAGGTAGCGATCTCGTTCAACAATTAAGCGATATAGTGCGTAAAAATCCGAACGTCACAGATTTAGTCTTGGTGGATGTTCCAGGCTCGACCGATCAGCAAGCGACGATGGATGGCGCACGTTTGATTCGCCGATTAGGACTAAATACGCGGATCGCGCCGACAGGCTATGTGCTTTCTGGCGGTGTTGACCTATTCTTAGGAGGAGCCGAAAGAACCATTGGCGCGGGTGCGGGCGTTGGAGTACATGCTTGGTCTGATGGCTCAAGAATGAAAGCGGTTAATAATAACGTCGCCGAGTCCGTTCATGCTTCGTATGTGAACTTTTATCTGGAAATGGGCGTGCCAGACCGTTTTTACTGGTTCTCGCTGGATGCGGCGCCCGCCGATAGAGTGTACTTTTTATCACCCGAAGAGGTGTACGATTACCAACTCGCGACACAATAAAATGTATTGTGATGCGTTCAAAAATAAAACAAACAAAAGCGAGGGACGATGGAACAAATTGAATTGTTCGCCATAGAAAGCCCTTGCCGAGGCGTGTGTGAAAACAGTGCGAAGGGCTTTTGCAAAGGCTGTTTACGCAGTCGAGAAGAGCGCTTCCATTGGTTTTCATTGTCCAATGAAGCGCGTCATCAAGTATTGGATCTGTGTAAACAGCGTCGAGTGCGTTTATTAAAAGCCCGTCAAGAGCGCCTAGAAGCAGACTCTGCGAGAGCGCTTCCCTACGGAATGGAAGACGAACTCATGACAGATTTGTTTGAATTAACCAATGACTAATACGCCATTTTGATGGTTAATCTTCAAAAATCGCATCCAGCGCTTCGGACAGTCGATCGACGCCAATCACCTTCATGCCTTCAATGGGCTTTTTCGGACAGTTGGCTTTTGGTACAACGGCTCTGGTAAAACCGTGTTTCGCCGCTTCACTGATGCGTTCTTGCCCAGACGGAACCGGACGAATTTCCCCCGACAAACCGACTTCACCCAGAACCACCAGATCATGAGGAAGCACTCTGTCGCGAAAGCTTGAGACAACGGCAGCAATAGCCGCTAAATCGGCGCTGGTTTCCAGTACTTTTACGCCGCCCACCACGTTCAAATACACATCTTGATCTGACGTTAATAAACCACCGTGTTTGTGCAAAACCGCCAGCAACATAGCGAGTCGATTGTGATCGAAACCGACCGTGACACGCCTTGGGTTGCCCAAGGCAGAATCGTCGACCAGTGCTTGAAGTTCAACCAATAGTGGACGTGTGCCTTCCCAGACCACCATCACAAGGCTGCCTGCAGCAGGGTGATTGCTTCGGTTCAAGAAGATCGAACTGGGGTTTTTGACTTCTTTCAGTCCGTTTTCGAGCATGGCAAACACGCCCAATTCATTGATCGCACCAAAACGGTTTTTCATGCCGCGCAGGGTGCGAAAGCGAGAATCTTCAGAACCTTCTAATAACACCGAACAGTCGACCATGTGCTCAAGCACTTTGGGACCAGCGAGGGTGCCGTCTTTTGTAACATGGCCAACAAGCAAAACAGCGGTTTGAGTTTGTTTGGCAAAACGGGTTAACACCGCGGCACTTTCACGAACCTGCGACACGCTGCCCGGTGCAGATTCGACACCATCCAAATGCATGACCTGAATGGAGTCAATCACCATGACTTTGGGTTTCACTTGCTGAGCGATGGTTAGAATCGCCTCGACGTTGGTTTCGGACAGCATCTTAAGGTTTTGCGTTGGCAACCCAAGACGTTGTGCGCGCATGGCAACTTGCTGAAGGGATTCTTCACCCGTTACATACAGAGCGCTTTGCTGTTCTGCTAGCCAGCACATGGTTTGGAGCAATAGGGTACTTTTACCTGCGCCAGGCGAACCGCCAATTAATACCACGCCGCCAGGCACTAAGCCGCCGCCTAGAACGCGATCAAACTCGTTCGCGCCAGAGCTGAAGCGAGGAACGTCGCCCAAATCAATGTCGGATAAATTTTGAATGCCGGTGATGGCGCCTGCATAACCTTGATAGCGAGGGTCTTGCGCCGCGGAAACACGAGCAGAGGTTTTTCCAGAGGTGAGGCGAATTTCAGAAAGGGAGTTCCACGCGTTGCAGGCTTGGCATTGTCCTTGCCATTTTGCGTAGTCGGCTCCGCATTCGTTGCATACAAAGGCGGTTTTAGCTTTGGCCATGAGGGTCTCTTTTTGGTAATCGAGTGATAACGTCCATGTTATCACAGGGTAACGCGTTACTTTTCTACTTTGTATTCTTGTCGCTCTTCCAGCTCACTGAATACAGATCAGTGCGTCGGTCTTTTAGATTATTTACGGAACCTTCACTGCGTGTGAACTTCAGCTTGTCCAGATCAAGATCCGAGAACATGATCATTTCTGTGTTTGGCGTGGTTTCTGCCATAACCGCATCGTGTGGGTACGAGAAGTCAGAAGGCGAAAATACCGAGCTTTGAGAATACTGAATGTCCAAGTTTTCAACCTGTGGAAGGTTGCCACAGCTTCCGCAAATAACCACGTAACATTCGTTTTCAATCGCACGGGCTTGAGCGCAGTGACGCACACGCAAATAGCCGTTTTTAGTGTCTGTCCAGAAAGGCACAAACAGAATGTCCATGTCTTGCTGGGCAAGCAAGCGGCCTAATTCTGGGAATTCCACATCGTAACAAATCAGAATACCAACGCGACCAGCGTCGGTATCAAAGACGCGTAATTCGTTACCACCTTGAATAACCCAATCACGGCGTTCATGCGGCGTAATGTGGATTTTTTTCTGTTCTTGTACGGTGCCATCACGACGGCATAAATAGCTGATGTTATAAACCACTTCGTCTTCAATGATTGGCATAGAGCCGGTGATCACGTTGATATTGTAGCTGACGGCCAACTGAGATATCTCGTTTTTAAAGCGCTCAGTAAAGCTGGCAAGAAAGCGAATGGCTTCGGTTTGATTGCTTTGGTCTGGGCTCAAGCCAATTAAAGGGGCATTAAAGAACTCAGGGAACAATACGAAGTCACTTTTGTAATTGGACACCGCGTCAATGAAGTATTCGACTTGTTTTAGTAGTTCGTCCGCGCTGGCGACTTCGCGCATTTGCCATTGAATCGCACCGATACGAACTTGTGTTTTACGCGATTGAATCACGGAAGTTTCTGGTTCGAAAAAGATGTTTTTCCATTCTAATAGCGTTGCGTAGCCTTGAGATTTTTCATCTTCTGGCAAGTAACGCTTTAGCAATCGAGTGACTTGGAAGTCGTTTGACAATTGGAACGACAGAATAGGGTCGTAGATTTTCTTTTCACGAACCGATTCCAGATACTCAGCAGGTGTTAGATTGTGAGCGTGTTCATGGTAATTCGGAATTCGACCGCCGGCCAAAATGGCGCGCAGGTTATGTTGGCGACACAGCTCTTTTCGAGCTTCGTAAAGACGACGGCCCAAACGATAACCACGATATTCTGGCGAGATAAGAACGTCCAGACCATACATTGCATCGCCTTTAGGGTCGTTCAGAATGTTTTCTTTCTGATCGACTAAATCGTCATAAGTATGTGGGTTACTAAAGCGTTGGTAATTCGCCTGAACGGACAGGGCGATGCCGACAATATTACCGTGATCTTCTAGGCAAATTTGCCCTTCTGGAAAATCACTAATTAATTGGTGGATTGTGTGTTTTGGCCAAGAGCCACCAATGTCATGGTAAACCTTATCCATGAGTATTTTGACTTGCTCATAATCGTTGTTGGTAAGGTTACGAATTTTTAAATGTAGATCTTCTAGCATGATGTCCTCGACTGAGCGCTCTATACGCTAAGTTACTTTAAGTACTCTGTTGGGTTAGTACCCAGTGGTTAAATAGTAATTTGTCTAAGCACGATATGTTCTAGGGGTGGGTGAAAGGTGAAAGGTTTTTTCGTTCACGTTTTTCTAGTGCTGCTCTATTTTAGATAGAAAGATAATAGCGTTTATTGTTGGGTGAGTATGTTAATTTTCGTATAAATAATAAGAAAAAGAAAACCCCCGCCGAAGCGAGGGTTTTGGTATTTAAACGTATGTATTATGAGAGTGTTTAGATTACTTTTTGCTGAACTCTGGGTACGCTTCCATACCACATTCAGAAAGGTCAACACCTTCGTATTCTTCTTCTTCAGTAACTCGAACACCCATAATAGCTTTGATAATTAACCAAACTACTAGGCTAGAAACGAAGACCCAAACGAAGATAGTCAATGCACCGGCGATTTGTCCGCCAAATGTTGTGCCGTCGTTTGTAAGAGGAACCGCTAGCAAGCCCCAAAGACCAACCACACCGTGAACAGAGATTGCGCCCACTGGATCATCGATTTTAAGCTTGTCTAGAGTAAGAATAGACACAACAACAATCACACCACCAACAAGGCCGATAAGCGTCGCACCCAAGGCAGACGGTGTATCAGGACCCGCAGTGATGGCAACCAGACCAGCCAATGCGCCGTTAAGAAGCATGGTTAGATCGGCTTTACCGAATAAGATACGCGCTAGGATAAGTGCGCCGATTGCGCCACCAGCAGCGGCTGCGTTTGTGTTTAAGAACACCATAGCAACCGAGTTAGCGCTGGCGATATCGCCAAGTTTCAATACAGAACCACCGTTGAAACCGAACCAACCCATCCAAAGGATAAATGTACCCAGTGTTGCAAGCGGTAAGTTAGCACCAGGAATGGCACGAACTTCACCATTAGGACCGTATTTCCCTTTACGAGCGCCAAGTACCAATACGCCAGCCAATGCAGCAGAAGCACCCGCCATGTGAACGATACCGGACCCTGCGAAGTCAGTGAAACCTAGATCGCCAAGGCTGAACATGCCAAATACAGAACCGCCGCCCCATGTCCAGTTGCCTTCCATTGGGTAGATGAACGCTGTCATTACAACCGCAAAGATAAGGAAAGACCAAAGCTTCATGCGCTCTGCAACCGCACCAGATACGATAGACATGGCTGTTGCAACGAACACAACTTGGAAGAAAAAGTCAGACGCGCCAGAGTATATTGAACCGCCTTCAAAGCCGCCTTCACGACCAGAGAAGTCTGTTAAAGTAGACGCTACGTCAACATCCTGAATACCTGTAAGGAACCACTCGCCACCGTACATGATGGAGTAACCGCAAACTAGGTACATGATGCAAGAAATGGCAAACAAGGCCACGTTCTTAGTCAGAATTTCTGTGGTGTTTTTAGCACGTACTAAACCTGCTTCCAACATGGCAAATCCCGCTGCCATCCACATAACCAGTGCGCCACACACCAAGAAGTAAAAGGTGTCCATGGCATATTGTAAGTGAAAAATTTGATCTTGCATGTTTCGCCCCCCTAAAGGCTTGTAAGATTTGAGCCGTAATTAAACCGCTTCAACCCCAGTCTCTCCGGTACGAATACGAACCGCTTGTTCTAGGTTAACGATAAAGATTTTACCGTCGCCAATTTTGCCAGTGTTCGCTGCGCCAGTAATGGCTTCAACAACTTGGTCTGTCATGTCGTCTGCAATAGCAAGTTCGATTTTTACCTTAGGTAAAAAATCCACTACGTATTCAGCGCCGCGGTATAATTCCGTGTGGCCTTTTTGACGTCCGAAACCTTTCACTTCTGTTACGGTGATACCTTGAACACCAATTTCAGAAAGTGCTTCTCGAACATCATCGAGTTTAAATGGCTTGATGATGGCAGTTATAAGCTTCATACCCACTGTCTCCTTTAAAAGTCAGTTTTATTGTCGTATCGCAGGTAGTTAGCTTTATTCAATATACGTGCCACATATTGGAAAGTGCTTGTTACATAGGCTTTGTAAGGATTTTGTCTGTTTTTAGAATTTAAAAAGCGTCACCGCTGTCTTTATTTAGTGCAGCATATTGGGGTGTCTTTATGGCGTGTTGCGTCAACTTGGTGCAATTGAAGGGTCTAAGAACGAGGTATTTACCGGTGGGCTCCCTATCTTATTGCTTCTGATCAGAAATAAAACGCACCTAAAAGGTGGTAATCGTGCGTTATTAAGAAAAATGGCATTTAAAAAGAGAGTGTTTTTGTGTTTTATGCACATAAAAGAGGCGAAGGCATAGGGCTTTATACGCAAGAAAAATGCAGATCGGTGTTTGATCGACGACTTGTTTGCACCTTCCTTAGGCATCTATACTAGACAACATTGTCAATACAAAGCATGAGAGCAAGATGATAGACCAATTTATAAAGCAATTAGGGACCGGATTAGAGCACGCCGCAGAGACATTGGGTAAGCTCCCGAAAGAAGAAATTCAGGCGCAACTGCATGAAGTCGCGCGCAATACGTTAAGTAAAATGGACCTAGTCACGCGAGAAGAGTTTGAAGTGCAAGAAGCCATGCTCGCGAAATACCGTGAAAAGTTGGCGTTATTAGAAGCCCGATTAAATGAGCTCGAAAAGTAAAGCGGAAAAGAGGCGAAAAGAAAACGCTCATAAGTGTGGATGAGCGCCTTTGAAAAGCGGGGAATGCGTCGATTTTATTTCCAGCCTTGCTGCCAGTTGTCCGATGATTGCAACGCCTGCCACGGCATGTGATATTGGTTTTTGTTGATCACGGCTTCAAGGATGCACTCGATCACTGTGCCTTCTTCGTCACGAATAAGCTTAGTAACGAGAAAATGCTTTTCTTTTTTCTGCGGTGATGTGGATGTCCATTTGGATAAGTGCAACTTCTTCGGGTTTATTTGATGCATTGGGATTGTGTCGCCTTCTCTTATTAAACATGAATTAAAGACAGATACGAAAAAAGTGAAAAGCCGGATTGCTTTTTACTCTAAAAATCATCAGATCAAGGAGTGATCATGAGTTTAGCAACCATATACAGCCGTGCCCGAGTGGGCGTGGCATCGCCTTTAGTTACCGTTGAAACACACATTTCCAATGGCTTGCCGTCGTTAAATATAGTCGGCCTTCCTGAAGCCGCTGTGCGTGAAGCAAAAGACCGCGTTCGTAGTGCGATTATTAACAGCCATTTCGAATTTCCCACCCGACGTGTCACCATCAATCTCGCGCCTGCGGATTTGCCCAAAGAAGGCGGTCGTTATGATCTAGCCATCGCAATCAGTGTGCTGGCGGCATCTGGGCAATTAGGCGAAGTGAATCTGCGTGATACCGAGTTTATTGGCGAGCTTGCCTTATCAGGCGACATTCGCGGCGTTCCTGGTTTATTGCCCTCAGCGATTGCTTGTCATCATGCGAATCGACAGCTCATCCTTCCAGAAGACAATCAGCAAGAAGCCGCCTTGGTCGAAAGTGATGCCGTATTTGCAAAACACCTTACCCAAGTCACCGCCCATCTACTAAAGTTAAGTCAGTTGCCCGCTTGTGTTTCTAAACCAAGTGAACCGTTGCCTCTGGATCACAAAGACATGCGCGATGTAAAAGGTCAATATCAAGCCAGACGTGCTTTAGAGGTCGCGGCGGCGGGCGGGCATAATCTCTTGTTTATTGGGCCTGCTGGCACAGGAAAAACCATGTTGGCGTCGCGTTTACCCAGCATCATGCCAGCCATGACCGAAGCCGAAGCGCTTGCCGTTGCGTCGGTGCAATCGGTCGCAGGGCGAAAAATGGGGCTGGATTGGCATTGGTCTGAACGACCGTTTCGTTCGCCACATCATTCTTGTTCAGCGGCGGCTCTGGTCGGAGGCGGTTCTATTCCTAAACCGGGTGAGGCGTCTTTGGCTCATTGCGGTGTGTTGTTCCTTGATGAGTTGCCAGAATTTGATCGGAAAGTATTAGAAGTGTTACGAGAGCCATTAGAAAACGGTGAAGTGCATATTTCACGGGCGCGAGGGCAAATGTCTTTCCCTGCGAGGTTCCAACTGGTCGCCGCGATGAACGCCAGCAACGAAGCGTATACCGGTGGACAAGATTACTATCAGTCCAGCGCCAGCCAAAAGTACTTAAAAAAACTCTCGGCGCCTTTTTTAGATCGGATCGATTTGCACGTAGAAGTGCCGCCTTTGCCGTCTAATGTTTTAGTGAACGCGCAAGAAGAAGGTGAATGCAGCGCCAGTGTTCGCGAACGAGTAGAGCGGGCTGTCGCACGACAAAGAGCGCGGCAAGGTGTGCAAAATGCGTTGTTAAGTGGTCGTCAGCTCGAAAGTATTTGTGCGTTAAGCGATGACGATAAACAGTTTATGCAGCAGGCGTTAGAAACATTGAAGTTGTCTGCTCGGGCTTATCATCGCGTCTTAAAGGTTGCACTGACCTTGGCGGACTTAAGTAACACGGACGTGACGAGAGCGCATCTAATGGAATCCTTAAGCTATCGTAAAATGGAAAAAACATTGTCGATGGCCGTGTCATCTTAGAAGAGGATTCGAGACGTAATGGCGAAGCATGCGTTGTTTCGCGAAGAAATAGGTCGTGTGTGCTATCTATGATAAAAATACGCATTAAGAGTAATAGAGACGTCATTTATGATTAAGCTGCTGTTTGCATTTTTTCTTTTTCTGTTTGGCACTGCCGCCTCGGCAGCGCCTCGTTTGTTTGATTTGGAATTAGGTCCCTATCTTTCTTCGATGGATTACACCGAATCAGGTGGTATCTCTCAAACAGGATCAATATCCGGGTTTAATGCGCGCTATTCTGCTTATTACCCCTTTTCTGTCATGTTAATTGATCTTTCTTATGCACACAGCAAACTCGTAACTGAAAGCGCAGGAAAGATAAAAAACGTCAGTAATGAAGTGTATGACATAAGAGGCATGATTGGCCGTGCTCTTTTTTTAAATGATGCTTATCGTATTACGCCTTATTTAGGGCTCGGCTTTCGTCGCTCCACGGCAGATTCGAGAGGGAAGGTGTCGTCTTCTTCCGTGGCGGGTTATAAAAGCCAGCAAACCTATATTTACAACCCAATCGGCATCGAAATCCAAGAATTAGCAGGTGAAAAAACGTGGGTGGTTGGTGGTCGATTTGAATATGACAGTTTACTGATAGCCGACAATGAAACGCGTTTGGATGCATCAAATTCTTATAAAAACGTAAAAGTGCAGGGGAAAAAGGGCTATGGCTATCATTTTTCTTTGGACTTTAGACACTTTCTAAACGCCAGTGGCGGTGCCATTGTGATTGAACCTTTCTATAAATATTGGCACTCATCAGGAAATAATAGCGCCAGTCTCCCTAGCTCTACAGGCAGTCATTCTTCCAATGAATGGGGCCTCGCCTTGATGGTGTCTTTCTGATCTTTTGAACGCAAATATAAACTCTGTTTTAACGCTTTTCATTTCGTTACAATCTTCCCCCCTTTATTGCTTATCTTCCCAACTGTTGTTTGTGGCATCGTTGTGTTCGGTAAGAGCAATTAAAGGTCCAAATAATAATGAATTGTGGTCGTCTATTCGCTTTTTCAGGTTTTCCTATGACAAAAGTGAATGGCATAAATGGAGTTATCCCTATGGTTATTCAGCTGTTTCCTCTTTGGGCATTATTGCTTTCAGTACTTGCCTTTTTCCAACCGGATTTATTTGTTGGTTTAAAAACTCAAATCGTGCCATTGCTTACAGTTATTATGTTGGCAATGGGATTGACACTCAGTCCAGCCGATTTCAAACAAGTGTTGAAAAACGGCAAAGCCGTTGGTGTTGGTGTGGTATTGCAGTTTCTAGTGATGCCGATTGCGGCGTTTGGCGTGGCCTTTGCATTTGGTTTTGATACGGAATTGACCGTTGGTATGTTGCTCGTGGGCAGTGTAGCGGGCGGTACGTCATCGAATGTGATGTGTTATTTGGCAAAAGGCGATACGGCGCTGTCTATTTCTATGACCGCTATTTCGACCTTGATCGGTGTGATTTTGACGCCTTTCCTTGTGTCTTTGATGATAGGTCAAAGCGTGGATGTGCCTGTGGCTGGCATGTTAATGAGTCTGTTGAAAATCGTTCTTCTTCCTGTTGCGGCGGGCGTTTTGATTAATACTTTCTTCTCAACATTTGTCCGCAAAGCCGAGCCGGTTTTTCCTTACATTTCGATGTTTGCCATTGTTTTGATCATTGCCATTGTTGTGGCATTGAGCGCGTCTAAGATTGTTCAAGTAGGGCTTGTTGTTGCAGCAGCCGTTATTATTCATAACGCGATTGGTTTGACTTTGGGTTACTGGGTAACGTACTTACTTGGCTTTGATGCACGCGTATGTCGTACGATTGCGTTCGAAGTAGGTTTGCAAAACTCCGGTTTAGCGGCTGCACTAGCGGTGAAGTTTTTCACTCCGATGGCAGCATTGCCAGGCACTATTTTCAGCGTTTGGCATAATATTTCGGGTTCATTGTTGGCGAGCTATTGGAGTCGTCGACCTGTTTTGGAAAATAACAGCGAAGACACGTCTAAATAAACGTTTACGCGCGCGATAATAAAAGGGGCGCCATTCTGGTGTCCCTTTTTTGTGTCTGTTAGACCGGTTATGACAGTGCGAGTCGATGCAATGTCGGGTACACTTAGCGCTGATTTTTAACCGTCGCGTAAGCCAGAGTTTTTCCATGAGTGAGTCCCTTCCATCCATCTCCCAACGTTTGAGAAATTTGAACGAACGCCAACTCGATGCCGTTAAAAAAATCGATGGGCCCTTGTTGGTATTGGCCGGTGCAGGTTCAGGAAAAACCAGTGTAATCACAACGAAAATCGCGTATTTGATCCAAACCTGTGGGTTTAAAGCGAGTAGCATCATCGCGGTAACCTTCACCAATAAAGCCGCTCGCGAGATGAAAGAGCGCGTAGTGAGCATGCTTTCTAAACAAGAAAGCCGCGGTTTGAGTATTTCTACTTTCCATAATTTGGGGTTAAGAATCCTGCGCAAAGAATACCGTCGCGCAGGCTTGAAAGAAGGCTTCACCTTATTTGATTCTCAGGATTCGCTCAGCCTGATCAAAGAAATTCTGGACAAAGAATTTAATGGGCAAACGGACTCTGCCGCGTACTGTCAGAATACCGTATCCAACTGGAAAAACGACCTCACCACACCGCAAGAAGCGATGACCAATGCAGACACGGAAGAATATCTGTTGGCGGCACAAGTGTATGCGCAGTATCAGCGCTATTTGCGCGCCTACAATGCGGTGGATTTTGATGACTTAATTTTATTGCCCGTTAGCTTGTTGATGGCCGACGAAGAATTGCGTGAACGCTGGCAGAAAAAAGTCCGTTATTTGCTGGTGGACGAGTGCCAAGACACCAACGGCAGCCAGTATGAATTGATTCGCTTGCTAGCGGGTTTTCGACGCTGTTTTACCTTGGTGGGCGACGATGACCAATCCATTTACGCGTGGCGTGGTGCACGCCCTGAAAACCTCGAAAGGCTGTCGGTCGATTATCCGAACTTAAAACTTGTCAAGTTGGAGCAAAATTACCGCTCGACGAAAATCATTTTGAAAGCCGCGAATACGCTCATCGCCAATAACCCGCACATATACGATAAAGCCTTATGGAGTGATCACGAGGAAGGCGACCCGATCCGTATTATGGTGACGCGCAATGAAGACGCGGAATCCGAGCGAGTTGCTGCTGAAATTCAATCTCGCCATTTGCGTCACGAAATACCCTATCGAGATTTTGCGATTTTGTATCGAGGCAATCATCAAGCTCGGTTGCTGGAGATCAAACTGCAAGCGTACCGAATTCCCTACAAAATGAACGGCGGTACGTCTTTTTTCTCGCGCGCGGAGATCAAAGACTTAATGAGTTACTTACGGCTTTTGGTCAATCCATCAGACGACAATGCGTTCTTGCGCATCGTGAATTTACCGCGTCGAGAGATTGGCCCAGCGACCTTAGAAAAAGTGGGTAACCTAGCGACAGAACGCAATGTGAGTTTGTTTGAAGCCTCTGGTTACAAAGAATTGGAAGACACCATCACCGGTCGTTCGTTGAAAAGTTTGCAAGACTTTGAACGCTGGATGTCGACCTTGCGCCAGCGCTTAGAAGGTGCATCGCCCGTGCCTGTGATCGAACAAATGATCCACGACATGGATTATTACGGTTGGATTCAGGAGCAAACGTCTTCCAACAAAGCCGGCGATCGTCGTATCGAGAACGTACGCTTCTTACTGGATTCTATTCAGCGGATGATGGAATCCGCATGGGAAGAAGACGAAACCGCAGGCTTGGATCAGGCGATTAGCAAACTATTACTGATCGACATGCTAGAGCGCCAAGAAGAAGAGGAAGACGAAGACAAGGTTCAACTCTTGACGCTTCATGCGTCCAAAGGACTAGAGTATCCACACGTTTTCTTGATTGGCTGCGAAGAAGAATTGTTGCCCCATAGAAACAGCATCGAAAACGACGACATAGAAGAAGAGCGCCGTTTGGCATACGTTGGTATCACGCGGGCGAAAAAAACTTTATGCATCACCATGGCCGCAAAACGTCGACAATACGGCGAAGAAATTGACTGCTTACCGAGCCGATTTTTAGACGAATTACCGGAAGAAGACTTGGTTTGGGAAGGGCGTGGCGATGAAGGAGAAAGTGCGAAAAAAGAACGTGGACAGGCTTCTTTATCGGCATTAAAAGCCATGTTAAATGGCTAACGTATCGCTTCAAAGTCTATTGTTGGCTGTTGTCTATCATGTATTCAATAGCGTGTTTCAGCTCATCATCACTGCAATCAAAGCATAAACCTTTTGGCGGCATGGCTCTAAAGCCGCTGATGGCATCTTTTAGTAGCGTATCTAAGCCTTTGTCGATTCGCGGTTGCCAATCTTCATGGTTACCAAATCGCGGCGCCCCGGCAACTCCGCTCATATGGCACGCAATGCAATACGTGTTGAAGGTTTGCTCACCAGAGCGTTCAGCGTTTGCGGCACTGCTTATGCTAAATAAAACGACAGCGGAAACAACACCAACAAGACGCACGAACAGAACGGATTTGAATGGCATCAGCACAGAGGTTCTCAATGAAAAGGGAATCGGAAAAAGCTGAACGGAATTATCCTCGACTTTATTCGTAAGGTAAATGCCAGTGATGGATAGAAAAACAGCGTTTATCTTATGCTTAGTGTGATTAAGCACTGGAATCCTGAGTGATTTCCTTTAGAATACGCATCACAAATTTGTGATGGCCTTGTTTGCACCCAGCAACAAAATTAGTGCCACACAAAGACAATGCGCCCGTAGCTCAGCTGGATAGAGCGTCGCCCTCCGGAGGCGAAGGTCGGAGGTTCAAATCCTCTCGGGCGTACCATTTTTTTATATCTTCTTATCAAAAAAACACTCTTCATTTGCAATGAAAAAGTCATTTTTTCTGGATTTTTTCAAAAAAACACACGGTAGTTTCTCTTTAATAAGCCCAAAAAAAAGAGCCAGAATGACGTGCATTTTGGCTCAAAAAAGGAGGAATTCTTTAGGCTTAATTTATCGGCATAAAGGCATGGATTACCAGCTGTGGTTTAACGTGACGGTAATGTTTCGCCCTGGGTTGTAGTAATCCGCTGTGCCTGATCCAACAATGTGTTGTTTATCCAGCAAATTGCTTACTTTCGCAGATAGGTTTGTGTCTTTTGTTATTTCGTAAGACAAAGAGGCATCAAAGATAACCGCAGCGTTACTTTTCTTGGTGTTGGCGGCATCGAAATAATAAGTGCCGATATAGCGAGCACCAAAACCAACGGTTACATCTTGTCTAGGCAGAATGTAATGGCTCCATAACGAAGCGGTATGATTTGGGGCTATGTTTATCTGATTTCCTTCATAGCTGTCATCTTCTACCACTTTTGAATCCATGTACGAGTAACCACCGGTGATGCTTAAACTGTCAGTTAATTCGGCTTTCACTTCTAAATCCACGCCTTTAACACGGTTTTCTCCGATGATTTCACGATCAATGGTTCCGTCGTTTTGTGCCACGGCGATGTCGACGTTGTTTTTAACCAGATCATAGACCGCAATGGAAAAAAGCGCATTCATATCGTTTGGCGAGTACTTCGCACCGATTTCAAGTTGTTCTCCGCGTACAATTTCTGTTCCAGCGGTAGGTGGGGAAATGGATTCCACTTGGCTAATATAAGCTGAGACTTCTTCGTTAAATTTATAAGTGAATGCGGAGCGGAAGGTGTTTTCAGAAAAATTGTTTTTGCTCTCAGTGTTGTTGAGATAATCAGACTCAGAGAGTTTGATGTCATCATGACGGGCGCCGAGCGTTAGAATGTATTTATCATCGAGCGAGAAATTTTGTTGTAAAAAGACCGCTTTCGTTGCGTAATCTGTTTTTTTATTTTCGTAAATAATCATGCTACTTGGAGCACCGGTATAGATGATATTTTCTACATCAATACTGGTTGCTGAGCCGTAACTACTGAGGCTAGTCGAGGATGAGTCCTGATATTCGATGCCAAATACGGAACTACTATCTAGACGGTCGACGCTAATATCATATTGCCCAATGAGGTTGCCATTGAATTGTTGGGCGTCTTTTGCTGATGCAAGGTAGCCTCGGCTTACCGTGCTGCCAGTTCTCGTTGCGCTATCAGAAATATAGGTATAACCATAATTGTCTGTTAAGTCACTGTATCTCAGGCTGGACCGCACTTTGAAACCATTGTCTAGGTCATGGCTAATTTGAGCGCTGATGTTGGTTCGCTCGACATCATGATAGTTAAAGTCTGGTTCACCAAAGAATGTACTGCGGTCGTATTCTTTATCAAAAGGGTAGCCGCCACTGTTCGGTGTGGAGTCCGTGTTTAAGTAGTCCACGATCAAGTTGGCTTTAGTGTCGTTATTTGGCTCCCAAGAAAGGCCGCCCATAATGAATTGAGAATCGTCTTTTGAATAATCGTATTCTCTATCGCTGTCTTTTACTTTTCCAGTTAATCGATACGCCAGTGTTTCGTCTTCATTTAATGTGTTGCCTACATCGATTCCGACTTCTTTATGATCATTGGAACCATAGGAAATGTAGGCATTTCCGAACTCATCAAATTTGGGTTGTTTACTAACAAAGTTGATGGACCCACCTGGGTCAGCAGGGCCAAACAAGGTAGAGTTTGCACCGCGAATGACTTCGACTCGTTCAAAGGCATAAGCGTCTTCACGCACACCTCGTAATGATCCAAGTGTTAGTCCATCTCGGTAAGTGGTGGCGTCAAAACCACGGATTTGGAAGTAGTCATTTCGGTCATCGGTACTGTAGTAACCCGTCACCGTGCCTGGTGTGTATTCAAGCACTTCTTCTGTGGTGCTGGCGTTGCGCTGTTGGATTTCCTTTTCTGTGATGACGGATACAGAAGCCGGTGTGTCCAGAATACTGGTGGCGACTTTTCCGCCAACCCACAGTTCTTTAGCAACAACAGACTCTGTATCATCGTCGGCTAGTACTTGATCATTAACAATAATAGGTGAAAGTCGAAAGGTTTCTTCCTCGTTTTCAGCGTGTCCAATTGAGGGTGCCATGATTGAGTAGCAGAAGAGAGTCGCGGCTGCGCATTGGCTTTGTTTGGGTTTTAACATCGTATTCTTCTCCGTCTTCTATTTTCCAATTAATCTAAGTAAAGATCTAGGCATTAATGATTATCAATTCATATTTTGGATTCTTAGTTGCCCTCATTCCAAATGCATCTTTGCTTTTTAGTTTGGGATATTGGGCAACCCGTTCAGCGATTTAAGGCTCAATATTGACAGTGGATCTCTCTCTTATGTCATGGCCAATACCGCACGATTGATGCTGACGACCAACCTTCATAAAAATGATCGAGATAAAAGTAATAATGATAACCATGTGTAATTTGGTTTTATGCTGAACAAGTTAGATATGATAAAAGTACGAGATTCACAGTTGTTCAAAATAAGGTTTTGTTTAACCGAAGCGAGGCCTAGAAAGTACAGTGCGCCGTGGCTTTTGATGAAAAGGGCTCTCGTAATTAGATATTAAGCGGAGGGGATGATAGGACTAATCGTCTGAATATAATTGTACAAATCGGTCGTTTTCGTCTTGAGCCAATTGTTTGGGTGTCAGGCGAGAGTATTTTTTAATCAGCTTGATGTAGTGGGATTGATCGTTAAAACCTTCTTCAGGGAAGAGTTCGCCCATTTTTAGCGTGTCGAAACTGTTACGAAAACGCAAAATGTCGCAGTAACTTTTTAAGGGTAGGCCAAGCCATTTAGTGAAATAACGATTGATTTGGCGACTGCTCCAATTGGCTGATTTTGCTATTTCGGTCACCGTAATCGCGCCATTCGTGCGATAAATAAGTTCGGACATTATTTTTTTTCTGGGGTCGATCGGTGTGATTAATTGTGAAGAAAAATAAAGGCTTAGCTTTTCATGAAATGTATCGAAGCACTGTAGATCATCTAGGTGAATGCCAGCAAAACCATTATCTAGTGTGATGCGATCATTGAGAATATCTGCGACGGGCATGCCTAATAAATATTCAGAGGCTAATATTTTTAATCGAACGCCAAGCAATCTTGAATGGCTGGGCATCGTACCGACTTTCGCGTCTGTTTCGAGCCCAACAAGTGAAATGTGAAGAGGGTATTCAGCGCTATGAAAAAAATACAGATCAATACCACCATCCGGGAAAGTCGACAGTTCTTCGTCTTCATCGCTCGGATTTTCAATCATCCAAAAGCTTTCAACGAAGTGGGATAGCTCTTCACTCGGTGCTGACGAAGTAAGTTGAATGGTGTCTTTCATCGCGTAATCACAATAGTCAGGTGAATGTTGGTTGTGCAGGATGTAATGCAGAGCGTCAAAAGCGAGCGAAATTGTTATTACCGTAATACTGAGCAAATAACCGTTTGTCATTGAAGCAGACATTATAACGATTACAAAAGGATGTTCTACCTTGAATCAAGTTAGGTTCTAGCGTTAATGGTTGTTTAGTAACGCTTGGGAAGTCCAAAATCCATATCGAGATAAGCCAGAGTATGAAACTTATTCTCGGCATGGTTTTTGGGTATTAGAGTGTTTGGTTGTCATCACTGATTTTTAGGTATCAGATATTGGTCTATTTTGATCATTTATTTCTTTCTATAAAACTATCTAAATCAGACGTGAATTTTTTGGGATTTTTGAACGCTAAGAAATGATCACCTTCTTCTTTCTTTGTATAAATATAGAGCTCCGAATTAGGGATCACCGAGTTGGCCCATTGCTGGCTGCGTATGTTGTGGCTGTAATCACCGCTAAAAATGGCCGTAGGCACGTCTATTTTCATCACGCCAATCATTCATCGCATGATCGAACAGTATTTGGCTCATAGAGTCGAAATTGTTCTTTATGGTAGCGGATGCAAAGGCTTCTGAGTTTTGGAAATACAAAGAATCATTTGCGATGTATCGAGCCATGACACTCATATCGACAATGTCTTCGCTCATTGGCGTACCTGAATAGGCGGCAATCATTTTTTCAGCAGAGGTGGTCATTCCACCGGCATTGAGTCGTTCTTCTTCTGACCAATTTGAGTGTGTGTAAATGGAAATAGGCTCATCAATTAATGACAGTGTTTTTATAGATTGTGTGCCAAACAAGTCAATATAACCCCATAAAACTGAGGCGCCCATAGACCAACCACTAACGTTTACTTTTGATAGATTTAGGTGATCGACAAACTGCTTTAGGTCCATGGAATATCGGCTAATGCGATTACCGAATTTCACTCTATCGGATAGACCTTGGTTTCTCGGGTCTAAAACGTAAACATGGTATTTTTTGCTCAGCAAATACATCACGTTTATGTATTCAGCGCCATTTGCAGACCAGCCTGGAATGAAAATTATTGGTTCCCCTTCACCCGCTTCCCAGTACGCTATTTTGACATCGTCGTTTGTCGTGAAATAATTAATTTTTAGGTCTTTGAAGTCTGAGAGTTTGGTCGGTAATCCTGTTATTTTATTTGGAAAAATAAAATCGTTTTGCAGTACTTCTACTGCGGGTTTTGCTCCAACGACAGGTGCAAAAGAGTAAAGAGAAGCCACAAAAAATAGAATTATTTTTTGACGAGTTTTCATGATGTGATTCCTTGGAAATGAAAAAGTTGTCTGCTGGGAGTGTTGATTTTTCTTGTGAGCCTTTTAGTGATTTGGTTAAAGAGAAGGCGGTTTCGAAAAATAGAAAGGTATCGATTTATAAGGGCACGAATGGCATTCCGAAACGGCCCTTATCCTTGTGTTTATATCGTGATTATAAATGTTTCCATATTGGTGCAATGTTGGTGCCTTGCCCGAGGAAGAAACCAAATTGAATGTTCATCGCGCCAATTGGCTCTAAAAACCGAGCGTTCTTTAACGGACCAGCATCAATGGCGGTAAAGCCTATCGATGAAGCAATCTCAGATATGATGGCTTTTGCCGGTTCATTATCAGACGCTAATAAAACTTGTAGATGTTGGTCATGATGAGCTTCTTCGGGGAGAAGTGGGGCAAAAATAGTATTGAATGCTTTGACGACATAAGCGTTTGGCACAATGGTCTGAATCTCTTCTGCGGCAGAGGTGGTATGTCCAAGAGAAAGCTGCTGGAAATCCTCTGTCACAGGGTTGTATATATCGATCAGTGTTTTTTTATCCATATTAGAAGCGGCACTTAACACGTCTTTGATGGCGGAGAAAGGCAGTGCAAGTAACACGAGATCCGATACCGCTATTGCGGCCGAAATACTCCCGCTTTCTACGTCATAGGCAGATTTTTCAGCGAGTGCCGCAGCTTTCGCCGGATCTCGAGCGCCTATTGTTACTTTATATTTAGGCGCAAGAGCGTCAACGAAGCCAGCGGCCATATTTCCTGTACCAAGAATGGCAATGTTCATCATTATTTTCTCGTTGTAAGTTAAAAATATACTGTACAACTTGAAATGTATGAGGATAAATGTCTTCTTTGTAGCTTTACTTGAAACAAGGTGTTTCAAATGGATCGTTTATTAAGTATTGAGATTTTTGTTAAGTCTGTTGAGCTGGGGTCATTCTCTGCCGTTGCTGAAGCAATGAATATGTCATCGCAGTTGATTGGTAAGCACATTCGGTTTCTTGAGCAAAGTTTGGGTGTGAAATTGATTAATCGAACAACTCGTAGTCAGCATTTAACGGATATTGGGATCAGTTTTTATGAGAGGTCAAAAAATATTTTGGCTGAAATGGAAGTTGCTAGTGGTCTTGTTCAGGAAGTGCGTGCGGTGCCAACTGGCAAATTGAGGGTGAGCGCTCCCGTTTCTTTTGGTGTGAATGCGCTTGCATCATTACTGCCAGAATATATGGCAATGTATCCAGATATAAAAGTGGAAATGGCTTTAACCAACCGAACGGTCGATTTAATTGATGAAGGTTTTGATGTGGCTTTTCGTGTTGGAAACCTGTCTGATAGTGGTTTAATTGCGCGTGCCCTGAGACCTTATAAGTTGGTTTTATGCGCGGCGCCACACTATATTCTTGAGCATCCGACGATTTCTGAACCCACAGATTTATTGGAGCATGAATGTTTAGGATTCTCTCATACTGAGTTACGTACCCATTGGACATTTTTGACTGAGTCTGGGCCGATGTCGGTGCCTGTCTCAGGTCGCTTAATGGTGGATAGCGGGGAGGCTTTAATGAAAGCCGCGATTGCTGGGTTGGGCGTGATGCTTCAACCGTTAGAGCTAGTTGAAAAGGAGATGGAAGCAGGCAGGTTAGTAGAAGTATTGGCGAATTACCCTGTTCCAACAAGACCTATGCACTTGCTGTACGCACCGGATCGTAGAATGACGCCCAAACTACGCAGTTTTATTGACTTTACTCTGAGCCACTTTGGGTCCTGATATAGCTTATATCAACGGGTTTTACACCATAGACTGAATGTTTATTATCAACCAATGAAAAGTCAATAGGGTTCTAAAATGACCAATATTCCGATAGTCGCCGATTCAATACGTTCCATTATTTACTTCGTCGCTGCGGCGAAAGCCGGCAGTTTCACAACAGCGGCAGATGAATTAGGCATTTCAAAATCTGCGTTAGGCAAAAGTATTGCAAAGCTAGAGTTGCATTTATCCACTAAATTATTTCATCGGACGACTCGCAAGCTGAGCTTAACAACCGAAGGTGAAGCGTACCTAGCAAGTTGTGAATCGGCGTTGACAATATTGGAAACGGCAGAGCTTAGCTTAAAAAACAAGCAACAGCGACCAAGTGGCAACGTACGTATTGATGTGCCTTCCGCTTTTGGAAGGCAGGTTGTCATGCCTCTACTATTGAAAATGGCCGCGCAATACCCAGAGTTGAAGCTGACGATTACCTTTAATGATAAGCTGATCGACCCATTAGATTCTGGGTTTGATTTGGCATTTCGTTTCGGCGCTTTAAAAGACAGCGGTGATCTAATTGCAAAGCAGCTGAACGAACAGCGTCTCATATTATGTGCTTCGCCTGATTATCTTGCACAGTACGGCCTGCCTGTTTCGTTAGAGGAATTAAACGCACACCGCTGCGTGATGGCTTGGCGAGGAGGGCGCCCGCTGCCATGGTTAGTGAAATCAGATTCAGGCGATGATGTGTACTGTCACGCCACACCGCATCATCAAATAAGTGATGGCGATGCCATGGTAGATGCCTGTGTTGCTGGGGCGGGCATCATACAATTTCCTGAGTCGTTATTGCGTCCTTTTATTGTGGCGGGAGAGCTGGTCCCCATTCTGCCCGCTCTTACACCGTCGTTGACGGGCTTGAACCTCATTTGGCCAAGCAATCGACATTTGATGCCAGGTGTTAGATTTATTATTGATGAGTTTGTCCGTATTTCAGCGGAAGGTAAGTTTGCTTAATGATTGTTGAATAATTCGCTACACAGAATGGAGTCAGAGCGTATTTATTCGCCAATGCTCCTCACGTTACTATGTTTTTCATCAAGTGCAGAGATGCAAAACTAAAATGTAGACCAATGAGGAGTTACCATGCCAGTTGTAAATATTCAGATGTTTGAAGGCCGTGATAGTGCGAAAGCTCAGATCGCTAAAGACGTTACAGAATCAATAGCAAAAAACGCAGGTGTTGATCCACAGTATGTTTATGTCATTTTTAATGATGTGAAAACGGAAGATTGGGCAATTTCCGGTGAACTGTTTTCTGAGACCGTCAAGAAATCTGGTTAGATCATCTATTATAGGTGCTGTTGTTTTTACAGCATCTATTCCTTCCCCGTGTTTTTCATACAATGTATCTAGCTTTAATGCTGTTATTTATGCGCATACAAGCTCACTCCTCATTCATTAATGCCGTCGAACTTTGTTAAACGTTGATCAAACATCTCTTCTTAGTGTCATCTTTTTTTCGCCAAATACCGTATAACTTGTAGTATATGAATTAACCGCATTCGTTCACTTGTTATAAGGCAATTTAAGGAGGCAATATGATTACTGTTCATCATTTAGAAAACTCTCGCTCTCAGCGTATTTTATGGTTATTGGAGGAGCTTGGGCTCGACTATGACATTGTCGAATATAAACGCGATCCTTTGACCGCGTCAGGTCCAGAATCTTTGAAAGCGATACACCCGTTGGGCAAGTCTCCTGTGATTACCGATGGTGAGTTAACCGTGGCGGAGTCTGGAGCGATAATTGAGTATTTGTTGGATCGATATGACACAGAGAAGCGTTTAAGACCGATAGACGGGCAAGCGTTATTAGATTACCGCTATTGGTTGCATTTCGCTGAAGGGTCTTTGATGCCCCTTTTGGTGATGAAGTTGGTGATGATGAAAGTGCCAAAGAACCCGATGCCATTTTTTGCAAAACCGATTGCAAAGATGTTAACGGATAAGGTTCAGGAAAAATTCATCATGCCGCGCATTAAACCGCAAATGTTGTTTATGGAAAAAACACTGGGTGAGCATACTTGGTTTGTTGGTGATGAGTTAACCGCAGCAGACATCCAAATGAGTTTTCCGATACAAGCGTCCAGTACCCGTATGGATTTGTCTGAATTCCCTAATATTGCGCGTTTTATCAAACAAGTTGAAGCACAGCCAGCGTATCAAAAAGCGATTGAAAAAGGCGGAAGCTTTACGACGTTATAATGTGTCTTTTGGTGTGATTTTTTACGTAAGATCGGTAGAGTGATTGGGGATTTTTATGGGATTTTATTGATATCGATTCTCATTTAGTGTATTTTGATCACACTTTAAACACATGTGAAGCAATGAGGTTTTCATCCGATGAATCCTGAACAGCGAGCGACGCAGGAAGTTGGTGATTTGTATGTAGAACATCACCAATGGTTAACAGGATGGATTCGTAAAAAATTAGGCTGTGATGAGTCAGCGGCGGACTTAACTCAAGACACTTTTGTTCGATTACTGAAAAAACCAAGCTCTTTTACGTGTATAGGGGAAGCGAGAGCGTTCCTGAGTACGATTGCAAAAGGTTTGTACATTGATCATTGGCGAAGACGACAAGTTGAGCAAGCATGGTTGGAATCTCTGGCGCTCCGAGAAGAAGACTATGCGCCTTCTGCGGAACACGCTGCATCCATGATTGAGCTACTGTGTGAGCTCGATGCGATGATCGCAAAACTCCCCAAAAAAGTCGCCAACACCCTCATTTTGTCTCAAATACATGGCTTAACCTATCGTGAAATCGCGGAGCGTTTGTCTGTTTCTGAGCGCATGATTAAGCGTTATATGGCGCAAGCCATGTTACAGTGTGTTTTACTTCAATCCGATCTATAGAACGTTTCCTTTATGACATCTCTGAAATCCCCTCATTTTATTCATTTAGAAGAAGCGTCTGAATGGTTTGCCATTTTGTCTGACGAGTCGGCTTCCAAAGCAGAGCGCGATGCTTGGCAGGTTTGGCTTGAAGCAAATATAGAACACCGCAAAGCATGGAAGCAGGTTGAATCGGTTGGTGCGATGTTTTCCTCTTTTCAGGGCAACTCTTTACAGCAATCCGCAGGGCGAGTTTTGGACGCCAGTGGTTCAAGAGACATCAGCCGTCGTCAAATGATGAAAGGCGTTATGAGTGTCGCCGGAGTGGTATCTTTAGGCTGGTTCGGTTGGGAGCAAACATCGCTGCCTTCGATGGTGGCGTCTTGGACGGCTGATTTTCATACCGCCGTAGGCGAGATGAGTCACTTTTCTTTGGCGGATGGCACAAAAGTTTGGCTCAATACGAACAGTGCGCTGAATCGTGCCGCTTCGTCCTCTGTTCGCCAGCTGGCGTTGGTGGAAGGGGAAGCCTTGTTTGAAGCCGATGATCGAATAGACGCTCGTCCATTCAGTGTCGCTTGCAAACAAGCGGTGATGACGTCAGTGACTGCCAAGGCTCGTTTTTGCTTGCGCCACCTTTCAAATCAGCAAGCCATTTTGGCGGTTTATGACGGGACCGTTACATTGACACCGCTTTCATCTGGCGCTCAGAGGAAAGTAAGCGCCGGTGAAGAAGTGGTATTTGATGAGCAATCTATTGGTCATAGTCAGCCAGCGTTAGCCATTCATGAATCTTGGACACGTGGTTTATTGATTGTTGATGATATGGCGTTATCGGACTTCATTGCAGAAGTAGGTCGTTATCGTCATGGCTACATAAACCTCGACCCCAGTATTGCTTCGCTTCGCGTGATTGGTACTTACCCAGCACAAGATGCCAATTTGGTGTTTGATATGCTTGAAAGTGCCTTTCCTATTCAGATTAAACGCGTTCTACCTTGGTGGACAAGCATCTCTGCCGTTTAAATTTTCAGATAAATGAAAATAATTCTTCTTTCCATGTCCCCTTTTGAGTGCCTCGCTCGGTAATAGTAGTAATAAGCATTATTATTACGGATTTTTTTATGACACATACCTCTTCTGTGCGATTTCTAAAACGCCGCAGCGCCTTAACGTTGTTAGCGGCGAGCATTGCTTTTGCAAGTGGCGTCACCACGCCTGTCGCCTACGCCGAATCGAGTTCGGTAAATGTTCGTTATTACGATGTACCTGCCGGTGCATTATCGCAAGCATTAAACACCTTTGCCGCCATGTCGGGTGTGTTCTTAGGTGGCAGCGGCGAGCTGCTTTCGGGTAAGCGTACACTGGGTTTTCAAGGTGAATATTCGACTTCGCAGGCTTTGGATTTACTGCTTTCTGGTACGGGGTTGTCTTACAAAACAGGCGAAGGAAATAGTATTGTTCTGATTGATCCCAATGCAGTTACTGAAGGGGAGGACGGCATTACGATGTCGCCTTTGTTGGTGGAGAGTGGCCGAAGCACGACGACGCTGGGTAAAAATGTGCTTAGCTCGAGTGAAATAGAAAGTATGGCGGGCGACACGTCCAATTTGACGGATTTATTGAAAGGCAATGGGGCTGTTCGATTCAGCCGATCTTCCAGTACGTCTGCTAATAGTGCAAGTATGCGGCCAGATGAAGTGTCTATTCACGGTCAATCTCATTATCAAAATGCATACGTAATCGACGGAATGTCCGCCAATAATGACTTGAACCCAGGGGACTCGGAAGACACTTACTCTAATCCAATTTCTCCGACAAATTTGAGTATGCTATCTGGTAGTTCCTCTCAAAGTTACTATGTGGATCCCGATGCACTTGAGTCTGTCACTGTTTACGACTCTAACGTGCCGGTTGAATTTGGTGGTTTTCTTGGCGGTGTCATTTCTTCCACTCTTAAACGGTACGATGGCGAAGATTATTTGTCTGTTAAGTACGCTATCTCAAAGGATGAATGGGATGAAATGCACGCAGATGAAGATTTGGCGGAAGATCTAGCGGATGGTGATTCGATCGAAGGCGAGTATACGCCAGAATATTTAAAGCAGCGCCTTACATTAACAGGTGCTCAGGGCATTACCGATAAGCTGGGGATGACATTTACCGCATCAAGGGCAACGTCAGCTTTTGATCAGAGTTATGTGAAAAACATCGGTAATACTGTCTATGGCAAACAAGGCGTGGAGTACGATGATACGGTCGATAATGCCATGGCCAGGTTTGATTACAAAGCCAGCCAAGATTTGGACGTTGGCGTGTCTATGCTTTATGCCAATCGATACCACGATGGTGTCACCAATGCGTCTTATGATTCGGCATTTGTGAAGTCTCACCAGGCAGCGGGCATAGGTTTTGATACGGTGTTACGGACGGATTCGGGTGTCTTGAAAACACTGCTTACCTACGATGAGGCAAAAGACACGTTAGACTCCGATGATTCAACTTATACCTACCATTACGTCGATTACTACAATGGAAATTGGCCGTATTCCGGTGGTTATGGCAACGTTAATCAACAGCAAAACAGTGCAAAGTTTACCGTTGAATGGCTACAAAATGCGTTTGATGTAGGGTCGTACAAGCATTCTTTACAGACAGGCTTAGAGCTGGGCTATAAAAAAATGTTCTACGAGGTTGAAGGGGATATCGTCAGTGAAAACTATCGGTGTATCAACAGTGGGTGTGCGGACAGTAACGGTGATGGCGTTATTGATTATGATGATGAGTACCTGCGTATTACCAACATCATTGCCGCAAACAAGTTAGAAAAAACCTATCACTCAGCCGCGGTGTATTTTTCAGACACCATAAAAAAAGGCGATTGGACGCATTATTTAGGCGTGCGGGCTGATTACAGCTCCACGTTAGGGAATGTGGACTTGTCTCCTCGAATCACCACACAGTGGGACGTTTTTAGTGATCAACAGACCACATTGTTAGCGGGGGCAAACCGCTATTACGGTCGAGATTTTTTCCAATACGAAGTGAACAGCACATTACGTTCGTGGCGCACCATGTATCGTTATAATTCGGATGGTAGCTTAAATCGTCAAACAAATTATTCCGACCAGTCTTTTCGCGATTATGACCTTGATACACCCTATTCGGATGAATGGAACATTGGCGTGATCCAGCGTTTTGGCGTTGTTGACGCGACGTTGCAGTTCGTGAACCGAGAAAGTCGTGACCTTGTCACCCGAACAGAAACAGAGGATGGCCTGGATTATTATACTAATTATGGCCGTAGTTCTACTGATACAGTGACATTAACGTTTGAAACGCGTAATCCATTTGAAGTCGGCGCAACAGATACCTATGGCAAACTGTCTATCAGCTATCAAGAAAGCGAGCGCAATACGATTAGTGACGTGTCTTATGAAGAAACGATTTCATCAGATGAAATTTATTATAAAGGCAGTGTGATTTACGAATCTCAGTTGCCTTCATTCGACTTTAATATTCCTGTCAGCATTAGTTTTTCAACACGCACAGAAATCCCAGATTGGCGTTTGATTGTGGCCAACAGCATTAACGTGCAATCAGGAGGCAAAGTCGCGCAAGACACGGGAGAAAATTACACCAACTCCACTGGAACCTACGACATCTATGACGACTTAAAATTTGATCAATTGATCACATTAGACACGTCTGTGGAGTGGAAACCTGAGTTATTTGCCGAGGTGGAAGGTTACATCAAGTTGTCGGTGAATAATGTGTTTGATGACTATATTGATAAATCAACCAGTTCAAGTAGTTACTCATACACCCTTGGGCGTTCTGGTAGTCTAGAAGTCGGTATGCGCTTCTAATTTCATGTCTTTTTTCTCTTTTTACTCTCTCAAAACAGGGGCTCTTTCGAGCGCCTGCTTTGCTGTGTTTTGACTTTTTTAAGTGATGGTTTGTATGTTGTTTCGTCGAAATTGGTTTAATGCGACTCATGTTGCGCTTCTGTTTTTATTGTCTGTTTTATCGTCGATAGCGAACGCACAAGGTGGCGTATTAGGTTGGGATAAGCGAGTGGTGCATGGCACGTTGGACAATGGTTTTCGTTATTACTTGTTTGATTCTCGACAAGAGAAAGACGCACCTGAAGGTCTAACCTTGGCGAATTTAGTGGTGCTGTCTGGTGCCATTGACGAAGAAAAAGACCAGTTAGGTGTGGCGCACATGGTGGAACACATGGTGTTTCATGAAAGTGATGGCCTGCCAAATGGGGTTCGAAAAGCCTTTACCGATATGGGGTTTCAACAAGGCCGTGATTTCAATGCCATGACCAACAGCGAAAACACCCGTTATATGGTGAACCTGAGAGACACCACGTCAAAGCGCTTAAACAGCGTGTTGGACGTTTATCAGCAGATTGCGTTCCACGCTCAAATCAAAGCGTCTTCTTTGGATAAGGAGCGCTTGATCATTCAAGAAGAGTGGCGCGGTAAGCTAAGCCATCGCTCACGCATTAACGAAGACAAGAAAGCCTTGTTACGAGTTGGCTCCTTGTACCCAGAGCGCCCTGTTATTGGCACACAAGCGTCGATTAAAAATACACCGGCGGATAAGCTGCAAGCTTTCTATAAAGATTGGTACGCACCGAATAATATGGCGTTGGTGCTGTTTGCACCGGTGGATATGAAAGCGTTAGAAACCCAAATTAAGCGTACTTTTGGAGACGAGCCTGCGCGTGCGTTACCGATCCGACATCCGAAAGACCCAGTATTGGACGATAAGCTGAAGATAGGTCAGCTGAATGATACTGGCAGTAAGGTGAATCGTGTTGCGTTCTTGTATCGGTTCAAGAGCGAATCGGATGGCTCTGATGAAAGTCGCCGAAGTGGTCTGATCGATTACATGACGCGCAATTTGTTGACACAGCAAATTCGCCGACAGCGCGATGTATTACCAGAACACGTTCGTGTGTTGTCGAGCACAAAAGGTACGGTGTCTCCCAATGTTGCAATCCTAGGCTTTTCGGTGAATGTGGATGACGGCTTTCATGCTGTAGGCTTGCAATCACTTATTCAAGAATTGGTGCGTATAAACACACACGGGTTTTCTCAGGCAGACTTCGATCGAGTGTATGACAAAGTGGTCGACACGGCGGAGCGAAATAAAACCGCTGCGAAAAGTCGTGGCACGATCTGGTCTGTGAAGATGGTGGAAGCGGTTACGTCAGACAAATCAGTGCATGACCCTGAAGAAAGCAACGATCGTATTTTACGTTTGGTGCAAAGCATTTCATTGGCGGATGTGAACGCTCGTTTAGATCAGTGGTTATCTTCTTCTGATCGTATTCTATACACGCAGGCCGTTGGCGGAAAAGGCGTTAATTTGGGGTCAATGAAAGACGTTGAAGCCATTTTTGACACGATGAAAAAGCGCCACCTAGCGCCGCTAGAAATAGAGCAAGAAGTAACAGAAAAGCGCTTGCCGAAAGTCACTCAAACTGGCTCGATTACCTTGATTAATAGGGAAAAAGAGCTGGGATTATCAAATTGGTCTTTGTCCAATGGTGATAAATTGACCTTATTAGACCCTCGCGTATTCGCGGAAAAATACCATTCTGTGTCGCCAGAAGAAACCGAACGCAGCAGTTATTTTTCTGCGGTGTCTGGTGCGGGTTACCATGTTGCCAAAGGCTCTCCTTGGGCGGAGCAAATTGCCGTGCAAATGTCTGAAGCAACGGGTATTTATGGCTGGACGGATGAGGAATTTCAAAAGTGGCGTCGAAAACATACTTTATCTTTGTCGTCTAAGCAGAAAGCGCAAAGTCTTGCTTACCGCGGTTCGATTGACGACGACAAGTTGGCTCAGCTACTTGCCGTATATCGAGTCAATCAAGTGACGCCTAAGATCAATTCGGATGTGTACGATAATGTGATGGCAAGTTTGAAAAGAAATGCCGGCATCAACGTAGAACGGCCAGTTGAAGTGTTTTCAAGACGTCTGGCGACCGCGCGTTTTGGTGACACTGATTTGGCACCTACATTGCCTATTCTAGAGTCCATGTCCCTTGAAACATTAGAAGCAACTCGTCAAAAGCAAGTGGCGTTACCCGTACATTACTTTATGGTGTCTCGTTTACCAGAAGGCAAAATTACGCGTTTAGCGTCACGTTATCTTGCGAGCATTCCACGTAACATTGCAGCATACAGTGAGTCTGATTATGAAACGACATCGGTTTTGCAGCGTGCTGGGGAATCAATCGTCGATGTGTCGTTGAACACAGAACCTAAAGCAGAGTATCGACTTTACGCGTATCAATCTTTGCCTTGGACGCCTATTACGGCGGTGCAATTGACGTATTTGGGTGAACGACTAGAGGCGCAATTAAAACAACGTTTACGCAGTGAAGTTCAGGGCGTTTATAGCGTTCGTGTGGGCCTTGAATTGAATAAAGACACCAACCGTGCCGAATTGAAAATCCAATACTCGAGTTCGCCAGCTCGGTTGGATGACCTCGCAAAAATGACCGAAACGGTGTTGGCTGAATTACCAGACATTGTTACACAGGATTGGGTGACGGATATCCATAAGGCGTTTACTGATATTGAAAAAAATCGCTTCAAAAACGCGTTAGATTCAACGCTATTGCATCGTTTAGAGTTGAGTGAAACCTTGTATGGCGATGCTCGGTATTTGCGTGAAATGGATGCGCTGACGTCCGGTCTGACTAAGAGTAAGCTAAAAGACGTTGCAATGACATTGATCTTTAAAGACCGTGTGACAGGGCTGTACCGTCCTTTAGCAGAGTGATTGCTTGTGATTTTCTCAGCCTGATGGAATGGGTCTGAAATGGTCGTTTTGAAATGGTCGGTTTGAAATGGTCGTTTTGAAATGGTCATTGTAGTGCCGATGGATCGGTTCTGATCGTCGTTGAAAAAGCACCTTAGTGTTCAGGCTAAGGTGCTTTTTTTGTTTCTACTGGTTGCTCGACTTATGTGCATGGCATGAATATGATGACGTCTTATGTTCTTTAATGATTTGACTTAGTTAGGGAAAATTTCATGTCGCGTCCTGTTAAATTACTCAGTTTCTCGATTGCTCTTGTGTGTCTTCTGCTGGCGTTGAACTTTGGTTTACGTTCCTCTATGGGCTTTTTTATGGCCCCTGTGTCGAATCAATTTGGTTACGGCCGTGAAGTGTTTGCGTTTGCGTTGGCATTGCAGAACTTATGGTGGGGATTGTCTCAACCCATAGCGGGCGCATTTGCTGACCGATTTGGTACCTTAAAAACAGTATGGATCGGTGCGATTTTGTATGCGCTGGGGTTGTACGTAACAGCAACGGCTGACGGTGTATTTGACCTAAACCTCGGTGCGGGTTTGTTGATGGGAATGGGGATTTCCGCTACGGGCTTTGGGGTTGTGTTACCGGCGATGGCGCGCATGGTGTCTCCTGAAAAACGTTCTTTTGCGTTAGGTTTGGGCAGTGCGGCGGGTTCCGCTGGACAGTTATTGGTGATTCCAGTTGCTCAAGGCTTTATTTCTGCTTACGGCTGGAGCACAGCGCTGATGCTGTTGGCGCTTTGTGCTTTGATGATGGTGTTGCTGTCTGGCCCTTTTCGTCAAACCGCCGACAGTTCAAATGGCACGGCTCAAGAAGCATCACAAACCATGAAAGAAGCGCTGCAGGAAGCCAGTGCGTATTCGCATTATTGGCTGCTCGTAGTGGGCTTTTTTGTGTGTGGCTTTCAGTTGGCCTTTATTACCGTTCACATGCCGCCTTTTTTGTCTGACCAAGGCTTTTCGTCAGACGTGGCGGTGGCCAGTTTGTCTCTGATTGGTCTGTTTAATATTTTTGGCTGTCTTTTGTCGGGATCGTGGTCTGGAAAATATTCGAAGAAAAAAATACTTACCATTATTTATACCTTAAGAGCGTTGTCGATCGCCGCGTTTATGTATTTCCCGATGACGACGTATTCTGTGTACGCCTTTTCCATCGTGACTGGCTTGCTTTGGTTGGCGACAGTGCCACCAACATCAGGCATCGTGGCGCAAATGTTTGGTTTGCGTTACATGGGCTTATTGTACGGCATCGTTTTCCTGGGTCATCAACTTGGTTCGTTTAGTGGGGTTTGGTTGGGTGGCTATTTGTATGACACAACTGGGTCGTACGACATCGTTTGGTGGGCCGCTTGTGTGATCGCATTGGTGACGGCTTTGCTTCATGTGTTGATTGATGATCGTCCAGTGGCACGACTTCGTGCCAACATGGCCTGATGCTCTGCATTTCCCCGCTTAATAAAGTCTTTAAGCGGGGAAATGTCTTTTTTTGGAAAGTATCCTTCTCTTATGTTGTCTCCTTTCGACGTGTATCAAGCTCGATTAGATTACCATGAAATAATCTACGATGAGCGCCAACAATCTGCGTTGCTTGAATTGGAACGTGTGTTTCAGCAATTATTCCAGACGCCAATAGACGAAAAGGTCAAAGGCGTTTATCTGTGGGGCGATGTGGGTCGCGGAAAAACTTTTTTGATGGATCTTTTCTTTGCCTGCTTACCCGATAAAGTCGCTTTAAGACTTCATTTTCACCATTTTATGGCGCGTTTACATCGCGAATTGAACTTGGCTTATGGGCAAAAGAATCCCTTGAAAGGCATTGCAAAACGTTTGGCGGCGGAATGTAAGGTGCTGTGTTTTGATGAGTTTTTTGTGTCGGATATTGCGGACGCTATGTTGCTGGGTGGTTTGACCGAAGCCTTGTTTGAGGAAGGCGTTGTGCTGGTGGTGACGTCGAATATTGCCATTGAAAACCTGTTTCAGAGTCAGCTGCAAAAAAAGCGTTTTGAACCGTCGATTGCGTTACTGCGCGCTCATTTAACCAGTGTCCACCTTTATGGTGAAGACGATCATCGTTTGCGCCATACCGCTGATAACCCTATTTATTTTGTCCAAGACGAGAAGAATATGTCGGCGTTGTTTGAGCAATGGTCAGACGGTAATGCGTCGTCGCGGCCGTTATTGGTTTGTCGTCGCGCCATTGATGTGATTCTGACTTCGGACAATATGGCGTGGTTTGATTTTTTTGCCTTGTGCGATGGACCGCGCTCGGCGTTGGATTACATCGAGTTAGCGCAGCGATTCCCTTTTATTATGGTGACAGGCATTCCTGAACTCAGCAGTGAACCGTTTGAGCACATCAAAGCGCGAGGCACTGAAGACGGTGCGATTGGGTCTGGCCAGACGGGTGAGCGGGCTGTTTCGTTAGGTCTTAATGACGATGCTGTACGGCGTTTTATCAGTCTTGTGGATGAATGTTACGACCATCAAGTGGTGTTGTTGTTAAACGCTGCTGTCCCTTTAGAGCGCTTGTATTTGAATGGGACGTTATTGTTTGAATTTCGCCGTACGCACAGTCGTTTAATTGAAATGAAATCAAACTATTATCAAGACTTACGACGTAGCGCTTCGCTCTAAATAATTGATTTAATTCCGACTATTAATGTGAAGTTTTCCGTAAAAGCTTGATAAAAGCGGTCTGCGCTACCACTATATTTAGATGACACTAATACAATGAAAGTAGAGGAGGGCGATCATGAAGTCAGAAGATCGCATTGACGCGTTAGTTGCACCCAAGGGTGCATTGGAAATGTTATCGCAAAATGAAATGGCTCGTTTATCAGAAGAATCTGGCCCATTTCATGATTTATTTCATCGTTGTGCTTTGGCCATTTTGAATTGCGGCAGTGATTCCGATGACCCACAAGCCGCGATGGAAGAATTTAAAGATTTTGAAATTCGCATCGTGCAACAAGAGCGCGGTGTGAAATTGCAGTTAAAAAATGCGCCAAGCGGCGCGTTTGTTGATGGAAAGATGATCAGCAGTGTTCGCGAAATGTTGTTCAGTGTGTTGCGCGATATCATTTTTACGCAGCATGAATACAACCTAGCAAGTGGGTTGGAAGGCGCTAGTTCTGAAAAACTCACCAATGTTGTGTTCGAATTGCTGCGCAATGCTGATGTGTTTCGCCGTATTCAAAACCCAGACATGATTGTTTGCTGGGGAGGGCACTCTATCGCTCGCCATGAGTACGATTACACCAAACACGTTGGACACGAACTGGGTTTGCGTGAGCTAAATATTTGCACCGGTTGTGGACCAGGTGCGATGAAAGGGCCGATGAAAGGCGCGGCCATTGCGCATGCGAAACAGCGAATTAAAGATGGCGTTTACCTTGGTTTGACCGAGCCGGGCATTATTGCTGCGGAATCACCAAACCCGATTGTAAACCAGCTGGTGATCATGCCAGACATCGAAAAACGCCTTGAGGCATTTGTTCGTGCGGGCCACGGCATTGTCGTATTTCCTGGTGGCGCGGGTACAGCAGAAGAAATTCTGTATATTTTGGGCATTCTGTTGCACCCCAAAAACGCCGATGTACCGTTTCCTCTGGTGTTTACTGGGCCAAAAGAAAGCGCGGATTATTTCGAACAGATTCACGCGTTCATCGGTGATGTGCTGGGCGCAGAAGCGCAAAGTAAATACCGCATTATTATTGAAGATGGTGCCGAAGTGGCGCGCGTCATGAAGCAGGGAATGGAAGAGGTTCGTCTGTATCGTAAAGCGCATCAAGACGCGTTTTACTATAACTGGAAGTTGCATATACCTGAAGAGTTCCAACACCCGTTTGAGCCTACCCACGAAAAAGTGCGCGAGTTGAATCTAAACTTTGGTCAAGAAACGCATTTGTTGGCGGCGGATTTACGTCGTGCTTTTTCGTCTATCGTGGCAGGTAACGTAAAAGCACAAGGTGTGGCGTACATCAAAGAGTTTGGCCCGTTTGAGATACATGGCGACAAAGCCTTGCTGGCGAAGCTGGACGCGTTGTTGCAAGCCTTTGTGTTGCAACAACGGATGAAACTTCCCGGCAGCGAGTATGTGCCGTGTTATAAGGTGATTACGGATTAATGTTTCCGTCTGTTCAATAAAAAGGGCTTCTCATGAAGCCCTTTTTTCTATGCCAAATCGCGGTAACTGTTGGGGTAATGATCAGAATACCGACCAGCCAATGCTTTCTGACAACGCTTCCAGCGCCGCCATGCCCGCTAAGGAATTGCCAGATTCATTCAATTCCGGCGACCAAACGCAAATCGAAAATCGATTTGGTACGATGGCGATAATGCCACCACCCACACCACTTTTTCCCGGTAAACCAACACGATAAGCAAAATTTCCTGCTTCATCATACAGTCCGCTGGTGGCGAGCAAGCCGTTTACCTGAGTCGTTTCGCGGCGAGTTAATACTTGCTCACCTGTGTGTCGACAGTAGCCTTTGTTCGCAAGGAAGCTAAAGGCTTTGGCGAGATCAATGCAGTTCATGCGCATGGCACAGTTATCAAAATAGTTGTGCAAAACGGCTTCAACATCGTTCTCAAAATTACCGAATGCTTTCATCAGGTACGCCATGGACGCGTTGCGAGCTCGAAATTCGTATTCCGAGTTCGACACCACTTTATCGGAACGTAATTTAGGATTTCCTGCCAAACGGCGAATAAACTCCCGCATGGCGTAATGTGGCGAAGCAAAACGAGAGTGGTTCATGTCGCTGACGACAAGTGCGCCTGCGTTGATGAAGGGGTTACGAGGAATACCGACTTCGTATTCTAGTTGCACCAATGAATTAAATGGATTGCCAGAGGGTTCCCTACCAACGCGTTGCCACATGTCTTCACCATAATGTTTCATCGCAAGGGTTAAGCTAAAGACCTTTGAGATGCTTTGAATGGAGAAGTTTTTCTTGGCTTGGCCAACGTGATAAAGAGCGCCGTCATTACTGTAGATGGCAATACCAAATTGATCAGGATTCACATTGGCCAGCGCGGGAATATAGTCCGCGACTTTCCCTTGACCAATCAGCGGCCTGACTTTTTCTTCTATTGATCTTAGTAATTCTTCCACACTCATCTCATTCTGTTGTACTTGGAAAGGAGGCTAGTATAGAGAAAAGGAAGGGGAAAGCCATAGCGCAGAGTGGTGTTTGGGAGGTCTTGTTAGATGAATGGACACAAGCCTTTATTCACAAGGCTTGTGTCTTTTTAAGGGGTTACTTTTCTTCTATGGTATAGACCGATGTCGTGCCGCTGACTTCGTTACCAACAATCAACAAGGCTTTTCCGTTCGGGCTGTCTTCTTTTGATACAAATGCCATGCCTTCCGGCCCAAGGTCTCCCGCGTCAGACGACGTTGGATCGGCCTTAAAATTACGGCTGGTTAGGTATTGAATAAAGTGGCTTTCTTGCGGATTTGTGATGTCGTACACCATAATGCCACCGACTCTTTCAAGGCCAATAAAGGCGTAAGTGTGGCCATTGATTTGACCAAGTGTTAGCGCTTCTGGTTCTGGGCCTTTGTCGTCGCTGCGGGCGTCGGATTTATTGTCATCGTTTGATGCGTTGAAACCGTCTTCACCTAATGCGTTTGCCGTAATGCGTTCGAAGTCGCTGCCGCTGTCGAAAATCTGCTGTCCTGTGTCACCACTCCAAATAGAGAAAGAACGCGCACCGTAACCATATATTGCAGTATATGTGCAGTTGTCAGGTGCACCTTTTGTGAGTTGGCAATCTTCCGCGCCTAATGTGCTGGTGAACTTCATACGTCCCAGATTGTTCTTATCGTCAATGTTGCCTTCTATTACGTGACGTAACGGGATTGTGAGTGCCAGTTTACTATTAAGTTCTTTGGACAAATCCGCGACTCGGTATTCTTCGCTAAAGCCTTTATAGTCTCGTGAATCGCCTTCGTTCGCGGTCACAAGGTAGGTTTTTCCATTGATAGAATAAGACGCAATGGTGTCTGGTTGGTATAAACCAAATACCGGCCAGTTTTGGAATTGGATGACGTTGTCTTTATCGCTGATGTCGAGTTCATTGCCCACTACGTTGTAATCTTTGACGCCAAGCGCCCAGAGAGCATCAACGTGCTTGTTAGACAGGTCGATTTTTGCAATGCCGTTATTTTCTTGTAGCGAAACATAAGCGTAGCGGCTGTCTTTTGATACTGTGATGTATTCGGGTTCTAGGTCTTGTGCCACGCTGGCGTTCGGACCAAAGATACGCAAACCTGCAGGGCGTTCCATTGCACGTGTGCCACCGTCGTTGAAGTCGCGAAAGGAAATTTGTGTAACGTCGCGTTGAGTCAGTGTGAAAATATCATTAGGGATATTGATAATGCTCACGCTGCCTTCGGGGTCGACTGTGTAATCGTCGTTTGGCTCGCCTTCATTCGCGACGACGACAAATTCTCCGTTCGGTGAAAACGTCACCATGTCGGGTAATGCTCCGACTTGAAGTGCGTTGATAAACGCGTGGTTGCCGACGTGATAAAAAGCGATGTAGCCAAAATCTTGTTTTGTTTTGGCTTCTATCGCCACCGCGATGACGCCATCATGAACGCTGACACTGTTTGCCGCGCCAAGTGGCAAGCCTGTTAACGCGGCCACATCAGCGCCAACGTCCAATGTTTTGATTTTTACTGGTGCGGCTGGGTTTGCCATAGACAACACGTCGATTTTTCCTGAGTTGGCATTTACGACGAAGGTTTCTTGCGTTTTGGCATCGTAGGTAACGATTTCAGCGGCACTGGCGTCAAATACGCCGGATTCATAGCGCCCAAGGAATTCTAAGTTAATGGACGATGTCGTTATTGGTGAGGTAGTTACTGGAATGGTAGTTGCGCAGCCGCCAAGAATGGCGACGCTTGTGCATAAAGGGATGATCTTAGGGAAGCGCATTGTTATTCTCCGAAATGAGTAATAAATATGCACTTACCTTAACGACTTATTGTGACAAAAAAATGGCACGCGCCATTAAGACGCCTTTATATCTGTTTGTTTTGATTTAATAATGGTTCCATTTCGCAAGGCATTGGTTAGCTTTTTATGTGTTTTATATGTTGCAAAATAAGTTGGCCAGATATGGTGGCGCTGTTGGGTATGTGCGGTAGGTCATCGATGTGATACCAATCAGCTTCGTCTATTTCTCCAGGCGCTGGAGCAATGTCGCCACTTGTGTAGTCTGCAAAAAATCCCACCATGAGCTGATGAGGAAAAGACCAAGGCTGGCTGTCGATATATTGAATATTCGAGACTTCAAGCCCGACTTCTTCTCGTACTTCGCGAGCCACGGCTTGTTCTAAGGTTTCCCCTGCTTCGACAAAGCCGGCAATGTTACTGAATTTGCCTTTTGGCGCGTGCAATCCACGGGCAAGCAAAATGTGATCACCTTTACGAATGGAGACAATGATGCACGGAGATATACGCGGATAGTGACGCAAAGTGCATTTAGGGCAAATTTTCGTGTGTTCGGTTGGGTGTTTTTCTCTCATTGCTGTGCCGCAACGTCCACAAAACTGATGGTCTTTATTCCACGTTGCCAGTTGGTGAGCCCGACTGAGCAACAGGTAGCTGTCATTGTCTTGCTGGAACAGCAGCTCTCTTAAGCCGATTTCATCAAACCCTTTCGGAATGGATTCGAAATTGCAAACAAAGATGTCTTTCTGTCGCCATTGGCCACAGTAAACCGCGCCCATTTTTGCATTGGGTTGGAAATGAGTGAATGGGATCAAAAACTGATTGTCTTGTTCAACCAAGACTTGGCTGCGATGTAGCAATATATAAAGCGCATCTTGATGAGGAAGCGGATGTGCTTGCGTGCCAATTTCCAACATGTTTTTACTCAGTTTGCGTCTAAAAGAATTACGCTAACGCGATCATCTTCTAGACGCAATAACCTAGTGCATTTAATTCCAGTCGAGAACGACTTTACCAGATTGACCAGACGCCATGGCGTCGAAGCCCTGTTGGAAGTTATCCACGGCAAAACGATGCGTAATAATCGGGCTAATGTCTAAACCTGATTGCAACATGGCGACCATTTTGTACCACGTCTCATACATTTCACGACCATAAATGCCTTTAATAATGAGACCTTTGAAAATGACTTGATTCCAGTCGATGGTCGTTTCTTTGCCAGGAATGCCCAGCATGGCGATTTTTCCACCGTGATTCATGTTCTCCAACATGGAGCGAAAGGCTTGATCGTTGCCGGACATTTCTAAGCCAACATCAAAGCCTTCGTGCATGTCCAGTTCAATCATCACGTCTTGCAGTGATTCTTTGCTGACGTTGACAGTACGTGTCGCGCCCAGTTTTTTGGCTAGATCCAGGCGGAAGTCGTTTACATCGGTAATGACCACGTTACGCGCGCCGACGTGCTTGGCAATAGCGGCCGCCATGGCGCCAATTGGGCCTGCCCCCGTGATTAAAACATCTTCACCAATGAGGTCAAACGACAGCGCTGTGTGTGTCGCATTGCCGAATGGGTCAAATATGGCGGCCATTTCATCGCTGATGTTATCTGGAATTTTAAAGGCATTGCTGGCGGGGATTACCAGATACTCAGCGAACGCGCCAGTACGGTTAACGCCCACGCCCATGGTTTTTCGACACAAGTGGCGGCGACCTGCATGACAGTTTCGACAATGACCGCAGGTAATGTGACCTTCACCGGACACGCGATCTCCAATGTTGAACCCGACGACTTCTGGTCCTATTTCTGCGATTTCGCCGACAAATTCATGGCCGACGGTCATTGGTACTGGAATCGTACTCTGAGCCCAGTCATCCCAATGATAAATGTGCATGTCGGTTCCGCAAATTGCCGTTTTTCGTATTTTGATAACAACATCATTGTGCCCGCATTCTGGGTGGGCAACATCGTTCATCCAAATGCCTTTCTCGGCATGAAGCTTAGCAAGCGTTTTCATTATTTGATTCCTTAAATAATATCCATTTCACGGCCGACTTTCGCAAAGGCGGCAATGGCTTGATCGAGCTGTTCCGTGGTCAGTGATGCCGACATTTGCGTGCGGATTCTGGCTTTTCCCATTGGGACAACAGGATAGGCGAATCCAGTTACAAATATCCCTTCTTTATATAGCGCATTCGCGACCGCTTGTGCGAGTGTTGCTTCACCTAAAATTACCGGAATGATGGGATGGTCGCCAGGAACGAGATGGAAGCCGAGCTCTGTCATCTTGGTGCGAAAATACAGACTATTGGCTTTGAGCTTCTGGCGAGCCGCGTTACCTGTTTTAAGAGACTCAAGAATTTTGATGCTGGTGGCGGTAATAACCGGTGCAAGAGAGTTTGAGAACAAATACGGGCGAGAGCGCTGACGCAGCCAGTCGACAATGTTTTTCGATGCGCTGGTGTAACCGCCAGACGCACCGCCCAGTGCTTTGCCTAATGTGCCGGTAATAATGTCTACTCTTCCTAAGACATCGCAATATTCGTGGCTGCCTCGCCCGTTCTCGCCAAGGAAACCTACGGCGTGAGAGTCGTCCACCATCACAAGAGCATCGTATTTATCGGCTAGGTCGCAGATGGATTTAAGGTCGGCAATAATGCCATCCATGGAAAACACACCATCGGTGACAATGAGCTTGGTTTTTGCGCCGTCTTTATCTGCTTGCTGAAGGTTGGCTTCGAGCTCTTTCATGTCATTGTTGGCGTAGCGATAACGCGCGGCTTTGCACAGGCGGATGCCGTCGATAATACTGGCATGATTTAACGCATCGCTGATGATCGCGTCTTCTTTACCAAGTAGGGTTTCAAAAAGACCGGCATTGGCATCAAAGCAGGAGGAATACAGAATCGTGTCTTCCATTTTGAGAAAGTCGCTCAGCTTTCTTTCGAGTTCGGTATGAATGTTTTGTGTACCGCAGATAAAGCGCACAGACGCCATGCCATAACCATAATCGTCTAGTGCCTTGTGTGCCGCTTCGGTCACATCGCTATCGTTAGCCAGCCCAAGGTAGTTATTCGCGCATAGGTTAATTAAAGGACGATTGTCGGCGGTGGTTATCTGGCTAGATTGAGGGGTAATAAGAGGGCGCTCTTGTTTATAGAGACCTTGCTCTTTGAGTGCTTGGAGTTGCGTGTTTAGTTGAGTGTAAAATGCTTTTTTGCTCATGGTCTTGCCCTTCAAGGATCTGGTCGTAATGCGTGGTTCGTGTTTATTGAGTGTAGGTTGGGCACCAAAATAAAAGTAGATGCAGTGATGTTAGAAATTGGCCATAACAGTTTGTGATCATCTTTGGTGGCTGTGCTGGTCTTTCGGTTGGTTCGTCGCGTAGAATGAGGACAAATTTTAAACAAAGAGGAAATGGCATGTTGTCAAAGGTTCACTGTGGCATCTTGTTGGGAGCATTAAGCGTCAGTATGGTGGCTCAGGCTCAGGATTATTTACCCGTTCTTCAATATCATCATGTGAGTACCAGTTCACCAAAATCGACATCGGTGACGCCAGAGCAGTTCACCGAGCACATGGATTATTTGAAAACGGCGGGGTTCCAGGTCGTTGACCTTCGCTCTGCATTAGACGATTTAAGAGCGCATAAGCCTTTGCCCGAGAAAGCCGTCGCCATTTCTTTTGATGATGCGTATCGCAACATTTATCAAGGTGGCTTTCCTATCCTGAAAGAAAGAAATTTCCCTTTTACGGTATTTATCAATACGGAACCTGTTGAGCGTCAGAGCCGCAGCTTTTTAACGTGGCAACAAATGAAAGAGATGGAAGCGTCTGGTGGTGTGTTTGCGAACCATACGATTCGTCATCCTTATATGTTACGTAAAGAAAAGGGTGAGTCTGACGAAGCTTGGTTATCGCGTATGACGGAAGAAGTTGATACGGTCGAGAATCTGCTACTCGAAAACTTAGGGCATTCGCCTAAAATGCTGGCTTATCCTTATGGTGAATCCAATATTACGATTCGAACGATGATGAAAGAGAGAGGCATCATGGCATTCGGGCAACAATCTGGTGTGGTGAGTGCAGACTCTGATTTTGAGAACCTTCCGCGTTTTCCAGCATCCGGTGCGTACTCTAAGTTATCAACGCTGAAAACCAAGTTGAATGCAAAGCCCATGCCTTTGCTAGCGGAACAAACTGGCGGCGACTTTGCGACCGATCAATCTGTATCAATTCGCTTAACCTTTAAGGAAGGTAAGTACCGCCTTAAAGACCTAGCGTGCTATGTGGCAGGGCAGGGTAAGGCGTCATTGAATTGGGTGTCAAAGAGTGAAGTGATAGCCACAGCGAATAAGCCTTTCGGCGTTGGCCGTGGTCGAATCAACTGCACTATGCCAGATAATACGGGCAAGCATTATTACTGGTATTCGAACGTTTGGATTCGGTCCGCTCCTGAGCAAGGCTACGTGAGCGAAAAAAGTTAAAGTTTTTTCAAAAAGAGGTTGCACTGAAATTTCAAATCAGTATTATACACCTCGCTCGCAACGGAGGGGTGGCAGAGCGGTTTAATGCACCAGTCTTGAAAACTGGCGTAGGTTAATAGCCTACCGAGAGTTCGAATCTCTCCTCCTCCGCCATCTTCCTAATAGGAAGTTGTTGCAAGCAAAGATAAAATTAGTTCCTCGATAGCTCAGTTGGTAGAGCAAATGACTGTTAATCATTGGGTCACTGGTTCGAGTCCAGTTCGAGGAGCCATTTCGGAGTATAGCGCAGTCTGGTAGCGCGCCTGCTTTGGGAGCAGGATGTCGGGAGTTCGAATCTCTCTACTCCGACCATTAATTTTATCATCACCTAGTAATGGTGGGCGTAGCTCAGTCGGTAGAGCTCCGGATTGTGATTCCGGCGGTCGTGGGTTCAAGCCCCATCGTCCACCCCATTACTCTGATAGTCGGGCCGTTAGCTCAGTTGGTAGAGCAGTTGACTTTTAATCAATTGGTCACTGGTTCGAATCCAGTACGGCCCACCACTATCCCAATGCTTAACCTTGCATTACCTGATTAATTCCTCGATAGCTCAGTTGGTAGAGCAAATGACTGTTAATCATTGGGTCACTGGTTCGAGTCCAGTTCGAGGAGCCATTTCGGAGTATAGCGCAGTCTGGTAGCGCGCCTGCTTTGGGAGCAGGATGTCGGGAGTTCGAATCTCTCTACTCCGACCATTAGGTTATTTTGTATATAAGTTTATGAGCGGGCCGTTAGCTCAGTTGGTAGAGCAGTTGACTTTTAATCAATTGGTCACTGGTTCGAATCCAGTACGGCCCACCATTCTTCTCATAAATGATTTCTTCTCTTCTTTGTTTTATTTCTTGTTTTTCTCTAGATCGCAATTCAAAATCGTCTATCGTCTATCGTCTATCGTCTA
>NZ_AYOZ01000006.1 GCF_000508165.1 Marinomonas profundimaris | reverse complement strand
GCGGTGGCCAGTTTTACTTGACCACTACAAACCAACCTACCGAATGAGCAGCATCAATCTCCCCTTGATAAAGAGGATTAAGTACAGAGTGACAAAACATTTGCCCCGATAGATCTGACGCTTCGTAAACACCATCAGAAAACACCATCAACCTGTCTCCAGGGACAAAAGACATAGGGTCTATTTGACACTCAAATACATCAGGAGGTAATACTCCCAAAGGGAGATTCTTAGAAGAGAATCGTATCGGTTTATCCTCTGCTTGCGAGAAAAACAATAAATCCGGCAGACCACCATTCCAAACTTCAATACTTTTATTGTTCACTTTAATATCAATAAAAGCGGCACTGCAAAACATATTTGGCGGTAAAATCCCCTTAAGGCGCGCATTTATCTCTGGGATAATCTGTCGCATTAAAAAGCCTTTTTTCGTCCAATCAAAAAAGATATCCGCTAGAGGCAATGCACCAATAGCAGCAGAAAGCCCATGCCCCGTAAAATCACCTAATAATATATGCATTCCACCATTCGGCTTATAGGCGGCCAAGATAACATCGCCATTAAATGTGTGAGTACCATAATGCATGGTGGACAACGCAGGATCTTTTAAACAATTGGAATGGGTTATATTTTCATAAACGATTTTAGCAACATCCTGCTCATGCAAGAGTTTTTCATTGTATAAGGCCATTGCATCACGCTGTTCTTCAAGCGTTTTTTGCATAACCAACAACCTAACAATGGCGTTTAACTTCGTTGTAATAAGCGCAGGACTATAAGGCTTAGATATAAAATCAGTGCCTCCGATGCGAAGACAGTTAGATAGCGCAATAGGGTCCGTAATGCCAGAAAGAAAAATAATAGGAACAAATAATTCACCCGCTCGCTGCTGAATTTCTAATGCGGCTTCCCAGCCGTCTTTGCGTGGCATTTTAATGTCCAAGCAAACTAATTGAATAAGCTGAGGGTCAAACTTATCAATTGCATCTTGCCCATCAACCGCAGATATGACCTTGTGCCCAAATTGGCTAAGAATGGCTTTTAATAAAATACGGTCAGAGGGGTTATCGTCCGCAATCAATATGGTTAAAACTTGTTCCATTAGTGACTACTCAGTAATATAAAAAAGCCGGTGGAAGTTAGCAATCTTGAGAATATCAACAACGGCGCCATTTACATTGACCAAACGAATCGCAGCATTTTCTCCACCAGCATGATCTCTAAGCAGTAACAGCATGCCAAGCGCCGAACTGTCTAAATACGTCACATCCGCCAGATCAACCTCATAAGACTTTACCGAACCAATCTTAGTAAAAGCGTCTTTGAACGTTTTATGGCAGCTGTAATCAAAACGGCCCTTAACTTTAATTGTCAGGCACTCTGTTTTTTTATCAAAAAGGCTTTCAACCACTGCCTACTCCTTGAGTTAAAGCGGCAAGTTTTACAACTCATCCCACTCATCTTTAGATTTTTTCATAGCGCCGTCATCAGACGAAATTTCCGCAACACTCGATGCCGTTTTTGCCTTCAAGCCATGAATTCGCTCAACCATTTCATTAATAGACTCTCTGGCTCTGTCTAAACGAGCCACACCAACACTTCGGTCTGATTCAAGTAAGGACAAAGTTGAAGCGGCCATAGACTTCATTTCATCAATCTGACTTTGAACCTTGCTAATGTCATGCTCCACATCAATAGCAAAACGGTGACGAATCTTTTCACTTTCACCTTCGGTTGCCGCAAGACTAGTCAATACACCAGCCCTCACTTCATTAAGGCAACGATCCACGTCACCTAGTAAAAACACATCCGAAGACAAATCCTTTTCAACCAAGGCCAAGCGCTGCAAAACCAGTTCAAACCCTAAAATCAAAGAGTCTCTAACCTGCTCAGAAAGCCAAACCATATCATTCAGCTCCACTTGGAAACTTTCAAATGGAGGCTCAATCAGAGCAACGACGTCATTTGAATATGATTCATTGTGGTCTGTTTTTTCGTGAATTAGGGATGCTATTTGTTGTAGTTTAGTAATCTTTTCAAGGCTATTTGTTTGCTCAGATGCAGTATTAAGCGAATCAAAAAGACGCACAACTTTTCGACGTACCAACTCCAATGAGTTAGCAAAACCTGCATAGGGCGAGTCCTGCCTTGTGACTCTAATTTGAGTATTCCAGACGTCCTTCTCCAGCAATTTTAAACTGTGATGCAAGACATTAAATTCAGCCATTTCAGACTTAGATTGAATAGCAACAATACACTGAAAACTCTCAGACTCTGATTCAGACGCAAGACGAGTAACATTTAACCAATAAACACCATCAGACAAACTTAACTTCAAAGACTCATCTGACAATAAAATTGAGTCATCAATTCGCTCACCAATTGGATCATCCAAGCCAGAATCAATGCTAAACAAAGATTCAAATAACGCAGTATTTCTAAACCAAAGTCGTTCAGCACCAGCGCTTAACCAAGCAATATCACCCTCGTGATTTGTCACAAAGAAAGGTTCGTCGACTTGAGACAAGGCCATTTCAATCAAACTAAGGTCCACTTTTTGATGCTCAAGATCAAAATCCCTCGACGCTAGTTCATTATCGATCAAATGACTCAAATCGGTAAATTCATCCACCACATTTCGAGGCGCCAACATAGAGGCATGACCATGTTTCCGATGATCAAGGACATAATGCAAACTAGAAATTCCAGACCGTAATCGCCGACTAAAACGAACCGACATCATGATGGCAATAATAGTTATAAGTAAGAAAATCCCGACTGGAACCAAAACCAGCCTTTCAGCAAAAACTTGTCGCTCATAGTCAAGGTTGACACTAATTTGCAAAAGCTCATCATCGAGCGCCTCTAGACCTTCAAATGACGAATAAGCCGCCGTTCGCTCCCCTTCAGTCAGTGACGTAGAATTCAATTCTCTTTGTGACAGGGTATTTAATAAAGCGAGCGAACTTGAAACATCAACAACAGTCATCAACTTAAAGTCATCAATATGACTCTCAATTAAATGGTATTCACTATACAAAAGCTGCTGTAAATGGCTCGCCGAAGCGGGTGAGTCATGTTTACTATAAATCTCTCGGTCACCAATCAATAACCATTCCAGCCAATGCTCTTCAGCACTGTGAACCAGGTCAACAAATTCGCTTAATTTTTCTTGCTGAACATTCTGCCGTTCCAAGTTAATTGTCATTAACATGTACATACCAGAGAAGGCCAGCAGCAGCAAAAACAACAAGGCAACAACACCTTTTTGCAAACTATTGATCAGCTCTTTTCTTGGGGCACCAAAAGGTGAATGCAGTGTATTCATAGTAAATAATCACTTTCAAGCTAATGATGAAGATGGCCAAAAGCCAGCCACAAAGGATAAATAATTTTTTTGATCGACAACAACGTTATTTTGCAAAGAAGCGTAATGCGGCTTATCGTCGCTTTCCTTAGTATTAGGAAGCCAACTAACCACCTCTTCACTCTCTTCTCCCGGAAATGAATCGCACCATTCAAATGAAGCAAAAGGCAAAACGGTTGACTCCCCCATAACATCAAGAATAACAGAGTACACATTCTTGTTATGAGAAACACCAACCTCCTCATCGGACACAGCAGCTACAACCTTATCAAAACATCGCCCATCATAAATAATAAAAGACTCGAAACTCAATTCATCACCATTAATACCAGTAAATGAATAAGGTGAGCGATAAGGTAATATTGCCAACACCAATTCTGCTTGCACCCAAATCATCCTGCCACAGACCTTTCCAAAATAATAACCATTCCGAACAGGGTGTGTCGGTTTATTTCTTCCTGCCCGTTGAAAAGGCAAAGGCAATTCACTGACCGCCAACAGCCAAGGCTCTAACAACGGTTCATTCTGCTGATTCAACCAGATATTTTTAACCCAAGAACGAGGCGCCTGCATATGAGAGCAAACACCTTCCACCTCACGAAGTGAAGAATACGGTAACGCAACACACACACCAGCTTGCTTAATCACCAACACTTGCGTAATAAAATCAGGCAAAACACAATAAACAGAATCACTCAACGAAAACAAAGGCATACTTAACATAACCTTAGCGTTAATACTCTCGCCAGCGCTAAACCATAGATCACCGTCTAGTTCAAACAGGCTTTCATCCGTAATCGTATACGCACCAAGCACTTCCGCTTGATCAAATGCAAAGCGCCCAAACCCTGTATTAACTTCGTACAAAAAATACGATAAAGAATCTTGCCCCAAACAACCCAAATAGGACAAATTCAGCGCTTTTTCAGGCGCAGGCTTAGTACCAACATACATGTCACCGCCGTGCCGTACCGGAAAAGCAACACTTCCATCATCACATTCAAATAACGCGGCATTTTTTGACAACGGAACAAGACGCTCTGGTTCGTAAATACCCGACAAGGTCGCAGGAAAAAGCGTTGAAAAAGATTGATAAAATGATGATTTGAAACATTCTTCATACCGTTCAAGAAGACGATATCGCGAGCTTTTTTCTATTGATGTATTTTGAAAAAGAGGCAAAAAACTCTGCTGACATAATGCCTCTAATGCGGTATTTTTATTTTTAGCGAGAGTTCGCCACTGAAGCTGAGGAAAGCGGGCTTTAAACCAAGAAAGAGACTGCACACTTTCTAATAAAAAGCGCCCTTCTAAAAAGCCATCTTTCTTCGCATCCACCTGAAATGACACCCTTCCCGAGGATGAAAGCACCTCTAAATAAGCATCCACAGTAATCCGGTGGGGGGAAGGCGGCGATGACACAAACAGCGCTTCATAATTAACATAAGTCGGTAAGCGCGCTTTTTCATTAGAAAATGATGCAATGTAAGCCCAACAAGGACGCTCAGAAGACAAAAGAAGGTCTAATTGCTGTCGTCGGTCAATGCCAAACTGACCACCAACCGCCACTTGAAAAAGAGCATCCGATGCGGACAAAAAAGCAGTATGGTATCGCTCTGAATAGGGCGAACCAGATGCTAAAAGCCCATCAAGCGCAAACAGAAAGGAAGTCAGTCTTTGGCTATAATTATCATGAAGAGTATAAGTGTGGGTGATTTTTTGTAACGAAAGCAAAGCAAAACGGAGAGACTCCAAACCACTCTGCGGAGAATAATGGTAATCACGCAGCGCCATTTCAGCCTGAGAAATAGGCAGCGATAAATTCATCCATCCATTATCTAGTTGCGCCATATTTCACCCTAACAATAAGCTAACTTGCTATACAAAATAGCCTCTAAACGCTATCGCATATTGTCCAAAAATCGGCGCATCGCGAACTCATCACTCTGACGTTGCTCTTGCTTTGCCTCAACCATCAATTCTGCTTTATGGTTTTTTTCTTTTAACCAATCCATACTTTTTGTTTTTGATCTCGCTTGCAGCCAACGACGCATACTCATATCCGCTTGCTGTTCGGAACGGCCAACCGCCGCCTCTTGCTGAATAATAGCTTGCTGAACTCGATCAACAAAGTGCTGGTAGTTCGTTGTTAGATACGCACTTAAACCGAGAAGGTTACGCTCTGACTCATATTGCCCAGCGTATTCTCGTAACTCACTCAACTTCTGCAGGTCGTGCTGCACTTTCGATTTATCACGCGCCAATTGTTGAGCAGCCGAGTCCTCTTTACCTTTAGCAAGATCAACTAATATCTGCATTCGACGTGATTTTTTCATGCGTAACCCATTCAGAAGTTAGGTAAATAATAGGCTTTTTTACACACTACCGTCTACTGCCCTGTCGTCATTGCCGTTACCAAGGCCTCTAAACTCTTATCGATAGTAAAACTCTCGGAAAGAGACTGCTGCAGGAATTTTCGAATTTCAGGCATTTGAACAATCGCCTGATCTAAGTCTGGGTCGCTGCCTCTCGCATACGCACCAACCGAAATGAGATCTTGGTTTTGCTGAAATTTAGAATACAGTTGCTTCACTCTCATTGCGCCATACAAATGGTCTTCACTGACAATATGAGGCATGGCTCGAGAAATAGAAGCTTCAATATCGATGGCCGGATAATGACCTTCCTCTGCCAATCGTCGTGACAGCACGATGTGACCATCGAGAATCGCCCTAGACGCATCGGCGATCGGGTCCTGCTGATCATCCCCCTCTGTCAAAACGGTATAAAACGCCGTCACAGAACCACTGCCTTCGCAGCCGTTGCCCGCACGCTCTACTAATTGTGGAAGTTTTGAAAACACAGAAGGCGGATACCCTTTTGTCGCTGGCGGCTCACCTACCGACAAAGCAATCTCTCGTTGCGCTTGAGCATAACGAGTGAGTGAATCCATCAGTAACAAAACGTTTTTACCTTGATCTCGATAATACTCTGCGATACGAGTTGCCAACATCGCAGCCCGCAAACGCATCAATGCAGAATCATCTGCGGGGGAAGCAACTACGACAGAACGAGCAAGGCCTTCTTCTCCCAGTATTTGATCGATAAATTCTTTCACTTCTCGGCCACGTTCGCCAATTAGGCCAACCACCGTAATGTCAGCCTCGGTGAATTTGGTCATCATTCCGAGCAACATACTCTTACCAACACCACTGCCCGCAAAAAGCCCCAAACGCTGGCCTTTGCCAACCGTCAATAGACTATTAATCGCCTTAATCCCAACATCCAGTGGCTCGCTGATTGGCTTACGCTGTAGCGGATTAATAACCTCACCATGAAGCGTGACTGAGTCTTTCGTTTTAATCGGACCTTTGCCATCTAAGGGCTTGCCAAGACCATTCACCACTCGACCAAGCAGCTCAACGCCGACCGGCATTTTACTGTCACCAAGTAATGGACGAACTCGCGCCCCAGGAGAAATACCTTCTATGGCTTCGGTGGGCATCAGATAAGTTAAATCACCAGTAAAGCCAACCACCTCAGACTCAACCCAACGGTCTTTTCGAACTTGAACAGAGCAACGGTCGCCCAACGCAACAACACACCCAACCGCTTCCATGGTTAGACCAACCATACGAGTAACTTTCCCCTCAAGCTGGGGTGGCAATGGTATGGCAGACACGCCAATCAATTTGGCTAAGCGCTCTTCAAGCGTTGGCAAGGCGACTAATCCTGATCTGAGAGAGAAAGGTGGCGAAGTTCAGTGCATACAGCATCAAGTCGCTGCTCAACACGCCCATCGATGTGAAAGGATTTTGAATCGATGACAAAACCACCGCTAATGAGCGTATCGTCCGTTTCGAGCTGTAACGTTAACCGCTCTTTAACACCAAGTTCATCAATAATAGAAACATCGTCAGGGTGAAGGCGCAACTTCACACGCCCTGCATATTCACCCAACTCATCCAGCACCCTAGAAAGCTGATCTTTTAATACCTGATGCCCATCTTGTTCCATTTTCGAAAGACACACATTTTCGATGATTCTCACCATGGATTGGTACAAAATATTTTCCGCTGCTAAGCGACTGCTTTCTAAAGGTTGTGTCATTTCTTGAACAACATTTGTCAACAAAGATTCAAGTGCTTCAAGCTGAGCTTTAGCGCCCGCTCGGGCTTGCGTTTTCCCTTCCTCAACACCTTGCAAACTACCTTCTTCATGTCCTTTTTCAAAGCCATCCACTTCGCCTTTCGCGAAGCCATCCGAATGACCTTTTTTATGACCTTCCTCTTCACCCTGAATGAATCCCTCATCATAAGCTGCAGAGCGTATTTCTTCTAACTGAGCCGCTGTCAAAGGCTCATACACCAATGTATCTTGATCCACCTCTTCCGTGGTAACAACCGTCTCTTTTTGGACGAGAATAGCAGGACCAGAGTTTTCTTTCGGTTTACTACCCTCTAAATGCGGCAGTTCCCAGCGCTCATAAGCGGTTAGCTTACGATCGTCTTTATCTTGTTCTTGATCTGACATACGTTAATTAGACCATCTGCTCGCCACCGCCACCGAGAACGATTTCTCCGTTATCAGCAAGACGTCTAGCAACAGCCAGAATTTCCTTTTGAGCAACTTCAACTTCACTAACACGAACAGGGCCTTTCGCCTCAAGATCATCTTTAAGCATATCAGCGGCTCGTGAAGACATATTTTTGAAGATTTTTTCCTGCATATCTGGATCAGCACCTTTCAATGCAAGAATAAGCGTCTCGGATTCCACCTCACGAAGAATGACCTGAATACCACGATCATCCACCTCAGATAGGTTGTCAAAGACAAACATCAAGTCTTGAATAGTATTCGCCAAATCTTCATCAACATCACGAATAGATTCCATCAACTCAGATTCAACCGAACTGTCAATAAAGTTCATGATATTCGCTGCAGTACGAATACCACCTATGGTGGTTGATTGCGTTGACTGATTACCCGAGAACTGACGCTCTAATATATTATTCAACTCGAGCAATGCCGCGGGCTGAACTGTTTCAAGCGCCGCAACACGCAATACAATATCCAAACGAACTCGTTCATCGAAGTTGGCCAGAATATCCGCTGCCTGATCAGGGTCTAAATAGGAAATAACAATGGCCTGAATCTGAGGATGCTCATATCGAATAACATCGGCCACCGCGCGCGATTCCATCCATTTAAGCGTATCCAACCCTGTGGTATTGCCACCCAGTAAAATCCGATCAATCAAACTGCCGGCTTTTTCTTCGCCAAGTGCTTCTCGAAGCATATTACGAATATACCCATCCGCCCCCAAACCTAACCCAGTTTGATCACCAACCAGCACAAGAAAATCATCAAGCACTTTCTCAACCTGATGGCGCTGTACGTTCGCCAACTGAGCCATTGTAGAGCCGATCCGCTGAACTTCTTTTGGCCCCATATGTTTAAGTATTTGGGCTGCGTCGGATTCACCGAGCGACATAAGAAGCACCGCGGCTTTTTCAACTGAGCTTAATTCTGCACTTTGGCCTAAATCACTCATCTATTTTTCCATCACCCATTGTTTAACCACTTGAGCAACACGCTCTGGCTCTTCTGCAATCAATCCACGAATTGCATTTAACTGTCGATCTATTTTCTCAGGAGAACCAGGCACCAATATATCTTCAGCACTAACAAGCGACACTTGATCATCCGAAATTTCATCCGTTTCATCTGAGAAAATTGCGGCTTCAGTATCATCGGCCACTGCAATTTTATTCTGATCACTAAGCGCTTTCAAAATTGGACGAACGACAACCAATAATAATATTAGTACAAAAATGCCCACTAACGTTGGCTGTAACAAGCTTAAGAACCAAGCCTGTTGATAAAACGGAATTTCTTCGACAGGCTCCGCTGGATCAGGTATCGCAAACGGTGAATTAATAACACTAACACTGTCACCACGTGACGGATCATAACCAACCGCATCACGCACCAATAACGTTAAACGCCCCAACTCATCGTCATTCCACGGCGTACGTACGATCGCTGACGTTTCAGGGTTAAGGCTAACCAAATCATCTACAACCACGGCAACCGACAAGCGTCTTACGGTGCCCTGTTGACGTTTCGTATAACTAATACTTCGATCCAATTCAAAGTTACGTGTGGTTTCTTCACGCGACTGACCATTGGCCGAGTTTGAACTTCCGCCAATTGCGGCGCCATTTTCATCGACCGCTTCAGGAATAGTAACAGCACCTGGCGGCTGATTCGTCAAGGCGCCCGGAATGCCTCCAGCACCTGCACCGGCGCCTTTATTTTCTTTTAGGGTTTGCTCGCTACGTAAAGCCAATAAGTCTGGATTGTATTGCTCAGCGGTTTTTTCAATGGCAGTAAAATCCACATCAGCAGACACTTCCGCTTTGAAACGCCCTTCTCCAATCACCGGCCCAAGAATATTATTTACACGCTGAAGTAACACTTCCTCTACTTTACGAGCGTAATCAAACTGTTTTCCCGCCACAGATAACTCAGAATCCGAGTCTTTCTCCGTCAATAAAGTGCCGCGCTGATCAACAACGGTGACATCTTTATCGCTTAACTGAGAAATACTAGAGGCAACAAGATTAACAATCGCCTCTACTTGGCTCTTATCTAAACGTCGCCCAGGATACAACTCTAAAAATACAGACGCGGAAGGTTTTCGTGTATCACGCACAAAAACAGATTCTTTCGGTATCGCTAAATGAACTCGAGCGCTTTTGATACTCTGTAAGCTGGTGATCGTTCGACTGAGCTCACCTTCGAGCCCACGACGGTAACGTGTCGTTTCGACAAATTGAGAAGTACCAAGCCCTTGCTCTTGATCCATTATTTCCATACCAACAATGTTGTCGGAAACAATGCCAGAGCCAGCCAGCTTAAGGCGAGCTTGATGATAAAAGTCAGACTCAACAAGCAAGGCGCCTGTATTTTGATCTAGCTTAAAAGGAATGTTATTAACACTAAGAATTTCGACTATTTGATCCGCATTATAGTCTGTAATACTACTTAATACTGGTTTGTAGTCAGGACCGTTACTCCACAATACAGCCGCTAAACCTATTGCAATAGATGCGGCCAAACCGACCATTAATGCAAGCTGACGTATCACCGTCAACTTATTAAAGCCGGTAACTAACTCTAGATAGAGCTTTTGCTCCGATTGTTCTGCAGGGACATTATCCATTAAAAAGCGCCAAGCGGTTTATTATGCCTAAATCGGCATATTCATGATTTTTTCATACGCGTCTACAAGTTTATTACGCACCTGAGTCATTGCTTCAAATGACACACTCGATTTTTGCAAACCAATCATAACTTGAGGTAAATCCACCCCTTCGTCACCGCGTTCATAAGATTGAGCTAGCTGCGTAGCATCCTTTTGTAAGGTGTTTACGTTATTGACCGCATTCTTTAACATTTCCGCGAAATCTGCACGTTCAACAGTTTGACTCCCTTCGCTTTCACCGCCAATTTTGGCGACATTAGGCATAGGAGAACTGGGCGCTCGAACCTGCGACTGCATATCCCTCATTTGGGACAACACTTGATTAATGTCTGGTCGACCAGAAATCATGCTACTCACCTAAAAAAACACATATATACAGCTTAGCATAAAGCTAATTAAAACAAGATACAAAAATCAATCGACGTCGATACCGCTTTCGCGCATTTTGGCGATTTTATAACGTAATGTTCTCGGACTTATTCCTAATTTGTCCGCTACCGCTTTGCGCTTTCCGTTTGAGTCAACCAATGCCTGAGCAATAATTCGAAACTCATGCTGTTGAACACCTTTACCAAGAATGGAAGCCGCACTGTCTTCCGCTTCTGCTGGCTCAGCTATTGACGGTGATAAGCTCATCATATCGAATGCAATGTGGTCTTCATTGATTTGCGCATTTGGGCTCAGAATCAACGCACGCTGAATCACGTTATCAAGCTCTCGAACATTCCCAGGCCAAGGGTGAGATTCCAACTTACTCTGAGCGGATGGCTTTAATATCGCTCCAGATATACGCATTTTTGCAGCGTGTTTTGCAAGTAAGTGCTGAGCAATAGGGAGAATATCCCCTTTACGCTCTCGAATTGGGGCCCATCGCAATGGAAACACATTCAAGCGGTAATACAAATCTTCTCTAAAGCCGCCTTCACGAACATATTCTGCAAGATCTCGGTTTGTGGTGGCAATTACTCGAACATCCAATGGAATGGACTTTTTACCCCCCAGACGCTCAACCTCTTGCTCTTGCAGTACTCGCAACAGTTTGGCCTGCAACCCCACATCCATTTCGGTAATTTCGTCCAATAATAAGGTACCGCCATTGGCTTGCTCAAATTTACCCGCTTGAGAAGAAACCGCCCCAGTATAAGCGCCTTTTTCATACCCAAAAAGAATGGCTTCTAACATGTTTTCAGGAATGGCTGCACAGTTAATGGCAACGAACGGAGCATTAGGTCGACTGGAGTTCTGGTGTATATAGTGAGCAAGCACCTCTTTACCCGTACCACTTTCACCACAAACCAACACAGTTGAATCCGTTACCGCAACACGCTTTGCCAAATCCAACAACGCAATACTGGCTGGGTCTTTTGCGATAGGCTGAGCATTTGCAGAAGGCGTAACTTTAACCGTGTATTTGGCAATCGCGCTCAACAACTCTTCTTCTTGGAAAGGCTTCAGCAAATAATCCACCGCGCCATCACGCATGGCTTCTACGGCATGCGCAATATCACCATATGCCGTCATTAACATAATCGGCAACTCTGGATAAGTATCGATAACATGGTGTAACAACCCATAACCATCCATGCCCGGCAGGTTCACATCTGACACTACCATATCAAATTGGTTATGCTTCAAAGCAATGACCGCTTCTTCAGCACTGTAAACCATTTTGCATTGGTAACTTGCTAGCATCAGCGTATCTTCTAGCGCCTCAGCAAGCCCTTTATCGTCTTCTACAATTAATAACTTAACATCAGACATGTCATACCCTTACAAGAGGAAGTGATAAACTGGCGGTCGTACCTGCTCCCTCTATACTGTCTATTTCAAATTGCCCATGATGCGCTCTTGCGATGGCTTTCACCACCATCAAGCCCAAACCGGTTCCATTCTGTTTCGTTGTTACAAAGCCTTCTTGAACGTGCTCTAAATGCTCTTTAGACATCCCGACACCGCGATCTTTAAAGGTCAGTGTCACATACCCATCTTTACTGCGCCAATCAAGCCGAACCAAGCCGCCTTCTGATTGAGCATCCACCGCATTATTTAAGAGATTGAGTAATGCACCTAATAATGTTTCTTTATTACATTGAATACAATCTGAGTCCGAAAAATCAACACCAGAAGCCTCAAACTGCATGCTTTTTTGTTCGCAAATTTCTTCGCAATGCGCCGTCAATTCATCGATAAAAACACCGGCACCGACTATTTCATCAAGCTTTATTTCACTGCGAGAGAAAATCAGCATATCGCGAATTTGTTTTTCAATATTCGCTAACCTTATAACCAACTTATTCGCAAAATTTTGTCGCATCACAGGCGCTAGATCTTGCTTTTGCAGATGCCCAGCATACAGTGTCGCGGAGGAAAGAGGCGTTCTGATTTGATGAGCCAATGCCGCGACCATTTTCCCCATATTAGACAATCGCTCATGATGAGACAGTTTTGTCTGTAAATGGTATGCCTCCGTCAAATCAACCAAAATAACCAGTTGGCCCGGCACATTACCTAATGATGCTGTTTCAACTCGCACTCTGCGGCCAGACACCATACTGACATCATGACCATCGTCTTTTTGAGGTCGGAAGCTTAATGGCACAATAGCACCCCAAGACTGACCAACAAGCGGCAAATTAAATAAACGATCCGCTACGGGATTGGCCATGACGACCAAGCCTTCATCATTCAATAACAGCACCCCAACAGGCATAGACTCAAAAAGCTGTTGGAACTGCAGCACCAAAACACGGTTCTTATCCTGCTCTTGACGCTTATCTTGCTCTGATTTTTCCAATTGCTCGTACAGCCGAACCACTTCTTGCTGGAGGTCTAAATACGATTTTGCCAATATGTCTGACGATTCGGAGAAAGCTTTAAACGCGGTTTTCAGCTCCGCTATTTCTTCATCTTTTGTCACTAAAACTCCGATTTATCAATATTGTAACGGCGCATTTTTTCAATGAGCGTCGTACGCTGTATCTGTAGACTCAGTGCTGCTTTGGAGACCACTCCTTGAGTTGACACTAAAGCCTGACGAATGAGGAGCGCTTCAAGGTGGCGGACATGTAAATTTAAATTCACGCCAGATGCTTGGGGAAAAGTATGTAACCGTTGGATTTCTTTCAATACAGAAGAAAGAGGTTGAGAACGCCAAGGCAAAGGGCAAAACCAGACATTGCCATCCGCCAGAACATCCATGGAATCGCTAAGTGAAATAACAGGAATTATTTCATCCAATTCAAAAGTCTGCACCGCACTGCCTAACACAACAAATTCGGGCAAATGAAACGCCGTCAGTGATGTTCCATGCTCTATCCCAATAAAGGTCAAGATACTGGAAACACTCGAAATTTCTTCGTCATCTAAACCACACAACCAAGCTTTCACACCACCACCCCAACCTCAAAAATAAGCAACTCTTACAACACCCTATTATAATGCGTTGTTAGCGCTTACTTTCAAGTATTAACACAGAATTTTACAACGCCGACAGTATAGCGTCGAACGCCTGCTGTGACTCCTGTTCATTTTCACACCAGGGTAGGGTACCCAATAAAGGGGCGGACAACATAGACACCAGCGTCGCAAGATTCTCATCGTAACAAGGCATTTTTTCTGGCGTACCATTATTCGCCACCCAACCTGCTACCGCTAAACCATCTCGAGCTATCGCTTCGGCGGTTAAGATTGCATGATTCAAACAGCCTAACTTCATATTCACAACCAGAATAACCGGAAAACCAAGAGACTTTGCCACATCAGACAATAGCTCCCGATCATTTAACGGAACCCGCCAGCCACCAGCACCTTCAACTAACGCAAACTCATTAGGAGTAAGCAACGCCCCTTTAATAAAACCTTCTAAGCGGGAGGCCGTAATAAGTCGCCCTTCCTTCATAGCCGCAATATGAGGTGCAATTGCCTCTTCTAACACAACAGGATTCACCTGCTCATAGGGCAATTGAACACTGCTCGCATTTTGAATAAGTAAGGCATCATCATTACGTAAACCACCTTCCATTTGGATAGAACCCGCCGCAATCGGTTTAAGGCCAAGCGACTTTAGACCAGCTCTTTTAGCCGCGGCTAACAAACCAACCGTGACATAGGTTTTACCCGCATCGGTATCAATACCCGTCACAAAAAAACGTTTTCTCACCCATCACTCCTGAACATACATTGGTTTTTGAGCCACAACAAAAGCAACCTGATAGCTCAATGGAATACCCTGTTCACTACGCTGCTTTTCATACTCACGCAGAAAATGTTTCCACGCACTCGGAGGTAGAGTTTTACTCTCATCGGATGAGATTAAACTCGCCCCCACTTTTTTCAGAGAGTGAATCGCCTTTTCTGGCGAGTCAAACCACATAGGCACATTCGCGCATTCAGAAGATAAAAGACGTAGTCGCCCATTTTCAACACAATCAAACAAGGATTTCGCCTTCATATACTGATGCACGTGCGCTTTATCGTCTATGGAAGACCACGCCTGACTAATTTCTGGCATCGACCCTTCCAACAACGTAGAAAAAACCACACAACCACCAGGCTTGAGCACATGATAAAGCTGATCAAATAAGCGCTCTGGAGACAAACACCACTGAATGGCGAGACTTGAGAAAATCAAATCAAAAGACGCCACCTGAAAAGGCAACTGCTCTGCATCCGCACACACGTAATGGGTATTTTGCAAAGACGAGAAACGGTCGCTCGCTACCGCCAACATCTGCTGAGACAAATCGAGTGCGACGCAATTTTTCGGCGTCAGCCTTCCAGACAAATAGCCCAACGCCTGCCCTGTCCCCGTTCCAAGATCCAACACGGTATCTGCAGTCTCTACAGGCAATTTAGCCAAAAGGCGCTCTAGCACAATCTTCTGAAAACCGGCATAAGCATCATAAGAATGGGAAGCTCGATCAAAACGTTTAGCTAGCTGTCGTTTATAACCAAGCGAAGGCGTGTCATGTGTTATTAGCATCGATAAAATTTTCTATATGACGGACACAAACCTCTTCGTCTTCAAGAAAAGGTTGATGTGCACAGTTTGACAATACAACACATTGTTGCAAAGGGTTTACATCTGTCTGTTGCTCTAAAGCATTACTAGAAACCAATGCATCCTTGCCACCTAAAAGGTGTAAATTCGGAACATCTAAAAGAGACCACTCACGACGAATATCAAGCGACCTTAATAATCGCAACCCACCAATTAATGCCGCGCGATTTAACGTTTTAATAGGTAAAAATGACTGCAGTTGCTTAACAAGAGCACGTTCATTATTCGCCCCCTTTGCTTGCAACATAACAAATCGCTGCAACCCTTGCTCTGGGTTACTTTCGACCAAATTGGCAAACGTATCAAAGTCATCCGTCGCCATCGCACTCTCCCAACCTTCTCTTTTCACAAAGCTCGGAGAAGCCGATAAGGTAATCAACCCCAATACACAACTAGAACGACGTGCAGCAACATACGCAGACACCATGCCACCTAACGACCAACCAATCCACCAAGCCTCTTTGGGCGCGGCATCGATCAACTGCTCTGACAAGGCATCAATATCATAATTAGGGCCGATACGGGATCGTGAAATCCAATGTTCATCAAGCGAAATACTAGGCAAGTTGGCTAAAACAACATAAAAACGTTTACTCAGACACAAGGCAAAAGAATGCATTACCTCTTTTGGCATTGCCCAACCAGACACCATAAAAATGGCTTGATTAGTTGAGTCCCCAAAGGCTTCTGTTTCAATACGTGCTCGCATGCTGTCCCTCTATTACTTTGGATTTAAACGTTTTGCGTTTAAAAATTCGCTGTTAAAACGTGTTCAAGTGAATCGCATAGTAACACTAAATCTGCCTTAGAGTGGGACGCGCTTAGGGTGATTCTTAAACGCGAACTGCCGATTGGCACTGTCGGCGGACGAATCGCCGTACACCAAACACCCAATAATTTGAGCTGCTCACTAATCCTCAGCGCTGCCTTGCTGTCACCAACAATAATTGGCTGAATAGCGGTATCTGATTCCATTAAAGTGACCGGTAAAGATTGTATCCGCTGTCGAAAGTACACAATATGCTGCGCCAATCGCTCACGCCTTTCTTGACCTTCAGCGGACTGAATCATTCGCAGCGACGCCAAGGTTGCTCCCGCCATCGCGGGAGACATTGCGGTAGTGTAAATATACGGTCGAGCAAATTGCGTTAAATAATCGGCATAATCATGGGACGTTGCCACAAAAGCGCCCGCCGTACCAAAGGCCTTCCCAAAAGTACCGACTAATATAGGTAATGTTGCCGCATCCAAACCAGCCAAAGACAAGCAGCCTTTTCCCTCTTCACCGAGACAACCTAAGCCATGAGCGTCATCGACCATAAACATCCAATCGTGCTCAATAGCCAGTTTAGAGAGTTCAGCCAATGGCGCAACATCGCCATCCATACTAAAAACGCCATCGGTGATGAGCAACCCTGGAATAGTGGATCGAACGAGTAATTTTTCGGCACTTTGCACATTGCCATGCAAATAGCGACGCAGTGGCGCCTGGGCTAATAATGCACCATCAATCAAAGAAGCGTGATTCAGCTTATCTTGCACCACAGGACGATGCTTTCCTGCTAATGCAGAAATCACCCCAAGATTTGCCATATAACCCGTACTGAACAACATAACTCGTTCGTAGCCGAGCCAGTCCGCAAGGGCTTCTTCTAATTGTTGATGAGGAGAAAGATGACCACAAACCAAATGCGAAGAACCACCACCAACACCATACTGCTGAGCAGTATCGTGCATCGCTTTAATCAACTTAGGGTGATTGGCCAAACCGAGGTAATCGTTAGAACAAAAAGCGGTATAGCCCTGAGCATTAATGTTAGTGTGCGGAATTTGAGGACTATCTAAAGTCACCGTTTGGCGCATCAAATCTTGCTGTTTACGCTCTTCGAGCGCAGACAGCATCCAATTCGGCGATTTAGGCACTGGCTTCATAAAACAGTTTTGCTTCTTCTTGCTTAACCGCTTGTGCTGCAATAGCTTCGGCAACCGCTTCATCAGAATGTTCTTCACGTTTCTCAGGGTTAATACCCAAATTAGCGAACAACGCCATGTCTTTATCGGCTTCAGGGTTACCCGTTGTAAGCAGTTTTTCACCGTAGAAAATAGAGTTCGCGCCCGCCATAAAACACAAGGCTTGAGTCTGTTCATTCATGCCATGACGACCCGCCGATAAACGAACATGAGACGTTGGCATAATAATTCTAGCAACCGCGATGGTGCGAATAAATTCAAACGTATCAAGATCGTCAACATTTTCCAGCGGCGTTCCTTCAACTTTGACCAACATATTAATTGGCACACTTTCTGGGTGAGGTTCCATCAAAGAAAGCTGACGCAATAAACCTACTCGGTCTTTTTGTTCTTCGCCCATCCCCATAATGCCACCGCAACAAAGCTTAATCCCAGAGTCGCGCACGCGAGACAAGGTATCCAAACGGTCTTGGTAGGTGCGAGTTGTAATAATGCTGTCGTAATATTCGGCAGAGGTATCCAAGTTATGATTGTAATAATCAAGACCAGCATCGGACAAGCGCGCCGCTTGATCATCATTTAATGTCCCCAAGGTAACACAGGACTCTAAACCCAAAGACTTAACACCTTTGATCATCTCTAGTACATAAGGGAAATCTTTCTCTGAAGGGTGCTTCCAAGCCGCCCCCATACAAAAACGGCTGGCGCCTTTTTCTTTGGCCAACGCCGCTTCTTCCAACACTTTTTTTACTTCCATCAATTTTTCTTTTTCAAGCTCAGTATTGTAATGGCCACTTTGCGGACAATACTTGCAATCTTCAGGGCAAGCCCCAGTTTTGATCGATAAAAGCGTACTTACCTGAACTTCATTTGGCGTAAAATTGTCTCTATGAACCGTCTGTGCGCGAAACATCAAATCCATAAATGGAAGGTCAAAAAGTGCCTTCACTTCAGCGTGAGTCCAGTCAAAACGTGGCTCATTCGTTAGTGCGGAAGGCGTGTTTACAAGCGTGCTAAAAGACATGGTATCCTCGATCAAAGAAATTCAATGGAGCAATACTAATGGACTGGAAAAAACTGTCAACCACAAAAATAACCGAGGTTTACAACAGGTTATTTTTAAGTCGATGCTATTTATGCCGTGCCAAAAGCAGAAACGCACTTTGCTCCTACTGCCAAGAAGGCCTACCAACCAATACAAATAGCTGCCATCACTGTAAACTTCCACTACTAACAACCAGTATTCTTTGCGGACAATGCCAAACATCCCCACCAGCCTATCAAACTTGCATCGCACCCTATCGATTCGAAGGCATCATAAAAACCCTTATCCATAGCATTAAATTCAATCAGGGCAATCACTACATTCGCCCACTCACACACCTACTAAGTGAGAAACTCATTCACGCCTATGAACAGGACAGCTGGCCAGAACAATTACTTTATGTTCCCAGCCACCCTAGCCGAATCAAAGAGCGCGGATTTTGCCAAACAAAAACACTGTCTTCGCATTTGATCCGTCATTTACAACAAAAAATTGGTAAGAAGTGCCCGATCTACACAAAAAACAACCCCATAAAGAAAGTCAAAAACGCCCAAACGCAGCATTCATTAAGCCGAAAGGAACGCCTTAAAAACCCTAAAAATAACTACACAGTAGACAACTCAACAGCCAAGCACGTCGCCCTGCTCGATGATGTAATGACCACGGGAAGCACGATCGAAACCTGCACCAAGCTTTTATTAAACGCGGGAGCTGAACGTGTCGACATATGGGTTATCGCCAGAACACCAGAGAAGGACAACCCCCATCTAGCCATCACACAGACCTTTCGTTAGTATGCTCGCAACAAAACAATGGTCAACGTCATGAAAACTTCACAAGAATACCTAGAATTAGACAAACAACTGCTTTGGCACCCTTACACCTCCATGAGCAACCCCAGCCCACATTTTCTTGTCGAGAAAGCTTCGGGCTGCGAAATAACCTTAAGCGACGGACGCACACTGATTGATGGAATGTCTTCATGGTGGAGTGTGATTCATGGCTACAATCATCCACGAATAAACGCCGCTATTCAGCAACAACTGTCTCAATTTTCCCACGTCATGTTTGGTGGTCTAACTCACAAACCCGCCATTGAGCTCGCAGAAAAATTAATCGCTATTACACCGGCTGAACTGCAACGTGTTTTCTTCTCCGACTCTGGTTCTGTTTCCGTTGAAGTGGCATTGAAAATGGCCATTCAATATTGGAACACTCAAGGCAAACCTAATAAGCAGTTTTTTGTCACACCAAAAAGCGGCTATCACGGCGACACATTCGCAGCCATGTCTGTGTGCGATCCTGAAAATGGTATGCACAATTTATTCAACGCCACATTGACCCAGCAGTTTTTTGTCTCGCCGCCACCCACTGGTATTCACCAACCGGTGAAGACAGAATATTTAGACGAAATACGAAAAACCTTCAAAGCAAACCACCAACAGATTGCCGGCTTTATCATAGAACCCGTTGTACAAAACGCCGGAGGCATGCGCTTCTATAATCCTGAATACCTCAACCAAATCAGAGCGCTTTGCGATGAATTCGATATACTTTTAATTTTCGATGAAATCGCCACAGGCTTTGGGCGAACCGGAAAAATGTTCGCGACAAATCACACCAATATCTGTCCAGACATTATGTGTGTCGGCAAAGCGTTAACAGGGGGTTATATGACGCTGGCCGCAACATTAACAACCGATAAAGTCGCACTTGGAATCAGCGCCAACGACGGCGTCTTTATGCACGGCCCTACGTTCATGGGAAACCCTCTTGCCTGCGCCGCCGCAAACGCCAGCCTATCACTACTTGGTGAGTACGACATTCCTGAAAAAATCACTCAACTAGAACGTTGGATGAAAGACGCTCTTATACCGTGCACCCAACTTGAGCAAGTAAAAGAAATACGCTGCCTTGGCGGCATAGGCGTTGTCGAATTAAAAAATGCCGTTAATCTACACGATATTCAACCTAAATTCGTTGAACTTGGTGTCTGGGTTCGCCCATTCGGAAAACTCATTTATCTAATGCCTCCATATATAATTAGCCAAGCGCAAATCCAAACGCTTGCCAATGCCATTTACCACATCATCAGCGAAGAGCGCCATTAAGCCTAAACAAAAAAAAACCTTTGAGAGCACTCTCAAAGGTTTTTAAAAACACACCAAAACAAGCCTAATTTACTGCTTCATACGCTCAGCAAGATTACCCTGTTCATACGCCTCTTCTTCGATATGACTGATGTTGATCACGATATTTTCAGCACGCTCGATACTATTAATGCTAAGTGCATCCACTTCTCGCATCTTCTCATTAAGATCACGCGCAACGCTCGCCTGTTCTTCTGAAGACACATTAATTTGCGCGGTCATTTCGACGATTTGCTTGATAGCCGCTTCGATATCACCCATTTTTTGAGCGACTTTATTCACGCTATCAACACCTTCTTGCGCCACAGCCGTTCCTTTATCGATCGTATTCGACACATCTGCAGTATTTTTCTTTAACTCTTCTGTCATGTCATTAATGCTTTGCGTCGCATTCTGTGTACGTATTGCTAGCGCTCGCACCTCATCCGCAACCACCGCAAAACCTCTCCCTGCCTCACCAGCACGGGCAGATTCAATCGCGGCATTTAAGGCAAGTAAATTCGTCTGCTCAGCAATGTCACTGATGGAATTAACCACACTATTAATGCTGTCACTGCGCTCAGCCAAAATATCGACCACTTTTTTTGCATCCGATATATCCTGATAAACTTGACGCATCGTTTCGCCAGTTTGTTGAGACAATACGCGACTTTCACGAGACAGAGCACCAACCGATTCCGTTGCCTCAACGGCCACATGAACATTGTCCGCCACGAGCGTCACACTAGAAAGTAACTGAGAGCTCGCCGCAACAACTTCCTGGAATGTATTTCGTTGTTTATTAAAGTTTGCAAGGTTCGTTGATACACTTGCTTTTGCTTCGGAGGCTCTATGCTGAAGCTGCTGCGCACCTTCTTTTAGACGGTACCGGAATGTATTACCTGCGGCTTCTTGATGAATCTTAGCAAATTTAATGGCGGCCTTAGAACCTATTGTCTTGCAATACAGATACTGTCCAATCGGATTTTTAGCTTCAGGCGATAAACCTGAAACGACTGACTTCAACGATCGGCATTGGCGATAATTCAACCAAGCACCTAACACAGCCAAAACAGGTCCAGCAATTTGCAACGCCATCACGTCTGACAACAACCCAACCAAGGCCAATAAGACAAAACACGCCATCAAAGGCCAAGCCGCGTTATCTAAATACGCTGACGTTTTAGTTAATGATGGCACCAACGCCTTACCTGAATTAATACGATCATAAACGGACTGAGCATGTTGAATCTCGTCACGGGTAGCCTTGCGTCGAACCGACTCATAACCAACCACCTGACGCCCATCCAACAATGGACTAACATGCGCACTCACCCAATAATGATCACCATTTTCACAACGGTTTTTCACTAACCCCATCCAGCTATTACCCTGCTTAAGGTTTGCCCACATATCAGCAAACACAGCAGAAGGCACATCGGGATGGCGAATAAGATTATGCGGAGCGCCAATCAGCACGTCTCGCCCATAACCCGCCACATCACAAAAAGCATCATTAACAAACGTAATACGCCCTTTTACATCCGTGCTAGAAACCAAAGTAGAACTTTCGGGAAAGTCATTTTCTTTATTTGTTACTGGCATTTTGCGCATAGATAAATCTCAATTCCATATTAGTTATTTTTATAACGGTTTTCGCTATTTGTCATTATTTGTAAGTAATACAAAATACAACATATAGACCTTATTCGTCATCAAAATCTCGATAAGCATCCGGTGCTAAGTCTTCAAAACGCGTATATTTACCCACAAAGGCCAATCGACACGTCCCTATTGGACCGTTACGCTGCTTACCGATAATAATTTCAGCAATCCCTTTATGAGGCGTGTCTTCGTGATAAACCTCATCACGATAAACAAAAGAGATCACATCCGCGTCTTGCTCGATTGCACCAGACTCACGCAAATCCGAGTTTACTGGACGTTTATTCGGACGGTTCTCCAAACTACGGTTAAGCTGAGATAAGGCAACAACCGGACACTCCATCTCTTTAGCAATGGCCTTGAGTGAGCGAGAGATCTCAGAAATTTCATTGGTACGGCCTTCGGTATAGCCAGGAATTTGCATGAGCTGAAGGTAATCGATCATGATCATTGCCACACCACCATCGCCATGCTCACGTGCGATACGACGCACACGAGAGCGCATTTCTGTAGGACTAATACCTGCCGTATCATCAATAAACAGTTTTCGATCTTTTAGCATTTTCACGGCAGACATTAACTTATCCCAGTCCTCCTGCACCAATTGACCGGAACGCATTCGAGTTTGGTCAATTCGACCAAGTGATGAAAGCATACGCATCATTAACTGCTCAGAAGGCATCTCCAAACTGAATACAATGACAGGCTTATCGGTGATCATGGTGGCATTTTCAACCAAGTTCATTGCAAACGTCGTTTTACCCATAGAGGGACGACCTGCAACAATAATGAGATCCGACTTTTGCATGCCTGCCGTCATCTCATCCAAATCCGTAAACCCTGTACTCAAGCCTGTAATGGCACCCTCTTGATGATAAAGCTCATCAATTTTATCCACTGTGGCGCTCAGGATATCAGCCACAATTCTTGGGCCGCCTTTCTTCTCACCACCTTCGGCAATCTGAAAAATTTTCCTTTCGGCTTCATCCAGCACTTCTGCCGCTGTCATACCTTCTGGATGAAAAGCGCGCGCAGAAATATCGTTGGTGGTGGAAATCAATCGACGCAGAATGGATCGCTCGCGCACGATATCAGCATAAGAGGCAATGTTAGACGAGCTTGGCGTGGCCTCCGCGACCTCGATTAGATACGCCATACCACCAATGGATTCTAAATCACCACGCTTATCTAGACGCTCACCAATAGTAACCACATCGATAGGTTCAGACTCATCCGCAAGACGCGCAATGACTGTGAAAATAAGCTTATGCTCTGGGCGATAAAAATCGTCCGCTATAACCAACTCCGACACTTTTTCCCAGGCATCTGGATCAAGCATCAAGCCACCAACAACAGACCGCTCAGCCTCAATAGAATAAGGGGGTAATTTAATAGAAGCGACTTCAGAATCATTTAGTTGCACGCAAAACACCTACACAAAAACGGAAAAAATAGAGAAAGATCAGCTTATCACGCCCATAAAAAAAGGGCATCTTGCAATAAACAAGATGCCCTTTTTTAAACAAGTAATTTGTAAAACAAATTACTCTGCGATTACCGCCAAAGTAACAGTAACAATCACTTCAGAATGAAGTTGAATGTCTACTTCGAAAGAACCAGTGTGACGAATCGCGCCTTCAGGAAGACGGACTTCAGCTTTTTCTACCGCTACTTGCGTAGAGATAGCTTCAGCGATATCACGAGTACCGATTGAACCGAAAAGCTTACCTTCATCACCAGCATTTGCAGCGATAGTGAAAGTTTTGCCTTCTAGTGTTTGAGCACGAGTTTCTGCTTCTGCTTTACGCTCAGCTGCTTTCGCTTCAAGTTCAACACGACGCTCTTCAAAGCTAGCCAAGTTAGCTTTAGTAGCCATTACAGCTTTTTTGTTCGGAATCAAAAAGTTACGAGCATAACCAGGTTTAACGACTGCAACGTCACCAATACCGCCTAGCTTGTTTACTTTGTCGAGTAGAATAACTTCCATCTCGATCACCTCTAATTAATCATTAGCTATCACTTGAGTTGGACGCTTTACCCTGGATTCTAGAACGAATATTCACAAAACTATCAATCACACAAAGTGCGACCAAAACGTTTGCAAAATAGACATTTAGAACAAAAAATCCCACAAGATAAAATGCGATCAGTCCAACAACCCCAATTTCTTTTTTTGCTAAAACACCATGTACTAGGGCAAGCCCCGGCAACACTAAAGCAGGTATAGCCGCTTGAGATAAAACAATAAAGGATCCGCCTAAGCTCTCACCTATTAAAATCATTCCACCTAATGCTAAGCTGATTGCCACAGGCAATCTCAACTGATGAAACTCAGTACGCAAACCGCCTGGATTATAGAGCCCTGCCTGCCATTTTCTTGCCAAAAACAATGAAACAACAGCGATTACCACTTGGAAGATGGACACAGCCACCACCGCCTGGCTAAAAATTAAATTTTTATCAGGAGCTTCAACACCCTCAGAAACCAACACTTTCTGAACCAAAGCAACAGCCAAGTTCAAAACATCGGTCATTAAAAGCGGTTGAAGCAGCGTACTAATAACAGCCAGAATACTGCCAGCTAATAGCACCCAACTCCATGACATGGTTGATCTAAGTAAATAGCCCAACAACATCACATCAACAAACACCATAAGTGCCGTTGCATCACCTTGAAGTACCCATAGCACAAGTGCTGGCAGGCAACCCCAAACTAATACAGATATTCCTTCTTTTACACCTTTTCGAAGAACCACCAATCCTAAGATAGCGGCCGCCAGCCAAAACATCATCGGTATCAAACCAAACGCCATCACGCCGATAATGGCATTCAAACGTTTTTTCATTACCCATTTAGCTAAACCACTCATAAAAGCGCTTCTTTAAGCCTATTAATTAAAATGGCTATCAGTGTAAGGAAGCAAAGCAATATAGCGAGCGCGTTTGATAGCAGTCGCTAATTGACGCTGGTAACGTGCCTTTGTGCCAGTAATACGGCTAGGTACGATTTTACCAGTTTCAGTAACATAACCTTTCAGTGTGTCTAGATCTTTGTAATCGATCTCTTTAACGCCTTCTGCAGTGAAACGGCAGAACTTACGACGACGGAAAAAACGAGCCATGAGTGTCTCCTAATAAAAAATATTGATTAATCTTCAGATTCTTCAGCTACTTCGTCAGTATTATCGTTGCTACGCTCTTCACGTTGAGGAGCAGAACGACGATCTTCACGACCTTCAGAAGCTTTAATAGGAGAAACGTCAGTTACCGCGCCTTTACGACGAATCACCAAGTTACGGATGATGGCATCGTTGTAGCGGAAAGTGTCGTTCAATTCAGACAAAACACCTTCAGAACACTCAACGTTCATAAGAACGTAATGTGCTTTGTGAATTTTGTTGATTGGGTAAGCTAGTTGACGACGGCCCCAATCTTCTAGACGGTGTACTTGGCCACCATCTTCAGTGATTAAGTTAGTGTAACGCTCAACCATTGCTGGTACTTGTTCACTTTGATCTGGGTGAACCAGAAAAACGATTTCATAATGACGCATTTAAGCTCTCCTTATGGGTTCTAGTCTCCACGCTTCCCCTGTTATAAAGCCTTGAGACAAGGAGTATTGATTTACAGGGACGCGCATTATATAGCACTTATGGACAATAAGTAAACGAATTCAAACGCCGATAGGAAAAGCTTTCATTGTGAGAAGGCTTAATGCGCTACATCGATATAACCGAAGCTCGCTATTCGTACAAAACATTCATATTTAATATGAATGTTTTACAGGCAAGGTTGAAGACAATAGAATCATGTGAATTCTACTATATTTATGAGTATTGGCATCATGAAGAAAGCTTTTCTGGCACTGCTTTTGTTTACCTCTTTTTCTGCTCAGGCTGGCGGCAGCCTAGGCGTCATAGGCGTTCTATCCGAATCCATCTACAAAGACACTGATGCTCGTTCACTCGCTCTGCCAAATATTTCTTATACTGGAGAACGCTTCTATTTTCGCCTACCTGAAATAGGCTATCAATTATTACCTAAAACCCCGCTACAAAGCTTTGCTGTTGGGCTCTCTTATGAAGGATCGAAATTTGATCCAGATAACTCTGATGACGCTAACGTGAGACTACTCGACGACAGAGATGCCAGCGTCATGGCCTTCGCAAGCTATCGATTGGGCCCAATTACAACCAAATTGGCGCAAGACATTAGTGGCCAGCATGATGGCTTTTACGCTCAAATTTCAGCAGGATACCCAATTCAACTGGCGGCCTGGAGGATTATTCCATCCATTAGTTATCGATATATAGACAGTAAAATGAGCAATCATCTGTTTGGTGTCTCCCAAAGTGAGTCGACCAAAACAAGCGGGGGCATTACGGCCTATGATTCCCCGTCCGTTTCTCATACTAGCTATGGCATTAGAGGCATTTATCCATTAACGCAAAGCGTCAAAGTCATGCTAGGAATCAATCACACAAAATACGACAGCGCGGTTTTAAAAAGCCCTATTGTTGAAGATGATTCAATCACATCAGTATTAGCAGGTGTTATTTTTTCTTTTTGATGCGATCCACAAAACACACATCCGCTAAGCGGACTTTGACGCCACGGAATAGGATGCCATGAACAACTTTTCAAAGGACAATCAAGCGATCATCTTCGGTCTGGGTGCCGTATTACTTTGGTCCACGGTTGCGACCGCATTTTCAATTTCTCTGAAGTACTTATCTCCGACCCAGCTTCTTCTTATCGCAAATATAGTATCTTTGATTTTTCTCATCGCCCTTCTTACCATGAAAGGAGAGCTTAAACTCTTCTTTTCATACGCAAAGCAGTCTTGGAAAGCGTCTCTTTTTTTTGGCACAATCAATCCTTTTTTATATTACTTAATACTGCTGCAAGCCTATAAATTGCTGCCCGCACAAGAGGCTCAGGCCATAAACTACACATGGGCGATCATGCTGAGTTTCATGGCGGTGCCTCTTCTAAAACAACGCCTAAAGATGGCAGATTATATTGCTGCTGGCGCGTGCTACTTTGGCGTACTCTACATTTCTACTCGAGGGCAAATTGACACGCTGGCGTTTACAAACATAACAGGTGTCGCGTTCGCATTGTTCAGTACCATTATCTGGGCCTTCTATTGGCTTATGAACACGAAAGACACACGCCCCAGTTTGATAGGGCTCACACTCAATTTTGCATTTTCCTTGCCGCTTATTTTTTTGTTTGCTGGCATAACAGGCGAATTGAGTCATTGGAATACGGGGGGGTTATGGGGCGCCGTTTACATCGGCTTGTTTGAAATGGGCCTTAGCTTCGTCTTATGGAATAAAGCTCTAAAGCTAACATCACACGCAAGCCGCATTGCTAATTTAATATTTCTTGCGCCGCTATTATCCATTGTGTGGCTATCTCAGTTTGCAGGCGAGCCTATTTTAACGTCTACATTGGTTGGCTTAGGCTGTATTCTTGTCGGCCTATTTATCCAAAACTGGGCAAAAAGAAATAAACAATAATTATAATAAGGACTAAAAATGCCAGCGTTTATCTATCTACTGCTTCCCATTTTATTTTGGTCAGGCAATTACACCCTAGGGCGCCTAACAGTTACCGAGGGCATCGACCCATTCTCCATTTCTTTCTTACGCTGGAGCCTTGCCTGCCTCATTATTTTACCTTTCGCGTATAAAAAACTGTGGCGAGAACGAAAAATTATCGCTAAAAATTGGCCGTTACTCGTTCTTTTTGGCTGGCTAGGTATTTGTAACTACAACCTCTTTTTGTACATAGGACTCACATCGACCACGGTAACCAACGCCGTATTACTCAATTCAATCATGCCTGTGATGATCCTGATCACCGCACGATTATTGCTTGGTAATAAAACATCTTGGCTACAGAATACAGGCATACTCATTTCGACGGTGGGCGCGATCGCCATCGTGAGTCGTGGCAGTCTGGACACACTATTGCACCTCAGCATTTCACAAGGGGATCTATGGATTATCGCGGCGGCAGTGAGCTGGGCTATTTATTCTGTCATGATAGCCAGACGCCCAAAAGAAATGTCATTAATCGGGTTCTTTGCCTGCACTGCTTTAATTGGCACCTTGTTTCAAGCCCCGCTATTTTTCCTTTTTGGACACAGCCAACTCAGTAGTTTTACAGTAGGAAATTGGGGAACCATTCTTTACATGGGCGTCTTTGCATCGGTCGGTGCTTTCTTATGCTGGAATATAGGCATTCAAAAACTCGGCGCGGCGACAGCGGGGCATTTCATTCACCTTCTTCCCGTATTCAGTATCGGATTGTCCGTGCTCTTTTTAGGGGAAACTTTGTTCAGTTTCCACTATGTTGGTATCGCGTTGATTTTTTCAGGAATTTTTGTCGCTACTTTATTAAACAAGAAACTTAACCCTAGTAATTAGCCGAGTTTTTTCGCCATTCGAGTGCTGATCAAGATGCTTGAAAAGATAAACAACATCCCTAGGATGGCGAAAATATCTGGCACATGACCCCAAACCACCAGCCCCCAGAAACCACTGAATACAACCCCTACATAACTGACTGGCGACACAATACTCGCCGGCGCGTAGGTATACGCCTTGTTATAAAGATACATACCAACGTAAAGCGTAATCGACACCACAGCAACAAGCGGCCAAACCTCAGTCGGCAACAATAAGGAATCCCCTTGGATGAACACCAGAGGAAGCGACAACAGGGTCGACACCAAAAAATACACGAATAAGGTCTCTTGCCCCGACACCTGATGAGACAACATTCGCGTCGTCACCATAGAAAGCGCCAAGCCGATAGCGGATACAAAACCGACCAAATGCCAAGGATTCAAATGACTTGGCGTTGGCTGAATAATGAAAGCGACACCAATAAAGCCAACAACCAAAGGCAGCCAGCGCGCTCTCGGAATCCGAATGCCATGCAATACTAGAACAACAAAAGGCACACAAAGCGGCGCGCAAGTACGCAACAAAGACGCTTCCACTAAAGGAATGTGATTCAGCGCCCAGTAATAAAACAAAAAGCCAACAAAACCACCAAAACTGCGTAAAAAATGAATTTTCCAAACTGAAAAAGGCCGTTTTTGCCAACGGCCGCGCATTTGCGGTAACAAGACCAAAACGCAAAATAGACTTTGCCAGAAAACCAACGTCGACACCGCAATCATGGTCTGAGCTTGTTTCGCCGCCAATGCGGTAACCGACATAACGAATGCATAAGCAATCGTCATCACAATGCCTTTCTTTATCAGTACCTTATCATCCATCATATCGAATTTTTTCTGGCCTTAACTGTCCATATTGATGCTGATATTTAACCTAATAAAACGCCGATGTCGAGCCCTTAGACACTTCGACTCGACATACCAAGATAATTCGAAAACAGCGGATGGGGCTTCTCTTGCGCCAAAACAGAAGCTGGCTCATGTGCCACCACTCGCCCACCTTCCACCAAGATGACACGCCCACCAACAAGGCTCGCTTCATGAGGCAAATGGGATACCAACAAAGTCGTCAAACCAAACTCTTGAGTAACGTCATTAACCAAATACAACATTTCCTCCCGTAAAGCGGGATCCAATGCACTAAACGGTTCATCCAATAACAAAATCGGTTTTTTACGCACCAGCGCTCGAGCAATCGCCACTCGCTGAGCCTGACCACCAGACAAAGCCTGTGGAAAACGCGTTTTTTTATCACCAAGCTGCGTTTTTTCTAATGCCCAATCAACTTTTTCTCGTTGCTCAACACTTAAAGACAACGAAGGAGACAAACCAATCGCGACATTTTGCCAAACCGTCAACTGAGGAAAGAGGTTATCACTCTGAAACAAGGTTGAAATCGGTCGCTCATAAGCAGGCAAAGCGAGCAGCGAACCATCATTAAAAAACAGCTCACCTCGCCCTTCTAAAAAACCACCCAAGAGATGCAATAAAGTACTTTTACCCTCACCGCTTCCCCCAAGTAAGGTTGTCATTCCAGGTGAGATACTTACCTGATAATCGGCATAAAAGGCTTCCCAATTGTATTGAAGATTAATGTTTAGCACGCGGCTTGCCTCCTGCCATTTTTCTAGTCACTATTTTTCCGCCAATCAATTTCCCACCAACCGCCTTTCCACCAATGAAACGAGAAGCGCCATAAAACAAAATCAAACAAAGGGAAATCAGCACCACAGCCACACTCGCCCCTTCTTCTAAACGATACGAGCCAATCAATTGAAAAAGATATAAAGGCAAAGACACCAATCCCTGACTGCCAAACAACGCAATCACCCCCATATCACCAAGCGAAAGCAAAAGCGCATATCCAAAGGCTTGCGCGACACTGGCACGGATCAAAGGCCATTCTAAACGCCACCGCGACCAAGATCGAACCCCCAAACTGACATACAAATTACGATAACGTCGCTCTTGTTGATATAAAATAGGCATCAGAGCGCGTAGCACAAAAGGAAGCGCCATCACGGCATTTACCCACACCACAATCCAATAGCTGGATTGAAAGCCCCAACCTAGGTCACGCAACCATAAAAACAACCCTGTCGCGATAACCAACCCCGGCACCAGTAAAATCATATTTCCGAGATGCTCAAGCTTATTGGGCAAAAAAGACAAATATTGTCGCGCCATACAAAAACGCGCAAGCACGCCAAAACAGACACCTAGCAACAAACTGATCACGGCGGCAGGAAAGGCAATTTTCAACGAAGTAAAGACCGCCAACCAAAGACCCGATGACAATAACGTCGTTAAGAACGTGGCGGAAAAAATCGGATCAAAAATAGCCAAGAAAGGCGGCACAATCAAAATAAACACACTCAGCAACGCAGCCCCGTCCGCGGCTCTCGACCAAATAGAATCCCTAACGGGATAGCTTTGTATCGATAACAAACTCGCATCCTGTCGGTTCACTGGCGTAATACGATAGACAATCACCGCAAACAGCGTACAAATACTCACTTGCAACAAAGACAAAAAGCTCGCCTTGTTAAGGTCAAAGTCAAAACGAAGCGCCTGATAAATGGCCACTTCCAACGTACTGGATTTTGGCCCACCCCCTAAACTAAGCACCACCGCAAAGCTCGAAAAACACAACATGAAAATCAGCACAAACGCGCCCGGCAGCACCTTTTTCATATAATGCCATTCAATCAAACGAAAGGCAGTCCAACGGGAAAAACCCAACTGGGACGCTTGACGCCATTGACCAGAAGGAATCAGCCCATAACCCTGCAATAGAAGTCGCACCGCCAACGGCATATTAAAAAACACATGTGCCAATAAGATTCCGACCAAACCATACAAAGGAATTTGTACGCCAAAAATTTGACTCAACCAGCCACTACGACCATACACTACGACCAAGCCCAAAATCGCCACAATGGTGGGCACCACCATGGACACTGCAAAAAACTGTAACAAAATAGCTCGACCACGGAACTGGCGATGAATAAGGCAAGAGGCAACAGGAATGGCAATCAACAAGCTAATGACACTGCTTAGCAACGCTTGCCATAATGAGAAGCGCACCACTCGCCAAAGATACGGCTCGTAGAAATAGTCGACCCAACCACTGATGTCGCTATAACGCAAAAGAGCCGCCAAACTGGCCGCTCCCATTAATAAGAAAAAGCCCACACCCAGCAGCGCTGGGAGTAAGCTTTTTACAGTACGAAAAAAAAACAAATACACCCTACTTATCGTGTCGTGGCCTCTAGCCACTCGTTCACCCAAGCTTTGCGATTTTTAGCCACATCCGCCGCTGGTAAGGTCAACACCTTAGTCGGTTGTAATGCACTATCAAACGCCGCAGGCAATGCGTCTTTCAATGGAATAACCGGTAACATCCAATTGCCCGTCGCGACTGTCGATTGAAAACCAGGTTCTAAAATAAAGTGCATAAAGCGTTTAGCCAATGCCGGATTAGGCGCATCTTTCATCATGGCTGCCACTTCAATTTGAGGGTAAAGACCTTCACTGGCTTGAGCCGCTTTATATTTATTCACTCCTTCTGCCACAATATGGTACGCCGGAGAGGTGGTGTAACTTAATACCACATCCGCTTCGCCTTTTAAGAACAAACCGTAGGCGTCTGACCAGCTTTTTGTGACCGTTACTGTATGGCTTGCCAATCGGCTCCACGCGTCTGCGGCGTCATTACCGTACACAGATTTCACCCACAACAACATCCCCAAACCTGGTGTACTGGTTCTTGGGTCTTGATAAATCACTCGTAAGTTATGATTGTCGATAACGTCTTTCAAAGACGTTGGCGGTGTTTTAAGCGTGTCCGCATTATAAATAAACGCGAAGTTACCCTGATCGAATGGCACAAACGTGCGATCTTTCCAGCCGCCGGCAATCGTTACTGCTGACGTATTAACGTCATGTTCAGCCAGCAAGCCACTTTTTCTTGCTGCTTCCATTAGATTCAAGTCAAGTCCTAAAAGCACATCAGCCTGAGATGACTTACCTTCTAATTGCGCGCGCGACAAGATGCCAACAGAAGAGTCCAAGGCAACAAAATTTAGCTCGCAGTCGCACTCTTTTTCAAAGTTTTCTTTTATTTTTGGCCCCGGCCCCCAATCAGAAGCAAACGCATCATAGGTATAAACATTTAGCGTGTCTTTCGCGCTTGCCACAGGAGACAAGGTCATAATTAAGCTCGCACTCAAGGTAAATAGAGAGGCTTTAAATAGAGAGGCTTTAAATAGAGTGAAAGTCGAAGGTTTTTTCAAGGTGTCGCTCCTAACAATAAGTGAGCGGCGTACAGGGGAAATGGCAAGGTACTGTCTTAAAGTACGGTTTCAAGCTACCGTTTTGTGGTAATGAAACTTGCTATCTCGATTCCTACGCCAGCATAATCTGGATCAGGTTCGGTGGGTTAGCGATCAATTCGCTTCTCAGCTCCAGTCTTTTAAAAAAAGGCCAAAGCACCCCATGAGATAATGAGCGCTTATTGTAAAGAGTCCCTCAACGGAAGTCTATTTCCGAGAGCACTCGCGTTACCGCGCCTTGGTTCTTCTCAGCAAAACGCAATGCCGTTTGCCCCAGTCGATAACGTTGTGAGGATTGCCCAGCCAGCGTCATGACAACGTCTTCTAATTGAGCTTCATCCTGACACCGAACCGCACCATTCACTTGCAGCAACTGATCTGTGATGTCTAAAAAATTAAACGTATAAGGCCCGACTAGAATAGCCTTACCAAGTAAGGCTGGCTCAATAGGATTGTGGCCACCACGTTTGATCAAACTGCCACCAACAAAAGCAACATCAGACGCTTGATAATAATTCATCATTTCACCCATCGAGTCGCCAATCACCACATCAAAGCTTGACCACTCATCTAATGGGGTGTTGCTACGCAAGGCCACTCTATCGAACGATTGTTTTGCCAAAGCACACACTGCGTCAAATCGTTCAGGATGACGAGGCACCAGAATCAACAAGGCGTCTGGGTATTTTTTCAACAATGTTTGATGTGTACGCAATAGCATCTCATCTTCGCCTTGATGCGTGCTGCCACCCACCCAGACGAAACGCGAACCTAACTGCTTGCGCCAATTGTTTTGGAAAACCTCTTGCGGCACAGCAAGATCAAATTTAATACTTCCGGTGACCAGCACTTTTTTCGCACCCAACGCTTCGAATCGCTCGGCATCCGCTTGCGCATGCGCTAGAAATCGATCAGGAAGCAGAAACAATGGGCGAGAAAGAATGGAAAGTTTTTGGTAACGTTGAAAAGAACGAGCACTCAGGCGCGCATTAACCACATCGATTCGTAAACCTTGGCGCTTCGCCAACTGCAATAGATTAGGCCAAAGCTCGGTTTCAACCACCAGCAAGTGTTTACAGGTCAGCTTACCTAACGCCCTTTTGACACCGCAACGCCAATCCATTGGTAAATATCGGTGTTCTGCAAAAGGAAAAGCTTTCTCTACTTGCTCCGCACCTGTTGGCGTCATAGTCGTCATCAAAAGGCGACGTGTTGGAAATTTTTCTCGCCACTGTAGCACCAACGGCCGAACCGCAAGCACTTCACCGACAGACGCACAGTGAATCCACAAATCCGCCTCGACATTTGGCCAAAAACCAAGCGCCTCTTTTGCACGATAGTGTTTATAGCTTTTACTGAATCGACGGATTTTTAATAAAATCACGGGGGACAATAAGACCAACAGAGTTCGGTACAACCACATAATTACACCGGCATCTCACTGAACTGTTGATTATGAAGCTGCGCATACGCGCCATTCATCGCCAACAACTCGCTATGAGAACCTTGCTCAATGATCTCTCCATGATCAACAACCGCAATGATGTCGGCGTTTTCAATCGTTGATAATCTATGAGCGATGGCAATGGTGGTTCGGTTTTCCATCAAACTATCTAAGGCAAGCTGAATGGCTCTTTCGGACTCAGTATCCAGCGCGGAGGTTGCTTCATCCAAAATCAAAATCGGCGCATTTTTCAAAATGGCTCTCGCGATGGCGATACGCTGTCGCTGCCCACCAGATAAAAGCACACCATTTTCACCCACCATGGTATCTAAACCCTGATCAAGCTCTTGAATAAAGTCCCATGCGTTTGCCGCTTTTGCGGCTTCGACCACCTCAGCATCATCGGTCTCACGTAAATAACCATAAGCAATGTTGTCACGAATCGTGCCGTTAAAAAGCACAACCTGTTGGTTTACTAAAGCAATATTGGAGCGTAAGTCTGTCAATTTATAGTCATTGATCGACACACCATCAATATTAATCTCCCCTTCGTCAAAATCATAAAATCGGGGAATCAAGTTCGCCATGGTTGACTTGCCACTACCAGACCGTCCCACCAAAGCCAGTGTTTTTCCAGCGGGCAAAGACAAGTTAACGCTATTCAAAGCGGATTTATCTGCGCCGGGATACTTAAATGACATAGCACGCCATTCGATCTCGCCTTTTAATCGATCAACAGAAACGGCACCTTTATCAACTTCTTCTTCCATATCAAGAAATTCGAAAATGCTATGAGACGCGGCAATCCCTTTTTGCAATACACTGTTCACATCAGTCAGTTGTCGAATTGGTTTTCCCAACATGCCAGCTGCGGTAATGAAAGCAATAAAATCGCCAGGAGTCATGTTTGAACTGATCGATGGACTTAAAGCAAACCAAATCAAAATAGCCATCGCAGACGCAAGAATAAACTGCACAATTGGGACGTTTAACGATTTCGTTTTTTCCATTTTTAATTGTGAACGTTTATTTTCACTGGCCGCTTGTCGAAAACGCTCTATTTCATATTCGCTACCACCAAATATTTTGACCACCTCGTGACCTTTGATGGCTTCTGACGCAACATCGGTCACACCGCCCATCGCATTTTGAATTCGAGTACTTAACTTACGAAAACGTTTAGACGCATAAGACACGACCAAACCAATAAGAGGGACAACCAGTAAAAAAAGTAACGTTAAACGCCAGTTCATGTAGATCATATACCCAAATAAGCCAACAACCGTCAGGCCTTCTCGTAATACAACTCGTATAGCTTGAGTAATGGAACCAATGACTTGCTCCGTATCATAAGTCAGCTTAGCCAATAAGCGCCCAGTGGGAATGGAGTGGTAATAGCTAGATGGCAAAAGGACTAATTTATTAAACATGTTAGTGCGCAAATCAAACACAACACTATTTGCTACTTGGGCCATAAAGTAACCACCAAGAAACGTCCCTATCCCCCGTACTATAAATATTCCTAATATTGCACCCGGTATAAGCAAACGACTTTCTGTGATTTTTCCTTCAGAAACCACATCTACCATATGCTTCAGCAATGCCGCTAAAGCGGGCTCCATTGCAGCATAAAGAACATAGCCAAATACGCTTAGTATCAAATACCCCCACGACGATCGAACATAGCTGAGTAAGCGCAAGTATGTTTTCATACCTGAAACGGGAATCTTTTTAGTATCCACTTCCATCTCTGACCTTTCTTTATCTGACATTTACAAATTCGCTTTTTCGATAATAGAAGTTGTCGAATAACCATCGACAAAAGACAGCACTTTCACTTCGCCACCATGAGCAAGCACATGATCCGCTCCCACAATAGTATCAATGGTGTAATCACCTCCTTTAACCAAAACATCTGGTGATAACCATTCTATTATTTCTTTTGGCGTATCTTCATCAAACCACGTCACCCAATCAATTGCGCCGACCCCCTCTAATACAGCCATACGATGTACAAGATTATTAATCGGGCGCTTATCCCCTTTGAGGCGTTTTACAGATGCATCTGTATTCACCGCTACAATGAGTCGATCTCCTAGTCCTTTAGCCTGTTTCATATAAGCAATATGACCAGGATGAAGAATATCAAAACAGCCATTAGTAAAGACGACTTTTTCGCCATTCACTTGAGCAAGTTTAATTTGCTCCAATAAATCTGAAGGAGATAACACACCAAAATTTGTAGAATGAGAACGCTGATACATAATGGCCGCCAACTGATCAGCGGTAATTGAAGCGGTTCCTAGCTTTCCAACCACAAAACCGGCCGCCTGATTTGCATATTCAACTGCATCAGTGAATCGCTTACTGGTAATAAAAACAGCGGTAAGCACAGCGATAACCGTATCTCCAGCACCAGTGACGTCGTACACTTCTTTGGCTGATGTTGCTAATGCGAAAGGTGTCTTATGATTTTCGAAAAGAACCAAACCATCTTCACCGCGAGTAACAAGTAAAGCATCCCAACCAAATTTTTCTCTAAGCTGCTCACCTTTAGTTTGGATTTCAGTATCAGAAGCACATTTACCAACAATAGTCTCAAACTCAACGAAATTAGGCTTTACCAGTGTCGCCCCTTGATAAATAGAAAAGTCATCGCCTTTAGGATCAACGAAACTAGGAACATTCGCCTCGTTCGAGAGTTTTATTAAAGACTGAACATCAGCAAGGCAGCCTTTTCGATAATCGGAAAATATAACGGCATTTGAATGAGGAAGAGATTCCTTCACCATGTCAGCAACCGCTTCATTTTGAGTTAAGCTGTACTCTTGCTCTTCAAAATCCAAGCGAATGAGCTGTTGATGACGACTCATTACGCGCAACTTAGTAATAGTGGGTAGCGACTCAGAACGAACAAAACGACAAGCCACACCAGAACCTTCAAGACTACGCTCTAACGCAGTGGCATTATCATCATCACCGACCACGCCAATGAGCGTCACAGGCACACCTAGCTTTGCTAATCCCAAAGCCACATTGGCAGCACCACCTGGACGATCTTCTATATTAGACACTTTCACTACTTGAACAGGCGCTTCTGGAGAAATACGAGAAGTGCCGCCATGCCAATAGCGATCCAGCATCACATCCCCTACAACGAGAATATGTTTATCATTAAAATTCAAATATGAAGAGTTCATAGCCACATAATAATCGATTTTTGAAAGCCGCCATCTTATCATACTCCCCTATCAAGTTGGACATACCCAATATCACATGAAATAAGGCTATTTACCTCATGTTGAAGTCAATACTTTCTACCTGCCAATCTTTTGTCTATGAGCAACTTCTTAAGAATTGGGCACTTCATGGCATCAATAAAGAGTACGGCTACAGTTATGAAAGCATGACACATGAATGGGTGGAGAATCCTGTTGGACGACTTCGACTGTTAACTCAATGCCGTCAGCTCTATACTTTTAGTCATGCCGACCAGGTGCAAAATTCAGACGAATGGCATGCTCTGTTAAGGCCGCTCTTCGACTTTATTACGACAAACTATTATTTTGAAGATCGCTGGTTTTTTTCCCTGAACGACGATCTGACCATAAAAGACACTCAATCGGATGCATATACACTTGCTTTTGTCTTACTTGCTTTTAGCCATTACTACAGAGCAACAAAAGACGACCGTGCATTGCATTATATGAAAAAAACCCACCTATTTTTACTAGATAAAATGCAAGCAAAATCCGGTGGCTTCTACGAATCCTACCCTATTGATACCCACCAGACTCGGCGACAAAATCCTCACATGCACTTGCTCGAAGGCTACATTGCCGCCTTTGAAGCCACTCAGGATGAAGACTATAAAAAAATCATTGCGTCGCTCTTGTCTCTTTCTCTTGAATATTTTTACGACAAAAAAACCAAAACATTAAGAGAGTTTTTCACACAAGATTGGCACCTAGATCCAGCAACAGGTCATCAAATAGAACCTGGGCACCATTTTGAATGGGTGTGGTTACTCTATCAAGCCAATAAAATACAACCTAACCCAGACTACACAGATTTGGCTCAGCAATTATGGCGCACAGCAACCCGCTACGGTTTTTCAGAAAAGGGTGGTATTTACAATCAAATAGACGGCGATACATATCGACCTATAGATAAAGAAAAGCGCATTTGGCCGATAACAGAATACCTGAAAGCCATCACTGTGATGCCAATTGGAAGAGAAGAAAAAATAGACCGCTTAGAAAAAGCACTTCGTTTCATGCAGGAACATTACCTTTTAGATGAAGGTTGCTGGAATGAATACTTGAATGAAGATAACTCGGCAAAAAACTACCCCCTTCCAGGCACAAGTAGTTATCATATTTTTCTCGGTCTTACAGAGGTGTTAAGATGGTCAAAAAATATAGACAAATATCGCGATTAAAAATCATTATCAACACTGCAGTTTGCAGTGCATAACCGTAAGACCAAAACACAAGATTAGGCAAACCGATGAAAACAAGCATTGTCTTTACAACCTATAATTCGCCCGCTTGGTTAGAAAAAGTCCTATGGGGATTTTTTGAACAAACCGCCAAGGATTTTGAAATAATCATAGCTGATGATGGTTCACGAGAAGAAACTCGCGAATTGATCGAAAAGATGAAAGGGGAAACCAACATCCCTATCAAGCACGTTTGGCAAGAAGATGACGGTTTTCAGAAATGCCGCATTTTAAACAAGGCAATTCTTGCATCCGAAGGTGAATACCTTATTTTTACGGACGGTGACTGCATTCCAAGAAAAGATTTTGTGGCGCAACATTTAAAGCACTCCGAGCCAAATACTTATTTATCTGGCGGTTACTTCAAGTTACCTATGAATATTAGCCAAGACATCACACGAGATGATGTTATCAACCAAAATGCATTTGATGTGGACTGGCTAATAAGTAAAGGATTAAAAAAGACCCACAAGACAATGAAGCTCACGGCCTCTGGATCTTGGGCCGCGTTTTTAAACAAAATTAGTCCTGCTCGACCAACCTGGAACGGCCACAGCGCCTCTTGCTATAAAGAACATATCTTAGCGGTCAATGGCTTTGAAGAAACTATGCAATATGGCGGTCAAGACTGTGAATTTGGTGATCGTCTTGTGAATTATGGCCTAAAAGCTAAGCGAATCAGGTACTCAGCAGTCTGCGTGCATTTAGATCACAAACGCGGTTACATCACGCCAGAAATGCTTGAAAACAGCAGATCTATAAGAAAAGACACGAAGCAAAACAAGGTGATAAAGGCAAGAGTTGGGATAGCACAAACCAATACTAAGAGAGAGTCCTTGTGAAATTAAAAGAATACATCCCGGCACTCAAAACGGCCTACAAGTTGAAACAACTTCCACTTGATGGGTTAAACGCGAAAGGCGAGAATCAAATACCTCTCATAGTCACACTAACTTCTATTCCCTCTCGACTTGAAAAAATAGATTTGACTATCAGAAGTATTTTAAATCAATCTCACAAGCCAGAAAAAATAATCCTTTGGCTTAACAGAGCGTTAGAGAATCACATCCCTAAAAAATTAAGTGACCTTCAAGGTGAGATTTTTAAAATCGAATATGAAGAACTCACCTGCTCACATCGAAAGCTTATCTATTCACTGACAAGTTTCCCTGAAAAACCCCTAGTGACATGCGATGATGACCTAATCTACCCATCCAACTGGCTAAAATCTTTATATGATGATCACCTCCGCTTCCCAAAAAGCATCATTGCAAATGAATGCAGAATGATATCTTACAATGAAGACGGGGAGCTTCAGCCTTATAAAATGTGGAAAACAGTAAAAGACAAGGGGATTTCTAACCCAAAATTACTCCCCATTGGCTATGGCGGCGTATTATACCCTGAGAAAACACTGCATTCAGATACAATCAATAAAGAGATATTTCTAAAACTCACACCGAAAGCAGATGACCTTTGGTTCAAAATGATGTCATTTCTCAATGGAACAGAAGTAAGAAGGTCAACTAATCCTCCTTTAAAACCCACCCCCATTATAGGCTCCCAAAAAATATCATTAAAGAAAACCAATGTGAGGGAAGATGGTAACAGAGCACAGTGGGCAGCCTTGTGTGAACACTATTTAATCACGGCAAATTCGTTCAAATAAAAATAGGCTCTTCATAAATAAGAGCCTATTTTATAATCTGACATGTAAACGTCAGATTTTTTCTAAGATTTCTCTCAATTTAGTACTTGAAGTGTGCGCGGTATATGAAAAATAGTGAATCTCAACATTGAGTTTTTTAAAGTCTTCCTCAATTTTGTTCCACTTATCCGTCCCTTTCCAGTCATCACCAACAAACATCTTGTCAAATTTTAGGTTATTCCAAGCCTCTTCTTTGTCATAATTTACTTGTGGCACAACCTCATCAACAAACTTAATAGCCTCAACAATCTCCATACGTTCCTGAAAAGGAATTATTGGTTTTTTGTTCTTAGCTTCCATACAGAGTTCATCAGTAGAGACGCCAACAATCAAATAATCACACTCGAGTTTTGCCCGTTTTAGAACATTCAAATGTCCGATATGAAATAAGTCAAAAACGCCTGTGGTATAGCCTATTTTCTTCATAAAAAAACCTAAAATTTGTTATACATTTTCCATCAAGTAATCAACAATTCGCTTGCTAGAAAAGCCATCTAGCTTTCCTGCTAGCTTTTCAGAGAGTTCAAGTCTAATCGCTTCTAGGTCATCAGGCCTTTGAAGCTGATCTTTCACCAACCCTATAAGCTCTTTGTATTTTGTTGCATGAACTGCGATATTGGCATAATCACCATAATCCTGATCCATACGTCGCTTAAATTTATACGAAAATATTCCACGATAATTCCATCGTAACTTAAGAAAGTCACACCAAATAACCGGCTTATTCAATAAAGCAAACTCAAAAAGAGCCGAAGACGCATCGCTGATAAGTACATCTGCAACTTCCAAAAAAGGCAAAAGAGAATAATCTTCTGTTGTGGCTAAATAGACATTATCAAACTGAGCCCAGTGATTAAGAAGCGCCAACTGCTTCCGATATAACTTCTTACTAATTGAAAAATAATGGGGTTTAATAATGACATTATAACCACCAAAGTCAGCGGGCCAGTCTTTAGGAAAGCGCTCAATACTACTGGGGTAGAAGGTCGGTGCATATAGAATTGTAGGGGTATTTTTTTCTAATCCATATTGTTCAAGCAATGCCTCTTTGCACAGTTCACCGTTTAGAATAGGATCCATTTTACAAAAACCAACATCAACAAACACATCGCTGGGGAACATTCCCTCTAAGCGCTTAGTGCGATAATCACCCTCAACAAAACGAACACTCATAGAGTGACGAGATTTACTATAGTAGCTTGCCTTAGGCCCGATTCCATGACCTAACTGAGCGGATTTAGACACTTGATGAACACGGTCTAAGTAAGGAAAAGAATTAGCAAAAAAAACCCAGTCTGCTCGCTCCTTTTCATAAAAAACAGTCGCAGCTTCTTCATCTGCAACCCAAATAGAAGCCAGATTTTCATCACTCGCTATTTTCTTAATTATGTCATCATGAATACCTTCATAGAACACAAAAGTACTTTTAATACCTAATTTAGCCAACTCATTATGAACAGGTAAATATTGAGGTAAATAATATAAACTCTTAGTATCAAATATTACTTTCATAAAATTCTCGTAAAAACATAATCACATAGTTTATTTCGTCTTAAACCGACTAAGATGCTCCAAAACATCTTTTAAATGACGAAAATCAGGCTCTTCAGATTTAACCATTTGGTTTTTTAAGTCTAAATATTGATACTGTCCACTTGCACCAACCTCCAGAATTCTGCTTCTTGTAATCATTGCGTAAGCAGAGTAACTAGAGCTGATTAACCAATCTCGCTCTTTATTATGTAAACTGAGTAAATCGGCTCCTGTTGAAAAGTCATTTGATGACGTCTTGAGCCCTAAATACTTTCTCATTAGCGTCGGAACTACATCTTCATGACTAGATAAGTTTTGCGAAGAGGTAGAATTATTAGGTAAAAATCCTGGCCCGATAATGACAAACGGAACTTTAGTTTGAGTGGGAGTAAAATTACCATTATGGCCCCAGAAATTCTGCTTATTGTCATTAAACTCCTGTCCATGGTCACCTGTAATAACCACGACAGTATTTTCTGTTTCTCCTGTTTCATCTAAGGCATCAAACACTTTTTTGGAAAGATCATCTACAAAACGGACACTGGTTCTATAACGATTAAAGAATGGGACAGGGTCCATTTCATTATTAAGCGCCAGATAATTAATATCATCTAACATAGGCTCATATGTATTTTGATAGTTTATTGGGAAGTCATAGCCATGGGGTGCATCATAAAAGAGAAAGGAGAAAGTGGGCCGAGAAGTGTCTCGAGACTTATACCATTTTAACCAATCATTCGTTAAATTTTCATCCCTTTGAGAGGGGGAGCCGCCCTTAGACTTAAGCCTTAAGTCTGGAATATTAGAAAATACTGTACGATTAAATTCTGGGTCCATCAATGATGCAGAAGCAAATGCTCCAATTTGATAATTTAACCCTTGCAGGCGATCTATGAATACAGGAGATCGCTGATTCGTCAGCATATTCTGCCAATACGTCCCGGGCATGCCATAAAACAAACCAAATATCCCTGTTCTCGTTGAGTTGCCAGTAGAGAAGTGGTGATTGAAAGTCACACCTTTCTGAGCAGCCTCCCATAGGTTAGGTGTATTTTCTGCATTAAAAGTATCAAATCGCCAAGAGTCGATAACTAAAAACATAATATTTATTGGCTTATCAACACTGGAATAGCCGATTTCAGACAAAGGATAATTTAGGTCGCTATTTACCTTTATAGACATTGCCCTTTGCTTAGCTAGCGCCTCCTCATCTATCCAGCCATTTCTTTGCATTAAACCATTCGCTGTAGCAGGCTGAAATAAGGGCAAATAATTTTTAACAATCATTACTGGCTGATAGGCATTCGCAGCAGCCCAAATATGAATAGAGTTACAAATTAAAAATGAAAAAACAAAAAAAGATACAATACCCTTTTTATTAATTATTTTATTTTTATTTGCCAGCCTTCCTAGGTAAATGACGATTAAAAGTTCAAAGAGAAACAGCCCAAAAAAAGTTATAATCGCCGTCAACCAAGTAACAACGGAAAAATCAACCACATCGCCTGACAAAATTAGCTTAAGAACAACTTCATTAATATGGAAACGATACTGGGCAAAAACAAATGTATCTATCACTAAAACAGATAATGTTATCGCCGCTAAAATGCTCACAAAAAAATAAAAAGAACGCTTAGGTAATAGCGTTACAATCAATCCAAAAATACCTGCAACCCCTCCCAACAGAGCCATTTGACCTATAAGGCTAGAAACAATAAAACTAGGCCCTAACAGACCACTTGGAATTTCTGGCATAAAAAAGAAGTAGCGACTTGCAATAACGATTGAAAATAAGATATTAACAACCAAAAAACCCGCATATATAGACAGTTTGTTTTTATATTTCATCTAATAACCTTATCAGCGCTTAATATAGAGATCAGGAATCCACACCAAATAAATCACGCGTATAAACCTTACCCTTCACATCCTCCATATCGTCCGTCATTCTATTTGCGACGATAACATCCGACATGGCTTTAAATTCTTCCAAATTTTTAATTACTTTCGAATTGAAGAAATTATCGTCTGAAAGCGCGGGTTCATAGACAACCACCTCAACCCCTTTGGCTTTAATACGCTTCATCACGCCTTGAATCGCGGATGCTCGGAAGTTATCTGAACCCACTTTCATTACCAGGCGGTAAATCCCCACAACTTTAGGGTTGTTTTTCAATATAGACGTGGCAACAAAGTCCTTCCGAGTCACATTGGCATCAACAATTGCCCGCACTAAGTTGTTCGGTACTTTGTCATAGTTAGCAAGTAGTTGCTTGGTGTCTTTCGGCAAACAGTAACCGCCATAACCAAAAGAAGGATTGTTATAATGACTTCCGATACGAGGGTCCAAGCCCACACCCTGAATAATTTGACGACTATCTAAATGATGAGATTCTGCATAGCTGTCAAGTTCATTAAAAAATGCCACGCGCATGGCTAAATATGTATTAGCGAACAGTTTGATGGCTTCCGCCTCAGTAGAACCCGTTAGCAATACATCGATGTCGTTTTTTTCCGCCCCCTGAACAAGAAGATCAGCGAACACTTGAGCACGCTTGGATTCTTCGCCCACAATAATACGAGACGGGTACAAGTTATCATGTAATGCTTTGCCCTCACGCAAAAACTCAGGCGAAAACAATAGATTATTTGTCGAAAAACGCTGACTGGCAGATTTTGTAAAGCCCACAGGAACCGTGGACTTCACCACCATTATGGCGTTTGGATTGATGCGTATTACGTCTTGAATGACGGACTCAACATGACTGGTATTGAAATAGTTGGTTTCAGGGTCGTAATCTGTTGGTGTCGCAATGATCACATAATCTGCACCAACATAAGCCTCTTCTTTATCCAGTGTGGCAACAAAGTTAAGGTCTTCTTCTGTCAGATAGCGCTCTATATCATGATCCTCAATCGGAGATTGCTTCTTATTGAGCATCTCCACTTTAGCCGCAATAATATCTAATGCGACCACTTGATTGTGCTTTGCTAATAACAGAGCATTAGAAATCCCAACATAGCCTGTACCTGCCACTGCTATTTTCATTCACTTTTACCCTTTGCTTAAAAGATAGAATTCGTATTCAAGAGGCGCTATTTTACAGCTTGCATCATAATTAAAAATGCCAAATTACACTTTTTTGAAATTTTACAGTAAGAAACACAGCAAATCGTGAACACCTCAACTAATCTTAATTAAAAACAAGGAGTTCCATATGAAGTTTGAACTGGTAGATCGTCAAGGCTATATCCCTGATCTTAACTATGGCGCCTCAGGGCATGAGCTTTCCTGCTTTATTCCGGGTGATTACCCCTTCCAACAAGTAAGCTACAATAATGGTGAAGGCGAAGCCGTCATAGATAAACACACGTGGCGCTTTTTCTTTACTCAAGAAGGAATTGGCATTCAATTAATGGATGGCATTGTCATGTTAAAAGAAGCTGAGCATTTTTTAAACGCTATTAAGGCTCATATTTGGGGGAAAACACACCAAGAAGTACAAATTTTCATGGCTGGGGTTACCCCAAAATAAGGTGTCATAGCCCTTCTTAAAAAAGAAGGGCTATATTTATATTCTACTGCTCAGCAGACACTCGCAACATTCGCTTGGCCCATTGACTCCAAGATCCGACATAGACCTGTTTCGCTTCTATTCCAGCATAATTCAGCGCCAAAACATTGTGACACGCGGTGATACCAGAACCACAGTAGTACACATAATCATCACCATCGCCCGATAACCAATCTTGCCATTCAACATGCAACTGCTCTGCTGGCTTAAAACGACCTTCACTGTCTAAATTATCGTTAAAAGGTCGATTAATAGCACCTGGAATATGCCCTGCAACTGGGTCAATTGTTTCATTCTCGCCATTAAATCGATCTACTGCTCTGGCATCCACTAGCTGAAGTTGGTTGGTTTCAAAGTTTTCAACAATCGCCTGCTCGGTAATCCCCCATGGAAAAGACACCTCAATTTGAACGGTTGAGGTTTTCGCTTTTTCAGGCGTTAATGATACAGCGCCACCTTCTTTCAACCAATCAGGGTAACCACCATTTAAAACCTGTACGTCTATATTTTGCTGGCTGAGCATCCACCATGCGCGAGCAGCAATAGCGCCACCCATATCGTCATATACAACGACCTTACTGGATGAATCAATCCCCCAGCGCTGTAATTGCTTTGAAAAATCCGCCTCAGCAGGCAAAGGGTGTCTACCCGTTAACTCACTTTCTATGCCAGAAAGTTCACAATGCACGTCCACAAAAATAGCCCCTGGAATATGCCCTTTATCGTATTCTGACCGCCCCTTGCTTAGATCAGTTAAATAAAATCGACAATCCAATACAACCACATTCGACTGGCCAAGCAACTTGACCAGTTCATTTGTGTTTATTAACGTTTTTAATAGCACAGGCATTCCTTAGACAATCGTTGACGATCATAAAATAGACTTTTCTTCTTTCTTTAAATCTACTTTGCTTATTCGTTTTTTGCTAATATTCGCGATAATTATCTTATTACCGAGTTTTCTATGTTGCGTATTGATCTTATCCTTACAGAGCAAGGCCTTGCCAAGTCTCGCTCTCAAGCACAATCCTTTATCAACGAAGGACGAGTATCATACAAACAAAACACGCAATGGATAAACATCACCAAGCCCAGTTTGAAACTGCCTTCTGACATTGAACTCAACATTTTATCAAACGACGCAGATCGGTATGTGTCACGCGGCGCTTTAAAGCTCGAAGGCGCCTTATTACATACAAAACTGAATATTAAAGGGTTTCATGTACTAGATATCGGCCAATCTACCGGTGGCTTTAGCGATTGCGTCATTCAACATGGCGCGGCAAAAGTAATCGGGGTTGAAGTCGGGCATGGACAACTCGACCCCAGCCTACGCAAAAATCAAGACATCGTCTGTTTAGAAGGTGTTAACGCACGCAACCTATCTGCTGATGACCTGAAAGGACACGTTCCTGAAAATGGCTTTGATCTTGTCGTGATGGATGTCTCTTTCATCTCTCAAACGAAAATTTTGCCACAACTGCCGAATCTTATAACGAAAGCGGGACACTTAATTACACTCGTAAAACCTCAGTTTGAAGTGGGAAAAGAGTTCATTGGGAAAGGCGGTATTGTAAAAGACAAGCAGCGCGTTAATCAGCTCGCAAGTGACATTCAGGGCTTTGTTAAAACATTAGGCTTTGATGTGAAATGCTATATTGAAAGCCCTATAAAAGGAGGGGATGGCAATCAGGAGTTCTTACTCTGGGCAACTCGTTCAGAAGAATAAAATACGAGGTTAAAGAATTTCTTCGTAGCGATGATGATTACTAGACACAATGTCTCTTGCTTCCTTTTCTTCCAGCTCTGTAATGTAGTTTCTTGCCGTATAAAAGCCCAAACAGCCGAATATGACCGAACCAACCGCCTGACCAAACAGTATTCCTTCCGCCCCCATAAACAACGAAAAAAGAGTAATCAAAGGCCAAGTACCAATGGTCGCACGACCAAAATTCAACAAAGTACTGTTAAACGGTTTTCCTAAGTTATTAAAAACGGCAATGGCAATGAATAACAAGCTTTGAAAGAAAAAACTGAAAGAAACAAAGGTCGCAAAAAAACGAATGAGTTCCGCACTTCCCTGCGTGGCATGAAACACAGAAACTAGCCAATCCTGCATCTGATAAAGACAAAAGCACAGCAGCAAGCAATAACCAAAAGCATAAATCACCGCACTAGTGATAACGCTGTGCATACGGTCAAAACGACCGGCGCCATAGTTCTGCCCCAATATCGGCCCAACCGCTCCAGACAGCGCAAATATTCCACCAAACACAACAGGAATAACACGACCAATCACCGCAACCGCAGCCACCGCATCATCGCCAAACGAAGCGGTATGCTCCATCACAATCGCATTCGCCAAAGGCGAAGACATGTTAGTCAGCATGGCCGGAACAGAAATCCAAGCGATAGGTTTGACGTCTTGAAAAAAATCCATCAAATCAAACTCTCCCAGCATTTTGTGGATGTGTACGACGCCATAATAAGACACAGCAACCATCGAAAAACGGGCAATCAACGACGCAATCGCAGCGCCCTGAACCCCCAAGCCGAAAGCAAAAATGAAAATTGGGTCTAATACCGCATTCACCAAACCACCAACTAAGGTAGCGTACATGGCACGGCGCGCATCCCCTAAGGCTCGCATAATGCCAGAGCCAATCATCCCGATCATCACGGCAGGCATGCCGAGCACTAAAATTTGCAAATAGCCTGTTGCTAAATCAAGCGTTCGACCTGTCGCACCAATAGACAAAAGAATATGGGGGATTTTTGGCCACAATAACCAAACAACCGCAGAAGAAAATAAAATCCCGAACGCCAATACATTCACCGCGCGTCGTTTCGCCAGCTCAATGCTGCCCTCACCCACGGCTTTTGACACCAATGCGGTAGCGGCAATCGAAACCGCAATACTCAAGGAAATGGTAAAAAACATGATGGTACTGGCAAAACCCACCGCCGCCACGGCTTCTTTTTCACCCAGCATAGAAAGAAAAAGCATATCGACAAGATCGACCAAGAACATGCACATCAAACCAAACGCACCCGTTGCAGACATATAAACAACATGCTTCAACGTTGAACCTTGCGTTAACTTGGCCGGACCTGGCATTCGTTTCCCCTAAAATGACGTAATAACGGTGCAACAGACAATAAAAAACCGGACAAGTAAGACAAGCCCGGCTCTGTATTTTCTCATGTATGACGTGTAGAGAAAATGCTTACTTTAAGGATAACCTAATGAAGAGGACTATTCGCTCGATTAAACACAATTTTCTCCACGTCCGTAAAACGCTCAGCAAAATGAACCGTCATATCTTCTTTCACAGATTCAGGAAGCTCCTCAAAGTCGCGTCGATTTGGCTCTGGTAGAATGATTTCATTAATTTTACTGCGTTTTGCAGCAATAATTTTCTCACGAATACCACCAACAGCAAGCACTTGTCCCGTTAATGTAAGTTCACCTGTCATCGCTAATCCTCTGCGAACCGGCTCATTTCGCGCTAACGATAATAACGCGGTCGCCATGGTAATACCCGCGCTTGGTCCGTCTTTCGGCGTTGCCCCTTCAGGCACATGCAAATGGACAAGGCTTTTATCGAAAAATTCAGGCGACTTCTGATAACTCTTGGTATGAGAAAACACATAAGAATAAGCGATCTCAGCGGACTCTTTCATCACATCACCCAGCTTACCAGTGAGTTTTAATCCGCGCGTTAATTCATGCACTCTATTCGCCTCAATGGGTAACGTTGCGCCACCCATGGAAGTCCATGCCAAACCGGTTACCACACCAACCCCTTGTAGGTTTTTTTCTGGACGGAAATACGGCATACCCAACAAGGCTTCAACGTCTTTAACGCCGACATTGATGTGGTCCTTTTCGCCTGTCATCAATTCAACCACGCTTTTCCGTAAGATTTTTTGCAACAGTTTGTCCAATCCCCGAACACCGGCTTCACGTGCATAATGCTCAATAATATGACGCAATGCTGCGTCAGTAATATTTAACTGCTTCTTGAGTAACTTATTTTTCTTCAGCAGCTTTGGCCATAAATGTTGCTTCGCAATTGCCAGTTTTTCATCACCGATGTAGCCAGAAAGTCGAATGACATCCATACGATCCAACAAAGGCGACGGAATAGTATCCAACTGATTCGCGGTACAAATAAACAAAGCTTTCGACAAATCGATACGCATGTCCAAATAATGGTCTAAAAATTCATTATTTTGCTCAGGGTCTAATGCTTCAAGCAAAGACGACGCGGGATCACCTTGAAAGGAAGAACCGATCTTATCGATTTCATCTAACATGATAACGGGATTTTCCACTTCTACGTCTTTTAGCGCTTGAACAAACTTACCGGGCAACGCGCCAATATACGTCCGACGATGACCTTTGATTTCTGCTTCATCGCGCATACCACCTAGGCTGAAACGATAAAACTTACGATTCAATGATTCCGCAATGGACTTACCAATCGAGGTTTTCCCGACGCCGGGAGGCCCAACCAGAAGTAAGATACTGCCGCCCATTTCACCGCGATGCGCACCTAATGCCAAAAACTCAACAATACGATCTTTTATGTCACCAAGACCGGCGTGATGTGATTCAAGGACATCTCGCGCCAATTTGATGTCTAAATTGTCATTCGAATGCACACCCCAAGGCAACGACGTCGCCCAATCCAAGTAATTACGAGTCACACCATATTCTGGCGAACCGGTTTCCAAAATACTCAGTTTATGCAGTTCATCTTGGATTTTGTCATTAACCGATTTAGTTAACACTTTTTCATTCAAACGCGCTTCGAACATTTCTACATCGGCGGTGCGATCGTCTTTCGAAATACCCAACTCTTTCTGAATAATTTTCAACTGTTCTTTTAAGAAGAAATCTCGCTGATGTTTACTGATTTTATCATTTACTTCTGCACTTATTTCATTCTGTAATCTTGCTATTTCGAGCTCTTTTCTTAATAAGGTGAGCGCCAAATGCATGCGATCTTGGACAGGGATTGTTGCAAGCACGTCGTATAAATCATCAGCATCAGCAGACGTAATAGACGCAGCAAAATCGGCTAACAAACCCGACTCATGGAACGAAAAGCGCCCCAGATACTGCCTTAAATCTTCACTGAATAGCGGGTTCAAACGAATCAACTCCTTGATCGCATCCAAAATCGCAATCGAATACGCTTTTGATTCATCATCGCTTGTTTTCAAATCGCTTAAATAACGAACTCTCGCCAAATAAGGGGCTGTCTCACTTAGCCATTCAACCACTTCAAAACGCTTCACCCCTTGTGCTAAAAAGGTCAATTTGTCGTTTTTCTTCTCAGCTTTGTGCACTCTTGCCACACAACCAATCGAGCGAAAGTCTTCTACCAGTGGAGATTTCGCACCTTCTTTATCCGCATAAACTAAGCCAACAACGGCCTGCGAATGCTCAGCAATACGCTCCAACGTATCTTCCCATTGATCCGCATCCACCATCACTGGCTGGACTTGAGCCGGAAAAAATGGACGACTAGAAAGAGGCAAAATAAACAACGTGTCAGGCAAAACATCGTCGGGTAAAGCCAGCCCTTTCGGATCACTGATTACCACACTCTCCTCTTCGTCCATTACGCTATCGTCTTCTTTAAAATCTGGGTATTGTTCGTCATCATTCATAATTAGTTATCTCGATAAATCTGTGTGTGCACTTCAAAACAAGCTCTAAAATATCTATCGCTATTTTTCCTTGATTACTTCCTATGTAATGGCGATATTCTCGAAAACAACGTCGCACCTCATTTTTCAAAATCCTTACTCACTTCAAAAAACCAACCATAAGGACAGGATTAGTTATTTGGCCAATTCTCACTTAGTGCTATGATAGAAATCACAATTAAGTAACAACTCGCTGATTTTTACACTCCCCCAAATACAGTAAAAGGAAAGGCCAATGACTCGCGACGAACTCCTCAAGGCTTACAACGATATTTTTGTGATCAAGCACCCTTTTGTGAAACACAAACTCACCAGTCTTCGAGATAAAAACACCAGTACACGTGAATTTCGTATGCTCGTTGAAGAGCTAGGAACACTCATTGGTTATGAAGCGACGCGAGATTTGGAAACGCATGACATTGAGATTGAAACGCCATTAGAAAAAGCTATGTGCCCTGTTCTAAAAGGCAAGAAGCTTTGTATCGTTACCATCATGCGCGCGGGTAATGGTCTAGCGGAAGGTGTTCTTAAACTGTCGCCCTCCGCACGAGTAGGGCACGTTGGTTTGTATCGCGATCCTGAAACAAAACAACCGGTTGAGTATTATCTAAAAATGCCTCATTCCGTAAATGAGCGCACGATTATCGTTGTCGACCCCATGCTGGCAACCGGTAACTCCGCTATTATGGCGATAGATAAAATGAAAGAAATGGGCGCATCTGACATTCGATTCATCTGCCTATTTGCCGCACCTGAAGGCATTGAAGCATTCAAAAAAGCGCATCCAGATGTCGCAATGTACATTGGTTCAATCGACCGTGGGCTTGATGAAAACGCCTATATTCGTCCAGGTGTTGGCGATGCTGGTGACCGTATTTACGGCACTCGCTAAACGCTTTAAATCATTCTTCATTTAGCAAAAAGCCTCTCTTTTCATTTGAAAAGAGAGGCTTTTTTATACAACAAACTATCAAATTAATGCATTAATATCGCTAGCCCTTTAAAGCAAGAAAAGCCCCCGCACTTGCCATGATACCACCCGATGTACGGTTTAATGTTTTCATTGAACGCTCCGACTTCATCAGACGTCTCGCTTGTGAAGCACACACAGAAATAAGATTAATGCCTAACATGAGTGCAGTAAAAGCAAGAATAGACGCAATCACGATATCAAAACCACTCAATATCGTTAAATCCATAAAGGTTGGCAGAAAAGCGACATAGAAAAGAATGACCTTAGGGTTTGATGCTGAAATCATAAAACCCTGTATAAAACTCGCCATTTCGCTTTTCGATTCAAGCTGTGAAAAATCTGTTGTGGATGTTGATACTGGCGACACCCACATTTTCCACCCCAAATAGATAAGATACGCCGCGCCAACATAACGAATCACCAAGAAAACACCTTCCCAAGTAGACGCTATTGCAGCCAACCCAAAACACGCCATGACCAAATAAACAATGTCACTCATTACCATACCAACACAAAGAGAAACACTGGCGCGAGCGCCTTTCGTCATGCTTTTCGCAATAACAGCAAAGACACCAGGACCTGGTGTCACAGCAAAAATTAAAATTGCAAATAAAAAAGTAATACCGCTTTCTAATGTCATACCTCAACCTCCTTTACTCGACAGCCAGCCAAGACCATACGCGTAATAAATTGCTTGGCCTCTTCGTAATCGTCTTCTAATAATTGATCTTTTTGTAGCATGATCTTCACTTGCGCATCAAAGTCCGCATAGGTTTGCGTCATCGCCCAAATACTAATAAAAAGATGCTCCGTTGGAACCGAATCCATTAGCCCTTTATCCACCCAAACCTGAATGGTCGCTTTCTCTCGACTAAGCTCAGTCACAAACAAATTTCGAAGATACTCTAAAACAAAGCTTTCTTCACCAATAAGCGCCATCGCAAAAATTTTAGAAGCATTTTTATTGATACGAGATTGATCGATTTTTTCACTGATGTAGCGGGTAAGGTTACGAGTCGGGCCTTCTTCCACATTGAATTCACTAACAGAGTCCAACCAAAGACGTAAAATTCGCTCCAATACCGCTTCGAGTAAATCTTTTTTTGAGCGGTAATAATAATGCACATTGGCTTTAGGTAATCCAGCTTCATCCGCGATCATTTGTGTCGTCGTTTTAGCCAATCCTTGACGCGCAAAAACACGCTCCGATGTTTCTAAAATAAGGGTTTGGTTCTGCGCTCGAATATGCGCTTTCAATTGATCTTTTGGTCGTTTCACTTCGGTCAAGGGTTGTCCTCGCTGAAAATAGCTATAAAGGGGGAGGTGTTTATGTATCGTCTTACCATCCTGCGCAATACAGAGAAAGAATAACATTCTTTAGAATTGGCACGAAGCGATAAGAAAATTTTGTATAAAAAAAGGGAGCCGAAGCTCCCCATTTCCCCTCGTAGCAGAGACGTTAATGACTATAGGCATTCGTCATTAGGCTAACTGCTACACCACGTTGGCTCTGTGATTGATAAACGGGCTAATACGCCACTTATCAATGTTCTTGACCGATGGAGAATTCCATCGCCGGTTACTGGAACCGAAAATGACTGTGTGGAGGTTTAAAAAACACCTCAAACACAATCACTTATAAAATCTAAGAACAATTATAAACAGCTAAATTTGCAGTGCAATAGATCAGAGCAAAAAAATTGACCGATCGATCAACTTTATCACCGAATTAGATATTTTTTGGCGTTGGAGACTTAGAAACTCGGTTTCGGCCCTTTTTCTTAGATTGATATAAGGCTTCGTCTGCGCGCTTTAAAACCGATTCCGGAGACTCACCGAGCGCAGCAAACGCAACGCCAAGGCTTGCAGTGACATTTACGTCAATGTCTTGTTTCTTTTTGGGATCAAATACTTCAACCAAAGCGTGCTCAATGCTTTCTCGAACCAACTCTAGCGTTTCTTCGACGTCCGCAAGACCCTTGCCTCGAAAAACAATAGTAAACTCTTCCCCGCCAAAACGAAACGCACGTCCGGGATTCGAAAAATGCTTTAGCTGCGCGGCAACACTTTTCAGCACTTTATCGCCCATATCGTGACCATAAGTGTCATTGAACTTTTTAAAGTGATCCACATCCACCATAGCGATTGCATACCGTTTAGACAAACCAACCAATTGTTCGTTTAAAGCACGCCTTCCTGGCAACTTTGTCATATCATCCAAATACGCCATACGATGGCTTTCCATGAGCAAAAACCAGATCCAGAGCAAAAACTGCGCCGACAACAACGCATCAAACTGTGTATCAGATGACGCAAATTGGTTAATGATTAACAAGCTAACGATACTAATCAACCCACTTGCTCGAAAAGCATCCCCACTCAGCCACCAAGCAGCACCAATTGCGACCGTGCTAATCAACAAAACACACCAAAGCAAAATAGCAGACCAACTCACCGAGGTGTTTAGAAACGCAGAGTCCAGAAATGCAAAAGAGACCCAACTGCGTTCAATGGCATAACACCAGCTCACCAGCATCATGACAAAGAGAATTCGGTTAACCGCAAAGCGATTAAAAAATCCCCTTTCAGGCACAAAACCCAATAAAGCAATACAGAAGCAGGAAACAACCAAATACGCCGTTAACGACGCATCCTGATTGGAGTCGCCATACAACTTCGGAATAAGAAGTAAAAGAACAAGGATTAACACTCGGCCTTTATTAAAATGCCAAGCCAATAGAATCGCGACACCTGCAAAGATCAGGGGTAACAACGGTAATATACTGAACCACAACGGTGGCAACTGACCAACATACAAACTAGCATAAACACTGACTAGTAAAATGAAGCACGGAACTAACAATGAACCTAAACGTTCGGACATAGAAAAATCAAACCCATCGAATCATTCGATTAAATACGACCAATATATTGCCCCGAAAACGATTCATTTTCATTAATAATAATACGAATTATAAATTAAAGGACAGAACGATGGGATTACTTGTAAATGGCGAATGGGTTGATCAGTGGTACGACACAAAAGCAAACCAAGGAAAATTCATTCGGAGCGATTCTGAATTCAGAAACTGGATATACAATGATCGTGAATACGACACCAGCAATCCAAACCACTTTCCAGCAGAGGCAGGACGCTATCATCTATACATTTCTCTTGCTTGTCCCTGGGCTCACCGCACCTTGGTATTCAGCAAGCTAAAGCAATTAGAAGAAATTATCAGTATTAGCTGCGTTCATCCTGACATGCTAGAAAATGGCTGGGAGTTCAAACAAGACAAGCATTTCATTGACCCAGCTATTGCCATAGGCGATCCGTTACACCATTTTGACTTTGCCCACCAGCTTTATACAAAAGCCAAGCCTGATTACAGCGGACGCGTAACTGTGCCTATTTTATGGGATAAAAAACGCAACACGATCGTCTCGAATGAGTCGTCGGAGATCATTCGCATTTTTAACACCGCTTTTAATGAATTAACGGGGAACCACCTTGATTTCTATCCCGCTGACAAAGCCAATGAAATAGACAAACTAAACGAGCGTATTTACAACACGGTTAATAATGGCGTTTATAAATGTGGCTTTGCCACGACTCAAGCGGCCTATGAAGAAGCTCTTACACCACTTTTTGATACCTTGATGTTCCTAGAGGACACTCTCTCAAAAAGCACGTATTTACTTGGCAGTGAACAAACGGAAGCCGATTGGCGCCTTTTTACCACTCTAATTCGTTTTGACGCGGTGTACTTCGGTCATTTCAAGTGCAACATCAATCGAATCTTAGACTATCCTAACCTTAATCAATATATGAAACGCCTTTATGATACGCCGAATATTGCGAAGACAGTGAACTTACAACACATAAAGCGTCACTACTACTTTAGTCACAAAACGATCAATCCCACTCAAGTAGTTCCAGTCGGTCCAGCCAAACTGTTTCGTTAATCGCCAAGGACAAATAAAGGAAATGAGGCAAATTCAAGAAGCCTAGGTTAAAATCTGTTAAAGTAAGCTTTTTAAGGATAAAAAGTTTACTTTTTTATTCGTTTTTCCTTAGCTTTAGCAGGCCATTACCGACTCAGTAAAGCCAACTAAAAAATATAAATATTTGAGACTCGTGGTTCTTTATGGAAAAAAAAATACTTTGGATAATCTCTTTTGCACTCATATTTATTTTGTGGATAAAAGCAGGCCCATTTAATAGCGACCAACGTGATATAGAACAAGATGACTCATCTGATGTAAGCGCGCTACAACAAGAATCTGAAGATGCGACATCAGAAGAAAAGAGCTATTTCAGATCTCATCCAATTAAAGTAAAAAGTCCTGATTTCGCAGCAATAACAGACGTCAAAGAACGTAAAAAGGCGTTTTTTAGCTACCTAACCCCTTTTGTTAATGAAAAAAACAATCTTATTTTAAAAGATCGTGAACGCTTAAATGTGTTGTTAAACAGCAACACTAAGATGTCCAAGAAAAACAAAAAATGGGTTTCTGCACTGCGTAAAAACCACAAACTAAAAACACTTGATAACTATTCAAAAGACGATTTGAACGCACTCCTTAATCGCTTAGACATCATTCCTGTTTCTCTTGTGCTGGCCCAAGCTGCCAATGAGTCTGCGTGGGGCACGTCTCGATTTGCAACAAAAGGCAATAACTTCTTCGGCCAATGGTGCTTTAGAAAAGGGTGTGGATTAGTCCCTGAATCAAGGGACAATGATGCCGACCACGAAGTGAGGAAATTCAAAGACGCTCGCGAATCTGTTTTCGCCTACATCGACAATTTGAATTCAAATGCGGCCTATAAAAAACTTAGAGCCGCACGATTGAAGCTGCGCCAAGAAAAAGAAGACATTACTGGCTTATACCTTGTACATGGCTTAGAACATTATTCTCAGCGCGGACAAGCTTACGTAAAAGAAATAGAAGGTCTAATTAACTACAATAAACTTTGGCGCTTTAACCGCTATCAACCGAAGCCAGAGCTGCAGTAATTTTCCAATCTTCTTTTCCATGTAATTAAATGCAACTTATTGTTACGAAATTACTTTATGTGGGGTGGCTAAGAGCCACCCCCTTCATTACAATACCGTAATATTTTACTCACTTATCAAACGAGGAAATTCAATTGGCCCGTTTACCTGTTATTGTTGGCTTTGGCGGAATCAATTCGGCTGGTCGTACCTCTTCACATCAAGCATATCGCCGAATTGTTTTTGATCTTCTTCCAAGTTCAATCCAACAGGATGTTTTACTTGATCTTGCCACTATTACCAACATGGCCGAACACAAAAATGGCCTTTGGTACACAGATGGCGAAGAAGCCCTAGACGCTGCAGCATTGATTGACAGCATTGGCGAATCTCTTCTCGCACGCACTTTAATTCGTCGTATTCACCCTAGCTTGTTTGACGTTGATAATGTGGTTTTACACAAATCAACGACGCTTCATTCAAGCCATGAAGATGAAAAACTCAGTTTCACCATAAAGACACGCTCACTTCCAAATGACCGCCCTACCAACTGGCAGGTTACAGAGCTTCCAAATAATCTAAGTGAAGTCGTTGTTGACGGTAATTTAGAGGCCTTTATTAAAGACACAAGACCTCTTTCTGTTAAAGCGGCAGGACAACTTCCGACAGGCTTTGATCCCTCCAAATTGTACCAAAGTCGCAATCACCCACGTGGCTTGCAAATGACGGTATATGGCGCGTCAGATGCGGTGAAAAGCAGCGGTATTGATTGGGAAGTTATTCGCAGCAAGGTCGCTCCCGACCAGATGGCCGTGTATGCCGCTAACTCGATTGGTCAAATGGACGATCTTGGTTTTGGTGGCATGCTTAAATCTGCTTTAATGGGCAAACGTACGACATCAAAGCATCTACCTCTTGGTTACGCTCAAATGCCGGCGGATTTTGTTAACGCTTATATCTTAGGCAGTGTCGGCAATGTAGGTACTGCGATTGGTGCTTGCGCTACTTATTTTTTCAACTTGGAAAAAGCCATCGAAGGCATCAAATCTGGAAAGTTTCGAGTCGCTATGGTGGGGGGCAGCGATGCACCTATTACACCAGAAATCATTGAAGGCTTTAGAACCATGGGCGCCTTGGCCGAAGATACGGCTTTGCTTGCTCTTGACCAAATAAGCAATCAGCAAGAGCCAGATCACACTCGCAGTTGCCGCCCTTTTGCCCAAAACTGTGGCTTTACCATTGGCGAATCTAGCCAATGGACACTTTTGATGGATGACGAACTTGCTATTGAGTTAGGCGCACAAATATTTGGCGCTATTCCAGCGGTATTTTCTTACGCTGATGGCCATAAAAAATCCATCTCTGCACCTGGAATTGGTAACTATTTAACCATGAGCAAAGCCATGGCTTACCTACAAAACATCATAGGTAACGATGGATTGACACAACGAACGTTTATTCAAGCTCACGGCACTAGCACTCCACAAAACCGTATTACTGAATCACATGTACTAAGTAAAGCCGCAATCAGTTTTGGCGCCAGCGCCATGCCTGTTGTCGCCATGAAAGCATTTCTTGGGCATTCCCAAGGAACCGCGGGCGGAGATCAACTGCATCTTTCTTTAGGTGTTTGGAAAGACGGTATTTTGCCTGGTATAACAACCTCTCACGCCATCGCCGATGATGTTTATCAAGAGGGTTTAAAATTCCAGCTTAAACATGAAGTGTATGGGAAAGACTATTTTGATGCCGCACTGCTTAATTCAAAAGGTTTTGGGGGAAACAACGCAACCGCTGTTTTACTCTCCCCAAACCAAACCATGAAAATGCTGAAAAAACGCTATAGCGCAGAACAAATCAGCGACTACCAAGCCAAAAATGCTAACGTTGTCGCTACTGCCGAAGAGTACAATCAATCCATGATTCGTGGCGAAAGCCTTCCTATCTATAAGTTTGGCTTTAATGTTTTAGGTGGCGAAGAGCTCGTTATAACCGACAAAGAAATACAATTGCCTGGTTATGACATCCCTGTCAGCCTAAATGTAGACAATGAGTTTAGCGATTTAAAATAATGTAAACCAAGATTAGCCAACACATTAATCAAATGTTGTGTTGGCTAATTTTTCTTGTAAAAAATCGAGTAACAAACGTGTCTTTCTTGGCATCAGCTTTCTCTGTGGGTAAATGGCATAGAAGCAGATTTCATAACCCTTATAGTTCGGCAACAAATCCACCAACTCTCCCGACTCAATATATTTAGCCACCAAAAAATCAGGCTGATAAATCACCCCCAAACCCGACAAAGCAAATCGAGTTAGGGCTCCTCCATTATTTGCACTAAAACCACCTGCAACCGTCACACTATGGGAAACACCATTTTCATCAGATAATGACCAACGGTTCGGCGTCACCGCATTGTTATAAAGAAGGCATGAATGATTCACTAAGTCCTCTACCCTCTTCAGTTCATCATGGGCTGAGATATAATCAGGCGATGCACAGACATACCCTTTGGAGTAGCACAATGGACGCGCCACAAATTGATCGCCTCCCAAATCACCACCCCGAATAGCGATGTCTATTCCAGATTCAGTCATATCAACGCGCTTATCACTGAAATCTATTTCTAATTCAATTTGAGGATAAAGACGACTAAAATGGTCCAACAAAGGCACCAAGTGCGTTAGGCCAAAATCCATTGGTACACTCACTTTTAAAAGCCCTTTGGGCTTTTGAGTCAACTCTCCTATTTCACCTTCGGCCTCATCGATGGCGTCCAATATCGCAATACAATGTTGGTAATATTTTCGCCCCGCATGCGTAATACTGATGTTACGAGTATTACGCTGCAGTAGCTTTGTGCCTAACTCTTCTTCTATAGAGTTAACATAACGCGTTACCATTGGACGAGAAATCCCCAGCGAGTCGCTGGCCATTTTGAAACTCTCCGCCTCATACACACGGCAAAATACCTTCATTGCTTGAAGCTTATCCATTCATTCCTCCAAAAAATAAAAAGTTCCCTTATTATCATTTCTTTTAAAGAAACATTGAATTGTTTTTAATGCTAATTATTTATCAAATAAAACGAATTACACTGTGCACATCTTTGAATCGAATAGAGGAACATTAGAATGAAAATAATGACCATCAGTGCATTGGCTCTCGTATCAAGCATGACCATGGCAGCCGATTACAAAATTGATCCTGCCCATTCAGCTGTGATATTTAAGATCGGCCATTTAGGTGTGAGCACGACGGTTGGCCGCTTCAACGAATTTGAAGGTACCTTTTCATACCCCGAAGGTAGTCATTCAGGCAGCGCCTCTCTTACCGTAAAAGCGGACAGTGTCGATACCAACCACGAAGCTCGTGATAAACACCTTCGCAGCCCTGATTTCTTGGATGTAAAACAATTCCCTTCTTTGACATTCAAAAGTACTAAATTTGATGGCAGCACACTCACTGGCGATTTAACGCTTCATGGCGTAACTAAAGCCGTCAGCTTTGATGTTAAAAAGGTAGGCGAAGGGAAAGACCCATGGGGTGGCTACCGCGCTGGTTTTGAAGCAAAAACCACCATCCAACGCAGCGATTTTGGTGTTACTTACTTCATTCCTGGTGTTACTGACACAACAGAAATTGAAGTTAACGTAGAAGGCATTCGCCAGTAACTTATTAAGGAAAGCGACCATGTACGAAGAAGCCAGCAATGCAACGATTTTAATGCTACTACATACGGCAGTTTACCCCTTTCTCGCCGCCATCATTGTCAGCATTGTTGCTGGTAAATTATTACGTGGATCGTCTTACTTAGGTTACCTTGGCGGTTTTATTGTTGGACTCAGCCTGATTCATTCAGGCTTGAGTTTCCCGCCAAATCAGGCAATCGATTATTACAGCATCTCCATTATTATCGGCATTATCGCCTTGCTCTGCTCAACCCTGATTAACAAAGCCATTCCTCATAATGGAATCAACTTTGTTCTATTTAGTTTGTCGTTTTACCTCTTACTGAATCCGGTTCTAAAACACTCAGGACCGATTACAAGCTTGAGTTGGGCTATTGTCAGCGCTCTTATTATGTTGTGTTACCAATTTCTTGCAGAAAAAACACACAATACAGAACAAGACCAAGCAAAAAACGAACGAGGTATTTCTCCCCTGCTTTTATTAATAGGCTTGATGATTGTTGCAGGCAGCGCCGCGCCTGTTATTTCAATTGGGGGAAGTTTATTGATAGGACAATTACTAGGTGCTTTTGGGGCCGCTCTTTTTGGCTACGCCCTTATGGCTTATGTAACAAAAGAAAAACAAAGCCACACCAGCATTCCCGCTTTGTTAATTCTTGCCGGCCTCATAACGCAAAGTCACGTATTGGCTGACATACCTCTCTCTGTCATGTTAATGCTGGCAGCAAGCTGCTTCGTGACGCCCATCGCGCTCCTGTTAAGCAACCAGCAGAGCAACAAGAAAAGCGTCATCATCATTATTAGCCAACTCATCATCAGCGGCTTAATCAGTGGATTAAGCCTATGGTTAGTATGGCCAGAAAGCAGTCTATATTAAGTTTTAAAAATAGATCGAGAAGATCGCCATAGCGGTAATATTATTGCGGCTATGGCGCAATTTATTGCACTATAAGACAGTAAATAAAACACATCTACTTCACTAAAGTTTAGCTGCATACTCACGAATATATAGTTTGGTAAGACGATAAAAAACCAAATGGCTATCACTAAAAAAAATCGCTCAGGCCCTGACATTCCTTTTATTCTGACCAACAACCAAGCCGTAAAGAGCAAATACACCAACACTGAAAGCACAAACAACACCGCCATAATAATAGAGGGCTGTTCTGACGCGTCTTCCAATATTGAGCGCCCTAACAATGCGGTAGGGGTCGAAGCATACCAAATTCCTCCCACAACAAGCTGGAGGAAAAAAACCAATACTACTGCCTTTTGATTTATCTTGTACACATCCACTCCCAGTCTTCAATTTATCCACAAGCAACGCTGATTGATTGCTAGTTTACTTGATACAATTCCTTTACCAGATTCCGCAGCTTTGATCGCCAAGGACGCTGTTTAATACCAAAATGATTAAATACTTTTCGACACGATAACGACTGTCGCTTCATTGCCGTAACTTCCTGAGTCTCTGGAAACGAATCCCCAATAGCCTCCACTTCCACTTGTGCCTTAGGATCAAATTGACCCGACGTCGCCACAATGGCTTCAACCAATCGAATCCAACTTATTTCTTCCGCACAACAATAATGATAAACGCCTTTATTTTGCGCGCCATAATGCCCTTGATTAACCATAGACAAAATCACCCGAACCAAATCGGACACTGGCGTTGGACTGCCAATTAAATCATCTTTGTACGCAAGATTTACGCCATCTTGTATTAGGCCAAGCGTCCTACAAACAAAATCATCACCTTGTCCGCTGAACAACCAACCGGTGCGCAATACAATATTGTTAGGATTACTCAGTACTACGGACTCAGCCTCAATCAAAGCCAGTGCATACGGGTCTGTGCTGTCAGGCTCATCCACTTCGGCATAGGGAACATCTTTACTGCCTGAGAACACTCTCGCACTACTAATCATAATAAGAGGGGCACCACCTTGCTCACTTAAATAGCGCAAAGTCGATTGGAATTTTCCATAATCAGTCTGTAATGCATAACGCAGACTTAACACATCAATGATGACATCAAACTGCATGGCGTCGAGCTCTGCTCGATTATCCGCATTGAGCAACAAGGACTCATCTGGGCACAACCACTCAAACTCTTGCTTTTCCTTAGAAAGTTGCAACAACGACGAACCAACTTCTGTCGCACTCCCTAAAAGAAGAATACGAATCGGAGCGTTAATATCTTTTGTAATGTTCAAAGTCATTCCTCATGCCACCTAGGGAAAATTCTAAGTAGATTATTATACGTCTGCGTTGCGACCTGCTCGATATCTTCCCCTCTAATTGTAGCAACATGGTGCGCAACGATAGGAATTGAAAGCGGGGTATTATATTGTCCCTGAAAGCCATTCAACGGCATATCTGGTGAATCCGTTTCTAAAACAAACGCGCTAGTGCCTAAAGCAGATAATACTCGCCGAGCCTTGTTGGCTCTTGGGTAAGTAATTGTGCCTCCAACCCCAAGCACAAACCCAAAATCTAAAAAACGTTTGGCTTGCTCAAGACTACCATTAAAAGCATGCACTACTCCGCCAGCTTTAAAATCGATTTCTCGCAAACACTTCAACACCAGATCATAGCTTTTTCTAGCGTGTAAAATAACAGGGAGATCTAACGATTTCGCCACACTTAACTGGCGCTTAAAAAAGTCAATCTGGGTCTTTAAATCGACCGCATTAGGCCAGCAGTCCAAACCAATCTCGCCGACGGCAACCACTCGCTGTGTTGCACATTGCTCACCCAGTAAATCAATTTGATCCAGCGAGGCATCCTTCAAAAAATAAGGATGCAAACCATAAGCGGCACGCCACTGCGGATAACGCCCAATAAACTGCTCTAATCTTGACCAGCTAACATGAGTTGTCGCAGGCACTAAAAAACCCGACACGCCATGATTTAAGCAACGAGCCATCAAAATGTCACGCTGATCATCGAACACATCAAAATCAAAATGACAATGGCTATCAATAAACATACACAAAAGATTACATTATTTAAGGTAGGAAGTACCAGCTTAATTCAAATGACGAAAAACAAAAAAAGCCGTGCGAATGCACGGCTTTTGTAAAACACAGTATAACAAGCTTAAAGAGAAGGGCCAGCCTTAACAATTGCGTCAGATACCGTGTCGAATTTCTTAAAGTTCGCAACAAACTGAGAAATAAGGTTTTTCGCTTGCGCTTCATAAGACGCTTGATCTGACCAAGTCTTACGAGGGTTCAACAGAACACTGTCGACACCCGGAACGCGTGTTGGCACGTCAAGGTTCACATCGGCCAAATGTTCTGTTTCTACATCGGCTAATGCGCCAGATTGAATCGCTGAAATAACCGCACGAGTCACTGGAATACTGAAGCGCTTGCCGCCTTGGCCATGCGCTCCGCCAGTCCAACCCGTATTAACAAGGTAAACTTTACTACCAAATTCTTCGATACGCTTAATCAAAAGATCCGCATACACATCCGCAGAACGAGGGAAGAAAGGCGCACCAAAACAAGTCGAGAAGGTAGATTTAATACCGGTACCCGCGCCCATTTCAGTTGACCCAACCAAAGCCGTGTAACCACTCAAAAAGTGATACGCCGCCGCTTCTTTCGTCAGGATAGAAACAGGAGGAAGAACACCCGTCAAATCGCATGTCAAAAAGATAATCGCATTTGGTTCACCAGCACGATTGCCTGCAGCACGTTTTTCAATGTGTTCGCGAGGGTAACCAGCGCGACCGTTTTGAGTCAAAGACGTATCTGCGTAATCAGCAACACGTGTTTCAGAATCCAAAACAACGTTTTCTACAATGGTACCGAACTTAATCGCATCCCAAATAATTGGCTCATTTTTCTGAGAAAGATCGATGGTTTTTGCGTAACAGCCACCTTCAATATTGAAAACTGTGTCTTTTCCCCAACCGTGCTCATCATCACCGATTAAGAAACGCTCAGGATCAGCAGACAAGGTCGTCTTACCCGTTCCTGACAAACCAAAGAATAAAGTAACATCTTCTTCTGTTCCCACGTTTGCCGCACAATGCATTGGTAATACGTCGTATGCAGGTAATAAGTAGTTCTGTACTGAGAACATGGCTTTTTTCATTTCACCGGCATAACGCATGCCCGCGATCAACACCTTGCGCTCAGCAAAATTTAAAATCACGCAGCCATCAGAGTTGGTGCCATCACGCTCAGGCTCACACACAAAGTTTGGCGCATTCAGAATCTGCCACTCACCTTTGCTTGTTGGGTTGTAAACCTCTGGACGGATAAATAAGTTACGACCAAATAACTGATGCCATGCTGTTTCCGTTCGCATAATAACTGGCAAATAATATTCATCGCCCGCACCAACATGAATATTAGACACAAACGATTCTTGGCCATTTAGATAAGCCGTAACGCGATCCCACAATGGCGCAAATTTATCTTCTGGAAATGGACGGTTAACAGGTCCCCAATGAATACTGTCTTTACTGGATGCTTCTTCCACAATGAAGCGATCCATAGGAGAACGACCTGTACGAGCACCTGTTTCAACGACGAGTGCGCCGTTATCAGCAAGAACCCCTTCGCCATTCAGTAAAGCTTTTTCAACCAACTGCGGCGTCGTTAAGTTTTTATGCATAGTAGTTACGTCTGATGCGGAATTCATGTTGCTAAATCCTCTGAACTATAAAAGGTTGTCTGGTCATTTTTATTATTATGCGAATGTTTTTCTGTGAAAACGATAGTAACAAAACAATCTAAAAAAAAATATTGTTATAACAATATGTTATTTTATTACCATTTTGAAACTTTCCAAAAAGAACTAAGTCATTGATAAAAATGAATTTTATGTGTTTTGTAAGAGGTGAAATTCATTTTTTAGCTTGCAGAGCAATGAGGAAGCGCTTTTTTTTGTAGTTTTCTTTCGTTTTGGTTGTCTTTCTACAAATTGAAGCCTATTCCAGTGACACAAAACAACAAAAAATAACCAACATAATCTTGCCTTTTTCTAAGGGAAAACCACCTAAAATGTAAGGTTTATATTAAAAAACATCAAAAAAACACAATTATTTGAGTTTTTCTTCCCTCTACTATGTCCTGAATCCTCTTTCTTCATGGTAAGATTCTTACCTCAATTCCCCCCCTAATTGCTAAAAAAGGTTGATCGATATTTATGTTAAAAACGAATCAGAATTGCAATATTGGATTTGTCGGCCTGGGCGTCATGGGTAAAAACTTGGCCTTGAATTTAGCCGACCACGGCTACCGAGTTGCAGGTTTTGATCTTGACACGCATAAAATACAAGACGTCCTCGATACAGAAGCAGCAGAACGCCCTGATACCTCAACACAAGCACGAATCATCGGCTGTTCAAGCATGGAAGAAATGCTTTCAAACTTAGTAAAGCCTCGTGTCATTGTGGTTTTGGTGCCTGCAGGCAGCCCTGTCGATGCCGTTTGCAATAGCTTAATTGACGCTGGTCTAGAAGCAGACGATATCGTTGTAGACTGTGGTAACAGCCAATGGACAGACACCATTCGACGCGAATCAGAATACAAAGAAAAGTTCAAATTCTTTGGTACGGCCGTGTCTGGCGGTGAAGTCGGCGCTCGCTTCGGGCCATCTCTTATGCCGGGTGGCGATGCCGATTCTTGGAAATACCTACAACCAATGTGGGAAGCCGTTGCAGCAAAAGTAGACAAAGATGGCAAGCCTATAGAGAGCAACACACCGGGTAAGCCAGTAACGGAAGGAGAACCTTGTACAGCGTACTTAGGGCCAAATGGCGCAGGTCATTATGTCAAAATGGTTCACAACGGTATTGAATACGCTGACATGCAACTTATTTGCGAGGCCTACCATTTACTGCGTTCTCTGCTCGGTTACGAACCAGAAGAAATTGGTAAATTGTTTGAAAAATGGAACCAAGGTGTTCTAAACAGTTACCTTGTCGAAATTTCAGCTGACATTTTACAACAATACGACCATAAAACTGGCGCGCCTTTAGTCGATATGATTCTAGACAGCGCTGGACAAAAAGGCACCGGTCGCTGGACATCCATTAGCGCGACTCAAATGGGCGTTCCAGCTGGCATTATCAGTGAATCCGTTTATGCTCGAGCACTTAGCACGCTAACTGGCGAACGAGAACTTGCAGCGAGCAAACTGGTCGCCGAAGTAGAAAGCGGTGAGATAGAAGCCGAGGTGGTTGAAAAAGCCATTGAAGAAGCGCTTTACTGCGCAAAAATCTGTGCTTACGCTCAAGGCTTCCAATTGATGCGCGCTGCCCAAAAAGAATACGACTGGACGTTAAACTTCAGTGATATTGCTAAGATCTGGCGTGGCGGCTGTATTATCCGCGCTTCTTTCTTACAAAAAATTGCGGACGCGTTTGATGAAAACCACGAACTTGAAAATCTATTGTTAAGCGATTACTTCGCGGACGCAATGGCGAGCAAACAAGCAGGTTTACGTAAAACGGTTGTTCTGGCAGCACAGTCAGGCATTCCAGCGCCGTCTATTTTCTCGGCATTAGCGTATTTTGATGGCTACCGCTCTGAAGTACTTCCCGCTAACTTGTTGCAAGCTCAGCGCGATTATTTCGGTGCCCACACGTATGAACGAGTAGATGCAGAATCAGGTCAAAAATTTCATACTTTTTGGCAAGAAGAAGGTCGTCCTGAGCGTAAAGCTTAAGACCGACGCCTAGCTCAAAAAAAACGCTGACTTATTGCTAAGTCAGCGTTTTTTTATGTCCACTTAAGCAAGCTGAATCCCATTGAAGTCATTTGCCTTTTTAGAATAACGTTTCGAGCTCAGTTGTTATTCTTTTATCTGTTTTTCCATCGAAGTAAGCATCCCTCTCAGCATACCGACCTCTTGTTGATCCAAACGTGAACGCTGGAACAATCGACGAAAACGCGTCATCACTTGCATCGGCATATTGGGATCAAGAAACTCCGTTTTCACCAATACTTTTTCAAGGTGTTCAAGCAAGTAATCAATTTGCTCTACGTTTGCCGCAGGCACATCCCATTTACTCGCCACAACCGGCGTGTCTTTCATCAACAACGACTTCATGCGCAATTCATAGGCGATAACCTGCACAGCGGCGCCTAAATTTAAGGAACTAAAGGTCTCAACCGAAGGGATATGTACATGGTAATTACAACGCTGTAATTCTTCATTGGTCAAACCTCGGTCTTCACGACCAAATACAAACGCAGTAACCAAACCTTCGTCGAACACTAAATCTGCCGCTTCCCTTGGGTCGACCAATGGCCACGGAATATTACGTTCACGCGCACTGGTACCAATCACAAGCTGACAATCTGCAAGCGCTTCTTCTAGCGTATCGACTACTACGGCATTTTCTAAAATATCCGTTGCACCAGCTGCGCGGCTTACCGCCTCATCACTGGGATACAACTTAGGGGCAACAAGATAAAGATCTGCCAACCCCATGTTTTTCATTGCTCGAGCAGCCCCACCAATATTGCCAGGATGAGATGTATTAACTAGGACAATTCTTACTTTATTTTGCATTTTATGAGCTACCAATTATTACGGTCAGACAATGCCGCGTATCTTAACAGATATTTAGAGCAATGCCTTAATTGATCAGTTTTTCACCAAAACTTCACTGGTAAAACCAACTCTATTAAGCTAGAATTCGCGCTCTTATTTAGGCGCTCTGTCTATATCGCTCTTATTTAAGGAACCCTCCTGACGTACTTTAGGAATGTTCCTAGTAAGTTTTGAACAGACAGGTCGCACGCTCTTTAACACTTTATTTGGCAACTTACCGTCTCATTGACGGTATGTGCATTTTAATGACGGAATAATTGACGGTAAATTATGCAACCTAGAATCAATATTGCACTTAAAGCAGCTCGTGCCGCTGCAGAATACATAGTTCATTCACAAGAAAAACTGCTTTTTGACAAAGAACAAGGCCAGTCCGCTGAGCAAGTTTATGAAACAGTTTGTTCTGGTGCAGAGCGCAGCATTGTTTACCATCTAGAAAAAGCCTACCCAGCTGACACGATTACTACTCGCCTTCAAGGCACAGTACAGAAAGGCGAAGAAGGCGAATGGATCATTGATGCGATCCAAGGACAGCATTTATTTTCACGCGGCCTAACAGGCAACGTCATTACCATGAGCTACCTAGTTGCCGGTAAAGTAGAGCACGCGCTTGTGTTAAACCCTCACACCAAAGACGAGTTTTACGCAAGTAAAGGCCGTGGTGCTTACCTGAACAATTCACGAATTCGCAGCAGTTCTGCTCGTACGTTAGAAAACGTTACTATTGCAGCTCAATTCCCTGCAACCGATCGCCTTATGCCTTCTCTTTCTGGCCAGTTTGCTGTACTAACAGAAATCGCAGAACAGGGCGCGCGCGCCGTTATGCAAGACTCACCAGCATTGATGCTTACTAACGTTGCTGCAGGTCGCCTTGACGCCGCTTGGGGCATTAAACTTCAAGAGTGGGAAATGCAAGCTCCGCTATTCATTGCGAAAGAAGCAGGCTGCCTATTTGCAGGGTTTGACGGCTCACCAAGCCTAGAAAAAGGCGACGTATTATGCGCTTCGCCGCGTTTATTCAAAGTGTTATTGCCAATTTTGAACAAACACCTTAACTAAGTGCTTGCTCAATACTGAGTGCCTAAGGCGCTCGGATTCAGCGCAATGACAGCAAATAAAAAAGCCACTTTCACGCCGAAAGTGGCTTTTTTTATGGTCCGCTATTTACCCGTAATTATTAATGCTTATGGTGGCTGTGTTCATGATGATGGTGATGTACTTCTTCTTCATCGTGATGGTGTTCACCTGGATAAGATAATCCGATGTCGTGGCGTATTTCATCTAATGTTGCAATCAATTCAAGACTGTTTTGCCAACTGTGATTGGGGCTTTGAATAAGACCTTCTTCAAGGCAGCGGTTCACTTCATCTGCTTCAAATTGATAACCGTTACCAGGAAAATCAAATTCGACCGCCCTCTCGGCACCATCTGAACCAACAACACGGCAAGATTTTGCTTTAAACCATTCAGAGTCGATTTCAATGTACCCTTTAGAACCAGATAAAATCGCTCGATTGGGGTTGCACGAAATCAACGATGCATCCAATGACGCCAACTGACCACTTTCCCAACCCAATAGAATTTGCTCAAAAAGATCGACTTCAGTATCACCAATGACCGCTTGGTTTTGCACAAAATCCGGTTTACCAAAAAACAACTGCGCTAAGAAAACAGGGTAAATACCAATATCGAGTAATGCCCCACCACCAAGTTCAACGTTCATCAAACGATGATTAGGGTCCGTCGGAGCAAGGAAGTTAAAACTCGCTTGAATACTATTCAAATCACCAATTTCACCTTCTTCAACCCATTCAATCACTTGTTCTATAACAGGGTTAAAGCGTGTCCACATGGCCTCCATAACAAATACATTGTGCTCCAAGGCAAGATCATAAAGCGCTTTGGATTGAGTTTCATTTATGGTGAATGGCTTTTCACACAATACGGCTTTACCCGCTAAAATACAGGCTTTCGCCAAATCATAATGATACACATGCGGCGTCGCGATATAGATCACATCCACTTCATTGCTATTGATGAGTGAAAAATAGTCAACAAACGCCAATTCAATATCAAACTCAGCGGAAAACGTATCTGCTGTCGCTTTATCGCGGGAAGCAACCGCACGAAGTTCACCCGCTTTGACATGACAGAAATCGCGAGCAAATGAATGCGCAATTTGACCTGTACCAATAATACCCCAGCGTACCTTCTTCATAGGATTCTCCCCATAGACATAATCAAAAGCGATAGCGCCAAAATCTGTTAAAGGTTAGGTATCGGCGCTAAAAAAACGCACTAAGTTTGACGTCAAAGAAGATTATAGTCCACTAGCTTTTTCAAGCACTTGGATTTGTTCACTTAATTCAACCACACGCGCCTCTAACTCAAGTACTCGCGTCTCAAGTTGCTGGGTATACGCATCGCTAGACTTAGTAGAGGAAGCAGGTTCATTCCAATAAGAATCGGGCCGTTCTGACTCTGAACAAAAACATTCCTGATAACGCTGCTCTCGCTTACCCGGTTCTCGCGGTAGCTGGCACACATAAGGGCCACCCGTTTTGTCGTGCAAGGATTGAAGAGCCAATTCCACCTCATCGCGAGATTGAAAACTGTGTAAACGACCACTGCGAGAACGTAATTCACCCGGTGTTTGAGCGCCACGGACAAACATCAGACAGACGATTGCCGTTTCTGCTGGCGATAACTGTAAGTCAGAAAACTCCGTATTACAGAACCTGTGTTGGTATTTGCTTACTCGACTGTGAGACGCATTTATTTCCGTCACCAACCCACGAGCCAATAAGGCATCTACAGCATCTTGAACCTCTAATTCGGACAACTGCGTTACAGGCTCTCGATTAGACTTTTGATTACAGGCATTCACAAGGGCATTTAAGCTGAGCGGATATTGATCTGGCGTCGTAATCTCTTTTTCCATGAGACAACCAATAACACGCATTTCAATGAAATTTACGTCGTAATAACTCATAACTTCCTCTAACGTCAGTTGATCTTTTCGTTTTTAGCGAGATTTTTTAAACGACTTAAAAGGCAATGCCAACACCGCTTTAAACGAAGCGGGTTGATACGACCGAGTTTCTGGCAAACCTATAGTTAAGTTTTCATCCCCATTCAACGCGTGGTTTCTTTTGCTTCTAAAAAGCGTGTCCCAGATACTCAGAAAAAAACCATAGTTACTGTTTGCTTCAAGGCTAACTCTTGAATGATGTATACGATGCATATCGGGCGTAACCAGTATTTTTTTCACCCAAACCTCAACCTTTTCAGGCAATCTAGCATTCGTATGATTAAACATGGCAGACGCATTTAACAAAATATCAAACGCCAAAACCGCTTCGATGGGAATACCCAACAACCAAATAGCAAAGACCTTAATGCCTAGCGACATCAAAATTTCGATGGGGTGAAAGCGTACGGCTGAACTGACATCCAGTTCAGGATCTGAATGATGAACACGATGGAAACGCCACAAAAAAGGCACACGGTGAAACAGGCGATGCTGCCAATAAATCAAGCCATCTAACACTACAATACTGAGTAGAAAGGCAACGGTAAAAGGCAGGTTTAGCGCGTTGAATAAACCAAATTCTTGGCTAAAGAAAGCCATGACGGATAAGAGCAGAGGTTGGAACAAGCGAACACACAGCGCACCAATCAACAATAAAGAGAGATTGTGGCGCCAACGCTGTTTCCATTGCAATAGTGGCGCTCTAGGCCAATACCACTGCCACATTACCAAAGCGCCAAATACTAGAAGAAACACACTGATACGAACGGTGAAATCTATCATTTAGCCCACAGCCTAGGAGAACCTCAAAAAGAAAAGCCACTAGACTATTGAATAAGCGCTAGAGACTCTCGGTGTTTCAGTAAAAAGTGGACTTTTATTTGGCCAAAGAGTTCCGCAAGTACATTGATATTAATGTCATCTAATCGATGAATAATAAGACAATCATCACCAAATTGGACATGAGGCAAACGACTCGCAAACGGATAAAGCACACTTAAATCAGAAAAGTACACACACAAATGGTCAGATCGCGCGGCAACGCCATACAACCAACTGGCATTTTGCTGAAAATATGGAATGCCTAAATTACTGACCAACTCAGCCTCTGGTGCGATTAATTCCATCATTTCAATCACTTCCAACAAATCTGCTCGCATCGCTGGAGCAGAGTGCTGAACATAACACTTTACAAAATCACTCGATGCTAACGTCAACATAAATACTGCTCCTGTAGGACAACTTCAACTAGAGCCCGAACATGCTGACTTGAGCGATTAAAGAGTTAAATAAATCACATTAAATGATGTTTTATTAAGGCTTCTTCGATACGGGTCAACGCTTGGTCGAGAATGGATTGGGGACAACCGAAGTTTAGGCGAACATAGTTAGGATTGCCAAAATCTTTACCATTAGATACACCCACCCCTGCATCTAGAAAGAATTGAAAAGGATCCTCTATTTCCAAAGCAGAGACATCAATCCAAGCCAGATACGTCGCCTCTAGATTTGCCATTTTAAGTGGCGTTTTTGCAATTCTGTCGACAATAAGATCTCGATTACCTTTTAAGTACACTAATAATGCACGATGCCATGTCTGACCGTCCTCATAAGCCGCTGTTGCTGCGGCTAATCCGAGCATATTTGGTGACGGTATCAAACCTGCCTTTTCTTGCTTAAAAGTCTGTCGTAACGCAGTGTTTTCAATCACTGCAAACGCATAACCCAAGCCCGCTATATTGAAGGTTTTACTCGGTGCCATTAAGGTAATGGTACGATCCGCTGCATCTTGGTTCAAACTCGCAAATGGCACGTGTGGCAAATCATCCAAAATCAAATCACAGTGAATTTCATCACTAACAACAATCAGGTCATATTGCTTGGCCAGCGCGTGAAAACGCAATAATTCTGCTTTGGTATATACTGTTCCACCTGGGTTATGTGGATTACATAAGAGCATCATCTTGCTATTTGATTGCGCGCAAGCAGCTTCAAATTGAGCCATATCAGGTAACCAGCGACCATCCTGAATAACCATATCCACACCAATTAATTCTCGGCCTGATACTAATGGCGCTTTGGTTAAATGGTAATACACAGGCCCAGGAACAACGATACCCTCTCCTTCTTTAGAGAAAACCCTAACGCTTAAATGCAAAGCACAAACAAGCCCCGGAAGATGCACCAAATCGGCGGCTGAAACCGTCCAACCATAGCATTTTATAAGATGCGCTCGGATTGCTTCAATCAAGGCTTTAGGCGTGTGTGTGTAACCGTATACGCCATCATCAACTCGTTGATTTAAAGCACTTTTAATACAGCCTGGCGAATCAAAATCCATGTCTGCAACCCACATAGGAATCACGGATTCAGGGTATTTAGACCACTTATCACTGCTCATATTCGATCTGTCTATTAGGGTATCAAACACGGAAGAAGACACATCCATTTCACTACTCTCCAATCAATAATTTGACTTTATAATTAACACAATCACCACAGATAACTCCAGCCATAATAGCGCCAAGACAAGCAAAAAGCCTTCCTACCCCTAAGACCAAAAACCTTCTTTACTAGGAGTAAATCCGCAGCAAAATCCTTATTTCTTATCTTAAACCGACACAATAGCTCCTGAAAAAGACCAAAAAAACTTTAAACTCGTGTTTTTCACTTAAAAATCAAACACTTAAATTAGTTAGAGAACTAAGTTTTTGAATTGTCAAGGGTTGACCTAAATTGCACAATCAGCCTAATATAGTTTTCATTAAACGACTGTTTAATAAAAAAGGATCCATGATGCCAAAAGTTGGAATGCCTGAAATACGAAAACCTCAGCTCATCGAAGCAGCAATAAAAGCCATAGATAAATACGGTTTTGCGGGGACAACAGTCAGTGTTATTGGGAAAAAGGCCGGCGTTTCTCCAGCCATCATTAACCACTATTTTGGCGGCAAAGATGGCTTATACGAAGCCACGATGAAAAGCCTAATCCGTGAGTTTTTTGACATATTATCCAAAGAAGTCATAAAAACGAAAAACAAATCAGCTAAACATAAAGTGATGGCCATTGTAAAAGCCAGTTTTAGCCAGTCCCAAACACACCCTCAAGTCATTAAGGCTTGGATGGGATTTTGGGCCTCAGCCATGCACACACCATCTTTATACCGACTACAAAACGTCTATTCGAAGCGACTAAAAACAGCGCTCGTGTGTGTGCTGAAAGAAGATTTTGAAATCACAAAGGCTCGTAGCACTGCTTTTACCGTTGCAGCATTGATTGACGGAATGTGGTTACGGGGCTCATTAGCTGGCGGTATTAATAAGAAAGAAGCCGCACAGCTAATACAAGATTATTTGGATTTGGTGTTTCAAGATCGCACCTAAACACCACCATTTAGGATTAATGTCATATATTTACTGCAGCGATCATATTGCGCTGCGCTATGTTTTTGGAATTCACATCCAGTGTTGATACTAAACACTGAATTCGCTCATTGATTTTGAGTTCAATAGAAAGAGGGTAAGGATATGTTAAATAAAGCAAAGAAGACCGCTCTAGTGGTCGGTTTAGCAAGTGTTTCTGGTTTAACTATGGCAGCAGAATGTTCAACAGTACGTTTTTCTGACGTAGGTTGGACTGATATTACGGCGACAACGGCTGTCGTTAGTGAAATCAGCGAAGGTCTAGGCTATAAAACAAAAACACAACTACTATCGGTTCCTGTTACTTACACTTCGCTAGCCAATGGCGACATCGATGTTTTTCTAGGTAACTGGATGCCAACGATGCAAGCGGATATCGAACCTTACCTAAAAGCAGGTACTGTTGAAGACCTTGGTCCAAACCTAATCGGTGCGAAGTACACGCTTGCCGTTAGCCAAGCCGCTTACGACGCTGGTGTGACAGATTTTGCTGACATCGCAAAGCACCGTAAAGAGTTTTCTGGCCGCATTTACGGCATTGAGCCAGGCAACGATGGTAACCGCATCATTCAAGACATGATTGACTCAAACGCATTCGACCTTGGCAACTTCCAATTGGTTGAATCAAGCGAAGCTGGCATGTTGTCACAAGTGAGCCGTAATGCTCGCCGTGATAAATGGATTGCCTTCCTTGGTTGGGCTCCACACCCAATGAACGCGAACTTTAAAATGGAATACCTATCTGGCGGAGATGATTTCTTCGGCCCAGACTTTGGTGGCGCCAACGTTCACACAAACATCCGTAAAGGTTACGTTCAAGAATGTCCGAATGTTGGCAAACTCTTGACCAACCTAACGTTTTCTCTGCCTATGGAAAACGAAATCATGGGCGCGATTCTTGACGACGGTAAAAAGCCTAACCTTGCTGCAAAAGCATGGTTGAAAGCGAACCCAGCCGTTCTTGATGCGTGGCTAGATGGCGTTACCACTAAATCAGGTGGAAACGGCCTTAGCGCAGTGAAATCGCACCTAGGTCTGTAATTAGTAATCTGCAATACCATCACGCCCTAGGCGGCTCATTTCGCTTAGGGCGTATCATCGAATTATCGGGAGAACACACATATGAATTGGCTGACGGATAATAAAATTCCTCTTGGCGCTTGGATGGAAAACTTTGTCGACTGGCTGGTTACTGCGGCTTCCGGATTTTTTGATCTAGTCTCCATTACCTTAGAAACCATGATTATTACCATGGTTGACGCAATTGATGCCCTTCACCCTTTTGCGGTTATCGCCATTATTTTAGTCGGCGTTTGGTTCCTCCATCGTAGCCTTGGCTTGCTCGTCTTTATTACAGCGGCTTTATTACTAATTATTAATATGGGTTATTGGGTTGAAACCATCCAGACCTTAGTGCTTGTTGTCTCAGCGACCGCGATCAGCGTATTGATTGGCGTACCGATTGGTATTGCCGCCGCTCACCGACCTTGGCTGTACACTATATTGCGTCCTATTTTGGATTTGATGCAGACCATTCCAACGTTTGTGTATCTCATCCCTACTCTCATTTTATTCGGTTTAGGCTACGTGCCAGGCCTAATCTCTACCATCATTTTTGCCATTGCGGCCCCAATACGTTTGACCTACTTGGGCGTCAGCAAAGTACCGAGCGAATTAATTGAAGCCGGTCTAGCATTTGGTTGTACAAAATCTAAATTATTGTACAAAGTTGAACTTCCAGCCGCGATGCCAAACATCATGGCTGGCGTAACTCAATGTATCATGCTGTCATTATCCATGGTGGTTATCGCCGCATTGGTTGGTGCTGACGGCTTAGGAAAACCGGTTGTCAGAGCATTGAACACAGTGAACATTTCCCAAGGGTTTGAAGCCGGTATCGCCATTGTATTGGTCGCGATCATGCTGGACCGTATTTGCAAATCACCATCCGCGAAGAAAGAGGGGTAATTTATGGCTGTTGTAACAATTGAAAACGTTGACATTGTCTTTGGTGACAATTTGGCGCAAACGCTCCCTCTTATGGACAAAGGCCATACTCGTGATGACATCATCGGCATGACTGGTGACGTTGTTGGCGTTCAGAATGCCAACATCGAAGTCAACGAAGGTGAGATTTGTGTATTAATGGGCTTATCGGGATCAGGTAAATCCACCTTACTGCGCGCCATTAATGGTTTGAACAAAATTGCTCGTGGTCGTTGTCTTGTTAGAGACGGTGACACCATGGTGGACATCGCGGAATGCGACGAAACCAAACTGCGCCACATGCGAACACACCGTGTATCCATGGTATTTCAAAGCTTCGCATTGATGCCTTGGTTAACCGTTTTGGAAAACGTGGCGTTTGGTTTAGAAATGCAAGGCATGCCAAAAACAGAACGACTGATTAAAGCACGTGAGCAATTAAAAATGGTGAGCCTAGATCAATGGGCGGATAAAAAACCAGATGAGCTATCGGGCGGTATGCGTCAGCGTGTTGGCTTGGCCCGCGCTTTTGCCATGGACACCGATGTGTTGCTAATGGATGAACCTTTCTCGGCACTTGATCCGCTGATTCGCTCTCAATTGCAAGACGAACTCATTGAATTACAGAAGCGCCTTAACAAAACCATCATTTTTGTAAGCCATGATTTGGATGAAGCGCTGAAAATCGGCACTAAAATCGCCATCATGGAATCGGCCAAAATCATTCAGGAAGACGCTCCTGAGCAGATCGTGCTAAACCCTGCTACTGAATACGTTGAGAAGTTTGTTGCACACACCAACCCTCTGAACGTCTTACGTGGCAACTCTTTAATGACTCACATCAAAGAATTGGCGAGCACAGACGATAAAGTCGTCATTGATGACAGTACGTGGCTTGAAATAAAAGAAGGAAAACTGATCTCCGTACAAGGAGCACAAGGCGAGTTGCCTGTCGTACGTTGGACATCAGACACTGTCATTGAAGACGTCGCGGAAAACACCGTCTTTATTGCGCCATCGTCTATTGCCATGCGCGATGCGGTAGAAATTCGTTACCACTCCAACCACGTAATCGTGCTGGAGAAAAACGAACAATGCGTCGGAATCCTAACCGACCACAACTTCTACCATGCCTTGTTAGGCAAGCACTTCGGTCGAGACACTGAAGCCGCTTAATCTGCGTTATGCAATGATCCAGAAAATAGTAAAAAGGCGAACCCCTTAGGATTCGCCTTTTTTATTACGCCTTTAGGCAACACATTAAGCGGAGAGTGGGTTACTCGAATCAAGCCCGCTTATATTCAAACTCAATTTTATCAACGTTTTTTTTAAGCCATTTACTTCAGGCTTTTTGTTTCAAGAAAGTGGCAATGCCATTCATCAGCTGAGAAGAATGAATGTCTTTCTCTTTTAAGGATTCACGGGCCGTTTTGGCCTGTTGCTCTGTTAATTGTTGTCCATCGTACAAATCAATCAAGGCGGTTTCATAAACTTTTGAAAATTCAGGATGGCCCTGATACGTCAAAATATGATTTTCATACTGTAAGCCTGCATTTTCACAAAAATCCGAGCGTAAAATCACACGTGCGCGCGCTGGCTTCTCCACCACTTGATCCTGATGAAAAGCACACAAGGTAATTTCTTGGGCATTCGCCAACAAAAGCAAAGCGTCACAGACGTTGTAATGATGCGCACCAACGCCCCAACCGCCTTCAAACTTCTCAACTCGGCCACCTAATGCGCGCGCAATCACTTGATGACCAAAACAGATGCCCACAAGCGGCTGTTTTAATTGGTCAATGTCTTTAATTAAATCGCATAACCGTAAGATCCACGGTTCATCGGAATAAGCGTCCGCTTTCGAGCCTGTAATCAACCAAGCATCGCAATCTTGCGCTTGGTCTGGAAATTCGTCCAATCGCACATCATATGTTTCAAAGGTAAACTGCTTATCAAACGCGACCAACTGTTCAGCAAACATATTTGCGTAAGTTGGATACTCAGACAGCAGCACATCAGGCGTGATGCCCGCTGCTAAAATACCTATTTTCATTCATGCATCCTTAAGACGTTTTTCAACCATAATGTAAACAACAAACGTGATAATTTCACACTTTTATAGGGTCTGTATAGAGGTGTAAAGTCACGCTGAAAAACGTATTTTTATCGACGTGTTTTTAAGTCTTTATTAGTGATTGCATTCACAAATTCAATCGGTATAGTCTGCCGAAATAATGAACAGCCTAAACCATTAGAGATTTCATCTTTTATCAGATAACCTCGTTTATATGACATCGGTCGCCCACAAGCGCAAAAAGGACATTGAATGTTAAAGCAAACCCTATTTCCTATCTGGAGTCTGCTCTTTGGTATTGCCATTTTAACCATGGCCAGTGCTTTGCAAAGCTCGTTGATCGGTATTCGTGCCTCGCTTGAAGCATTTAATACCACGGCAACGGGTTTAATCATGTCCGCCTATTACCTCGGCTTTATTATTGGTTCCCTCTTGGTGCCAAACTGGGTCAAGAATGTGGGTCATATTCGAGTCTTCGCGGCGGTGGCGTCGCTGGCGTCCATCACTATTTTGATGCAATCCGTTGTGGTGAACCCATGGTTTTGGATGTTGATGCGGATGGGCACCGGCTTGTGTTACGCCGGTCTGTTTATTGTGACCGAAAGTTGGTTAAACGACATCGCGACCAATAAAACCCGCGGCCGTTTGTTTTCTATTTATATCATTGAAATTTGGGCCAGTCAGACGCTTGGTCAGTTCTTACTGAACCTCTCGCCTCCGAGTGGTTACGGTTTGTTTATTTTGACGTCTGTCTTGATCTCGTTGGCCTTGGTGCCTTTGCTGTTAGTGCGCACGCCTTCGCCGACGATCAACGTACCTGAAAAACTCAACATTCTTGGTTTGATAAAAACCGCACCGCTTGGTGTCACGGGGGTCACCATCGCAGGCGCCACGTCGGGCGCCTTACTCGGCCTTGGGGCGCTTTACGCCCAAAGCATCGGAATGAACATCGCCGAAATTTCCCTCTTTATTGGTGCCAGTTATGTGGGAGGCATGTTACTACAATGGCCAATAGGGAAACTGTCTGATCGACAAGATCGCCGAGTGACCATTCTTTGGGTGGGCATTGTTGGCGCGATAGCGGCGTTTATCGTGCCGTTAGGCAGCAGTATGCACAGCCAAATATTGATGATGATTGGGATGTTCTGTGTCGGAGCGTTCACCTTCCCGATGTATTCGTTGGCGTCATCGCATATGAATGATCAGCTGCGACCTGAGCAAATTCTCTCCGCCAGTAGCGGCATGATTTTGCTTAACGGTGTGGGCGGCATGATTGGTCCGCTTGTCGCCGCTGCGCTAATGGATACAATCCGCATCGAAGCCTTATTCTGGTTTGTGGCGTCCCTTAATGCGAGTGTGGCCTTGGTGGCATTGTACCGAATCAACTACCAACCAGCGATGATCATCGAAGACCAAGGCGATCAGATCCCTGTCGCATTGACGGTGTCTTCCGTGGCCACCGCCGAAATGCTTGTCGAGGCCGACTCTTCTACCACGGTGGAAGAGAGTCCGCATGAAGTAGAAATCAAACTCTAGCTTGCAAACCTCAATAATGACAACACAACCCTTATTTCATTAGGACAAGGGTTGTGTTGCAATTTTCAGCGCGATACTCCAAATCAGAATCGCATTAATACGATTAAACCAACGCCAAAACACAGCTTTTTCTAACCATTTCGCGCACAACTTTCCAACCAACGCCAGTGTCAAAAACCACACCACAGACGCCGTTATGCCACCAAATACAAACGCCCATTTTTCGCCTTGCCATTGGTTTGCCAAACTGCCCATTAAAATCATGGTGTCCAGATAAAAATGTGGGTTCAGCCACGTCACAGCGAACCCCATCATAAACAGTGGCCAGATAGCGAGTCGCTTACTGAATTGCGCCAGAATCAAATGCTCTTCTTGAAAAGACGCTCGCCACTTTCCGTAAGCGAACCACACCAAAAATGCCACGCCCGCCCAACGAGAAAAAGACAAAAGCCATTCATGGCTCTGTAAGATTAAGCCCAAACCAAACGCCCCCAGCGCAATCGATAATGCATCACTCACAATGAACAATAATGCGATCGGAAACGCGTAATGACGCTTCAATGCTTGCTCTAATAAAAAACTGTTCTGCGCGCCAACCGCAACGATTAAACCGCCGCCTGTGATCACACCACTCATAAATGCCAACATACCTTGTCTCTACTCTGTCTTTTAAATAGAGCTTGATCTTACGGAAACCAGGCTATAAATTAAAATTAATAAAACTAAAATTACATTAGAAAAAATTATATATGAGTTTTTTTAAACAACGCCACGAACACAGTAATCGTAAATTCTTATGATGGATTATAAAGCGCTCAGCAGCTTACACGCCGTATTGAAGTTTCAAAGCTTCGACAAAGCCGCGCAATATTTAAACCTCACTCAATCGGCCGTGTCACAAAATATTAAACGTCTCGAGCAAGAATGCGGACAACCGTTATTAATTCGTGCAAGACCCGTTGTAGCCACAGCGTTAGGCGAACAATTACTGGCGCATTTCAACAAGGTAACGATGCTAGAAGAAGGCCTAAGAGAATCCATCGAAGGGAATCAGGCACACCAACCCATCAGTATCGCCGTTAATAACGACTCATTGGCCACTTGGTTCACGCAAGTCGTCAGCGATTTTTCGTCATTGGATGACACCAAGCTTCACATTAAAGCCGCCGATCAAAACCAAACTCGAGCCTTATTGCAAACAGGGCAAGTCGTTGCATGCCTGAGTCAAATAGGCACACCTGTCGCGGGAGGCGATTCCATATTTTTGGGTTATATGAATTATGAGCTAGTGGCGACACCACGTTTTATCGAAGACTATTTGAAGGGAGATCTAAGTACAGAATCCATCCTACAGTCACCGGCTTTGATTTATGACGAACATGACGAACTTTGGCCTCGTTACCAAAATGAATGCTTGGAAACGAGTGCTAATTTTAATAACAGCCACTGGTATCCTTCTTCTCACGGCTTTGTTGAACTGGTAATGGGTGGCACAGTCTGTGCTTTGGTTCCTAGTGTTCAAATTAAAGAGAAAATAAAAAGTAAGAAACTGGTATCCTTGCTGCCAAACAAGCGCCTAGCCTTGCCACTTTATTGGCATTGGTACAAACTTAACTCCCCTGTATTGGACCGGTTAACGAAGGTGATAATAACTGTCACACGAGATGTTTTATAATAGAATCATCTCCAGAAAAAGGCTGACTACGTCATATGTTTGGACAGCCATTTAACAACGCCATTTTTAAGGAAAAATTATGATTCGCAAATGTCTATTCCCCGTTGCTGGTTATGGCACACGTTTTTTACCTGCTACTAAATCCATGCCTAAAGAAATGCTTCCTATTGTAAACAAGCCTTTGGTTCAATACGGCGTAGAAGAGGCGGAAGCGGCTGGCCTAAACAACGTAACCTTCGTAACAGGACGCGGGAAACGTGCCATAGCGGACCATTTCGACATCAGCTATGAACTAGAACATCAAATTTCCGGCACCAGCAAAGAAAAATACCTAGACGGAATCCGTCACCTCATCGACAACGTCAACTTTTCTTTTACACGTCAAAACAACATGTTAGGCCTAGGACACGCCATCCTTACCGGCGAGCCCTTGATCGGCGACGAAGCGTTCGGCGTCGTGCTTGCGGATGACCTGTGTTTTGGCGAAAGTGACGATGAAGACGGCGTTATGGCGCAAATGGTAAAACTCTACAACCAATTCCGTTGCACTATTGTTGCCATTGAAGAAGTGCCTGAAGACGAAGTGCACAAGTACGGCGTCATAAAAGGCGAATCCATGATGGACGGCCTTTACCGTGTCACCGACATGGTCGAAAAACCCTCAAAAGAAGAAGCACCGTCGAACCTTGCCATTATCGGACGATACATATTAACCCCTGATATCTTTGATAAAATTCGCAACACACCGCCAGGTCGTAACGGCGAAGTTCAAATCACCGACGCCATTTTGCAACAAGCAAAAGAGGGCTGTGTGTTGGCGTACAAATTCAAAGGCAAACGCTTTGACTGTGGCAGCGTAGACGGCTTTGTTGAAGCCACCAACTACTGCTACCAGAATATCTACAAAGACCCAACTGAAGCGTAAACCATCGCCATCAGGTAAAACGCACCACCATAGAGCAAAAAACCAGTGCCAAAAGCACTGGTTTTTTTATGTTTGCGAATACAAAAAAAGCAATAATTAGCCCGCAGCGCGCTTTTTCACCCACACAACAATGCCTTTTTGTAGCAAGATAAAAAACAACAGCAACCCACCGACCGCCAATTTCGTCCACCAGCTGTTCAGCGAGCCATCAAAAGTGATCAACGTTTGAATGATGCCTTGAATCATCGCACCTAAAAACGTACCAAAGACATACCCCACACCACCTGTTAGCAAGGTTCCGCCTATTACCACGGCTGCAATCGCATCCAGTTCAACCCCAACCGCCGCCAAGGGATACGCCGATCCGGTATAGATCGCAAAAATCACCCCAGACATGGCACTGTAGAACCCGCTCAACGCGTAAATTTTAATAATGGTTTTTCCCACTGGCACGCCTAGTAACGCTGCTGAATGACTGTCTCCACCCAAGGCGTACACACTCATGCCAAAACGCGTTCGACGAGCCACCAAAATGCCGATGACCAACAGCACCAGCATCGCCATGGCAATAAAGGTCAAACCTCCTCGTCCTGGCAATGGCACATAAATATCCGATAACGCCATAATAAAAGGGTGACTGATTGGCACCGCGTCCAAATTGATCAGATACGCCAATCCTCGGAACAAAAACATCCCAGCCAAGGTCACGATAAAAGCCTGTATTTCGAAAAAAGCGATGATCACGCCCATGATCGTTCCAAAAAACACGCCAACCAGCAATGCGATGCCAATGGCGAACGCAGGGTGCAATCCCATGCTAGAAATCATATACGCCATCAATACGCCGATAAACGCGATCATCGAACCGACCGACAAGTCGATGCCTCCAGACAGAATCACAAAGGTCATACCAATCGCAGTAATGATCAAAAAGGCGTTATCGGTTAATAAATTCGTAAACACTAAGGTATCGCGAAAGCCTCGGTATTCGTACACACCAAAACCATACAGCAGAATAAACACCAGCAAGGTCGCCAATATCGGCAAATTACGTTCATTAATCATGGTGTTGTACTCCCTTTCTTATCACCTTCTTTTTTAGGAAACAAACCCGATAACCATTGCCGAGTTTTAGGCGATTGGATCAGTAAAACCGCCAGTATAATGGTTGCTTTCACCACCAAATTGTATTGAACGGGTAAACCACTGGTGAGAATCGCCGTCGTCAGAGTCTGAATAATTAACACTCCAACCACTGTCAGCAGTAAATAAATCCGCCCACCCGCTAACGATGCCCCCGCTAACACCACAGCTAAAATGGCGTCCAACTCAAGCCATAAACCCGCGTTATTCGCATCGGCACCACGAATGTCGGCGGCAAGAATAATGCCGCTGAGCCCGGCGCAGAAGCCGGAAAAAACATACGCGGACATCACCAACAATCGTGCTTCGATACCAACTAAACGACTGGCTCGAACATTCGCCCCAACCGATTCGATAAACAGTCCCAACGCGGTTTTTCGCATCACAATAACGGTCAGTAGAATCAGTCCAATTGCGATCCAAACCCGAATTGGAAACGCCAGAAAATAGCCATTACCAATGGCATCCAATACTTCTGAATGGAACGTGACAATTTGGCCTTCGGTAATCATTTGCGCAATGCCACGGCCAGCCACCATCAAAATCAAGGTCGCAACAATCGGCTGAATATTAAACACTGACACCAAAATACCATTCCACAAACCGCATAAAGCCCCTGTGCCTAACGCGCATAAGATCACTATCCACACGGGCCAATCCGTATTCACTGTCAATACAGCGGTCACCGCACCGCAAATGGCAATCACGGCCCCGACCGACAAATCAATGCCACGTGTCGCAATCACCACCGCCATTCCCAATGCCACCAACGCCGTTGGCGTACCACGGTGCAAAATATCCACCAAACTGCCAAAGAGGTGACCATCGACAAATGTGATTTTGAGAAAGCCCGGTGTGACAGACGCGGTGACCAAAATAATCAGCACAAGCGACAATAAAGGCGCGAGCGTTTTCTGATGTTTATGTAGGAAATCATTCTTCTTCATAGGAACCGCTACTTGAATGGTTTGCTGATCAAACCACTGAGATTAAAAGAGTGTAAGTGCATGCTTACCCATAAAAATCAGCTCGCAATCGTACGTAAAATCGCTTGCTCAGAGATGTCTTCTCCTAGAAGTTCCGACACTTTATGATGGTCTTTCATAACCACCACACGATGAGCAAACATCACCAATTCTTCCAATTCAGATGACGCGACGAGCAAGCCCATGCCTTGCTCACACAGCTCTTTGATAATCTGAATAATGTCATGATGCGCTCCGATATCAATGCCTCGGGTTGGCTCATCCAAAATCAACAACGCAGGATGAGTAATCAGCCATCGAGCTAAAATGACTTTTTGCTGGTTGCCGCCACTCAACTCACCAATCGGCTTGTCCATGTCCGGTGTTTTGATGGCTAAACGTTGGATCATATCCTCAACCAAACCTTGTTGATCGGAGAGTGAAATAGGCGACCACCAGCCTCTACTCGCCTGCAACGCAAGAATCATATTTTCTCTTACGCTCAATTCCGCCACGATGCCATCTTGTTTTCGGTCTTCTGGGCAATAACCCATGCCCACTTGAATAGCGCGGCGCAAAGAAAACTTAGTGAGGGAATGCTTACCCAGCCTTATCTCGCCTTGATCTGGCTTCACCGACCCATAAGCCAATTCACAAAGCTCGGTACGACCAGAACCCAACAATCCGGCAACGCCGACAATATCTCCTGCCGCGATACTCAAATTCAATGGCTGTAAATAGCGCTGCTTGCCGACGTTGTTTAATGCTAAAAGCGCTTTTCTTTCACGCTGAATAGAATGGTCATGGGCACTTGGCGCGAGCTCTTCTAAGGATTTCCCCACCATGTGACTCACCAGATCCGAGCGCGTAAGCTCCGCCGTATTGAACGTACCGATGCACTCACCGTTTCGTAACACGGTAATGCTGTCAGTGATGCTATAAACCTGATCCAAAAAGTGCGTGACAAAAATAATGCCCATGCCTTCTGCTTTAAGGCGTCGCATCAAATCAAACAATTGCTTGATTTCATCGCTGTCCAAACTGGCCGTCGGCTCATCGAGAATCAACATTTTGGCTTGTGTACTCAAGGCCCGTGCTATCGCCACCAACTGCTGTATCGCAATCGAATAGGTATCTAGCTGGCGTAATGGATCAATGTCCAAACCCACCTGCGCCAATAATGCTTTGGCACGTATTTCAGCCTTTTTCCAACTGATCAGACCGAAGACTTTTTCTTGATGCTGCAATGTCAGGTTTTCCATCACAGACAGGGTAGGTATTAAATTCACTTCTTGATAAACCGTGCTGATGCCTAAGCGTTGCGCATGACCGCTGTCAGCCGCATTAATCGCGTTACCGTCTAGTAAAATATCTCCACCATCACGAGGGTAAACGCCGGTAAGCACTTTAATGAGAGTGGATTTTCCCGCACCATTTTCGCCAAGCAAAGCACGAATTTCGCCTGATTTAATCTGCAAAGACACACCACTAAGGGCTTGAACACCAGTAAAGGATTTGGATAGGTTATCGATTTTTAGCAAAGGACGAGTGACGACTTGCGCCCCTTCGACGAAATTTGACATGATACGATCTCCGTTCGCTTAACAGACAGAACAGCACATACCTAGGGTTCAATAAACCCCAGGTATGTCGTTCAGTTACTTGCGTTTAGCGTATTCGACCGCCGCGGTATCAGGAAGGTACAGTGGGCCATTTGCTTTGACCCACTTGTCGACTTTAGCGCCTTTTTGAGACGCTAGAATTGCGTCAAAGGCAGGGCCGCCAAGATGAGGATTCAACTCGATCGTCGCATTGGCTTCGCCATCGGCCATGGCTTTGAAGATATCAGGAACCGCATCAATGGACACCACTAAAATGTCTTTCGTTGGTCTGATACCCGCTTCTTTCATCGCCAAAATAGCGCCCAATGCCATGTCATCATTGTGAGCAAACAGCGCACAAATATTCTTCGCACCGCCTTCGGCTTTTAAGAAACTTTCCATGACTTCTTTACCGCCAGCACGAGTAAACGAGCCAGACTGAGAACGGATAATCGTCATGTTCGGAAAGTTACTAATCAAAGAGTCAAACCCTGCTTTACGATCAATCGCCGCAGACGACCCCACGGATCCTTGCAGCTCAACGATATTACAACGCCCATTGGTTTTTGCGGCCAACCACGATGCGGCCAAAGCACCCTCTTCTTTAAAATCCGATGCAATCTTCGTTAGATACAAACTGGGATCCGCAGCGACACCTCGGTCAATCAACACAACGGGGATTCGAGCGCGTTTCGCTTCTTTTAAAACTTGGTCCCAGCCGGTTTCCACCACTGGCGCCAAAAGAATGCCATCCACACCTTGAGCGATATACGAACGTACCGCCTTGATTTGATTTTCTTGCTTTTGCTGAGCATCAGAGAACTTCAGGTTGTAACCGCGACGCTCTGCTTCTGCTTTAATAGAAGCGGTTTCAGAGGTTCGCCAACCACTTTCAGAACCGATTTGCGAGAAACCTATCGTCAAATCTGCCGCCATGGCAGAGCCAGATAGAACAGGAAGTAACACAGAAAAAGTCGTCAACATCGCTTTGCGTTTGAACGCACCGAGCCACGGTAACGAAGGTCGAATTGAGAGAGTTTGCATACTAGATTCCTTTTATTTTTGTTGTGATCTGTACTGAGTGCAGTACATCAGTTGAGACTGATCACCACATACTCTGCGATCCAGAATATAGCCCACTCCCTGACCTTTCAAATGCAAGTTACAGCAAACTGCATATCAATATTGCTATGCAGTCGAGCGCTAACATGCCGTATTCGTATTGTTTTAAGACGCGTATAACATAAATTCCTTTACCCCAAATACAACTGGCTCAACCAAATACAGAGCGGCAATGTCATGACCGACAGCAAGGTTTGCATCGTAATATACGCCGCCATTCGGTCTGCATCACCGCCCAATTGACGGGCCAGCGCGTACGCCGACGTCGCCGTTGGCACCACACCAAATAACACGGCCACCAACGCTGGCAAGCCTCGAACGTCCAACCACCAGCACATCACACCAATCACTAAAGGAAAAACGATAAAACGCGCCATACTAGACATCACAAACGTCATGCCAACAGAACGAATCGCTTCCAAACGTACACTGGCTCCCACCGCCAGCAAAACCAAAGGCAACGCCGCCTGAGACAACATCCCCACCACATCCGACACCAAAATAATCGGTGTTAAACCAAGCAGGTTCAAACCACTACCAAGAAGAATCGACACAATCAAAGGATTACGAATCAATGCGCCACTGACCAAACGCGGTAACGAAACCGTAGACGAACCATCCGCAGAAGACGGCCCATGCATCAGCACCATAGACACCACCAAAAACACATTCACAGCAGGAATCAGTACCGACGCCCCCAACGCGGCTAACACCAAGCCATCATTGCCGTACACACTGCCAGCCAACGCCAACACAATAAAAGTATTAAAGCGCACACCAGCCTGCAACATCGACGATGCCGTTGGTGCCGCCACCTTCATCAACCAAGTGGTGAGAAACACAAACAGTGCGGTCACCAATAAAGCAAACAACAAAATAAAAGCGTATTTCGGCAACATTGGGTTCGTAAAATCAATTTGCGACGTTTTGTTAAACAGCAATGCAGGAAACAAAACCCAATACGATAACTTATCGACACCAGACCAAAAGCCTTCCATCGGAAAGCGCCAACGCTGACAAACCGCGCCCGCGACCAAAAGTAAAAAAACAGGCAACACAGAAAGAGAGAGAGAAAACACAAACACCCCTTACATCACGAAGTAAAAACAGTCAAACCGGAATCAGTTGCCAATCTTGCTTAGCCAGTTGCTCTACAAACCACGACAAACCACGTCCCGGATTGTCTTTACGCCATGCTAAATAGGTTATTAAGTTTGGCCTTGGAAATTCACATTGGCGCACAACCAAACGGGCTGAATTTAACTGATCAACAATACGATGCTTAGGCAAATAACCAACGCCCAACCCCAAACATTGCGCCTGAATTTTGCTTCGCATGGTATCGACTCTCAGTACTTGACGGCTTTCAAAAATACCAATGTTACGAGCCGGCAAATTTTTTGAACTGTCAGCTACCACAATAGCGGGATATTGACGCAATTGAGCGGCAGTGATTGCCCCTTCAACCAAGGCCAAAGGGTGAGTTGGCGCAATGGCAAACACAAATTCGATCGCGCCTAGTGCTTGAATATGCACCTTTCCTTTCGGCAACTCCCCCGTGACACCAATCACTAAATCGGCACGACCGTCTTGCAACGCATCCCAACCACCACCAACGGCTTCTTCAGAAAGCGTGATTTCTACCGGCCTATTTTGAGATAAAAAGTCGCCAACCACCGTCATTAATGGCGACTCCAATAAAACCGTATCCCTTGCAATTCTTAGCTTTGGTTCCCAGCCTGAGTCAAACTGCTTAATCGAGTCTTCTAACCGCATCGCCGCTTCTAGAATCGCTTGGCCCTGCTCCAACACCAAATGACCCGCCGATGTTAATACGGCTTTTTGGCGTGAACGGTCAAATAAGGCAACGCCTAAATCTTCTTCGAGTTTTTTTACTGTGTAGGTCAAAGCCGAAGGGACTTTAAAGAGTGCTTCCGCCGCGGCCGCAAAACTGCCCAACTGATGGATTGCTTCCAACACGCGTAATGCTTCTAATGTTACTGCGTACGCCATACATCACCTTTGTTCAATTTTTTTGAAATACTAGCTCAAAAGCTTCCGATTTTCTTTCTTTTTCTGGCCCTCTACACTTGCCTTATTCACCGTAAGCCAACCTGACTTTCGGCCATTATTTGGAGAAACAACATGATCACCATTCGCAACGCACAAGACCGTGGACATGCCAACTTTGGTTGGTTAAACAGCAACCATACTTTTTCCTTTGGTAGCTATTACGACCCTCAACACATGGGTTTCTCACATCTACGCGTTATCAACGACGACACAGTGACGCCAGGCGCGGGCTTTGAAACACATGGTCACAAAGACATGGAAATTCTAAGCTTGGTTCTGGAAGGTAAAATCGCCCACAAAGACAGCGCTGGCAACATAAAAGAATTGCCCGCAGGCGAATATCAATTAATGTCTGCCGGCAAAGGCATTTACCACAGCGAATTTAATGCCTCTAAAAAAGACATGCTGAAGTTTTTACAAATCTGGATCCAACCTAACCAACTGGGTGGCGAACCGGGCTACCAACAAAAAGCCTTTAGCCAGCAACAAGGCTTCACCACCATTATTACGCCGAAGGGTGACAATGGCACACTGCACATTAAACAAAACATGCAGCTCATCCAATTAATCTTAGAAGATGACCAAGAAGCAACATGGCAAGCCGACCGCAATCGTCATTACTATGTGCACGTGATCGAAGGAGAACTGTCTCTAGGCGATAGCATCACAGTCCGCCCAGGTGACGGCGCAAAAATTGAAAACGTGTCTGACATTCACTTCGAAAGACTCAGCGAACAACGCGTCAAAGCGCTACTCTTTGACTTGATTTAATCACATTGATCAGGAGACACACAGGCGCTTTCTGGATTGAGGATTTCACTCTCGCCTAAAGCGCCTTTTTCAGTTTCAATGTGTGTTTATTTCTATGAACAAGCAAGCCTCCCCATGTTGCGTTCGCGACCAAAAACGTAAATTAAGTACTATAAATCCAACTTAAAATACGGTCACAAACGCCTCCAAGCAATCGGAAAAACACGGTGTCTTATTTTCTTTACAGTATGAAGAAAAATTCCCTCATACTTGCATTGTATTTTGTTCTAAAAACGGCAAAATGAAGAAGCTGTTCAAGCCCCTATATTTTCTACAGTGATTTCGCTGTGCCGTACAACAAGGACCTTATAACTATCATGTTCAAGCATCTTAAAGCCGTTTCTGGTGACCCTCTTTTAGCCCTCATCATGGCCCATAAACAAGACACCAACCCAAAGAAAGTTGATTTGGGTGTGGGCGTTTATAAAGACGATAACGGCCACACGCCTATTTTAAATAGCGTGAAAAAAGCGGAAGCTATTTTGCTTGAACAAGAAGATTCTAAAAGCTATTTAGGCATTTATGGTGCGACGGAATTCGAAGCGATTATCAAGGATCTTATTCTTGGTGAGGGCAACCCTCTTATTACTTCTGGCCGTATTCGCTCGACACAAACACCGGGTGGCACTGGCGCATTAAAAGTGGCAGCGGACTTTATTAGCGCTAATTTAAAAGACGCACGCCTGTGGGTAAGTGATCCGACGTGGGGGAACCACAAGTCTATTTTTGACTCTGCGGGTGTCGAAGTGAAAGACTACCCTTACTACGATCCTGCAACGAACGGCCTGCGTTTTGATGACATGATGGCAACACTCGAAGCCGAAGTTCAAGAAGGTGATGTGTTGTTACTGCACGCTTGCTGTCACAACCCAACAGGCATCGACTTACAGCTTGATCACTGGAAAACACTAACGGACTTCGTCAACAAGCGCGGTCTTTTACCTTTGGTCGATGCAGCTTATCAAGGTTTCGGGGATGGTTTGGATGAAGATCTTGCAGGCCTTCGTCACATGGCGGCAAACGTGAAAGACATGCTAATCGCCAATTCTTTCTCGAAAAACTTCGGTATTTACCGTGAGCGTTGCGGTGGTTTGAGCGTGATTGCTGAGTCTGCCGATGAAGCAAACGCCGCGTTTTCAATTATTGGTCAAGCTATTCGTGCCAACTATTCTATGCCTCCTGCTCACGGTGCTGCGGTGGTTTACACCATCATGAGCAACCCTGAACTGAAAGCAGAATGGGAATTAGAAGTAACGGCGATGCGTGATCGCATCAATGGCTTGCGTGCTAAGTTGGTTAAAAAGCTGGCCGCTTCTGGCGTAAGCAAAGACTTCAGCTTCATCCAAGACCAACGCGGTATGTTTTCTTACTCTGGCTTAACCCTAGAACAAGTCCGAACTCTGCGCAGCGAATACGCAATTTACATTGCAGACACTGGTCGTATGAGCATCGCAGGGGTTAGCGATCAAAACATTGATTACCTATGTGAAAGCATTAAAAAAGTGGTTGGCTAGTCAAATCTGACCGCCAAATAACACGCATAAAAAAAAACGTGATCGAATAAGGTCACGTTTTTTTTCATTTATTCTTTCTCGCTATATATCCGTCTAAAAAACTTCGCGTTTTCAAACAGAACAAATATCACGCTTTAGTGAAGGACTCGCGTTTCAGTATTTTTAATGCCGGTTTGCATTTCAGGGTGATAATGCTTCACTAAGCGCAGTACCGATGGTTCTAGCGTTTCACGCCAGAAGGTTTTTTCGGCGTCGACCATACTTTCTAGTTTATCCCAGCCCGCTTCCGTACCGAATAAGCGCACAGGCGCCAGCACTTCATCAAAAAACTCTCGATCGCCACCCAGCCCCATGCCGATCAATTTTGCGCCTCGAACAAAACCTACACACCATTCTTCAACCAGTATGCTGTATTCGCCATCCACTTCTTGTTCCAAGTAAACAGGGTAAAAGTCGCCGAACAATAAGCTGTTCATGGTTTCCATGTACATAATCAAAACGAGGCTTAAAAACTCATCTTCTTGTTCTGTATTTTCCCATACTGGCTGATCTTCGTCCGCTCCCCAAATGGCATTCAGCCAGAGGTCTGGCTCCAGTTCTTTCACCGAACACCCCAGTGCGGTTAAGAAACCATCTAGCTCCGACACACACATCAGTGAACGATCCGTTCCGAACGTCAATAAATAGTGATCTATTTTTTCGTAAAGTACTTCTTCACTGATAACATCGTCGTCTATTTCTTCAGACATTCATTCGTTTCCATCTTGTTGAGCTATACATACATTTTAGCTTGCCTTGGTAAAAGTGGATTGATATTTAATCCACGATCGCCAAATTACCATAGGTTTCTAGCCAGCTTTTACGATCTCCTGCCCGCTTTTTAGACAGCAATTTATCAAGCAACTCGTCAGTATCTGGCTTATCTTCCATCGTAAGCTGTATTAAACGGCGCGTATCGGGCGCCATGGTAGTTTCCCGCAGTTGAGAGGGGTTCATCTCACCCAAACCTTTGAATCGCTGTACATTTGGCGTACCGCGTTTATTTTCAGACGCTAGCTTATGCAATGTGATGTCTTTCTCTTCATCATCAAGTGCGTAATACACTTCTTTCCCTAAATCGATTCGGTACAAAGGCGGCATCGCAACAAAGACATGACCATTATTCACCAATGCCGGAAAGTGTTTTACAAACAACGCACAAATTAGGGTGGCGATGTGCAGTCCATCTGAATCGGCATCGGCCAGAATACAAATTTTCCCGTAACGAAGACCGCTTAAATCGTCTTCACCTGGGTCAACGCCAATCGCGACTGACATGTCATGGATCTCTTGCGAAGCAAGAACCTGGTTGGAATCCACTTCCCACGTGTTTAAGATTTTTCCTCGTAGCGGCAATATTGCTTGGAAGTCTTTTTCACGAGCTTGTTTCGCCGACCCACCCGCGGAGTCCCCTTCCACCAAAAACAGCTCGCTTCGGGTCGAGTCTTGTCCTGAACAATCGGCTAACTTACCGGGTAAAGCGGGGCCTTGCGTGACTTTTTTACGCACGACTTTTTTACTGGCTTTGAGACGTTTTTGCGCGCTATTAATCACGATGTCGGCGATTTTTTTGCCGTCTTCTACGTGTTTGTTCAACCATAGACTAAAGCTGTCTTTTACCGTCGCAGAAATAAACGCCACGATCTGGCGAGACGACAAACGCTCTTTGGTTTGGCCAGAAAATTGAGGCTCTTGGATTTTGGCAGACAATACATAACTACAACGGTCCCAAACGTCTTCTGCTGTCAGTTTTATGCCACGCGGCAGCAAGTTATGGAAATCACAGAACTCTCGGATTGCTTCTAATAAACCTGTACGCAGCCCATTAACGTGAGTACCGCCTTGCGCCGTTGGGATCAAGTTCACATAACTTTCTGTGACCAATTCACCACCTTCAGGCAACCACTGAACCGCCCAATCTACACCTTGTGTTTTTTCTGTTAAACCGCCAATGAATGGCGCTTCTGGTAGCAAGACAAAACCTTCATTTGCCAGTGCGAGGTAATCTTTCAAGCCGTCTTGGTAAAACCATTCTTCGCGAACGTCTTCACTGCCACTTTGGTCGATAAAGACAACATGAAGGCCGGAACACAATACCGCTTTGGCTTTTAATAAATGCTTGAGACGAGAAAGTGAGAATTTTGGGCTATCGAAATATTTGCCATCTGCAGTGAATTTTACTTTTGTGCCAGTATTTTTCTTGCCGACCGTGCCGACTTCTTTTAAGTCAGACGTTTTAAAGCCGTTTTCAAAACCAATGTGATACTGAATACCATTACGTCTAACCAATACCTCTAACGAGGTGGATAACGCATTTACCACAGAAACACCAACCCCATGCAAACCACCGGAGAATTGGTAATTGTCACCTGAGAACTTACCACCCGCATGCAACTTGGTGAGGATCAATTCAACGCCAGACACCCCTTCTTCTGGGTGAATATCGACCGGCATGCCTCGACCGTTGTCTTCCACGCTCAATGAACCATCTTTATATAAGATAACTTCGATACGATCTGCATGGCCTGCTAAAGCTTCATCCACTGAGTTGTCGATGACTTCTTGACCCAAATGGTTTGGCCGTGAAGTATCCGTGTACATTCCTGGACGTTTTTGAACAGGTTCTAAGCCACTAAGAACCTCTATCGATCCGGCGTTATATTCTTTTGCAGACATGCGTGTTTTTACTTCCAAGTTGATCGTGCATTGCAGTGTCAAAACACCACAACGCGTACGAGTGTAAATTCGATTGGCTAGAGTCTATCACTGGTTTGCACAGTGTGAAATAGTCCAACAAAAGCAGTAGCTTACTCGGTTAATATTTGTGCATAGCGTAGAATTTCTTCGCTATAACGTTCAAAATTTCTAAAACTGTGGTCGCCCTTTTCTTCGTGGGTCAATCGAACCACCTTTGGAAACGCCTTAAGAGCGTCTCGATAATCTAAAACCTCGTCGCCTTCTTGTAACATCAACCAATACAAAGCGTCTGTCGGTTTCGCCACCACCAATTGTTCCAGCTCCAACATATGCGCTTGGGTCAGCTCGTATGCTTCATTGGTATATGGATTCGTTTGGTGACCAAGGTAGTCTTTTAACAAAACTGGCGCTTGCATGGCGGGGTTCACTAAAATGGTCTTTAAGCGGTATTTTTCAGCAAGATACGCCGCGTAAAATCCCCCCAACGAGCTGCCGATGAGCGTAATGCCTTGTTGCTGATTGGCTTCGATAATGTCTTCTAATTGCTGGATAGCTTTGGCCGGCTGCCAAGACAAACGAGGCGAAAGCACTGCGTTCTGCTTATTTAACTGTCTGGCCGCCTCACCAAGCACCGTCGCTTTATGAGACCGCTCTGAACTGTTAAAACCGTGGATATACAATAAAGTGGCCAATGTAATTCTCGCTCAGTGGTTCCATTCATTTCATGTTCTTAATGTAAGCGTCTTCATTCAAACACCTAAACTTAAACACCTAAATTCAAACGCTAAGCAAACTGAAACGTTAAGGCGCTATCAAGTCGATGACCATGCTTCAGACACAGCTCCAATAAATCCGCTAACTGCTGATTAAGTCGGAACTTTTCATCACGATGCAACATGGCATCATTCGGGTAAGGGTAAGTGCCACTGTATTGGCGATGCCCATCTGTAATTTCTGCAATACCAACATCATGATACAAACGCACCGTCATGGATAACGTGGTTTTAAACAACAATTTTTTCGGAATTTCAGGACCGAACTCTAATTTGATTTCAGAGGTGAAGCGGCTTTCTTTGCCCAATGTTAATTGCAAACGGCTTTCTTGATCACCCACACTGTGAATGGAAAAATGCCACGCGTCCATTTCTTCATGGCCGCGCATGAGTTTGCCCAAGCGTCGATAATTCAGCTCACCAAGCATTTGCAAGCTGACTAAGTCTGGTACGTATTGTTTGGCTTTTTTCTTGATCATGTCTGTCTTCTTTGTATCCGTCATTCTTGTGACGCACTTCCTTCTGAAAATTCTGAAACCAAACCGATGGTAGGAGACTCCCTCAACGCGTCTAGTTGGTGACTCATTCGCGTGTCTTTATCGTGCCAGTATAGATTAAACCAGGTAAAAAAGTGTTCTCTGTCTTGGTCTGCTGCACGGTATTCTGCCGATAACAACGTCGCTGGCAATGCCACTTCGCGCACCACAACGCTTGCCGATTCAATACGACCGCACAGTAAATCCCAACCTGAAATACTCGATTGATGATACAACACAGTAATGTCGGTGATGTTTTGAATCTTCTGCGGCATGGTTTGTAATATGAATCCCACACCACCCGCTTTCGGCTTCAGCAAACAACGATAAGGCGACGCTTGCTGCTGGTGTTTTAGATCGGTGAAACGCGTCCCTTCAACAAAGCTCATAATAGAATTTGGTCGATTCAAAAGGCGAACGCACGATCGTCTGGTGGTTTCTAAGTCTTTTCCCACCAAATGAGGGTGTTTCTTCAACCTGTCCTTGCTGTAACGCTTCATGTAAGGAAAGCCCATAATATAAGTGGCGGTTCCAACCAAAGGCATCCAAAACAAAGCCTGTTTCATAAAAACACGAGGCAAAGGGCGTCGTCCTTTTAATTGCGCAAAAAGCACAAACACATCCACCCAAGAACGATGATTAGAAATAATCAGATTCCAGCTATCGAAGTCGGTTTTCATCGTTTCATCCAGCTCCCAATGTACACCAAGAACCTGCTGAAACCACCATTCATTTGAGGCCACCCAACCTGTATACAGGCGACTAAAAGACTGTTCAACAAAGGCTTCATACTCGCTTTTTCGAATCAATAACAAAGGCGAGATAAGATGCACCAACAAGGTCCAAAAGAAGACATTGGCACACATGAACAAAAAGGACACAACACCAATAACAGGTTGCAACAAGGGCTCTTTTCTAACATAAAAAAGCAATGATGTTTCTGACTTCATAAACCTAATCACACCAACGCGATACAAGATCGTTCTTATTCAACGCAAACCACTGCAACCCCATGATCGTACTGGCGTTTTCAACATCGTGTTTCAGCAGTGCAATAGCATCGGCAGCGCTCACTAGATGCAGCTTTATGTCTTCGTTCTCGTCGTCTAAGCCATGTGTTTTTTCAACATCGACAAGACTTGAATCAAATTCACCCGCGTACATGCGTAAATATTCCACCAACCCGCCCGGAGAAGGCACAAATTTGAACATGTATTCGAGGCGTTTTACGGTCACGCCAGCCTCTTCAAACGCCTCTCGTCGTGCAACATCTTCATCCGATTCTCCTTCTTCCACCATGCCAGCCACCAACTCAAGCAACCAAGGTGATTCACTTCTCAACACGGTAGGCCGAAACTGCTCAATCAGTAAGACTTTATCCGCCGCAGGGTCAAACAACAGCACGCAAACCGCATCGTGACGAACCATCATTTCGCGGGTCATCGGCTGGCTCCACTCGCCATTAAACTTTTTATGTTTTAAGGTCAGTTTACGCATTTCGAAAAAACCTTTGTAAAGACATTCGTCTTCTAATACTTCAACGTCTTTTCGGCTGTACGTTGGTTTAAACTTCATATTATCTCGTCCTAAGCAGACCGCTATCTAGAGCTATGTCTGATATGATTGATTCACAAGGGCTAATTTCGGAGTATCGTTCATGGAAAATAAACGTTGTACTTGGTGTTTAGGATCGCCCGAATACATTCATTACCACGATACAGAATGGGGCGTCCCTATTTATGACGACCAAAAGCTATTTGAATGCATTGTACTCGAAAGCGCTCAAGCAGGTCTAAGCTGGATTACCATTTTACGAAAACGCGAAGGCTATCGCACATTGTTTCACGATTTTGATGTGGAAAAGGTCGCCAAGATGAACGAAGCAGACGTAGAACGGTTACTGTTAGACGAGCGAATCGTACGCCATCGCGCCAAAATAGAAGCCACCATCAACAACGCCTGCGCCTTTCTGAACATTGCAGCGGAATTTGGCTCGTTCAGTCAGTATTACTGGGCGTTTAGTGACCATAAAATCATCGACAACCGCATCAACGACCATTCCGACGTGCCGGCGATCACCGAGCTCTCGACCCGTTTTGCAAAAGACTTAAAAAAGCGAGGTTTTAAGTTTCTTGGCGCCACCACCTGTTATGCCTTTATGCAGGCAACCGGTATGGTCGATGATCACATAGTAAACTGTCTTGCTAAAACACCGAGATAAAACAACAGAGTAAATCGCAGTAAATAAGAACAGCCTTTTGATTTCGTTAATGTTTCGTCTAAAGTGGTCGATATAATATTAAGATTCTTTGTACAATAATCTTGCTCATCAAGAACCCTGTTCATCGAGCGCTCGAACTCCATTATTTAGTTTGGTATTTAATATGTTTAACAACAAAAGTATTCTTATTACTGGCGGAACCGGCTCCTTTGGCCGCGAGTATGTCAAAACACTATTGGCCAATTACCAACCTAAACGACTCGTAATTTACTCTCGAGATGAGTTAAAACAATATGAGATGCAGCAGGATTTTGATGCGCCTTGTATGCGATATTTCATTGGAGACGTGCGTGACAAAGACCGCATGACTCAAGCCATGCGCGATGTGGATTTTGTAATTCACGCCGCTGCACTTAAGCAAGTACCTGCTGCAGAATACAATCCGATGGAGTGCATCAAAACCAACATCCATGGCGCCGAAAACGTCATTGCCGCTGCCATTGCAAATAACGTCGAAAAAGTCATCGCGTTATCCACGGACAAAGCGGCCGCGCCGATCAATCTATACGGCGCAACAAAACTTGCTTCCGACAAACTCTTCGTGGCCGCCAACAATATGGTTGGACAAGGTCGTACACGATTTTCTGTCGTACGCTATGGCAATGTGGTGGGGTCTCGCGGCTCTGTTGTGCCCTTCTTTCAAAAATTGGTCTCCGATGGCGCTGAGTCCATTCCTATTACGCATCCAGAAATGACGCGTTTTTGGATCACCTTGCCAATGGGCGTGGATTTTGTTCTTAAGAATTTCCAACGTATGCACGGCGGTGAAATCTTCATTCCGAAAATTCCCTCAGTGAGAATCATGGACTTAGCCGCGGCGTACGCACCACACTTGCCGACCAAAGATGTTGGAATTCGACCAGGCGAAAAACTCCACGAAGTCATGTGCCCTGCGGATGATTCGTTCCATACCTATGAATTTAAAGATCATTATGTGATTTCGCCAAGCATAAAATTTTATCAAGACGATATGGACTTTGCTCACAGCCGTTTAGGCGAAAAAGGCGAATTGGTTGAACCCGGTTACGAATACCAATCAGGCAGCAATCCGCACTTTTTAAGTATTGAAGAGATTTTGACCTTCGATGACGCACACTGATTTTATTCCTTACGGTCGCCAATCGATTAGCGAAGACGACATCGCTGCAGTCGTTACCGCACTGAAGTCGGACCACCTCACACAAGGCCCAAGCGTTACAGCCTTTGAGCAAACGCTCGCACAAAAAGTGAACGCCAAATTCGCCGTATCCGCTAATAGCGCAACCTCCGCGTTGCATCTTGCCTGTTTAGCATTAGGAGTCGAAGAAGGTGACACCGTTTGGACATCGCCAAATACCTTTATTGCTTCAGCGAATTGCGCCCGCTATTGCGGCGCAACCGTTGATTTCGTCGATATCGATCCACACAGCTACAACCTGTGCTCGGTCAAATTGGCGGAAAAACTGCATCACGCGAAGCTAAATAATACCTTGCCCAAAGTGGTGATTCCGGTGCATTTTGCTGGTCAATCTTGTGATATGGCCGCGATTCATACGCTGTCACAAGAATACGGTTTTCGCATTATCGAAGACGCTTCTCATGCCATCGGCGCAAAATACCAAGGCGATTACGTTGGTAATGGGAAATACAGCGACATTTGTGTTTTTAGCTTTCACCCCGTAAAAATTATCACGTCTGCCGAAGGCGGAATGGCGATGACCAATGACGAACATCTCGCGAAACACATGCGAACGCATGCTCAGCAAGGCACGACGAAATCGCCAGATGAATTAACTCAAATGCCTGGCGATTGGTATTACGAGCAGCACACATTAGGCTTTAATTATCGCATGACAGAATTGCAGGCAGCGCTCGGCGTCTCTCAACTGTCTCGACTGGACGATTTTATCGTTGAACGTCATCATCAGTTCGAACGCTACCATGACCTTTTAAAAGATCTGCCGATTACCTTGCCCTTTCAAAGCGACGACGTTTATTCATCCCTGCACCTTTATCCAATTCTGTTACCAGAACAACATAAAGAAAAGCGCAGAGCGATTTTCGATGCCTTACGTCAAGCGGGTATTGGCTCGCAAATTCACTATATTCCGGTGCATACTCAACCCTACTATCAAGCGCTCGGTTTCAGCGTGGGCGACTTTCCCATCACGGAAAATTACTACCAACGCACGCTAAGCTTACCGCTGTTTGTCGGCTTAACAATCGAACAACAGCAGCGCGTGGTTGAGACGCTTAGCCAAGCACTGACTGATAACGGCATCGTGGCATGACATCAAAAACAGAATCAAAACCCTATCGTGTTGCTGTTATTCCTGCACGAGGCGGATCCCAACGTATTCCCCGTAAAAACATCCGCTTGTTAGACGGTAAACCTTTAATGGCGTATTCCATCGAAACTGCCATTCATTCAGGACTATTTGATCGAATAATTGTCTCGACCGATGACAATGACATTGCGCAGATTGCTCGGGGCTTTGGCGCTGAAACGCCCTTTTTACGCCCCGCAGACTTGGCCGACCATATGACGGGCACCACCCCCGTTATGCAGCACGCATTGCGCTATTTAATAGACAATGGGCAACGCCCAGATCAAGCCTGCTTAATTTACGCCACCTGTCCTTTACTCACGAAAGAAGACCTTCAAAATGGGCTAGATCAATTGCCCAACGCGACATTTTGCTTTTCTGCCACCACCTTTGACTTCCCTATACAGCGCGCGCTATACATTCAAGATGACGGAAAGCTGGCCCCCATGTTTCCTGAGCACATTGGCAAGCGTTCACAAGATTTGGTTGAAGCGATTCACGATGCGGGGCAGTTTTATTGGGCAAGCACGCAAGATTGGTTTGATGAAGAAATATTTGGCCCTAAATCCACGCCGCTACTCTTGCCGAGATACAGAATTCAAGATTTGGATACAGAAGAAGACTGGTTGCGTTTAACGCAAATCATGGCACTGAAAAATATGAATTAATGGTTTTTGCGACACGATTCGCACCGTCTCCATCTACCAAGCTGCGAGCCATTATGCTCGCCTTTTTTTGCCATTCAATATCGAACCAACGACCGTTAACCTCTTCTACCAACAGCTCAACACGCTGCTGTCGAACGTCTTCCGGCACATTATCAAAACGAACCGAACGACACCAATCCAGTGGAACATGCTGCTCCAGAGAACGAGTCTGATTGTCCACAACTTGTGCAAATACCGTTGGCACGCCCATACAAGCTAATTCAAACAATGTGCCGCCTGCCGCAGAAATCGCCATTTTGGCTTGTGCCATTAACGGCGTCACATCGGATAATCCTTGCGCTACGGCGATGCTATTTTCTTCACAAAATGACAACACCTTTTCTGCCTGCTTCGCTCCACCCCCCAAAAGAACCTGTATGCTTTCTGTTGGAAATTTAGAAATGAGCAGCGCCTGTAGAATCGGCAAGGTAAGCGCAAGAGGGTCTGTGCCACCTAAGGTGATTAAGAGTTTTTCAGGAAGAGTGTGAATGGTTTTTTGTTGCGTGAAGACAGGTCTTAATAACGCAAATTGGCTGCCTGTTAATTGCGACTCGATGCTATCTGAATAATGTTCATCCAAGGGATTAAGCAGCCATTTTGCAGGAAAATCGCCTCGGTCATTCATGTCATCCAACACCAACAAATTCGGTTGATGCTGATAAAGTGCAGCAATGTCATCAGCGTTGTAGTCATAATGGTCCAAGACAACCAAATCGACCGTTGCAGCCAACCACCAAAACGCCTCTTCGGTTTCGACGAGGCAATCTTCCGGCGCGGAGAAGGCATGATATCGACGATCGACGGCAAACTGACATTGCCAACCTAATGCGGTAAACACATGCATCAATGCTTGGCAGCGAACTCTATGCCCCATGCCGATGTCGACAGACGCATCCGCTCGCACCAGTAATCTCACGCCATCATATCCCAAGCAAGCGGTTGGCCTTTTTTCGCATCGACCGCTAACGCCTTACCCAATACTTTTGGCCAATGCTTAGGCGCAAGACCAAACGAAGGACGAATAATTTTAAGATGCTCTTCGGTCAGTATGGTTCCAGCCGGTAAATCCACGGCAACGTAAATAGAGCGTCGGTATTTTTTCGCGGCTTGCTCGGCGTCTGAGCCGCCATAAGTGATGGTGCCTAACGCGGCTTTTGCCGCTCGACAAGCCGTCACCAACGCTTTCATTTCCTCTGGTTCCATGGAAAATTCAGCATCAACACCACCAGCACTGCGATCCAAAACAAAGTGTTTTTCAATCACTGCGGCACCCAACGCCGTGGCCGCCACGGCAGCCCCTAAACCTTGAGTATGATCCGACAAACCAACAAGACAGCCTGTGTGGTTGGCCAAATCGGCCATTGTCACAAGGTTCGTGTCTTCTATTTTTGCGGGATAGGTACTGGTGCATTTGAGCAGCGTTAATGGATTGTCACCAATGGCTCGAATGGTCTCGACGGCTTCATCGATTTCTTCCTTTGTCGCCATGCCTGTCGACATGATGATTGGCTTGCCCGTTCGAGCCACGGCTTGAATCAGTGGAATATCGGTCATTTCAAATGAGGCAATTTTGTACAAAGGCACGTCGATGGATTCTAAAAACGCCACCGCACTCAGATCAAAAGGCGAACTGAACGCAACCAAGCCTAAAGACTCCGCCAGCTCAAACAATGGCTTATGCCACTCCCAAGGTGTCGAGGCTTTTTTATAAAGGTCATAGAGGTTGGAGCCGCGCCACAAACTGTCATCTTCAGACACCATAAATTCACCATGACGAACATCGAGCGTCATGGTGTCTGGCGTGTAAGTTTGAAGTTTAATAGCGTCCACACCGGCGTCGGCCGCGGCGTGGATCATAGCTCTTGCAAGTTCAAAATCTTGGTCATGGTTGCCCGATAACTCAGCAATAATAAAAGGCGATTGTTCGAACATAATTAACCATTGTAAAAAGTGATTAGGTGGTCATTACCTTGGTCAACGTACTCGGATGCTTGCTGAAGCATGCTCGGCATTTCTTCAAGGAATTCGCACCAAGGAATAAATAAATGATGAGCACGCGCAACGGTTTCCGCCTCGTCCTGATACTTAAACAAGAACTGAACAATTAAGAAGGCGGAATACGTAAAGGAGCCAATCAATAAATCGTATATGTGGCGATGAATACTGCCCTTCAGAAAGTAAATCTGACGATGATGAGACCAAAGTAAATCACACACTTGTTCTCGCGTGGTGATCGTCTCATCCCAACCTTGCTGGAGCGTTCGACTGATTTTTTGAAAATCATCGACTGAAATAAGCGCATTCGCCGATTGGTCCAATAATGAAGCAGGCGCATCGGTAAAAAAGACGTTTTCTAAAATATCGATCACTTTACCCTGATCAATTTTAGGGTCCATGATCAATACGTCTTCAATCCTTAACGGCGTTACGCCTTCAATTTTTGCGCCATCGGATAAATTAAAACTGGCGTAACCGCGGCGTTTATTAAGCTGACGCGTCAGCGCTTCAAGCTGCACGCGAGACGTATCCATAATGCCAGTCGCGTGTATTTTGCCGCCAAAGTTTCCTTCTCGCTCAACGAGCTTGGCTTCTTTAAACGTCTGGAAGCCCGACTCTTTACCGTCTTTATAGTAGCCGCTGTGTACAGAATGATGACTGCCTTTGTCTTTAAAGCCGTTGTCTACGCCAAGGTAATACACGTTATTAAAACCAAAGAGGTGGACATAAGACAACGCCAAATTAGCCACCACGGGGTTACAATAATTTAATTGCACGTATTCTTTATCATCACCATGAGAGCGAGCTTGATTTAACATTAAAGAGGTGATGGCTTCGCCTGGTTTCATTGCCATACCTGAGCGCTTGAAGCAGTCAAACAATCCTGGATGCATGACATTGACAGACAACCCCCAAATTTTGTCTAGGTAGTCTTGATCCAAGAACAAGAACTTATCAACCGTCTGTTTTAATCGCTCAATATCCACATGAATGTCTGGTGTCACACCCAATTTTTTTAAGGTGTTAATGGTTGAGCCGCAACAAATTAACAACACCTGATCACGTACTTCTTTTATTAACTCAATACCTTGGTCAAGTGAAGGCCCATTTCCTAAAATGAAAACAGGCACATTCGTAACCCATTTAGGTAACGCGTCACGCCCCTGAAAATGCGCCACTTTTGTTTTCGATAATGACTTTAAACCTTGCGCAATACCAATTAACGCATCATCAAAGAAGCCCCAACCCATGACCTGTCGAGCATAATGTTTCTTAAAATATTCAACCGCAAGATCATTTTCAGGGCTGCCGTACGCGACATGCAAATAGGTTTCTGGCGCTAAGAAATAGCCATTTTCCTCTAATTGACGCAGATATTTTTCAGTGAACTCTTCAGGGCTAACCCCTAAGAAGAAATGAATAGTACGACCATCTTGGTTGTATTTTTCTAAAATGGACTGCCATTCAATGGCGAAGAGAGAGTAGTAAAAAAAATCCAGATCGCACTCATATAAATACAAATGCTTTATGTCACGCTGAGCAAGAATCATTTCAAGCTGATAGCCAAACTCAATTCCAAACAAAATGGTAGAGCCGACAAATTCTGGCCAGCCTTCTTGTGGCACCAAGCCTTTCGACTGCTGCGCAACTTGATCTAGCATTTTATTACTGTAATACACATGGCGACTTGGATGATTATCCGTGCGTTCTAAATTCAACACGGTTTTATTCGGCGCAGTCAGTGCACGGGTCACCTTTTTTGCTGCTTGCTGTTTTGGGGTATCAGAAAAAAGAGGCACGCCAACGTCTTCACGATAGAGGTTGAGCTCTCCGCTCTCTTCCATATAAATATGACGTTTTTTTGGTTGGTAGTGCTGGAAAGATTCGTAAATGTGAGGCATGACTTCAGAAAAAAGAGCCATATTTCTAAGGTATCGATCTGTTAACTCTTGATCATGCTCTCTGAGGCGTGCAGCACCCCTTTCAAACAAAGAAGCGAAAGCTTCAGCTTGATCAAGAGAGGATAAGTTTTCCTCATTCTGCATTTTTTACGCCTTTGTACTTACTGACACCCTTACGGGTTTTATTAGTTTGATAAAGTTGTTTTTGCATTTCTGCATGCACATCCCGAATAAGCTGGGTTGCGGCTTGATGTAATAAGATAAAACGCTTTACCTTCCCATTATCCACTGGATTTTCAAGTGGTTGAATAGTAAGAATAAAACGATCATTTTCTTCACATAACAGCTGTATTTTTTCTATGTCTTTCTCAATAACGCTTTGTTCTAATGTGGCACTCAACTCAGTCAAGTGAGACATATCAAACATTAAATTGCTCCCATTCGGGCTTCGCCTTGATCTTCATAGGCTGCTTGTTTGTCGGCGGCAGATATCTGATCCCAAGCACCTTTAATTTGCAAAATAAGCCCCATGACCTGATCAAGAATAGTAATATCTTTACTGACGCTCGCCTCAGTAATCCGAACCATCATATATTCATAAAGCGATTCTAAATTATCGACTAGCTCAGGATTAACATCGCGGTCTAATGCGTCTCTTAATGCATTGATAATTTCAATCGCGCGAGTTAATGCCGCCGCTTTTCCTTCCCAGTCGGAACGTTCAATACAGCCTTTGCCCAAAGCAAGTTTTTCAAGCGCGCCTTGCATTAAGAGCTGAATGACGCGATGAGGATCAGCCGATGCTAAATCGGACTTTACGGAGTCCTTTCTGTAGGCCTGAATCCCTTTACTCTTGTACATAAAACAACCCCATTGATTCGAGTATTACAGTTAAAACCGTTTACATTTTTGCTAATACAGAGTTCAAATAACCACCCTGCGCATTCATATTTGCTAAACGGGAATCCAAGCTTGTGAACTTAGAACGCAGAGATTCTTCGTACTTCACCATACGATCTTCATACGCCTCTAACGTCCCTTCTGTACTATCTATCGACTGACGAACGGATTCCTTTAATGAATTTGTCATTCCACCTGAACCTGTGTAGTTATCCAACAGAGATTCCAGTGATTGAGCTAAGCCATTTTCACCTGATATTAAAGGCGCGATCTCGCTGTAGCCTCGCTTCATTGCATTGTCGAATTTGGTGTTATTGAGTTCTAACTGACCTCTATTATCCATTTTAACACCTAAGTCAAAAATGGAAGTAAACGTCTTAGAATCACCGTGGCTGCTCATTAATTGCGTCGACAATGAAGACTGAAGGTTTCTGATCATGCTGTTGCCATTTAAAACAGCACCTTTATCGCTGCTCGCTTGAAGCATTCCAACAACATCATTATAGGACGCTATAAACTCTTTGATCGTTTCTTGTACTGTTTTTTGATCGAAACTGATGTCTACTTTGGTCGTTTTATCTGTTTGAGCCAATGCTTCAATTGATAAACCCGCTACGGCTTCATCAAATGTATTGGTCTGATTTCGAATTTGAATACCATCAACGGTAATAATCGCGTCACGAGCTTGCTCACCCAGAGGCGTATACATACCTGCTGACATCCCTTCGGTAGAAAGACTGTCCAAACTAAGCGCTGCTTGAGCGACTGGCAAACTGTCACCCTGCTCTAGATCTTCTTCATCTACTGCAGCGATATCCGCCTCTACTGGCGTCTCAATTTTATCTTCAATGTCTTTTTCTTCATCCGCTGGAATCGGGCCATCATTCGCGAAATCAACGTCGTCGCCCTCTAAATCCAGTTCGTCCGTTTCTTCTTCTGGTGGAGTAACAGCCTCCTCTTCAACAGGAACGTCTTCTACTTCCACATCGTTTACTGTGTCATCAATGGGTTTATTCGTATTATCAATGACGTTGCCATCCGCATCTTTTTGAATCGCCGTATTGCTGATTTTTAGCGTATTTCCTGCGCCTTGAATAACAGAAGTCGCCGTGAAGAATAAATTGCCGTTACCATCATCAACTAAATTGGCAGATACACCAAAGTTGTCTTCTGAGGTATTAATTTGATTACGTAATTCGGAGAGGGTTGTACCGGCAACGACAGAAATAGAAAACTCACTGTCGCCCGCTTTAAATTTTAATTCGGCGTCTTGCTTGGTGATCACATCATCGGCAGAAGAAAAAAGACCAGGAGCTGACATGACACGGCTGCCTTTTGCCAACTGATTGACATCAATAGCATAAGAACCGTTTGACGCAGTATTATCTGTGGTGATGGAAATGACTTCCTCACCTTCTACTTGAGCAATTTTTGCATCGCGTCCAGTAAAAAGCTCATCGTCATTGAGAGCGTTGACGGATGATTTAAAACTATCAATGGCGGAGCCAACCTTACCTAATGCAGATAGTTCTGCCTCATATCCATCTATTTTATCTTGATAAAGTTTGACCTTTGCGTCTTTTTGGGCGCTCACCATTTGCTTTACAAGGGATTCCAGATCTATACCAGACCCTGCACCTAATGAGCCTACCGACATAACTTTATCTCCTAACGCTTCACATTATCTAAATCAAACCTCACTGTTTACCAAGGTTCCCTTGATATCACTCAGTTGGCTCATAATAGCATCTATTCTATCAGACATTTTAAGAAACTCTTCCGTTGGAATCTGGCGAACCACATCCCCAGTTGTCTGATCCAATACTTTTACTATATTTTGCTCTCGGTCTTCTGTCATTTCAAAGGTTAAATGCACGTTTAACTGAGACATTTTTTGATTCATTGTCTCGACATCTCGCGGCTCAACCTTTGCAGATGAGCTATGTTGCTGAGCATCTGCATTCTCTTTACCTGCTTTGCTTGTATCGGCCGTATTTTGTACGACTTTAGCATTCGCTTGACGCAATGCGGCAAAATCTTGAGCAGCTCGCTGCTCCGGTTTTAAAGAATACCCGAGGCCCTGCTTAGAAAAATCACTGGCATTAATGGACATATCAGAGTTCCTCCAAATAGACAAAAGCCGGGGCGACGCCCCAGCTTTCCGCTATCACATACTAACTTAGCCTAAAAGAGACAAAGCTGTTTGTGGACGTTGATTCGCTTGAGCCAAGATAGACGAACTTGCTTGTTGAAGAATTTGGGAGCTTGTTAGCTTCGCCGTTTCTTCTGCAAAATCGGCATCACGAACACGAGATCGTGCAGCAGATACGTTTTCAGAAATGTTACTCAAGTTACTGATTGTAGAGCCAAAACGGTTTTGAATGGCACCCAAATCGGCACGTTTTGAGTCAACAGAAGCGATCATAGTATCAAGAATATCGATCATACTTTGCGCATTGGCAACAGAAGATACAGAAGCACTTGTCATATTTACCTGAGCAGTAGAAGCACTGCTAGATAGACCGGACATAGTGAAACCACCGTTACCCGCTAGATCGATCGAGTTAGTAATACCACCCGAAGTCAAAGTAAAGCTGATTGTTTGGTTAGAATCCGCACCTACTTGGAAAACACCTTCATAAGTACCATTCAACAAGTTCTCGCCACCGAACGTTGTATCAGAAGCGATTCGGTTAATTTCTGTAGAAAGCTGACTTACTTCTTGCTGTAGAGCCGCGCGGTCTTTATCAGAGTTTGAACCGTTTGCAGATTGGATAGATAACGTACGCATACGCTGCAACATGTTTGTTGTTTCATCCAAAGCACCTTCCGCAGTTTGAGACAAAGAGATGCCGTCATTCGCGTTACGTACAGACTGGTTCAAACCATTTACCTGAGAAGTCAAACGGTTAGAAACAAGTAGACCTGCTGCGTCATCCGCTGCGCTGTTAATACGCAAACCAGAAGACAAACGTTGGAACGATGTATCCAAAGATTTACTAGAGCCCATTAGCTGGCGTTGTGCACTTAGAGATGAAGTATTCGTATTTACGTAAAGAGCCATAACAGCCTCCTAGAGTTTTATTAAATCCTGCAAAAAAGCAGATCGTATAAGGTTTTCGACAAAACTTTGAAAAGCTTTAGTCAATTTAGGAAACTTTTTTCCGCATACCGGTAAAAAACATCCCACAACACGGCAAATTAATGCCTAAGTAATTGTTTTTAATATATTTAAAAACAATTAAATTTTTTTACACTTTTTTATTAAATCTTTCGTTTTCTGCACTAAACCGTCTAAAAAACGATCAAAAAACACTTTCTTAATTCATGCAGTCGTCGTAATTTAACAAAATAGCCACTAACCACTCATTTCTCATAAACAGCAAACGCCACAAGTAAGAAACAACAACAAATCGAACCAATGCCACCCGATTAAAAGCGGCAAAAAATAACCCCTACCGCCATAGCGCTCTACAAAAACGACCATGAATGTCCATCCGCCCACTTTCATCTAAACACACTATGGCGAAGCGATTTCACTCCATGATTGGGCACCACTTATTCCATTAGAGGCAATAAATTCATACAACGATGATCCGCTGCCAGCCCAAATATTTCGTCCCTATAAAAAAGATCCAGCGGCGCTGTATAAAAATCATCACAACGCCCCTTTCTACTTTTCATTTAATGCTTTTCATAAAATGAAATGGCATTCAAATACTCAAAAAAACCCGCTTCAATGGCGACATTCACTCACCCTTTCTATCGAGATGTTTCATTCATCCTGCTCGAAAAAAAAAGACCCAGCTGTGCCGTGTAAGCAATGTAAAAAACATCGACGCCTCCCCTACTTTTTCCATCGGGAAAAACGCACCTCTACACACATTTTTTCGGCGCACACTTTGCTCACCGCCATACCAAAATCACTCTTCTGAAAATGCGTTCGAGTACTCAAAAAAATCCGCTTTAGTGGCGACATTCATTCACCCTTTCTATCGAGATGCTTCATTCATTCGGAT
>NZ_AYOZ01000005.1 GCF_000508165.1 Marinomonas profundimaris | reverse complement strand
ATTGCCGTGTAGACTCTCGTAAGACTTCATTTTTTTTGATCAACCACATCTCGGCAAAACCGGTCTGCGATGATCTTCTGAAGCCTCTAGCGAGCGCCCACACAAATTATCTGTTTAAATTCTTAAAGAGCGCGTTTAAGCAATTTGCCTGAACGAGCTGCGTATAATACAGATTAAATTTAATGATGCAACACCTCTATATGAAAAATACAAAAAAGGGCCACAATAAAAATTGTGGCCCTTTAAATTAATACATGTCACTCATAACCAGAGAATTTATTTAATCTCTAAAGCTTGCGCTTCAATACGGGCCTTCCATTCAGCCGGGCCAGTGATATGGACAGACGTTCCTGCAGAATCAACCGCAACCGTCACCGGCATATCAACAACATCAAACTCATAAATAGCCTCCATTCCTAATTCAGGGAACGCAATGACATCAGCTTTCTTAATTGCTTTCGACACAAGGTAGGCCGCACCACCTACAGCCATCAGGTAAACAGCACCAAACTCTTTAATCGCTTCGATCGCAACTGGGCCGCGCTCAGATTTACCAATCATACCGAGCAAACCCGTTTTATCTAGAATGGTTCTTGTGAATTTATCCATTCGAGTCGCTGTAGTTGGCCCTGCAGGACCAACCGCCTCATCTCTTACTGGATCAACTGGACCAACGTAATAGATAAAACGACCCTTAAGATCAACCGGCAATTCTTCACCATTGGCAATCATTTCAACCATTTTCTTATGCGCAGCATCACGCCCAGTGAGCATTTTACCGCTTAGTAAAACCGTCTCACCTGGCTGCCATTCTTTCACTTGCTCTGGCGTAATACTATTTAGATCAACACGACGAACATTTTCACCAACCTCCCAAGTGATCTCCGGCCAATCATCCAATGATGGGGGAACCAAATCAGCAGGGCCTGAGCCATCCAAAACAAAATGCGCATGACGCGTTGCCGCACAGTTAGGAATCATCGCAACAGGCAAAGAAGCAGCATGCGTTGGATAATCCATGATTTTCACATCAAGAACCGTCGTTAAACCACCTAAACCTTGAGCACCAATACCTAAATTATTAACCGCATCAAAAATAGCCAAACGCAACTCTTCAACTCGGCTCTTCGGACCTCTCGCTTTTAGTTCATGGATATCAATCGGATCCATCAAGGATTCTTTTGCCATAACCATGGCTTTTTCAGCTGTACCACCAATACCGATTCCCAACATACCTGGAGGACACCAGCCCGCCCCCATAGTAGGAACGGTTTTCTTAACCCACTCAACTATATCATCAGAAGGATTCAACATCGCAAGCTTTGATTTATTCTCTGAACCACCGCCTTTGGCAGCAACATGAACCTCAACCGTATCACCTGGAACAACTTCCATATGAATGACAGCCGGCGTGTTGTCTTTAGTGTTTTTACGAGCGCCTGCAGGATCAGCCAAAATTGAAGCACGCAAGACGTTATCAGGATTCAAATAAGCACGGCGAACCCCCTCATTAATCATATCCGCAACACTTTTAGAACCTTCCCACTGTACATTCATACCAATTTTGACAAATACGGTAACGATACCAGTATCCTGACAAATGGGGCGCTTACCTTCCGCACACATTCTTGAATTAATAAGAATTTGCGCCATAGCATCTTTTGCCGCCTGACTTTCTTCTCTTTCGTACGCTTCATGAACAGCGTTAACGAAATCCAGAGGGTGGTAATAAGAGATAAACTGCAATGCGTCTGCCACGCTATCAATCAGATCATCTTCTTTAATAATGCTCATGCTTCTCTCCTGCTGAGAATTACAATTGAATCAAGGCTGAAATGGTAAAAGATGCAGGCACGCAAAGAAAGCATTAAGGTGTTTTTAACATAGATATACCCCTTATCAAGCAAATGAATAAGGGGTATATCATCAGGAAAGGGGGTTTTCAGATATCAAAAAAACTATCGACTGACTTTTTGTTCTTTTTCTGCTTTTGGCTTCTGCACCGAATGCTGGATATACTCCTCCAAAATTTGAGCAGTAAATCGCTCCCTCTCAGACAACGAAACTATGCGTTCTGCCTCCCAGTTAATAAGGCGAATAAAAACAGAATATTTTTTTATGAAACCATATCCAATATCCCTAACACTGATTTCATTGGCATCCATCAAGTAAATAACTTGCTCAAGATTCTTTTGAGTCTCAAACTGACCACCCTCACTTGCAGCAACAAGTAAGCGCTGGATATGCTGTATAGGATTCTCTGATGCTCGGGACGTTTTTTTAGTCAGGCTTGACGTCAGGAATTTATCCAGCATCTCCTCTGTATGCTTCTCTCTTTCATTCACATCTGAAATTTGAGCAGACTCACGCTCGAGAAGTCGAATAAAGAGACTCTTATTCTTGATATCGGAAAACTCAAGATCTTTGAGTGAGAGACCGTTCTCTCCCATTATGTCGATGACTTTTTCATAAGACGACATTGCACCTTCACCAACAGACACCGCCAATACCAAGTGACGACGCAGTTCGTGCATAATTTTAGCCGCTCGATAATCTTCTTTTCGCTGTAAATGCTGCTTGTAAGACTCCTGCTTTTTAACCAGGTCATTGCTTATTGCATCAAAACCCTGAACCGCCTCTTGCTCATCCCTCAATCGAGAAATTCGAATTTTAGTGCAACTCTCTTCCCAAGACTCATAAGATTTAGCTCTAGCCTGAAACGCACGCTCTATCGCCTCTTCAAAGCTTTGCTCAATTCTAGCGCGCTCAGCTCGCTCTAAAATCTCACCTTGCTCATGCTCATAGCGCTTTTGCTTTTTAACGTGTAAATTTTCTTGAGCCAAAGAAAGCTGCTTATCCAAGGTATCGATTTCAGTCTGGAGCTTCGTCTCATCAAAATCAGCTAACTTTTCATACACACTGGACCAATAATCATCCTCAGCAAAAGGTACATTTGGATCACTGGTTGCGTACTGTGTTTTTAAAGTTTCAGTGAATTCATGATTCCCAGGGCGAAAGGCTCTAGTCGCATTAATCACATTATCACTAGAAGGCGCATAAGCCGAAGCTGACGAACCCTTCCCACCCATCGCCATCGCATCTACCGAACCTGACTCATCCAACCCCGTTTCTCCCGTCATTTCTTGCTCATTAACCTCATCATAAACGACGCTCGCATCCTGACCCTCAAATTCACCCTGAACATTCACTTGAACAATATCTTCTTCTGAAAAACTGTCGGCCATCTCAACACCTCCGACACTTTCCAAAGAGTCACTTTCATCACTCAAGCCCATGTCATCAAGAATAGTACGAGCAGATTCGTACGCTCGATTTGGGTCGTTATTTTTTTCACTAAAGCGTCGCTGATAGACAGAACCTTCTGAAGGCGACTTGACCGATGATTCTTTGTGATACCTCGGAACAACCCCCCAACTAACACGATAAAGCATAGATCGATCACACAATTGCAAAATAGGCAGCTCTTTTTGAGCAATTTCATACTGCCTAATTAAGGACTCAGCATGGCGTAACGCCATCGTCGATTCACTAGGGTTATTAGAGGTTGCAAGGTTCAGCAACTTAACAACCTTTTGTATGACCTTCTTCCTTTTGCGTATGCTCATAAAACATGCTTCCAGTTGGCTAAATTTCACTCAATATAGAATACGAATTTAGAGGCTTTTTTCAATAGTAAAGTTCAGCCCCATCATCGGGTAAAGTTAAATCATCGCTTAGTAATGATTGAATCTTTTGCAAAATTTCAGCCAAGTTTTCCTTTTCGTATGGAATTGCCTCTAACTTCCCCCAAATAGGGGCTGGCCAACACGGATCAGTTTTATAACGAACAATGTGATGAACATGCAATTGCGGCACCTGATTGCCAAGAGCGGCAATATTTAGCTTTGTGGCAGAAAAGGCATCATGCAGCGCCTCAGCCAACAGACAGCTTTCTGCAAGCAGCTTTTGACGATCCGTTTCAACCAGTTGATAGATCTCAGTGATATTTTTACGCTGAGGTACAAGCACAAACCAAGGAAACTGCGCATCATTTATAATACGGAGCTGGCACAAAGCAAAGTGGCCAACAAGAATAGAATCACGCGCCAACACTGGATTTAACTCAAACATCTTTACATCTTCCTATTTACAAAAAAGGCTTTAATAAGCACTATAGCACCCTATTTTTAAAAACTCTCAGAGACTTGGAGCCCGCATGACGGATATGCAATGTGCTTTAGACGCACAAGCAAAATTAGCCGAATGTCCTCGTTGGGACGAACGCACTCAAACGCTCTATTTTGTTGACATTGATTCTTTCAAACTTCACGCCTACAACCTTCAAACAAAAAAGGTCGAAAGCCGTACCTTTAATGAAGAAATTGGCTGTTTCTCGCTAGACACAAATGGCGGTTTCATTGCTGCATTCCGCTCCGGTGTCTATACATTTGAAAGCTTCACCGCAGATATGAAGCCCTACTGGCTTGCAACTTACGATCAAAAAACCACACGCTTTAATGATGGACGATGCGATGCGAAAGGCCGTTTTCTGGCTGGCACTATGTACTCTCCTAAAGACGCCTTTAATGGTGCGCTACACCAATTCAGTAACGGACAAGAAACACTAATAGACCAGGCCGCTTGGACATCAAATGGTTTGGCTTTCTCACCAGACAACACCATCATGTATTACTCAGATACGCCAAATCATGTGGTTTATCAGTTTGATTATGATATAGAAACAGGCTCAGCCTCGAATAAGCGTGTTTTCATTCAATTTCCACACGGCAATGGTCGCCCAGATGGCGCCGCCGTTGATAGTGAAGGCAATTACTGGTCCGCACTGTATCAAGGACAACGCGTTGTCAAAATCAACCCTCAAGGTGAGATTTTAGAAGAACACACAGTGCCAGCAACTTACCCGACCATGGTCGCGTTTGGCGGCCCCGACATGAAGACTCTTTTTGTGAGCACTTGTCGAGGCGCACAAACAGAAGAGGAACTAAAGCAATTCCCTCAAGCTGGCGGAATATTTGCTTTTGAGACAACGGTTAAGGGCCTAATTGAGCCTCGCTTCGCCGGTTAAGATATTTATTGTTTACGGTTTTATTTTTGACACTAACGTTAATCACTCTCACTTAAAGTACAAACATTATTATGCGCGCAAGTAACTATTTATTCTCAACCCTACGTGAAGCCCCAACCGACGCGGTGGTGACCAGCCACCAACTCATGATTCGTGCAGGTATGATTCGCCAGATTTCAAAAGGCTTATACACTTGGCTACCGACTGGACTTAAAGTATTTCGTAAAGTCGAAAGCATTGTTCGAGACGAAATGGAAAAAGCAGGTTCTTTGGAAGTCATGATGCCAGGCGTTCAGCCCGCTGAACTGTGGCAAGAAACAGGTCGCTGGCAGAAATACGGCGCAGAATTACTTCGCCTAAAAGATCGCCACGGCCGTGACTATTGCCTTGGCCCAACTCATGAAGAAGTCATCACCGAACTTGCGCGCAATGAATTAACCAGCTACAAGCAACTTCCAATGAACTTCTTCCAAATTCAGACCAAATTCCGTGACGAAGTCCGCCCTCGCTTCGGCGTCATGCGCTCACGCGAGTTTTGCATGAAAGACGCCTATTCATTCCACGTTGGCGCAGAATCCTTACAGCAAACTTATGACGTCATGCACCAAGCGTATTGCAACGTATTCGACCGCATTGGCTTAGACTATCGCCCAGTGCGCGCAGACACAGGCAGTATCGGCGGAGCATTCTCTCACGAGTTTCATGTTTTGGCCGACTCTGGTGAAGACGACATTGCTTTCAGTGATTCTTCTGATTTCGCTGCCAATATAGAGCTAGCAGAAGCCGTTTGCCTAAAAGAAAAAGCAGACGCGCCAACACAAGCCTTGACGGAAGTCTTCACTCCAGATTGCAAAACCATTCAGAAGGTCGCTGAATTCCTTAAGCTCAACGTCACTAGCACGGTCAAAACCATGCTGGTAAAAGCCATCGATGAAAACGAGCAACCAACTATCGTCGCGCTTGTGCTTCGTGGTGATCACAACATCAATGAAATCAAAGTGGAAAAACTGTCCGGTCTTGTTGTGCCTTTTGAGTTTGCAGACGAAAGCGACATTGTGGCAAAAATTGGCTGCGCGCCGGGTTCTATCGGCCCTAAAGACCTTAAAGATAAAGGCATTCGCGTGATTGCCGATCGCTCTGCTGCCGTCATGTCTGATTTCTGTGCTGGCGCAAACAAAGACGACTACCACTTCACAGGCTTGAATTGGGAACGTGATTGCGCAGAATTTGAAATTGCTGATATTCGCAACGTCGTTGAAGGTGATCCTTCACCAGACGGCCAGGGCAGCATTGTTATTAAGCGCGGCATCGAAGTGGGCCATATTTTCCAACTTGGCCAACAATACGCAGAAGCATTAAAAGCCACGGTATTGGATGAGAACGGAAAAGCACAAGTCATGCACATGGGCTGTTACGGCATTGGCGTGTCTCGTATCGTTGCAGCGGCCATTGAACAAAATTACGATGACAAAGGCATTTTGTGGCCAGAAAGCATCGCACCCTTTGATATCGCCATTATCGCGATGAATTACGATAAATCAGAAGCGGTGCGCGCCGAGTGCGATCGTCTATACACGGAACTAAAAGCAAAAGGTTTAGACGTATTACTGGATGATCGTAAAGAACGCCCTGGCGTTAAATTTGCGGATTGTGAATTATTGGGCATCCCACATCGTCTCGTTGTAGGTGATAAAGGCTTAGAAAAAGGCACATTAGAATACAAACATCGTAAAGCCGGTGAAAACGAAGACGTCGTCATCGCCGACGCGATCGATTTCATTCTCAGCAAAAAATAATAACATGATGCCTGACAGAATAACCTTAACGCCTGTCAGGCATCATTGCGTTTTGCAAGAAAGAAAAAATATTTCTAAATAGGATCCAAACATGACCACTATTTATCACAACCCTCGCTGCTCAAAGTCACGCCAAACCTTACAACTCCTAGAAGAAAACAACATCCAACCTATCATCAGAATGTATTTGCAAGACACGCCTAGCATTGAAGAATTGCAAGCACTCCTCGCCCAACTACAAGTCTCACCTCTAGAACTTATGCGCACCAAAGAAGACATCTACAAAGAACTAGGCCTAAATAAAGAATCGAGCGACGAAGAGCGCTTACAATCAATGCACAACAATCCGAAATTGATAGAACGCCCAATCGTCATTCACAACAACAAAGCCATCATCGGACGCCCACCTGAAAGCGTTTTGGCACTATTCAAATAACAAGGAAGGCTTAAGTGATTACCACGCCATACATATTGGTTTTATTCTACAGTCGACATGGTTCTATTTCGGAAATGGCCAAACACATCGCACGTGGCATCAATAAAGTGAGCGACATTGAAGCTAAGATACGACAAGTCCCGGACGTATCGGACACAACAAAAATCGCCTCGCCCGCTCTACCTGACGACGGCGCGCCATACTGCACATTAGAAGAGTTGGCGAATTGTTCTGGCCTGGCAATGGGATCTCCATCCTATTTTGGCAGCATGGCCGCCCCACTCAAGCACTTCATCGACCAAACCTCAACACTGTGGCTGACAGGACAATTAATAGATAAACCAGCGTGTGGCTTCACCAGCGCAAGCACCATGCATGGCGGACAAGAACAATGCCTTCACAGCATGATGACGCCACTACTGCATCACGGCATGATTTGGGTTGGACTTCCATACAAAAACAAAGAACTGATTAGCACACTCGCTGGCGGCACACCCTATGGTGCAAGCCATCTGGCAAACAGCTCCAGTGAAAACACCCTAACCAATGACGAAAAGGCGCTGTGTGAAGCGCAAGGAAAACGCATCGCTGAAATGGCCTTGAAGCTACAAAAGTGATTTTTAAGACTTAACAATAAAAAAACCGCGACATAGTGAAGTGACCCCCAGTAATTGGATTAGTCCAACTAATGAGGGTCACTTCATAGGCATCTATGACGCGGTTTTTTTCAAAATCTAGAAAATCAGTGCCGAGGCAGTTCAACATCTTTAAACAACAGCTCGACATCTTGTCGATTGCCCGCCTCCATCGCTGCCATCACCACGTCTTTTGTTAAATGTGGCGCAAAAGATTCGATGAATTTATACATATAACCTCGAATAAATGTATTGCTGCGAATACCAATTTTTGTACAGCTATCAGCAAAAAGATGTGACGCATCCAATGCAACCAAATCTGCATCCTGAACAACATCGTGCGCCATGGAAGCAACAATACCCACACCCAAACCAAGACGAACATAGGTTTTAATTACGTCGGAATCAGCGGCGGTAAAAACCACATTGGGTTGCAAGTCGGCATCTTGAAATGCCCGATCTAATTGAGAGCGACCAGTAAAGCCAAACACGTAAGTCACAATAGGAAACGCCGCCAACGCTTCTAACGTGAGCTTATCCACTTTGGCCAAAGGGTGATCTTTAGGCACAACAACCGAACGATTCCAAGTATAACAAGGCAACATCACCAAATTACCAAACAACTCAAGTGCTTCGGTTGCAATCGCGAAATCGACAATCCCGTCATTCGCCATTTCCGCTATTTGCATTGGTGTACCTTGATGCATATGCAAACTTACCTCAGGGTAGCCGTCAATAAATTGGTTGATGACTTTAGGTAAGGCATATCGCGCCTGAGTATGGGTTGTCGCGATATCCAAAGACCCTTTACGCTCATCGCTAAATTCTTTGGCAACACGCTTAATATTTTGCGTTTGATTCAACACCTCTCCCGCCAAAGCGATAATTTTCTCACCTGCGGGCGTTACATGCGTCAAATGCTTGCCACTGCGCGCAAACACCTCCACACCCAACTCATCTTCCAGAAGCCGAATCTGTTTACTAACACCCGGCTGTGACGTATACAAACTTTGCGCTGTCGCCGAAACATTTAAGTCATGACGCGCTACTTCCCATATATACCTAAGCTGCTGTAACTTCATCATTTTCCTTATTCGAAAAAGAGTTAAAAACATAATAAAATATTACTTTATAGAATAGTAAAAAAGATCTAGTGTTGCCAGCTTAAATAACTTCGATATGGTTTACTGATGGATTTTTTCTGGTACATTTGTGCAGGCGCAGCAGTTGGTTTGGCAGTAGGGATTACTGGCGTTGGCGGCGGCTCATTAATGACACCTCTACTATTAATGCTGGGCATCCCTCCTCATATAGCAATCGGCACCGACCTTATGTACGCAGGCATTGCGAAAAGCACAGGGGTTGTCATGCATGCAAAACGCGGCAACGTTAATTGGAAAATCGTGTTTGCCATGGCTGCAGGAAGCCTACCCGCTTCTTTTCTGACGGTCTGGGCATTGTCTCGATTCGAAAAACCCGATCACTACCAAGAAATACTGACAGGCTCTTTAGGGCTCATGCTTGTCGTTACCGCTGTCGTCATTTTATTTAGATCAAAACTCACCAAAGCATTAAACATTCACGTCAGTGAAAAAATGGGAACAAAAATCATTTTTATCTGCGGTTTTATACTGGGGATATTGGTAACACTAACTTCTGTTGGCGCAGGCGCACTGGGCACCGCCATCATGATGATATTATTTCCTATTATGAGAGCCAAAAATATAGTTGGAACTGATCTTGCGCATGCCGTACCTTTAACGCTCGTCGCGGGTATTGGTCACTTGCTTTTAGGCAATGTCGATTACACCTTGCTGGTTGCTTTATTAATTGGTTCTATCCCAACAATTTACATAGGAACCCGCATTGCCAGCCACGTTCCCAATCATATTTTGCAACCAATTTTAGCCACAGCTCTTTTATCTTTTGGCGTAAAGTATCTTTTCTTCTAAAAACACAAAAAATGAACCGCTAGCGGTTCATTCATCTATAAAAACACGATATTGTTAGAGGCTATAACTAAAAGCAAAAATCAGGAAACCCCGCAATGAGTAATACACGTCTTGAAGACTTAAATATTGCCTCTTTTACCTCTTTGGTAACACCGAGTCAATTAAAGAAAGAACTGCCTGTAAACGAAAGCGTTAGCCGCCACGTAGCGGAATCTCGTGACGTCATTAAGAACATTATGGATGGCAAAGATCACCGTTTAGCCATTGTCATTGGCCCATGCTCCATCCACGACACTCAGGCCGCTATAGATTACGCCAAACGTCTTAAAACGCTCGCAGAGAAACTAGATGATACGCTATACATCATTATGCGCGCTTATTTTGAAAAACCTCGCACTACAGTAGGCTGGAAAGGCTTAATAAACGATCCAAATCTTGATGGAACTTTTGACATAGACAAAGGCATTCGAATCGGACGTAAATTATTAATCGATTTAGCTGAACTTGGTCTTCCACTTGCCACTGAAGCATTAGATCCAATTTCACCACAATATATTCAAGACCTAATTAGCTGGTCTGCGATTGGCGCACGCACAACCGAATCACAAACTCACCGTGAGATGGCGTCTGGATTATCAGGACCTGTTGGCTTTAAAAATGGTACAGATGGCGGCTTAACCGTTGCCGTAAATGCAATGCAGTCTGTCTCTCACTCGCATTCTTTTTTAGGCATTAACGAAAGCGGTGAAGTAAGCATTGTTAATACCAAAGGCAATGGCTATGGTCACCTTGTACTTCGTGGCGGCAACGGTTTACCAAACTATGACGCCGCCAACATTGCATTAAGTGAAGCCGCATTAACCGCCGCAAAACTAAAGCATAATATCATGGTGGATTGCTCTCACGAGAACTCAAACAAAAAACCTGAACGTCAGGTAACCGTTGCAGAAGATTCCACTCAACAAATTTTAGAGGGTAACAACTCTATTATGGGCCTGATGATCGAAAGTAACATCGGCTGGGGAAATCAAAAAGTCCCTACAGACTTAAAAGATCTAACATATGGCGTATCCATTACCGATGCCTGCATCGATTGGGATACAACAGAAAAAACACTAACAGACATGGCTAACTCTCTACGCGATACGCTTCCAAAACGTCAACGTGGATAAGGGTTTAGACTAGAAGCAAACATAAAAAAGGGGAAATCGCTTATAAACGATTTCCCCTTTTCTACTAAATAGCACTTACATGAACGCGTTATCTGTCACCGTGTGATCGGTGGAATCTTTCACCGCAATCAGACCCGGAACCTTTTCCATTAAGGTTTTTTCCACGCCTTCTTTAAGGGTTAGATCGACAGCACTGCAACCCTGACAACCGCCGCCAAATTTTAGTACGGCGACGTTACCATCAACCACCTCTAAAAGACTAACTTCACCACCATGAGCCGCCAAGCCTGGATTAATATCCGAATACAGAACATAGTTAATCTGATCTTCAATCGGACTGTCTGCAGTGACTTTAGGCATTTTGGCATTCGGTGCCTTGATGGTTAATTGACCACCCATTTTTTCTGTTGCGTAGTCAACAAACGCCTCATCCAAAAAAGTGACGGACATTTTTTCAAGGTACACTTTTAACTTGGGTAAATTCAAAATTTCATCGGTTTCGTTTACTTCGTCTGGACGACAGTAAGCAAGGCAAGTTTCAGCATAAGGCGTACCTGGCTGCTGAATAAATATTCGCACGGCAATACCTTCCACTCCTTGCTTCTCAAGCAAAGACGATAGGTATTCTTGGGCACTATCCGTAATGGTAATGTTCATAACAACCCTTTTCTAAATCTACATAACGATCAATAGGCGCTATATTACAGCAGATAAAGAGCAAAGCCAAAGACCAAGTAAAAAAGTAGGGTATTTTTCCTTTTTCTATAAATTGCCTAAAAAAGGGCAGACTTGAATAAGCCTTATTAGAAAAACCCCTAAAGATATAGATAAATATTCATTTTTAGAATAAAGGATATTTGCTAAGATGCGCTAACTAACATTTATTAACCACGGTTCATTTCACTATGTATCAATACGACGCAATTGACCAACAGCTTGTTGAAGAGCGTGTAGCACAATTCCGCGACCAAACACGCCGCTATTTAAACAAAGAGCTCAGCGAGCAAGAATTTTTACCGTTACGACTTCAGAACGGACTTTACGTGCAGCGCTATGCTCCTATGCTGCGCATTGCGATTCCTTACGGAATGCTTTCCAGCACGCAATTGCGTAAATTAGCCGATATCAGTTGTCGTTACGATAGATCTTATGGTCACTTCAGTACACGCCAAAATTTACAACTAAACTGGCCAAAACTGGAAGATGTGCCAGATATTTTAGCGGAACTTGCTGAAGTACAAATGCACGCGGTACAAACCAGCGGCAACTGCATTCGTAACACCACGACAGACCAATACGCTGGCGTCATCGCAGATGAAATCGTTGATCCTCGCCCTTACTGTGAACTGATTCGCCAATGGTCAACCTTTCATCCAGAATTTGCGTTCTTACCCCGTAAATTCAAGATTGCCGTTAATGCGACTGAATCTGCTGATCGTGCCGCAACACAAGTCCATGACATTGGCCTACATATCAAGAAAAATGACGCCGGTGAAATTGGCTTCAAAGTCATTGTCGGTGGCGGCCTTGGTCGTACCCCAATGGTAGGCGTTACTATCAGTGAATTCATCCCCCGTGCAGATTTACTGACTTACCTAGACGCTATCATCCGCGTTTATAACCAGCACGGCCGTCGTGACAACAAATACAAAGCTCGTATCAAAATTTTAGTTAAAGCGCTGGGTATTGAAGAATTTCGCAGCCGCGTTGATGCCGAATGGGCGCACTTAAAAGGCAAAGAAAGCACGGTGCCAATGAGTGAATTTGATCGACTTACTGGTTTCTTCTCTGAACCCTCTTACGATACCTTGGAAAATCAGCCCTCCATTTTAACCAGCAAACTTGCTGATAGCGCTGGGTTTGCACGCTGGTACGAACGCAACACATTCGAACACAAGAAATCTGGTTATCGCGTGGTCACACTGACACTGAAAAAACCAGGGCAAGCACCAGGTGACGCAACATCAGAGCAAATGCATAAAGCCGCCGACCTTTCTGATACTTTTAGCTTTGGCGAATTGCGTGTTAGTCACGAACAAAACCTTGTACTATCAGATGTTCGCCAAGACAAACTTGTTGAACTCTGGGAAGCATCAAAAGAAGCAGGCTTCGCAACACCGACCCTTGGCTTATTAACCGATATGATTTGCTGCCCAGGGGGCGATTTTTGCGCCTTGGCAAATGCGAAATCCATTCCAATTGCAGCACAGATCCAAGAAACCTTTAATGACCTAGACTACCTATATGACTTAGGCAACATCGACCTTAATATTTCTGGCTGCATGAACGCCTGTGGCCATCACCACGTTGGTAACATCGGCATTCTAGGTGTCGACAAAAAAGGCGAAGAATTCTACCAAGTTTCCATTGGTGGCGCTTCAGGCCATGACGCTAGCATCGGTAAAATTTTAGGACCATCATTTGCCCAAGAAGAAGTCAGTCGCATCATCCAGAAACTAATGAATGTATACGTTGAAAATCGCTCTGAAGAAGAGCGCTTCATTGATACTTACCGCCGTGTTGGCATCACACCATTTAAAGAGGCTGCTTATGCCAAAGCTAATTAAGAACGGCAAAATCATCGACAACACTTACGTGTGGCAGCAAGACGCCGAGCAAGAAGTGACGTCGAATAGCATTGTTCCAGCACAAAAATGGCTGAGCGAAAAAGACACCATTGGCTCCGTTGTTGGCATTTGGCTTGAAGCAGGCGATGGCGTTGAATTTTTACAGGACATCGATATAAATCAATTTGACGTAATTGGGGTTAATTTCCCAGCCTTTACAGATGGCCGTGGTTTTAGCTACGCACGCCTGTTAAGAGAAAGATTACATTATCAAGGTGAAATACGCGCTCTTGGCCACTTTATCCCTGATCAACTAGGTTACCTTTTACGCGTTGGCTTTAACGGCTTTCAATTCAATGAAGAGGTTAATTTAGAAAGCGCACTCGCCCTCCATAAGCCGTTTTCAATCGCCTATCAAGGTGATGTTGCCGACCCAAGACCGATATTCTTACGTCGATAACAACCCGCTTTACAATTAAAAACCCAAAAAGGCCATTACGATGGCCTTTTCTATTGCGTATTTGCTGACTCATGATTATCGTATTAAATAGATAAAGTGATTGATTGTTAAAGGAACTTAACGTGTCTAAAAAACGTATTACAAGCCTAATAGTTGGCGCACTACTTTCTACCACCGCACAATCTGCAACGGTGTACATTTCTGATGTTCAATTTGTCGCGATACGCGAAGGATTAGACAATAGTACAAGGGCAGTAGAGCGAGGCCTAAAGAGTGGCACACCGCTCGACGTTCTCGAACAAAGTGAAGGCTATACTAAAGTTCGTACGCCAAGTGGAAATGAAGGCTGGGTGGCAGATTACTTCCTCAGTGAAGATATGGTCACCAGAGATCAATTAGACGCGTTACGAACTCGATTGAGTAAAGGCACAGAAAGCAGAACCGAAATTGTCAATGCACTAAATATCAGTCAACAAAAACTCCAGCAATTAAGCAACACCAACACCGCACTGAAAAACGAAAACGACTCATTAAAAACCCAGCTTGAAAAAGCCGCCGAGCTCTCAGAAAAAGCGCAAGCAATTGTCTCTCAGAACGATGATGTCAGCTACCAAATTGAAAGCCTCAAACAGCAAGCCAGCACAGCCATAGCTCAATCCGAAAAACTACAAGACACGACAGAACAAAAATGGTTTATGTTAGGCGCCGTTACTCTGTTTGGCGGTCTTTTATTAGGCATACTGTTACCCCTGCTGCGTCGCAAGAAAAACAACACCGGCTCTTGGTCTTAACTGAGGTATAAACATGGAAGCATCGATAGTTCACTCCTTCTTTTTAATATTTGCAGGAGCGGCCGTCGTTGCGACCATAGCGCTGTACACTAAGCAACCGATGATCATCGCCTACATAGCCCTGGGCGTTTTATTTGGCCCATCAGCACTGTCTCTAATCAACGAGCCGCAATTAATGGACGAAATGAGCCACATCGGCATCATTTTCTTATTGTTTTTGCTTGGTCTAGACATGCAGCCGAGCCACTTAATTAACATGCTCAAAAAAGCCTCGTGGATTGCCCTACTTAGCTCAGCCGCATTTGCCATTCTCGGCTACTGTGTGGCCATATTGTGTGGTTACAGCTCGATTGAGAGCTTGATCATCGGCATCGCCATGATGTTCTCAAGTACGATTGTCTGTATCAAACTGCTTCCCACAACGGTCTTACACCATAAGCACACTGGCGAACTGGTTGTTGGCCTATTACTCCTACAAGACATGATTGCGATCGCTGTCCTTCTGGTTCTATACAGTATCTCCGGCAGCGACAACAACGGCATGATGCAATACATAAAACCAATCGTCGGACTCCCTTTACTAGTAGCAGGCGCCTTCCTGTTCGTAAAATACATTTTGCTCAAACTGATCACCCGATTTGACCGTTTTCACGAGTATATTTTCTTGGTTTCCATTGGTTGGTGCCTATCCATGGCAGTGCTGGCCGAAACCGCTGGCTTGTCTGCTGAAATGGGCGCTTTTATTGCGGGTGTAGCCTTGGCAACCAGCCCTATTTCTCAATACATAGCCACTCACCTAAAACCCCTGAGAGATTTTTTCTTAATCTTGTTTTTCTTTAGTATTGGCGCCAGCTTCAATCTTGACTTACTCGGATTAGTCATTGTACCTGCATTGATATTAGCCATCGGTTCGATGCTAATTAAGCCCGTTGTATTTAGGTTTTTACTAAAAGGCATTAAGGAAGACGCCAGCACATCTTGGGAAGTCGGTTTTCGCCTAGGGCAAGTCAGTGAGTTTTCTTTACTAATCGCTTACCTTGCGGCGAACATTGGCTTAATAGGAACGGAGGCTTCGCATGTCATACAAGCCACTGCGATATTAAGCTTCGCTCTGTCTACCTATATTGTAATTTTAAATTTCCCCAACCCCATCGCTATTTCAGACAAATTGCGCCGAGATTAACGATATAAAGCATTTTAGATCACCTCAAAAAGCGGTTCTTGGTGATTTATAAAATGCTTTTACCTTGCCCCTTCCTTTAATCACATAAAATATAATAGAATAGCGCGAAATACCTGACTACAAATGCAAAAAGTCTTGTATACTAACGCGCAAATTTCGTCCTAACTTATTTAGAGTAATGTAATGGCTGACTTATCAAAATACAGAAACATCGGTATTTTTGCTCACGTTGACGCGGGCAAAACGACAACAACAGAACGTATTCTTAAACTTACCGGTATGATCCACAAAATCGGTGAAGTACATGAAGGTGAATCTACAACTGACTTCATGGAACAAGAAGCCGAGCGCGGTATTACTATCCAGTCTGCTGCTGTCACTTGTTTCTGGAAAGATCACCGCTTTAACGTTATCGACACACCTGGACACGTTGACTTCACTGTAGAAGTTTACCGTTCTCTTAAAGTCCTTGATGGCGGCATTGGTGTATTCTGTGGTTCAGGTGGTGTTGAACCACAATCTGAAACTAACTGGCGCTATGCTAACGAATCTGAAGTTGCACGTATCATTTTCGTAAACAAACTTGACCGTCTTGGTGCAAGTTTTTACCGCGTTACAGAACAAGTTCAAAAAGTACTAGGTGCGACACCATTAATCATGGTTCTTCCTATCGGTACTGAAGATGAGTTCGTTGGTGTTGTTGACCTTCTAACTCGCAAAGCATACGTTTGGGATGATTCTGGCCAGCCAGAAAACTACAGCATTGAAGACGTTCCTGCTGACATGGTTGACCAAGTTGAAGAATACCGTGAAAAACTTATTGAAACTGCGGTAGAACAAGACGACGACATCATGATGGCCTACATGGATGGTGAAGAACCTTCTATCGACGACATCAACCGTTGTATCCGTAAAGGTACTCGTGACCTTGCGTTCTTCCCAACGTACTGTGGTTCTGCTTTCAAAAACAAAGGCATGCAGCTTCTTCTTGATGCCGTTGTTTCATACCTACCAAGCCCAACAGATGTTATTCCACAAGATCTAACGGACGAAGAAGGTAACCCAAATGGCGAGAAAGCAATCGTATCTGCTGACGAACCATTTAAAGCGCTTGCGTTTAAAATCATGGATGACCGTTTTGGCGCCTTGACTTTCGTACGTGTTTACTCTGGTACGCTTAACAAAGGCGACACGATCCTAAACAGCTTCACAGGCAAAACAGAACGTGTAGGCCGCATGGTTGAAATGCAAGCCGATGACCGTAAAGAAATCAGCTCTGCACAAGCGGGTGATATCCTTGCAATCGTTGGTATGAAAAACGTACAAACTGGACACACTCTTTGTGATCCTAAACACCCTTGTACACTAGAAGCAATGGTTTTCCCTGAGCCAGTAATCTCTATCTCTGTTACTCCGAAAGACAAAGGCGGTAACGAGAAAATGGGTATTGCGATCGGTAAAATGGTTGCAGAAGATCCAACTTTCCGCGTTGAAACTGATATCGATTCAGGTGAAACAATCCTTCGCGGCATGGGTGAGCTTCACCTAGACATCAAAGTAGATATCTTGAAACGTACTTACGGCGTTGATTTGATTGTAGGTCAACCACAGGTTGCTTACCGTGAAACCATCACTAAAGAAGTTGAAGATACTTACACGCATAAGAAACAATCTGGTGGTTCTGGTCAATTCGGTAAAATCGATTACCGTATCAAACCAGGCGAAGTTGGCTCTGGCTTTACGTTCTCTTCTTCTGTTGTGGGCGGTAACGTACCGAAAGAATTCTTCCCAGCAGTAGAAAAAGGCTTCAAGTCTATGATGGACGAAGGTGTTCTAGCTGGCTTCCCAGTTCTAGACGTTGAAGTTCAGTTGTTCGACGGTGGTTTCCACGCAGTTGACTCCTCTGCTATTGCCTTTGAAATCGCTGCTAAAGGCGCTTTCCGTCAGTCTATCCCTAAAGCTGGCCCTCAGTTGATCGAACCTATCATGAAAGTAGATGTGTTCACTCCTGATGATCACGTTGGTGATGTAATCGGTGACCTTAACCGTCGTCGCGGCATGATCAAAGACCAAGAGAAAGGTTTGACTGGTGTTCGCATCAAGGCTGACGTTCCTCTATCTGAAATGTTTGGTTACATCAGTACTCTACGTACAATGACTTCTGGTCGTGGTCAGTTCTCTATGGAGTTCTCTCACTACCTACCATGCCCAATGAACGTGGCAGAAACAGTTATTGCTGCTGTTAAAGAGAAAAAAGAACAAGAACGTAAAGATAAATAATTAATCGCTTACTTTTTGTTCTAAAAAAACCCGTTACGCTTTGCGTATCGGGTTTTTTATTATCTAGAGATAGAACCAAAATTTAGACATAAAAAAAGCGCTTAGAAAGCGCCCTTTTCAAACAACATACAAATTAAGATTAAAACGGCACAGGGTACGCTTTAAAGACCGCCATGATATCTTGCAATGCCTCTTCAGACAGAACCATATCAAATGCATCCATATCTTCTTTGAGCTGCTCTAGAGATGTGGCACCGATAATAGAAGAACTTACACCATCCACTTGATCACACCACGCCAACGCCAACTGAGCGGCCGTCATACCATGCTTATCAGCAACTTTTAAATATTCCCTCACCGCCTTATCAACTAATGGCGTATCACGAAAAATACCATTACGTTGAACATAGCTCCATCGACTGCCTTCAGGACGCGCGCCATCCAAATACTTTCCTGTCAATGCGCCCGCCGCCAAAGGAGACCACGGTAAATACGCCACATCTTCATGCACACAGTTTTCTATCAAGTACGGCCAATCTTTCGTATGCAGCAAGCTAAATTCATTCTGGATCGACGCCACTCGTGGTAAACCATGCTCATCACTTAAACGAATGTATTCGTTGATTCCCCACGTTGTATCATCGGACAAACCAAAATGACGAATTTTACCCGCTTTCACACAAGCATCTATACCCTGCAAAATATCTAACATTTGCGCCGAGTGCGCTTTACCATCCACTTCTGTAAAAGAAATATGACCTGGAAAGTGTTTTGCAAAATGTGGTGTTGTACGATTTGGCCAATGCAGCTGATAAAGGTCAATATAATCCGTTTGCAAGCGCTTCAAAGACGCATCAACCGCTTCAATAATCGCAGCGCCTGTAATAGGGCCGCCATCACGGACATAATGGAGACCTGGACCAGCAATTTTCGTCGCTAAAATAAACTCTTCTCGACGCGATGGATTACGAGACAACCAATCACCAATGATGGTTTCTGTTTTACCGTAAGATTCGGCGTTCGGTGGGATGGAATACATTTCAGCCGTATCGATAAAATTCACACCGTGGGACAGTGCATATTCAATCTGCTCATCTGCGTCTTTTTGATTATTCTGAGTCCCCCAAGTCATGGTACCCAAACATACTCTAGAAACCTCTAAACCAGTTCGCCCGAGTGGAACATATTTCATTTTTACAATCCTTCATGTTTCATTTCACACACGCAATGTGCGCAACAAAGTAAACCAAAGGGTCAATGTAATAAATTTTTGAATGTCAGGCCAGTTTAATCAATGAAAACAATAAGGAGACGCCCAATTTAAATCAGCCCGAACCCTAGAATTAGAATAGTAAAAGGCTCTACTCTTTGTCGTTTAGCAATGCTTCATAACGCCTATCGGTAAGTGTCTTCAAAAAAGCGACAATTGCATCAACACGGCGATCCTGCAATGCCGGCCCCTTTTCCAAATTCAATAAATCAATATTTTCTTCCACTTCTGGTGCCGCCCAAGGCTTGCCGGTTTCAGGATTAATAGTACGGCTAGGGTTATTGTATTTATCATAAAAAAGAACAACCGTTCGCAGGTCCTTAAACACCCCGTTATGCATATAAGGGCCAGTAACCGCAACATTCCGCAAGGAAGGCACTTTAAACTTGCCCGCCTGCTTTGGATCATCAATATCTGGATTATCCAACAAACCAAGGTCTTTTGTATTGCCATTGTGTGCCATAAGAACAGGGTTAGCTGGCACACCAATATTTCTGTACTCATAGTTACTGAAAGTTTCTTGAGGATTCAAAGGCGAGCTATTTAACTGATGACACGCATTACAATTCGTAAACTGCTGAGAAAAGAACAGCGTTTTACCTAATTCTTCCTGTGGTGACAACCGCTCCTCCCCTCTTAACGCCCGATCGTATTTCGAATCAAACGGCATGAATAAAGCCGTTTTTTCAAATGACGCAATAGAATCAGTGATCGCCGCATAACCCTTTTCAGAATCATCCAAAACGCCCTGACCATAAAGTGAATTAAACAGGTTTTCGTATCTCGTATTTTCTTTTACTCGAGAGACAACGGCCGCACCATCCACAATGGCCATTTCAACCGGATTGACAAATGGCCCTTCCGCCTGCTTCGCCAAATCAGAAGCGCGACCATCTAAGAACTGGCCTCCTTTGTACTCACCATTTGCCATACGATGAAATGCCGGTGAAAAAGCCGCGTAACCGGCGGTGGGCGTATTACGACCACCCATTGAATGACCATCGCTACCTAGTGACACCGCACCAAACAGGGCATCCTGCCTTTTATCTACAAACGCATTAGCAATATCATGACACGTACCGCACGACTGATTACGCTCTTTTGAAAGGTTAACATCGAAGAATAATTGCGAGCCAAGCAAAGCTTTAGGGTCTGCCGAAGCAATAGGTAGTACAGAAGCCGGTTTTGTTTTTTTGTGATCCACCAACTGCGATGGTTCACTACAGGCAGAAAGAAGTAGAGCAACGACAGTGGCACCAAGAAAATAACGCAGCATTGGCCTTTCTCTAGCAGTCAAAAATAAGTGCACGAATAATACACCCACGTAGAATTCGAGTAAAACAAAGGCAAACGCTTAGACTCAATCGCACACAAAAAAAGCGTCAAACAAGATCCATATCAATAATCTCGTTTGACGCCCTATTGCACTCTAATCAAATAATCAGTTTTGGTCTGGCAACGTCACATTCAACTCAAGCACCGAACAATCGTCAGTATTGTCTAATTGTATCTGCACATCTTCACTGCCAATGTTCACATACTTTCGAATCACATCAATAATTTCTTGCTGCATCTGTGGCAAATAATCTGGCTGATGGCGCTTACTACGCTCATGAGCAACAATAATCTGCAAACGATCCTTGGCGACAGACGCCGAGCTAGGTGCGTTTTTACTTTTAAAATAATCGAAAATCCCCACTCTAACCCCCTAACAAACGTTTAATAAAGCCTTTCTTCTGGACTTCTAAGAAACGCAACGGACGCTCCTCACCCATCAAACGGTCAACGGCATCCATATAAGCCAATCCCGCTTCCGATTCTGTATCCAGAATGACAGGGGTTCCTTGGTTAGACGCTTTAAGTACCGCCTCAGATTCTGGAATCACACCAATCAATGGAATCGCCAAAATATCTTCAACGTCAGACACGCTCAACATTTCGCCTGACGCAACACGCCCAGGATGGTAACGCGTTAGCAACAAATGCTCTTCAATTGGCTCTTTGCCCTCTTCCGCGCGCTTAGACTTGCTTTGCAAAATACCTAAAATACGATCCGAGTCTCGAACCGAAGATACTTCAGGGTTGGTCACGACAATCGCCGCATCGGCAAAATACAGCGCCATTTGAGCGCCCTTCTCAATGCCCGCCGGAGAATCACAAATAATATAATCAAAGTCTTTGGCAAGGTCGTTTAACACTTCCTGCACGCCTTCAATAGTTAACGCATCTTTATCGCGAGTTTGCGATGCTGGCAGGATAAACAACCCCGCTGTGCGTTTGTCTTTGATTAACGCTTGCGACAATGTCGCTTCTTTATTAATCACATTCACAAAATCATAAACAACTCGACGTTCGCAACCCATAATCAAATCCAGATTACGCAAGCCCACATCAAAATCGATGATAACCGTTTTATGTCCTTTTAACGCAATACCAGTCCCAATAGCAGCGCTGGATGTGGTCTTGCCAACACCGCCCTTGCCTGAGGTGACTACTATGATCTTTGCCAATGCTGTATCCCCCGATAACCCCACAATGGGTTTATCTAACTAATCAAATGAAAAATAATTTTTAAAGCGGTACGATTTCTAAGCTATCGTCAACTAATAACACTTGAGCGCTGTCTTTCCAAACGATATTTTGCAGCGCATCGCTCAGCATAAAATTGCCCGCGATGGATACCAATTCCGCCTCCATGCTTTTACAAAAAATTCGTGCTTCTACATCGCCCTTCACTCCGGCCAATGCTCGTCCTCGCAAAGCGCCGTAAACATGTATATTGCCGTCGGCCAACACTTCTGCACCGGCGCTGACCTGTGCCAATACGATCAAATCACCTTCTGCGTAAACCTGCTGACCAGACCGAACCGGCTTGGTAATGACCTTTGTCGCCTGAGGAATCAAACGTTCCTCAACCACGGTTTTTACGACCACATCAGGACTGCTTACTTCTTTGATTTCTGGCGCAATATTAATGGGTCTTGCTTTGCTGGCGGGCAAAAGTGGAATCGTCACCGACGCATTCCACACGGGCAAACTGTCAGGATCGCAACGCCAGCCAATCACACCAAGGCCAAGCGCGCTGACTGATTTAATCAGCGCCTCAAATTCTTCCAATGTAATGCCACGTTTCATTTTTGAAATATCAATAATGATAGGAGCCTGATTAAAAAAGTGCGGCACCTGATCAATTTTTTCTTTCAGATGAAAAACAATGTCATCGAGAGAAAAAGTTTGAATTTCTAGCAACACTGTCGTAACAACACTTCCTTTAAGACGGAAGCCTGAGTCTGTCATGCAAACGGTCCTTTTAAATACCTTAAATGGCGCTTTATGTTATCAAGCCGAGTTGAACAAACGTCATCAGCGTAAAAAACCATTCTATCAAGCTGACCGATTAATGAAAGTCACCGTGACAACGGCTTTACACTGCTAAAAAGTGATCGTTGCTCTCTTATAGTGCTAAGAATAACGTAAAATGCGCAATAATGAACGAAAGATTAACCTTTTGATTTAGTTAATCTTTTACAACTTACTTACATACTTGTTCCCATTAATCTGGGGAAAACTTTTGCACCATAAAAAACACAACAAAACTTATTCATCCTGAGACTGAACCGCGAATTCTGCTGACAATCGACTCACACCCAAACCACTTTGCTTGGTTAACTTTATCTGCACCGGAATACGCTCTTTTAGCGCACTAATATGACTGATAATTCCGATGGTTTTACCGGAGGAATGCAAATTATCCAACGCGTCCAGCGCGGATTCCAGCGTTTCGCTGTCTAACGTACCAAAGCCTTCGTCTAAAAATAGAGAATCAATGCTGGCTTTATGAGATACCAAGTCTGACAACGCCAACGCCAACGCCAAACTAACAAGGAAAGATTCACCGCCTGAGAGGGTTTTCGTATCTCGCGATACATCCGCCTGCCAAGTGTCTACTACCAACAACGACAACGCTTCCTCATTGCGCATTAACTGATAACGACGATGCAAAATATCCAAATGCTGATTGGCTAAATACACCAAATGATCTAGCGTGAGACTTTGTGCAAAACGACGGAACTTCGCACCGTCTGCCGACCCAATCAAATGATTCAAACGATCTAAATGAATCAGTTCATCTCGTAATCTATTCAATTCCTCCACTGACGCTTTGGCTTGCTCTCGCCTTTGATGCTCTTCCCGTATTTTCTGTGAAACCTCGCCCAGTTGTCGATTTAACTGCTGTCGTTGAACCTCAAACGTCTCGACCAAAGCCACCAGCTCATCGAGCGAATCACTCCCCAACAAACCAATGCCAATCAACTCGGTCGTCGGTTTTTGGCCTCTATGGTCAAGCAAAGCGTCTTCCGCCTGCATTAGCAGAGCCGCTTGTCGAGTCATCGTGTCCTTTAAGGCGACAGACATCTCTTTCAAAGTAGCCAGATCAGTGTCTGTCAAACACGTCCGTTGCCAGGCGCTTTCGTCACTAAAACCTTTTTCTTTCAACACAACTTGCCAAGCAGAGTCCGCCGACTCCCACTCTTTACGCAACGCCGCTAAGGATTTTTCGAGAGCTTTCAACGTCGCTGATAACGTCGTCAATACTTCCTGTACGCGCTCTCGCTCTTTCAACGCCGTTTCGTAATCTATTCGCTTTCCTGCCAATGCGACTTGCGCATCGGATCGTACGTCCGACAAGGATTTTCCAGCCAGTTTATCAAACAATGCCGCGTCAATTTTATCCCATTCATCACGTAACTCATTTGCCTTTAGCGTGACTTCACTCACTTGAGCCTCGCCTTCTTTCAACCGCTCTTCTAGCACCGTAATTTCATAACCAAGCTGTTCAATTTGCTTCACATGCGCATCATGATTCACTTTCGCGTCTCGCCATAATTGCAAGGACGTTTGCAATGCAGACAAGGACTCCGCCAGCGGTGACGCCAGATAACGCTCAGGCACACTAGACGCGCTCATAGAAACCATCAGCGCCTGCTCAATACGGTCTTTCTCAATGGTTATTTTTTGATATTCCGACTGTTTTGATTCAAGCGTTTGACGAAGTGAGCGCCCCTGAAACTCCAGTTGCTGAAGTTCTTGCGTCATCTGCTGCATTTGCGTGTTGGCGCTGGTAAATTCTTGCTCCAACGCAGCTCGCTGCTGGTGCTTTTCCAACACCGCTTGATTGAGTTCAAGCACGCCCTGCCACGCTTGCTGAATGTCGGACACACAAGAAGACATTCTAGCCGCGTCAAACACTTGCAGCGGTTCGCTTCCACTCACATTTGTTAAAGACATCAAATCATTTAACATCGACAACAATTCGCTCTCTGCGGTCGAGCGTTCTTTTATCAACGCGTCTCGCTGATCGTGGCGCATTTCCTGTTCGCGTTCGACAACCTTTTGATCGGCCTTGAGTGCTTGCCCGGCTTGCACCAATGCATCCAGTTCAGATTGCAATTGCTGCAACCGCGTTTGATTTTCGACATTCACCGCTTGATGCAACGCTTGGTCAAGGTCGTGTTCATGGGAGCCACACAAAGGACAAGCGTCATGCTCGCCCAATGATTGACGTAATTCGTTCAATGACACAATATGTCGCTCAGCATCCACCAACTTGGCCAGATCCATGCAATGCGCATGTTTATCTTTGTAGGTTTGTCTTTGCTGTATTAACTGCTCGCCTTGTTTACTAAGCTGATCCACTAATGCCTGAATGGCATCATCAATCTGCTGAATTTGTTGGTGTTTACCTTGATACGACTCATAGCGCTGTACTAGCTCAGCGGCTTTTTGCTGCCTGCCTTCCAAGCCCCGAAAATGATCTTGCCATTCATTCAAATCGCGCCCAGACGACAGGGAATGAAACGCGTCAACAACCAATTTCACTTGTTGCTCAAGCGCCGCTGCATGACGAGTTTGCGTCTCTAATGCCTCTTTGCTCGCCGCAAAGGTACTCAGCGCAGAATCAAGCGTCACTTGCGCAGACGACACCTCTGTGGCGATGCGAGTCAACGCTTGATCTTGAGTCTGAATAGACGATTGTTGATATTGCCAATTCGACAGCTGTGCTTCTATTTGCTCTGGCGCTTGCCACTCAGCCAAACGCGGCTGATTGCTTTCGCAAGCCAATGTACTTTCGTGGTGTTTTTGCTTCTGCTGAGCTAACGCATTCACACTTTCGAGGTGCTTTTGCTCAATCGTACTACGTCGATGATTAATCTCTGTAAGTTGCTCATTGACGCTCTCTCGACGAGAAACCAACGGCTGAATAATGTTCGCAATGTCTTCGTTAAGCGCATCCCATAGTTGGGTTTGCGTTTCAAATGCCTGCTTGACGCTCTCGGTATGAAGATCAAGCTGTTGAATCACCTCACTTTGCTCAAGCTGTTCCTGTGAGACGCCTGACTGTTCACGCTCAAGGTCTGACTTTCGGCGCTGAATGTCTTTCAAACTTTCATACTGAGGACGAAGCGTATTCGCAACACCAGCCTTTTCTAATGCGTCTTGCTTTGGTTTGAAATCCGCCAACGCCGCGATCGCATTCTCATTGTGTTGCTGGCTTGTCACTAACTGCTTTACAAGGTTCGATTCTGTCTGTCGCCACTCAAGATTTGTCTTATGTTGCTTTAGATTGTCAGACAGGGTTTTGTCTTCTGCCGCTAAGCTGGTTTCTTGTTCAATAAGCGCTTGCAGAGCATCTTCGCTCATCAGTTGGCGTTGTGCATTAACCGCTTCCAACTGCGCAATTTTTTGGCGTTCTGTTTTGTGCTTTTCAAACACCCATTTAGACACTTGTCCGTAAATTTCTGTGCCCGTTAACTCTTCCAGTAATTCCGCTCTGTCATTGGCGGAAGCATTCAAAAAAGCCGAAAAACCACCTTGAGCGAGCAACATAGACTTGGTAAAGCGTGAAAAATCCAACCCGGTAATTTCAGCAATTTTATCGATTTTTTCGTTGATTTTAGTGGTAATAATAGTGCCATCTAGCTCACACAACTCGCACGTCATTGGTTGCAATTTACCATCACTGTTTCCACGCGCACGACGTTGTCCCCAAAACGCTCGATAACCTTTGCCTTTTATTTCGAACTCAACCTCCGCCAAACACTCCGCTGTATGGCGTGTCATTAACTCATTCTGACTCGGCGAGACTTTGAGCCTTGGTGTTTCGTGGTACAAAGCCAAACAGATCGCATCCAATAACGTGGATTTGCCAGCGCCCGTTGGACCGACAATGGCAAAGACACCTGCATCGTCAAACGGCGCTTTGGTGAAATCAATTTCCCATTCACCTTTTAAGGAATTGATGTTTTTCAGTCGAAGCTTACAAATTTTCATACTTGCTTCTCCTGGCTGTCTTCCATCTCGATCAAACAGTGATTAAATAAATTGGTTAAGATCACGCTTTCTTCTTCGTCAATGTCTGCGTTGCCTTGTAAGCTTTTCTCAAACACCTCTTTCACGGTCAATTCAGACAAGGTTTGACGCGATTCAAACGCCGCCTTTTTTGTGTCCACGGCGCTTTTTCGCATGACTCGAAGCAACTCGATAGACTTGCCTTCTATGGCTTCGACCAATCGCTTATGGACGTCACTTAAGTATTCGTCTGCAATCACCGTGACTTCTAACCAAAGCATCGTGCCGTCAATAATTGTCAGTTTGTCTATCTGCTTCAACACGTCTTTAAGGTTGCCTTTTAAACTTTGCATGGGTTGAAAAGTTGGAATCGTATGAAGCTGAATCGGCTCTTGTTTCTCGTCAAAAAGATCCATCGCTGGACCTTGCGCAACAAGCGCGGCCGTATCAATAACAACCAAGGATTTCTCTCTACCCAACTCATCAAAACTCAATGGAATCGGTGAACCGCTGTAGCGAAAACGACCATCTTTGGTAATCGCCTGCGCACGGTGAATGTGCCCAAGTGCAAGGTAATCAAATTTAGGGAAAACCGACGTTGGCAAGGCTTCAAGCGTACCAACATAAAGATCACGCACCGACTCGCTCACTTGCCCGCCCATTGCGGTTAAATGACCGGTTCCAATAATCGGCACAGGTTGTTTGAGGCTTTTATTTTTCTCGCAGGCAAGTTCATACACCTGCTGATAAAAATCACCAATGTGCTGCAATAACCCCAGCTTTTTATCTTGCTCAGACTGACCAGAAATGCTTTTCATAACGTCTTTTGGTCGTAAATACGGCACCGCACAAACCCAAGCCGCTACTTCACCACTTTTATCTTTTAGCGCAATCACGTGAGACGCCAAGTCTTCAAGACTTGCCTGACTCGACACTTGCGTATCTAGGTAAGAAAGCAGGCTCTTTGATTCATTCAGCATGCTCACTGAATCATGATTACCCGCTACAATGACCAACTGACATTGACGCGCTTTCATGTCTAATACCAACTGATGGTACATTTCACGCGCATAACTTGGCGGCGATCCTGTATCAAAAACATCACCCGCAATAATCACCGCATCAATCGATTCGCTGTCCACCAGCGCCAACAACCAATCAATAAATGCCTTATGTTCATCTCGGCGGGATTTTCCCATAAAGTGTTGACCGAGATGCCAATCAGAAGTGTGAAGAATTTTCATTAATAAAATCCAATAAATAAAAAGCACAAAGCCAAAAAAGGTCTAATAAAATTAACGAACAAAATGCAACTGATTCATTCGAATCCTCAAAGGACGAAGCGATTGTTCCCAATCTTTCGCTGAGATTTTTTGACCATGATAAATAATCTGTAAAACACCACTTCCTGCATTGGCAAACGCGTCACTGAGAAACGCAATAAAAGCGTCATCGGCCAAACTAAGCGTCAGATCATTATTTGCATACAAAGCAAAATGCCCGAGAAACATTGGCGTGTAATCCAACAAAGTCTCACGCCAATAAGATGCATAAATAGCATTATCAGGAGAAGAAATGACTACAGCAGGCGCATCAGCAATATCCATCTCAAACAACAAACGACCTTTGCGCATTCCAGTCGATAATTGAACATCCACCTTATTATCAGACGAAAGCGCTAAGGCACGCAGCCAATCCTTGTCGCATAACTGCGCTTTATGCAACACGACTTTTAAAGGCGCTCCAGCAGGATTTAACGCCATACACTCATAAAAATGAGCCTGCTCATCAATAAAAACAGACGATGATTTACTAGCAGGAAAGCCAACCGAAACACGATCCCCGAAAGAATCATCACTTGGCCCCAAAAGCGTTAGCTCGATAGCTGATTCATTCAAACAAATAGGATTTAAAACAGAAAAAGAAGAAGACACGGCTGGCGTTTGCCGAGTCAATGACATCGCCGAAGCAACCGTCGTTTGGCAAGAAAGAATCGACTCACAATTACTCGCATCATATAGACGACAAGCTCCACAAGCCCCTGCACGACAACCGTAACGAACATCCGCACCCTGAGAAAGCAACGATGACAACAAATTGTCACCCAAAACCGCCTCAAACTGCTCATCATCCAATTCTATCGTCAGCGCCTGTGAACCCATCATCTAACCTCATCTTCGATTTGGCTATTATGACATATTCTAACCCGCCGACCTTGCACCCATCCTAAAAAAGAAAAGGCAATGCTAGTTGAGAGCATTGCCTTCCCATAGAAGAAAGATACAAGTACTTAGACCAAGAACATACTTACCAAGAATGATACAAGACTTAAGCCCTCGGTGTAGACTCCAAAAGAGCGACAAGCAGTCGCCAGAAGTCGGCTACCGAATCAATTTCCATGCGCTCAGTGGGTGAATGCGCTCCACGAATGTTAGGGCCAAATGACACCATTTCCATGCCGGAATATTTCGCGCCAATAATACCGCACTCTAGGCCAGCATGAATGACTTTTACGTTCGCTTCATGCCCCATTACGTCTTTATGCACTTCAAGAAAGTGCTTGAGCAAGCCAGCGCTTGGGTCTGGTCGCCAGCCAGGGTAACCATTTTCCAATTTGACGTCAGCTTGAATCAAGGAAAACGCAGACTTCGCCACGTAAGCGTGATGCTCTACCGCGGAATCCACTAAAGAACGAACCAGCAAACAGGCATCAAATACTTTCTCGCCGTTTTCGGTATTCTTCAAATTAATCACACCAAGGTTGCACGATGTCTCGGTAACACCTTCTAAATCAGCACTCATTCGATGAACGCCATGAGGTGCGCAATACAATGCACTCAGCAAAGATGCGGCATCAGACGCTTCTAGTTCTGCATCCAATTCCGCTGGTGCTAAGGTTACTTTCAGGTTAGCTTCCGTCGTCGAAAATTCCGCCTGAGTGGCTTTTTCAAACGCATCGATGAACGTAAATAATTTTGTCTCATTTTCCGCTTCAATATTGATGGTCGCTTTTGCATCTCGGGAAATTGCATTTCGCAATGTGCCACCAGACAAACCACTCAAGCCGAACTCACATTGCTCTTTTAGCAAATTTAATAGGCGAATAATCAAAACATTCCCACTGGCACGGCCTTTTTGAATATCCAAACCTGAGTGACCGCCGCGCAATCCAGATACGGTAATGTCGAAGGCTTTTTTTGCGGCATTCACAGGCACAGCTAAATACGGCTTCATAACGTTAATGTCCACGCCACCCGCGCAGCCAATGTACACATCACCTCGGTCTTCTGAGTCCAAGTTAAGCAGAATTTTACCTTTTAAAATGCCTTCTTCTAGCTGTAATGCACCGCGCAAACTGGTTTCTTCTTCAATGGTAAACAAAGCTTCAATGGGCCCGTGAAGCAAATCGGTCGATTCCAATACGGCCATAGCCGCTGCCACACCTATGCCGTTGTCTGCGCCTAGTGTTGTGCCCGTTGCGTGAACCCATCCATCGATGACTTGCGTGACGATTGGGTCTTTGGTGAAGTCATGCTCGATGTTTGCTTCTTTTTGCGCCACCATGTCCAAATGACCTTGCAGCACAACCGTTTCACGATCTTCCATACCTTTTGACGCGATTTTACGAATCAATAGATTACCAGCAGGATCAACGTAGGTTTCAAGGCCTAATCCAGTTGCCCATTGAATCAAATGCTCTCTTAACGCTGCTTCATAATAAGAAGGGCGAGGCGTGTTACATAAGGTTTGAAAATGCTGCCAAATGGCTTTCGGTTCTAGAGTTCTTAATACGTCGTTCATGCTGCTCTCTTAGTATTTTTCATCGGTACATATTGTGTTACGGACAGTAAAGAAGAGCATAGGTTGAGGCAATCGAAATTAAGACTACACCGATAGAGAAAACGTATGTGGCGGCCAAACAACTTTCAAGAAGAAAATAGAAACGCCGTTTTAATTTTTAATGGCGAGCGGTGAAAATCTCCTTTAAGATGAGAGACAGAATAAAAACAGGGACAAACACGATGCAAGACATGCTGGACTATCTTATAAAATACGCGGATACGATTCTTGAACACTATATTGATCCTTACCACGGAACCCCGCTTTTCTTTGATGGTTGCGACACATTTACAGGCAAGCCCGTTACGTGGAAAAACACCGACGGAAGCATTTGGGAACCGTCAAACATTGCCAGCCAGCAGAACTTATTTCGCTTTTTTAGCGGATTAAGTGCAATCACCCATCAACCAAAATACAAGCAAGCCGCAAAAGATGCGATTCACTGGCATTTTGAGCATGCCGATTCCAGTGGCTTGATTCGCTGGGGTGGGCATTCTTTTCTCGACCTAAAAACCTTAAACGCCGTTGGCCCAGAAAATAAAAATATGGTGCACGAGCTCAAACACCACTGCCCATATTACGAACTCATGTACGAAACCAACCCAACTGCTACTAGCCGAATGATCATGGCCATCTGGAACTGCCATGTAACCAACTGGGAGAACATGGAAATGTCCCGTCATGGCAGTTATGGGTTGGCGTTCGACGAAACGACATTTTGGGACAAACCCCAAAGCAGTAACCTAGAACCATTACGTGAAATGAAAGGCTTGTCCTTCGTAAATATTGGCAACGATCTGGTGTTTAGCGCTGGCATGCTTTACAAATTTGACGGCGATGAAAAAGCCCTTTCTTGGGCCGAGTTTTTAATGCGCCAATATGTTGATTCTCGTCATCCAGAAACCAAGCTGGGTTGCTATCAATATAACCGCCCTAAGCAAACTGGCTCACCGCCAGAAGACGAAAGTCATCCGCAGTATACTTTTTCATTTTGGGGTGATCGCGCGGCAAGACAGTTCGGAGCTGAATACGGCGACGTCGCGAAAGAGGCATGGGTATTATTCAAAATGGACGACGAAGCGTTAAATGGCCCCGAAGGTATTTACGGTGACTGCGCGCTTGCACAAACTCTGCTCGCCCGCGAATTAGGGGAAGATGGAAAACAATTATTGGATTGGACGACGGAAGGCTTAGAGGCCTGGGCGCAGTACGCTTATGACGCCGAAACCAACGAGATAAAACCGATGTTTGCCGATGGAAAGGATTTAACCGGCCATCGAGTCCCACGGTACGGTTACTACGGAAAAAAAGGCGTCGAGATGATTCGTCGACCGCTTCCGAGCCACGTTTTCCTTACGTATGTCACCAACTGGGTAGAAAGCCGCAGCGACACACTTTGGTCAACGGTTTGCGCGATGGCAAAACACGTTGACTTAGGTGAATGGAACACAGCAAACCCAACAGTCAAACTCAACACAGAAGCCAACGACGCTCTCCTCATGTTTGCGGTGCTAGAAATGCATCAAGTCAGCCAACACGCGAGCTACCTCGAACTCGCGGAAAAACTCGGGAATAACATAATGAAACGCAGCGCGCATCGTGGATTATTTACCCCCAGTGAAAAACACATTCACTGCCGATTCGACGACATCGAACCGCTCGCCCTACTCAGCCTAACCGCGGCCAAACGAGGTCAGCGTGAATTAGTTCCCGTTTATCGCAGCCGAGGCGGTTATATTCATGGAGATATGATGATGCCAGATGGCAGTTTGAAAAATACGATGGACGTGAAATCGATTTATTTGAGAACGAAACATTCTTATACACAATCTAGAAAAACGTCATTCGATTCATAAAAAAAGACGCATCAGTCATAGTCTACCGATGCGTCTTTTTTTGCTTTTTGCGAAAGGACAACTCAAACACTATTTACGTTCTTTGAGCGACCCTGCTGTGAAAGTAACAAACTCTTCAGCGCTGGTTGGATGAACGCCAACCGTCGCATCAAAGTCGGCTTTCGTCGCGCCTGCTTTTAATGCAATGCCAAGACCTTGAATAATTTCGCCCGAATAATCACCGACCATGTGCGCACCAATTACTTTATCGTCTGCGTTGTTCACCAACAATTTCATCAAAGAACGTGCAGTGCCGCCACTTAACGTGTGTTTCATTGGACGGAAGTCCGTTTGATAAACTCGGAAGTCTAGGCCGCGTTTTTCCGCCTCTTGCTCAGACAAACCCACCGTACCAATCGCTGGTTGGCTGAAAACCGCAGTTGGAATGTTGTCGTAATCAAAATCAACTTGTTTGCCATCAAACCAGTAATCGATCAGCGCCATGGCTTCTTTAATAGCAACCGGCGTTAATTGAATATTGTCCGTCACATCCCCTAAGGCAAACACGCTTCTTGCTGATGTCGTGAAGTTTTTATCAATGATTACCGCGCCATTTTTGCCCGTCTCGACACCGGCTTTTTCAAGCGCCAGTGACGCCACATTAGGCACTCGGCCCGTTGCATAAAGGATCAAACCAAACGTTTCTGAATGACCATCTTTGAAATGAACCGTTCGAGCGCCGTTTGGATTAGCGGTATCAAGTAATTCAATGCGCTCAACATCAGTATTCAAACGCACATCAATGCCAGATTTAGCGTACTCTTCACTGGCAAACGCTCGGACATCTTCGTCGAAGCCGCGAAGTAACTGATCACCGCGATAAGCCAATGCGGTTTCCACGCCTAGGCCATTCAAAATCCCAGCAAACTCAACCGCAATATAACCACCACCCACAACGAGAGCTTTTTTGGGCAGCTCATCAAGATAAAACATTTCGTTGGAGCTAACGACCAAATCGCTTCCCTGAAATTCTGGTATGAAAGGTTTTGCGCCAACGGCGATAAGAATCCGCTCTGCTGTGTAGGTTTTTCCATCCACCATGACAGTATGTTCATCCACAAAGCTAGCAAAACCAGAAATCAACTCTACACCTGCATTGTTCAGCAAGTTGCCATAAATGCCGTTTAGGCGCTCGATTTCTTTGGTTTTGTTATCACGCAATACAGACCAATTAAATTGAAGGCCTTCGTGTTTCCAACCAAACCCTGCCGCTTCATCAAAACCATGGCCGTATTCAGACGCGTAAACAAAAAGCTTCTTAGGAACACAACCAATGTTCACACAAGTACCGCCTAATGCGCTGCCTTCTGCAACCGCGACTTTGTAGCCTTTTGAGGCCGCAACACGACTCGCTCTTACACCGCCTGAGCCTGCGCCAATTACAAATAAATCGTACTGATAAGCCATTTTTCGCACTCCAATGTTATCCATTAAAATCATTCAACCAGTGTAACAGGGCAATTTAAAGATGTTAAAAAGAATACCGCTATTATCACGATCTAAAAAACCAACCAAGTTACATGGGTTCAGCACTTTATGAGCGCGCCACATCTAGGTATGATTAGGACAACTTGCTACGGAAATAATTCTCATGAAATTTGTCTCTTTTAATATCAATGGCTTACGAGCTCGACCACATCAGATAGAAGCACTTGTAGAAAAGCATGCACCGGACGTTATCGGCTTACAAGAAATCAAGGTTCATGATGATGCGTTCCCGCATGAGATCCCCAAATCGGTTGGCTATCATGCCTATTATTATGGCCAAAAATCCCACTACGGCGTGGCGATTTTTAGTAAGCAAGAAGCCACTAGCGTAGAGTACGGCTTCCCTGGCGACGACGAAGATGCTCAGCGCCGCATGATCATCGCCACATTCGATACCCCACAAGGTCCGGTTAAAGTACTAAACGGTTACTTTCCTCAAGGAGAAAGCCGTGACCACGAAACCAAATTTCCCTCAAAGCGTAAGTTCTATGCGGATCTAATGCGCTATCTCGCATCTCACTCTGCTGATGAAAAAATCATCGTCATGGGAGATATAAATATTTCGCCAACGGATTTGGATATCGGCATTGGTGAACCCAATGCAAAGCGTTGGTTAAAGACGGGGAAATGCAGCTTTTTACCAGAAGAAAGAGAATGGTTTAGTACATTAACGAATTGGGGACTGACTGACACTTACCGCCAACTAAACCCAACCAAAAACGACCGTTTTAGCTGGTTTGATTATCGCTCAAAAGGCTTCGACGATACGCCAAAGCGTGGCCTAAGAATTGACGTTATCATGTCTTCCAATGGCTTAACGCCTTACTTGGAAGATTCCGATGTAGACTATGAATTACGCGCCTTAGAAAAACCTTCTGACCACGCACCAATTTGGACAACGTTCAAATTAACCCCATAAAAAATGCCAAGGCGGAACCTGATCAAATAACATACAAAATGATACAGTGACCGCCTTACTTGATGAGAACCGCTATTAACTCTGTCTATACAAAATTTATCCACAGACAATGTGGATGGTTTTATTATTGTCATACAGCAAAGCATGCCATTTGCTCTGTTTTAAACGAGATACGTACATGAATAACGACACACCCACAATGGAAGACATGTTGCGCCAGTCATCACAAGCCGCCGTGTTTTTAAAAGCATTAAGCAATGAAAACCGTCTCATGATTTTATGCCATTTACTGGATCAAGAACTGTCCGTCACTGCACTGAACGAAAAGCTGCCACTGAGTCAATCTGCCCTTTCTCAACATCTGGCCATATTAAGAAAAGACGGTTTAGTCAACACTCGTCGTGAATCTCAGACGATTTATTACCGTATCGGTGATGCCAAGGTGAAGGAACTAATCCAAACTCTACACCTATTATTTTGCCCTACTTTATAATTCTATTTGTCTCTTCAGCATAGAAACGGTGAATCAACGCAGACAGCCAAATTGGCTGCTCTAAAGGCAGCATGTGTCCACACTGTTCCGCTGTATTCAAATCAAAATGCTCATTGTTTTCAATCTGCTCCAATGCAGATGCTGGCATTAATGCATCCTCTTTACCCACTGCAAAACAGATAGGGAGATGCGTTTGCTCTAGATACGACAAAAGATCAGGACGGTCCAAGCTACTCTGCAACTGCTGAATCAAGATACGCTCACCAAGCGCCTTGTCCATAGTTTTCATAATGTCTAAAATCAATTCATTGCCCTTATGCTTATCGCCCAACATGGCTTGCGCTTTTTTCCTTGGCAGCCCTCGATAACCCTGCTTCTGAACCCAATCGAGAGCCACTTCACGCTGCCGCCGCTCCGCCGCCAACAACCCAGTCGAGGTATTCGACACGACCATTAAACGACAAACTCTCTGAGGATATTGACTGGCAAAAGCACTCGCAATATAACCGCCCATGGAAAACCCAAGTAAATGAATTGGCTGTTGCGGCAGGACATCCGCCAATACCCTTACGATCAACTCAATACTGTCTTCCATTGGGATCGCGATAGGACGCAATACGACATCCTGACCTAATGCCGCTTGTGTAGAATCCCATAACCGTTGATCGCACATTGTGCCTGGTAAACAATAAATTTCGATCAAAGCGCTCTCTCTGCTGAAAATGTGCTGTTAATAACCTTGATTACGAAGACGTAAAAAACTCGCAAAACGAGGCACCCCACGTTCGGTAAAACCATGATATTTATATATTACAAATTCACCGGGCTGAGGTGGAGACGCTCGCTCAGCATCGGTAAAACCACTGCCTATTTTAAAGCGAATACCAGATGGCATTTCAACCAACATTGAGCCCATCATGCCGTCGTATTTTCCAGAACCGTTTAGAATCTCAATGACCTTCGCATCGGCATCCATATGCGGTTTCAATTTGAGTAAATTGTCGGTTCTGCCGCTTTCGAAGCGCGCCAACTTACGATGCAAAATCAAGCCTTCTGCGCCCTGCTGGACATATTCATCCAAGACATTCTGGAGCATTTGATTATTAGCGACGGTGAATTGTTTGATAGGGATAACATGCGGTAATTTGAGAGCATTAACAATACGAGTGTAACGTGTAAATCTTGCTTCAAACGTCATGGCTTTTTCTTTGTCTGGCGCGTCAAATATCATGTAATGTATTTTTCGCCACTCATCATCAACGGGGTTATTTTTCCTGACGGTCGACATAACAAACTCAAAGTCATTGTGCTTCGACCAAAGCTCACCATCCAGCCAAACATTTGGCAATTTTTCAGTAAACCAACTCGGTGCATTAATAGGATTACCTTGACGAGTCAGCAGCGCCTCTCCTGTCCAAATGGCGCGAATGCCATCGTATTTTTCACTCACTAAATACTCATCGACGTGAGTACCTTCCGTAAATTGGGTTGCAAGCTGCACTTCTGGTTGAGCACGCAACAAGACAGAAAACAACCACAGAAAAACCAACAAATACTTTTTAGACAACATTTTTCACTCCTTTGATAAATAAATGCGCTACTCCTTAGCACGTGATAACGCTAAACCATTTCAATTAATGAATCAAACTTTCACATGGTAATAAATGCCGTCATAAAAAAAGCCCATATTGGTCATCCAATATGGGCTTTTATGTTCTAAAAAGAAACGGTGTCGCTGTTACTTATTTGCTCAGCTGAACAATCAACTTATTCATGCGGCTAACAAAGGTCGCAGGATCTTCTAATTGACCACCTTCAGACAAGGTAGCTTGTTCAAACAACAACCAAGCCATGTCCGCAAAGCGCTCTTCATCAGATTCATCATTCATCTTCGCCACGATTGGGTGATCAGGGTTCACCTCAAGCGTTGGTTTAGATTCTGGTAGCTTCTGACCCGCTTGCTCAAGCAAACGACGCATTTGCAGCCCCATGTCGTTTTCGCCAACCACCAAACACGCTGGTGAATTTGTCAAACGGTCTGTTGAATTTACACTGGCCACTTTCTCTTCTAATACCGCTTTCATGCGATCAAGAAGCGGCTTCATTTGCTCCGCTTTTTCTTCTTTTTCTTTCTTCTCTTCTTCGTTTTCTTGATCGGCTAAGTCCAGCTTGCCTTTGGTCACGTCTTGGAAAGATTTGCCTTCAAATTCTTGCAATGAAGACATCATCCATTCGTCGATACGATCGCTCAGCAACAAGACTTCGTAGCCTTTCTTACGAAGAATTTCTAGATGCGGGCTGTTTTTCGCCGTGTTATGGCTTTCCGCATAGATGTAGTAAATCTTATCTTGACCTTCGCTCATACGCTCGATGTATTGAGCCAATGATACCGTTTGCTCTGGTGCGTCGTTATTGGTTGAGCTGAAACGTAACAAACCAGCGATTTTGTCTTTATTGCCCATGTCATCTGCAGGGCCTTCTTTGATGACGTTACCAAACTCGTCCCAGAATTTTTGGTAATCTTCTGGTTCGTTCTTCGCCATCTTAGTCAGCATGTCCAACACACGTTTGGTCAATGCAGAGCGCATAGAGTCAACCGCGTGGTCGTTTTGCAAGATCTCACGAGAGACGTTCAAAGACAGATCGTTAGAATCCACCACACCTTTTACGAAACGCATGTAAGGCGGCAAGAAGGCTTCTGCTTCATCCATGATAAACACGCGCTGAACGTACAATTTCAGGCCACGTTGCATGTCACGATTCCAAAGGTCGTAAGGCGCTTTAGACGGAATGTACAGCAAGCTTGCGTATTCCAACTTACCTTCTACCTTATTGTGAGACCACTTCAAAGGTTCTTGGTAATCATGAGAGATGTGCTTGTAGAATTCTTGGTATTCTTCTTCTGTTACTTCGTTACGAGGACGAGTCCACAACGCTTTCGCTGAATTCACTGCTTCGAATTCAGCCGCTTTGCTTTCATCAACAGGCTTAGGGTTGCCCTCTTCGTCCATTTCTGGATACACCGGCTTTTCCATTTCAACAGGAATGGAAATATGATCCGAATATTTTGTCACTAAAGAGCGAAGACGGAAGTTATCCGCAAAGTCTTTTTCTTCTGTTTTCAAATGCAAGGTAATGCGCGATCCGCGTGTCGCTTTGTCGATGTTTTCAATAGTGAATTCACCAGAACCATCAGACACCCAACGAACCGCTTCATTTTCCGACGCGCCAGCACGACGAGTTTCGACAGTCACTTTGTCAGCAACGATGAAAGCAGAATAAAAACCCACACCAAACTGACCAATAAGCTGGCTGTCTTTCTTTTGATCGCCGCTTAATTGCTCTAGGAAAGAAGACGTACCAGATTTGGCGATAGTACCAAGGTTGGTAATGGCTTCTTCACGAGACATACCAACGCCGTTGTCATCAATAATCACGGTGTTTGTTTCTTTATCAAATTCAATGCGAACACGTAGGTTCGGGTCTTCAGCGAGAAGGTCTGCGTTAGCGACAGACTCAAAGCGAAGCTTATCGACCGCATCGGATGCGTTTGAAATGAGCTCTCGTAGAAAGATCTCTTTGTTGGAGTACAAAGAATGGATCATCAAATGCAGTAGTTGTTTTACTTCCGTTTGAAATCCTAACGTTTCTTTTTGAGTATCAGTTGCCATGTTGTAGCTTGCTCCTATTTGAATGAACCTTCGATTACAATCAAAGGCGTATTTCTTTTCACTTGTGCTCCATAAATAAAGCCTCTTGACGCGATTTCAAGAGGCAGCGTAAGCAAAACAAAGAAAAAGTCACAAATTTATTATGGATATTAGATTGTTAGTGCATTTAGAGAGGAATTTGAGAGCAGAGCTTAAGACAGAAAGCGCGTTAAATTAAATGCGCTTGCGAACCAATGTCAGCCCATCGCCGATCGGAATGAGCGATAAATCAACGGCTTGATCTTGATGAATGGTTGTATTCAACTCACGAACAATTTTGGTGTCTTTATCGGTAAAGTCGTCATCTGCGACATTCCCCCACCACAAGGTATTATCGATCAACAAACAGCCGCCTGGGCGCAATAATTGCTTGGCCAATTGGTAATACGCCAGCAAATTTTTCTTATCTGCATCAATGAAGATAAAATCGAAAGTCTCCGACTCATTTTCCAGCAAAGACGTCATGACTGGCAGTGCCTTATCACAATAAGTTGTAACCCTATCCATCACGCCAGCTTGATCTAAATAACGCGCCGCAATGTCCAACCACATTTGTTTCTTTTCAATGGCTACTAGCGTCGCGTCTTTCGGCATCGCCATCGCCATCGACAAGGTGCTATAACCCGTAAAAACGCCAATTTCGAGAATCTTCGATGGCGCCTGCATTTTAACGAGCAAAGCCAACAACTGGCCAACTTCTGGCGACAACTGCATACGCGCCATATGATATTGCGCCGTTTCTCGACGTAGTGATTTTAATAAATCAGACTCTCGAACAGACACATCTACCAAATATTGATAAAGCCTATCATCAACATTTACGGTGCGATTTACAGGTTTATCATCTTCTGGTAAGGGTTTAGGAAAATTAGGAAGCATGGGATTTCATCACGAGTCCACGGCTCAAGGTTTTAAAGGTTTTCGATCGAAATTCACGACGATACAGTACAGCCACTACCATCACACTGGCCGCCATACAAAAATAAGGGCCCAGAAACCAGCCACAAAATGCCATCGCAAAATAATAAGCCCGTAAGCCGTAATTGAACTGATTGGCCGCCAAGCTGCAAATTTGCGCCATGTGCATCGCGTACAATTCGCGCTCACTGTCTTCAATACCACGCTCCGTTGCAAGCGGTGCACTCCCTACTAATACAGAGCAAAAATTGTATTGTCGAACCGACCAAGTAAAGGTAAAAAAGGCATAAGAAAATATGGCCACCAAGACGATAATTTTAACTTCCCATTCTTGTGGGCTCATCGGTGCCAAAAGGTAGAAGTCCGAAAGAATACCAAGCGCTTTTTCAGAATAGTTAAACGCGGTAAACAAACCGGCAATAATCAATAAACTACTTGAAGCAAAAAACAAACTGCTCCGCTCTAAGTTTGCCATCACAGACGCATCGGCAATTCGGTTATCTCGGCGCAATAACCGGGACATCCAAGCCAATCGAAATTGATGAAGGACACTGACCAAACAAGCACGTCGTTTTGAATTATATTGGGCATAAAAAGCATAGCCCCACCAACAAGTAAAAAAGACAAAAAGCGTAGTAAGATCAAGTGTGTTTAATAGTAAGGAAACTGAACGACTTTCCATAATTCAACTCTGCTTCGATAACAATTTATGTTGCCAACATTAGATCATTTTTCACTTTGTATGTCCCTGTTTACACCGATAAAAAGCCTGCAAAAAACATAACGTAAATAATTTTCACCATCTTCCAAATAAGACTTGCATCATGTCTGAATATCGGTAATATTCCGCCTCGTCAACACGACATGCGGATGTGGTGGAATTGGTAGACACGCTGGATTTAGGTTCCAGTGCTTCACGGCGTGAGAGTTCGAGTCTCTCCATCCGCACCATCATTTCCTTTCAAAAAAATGTCTTTTCCATACAGAATTCCCTTCAAGCCAAACACTCTGCTCAACTTCTGGATCCAATAAAAAACCGAACCCATTTCTGAATTCGGCTTTGGCATTTTTAAGAAACCGCTGTCAGTACTATTTCAGCTTCCAAGCCACTTGCTTACCCGCAAAAAATGGTACAATCGGATCGCCGTTTGGCAAGGTAATGCTCGCCGGCACTTCCCATGACTCACGAACCAAGGTTACGGTTTCTGTGTTACGTGGCAAGCCATAAAAATCGGCACCATACAGACTCGCAAAGCCTTCTAATTTATCTAACGCACCAAGCTCATCAAACACTTGTGTATAAAGCTCCAAAGCAGACCAAGCGCTATAACAACCCGCACAACCGCAATCAGACTCTTTACGATGCTTCGCGTGCGGCGCAGAATCCGTCCCTAAGAAGAACTTTGGTGAACCCGACTTTACCACGGCTCGAAGCGCTTCTTGGTGAGTGCTACGCTTAAGCACAGGCAAACAATAGTTGTGCGGACGCATACCGCCATCCAACATGTCATTACGGTTCAACATCAAATGCTGAGGCGTAATGGTCGCGGCAACACCATCACGCGCCGCCAAAACGAAGTCAACAGCATCTTTCGTAGTAATGTGTTCAAAAACCACTTTTAGATTTGGAACGCGATCAACAATGTTGACCATGTGCTGATCGATAAACTCTTTCTCACGATCAAAAATATCAATGTGCTTCTGCGTGACTTCGCCATGAATCAACAACAACATGTCGTTATCCGCTAAGGCTTCAAACACAGGGTAAAGAGATTCCAGAGAGTTTACGCCAGAATCAGAATTTGTGGTGGCGCCAGCCGGATACATTTTCGCCGCCAGAACGCCGGCTGCTTTCGCATCTTTAATGTCTTGTATGCTGGTCTTATCCGTAAGATAAATCGTCATCACGGGCGTAAAAGTACTGCCTTCTGGACGAGCCGCCAAAATACGCTCTTGGTAACTCAACGCCAATGCAGCTGTCGTGACAGGCGGCACCAAATTAGGCATTACCACAGCACGCTCAAAACAACGCGCCGTTGCTGGAACCGTTTCAAGCAACATGTCTTGATCACGAAAATGTAAATGCCAATCGTCTGGCTTGATTATAGTAATTTCGTTCATCACAGGCCTTTTTAGATAACTAATTAGAGAGTAAAGAGGGGAAAAAGCAAAGGAATGTTAACAGAATCTCAATGGAAGTAGCAGAGCCAAACACTTCGACTTTGATTTTGATTTTGGTGCATTCAAAAAATCGACATAAAAAAACCGAATCTCTAAACAAGATTCGGTTTTTCAAAGTCAATCATCAGCAAAGCGACTTAACTGTCTTTACGTGGCGCTCTTGGACGACGCTCACCGCGGTTATTATCTCCACGGCCGCCAGCGGGACGCTTACGTTCACCAGCATTCGAAGGACGACGATCACCGCCACCAGAAGGACGCTTGCGAGTTGAAGGCGAAGCAGCTCGCTTATTCAACTCTTCTGCATTCTCTAGCTTAGCAATGTCTGTACGCTGTCCACAAATACGCGTTTTGCTTAATTTACCCAATACACCTGAATCCAGGTTTGTTGGTAAATCAACAGTCGCAAAATCTTCGTAGATTTCAATGTGACCAATGTAACGGCTTTCAATTTCCGCTTCGTTCGCAATCGCACCAACGATGTTACCTGGCTTAACACCTGCACTGTAACCAACCTGAACAACATAACGCGTCATTGCGGTGTTTGGATCGTCTTTCAACGGCATCGCATCAGCGGTTACTGGTCGAACTTTACGCTCACGAGGGGCACGATCACCGCGCTCTCCACGATCACCGCGAGAATTTTCGCGATCATCACGACGCTCTCTGCGCTCTTGGCGAACTTCCATTTCTGACAATAACAATGGATTTTTGCCTTGAGCCATGTGCGCTAAAGCAGCCGCCATTTTGATTGGATCAACTTCATTATCTTTCTGGTAGCTTTGCGCAAGCTCTAGGAAGAAATCGAGGTTTTCATTGTCCATCACGTCAGTGATTTTCTGCTTGAAGCGATTAACGCGATGCTCATTAATATCTGACGCAGTTGGAAGTGTCATTGTTTCGATTGGCTGACGAGTTGCACGCTCAATGGCTTGCAACATGCGACGTTCACGAGGAGCAACAAACAAAATTGCTGTACCTGAACGGCCTGCACGACCCGTACGACCAATACGGTGAACATAAGACTCTGTATCGTATGGAATATCATAGTTTACAACGTGACTTACACGCTCTACATCCAAACCACGCGCCACAACGTCTGTTGCAACAAGAATGTCAATTTGACCTTTCTTGATACGATCAACCGTACGTTCACGTAAATTCTGGCTAATATCACCATTCAAAGCTTCACAAGCATGGCCACGAGCACACAGCTTTTCAGCCAATTCTACCGTTGCCGCTTTTGTACGAACAAAGATGATCATGCCATCGTGTTCGTTCATTTCAAGAATACGAGTCAAAGCGTCAAGCTTATGCAAACCACTTACTGGCCAGTATTTTTGAGTAATCGTCGTTGCCGTCGATGTTTTCGTAACAATTTTGATTTCTTTTGGGTTATTCAAATGACGGTTAGCCACTTGACGAATCACATTAGGCATCGTTGCAGAAAACAAAGCAATTTGGCGAGTTGGTGGTGTTTGCTCAAGAACCCATTCGACATCGTCGATGAATCCCATACGTAGCATTTCGTCCGCTTCATCAAGTACCAGCGCTTTAAGGCCATCTAGTTTTAATGTTTTACGACGAATATGATCCATAACACGGCCAGGTGTACCAACAACAACTTGAACGCCACGCTTTAGCTGACGAAGTTGAGTGTCATACGACATGCCGCCGTAAATTGGCAACACATGGAAATCTGGAAGGTGGCGTGCGTAACTTTGAAATGCTTCAGCGACCTGAATAGCAAGTTCACGAGTTGGAGCCAGAACAAGTAATTGTGTCGTTTTATCTGTAATATCAATGCGAGACAACAAAGGAAGCGCGAACGCTCCCGTCTTACCAGTACCCGTTTGCGCTTGTCCTAGAAGATCACGACCTTCTAATAAATATGGAATACTTTGCGCTTGGATAGCAGATGGTTGCTCGTAACCTAGGTCAGCAACCGCTTTAAGAACAGGGGCGATTAGACCCAACGAATCAAATGTAGGCTGAGTTTCAGCATCAGACATGTAAATTAGTACCTTTTTTTGGTGAGTATAAGGCCTGTAATATTTACATGCCCTAATAGAATTCTTCGAACGAAAATCCGATGGCGAAGTATATGCGAAAAAATAAAAAAAAGCCAGTAAGGTTCAAAATAAGATACGACTGACTTAGCACCTTCTTAATTCGAATCGCGTTTTGACGCCTCAGACTCTGAGTCGATCATAATCGCCAGCCAATGCATTTTTGGATTGGCTTCAAAAGCCAATTTCATGATGATGGTCAGTGGAATAGAAAGCAGCATTCCGACAGGGCCAAAAACCCACCCCCATAACAACAAAGACAGAAAGACCACCAAAGTAGACAGCCCTAAGCCTTTCCCCATGTAGCGAGGCTCAATCATATTGCCGACAATCAAGTTTACGATCAAAAATCCCAATCCTGTCAAACCCGCTGATAAACTTCCTAGCTGAACAAACGCCAACAACACAACCGGCACGGCCGCGATAATGGAACCGATATTTGGCACAAAGTTTAAAAGAAAAGCACACACACCCCACAAAATCGGGAAATCAACACCCAAGACCCACAACCAAACGGTGATTAGCACACCGGTCAACATACTCACCAATGTCTTAATGATTAAATAACGATTCACCGAACGAATAAATGACTCAAACCATTCAATTGAACCTGACGTGTCTGACATCGCCAACGACAATTTCTTAGGCAACTCCACTGCTTCAAACAATATAAAAATAACGATCATCACCACTAAGATGAAATTCGTTAGAGCACTCCCCAACCCCCTTAACGCATTCGCGACCATCTGCATCAAGGCTGAGGGATCAATATAACCCTTCACCTGATCGTACGATATTTGTACGCCAAGACTATTAAACACCTTAATCACGTTAGACGTTTCTTCCGCAAAGCGCTGTTTATAAACAGGCAATTGACTCGAAAAACTGTCCAACGATGCACCCACCAATAAAGCAAGCGAGCTAATACCAACCAAGATGACAAACACAACCAGCAAGATAGACAACCAGGTTGGCAAACCTCGTCGGCGCAAGCTCGACATAGCTGGCGCACAAATAATAGCGATAAAGACAGACAACATTAAAGGAACCACAATCTGTGACGCCGCCTTTAAGCCCGCAATAATAATGACAAATGCAGCCACTCCGACAAGCCAATGTGTTCCTTTATGCTGATCAATCATCTCTATTCCTTACATTGGTATTGGGTAAATACTTTGAGCGTAGTCCGCCAAATCTTGCAGCATAATTTGCTTAGACGCAGGCAAATCTGGCGTTTGAGCAATATGATTTAGTTGAGCGAAAAATTGCTCCATCGTAATAGAACCGCCACCATCCGCCTCAAGCAAACGAATTTGACGATACTCTTCCCACTCAACTCGCTGAGACTCGGTTAACTGATCAGGGTAGTTACGACCAATATAACGCATTAACATTTCTGGCAAGCGTCGATCATCGAACGACATCGCTAGTTCAGCCAAACTGCTCGGCGGTGTCGAACGAATCGACTCCATTCTCACTTTGTCTTCGCGTGAGAAAAAACCGCCTGTATACAACATTAAATCTGGGTCTTTTAAAATCGGTCGATCTTCTTGAACAAAAACATCACTCAACTTGGCCGCTAGTCCAGTTTGCCCATTAATAACGGCAAGATTATGACGACAAATTTCACCATCCAATGCTAAACGCTTAACCACATCAGCATCTTTAAGGAAAGTAGCCGGTGCCACCGCGGGGGATTTATTATAATGAATCACCTTTAATGGCAATCGCTCTAAATCACCTAATTCGTCTTTGCGAGTAAACACTCGATGACGAATCTCTTCCACACTCAAATCAATCAAAGGCTGAGCATCCGACATCAAGTCGTAAACGATGACACCGTTTTTATTCGTTGGGTGCGGCGCGATAGGAACAACAAATGCAGAATAATGTTTCGCTTGTCCGAACATACCCGAAATATGCAAAAAAGGCTTCATTCGAACTGGATCAATAAATTGCTGTAATTCATGCTTTTGACGCATTTTCAGGTAATAATCGAACAACCTCGGCTGCTTGCTACGAATCAACTTAGCAATTTCAATCGTACCGTATACATCTGACAGTGCGTCATGCGCTTGTTCGTGGGCAATGTCATTTGCTTTTGTGAGCGCTTCCAGTTTCATTGAGACTTGTCCGTCTTCACCTTTCGGCCAAACAATCCCTTCTGGGCGCATTGCATACGTCATTCGAACCAGATCAATCATATCCCAGCGAGAGCAATTGTTTTGCCATTCACGTGCATATGGGTCAATAAAGTTACGATAAAAACCGTGGCGTACCACTTCATCATCAAAACGAATGGTGTTGTAGCCAAGCGCACACGTTCCTGGCAATGACAACTCTGCTTCCACTGCCTGCATAAATTCGGCTTCACACAAACCTTCTCGATTTGCATCTTGCGGACTGATTCCCGTTAACAAACACGCTTCCGGCTGAGGAAGAACATCTTCTGCTAACCGACAATAAAACATGACAGGCTCGCCGATAGGATTAAAATCAAGATCTGTTCTAATCCCTGCAAATTGCATAGGACGATCTCGCGCTGGGTCCGTTCCAGTTGTTTCAAAATCAAACCAAAAAAATGAAGTTGGGCCCGATGAGGTCACAAATAATTCCTGTTAGCCATTAAATAAGACAGGTATTATACGCACCTTGAAGTTCATTTGTTAAAGTTCATTTATTAAAGTGTATTTGGCCATGAGAGGAGTTGTTCTATGCCAATCCCAGTGAAATGTCCTTGCGGAACAGGAAGCCCTTACGAAATGTGCTGCGGCATGTATCACAACAATCCAGGCACAGCGCCGACCGCCGAAACACTCATGCGCTCTCGCTATACGGCTTTCGCCATTGGCGACTTTGACTACATAGCCGCAACACAAAAAATAAAAGAAGCACCAGAACAATCCGCGACAGACATCCAAGACAGCAATGAACACACAAAATGGATCAAGCTGGAAATCACCGAAACGGAAGAAGGCTTAGAAAAAGACAAAACAGGCGTCGTGGCCTTTTCCGCCCATTTTAAAGAAGGCAAACACATTGGCCGTTTAAGCGAACGATCTATTTTCAAAAAAACTAAAGGTCAGTGGTTTTATATTTCTGGCGAACACGATGTCCAGAAAAACACACCGCTTATTAATTCTGAAGAAATGAAAACAGGCCGTAACGACCCTTGCTTGTGTGGCTCAGGTAAAAAGTTCAAAAAATGCTGCGCGGTTACATAAACTGCGCAACACTCTTTGCAAATCATCGCATGTCAAACGCCACGCTCAAGCGATGCTTTGTATTATCACGCAACCGAATGACCTTGCGATGCAATCCAAACGCGAAACCAATCGTCATCGCTTAGCTCAATAGACACCGCATTAACCGCCGCCGCTAAACGCTCGATCTTCCCAGACCCCATAACAGGACAAATACCAGACGGATGGCGTAACAACCAAGCCACAACCAGCTGATCAACCGAACATTTTTTGTTTTGAGCCATTTCACCCAATATTGCACGGACTCGCTTTGCCTTTTCATCAGTACCAGAAAACAACTCACCACCAGCAAAAGGCGACCATGCCATTGGCGTCACTGCATGTCGTTGAGCATGATCCAGCGTGCCATCTTCAAAATGCTGCAATGCCAACGGCGACAATTCCACTTGATTAATAATCAACGGTGCATCAAGGCGAGACTGCAATAAATCAAACTGATTTGTGGTGAAATTGGACACACCAAAGTGCTTCACCTTACCAAGTGTAAACAGCAAATCAAATGCCTGAGCGATCTCGTCAGCGTCCATTAATGGACTTGGGCGATGCAGTAACAAAGTATCAATGTATTCACACTGCAGAATTGCCAATGATCGATCCACGCTCGCCAAAATGTGTTCCGCACGATAATCATAACGATGTACGTTAATATCAGGTCGATTACTCGAGGGCAGCAAGATCCCGCACTTCGTGACAATTTCCATTTTCTCTCGTAACGCAGGCTTAAGTGCTAACGCGTTACCAAATAATGTTTCGCACTGGTAATCTCCATAGATATCCGCGTGATCGAATGTTGTCACACCAAGATCCAAACAAGCCTCTATAAAACCCAAAGACGCTTCAGCCGTCATATTCCATTCATTCATTCGCCAAAAGCCTTGCGCAATACGCGAACCGTCAAAACCGAGCGGGTGATATTGATGCCTCATGGTTACTCTCCTTTCCTATGATTATTTTAATGCGCGCTATTCTAAGTAAATTTCGCCACAACACAAATCAACTGCTTTTATTAAAAAGTACGCATTCAATATCACAACGCATAATAGTGAGCACTGACACAGCACGCCATCGAATGTATACTAATCCGCATTCAAGACTGACCTCTTCATAAAGAGCGACGCGACCACATACAAACGGACAACTTTTGGGCAATACCGAACACTTATAATTTACTCGCAGCGATACGCTAATAACCAACAAACACAACACCACTGTGATGGACTTAATAATGAATTCAATTACGCTAGGCCCTCTTTCCAACGCAAATGGAGAGATCCAAATTCCGGGTTCCAAAAGCCTTTCAAACCGCATTTTATTGTTGGCAACGCTTGCTAAAGGCACCACGAAAATCACCAACTTACTAGACAGCGACGACATTCGTCACATGCTAGAAAGCTTAACCAAATTAGGCGTCAACTACTCTCTAGAAGACAATGGCACAACTTGTATTCTAGAAGGGCTTGGTGGCCCCATTCAGGCCGATTTTGGCGATTTATTCCTTGGCAATGCCGGCACGGCAATGCGCCCACTTACGGCAGCACTTTGTCTTGGTCAAGGTGAGTTTCACCTTCACGGCGAACCTCGAATGCACGAGCGCCCAATTGGCGATCTAGTCGACGCACTACAAGCATTAGGCGTAGACATTGCTTACGAAGGCGAGAAAAACTACCCGCCACTTTGCATTAAAGCCAATGGTTTGTCTGGCGGCGAAGTCTCCATCAAAGGCAACATTTCTAGCCAATTTTTAACCGCTATATTGATGAGCGCACCTTTGGCAAAGAGCGACTTAACCATCAAAGTTGATGGTGAATTAGTGTCTAAGCCGTACATCGATATTACATTGCATGTGATGAAGCAATTCGGCGTTGAAGTAGAGAATCAAAGTTACCAAGCATTTGTCGTCAAAGGCCAACAGACCTACCAAAGCCCAGGCGAGATCATGGTGGAAGGCGATGCGTCTTCTGCATCATACTTCTTAGCAGCGGCTGCGATTGCCGGCGGTAAAATCAAAGTTCACGGCGTAGGAACAGACAGCGTACAAGGTGATGTAAAATTCGCCGATGTACTTGCGCAAATGGGCGCCAAAATTACCTACGGCCCAACGTGGATAGAAGCGGAACACAACGAACTAAACGGCGTAGACTTAGACATGAACCATATCCCAGATGCGGCCATGACCATAGCAACGACCGCCCTGTTCGCCAAAGGCCCGACCACCATTCGCAACATCTACAACTGGCGCGTAAAAGAAACCGACCGTCTATACGCCATGGCAACGGAATTAAAAAAACTCGGCGCTGACGTCATCGAAGGCAAAGACTTCATTACCGTTACACCAGTGGAAAAGTTGAAACACGCCGAAATCGATACGTACAACGACCATCGAATCGCCATGTGCTTTTCATTGGTCGCCTTCTCGGACACGCCAGTCACAATAAACGACCCAGGTTGCACATCAAAAACCTTCCCGACGTACTTTGAATTATTCAATTCCGTCGCAAGCTAAAAATTTGCGGGCTTCCCTTTATTAAGGGGAAGCCTTGTTCTTTCTAAAAAAACCTTAGAAGCCACTTTTTAATACCAAACAACCGATTCACATCTTTAAATACCTTACGATAACGCAGGATCCCAGTCCTTCCACACCACGCCACGCCCTTGCGATCGAATCATCGCTGAAATGTCTGCCACAGAACGTTCATCACTTATTTCGAATTGTTCCAACGCCTCCTGAGAGTCATCTGCATACCCACCGGGTTGCGTTTTAGACTCGGCACTCATCGTCGTAAACCCCATTCGCACCGCGTGGTGGCGAAACTCAGGCGACTCTCGTGTCGACAAGCTCATTTCTAAATCTCTATCAAATAACCGCCACGCCGCAATCAACTGCACCAGCTGTCGGTCTGAAATGACCGATTTCGGTATGATCCCCCCTTTGCAGGGACGAATACGTGGAAACGCAACACTAAATCGGCTGCGCCAGTAGCGCTTTTGCAAATGCCGTAGATGGTGCGCCATCATCACAGAATCTGTTCGCCAATCTTCCAAACCCAATAAAACCCCTAAACCGATTTTATGAATGCCCGCCTGACCAATTCGATCTGGCGCATCAAGCCGGTAATTGAAATTGGATTTGTTGCCACGCAAATGATGTTCTAGGTAGGTTTTACGACGATAGGTCTCTTGATACACCAAAACACCATCCAAACCGATGCCTTTTAGCCGCCTGTATTCGTCAGTCTCTAATGGTTGCACCTCCATAGATAGTTGACTGAAATGCGGCTTAATTAAGGGAATCATGCGTTCAAAGTACGGCATGGAGACCCTTTTCGTTTCGCCCGTCACCAATAAAAGATGATCAAAACCTTTGCTTTTAATTGCCGCGACTTCTTGCCCTATTTGCGTTTCATTGAGTGTTAAGCGCTTCATCGCATTACTCATGGAAAAGCCGCAATACGTACATTCGTTGGCACAGGTGTTAGATAAGTACAAAGGCGCAAACAAACTTAAGGCATTGCCAAAACGCTGCAACGTGAGCTGTTCGCTTTTCGCGACCATTTCCAGTAAAAATGGTTCTGCCGCAGGAGAGATTAAGGCGGCAAAGTCTTCCACATCGAGCTTACTTTTACTCAAAGCTTGCCTCACATTTTGCTCGGTTTTTGCGTGATGCAATCGCGTCACTTGTTGCCAATCTGCGCTTTCTACAACCTGACTAAACTGACCGTCAACAGCTGGGCTTTGCTCTAACATATTCACTTTTGCCATTTGGTTCGAGCTCGCAATCAAGCTCATGACAAGCCTCCAAGAAAATCAGTCAACGGACTGGTCGCCTGCGCTTGAACACGCTTTTCACCCAAACCTGACTCATACGCTATGCGCCCAGCCTGCACCGCTAATCGGAATGCTTCGCCCATTTGAGCGGGTTGCTTGGCCACCGCAAGCGCCGTATTGACCAAAACAGCGTCCGCGCCGATCTCCATCGCTAACGCCGCATCCGACGGCGCGCCAATGCCAGCGTCAATGATCACTGGCACCGCGCTTTGCTCAATGATGATTTCCAAAAATGGACGACTCGCCAATCCCATATTGGAACCAATCGGCGAACCCAATGGCATGACACACTGGCAACCGACTTCTTCAAGCCGCTTGCACAACACCGGATCAGCATGAACATACGGCATCACCACAAAGCCTTTTTTGATCAGCGCTTCTGCAGCCAATAAGGTTTCCACGCCATCCGGCATCAAGTAGCGTGGATCTGGGTGAATTTCTAACTTCACCCAATGAGTTTCCAATGCATCTCTTGCCAATTCGGCTGCAAGAACCGCCTCCTTTGCGGTTCGTGCGCCAGACGTATTTGGCAGCAGTTTCATCCCTTGCTTCTGCAAAGGTTGGAGAATGTTGTCACTTTGGTGTTTTAAATCCATACGGCGTAACGACAAAGTGACCAGTTCACTTTCACTGGCCACTAACGACGCCAACATGGCGTCTGCGCTGGCGTATTTGCCAGTACCCGTAAAAAGTCGAGAATGAAATTCGTGTCCAGCAATAAATAAAGACGACATGTTAGCCTCCTGCGATCGATTCAAAAATAAACACCTGACTCTGCTCATCCAACTCAGTACGATCCCATAAACTCCTCGGCACCACTTTTTGATTGATCGCGATGGCAATGCCTTTTGCTTCTTTTTCCAAGCTGTCGAGCAAGTCCGTTAACGTATTACCAAAAAACTCAAAAGGCACATCGTTTAGCATTATATTCATTTGGCGTTCCCCACTTTATGTAATCGTAATGACGCCGCGAGTGATCGCGTCGTCACATCTGGCGATTCAGCCTTGGTAATCGCCGTTACCACCGCCACACTGTCAACACCAGTCTGCGCCACCAAAGGCAATCGTTCCGCAGTAATGCCGCCAATCGCCACGGTGGGATAATGGCCTTTTAATAGCCGTGCATAATGCGCAAGACGTATTAACCCTTGCGGTTGAGAAGGCATGTCTTTGGTTTGTGTTGGAAAAATGTGACCCAGCGCGATGTAACTCGGCTTGATGGATTGAGCGCGCGCAATTTCATAATAGCCATGCGTGCTGATGCCTAATCGCAAGCCAGCCGATTGAATACGAGCAAGGTCCGTAACGTCCAGGTCTTCTTGCCCGAGATGAACACCATAAGCACCAAATTCGATTGCTTGCTGCCAATAGTCATTGATAAACACCTGTGCGTTGTATTTTTTACCCAGCAAAATAGCCTGTTGAATCTTGTCACTCAGCTGCGGATCGTCAGGGTTTTTAATGCGTAGCTGAGCAACATTCACCCCTTGCGCAAGAACAAGCTCCAACCAAGCAACCGTGTCGACCACCGGATACAAGCCCATTTTTTCAACATCCATTGCCGCAAAAGACAAATCAGACGTCGAAATGGATCTACCCTGTATGAGGATCTTGGGGAAACATTCAAGCGATGAAGGCCAACCTTTTTGCTCACCTGCACAATAAGCTTTTGCCAAGGTAACAGAGTCTTTTATATCGTAGCCATGCGCCATAAAACACACCAACGCCATGGATAAGACGTCGTCTTCATTCCTCTCAACACCGCTACTAGAGAAGCCCACCGCCGCGTTTTGGCTTAAAAACCTGTACATCACTTGCCCTGTATCGTTATTGCTACCTCGAATTAACCAACCACACGGCCACACGGCCGCATTTGTGAGGGTTTCGAACGCCTCAGCATTGATAATAACTACATCAATAAATGGTAATAAAGACACCTGAAAATCAGCACTTGATGGAACCTGAACATCGCTCTTTTGTGGTGATATTGATTCAAACACCACCGATACCGCCGGAAAGTCCGTTTTTATGCGCTTTAGCAAGACAGAACAGGCTTTCGCCATCTCCATTGATGGCAGAAAACACACGCTAATCGCATCTGGCACCGCGTCATCAAGCAAGGCTCGCCATTGCGCATCGAACGAGGTCAAAGACACCGGCTCAGTAAATGAAACACCTTCAACATTCTGTGCAGCAACACACGTCGCAATATGCTGCACACGACAGTCTAGGTTCTGTCCCGTGCGTAAATTCACAGACAATTCCGGTAAGGCTGTGCGGGCGAACGAATCCGCACCGCCCACACACCAGATAAGAGGAAGTTTTATCGACATAAATCCCCCCTTTATTGAGACAACTTGTCTGCCGTTAACTTGTCTGTGGTCAAATAGACATCACTGCCCAGCTCTCGAAACTGTTCTGACATTTTTTGCATACCACTTTCCGCTTCGGTTAGCGCGAGCTGGCTGACATCAATTGCCTGCGCTTCAAGCTCCGAGCCTTTTGCGCTCTCTAACCCCTTGGCATAATCTCGAACTTCTTGGGTGATTTTCATCGAACAGAATTTCGGCCCGCACATCGAGCAAAAATGCGCGACCTTACCAGATGCCTGAGGTAGGGTTTCATCGTGATACGCTCTGGCCGTCATCGGATCAAGCGATAAATTGAACTGGTCTTCCCAGCGAAATTCAAAACGTGCTTTTGACAAAGCGTTGTCGCGAATCTGCGCGCCAGCGTGGCCTTTGGCTAAATCGGCCGCGTGCGCCGCGATTTTATAGGTAATCAAACCCTCTTTGACGTCTTCTTTATTTGGCAAACCAAGGTGTTCTTTTGGCGTCACATAACACAGCATGGCGCAGCCATACCAACCGATTTGCGCCGCACCAATGCCCGACGTAATGTGATCGTAACCCGGCGCGATGTCTTGCGTCAGAGGCCCTAATGTGTAAAACGGCGCTTCGTGGCAATGCTTCAGCTGCTCAGTCATGTTTTCTTCGATCAACTGCATTGGCACGTGCCCTGGACCTTCGATCATGACTTGAACATCGTATTCCCAAGCAATTTTTGTCAACTCGCCCAACGTCCGTAACTCCGACATTTGCGCTTCGTCATTGGCGTCCATAATGGAACCTGGGCGCAATCCATCCCCTAGCGATAACGCCACATCATACTCAGCGCACAGCTCGCAAATTTCACGAAAGCGTTCATACAAAAAGCTTTCGGTATGGTGCGCCAAACACCATTTCGCCATGATAGAACCACCACGAGAAACGATGCCAGTCAGACGTTTTGCTGTCATCGGCACATATCGCAATAACACACCGGCGTGAATGGTGAAATAGTCCACACCCTGCTCGGCTTGCTCAACCAAGGTGTCATGAAAAACCGTCCAATTAAGATCCTCGGCCACGCCATCCACTTTTTCTAAGGCTTGATAAATGGGCACTGTGCCAATCGGCACGGGAGAATTTCGCAAAATCCATTCACGCGTTTCATGAATGTTTTTGCCAGTCGACAAATCCATCACAGTATCGGCGCCCCAGCGCGTCGACCACACCAATTTCTCCACCTCTTCTTCAATAGAAGACGTGACCGCCGAATTGCCAATGTTGGCATTCACCTTCACTAAGAAGTTACGGCCAATGATCATGGGTTCAGATTCTGGATGATTGATGTTGTTCGGAATGATGGCGCGACCTCTTGCGACTTCATCACGTACGAACTCGGGCGTAATCCGCGCTTGTAAATTCGCACCGAAACTTTGCCCTGGATGCTGCTTAAGCAAAAGCTCACTCTTGATCGCGTCCATGTTTTGATTTTCACGCAACGCAATGTATTCCATCTCTGGTGTCACAATACCTTGGCGTGCGTAATGCATTTGTGTCACACATTTACCTTTTCGCGCTTTACGAACTGTTGGTAATGTTTTAAAACGCAACGCGTCGAGCGCGGCATCGTCTAAACGAGATTGCGAAAACTCAGATGACACACTTTGCAATACCTCTGTATCTTCACGCTTTTCGATCCAAGGTGTACGCATCGGAGCCAAGCCACGATAAACGTCGATATTCTCTTGCGGATCCGCATAAGGGCCAGAACAGTCATAAACGTAAATGGCTTCGTTAGGTTCGAAAGTAAGGTTATCTGGATCAGAGCCAATGGGCGTATCTGTTAGATTAATTTTGCGCATAGGAACGCGAATGGAATCATCAGAGCCTGTTAAATACACGCGTTCTGATGCTGGAAACGGTGAGGCTTGCAGTGACTCTATGTAAGACTTCGCCGCTTGGCGTGATTCTTCACGAGACTGTTTATTTGGTTTTTTGACTGGGTTATTTGTGTTTATCGTCGACATGAGCACTTCCCTTATTAAAAACTTGGAGAATCGCTTGTCTGGGGTGCTGTTTTACTGGCAAACGCACGAAAGGCGTTTTTCTAAAGCAAAACATGAACCCTGAATTTTTAATGAGAAAAGAGTGGTGAAGCGAATAAGGCAACATCGAATCAATCGTCATAAAAAAGACAGGAGTTCATTCGATGCAGAAAAGAAAATTGAAGACTTTCTTGTTTCCTACGCGGGTGTTAGCCCGATCAGGTTCTGCGGATCCCGCATTTATTTATGCGATCTCAGCCAAATGGCACTCCGACAAGTGATTGCGAGTATACTCAGTCTAATTAGAATGTAAACACCCACATTTTTTATGGGTGTTTACCAAAGATAAGCAATGACGATCTATTGGCTTTGCATTTCCAGCGCCATTTTGTAGAGGTAGTTTTTCTTTTCCCCCGTTAATTTTGCAGCCATAGCGGCCGCCTGCTTAACCGGCAAATCTTCTAGCAAAATCGTCAAAATACGCTTCGCCTCAAGCTCTGCTTCGTTACCACTTTCTTGCGTGAAGCTCAACATAACAACAAATTCACCGCGCATTTGGTTGGCATCGGCATCAAACATCGCCAATATTTCAGCCGCCGTACCGGAAAGGAATGTCTCAAACGTTTTGGTTACTTCGCGTGCCAGCACAAGTTGAGCATCATCGCCGTACACTTGCTGAACATCCGCCATAGAGTCGTAAATTCGATGTGTTGATTCATAAAAAACAACCGTACCCACTTGTTGTTTCCACGACTCAAATAAGTCACGACGGCCTTTGGATTTGGCAGGAACAAAACCCGCAAAGAAGAACTGATCGGTAGGCAATCCGGATGCGCAAAGAGCAGAAATCAAAGCACAAGCTCCGGGGATTGGCATGACTTTATGGCTTTTTTCACGTAACGCATGCACGACGTGGTAACCCGGATCCGAAATCAGCGGCGTTCCCGCATCAGACACTAGGGCAACATTTTTGCCGTCATCCAACAGGCTGGCGACATAATTGGCTTTGTCTTTTTCATTGTGATCATGAATCGAAAAAAGCTTCGCCTCGATACCAAAATGATTCAACAAACGTCGTGTATGTCGAGTGTCTTCTGCAGCAATATAATCAACATCGCGCAAGGTTTGTTCGGCTCTTTTACTAAAATCATCTAGATTGCCAATTGGCGTCGCAACTATGTACAGCGACCCTCTCGCATCATCAGAACTATGTGGTACCATGTTGCCTCTTTTATTTGTCATTTTATAAGCTTATGAGCCTAATTAATTACCGCATCATATCATTAACTCTTTGTACTTTTCTGCTCAGTGCTTGTAATTCCATGAATTTAAACATGGAACAACCTCAACAAGTCGTTCAACAGGCCACTCAAGAAAGAACACCACCGCCAAGCATTTATCATCCGCAAAAAACGTCGGATGTTTCAAAAGCGCTTAGTGACACCTACCTTTCAGCGAAAAAACTGTATGAGCAAGGCCGTTATCAAGAAACTATCGATATATTAGAAAGCAAGGTCATCAACAAAACCTCATCCATACAATTTGAAGCACATTTACTGGCGGCCTTATCGGCATCCAATTTAGACAATGCAACTGATTCCTTCCGCTTCTTACAGCAAGCCGATCGCTTAATTGCCGCTCGCCACCCAGACAACCAAAACAAACTGAATGAGACAAAAGCAACTATTCTGGAACATTTTGGCAACTGGCTAGAAGCTGTCAACCTTCGTATGGATTTGGCTTACAACTTACCGCTGGATGAAGGAAACAATAACCAAACAAAATTATGGCTCGCCATTCAAAATCTGACTCAAAATGAAATAGACGAACTCTTTCAACAACAAAGACCGCTTCTCAATGGCTGGCTAAACATCAGTGGAATACTAAGAAACCAGTCACTGTCCATCGAACAACAACTTGTTATGTTTCATGATTGGCAAGCAGAAAACCCTAGTCACCCTGCCGCATTATCACCGCCTCAAGACTTTCAAATCATGTCTTCTGTGGAAAAAATGACGCTGACAAACATTGTCTTAATGCTGCCGATGAGTGGAAAACTTGAACGAGCCTCCCAAGCAATCGTCGATGGCTTTTTTGTTAATTATTACAATCAGAAAGAAACTAGACCAAAAATCACAATTATCAACGTTGATAATTATTCAAATATTGCTGACGCCGTCGCGGCCGCAAACGAACAGCAACCAGATGTTATTATTGGCCCCCTGCAAAAAAACAATGTCGCACAAGTGGGCCGCCTACACCTACCTTATCCGGTTATTGCACTGAATCAGTTAGACATCAATCAACACACAAAGAACCTCTATCACTTTTCGCTTAATGCAGAAGATGAAATATATGAACTGATTGCCTTCGCAAAACAAGAAGGTGCAACGAAAGCGGCCATATTGAGCACTCAAGACACTTGGGCACTAAAACAAAGCGATGAATTCAGAGCCGCCGCAACTGAAGAGAACGTGATTATTACTTCGAATCAATCTTATGCAAATACGCCAAAAGGCAGACAAGATGCAATTCAAAAGTTACTTTTAATTAACGAAAGCCATGCACGTAAAAAACTGGTCGAGCAGTGGACAGGCACAAAAGTTGACAGTATTGCCCGCTCTCGCGAAGACTTAGATTATGTTTACTATGTCGGCAAGTTAAATGACGCAAAACAAATACGCCCACTTTTAGACTTCTATTTTGCCAACAAAATTCCAATGCTTTCGAGCAGTACACTGAATGATAGTGAGCCGGATAAATCGATAAATCCTAGCGATATTGAACGAATTTTATTTACCGAAGTACCAGCACTCACGCCAAATAATACATCCTTGGCGGCACTGCCTAAAAACCAAAACTCGAATATTTTAAGGCGCCTTCAGGCACTTGGCGCCGATGCGTATTTATTGGCAAATAAATACCCGCTATTCACCCTACTTCCAAGTACTAAAATTGCAGCAAATACTGGCATTATCACCATGGATGAAAATGGCATATTTCACAAAAGACCAGAAATCATGACTTACCGAAAAGGACATTTGGTATATGCAAATAATCACCAGTATTTTCCAGAAGAGGAAAACGCCGAAAAATAACGGCGAAAAGGCAGAACAGGCTGCTGAAGCTTTTTTATTAACGCAAGGGCTTCAATTTGTTGGGCGAAATTTTTTCTGCCGCCTTGGTGAAATTGATTTAATTTTCTTAGATCAAGATACGTATATATTTGTAGAAGTACGCTTTCGAGCCAGTAACACACACGGCAGTGCTGCCGAAAGCCTTGGGAAATCAAAGCTTAATAAGGTTAGAAAAAGCGCTTCTTTATGGCTACAGAAGAACAACAAAGTAAATAATGCATGTCGCTTCGATGCGATACTATTCGACCAGAAAATAGACACTCAACATTTAACTTGGCTAAAAGCAGTATTTTAATCACTATGGACTTTCAAGAAGCAATATACACACAGTTTGCCCAGAGTTTCGAAGCTCAACAGCAAGCACTGGAGAGTTTACCTCCCTATATTGAGCACGCTGCAAAAGTGGTCTTTTCAAGCATTGCATCAGGCGGAAAAATCATTTGCATCGGAAACAGCACAGGATCTCACCTGTCTCAATATTTTAGCACGCTCATGCTGGACAGAATGGACAGGGAGCGTCCCGGCTTACCTGCGATCAATTTGAGTGGTGATGGTGCCGCATTACTGGCCATCACTCACAACGACAGCTATCACGATGTTTTTTCTAAGCAAATAACCGCACTTGGAAACCAAGGCGATATTTTATTCGTCGTCGCAAACCGAGGGAACACGTCCCCCATCATTCAAGCCATACAAGCTGCGCATGAGCGAAAAATGAAAATTGTCGCCCTCACTAGCCCAGAAGCAAAAAACGTCTCATCTCTTACCTCACAAGATGACACAGAGATTAAAATCAATCTTCTCGGTACTGCCAGAGTACATGAATGCCAAATCACCGTAATTCATACTCTAGTGGATTTACTTGAGCGCCAACTATTCGGCTACGAAGACTGAATCACATACGCATTTGTATTTTTACACAAAAAAAGAGCCGCTTTTTAGCGGCTCTTTTTTCATTTCAATTATTTAAAATGGATCTATTTGACAACCTTCAATTGAAAGCCCTTCTTTGGCGCTGCGGGCGTAGGTGTTGGCGTAGGTTCATCTGAAAACACCTCATCAGGAAACACAAATCCGTCGCCATTTTCTTTCGCATACAAGGCTAATGCCGCGCGTATTGGCACATAAACCTGCATGGGTTTACCACTAAAACGCGCCTCAAAAGACACCGCCTCTTTGTCCATTATTAAGTGACGAACGGCAGACATGCTAATGTTCAATACTATCTGACCATCTTTCACAAACTCCGTAGGTATCACCACATCTTTTTGTTCTGCATCCACCAAAAGGTAAGGCGTCATGTCATTATCTGCAACCCAAGAATAAGCCGCATTTAATAAATAAGATCGTTTCGGTAACATCTTTTCTCCTACTAAATATTGTGCAAAAAAAAGGAGCTATTCGCTCCTCTTTTGCTATCTATAACAAAACTGAAAGCCACCGCCTCAGTTTAGTCTAAACGCATTTCTTGTTCCGCTTCAGAAAGGCTTTCCTGGAAAGACTCACGAGCAAAAACCAGATCCATATACTTATGTAGCGCTCTCGCTTGCTCTTTAGGAATATCCACGCCTAATGAAGGCAAACGCCATAAGATTGGAGCCAAGCAACAGTCAACAATTGTAAAATCATCACTCATGAAATAAGGCTTCTCTTCGAAAATAGGAGAAACACTTACAAGACCTTCACGCAGCTCTTTCTGAGCCTGAGCAACCGCTTCTTTGTCTTTACTAGAAAGAATCAAATCAACCAATTTTGCCCAGTCACGCTGAATACGGTACATATATAAACGACTTTCAGCGCGAGCAACAGGGTAAACAGGCAATAATGGTGGATGCGGAAAACGCTCATCCAAATATTCCATCATGACATTTGGCTCGTAAAGAACCAAATCGCGGTCAACCAAGGCTGGTAATTCATTATATGGATTAACATCAGCAAGCTCAGCTGGCTTGTTAAATGAGTCCACATCAATGATATCTACTGTGACAGCTTTCTCTGCCAATACAATACGGACTCTATGACTGTAATGATCTTCTCCATCAGAGAAGAACGTCATTGAGGAGCGCTTTGCAATAACACCCATGTCTAACCCCTATTTTGATAACATCCAAGCCCCCCTAAAACGGGGACTAATTATAAAATGACGACGAAGCCATAAACGACCAACTTCGATGTCGAAATTCTTTTAACCTTCAACCAACTTGACGAACAAAACCAAACTGGTAGAAACATCGGGCTAACATCACTTTTTACACTCGTTATTCACGCTGATGATACCAACCTTTCGAGGGAAGTATTCTAGCATAATTTGACGATGATTTTTCTCTGAATAATCACTTTGATGCGTGAATAGAACAATTCTCTTTTGTTTTATGAAAAAAACAAAAGAAAAATACCGAGCAAAAAGCACAAAGCAAAAAAAACGCTTGGCGAAAAACACCAAGCGCTTTGATAGTTGCTCTGAAAGCGAAAATTAACGCTTAGAGAACTGAGGACGACGACGTGCTTTGCGTAGACCAACTTTCTTACGTTCAACTTCACGCGAGTCACGAGTAACGAAACCTGCAGAACGTAGAGTACGACGTAGAGTCTCATCGTATTGCATCAAAGCACGTGTGATACCGTGACGGATCGCACCAGCTTGACCAGAGATACCACCACCTTTAACAGTGATGAAAACGTCAAATTTTTCAGTAGCGCCAACAAGTTCAAGAGGCTGACGAACAACCATCTGAGCCGTTTCACGACCGAAGTACTGAGAAAGAGTACGGTTGTTGATAACTAGGTTACCAGAACCCGCTTTAAGGAACACACGAGCGGTAGACGTTTTACGACGACCTGTACCGTAGTATTGAGTAGCTGACATAATGATCTTCCGTATTAAATGTTAAGTGTTTGAGGCTGTTGAGCAGCATGTGGATGCTCAGTACCAGCGTATACTTTCATTTTCTTGTGCATTGCACGGCCCAAAGGACCTTTTGGCAACATACCTTTAACGGCAAGTTCAAGAACACGCTCTGGAGCATGATCAATCAGCTTCTCGAAATTCATAGAACGCAAGCCGCCTGGATAACCAGTATGGCGGTAGTATTGTTTTGCAGCTGCTTTGTTACCTGTAACGTGAACTTTCTCAGCGTTAACAACAACGATGTAATCGCCAGTATCAACATGCGGAGTGTATTCAGCTTTATGCTTACCACGTAAACGGCGAGCAATTTCAGTAGCCAAGCGACCTAGAGTTTTGCCTTCAGCATCTACCACGAACCAGTCGCGGCGTACTTCAGCAGGTTTAGCTGTAAAAGTTTTCATCAAAAAACCCTTTCAATACGCGTGTTCAATGACACGCTATACCTATTATTATTGGTTAATAGATCATTTCCATGATTTATTAACGTACACTTACCTTTAAAAAGGCGAGCGAAGTATATATCAAGCCAATAAAAGAAGAAAGTCAAAAAACCTTAAGGACGATGCTCTAGTGCCAAATATTCTTCTGATTGCATTTCCAATAATCTACTGACCGTACGATCGTACTCAAAAGCCAATCTTGTCCCTGTGTATATATCGGGTATAGCCACTTCTGCAGAAATAATCACTTTTACATGACGGTCATAAAATTCGTCAATCAAGTTAATAAAACGCCTTGCTAAATCATCGCGCGGCGCATCCATTTGAGGCAAGTTAGAAATAATGATAGTCGTATAAAGACGTGCAATCTCTATATAATCCACCTGACTTCTCGGTCCATCGCACAACGCCTTAACATCAAACCAAGCAAGCCCTTCACAACTTCTAAGCAACGGAATACTTCGACCCTCAATCTCAACCGCTCCGCCCTCAACAATGTGTGACGCATCAGAAATAAGACTCATAAATCGATCATTCAATTCAGCATCCGCTGATTCGCTTAACGGATAATGATAAAGCTTGGCTTGCTTTAATGTTCTTAAACGGTAATCAATCCCGCCATCCACATTCATCACTTTCGTGTGCTTATTTACCAAATCAATAGCGGGTAAAAAGCGAGCACGCTGCAAACCATTTTTGTATAAACCATCCGGCTCAATGTTGGATGTAGCTACCAAGGTAGTGCCATTTTCAAACAACACCTCCAGCAATCCCGCCAAAATCATCGCGTCCGTAATATCCGTTACAAAAAATTCGTCAAAACACAACACTTGCGCCTTTGAAGCAATTTCTTTGCCTACAATTTCCAACGGGTTCTTTACATCATGGAGCTTTCGCATCTCCTGGTGAACCATTTGCATAAAACGATGAAAGTGCAAACGCAGCTTTTTTTCAGTCGGCAAACAGTCAAAGAAAGTATCCATAAGGTAAGTCTTACCTCGACCAACCCCTCCCCAAAAATACAAACCCTGCTCAACCGTCGGCGCTTTCTTTTTACGAAACCTGTCAAACAAGCCCCCAGAAGGCGGATCGATCTGATTTGCTACGATACGATCAAATAAATCCTGAAGCGCTTCTACCGCTTCTTCCTGAGCTGGATCATAATTAAAGTCCGCTCTTGTTAAATCTTGCTTGTAACGTGTAATGGGTGTCATCGCCGCTCTTTCGTTCGATTAAGTTAATTGCGCCCATTCTAACAAATTGCACCTTAAACAACACCCATCAAGCTGTTATCGTAGGGGTGGTTTCGCTATAATGGATTATCTGTTTTTTGGAGAAAGTCATGAACTTAGAAGAATTCAACATTATTATCTTTATCACAGGCATTATTATTGGCTGTGTGGCCACGCTTGTCATTAAGAGCATTAATACAAAACACAACAAACAAGCAGAGCCAAGCTTAAACATTGTGACAATGAAATCACTACAACAAGAGCTCGATAATAAACAAATCATTATCGATAACTTCTTTACCGACAGTAACGATCACTTATTGCAAGTTGAGAAACGATTATCAGACCTAAGAAGCAGCCTTGCCAACAATGCCAGCCAATTAAGCAACATCAAAATTGATAACAGCACAACACCAAACACGACACAAACCGCTGAAACGCCAACAGCGACCGAACCACCAAGAGATTACGCACTAAAAGACGATGAAGAACCTGGCATGCTAAGCGAAACATTCGGCTTGGATGACAGAAACACCCACCTAGAACCAAAACGAACCATTTAATAAAAACGGGCTTTCAAAGCCCGTTTTTTTTATCCTATAACCAACACCTACGCGGGATTATCGATATCAATGAAAACCGCATCAAGACCGCATTCTTTTGATAAAAACACCGCCATTGACTGAGCCCCAAATCGCTCTGTTGCATGATGCCCTGCAGCCACAAAATGAATCCCCATCTCACGCGCAATATGAATTGTCTGCTCGGAAACCTCTCCGGTTATAAAAACATCCGCGCCAACCGCAATGGCCTGCTCTATATAACCCTGAGCGCCACCAGTACAAAGCGCCACTCGTCGAATATCTTTATCCCCAACACACTCAAACAACACATCTCGACCAACAGCTCGCTCAATAGCACATCGAAAAGCCGCTATCGCCATAGGCTCACCCAACTCACCAACGACCCCTATTGACTCTTCAAACGCGACATTTGATTGCAAACCTGATCGATTTATCAACCCGAGCGCATCCGCTAAGCCTGCGTTATTACCCAACTCTGGGTGCGCATCCAACGGCAAGTGATAGCCATAAAGATTAATATCGTGCTTGATCAGTGCCGATATCCTTCGATATTTCATTCCCACAATCCGTGGATCTTCATTTTTCCAAAAGTAGCCATGATGAACAAAAATGGCGTCAGCATTATATTCAATGGCAGCATCAATGAGCGCCTGACTGGCTGTCACACCAGTAACAACACGATGAATATCGGTTTTCCCTTCCACCTGCAATCCATTGGGCGCATAATCTTTAAAGCGACTTGGACTCAATGTCTTATCCAGCAACAACTCAAATTCACTGCGTAGCAAAATAACCCCTTATACCTTATGAATCATAAAAAAAATTGGATACCAATCATTATCCCTATTCTTGTAGGCCTCTGCATAGGCCTAATCATATTACTAATACAAGAGAAACAAAAAGCTGCCAATTCAAGCTATTCAGTTCCAGTCAGAAAAGCAACACCCTCTGTGGTTAGCATTTACACTCAGGTCCTACAAAAAAGACCGCTCAACAACCAAACAGGCTCAAAACACAGCCTAAACTTAGGATCTGGCGTCATCGCAACCAAAAGCGGCTACATCCTAACCAATCATCACGTGATACAAAATGCTCAAAGCATCGTCATCGCGCTCAATGACGACAGGAGAACTCACGCCAAGCTAATTGGGTCAGACCCATCAACCGACCTCGCCGTATTAAAAATAGAACTACCCAATCTAATTAGCATAAAAATGGGAAACAACCAAAATGTTGCCGTTGGCGATCGCATACTTGCAATAGGAAACCCATTTGGAATAGGCCAAACGGTCACCGCAGGTATTATCAGTGCCAAAGGGAGAAACAGCATAGGCCTTAATACTTACGAAAACTTCCTACAAACAGACGCCGCCATAAATCCCGGAAACTCTGGTGGCGCTTTAATAAACCTTAAAGGTGAACTTATTGGCATCAGTTCTGCAATCTACTCAAGCTCAGGCGGCTCGCAGGGAATTGGCTTTGCAACACCGATAGATGATGCACTTAATGTAATGAGGGACATTATTAAAAACGGGCGAGTTGTAAGAGGTTATTTAGGCTTAGATGCTCAAAAAATCACTCAAACCTTAGCGGATAATTTATTACTTCCTATCAACCACGGCCTACTCGTTAGCGATATAACAAAAGAAAGTCCTGCAGAAAAGGCAGGTATAGAGGTAGGCGACATAATACTTGAAATCAACAACAACCCAAGCGAGGATCCATTCCAAATCAGGCGCCTTATTGCCTCACTAAAGCCAGGAACAAACATATCACTTATTGGCGTTCGGGGGCAGCAATCCTACCAAGCAAACATCACGCTAGAAAAGCAGCCCGCTATGCAAAGAGTAACCAACTAATGACGAGCTTCGATTATCTCTTTAAGGTTATGTAAACTTTTCTCAAAGTTATTACCGGCAATATTATTGGCAAAGAACGCAAGATAAGGACTTAAAAGACCAGCACTGAGATCGCCTTCAATCGTCCAGACAACAAGGGTTTCATTATTATCCGACTGAAAGCGAATGTCATTATGGACAACATTAACTTTAGACTTCGGCCGGACATCAAAGCTCACACCTTGCTCAGACTGAACAATCACAGACAAAACACCGCGATCTGGAATATCGTTGTACGACAAGGTAATGGAATCGCCTTCTTCCAAATTCCCTTCAAAAGCATCAATCTGGCCATTTTGGACATACATCCAACGCGGTAAATAATCACCCTGAAAGATGTTTTGAAAAATCACCTCACGAGGCGCATTAATCACAACACTTCGCTCAACGCGATAGTCTGTTGGCATAAAAAAGCCACCAGCGACCAAAACTAAGATAATCAACGCTAAAATACGCGTCACTTTTCTTAATTGGTAAAGGGCTGCTGGATGATGATTGGTCTTAGCCACAATCAAGAATCCTTTAAAATACGATATTCCGCCGAAATAGCATGCGCCTCTAGAGATTCACCGCGCGCCAAAGGAGACGCAATTTTTGCCAATTCGCTAGCCCCTTCAGGAGAGCAATAAATCAACGAGCTTCGTTTCTGAAAATCATACACGCCCAATGGAGAAGAAAACCTTGCCGTCCCAGAGGTAGGCAGCACGTGATTTGGTCCTGCACAATAATCACCCAACGCCTCTGGTGTGTGTCGACCCATAAAAATAGCACCTGCATGACGTATTTTTTCAACCCATTTTTCAGGCTCATCAATAGACAATTCAAGATGCTCTGCGGCCACAATGTTTGCGATATCCATTGCCTCATCCATACTTTCGACATGAATAAATGCACCACGACCTTCTAAAGACGATTTGATAATAGCTTTGCGACTCTGAGTCTCGATTAAACGCTCCATAGATGACTTTACATTCTCAATAAATGCCAAATCAGGAGAGATCAAAATAGACTGAGCATCTTCGTCATGCTCTGCTTGAGAAAATAAGTCCATCGCAATCCAATCTGGATCGGTCTTACCATCGCAAACCACTAAAATTTCAGATGGGCCGGCAATCATGTCAATACCAACAACCCCAAAAACCATTTTCTTAGCGGTCGCCACATAGATGTTGCCTGGGCCGACAATTTTATCGACTTTAGGCACGGTTTCAGTACCGTAAGCCAAAGCCGCAACCGCCTGAGCACCACCAATGGTAAACACACGATCAACACCCGCAATATAAGCAGCAGCCAAAACGATATCATTCACAACACCATCTGGTGTTGGAACCACCATAATAATCTCACCAACACCCGCTACTTTTGCCGGCATCACGTTCATTAATACAGAAGAAGGATAAGCCGCTTTACCGCCCGGCACATAAACGCCCACTCGATCCAACGGTGTCACCTTTTGACCAAGCACAGTGCCATTATCTTCTTGGTACTGCCAAGATGGCTGTTTTTGACGCTCATGATATTCATGGACTCGCTTAGCCGCCGCCTCTAAACTAGCCACCAACTCAGCGCTAACTCGATCCTTAGCGAGCGCAAGCTCTTCACGTGATATCTCAAGATCAGCAGAAGACACCACCTCACGACGATCAAAACGATTCGTGAATTCAATAACGGCGCCATCACCTTTCAGACGAACCTGCTCAACGATGTTCGCCACCGCTGTCTGAACGCCAGCATCAGACACAGAGTCCCATGCAAGCAACGCATCTAATTCCGAATAAAAGCCCTCAGAACGTGAAGAAAACTGTCGAATATTAAGCTTCAATTATTTACCCTCGTTATCGTCAACGGCACGCTTGATCATCTCTAAAATTGGCTCAATCTCAGAGTATTTCGTTTTGTAAGCCGCTTTATTAACCACCAAACGCGTACTAATTGGTGCAATTAACTCCCGAGATTCAAGACCATTTGCCTTTAAAGTATTGCCCGTATCGACAATATCAACAATAAGATCAGCCAAACCCATAATAGGAGCAAGCTCCATCGCACCGTACAGTTTTACAACATCAGCTTGAATGCCCTGCTCAGCAAAATACGCTTTCGCGGTTTTTATAAATTTAGAAGCCACTTTTAAGCGTCTTGTTGGCAAAGGCTGCCCAACAACACCTGCTGTCATCAATCGGCATTTCGCAATTTTAAGGTCCAACAATTCATAAAGATTTTTAGTCGATGCTTCCATCAACACATCTTTACCTGCAACACCAAAGTCTGCGACACCATGATCAACGTAAGTCGGAACATCCGTCGCACGAAGAATGACTAACTTGATATGCTCATGATTGGTATCAAAAATCAATTTTCGGCTTTTTGTAATATCTTCTAGCGGGACAATATTCGCCTTTTCCAAAAGAGGTAACGTCTCACCGAGAATACGTCCTTTCGACAATGCAATCGTTAACGTTTTGTTCATATTAATTTAAAACCCGTGAAATTTTCGCACCCAATGAACCGAATTTTTCTTCTATACATTCATAACCACGGTCAATGTGATAAATACGATCGATCTTTGTATCACCTTCTGCAACCAAGGCAGACAGCACCAAACTAGCAGATGCACGTAAATCTGTTGCCATCACTGGCGCGCCTTTTAAACGCTCAATACCGCGAACAATCGCTGTATTACCTGTTACTTCAATATCAGCGCCCATACGAAGCATTTCATCTACGTGCATAAAGCGGTTTTCAAAAATATTTTCAATAACCCGGCCAACACCGTTCGCAACAGAATTCAACGCAACAAATTGCGCCTGCATATCCGTAGGGAATGCAGGATATGGCGCCGTGCTTATATTAACGGCTTTTGGACGGCGTCCTTCCATATCAACTTCAATCCAATCGTCTCCGCAAGTAACTTTTGCACCCGCTTCTTCTAATTTAGATAGAACGGCTTCAAGCGATTTTACATTTGTATCAATCACTTTCACTTTGCCGCCAGTAATAGCGGCCGCAACCAAAAAGGTCCCCGTTTCAATACGATCTGGCATAACAGGATAAGTCGCACCATGTAAAGCCTCGACACCTTCAACCACAATCGTATCGGTGCCATGTCCAGTAATCTTAGCGCCCATTGCGATTAGACATTCAGCCAAATCAACCACTTCAGGTTCGCGAGCGGCATTTTCTAGAATTGTTTGACCTTCCGCCAATGTGGCCGCCATTAACAAGTTTTCTGTACCCGTCACGGTCACTTTATCAAAGAAGATTCTAGCCCCTTTTAGACGACCGTCGACGCTCGCGATAATGTCACCGCCTTCTACTTCGATTTTAGCGCCCATCGCCTCTAAACCACGAAGGTGCAAATCAACCGGACGACTACCAATTGCGCAACCACCAGGAAGAGACACAACGGCTTTACCAAAGTGACTAACCAATGGCCCTAACACCAAAATAGATGCTCGCATTGTCTTAACAAGCTCATACGGTGCTTCACAATGACTCAGGGTAGAAACATCCAACTGGACGCTCATTTTCTCATCAACAACCACACCACAGCCCATAGAGCCAAGCAATTCAAGCATGGTGGTAATATCATGCAAATGCGGTAAGTTTTTAATAGTGATCAATTCTTTTGTTAGCAAAGTGGCGGCTAAAATTGGCAATGCAGCATTTTTTGCGCCCGATGCACGAACTACACCGTTTAATCGAGTGCCACCAGTAATTAGAAGCTTATCCATAATACTTAATCTCTTATAATCGCTTTTAAAGCGTATTTTTTTGTTCTGGCGTGTAGGTTTTCATTGTAACGGCATGAATAGCGCCGCTCGCAATAGCGTCCTGAAGATGCGAATACACAAGCTGCTGCCTCTTAACCGTAGACAAGCCTTCAAATTCGCTTGTCACAACAACTACTTGAAAATTACACCCTTCACCCTCTGCAATAACTTCGCAATGAGGAATAGAAGATTCTAAAAGTGTTTTCACTTCACCTGCGTTCACAGTCGCTCCAATAAATAAAATATATTCAGTTGTGTTTATTCTACCTTAGTACAGCCAACTACTTAACACCTCAACGCTCATCTATGGATAAAAATCACTTGTTTTTAAAGATTTTATTCGAGACTGACAACACGCCAACTCTCAAACACAAAAAACCCGAACTCACATCGTGAATTCGGGCTCTATTTTCACCTCTAAAGCTCATAAAATCGACTAAGCTTTTTTAGCGAGAGACTCTCTCCATGCTGAAATTGCCATCTCTATGTCGTTTCTATTCTGCTCCATCATCACCGCAAATTGCTTACGGAACGTTAAGCCAAAATTGATATTGTTGATAACAATATTACTCAACAACCAATTCCCAGCCTTTGCTTGCTCCATATAAAAACTGATATTAAGCAAGCCGCCGGACTCCATTTCGAAGTCTACATCTACTTTTGTTTCTTTCCCTCTACCTTGAGGTCCTAATGGCAACACATTGATACGATCCGCATCAAGCTCAAGCAATGAAGCTCCATACGTCTTCAGCAAGGTATCTTTGGTGACATTAGCAAATCGAGACCGCTGTTCCGGCGTTGCTCTTCGGTAGTATTTCCCCATAACTTTTTTAGAAAAATCATCAAAATCAACCACATCGACCAAAATGTCATTGACTCTTTTTTCAAGCAAAACAGGGTCGTTCACCAGTATTTTTTTGTCCGCAACAATATCAGTACGAAACGCATCCACAACCTTAATAACAGCATCTCTTGCCTCTTCAACGCCACCCCAAGCAAGACCCGACCCAATTAAAACAAAAGTAAAGACAATCTTTAACAAAACGTTAGACATGAATTATTTCTCCGAATCGCCACTCTTGAACAAAAACTGACTGATCAAAGTCTCTAAAACCAACGCTGATTGAGTATCATAAATTTCACTTCCGTTTGTTAGCAACTCGTCATCTGCACCGATCGAAATGCCCAAGTATTTTTCCCCAAGAAGCCCACTGGTTAAGACTGCAATTGAGCTATCTGTCGGAATATTATCGACATCCGAATAAATATTCATCTTCACCAATGCCATGAACAACTCTTTGTCAAAGGTAATCGATTCAACGTTACCCACCTCGACTCCTGCAATAGAGACTTTTGCTCGACTGGACAAACCGGCAATGTCATCAAAGCGAGCAACAACCTGATAGGTGTCTTTTTTGCTCGAAAAAGCCAAACCGCTTACCTGCACCGCCAAATAAATGAGAGCAACCACCCCCAACACGATAAAACAGCCAACCATTAATTCTGCGCGCTTACTTCTCATCCTAAAAATCTCCAAACATAGCTGCGGTCAATATAAAATCTAACGCCAAAATAGCCAACGAACCCAACACAACCGTACGAGTTGTTGCTTTACCAATCCCTTCTGAAGTGGGAACGCATTCATAACCCTGATAAACCGCAATCCACGTCACAACAACGGAAAAACAAACCGCTTTAATAACACCATTCATAATATCAGTATCAAAATAGACAGACTGTTGCATGGATGACCAGAAAGCGCCGTCATATACCCCCAGCCAGCCTACAGACACAAGCTGACCACCCAAGATACCAGACGCTGAAAAAATAAGGCTTAATAGAGGCAAGCAAATCACACCTGCAATAAACCGCGGAGCAATAACACGCCTTAGCGGATCCACCCCCATCATTTCATAACTCGACAGCTGCTCTGTCGCCTTCATCAAACCAATCTCCGCCGTTAAAGATGACCCCGCCCGACCAGCAAAGAGTAACGCGGTCACCACAGGGGAAAGCTCTCGTAACAAAGACAAAGCCAACAATTGACCGACCGCTTCTTCAGATCCAAATTTAGCCAAAATACTGTAGCCCTGCAACGACAACACCATTCCAATAAACGTACCGGAAACAATTATAATAACTAGGGATAGAACCCCAACAGAATAGAGTTGCTTAACCAGAAGGTTAACGGATTCACCGAAACGCACCGGCAATCTAAACACACTTTGAACCAGAAAAATTCCCGCTCGCCCAACCGCTTCCAACCAATCAAAAAGCCACGCCCCCATAGAGATTATTGCTTTCATCGTGATGCTCCACTTTTATAAAGCATACCGTTCGCTGCTTCAGGATAATGAAAAGGCACCGGACCGTCTGGCTCGCCATTTAAAAACTGCTTGACCTGAGGGTTATCTGAAGCACGAATGTCGTCAGCCGACCCTTCGGCGATGACACGACCTCCAGCCAGAATACAAACATGATCCGCTATCGACAGAGACTCCTCCACATCATGAGAAACCACAACCGAGGTAATGTTCGCAGAATCGTTCAACTCTCGTATCAAAGAAACCAACACACCTTTAGATATAGGGTCTTGGCCAGTAAAAGGTTCATCGTACATTACTAATTCTGGATCAAGAGCGATGGCACGAGCCAACGCCACTCGTCGAGCCATACCACCAGATAACTCAGAAGGCATCAAACCCGCCGCTCCGCGCAAACCAACGCTGTGTAATTTTTGTGCGACAATATCCTTTATAGCGGAGGCACTTAGCTTGGTGTGCTCCTCAATGGGAAAGGCAATATTTTCATAGACAGACATATCACTAAAAAGCGCACCGCTCTGAAACAACATACCCATTTTCTTACGCACTTTATACAAATCCGAGCGCGACAATTTATGGACATCTTGCCCATCCACTAAGACACACCCTGAATCGGGAGTCAGTTGCGCCGCAATCAACCGCAACAACGTTGTTTTCCCTGTACCGCTGGGGCCCATTACCGCCGTCACTTTTCCTCGAGGAATGGTCAGCGAGACATTTTCGTAAATGACTCGCCCACCACGGGTGAAGTGAATATCTTGGACTTTTATATACGCATCTACCACTGACACACCTTTCTATCCATACGAAATATCGCTAGATACTATCATCGCACCTTAACAAATAAAATCACCGTACTGACAGAATCCAATTTGTTTGTAATATCAAGTCTTGAATTTAAATGCCAAACCTCATTAAATGGGGGCTTCTTTAAATTTGTGAGTAATTTCAAAGTTATGCTGCTGTTTTCTGTCGCCCTAATCGCAGGGTTAATCTTACTGGTTATCAGTTCAGATAAATTCATCGAACATTCCGCCCTGGTTGCTGAAAAATTAAATGTAAATCCCATGATTATCGGGATCACATTGGTAGCATTCGGCACATCAGCACCAGAAATGGTCGTTTCTGCCATTGCCGCATTTGATAACGCACCCGAAATTGCCGTTGGGAATGTTCTCGGGTCTAATATTGCCAACATCGCCCTCGTCTTTGGTATCACTCTTTTATTTTCAGCCATCCCGATTGCATCTGGACTCTCTTCCAAAGAAGTTCCTCTTGTACTGGCCATCACCTTATTAACAGGCGCTTTACTTTTTGATCAACACCTTGGTGTATGGGACGGCATTATTTTACTTGCTGCCTTCATCGTTATTTTGACCATTTTGTTGCGCGGCAATAAAGACCTCAAAAGTGAACTAGAAGAAGGCCTACCGGAAGACGATGGCGCTTCCGTTGGTAAATCAATACTGTTTGCTCTAATCGGATTAATTATATTAATTGGCAGCTCAAAACTGCTTGTTTGGGGCGCTATAGGCATTGCCACCGCGCTGGGCGTTAGCGAACTGGTTATTGGCTTAACGATCGTCGCGATTGGCACTAGCCTGCCGGAATTGGCAGCATCAGTCAGCAGCGTTCGAAAAGGTCACCACGACATTGCCATTGGCAATATCTTGGGATCGAATATCTTCAACCTCGCTACCGTCTTGCCACTACCCGCACTGATCGCGCCAGGAATGGTCGACGCCAATGTCATCAGCCGAGACTACCCTTGGGTTCTAGGGCTAACCGTTGCTCTTGCCATTGCCATTTTTCTATTTAAGAAAACAAAAAACAACAGCATACCGAGATGGATTGGGTTACCACTTATCGCATCTTATGGTGTTTATTTGCTCATCATAAGCACAAGCGGATCATTGTAATGCTGATGATTCGCTACCTTATCAACATAAAAAGCCTACTTTTTATTATGGCTGTCGCTGCATTAGTGGTATCCCTATTTTGGTATGGAGCAACACCAAAACAAAACTTGGTGCAAACGGATTCACTCAGCACCTCGCCGGACTATTTTATCACTCAGGTGCAACTGAAAGAATTCGATGCTGGCGGCCAGCTTATTGAAACACTGAACGCCAAGCAAACCCTGCACTACATCGCTCAATCTAAAACATTATTAGAACAACCTAGCGTTCAGCGCCACTCTCAATCAGGAAGCTGGAGCGCGAAAGCAGATAAAGGGGTTATTGAAGACGGAAGTAATGATATTCTATTAACAGACAACGCCACGGCGACTAAAAAGTACCCTTTGTCAGAAGACATAATACTTAATGCAGACAGCGTACATTATTTAGACCAAGACCAGTCTTTAACCAGCCAAGGAAACGCCACTCTCACCTCTACGCAAGGAGTGACTTCTGCAGGCACGATTACAACTTATATCAATTCAGAAGAAGTCATTATGACGGGATCTGTACGAGGAAAATATGAAACCATTCATTAACTTCAGCCTACTGTTTGCCATCGCCTTTATTGGCCAGCAAGCGTACGCACTCCCTGACGACGCCAGCAAACCGCTAGAAATACAAGCTGATGAAGCTTCCTTTGACCAAAACACTGGCGAAGCCATCTACAAAGGCAATGTTTTTATCAAGCAAGGCTCAATAGAAATCCAAGCGCAATACTTAAAAGTAACAACTGATGCGAATACCCGTAGATTCAGCAACTTGGAAGCCAGTGGTAAACCCGCAAAATTCAGCCAACAAATTGACTGGAGCGGCAATATCGTAATCAGCAAAGGCGACGAAATACACTACTCCACTAGCGAATCGAAACTGGAAATCATCGGTAATGGCTATCTTAGTCGGATGAATAATTCCATCACTGCAGATTACATTCTTTACATGATAAATGACGGCACATTCAGCGCTGAGAAAAAAGATTCAGGCCGAGTATCAATGACCTTACAACCACAAGCACCTGAGGTGAAAAAATAAATGGCGTTACTAGAAGCTAAACACCTCGCTAAAAGCTACAAAAAACGCCAAGTAGTAAAAGACGTCTCCATTGCAGTCGAATCCGGCCAAGCTGTCGGCTTACTCGGTCCAAACGGTGCAGGAAAAACAACCTGTTTTTATATGATTGTCGGCATGGTGGCCAATGACGCTGGCGGGATATTTATTGATGGCACAGACATCACCCAAGACGCCATGCATACTCGTGCCCAGAAAGGCATAGGCTACCTACCACAGGAAGCGTCTATTTTTCGTAAAATGTCAGTCGAAGATAATATCTCTGCCATTTTAGAAACGCGCAAGGAATTAACCAAAAGCCAACGAAATGACAGGCTCGAAGATTTATTAGAAGAGTTTCACATCACTCACATTCGAAAGAACTTAGGCATGGCCCTTTCTGGTGGAGAAAGGCGCCGAGTCGAAATAGCAAGAGCACTTGCTATGAATCCGAAATTTATCCTACTGGATGAACCCTTCGCCGGCGTAGACCCCATCTCTGTTGGCGACATAAAACTGATCATCAAACATCTTCAAGAAAGTGGCATCGGCGTCCTAATTACCGATCACAATGTTAGAGAAACTCTGGACATCTGTGACAAGGCTTACATTGTTGGCAATGGCTATATTATTGCTTCTGGCGATGCCAGTACCGTCATCAATAATGAGCAAGTCAAAAAGGTATATTTAGGCGACGACTTCCGTCTGTAACCCCTTATCATTGCTGTAGAAAGGGAGTAGTATGCATAACTCGTTCCAATTCACTCAAACAAAAAGAGTTGCTCTATGAAGCAGTCTTTACAACTAAAGCTAGGTCAACAGCTAACCATGACGCCACAGCTGCAACAAGCCATTCGCTTGCTGCAGCTTTCTACGTTGGATTTAAAACAAGAGATCCACGAATTCCTTGAATCCAACCCTCTTCTTGAGCTTGACGACGACGAACAAAACCCAAACGATGTGCCCGCAAGCATCGAATCCAAAAGTGCCGTCGAAACCACCTCAACCGAAAATAACAACGAAGAAGCGCGCGTCGAATCAGAGTGGACGGAAAGCATCCCCGAAGAACTTTCTATTGATAGTAATTGGGATGACACATACCAAAGCTCCGCCGCCGTTAGCGACCACAATAGCTACGAAGGCGAAAGCGACTTCGAAAGCCGTAACGCGCCAGCAGAAAGCATACAAGATCATTTAATCTGGCAACTAAATCTAACGCACATGTCCGATCGAGATATCGAAATTGCTTATGCCATTATCGAATGTGTCCAGAACGATGGCTACTTAAGTATTTCACCAGAGGATATTTGGGAATCTCTTTGCCCAGAACTCGATGATTTAGACATGGAAGAAGTCATCGCCGTACAACACCGCTTGCAGCGCTTTGATCCAATCGGCGTCTGCTCAATTGATTTGCGCGACTGTTTACTTGTTCAGCTAGAGGCTTTTCAAAGCCACCCTCTTTATAAAAGCACGCACAACCTCATTGATCATTATTTACCACTTTTGGGTAACCGCGATTTCACACAGTTAAGCAGAAAAACAAAACTAAAAGACGAAGCTTTAAAAGAAGTTGTGAACTTGATTCAACAACTTAATCCACGTCCGGGCTCCGTGATTGATGCAGATGACACCGACTATGTTATTCCTGATGTTTCAGTTAAAAAGCGCAATGGTGTATGGCAAGTCGAGCTGAACAATGACGCTCTTCCCCCCATTAAAATCAACGAAACATATTCAGCAATGGCAAGCACAGCAGCAACAGCGGCAGAAGACGTAAGCTATATAAAGACATCACTCCAAGAAGCGAAGTGGTTCATGAAGAGCTTACAGAGTCGCAACGAAACACTACTAAAAGTGGCAAGCTGCATTGTAAGTCGACAAATTGATTTCTTTGAATTAGGCGAAGAAGCCATGAAACCCATGGTACTTCATGATGTCGCCGAAGAAGTCGGCATGCATGAGTCAACAATCTCAAGAGTAACAACTCAAAAATACATGCACACGCCAAAAGGCATTTTTGAACTCAAGTATTTCTTCTCAAGCCATGTAAACACAGCGTCCGGCGGAGAATGTTCTTCTACGGCAATACGAGCTATGATTAAAAAACTTGTCGCGGATGAGCCGGCCAAAAAACCACTCAGCGATAATAAGTTAGCGGCTATTCTAGCCGATCAAGGCATACAGGTTGCTCGACGAACCGTAGCCAAATATCGAGAGGCGATGAACATCCCTCCTTCCAATGAACGAAAACGACTGATCTAAACGGAACCACTTTATCATGTCCTTGAAATCACTATTAAAAGCTGAGCTCGTTCTGGCGAAGCAAGATATTGTTAGTAAAAAACGTGTTCTAGAAAGCATTGCTGAAGTTGCATCAAATCGACTCCATTGTGATAACGAAGCGGTTTACGAAGCGCTATTGGGACGAGAAAAACTGGGGAGCACAGGCATAGGAAATGGCATCGCCATTCCGCACTGCCGTCTTGAATCTGCAAACCATACCGCCATTGTCGTCATGTCATTACAAACACCAATCGATTTTGACTCAATCGATAGAAGAGCCGTTGACCTGATCTTTGCGTTAATCGTTCCTCCGAATGAGTGCGACCAACACCTTGCATCATTGGCACAGATTGCCGAACTCGCTCAGTCACCAGAGTCATTAGACAAACTGCGAACAGCGCAAAGCAATGAAGAGCTGTTCAATATTTTTGACTCATTATTATAGGAAAAAAGCATGCAGGAAGAGTCCATCACAATCATAAACAAACTTGGCTTGCATGCTCGCGCTGCGGGCAAACTGGTTGAGACTACCTCTCGATTTTCATGCGATATAACCATCGAAAAAGATGGTCGCAATGTTGACGGAAAAAGCATTATGGCAATGATGATGCTGGCGGCAGGCAAAGGCACAGAAATTCGCGTCAAGACAAATGGTGACGATGAAAGTGAAGCCATCAAAGCAATCATAGCGTTAATTAACAATCGTTTTGGTGAAGACGAGTAACCCGACAATGTCAATGTCAGAGAAAACCACTCTCAATCACCTCAAAACGGTCACCGAATCTCTTGAATCCGGCGCCACAATGCAAACCCGTTATTTACTTAACGGGGCATTGCCAGCGCAGGACGTTGCCAGACTATTAGAGTCCTCACCTCCCAAAGAGCGTAAATTGCTCTGGGAGCTAATAGAGGACAAAAATGAAGGCGAAGTATTACAATATCTAAGCGAAGACATCGGCGTTCAATTCATGAAAAATATGGATACAGAGCGACTTATCGCCGTATCCGAACATTTCGAAAGTGATGACTTAGCCGATTTATTACAACACTTACCAGAAAAAGTCGTAACAGAAGTTCTAGCTTCCATGAGCTCGCAAGACAGAATGCGAGTGGAAGCACTATTAAGCTATTCGGAAGATTCCGCCGGTGGTTTGATGAATACGGACACAATCACCATCCGTCCGAACATCACTGTCGACATTGTTTTTCGTTATTTACGCAGACATTCAAAACTACCGGATATGACAGACAGCTTACTGGTTGTCAGCCGCTCAGACCGACTGTTAGGAACACTTCCCCTTACCAAACTTTTAGTTTCAGACATCAACGACACCGTTCGTGACATCATGGAAACTGAATTTACCGTTATTCATGCCGAAACACCTGCCAGCGAAGTCGCTCAGCTCTTTGAAAAAATGGACCTTGTGTCTGCACCTGTCATTGATGATACTACCAAAAAATTACTCGGTCGCATTACCATTGATGACGTCGTAGATGTTATCCGAGACGAAGCCGAACACTCCATGCTGAGCATGGCAGGCCTTGACGATGATGAGGACACCTTCTCCCCCATCATGCAAACGACAAAAAGACGCGCCGTTTGGCTTGGGATTAACCTCATCACCGCTTTTATTGCCTCATACGTGATAGGACTCTTTCAGAACACATTAGACCAAGTCGTGGCACTAGCCATACTCATGCCGATTGTCGCCAGTATGGGGGGGATTGCCGGATCTCAAGTATTAACACTTGTCATACGCGGTATCGCACTAAATCAAATTGGCTCCGCAAACACCCGATGGCTCTTGAACAGGGAGATTATAGTTGGACTCCTTAATGGCATCCTTTGGGCGACCGTCATTGCCGCATTAACCGCGCTTTGGTTTGACAACATTAAAATTGCCTATATTATTGCGAGCGCAACCATAATTAACCTGCTATTTGCCGCTACCACTGGTACACTTCTGCCAATTATGCTGAAAAGATTCGGAATTGACCCGGCTCTTGCTGGCAGTGTTATTTTGACCACCGTGACCGATGTGGTTGGGTTTCTTTCCTTCCTCGGTCTCGCTACCATTTTTCTAATATAGGTTCCCATGACAGACTTTGATCAATTTGATAATGAAGAAGACATCCCTAAAAGCAAAACACAAATCAAGCGTGAAGTGGAAGCCTTACAAGATCTTGGAAAAAAGCTATTAGCGCTCAGTAAGAACCAGCTTAAAAAAGTTGAGATGTCAGAGACTTTGCGTGAAGCGATTGCGGAAGCCGATAGAATTAAAAAGCACGAAGCCATGAGACGCCACCTTCAATACATCGGTAAAGTGATGCGTACAGAAGACCATGAAGCCATCGCTCAGCGCGTTGCACTATTTGACTCCACTTCAGCGGCTTACAACAAACTTTTTCATCAGCTTGAAGTGAAACGAGATGCCCTAATTGGTGAAAACAGCAAAGAAGTATTGTCTCAATATTTAGAAGAAAACCCGAATGTTGAAGAGATTCAGTTACTAAGACAACTTATTCGCCAGTCTCAAAAAGAAGTGTCACAAGAAGGCAATACAACTAACCGCAAAAAACTGTTTCGCCTTTTGCGCGATGTAGAAGAAAAACGTCTCGGACTAAAAGAGTAATACCAAGTAACATTGCACTTTGATAATCCATAAGGCCTCAGCTGCAGATTGCACTGAGGCTTTTTTATTAGAACCGACGATGAGAAAGACACGGCATTTTATGCCGAAAGCACTCTAGCGGCTGCTTGGTAATATGAAAAATAAAATAACCCGGCTCTTCTCCCAAGCTAGCTAAGCACTCCCCCATTGGAGAATATAAAGCGCTATGACCATAAGTCTGTCGAGTTTCATTATGCCAACCACATTGATTTACGCCGAGCACGTAACACTGATTCTCGATCGCCCTCGCAGACAATAATACATTCCAGTGAGCCTTACCGGTAACATATGTAAATGCCGCTGGCACCAGCAAAACCTCAGCCCCTTTCTGAGTTAATGCTCTGTATAATTCAGGAAACCTCACATCGTAACAAATGCTCAATCCAACCTTAAAGCCATCAATATCAACAACTTTAACCGCCAACTCACCTTCCTCAATAAAGCTAGATTCTTGATAAGAAGCCGCCTTATCATCAACCAATACATCAAATAGATGAATTTTGTCATAGCGTTCCAGAAAACAGCCATCAGGATCAATCACCCAACACGTCTGCCTCACGCGACCATTCGCAACCACATCACCATTGGGCGAACAAAGAGAAGGGTGAGAACCAACCACAAGAAAAATGGCGTATTTTTTTGCTAGCGCACAAATTTCATCAAGCAAGATTTCTTGCCCTGTTGATTCCGCTAAGCGTCGCATTCCTTTGCCATCAAACAAAAAAACATTTTCAGGCAACACAACCAAACGAGCGCCATCGTTTACCGCGAGCGCAACAAGCCGCTTAACTTCAAGCAAGTTCTGCTGCCAATGCCGAGTACTGGTTAACTGAACCGCTGCCACACAAAGCGCCTGCGTCATTTATCATCCCTCTTCATTGGCTTGTACTTAATGGGGGTTATCGTTGGTTCGTTAAATGAGCCTTCTACCTTGTATTGGACACTGGTCACTTTTGAAAGCTGGTCACCAATAAGTTTATCGGTGATAAACAACAACCCCGCCAACTGCGGCGTTCCCCAGAGCAAGCCAGCCAAAGGAAGCGCCCCTGTCAAAGGGAATGTCGCTGTCAATTTCTCATCTAAGGTTTCATTCACGATATTTGCCTCCCCTTCCACAGCCAGCTCTGCAGTTGGTGAAATAATAGAAATAGGCGCAATCGTTTTTAGTATTCCCTTATCCAAAGACAGCGAACCACTAAATTCATCGTAGGTTAGACCAGGTTTATAAACATCTGAAAAATCTAGGGACAGCCTGCGACTAAGCGCTCCAATATTGAAAATACCCAGAACTTTTAGGAACGCAGGTAATTCCTCAACCTTGCGAAAATTACCATCTTCAGCAGAAAAAATGATCCGCCCTGAAACAGATTCACGATCAAAGTAAAAAGGATGCCCTTTCCAACTCAATGCGACATCAATTTTATATTTTTTTGAAGAGACAAAAGCGTCATTCGAAAACTTACCCGTTAACTCAGCAAGATCCTGCCCATTTGCCGCAATAACCAGCTCAACACCAGAACGATCACCTTCATCCTGCCAAAATAAGGACCCTTTAAATTTACCCGTTTTTAATTTCGACGAAATAGGATCAACCCTTACTCTGCCACCTTCCCGTGAAATACTTAACTGCCAATCACCATAAGGTTTCTGATTAAAGTAAAGCTGATCAACCGAAAGCAACATATTCGGAATTTGTTTAGCAGAAATAGGTGGTGTATTAGAGCCATTTTCAGAAGCGTCTGTTGAAGCAGTATGCCAACTCAAAAAACCAAAATGAAGATTTGGAATACCATCTTTATTTAACAAGGAAAAATTCATTTCGTCGGAGCTCACGAAGAGTGATCTATCATTCGCTGAGTTATAGCCCACTTTAAAGTTATGCCACGTATTATTGGGATTAACCACAACTTCATCGACAATTAAATCCACCCGAGCCAGCCATTTTGGCAACTCCGGAATATCAACTGCCTCAGAGGATTTTCCCTCACCCTCAGATAAGCCTGCAATCGCAGCAAGCCAATCTTGAACGTAAAAACGGTCAAAATCCCCCGTTAATACCAAACCTTTTGGAATACTAGAACTTAGAGCCTGACTATTCGCCCCCAACACAAGTTCGCCACCGACAAACGACCCACCCTGCAGAAGAATCCTCGCCTTAGATAAGGAAGCATAGTCCACATCAATAACCAAATCCCTTTCATGACCCATTACTTTCATTTGCAACGGACTCGTCTCTTCCGCTGTTTTCCCCAATGGTTCAGGCAAATCAATGCGAACACCGGTTAAGTCACTATTTATCGTTAAATCTATTTGACCATCTTGAGACTGATTAACCAGCAGTTTTGCGGTAAAGGAAGACTTACCAGAGAGCGCTTTAATTGCAGCATCAGGTAATTTATGCCAGGCAGCCACTTCAGCCACATCAACCACGCCAGAGATATCACCAACAACTGCAAAATCACCGCCCGACGAGACATTAGAAGATAATTCAAGATGCGACGCACCACCCAAGACCTTAATACCAAATACTGAATTGGTGATGCCATCGGCTGAACTGTAATTCAAATTACCACTTTGAATTTGGGACATCAGATCGATGTCTTTAATCAGTAATTGGTTATTTTTAAAAGACAACCCTAAGCGCACTTTAGGTTCTGCGTCTCCAGAAAAAGGTATGGCAACATCAAAATCACCTTTAACTGCCCCCTCCAACTGCCAATTAGCAAAAGGCTTTAATACAGAGTCCGCCAGAGGCGTCTCTCGAAGTGTAGATACGATTACAGAAGATTTCCCACTGACTGCCCCTTTCAGGTTTAACCAGTCCGCAGAGCCATTTATAACAGGCACAGTAAGAGACAACCCCCTTACCGGTAAGTCTAATAAAAAGGCAGAATCGATTTGAACAGAAACACCAAGCTCATCATATTCAAAAACACCATTAACCTTCGTTGCTGCCGGCCAATTTTTATCAAACGCGACATTCACATCACTTACCAACATCTGCACTCTAACACGCGGTACCGCGCCCTCTGACAATGCACTTTGCACAAGCACATCAGCAGAATCTATTCGCCCGTCAGACGAATCACTAAAAGCCGTTTGAATCCAGGACCTCAAATCATGACTAAGGGCTTCGGGAGGCAAGTAGGTTAATCGATCCGCAACAGACAGGTTTCGCCCATGCAAATCTAACGATATCCAATCTGGCTCATCAGTGCGAACCTCCAATCGAAATCCACCATCGACATCAGCCCCATTGCGCTGAACTGACAAATCCTTCCCGCTAACCAGAAATACATCTTGTAACTTCTGCCAGCTCACATACCCAGACAGCGTATCTGTACGCCACGACTCATCGTAAATCGTCTCAAACCCAATTTCGCTATCCTTGCCACGAAAATCAATATAACCACTGTCGTCTGACAAGCTAAAAACAGCATTAACGTTATTTGCGCTAGGAATACCGTTATACGCCTGAACAGAAGCCCCCTGAAGGTTACTTAAAAATTGAAACGCCAGGGCCTCATCTTCGCGCCACACTCTAAGTGACCCATTCCTCGCGACCCCCTTCGGTTTCAGTCCATGTAATATTTTCGCGGCATTGGTTTCTTCAGGTATAAAATGGGCTGATATCGCATTCGCCAAGCCAAGATCGACCTGATTAAAACTAAGATTGGATCGATTCGACACAGACGACCAATCAAATGACCAATCTGTAGCTGAAGACACAACATCGGCCTTATCTTTGACACGCATGCCATACACATCCATTCGGACGCTGGGCTTTTTTTGAGAATAACGGAATTTAATTGACGAAGTTGCGCTATAAACCTGCCCATCGTTAAAAGCGACATTCACACTTGCCTCTTCCGTACGAACCTCCAACTCTTTACCAATTATCGCATCCAACCAAACATTGCCGCCAAACTCCACTGACGACAAAGAATAAGCCCCCTCAGTAAGCAGTGTTTTTAAGGGCAATGAAATTAAGGGTGCTTGAATGGACGCTTTGACTCGATAATTCCCTAATAGACTACGGGTTTCATCAATTCGGGCATTTACTTGAAAGGGGGATTTGTAGTCATCCAAATACAATGTAGAACTAAGTAAGGACTCAAAGGCTTTTTGAAAAATATAGACATGCGGAATTCGTATAACATGCTCACCAAGCTGAACACTACTTACCTCAAGCTTGGCATCAAAAATAGAAAAGTTTCTTTGCGCTGACAAATAATCCAAGACACGCTCAACACCTACATCGTTACGGACATTTCGCGAAGGCGCCGCACCATTTAATCGCCACTGCCCATTACTTTCTTGCAAGGCTATTGTTGGACGAACAAAGCGTATATAGGTAAATTGAGGACTTAAGCTTAGAAGCGATTTAACGAGGTCTAACCGAATGCGCATTTCATTTATGGATATCGCAGACTGGCCATTAACAAGCAACTTAAAATCACTGACAGAAACCGTAGGATCGATGCCTTCTAGACGACCATCTATCTCACCCAAGGTAATCGGGTAACCGGTTATTTGCTGTAAATTATTCTCTATCTGAGGTCGATAATGGTCTAGGTAAGGCAACAATTGCCTAACACTGACTGAAAATACAGCAAGAAGTGCCGTGAAAACAATCGTTCCCCAGAAAAGAATTAGGATCAATTTACGCAATAACCAACGCATGTTAAGGCCTTTTATGGCTATCTAAGAACAACATCATATTGATCTTGCGTATAGACAGAATCAACTTGAAAACGAATTGCCTTACCAATAAACGCTTCCAATTCCGCTACAGCGACACTTTCCTCGTCATGGAAGCGCTCAACCACGGAACTCGCTGCTAAAACAGTATAGGTTTGCGAGTCATATGCTCGGTCAGCCCTTAAAATCTCACGAAAAACCTCGTAACACACTGTCTCTGGCGTTTTCACTAACCCACTGCCACGACAGGAACGACAAGGTTCGCACAGCGTCTGACCAAGGCTTTCACGCGTTCTCTTTCTTGTCATCTCTACTAGACCAAGCTCAGAGACGCCGGTGATTTTTGTCTTCGCGTGATCCAAGTCCAATATTTTTTCAAGCATTCGCAACACTTGACGCTTATGCTCTTCGTCTTCCATGTCGATGAAATCGATGATAATAATGCCACCCAGATTTCTTAATCTGAGCTGTCGACCAATTGCCGTTGCAGCCTCAAGGTTGGTCTTGTAAATCGTTTCTTCTAAATTTCGACTGCCAACGAAAGCACCAGTATTAACATCGATCGTCGTCATCGACTCAGTTTGTTCAACCAGTAAATAACCACCCGACTTCAACTGCACTTTGCGGTCTAGCGCTTTATGAATTTCATCTTCTACACTGTATAAATCAAAGATGGGGCGTTCACCAGGATAATACTCAATCCTGTCTTTTAACTCGGGAATAAAGTCGTCTGCAAACGCACGAAGCTTTGCGTAGTTTTCTTTGGAATCAATACGAATTTTCTCGGTGGTTAGCCCTACCAAGTCCCGCATCGTACGCAAATGCAAAGGAAGATCATCATAAATAACAGACGGCGCTTTCGCATTTTGCATTCGACGCTTTACAGACTGCCAAAGCCTCGTCAGAAACTTAATGTCTGCCAGTATTTCTTCTTCGCCAGCCCGTTCAGCGGCGGTTCTTAATATATAACCACTATTTTCATCCGCATCGGTTAATGCTTCTGAAACCAGCGACTTAAGACGCTCTCGCTCTACCTCATCTTCAATTCTTTGACTCACGCCAACATGCGCCTGATCCGGCATATAAACCAAATAGCGAGATGGAATTGATAGATGCGTTGTTAACCGAGCACCTTTAGAGCTAATAGGATCCTTTGTCACCTGGACCACAAGCGATTGCCCTTCACGCAAATAATCACCGATTTGATCACTTGGATTAACCGCATCACGATCCACTACCTCAGACACATGAATAAACGCTGCCCTTTCCAGGCCAATATCAACAAACGCCGCTTGCATACCAGGTAAAACTCGAACGACTTTACCCTGATATATATTACCTACAATACCTTTACGGCTTGCGCGCTCAATGTAAACTTCCTGCAATACCCCGTTTTCAACTAGAGCAACACGAATCTCCATTGGGGTGACATTAATAAGTACGTCTTCACTCATGGGACATATCCTCTAGCGAATGGATTCCAAATTGGGCAAGTAATTGTGCTGTCTCATATAATGGCAAACCAACAACAGCGGAGTAAGAACCAGACATAGACTGAACAAAAACAGAACCTAGCCCTTGAATAGCATATGAACCCGCCTTATCTTGAGGCTCACCCGTCTTCCAATACTGCTCTATTTCAACATTTGAAATAGCACGAAACAGAACATCACTGATAACAAGTTTCGTTGCAAGGTGTGCATTTTTTACATTAAAAAAACAAAGAGAGGTAACAACTTGGTGGGAACGGCCAGAGAGCAGCCTTAGCATAGATTGTGAATCCTCAAGAGAGCTAGGCTTACCTAAAATCTGCCCGTCAACAATAACACTCGTATCTGAAGCAATAAAAATAGCCGATACATTCGCATTCGATTGTTGCTTATACTTTTCAGCCGCAGCCTGTGCTTTTTCTATAGCCATACGAACAACATAATCGTTCGCACTCTCTTGACTCTTAGGTGTTTCATCAATGTCGGCAGGTAACACTTCAAACTCTCTCACCAAGAGACTAAGGAGTTCCTTTCTTCTCGGCGAGGCTGAAGCCAAAATAAGCATAAACTTTCCCTATCAAACGACCTAATGGATAGCGTAAATACGGCGCACACTGCGCAAAATAATAAAAGACCAAGGCCATAACAACCCCGTCATAACAGCCGGCATAAAAATCATTAATGTTGGCTCTGCATGCCCAAGGTAATGATCAACCCAGAAATCAATTAACTGATTCATGCTGACCAACAAGCAAACAAAAAAGCCTTGCTGCCAGCGATGGTACATTCTCAAACGCTTGTAAAATACGGCACAGGCATAAGCGATTATGACATAAGTAAGAGAATGCTGACCTATAATCCCACCCTGTAATAAATCAATCATCAACCCCAAAAACCACGCTAAACCAACACCGACCCTAAATGGCAAAGCAATTACCCAGTATAAAATAACCAGTAAAGCCCATTCCGGACGAAACCAAACCAATTCTTCAGGGAACGGAACTGCCTCAAGCATTAAGGCGGTTAACAAGGTAAGAAAAAAAACTAGAATCGGTTTCATTATCGCCCAGCCTTTGGCTTATCAATAAGCATCACATGGCGACTACGCCCTAACTGAGCCAATGGCACTACATCAACATCTGCATAGGCTTTGCCCTGAGTGTACTTTACACTCCGAACAACCCCAACAGGGTAACCACTCGGAAAACGTTTATCCAAACCAGACGTTGTTAAAATATCGCCTTTTTTAATATCAACAGAACGAGGAACACTCATCAGCTCCATAACCTGCAAGCTGCCTGTCCCACGCAATATCCCTCTAAAACCAGTACGAGACAACTGAACAGGAACAAAATGACTAGCATCCGCAATAAGCAACACACGACTACTGTACGCTGCAGTTTCAACCACTTGACCCAACACACCGGTTGCATCTAATACAGGTTGACCAACATAAGCACCAGAAGAAAAACCCTTATCTATCATCAACTTGTGACTATAAGCATTTTGATCAAAGCCGATCACCTCTGCCATGACAATCTTTTCATCAACACGCTGGGAAGCGTCTAGCAATTCACGCAAACGAACGTTTTCAGCCTGGAGGGAATCAAGTCGCTGCTGACGACTGCGCAGCAGCAATATTTCTGACTGTAAGGATTGGTTTTCTTTCACCAAACCTTCACGACTTGCAAGATGCTCTCCAGCCCAATTAAGCATTTTCTGGGGCGTATTCACCACCACCTGAATAGGCGTCACAAGCAAGGTCAAATAAGGCCTTACTTGTGAAAAAACACTATAACGGACATCAGCAACAATCATCGCTATTGACAAAATAACCAATACGACAAAACGCGTACTAGATATTTTGCCATTAATGGGAAGCGAATTTTTAATGGTACGCTCCTAGCTTTTACTCATTGTCTGCCGTAAATAGCTCTGATGCGTGCTTGTCCATCAACTCTAAAGCCATACCGCCACCACGAGCAACACAAGTAAGCGGGTCATCAGCGATGATCACTGGCAAGCCTGTTTCTTCACTGATCAGACGGTCAATTTCACGCAATAACGCGCCACCACCCGTTAGGACCAGACCAGTTTCACCGATGTCAGCCGCCAATTCTGGTGGAGATTGTTCAAGTACACCTTTAATAGCTTGTACAATTTGAGCCAGTGGCTCTTGTAACGCTTCAAGAATTTCCGTACTACTCAATACGAAAGAGCGTGGTATCCCTTCCGCCAAGTTACGGCCACGTACATCAATTTGTAATTCTTCACCAGTATGGTACGCCATACCAATTTCCGTCTTAATACGTTCAGCGGTTGCATCGCCGATCAAGCTACCATATTGACGACGAACATAGGTCGTAATAGCTTCATCAAAACGGTCACCACCAACACGGATGGACTCAGAAGTCACAATACCATTCAAAGAGATGATCGCAATTTCAGTTGTACCACCACCAATATCAATCACCATAGAACCCGATGCTTCAGCTACAGGAAGACCTGCACCAATCGCAGCCGCCATTGGCTCTTCAATAATATACACTTCACGCGCACCAGCGCCCAAAGCAGACTCTTTAATAGCGCGGCGTTCAACCTGAGTAGATTTACAAGGAACACAAACCAAAACACGAGGGCTTGGTTTCAAAAAGCTGTTCTCATGAACTTTAGAAATAAAGTACTGAAGCATTTTTTCCGTCACATGAAAATCAGCGATAACGCCGTCTTTCATCGGTCGAATAGCCGTAATGTTACCCGGCGTTCGGCCCAACATACGCTTCGCATCGGTACCAACTGACGCTACTGTTTTCTGATTTCCATTATGACGAATGGCTACTACAGACGGCTCATCAAGCACGATTCCGCGGTCGCGAACGTAAATAAGGGTATTTGCCGTTCCTAAGTCAATGGACAAATCACTTGAAAACATTCCCCTGATTTTCTTAAACATGAATTCCTACACCCTGATAAATACGATACGAACAGCCTCAAAATGTAACAATCGCTTGCCCATTGGGCAAGTTGATTCAACGTAAATCTTAAAAAAGTTCCCTAGCACGCCATTGTTTCATTGAAAAAAACCCATATTCAAAAAATAAGCTAGGTTTTTCACGCTGTTAGCTTTATAGCAATACAAGTTAGGGATACAATAAAAGCCATTTACGACAATCATTATTCAGGTGGAACATGTCCATAGACAAACAAGACGTGCAAAAAATTGCACACTTGGCTCGCCTCGCCCTCACAGAGGAAGACGCCGATCAATACCAACACTCATTATCCAGCATTTTATCGCTTGTCGAACAAATGCAATCTGTGAACACAGATGGTGTTGAACCACTTTCAAACCCGCTTGAAATGACACAAAGATTAAGAGAAGACAAAGTCACAGAAGGCAATCGCCGTGACGCATTCCTAGCGAACGCACCTCAGACCGAAGCCGGTCTTTTTCTTGTACCGAAAGTGATCGATTAAGAGAGCCAAGCATGTTCGAACAAAGCATCTCGACATTAGCGAAAAAATTACGTAACAAAGACATATCCAGCGTTGAGCTAACCCGCCTTTTCTTAAAGCGCATAGCCACACTTGATCCACAATTGAATAGCTTCATCACAGTTAGCGAACAACAAGCTTTAGAGCAAGCCGCTGCCGCTGATATTTTACTCAGCAGTGGAAAAGGCTCCAGCCTAACGGGCATACCAATCGCACACAAAGACCTTTTCTGCACTGAAGGCACGCTAACGACTTGCGGCTCTAAAATGCTGAACAACTTTATTCCGCCTTATGAATCAACCGTCACAAGCCGCATCCAGGAAGCGGGCGCCGTCATGCTGGGCAAAACCAACATGGACGAATTCGCCATGGGCTCTTCTAACGAAAACAGCTTTTACGGTGCCGTTAAAAACCCTTGGAATTTAGACATGGTTCCTGGTGGCTCTTCTGGCGGCTCAGCTGCAGCTGTTGCTGCCGGACTCGTGGTTGCCGCAACAGGAACAGACACCGGCGGATCCATCCGCCAACCTGCCTCATTTTGCGGCATTACCGGCCTAAAACCGACTTATGGTCGTGTATCCCGCTTCGGCATGATCGCTTACGCATCCAGCCTAGATCAAGGCGGCCCGATGGCGAAAAGCGCCGAAGATTGTGCGCACTTACTACAAGCCATGGCTGGATTTGATGAAAAAGACTCCACCTCATCTGAAACACCAAATGACGACTACATTTCAAACCTAAACACACCACTCACAGGATTGAAAATAGGCCTACCTAAAGAGTACTTTGGCGAAGGCCTTGACCCTAAAGTAGCTGACATCATCATGACAGCAGTGAAAGAGTTTGAAAAAATGGGCGCGATCGTGAAAGAAATTTCACTACCAAACCTGCAATTGAGCATACCGTCTTATTACGTGATCGCACCGTCCGAGGCATCATCAAACCTATCTCGCTTTGATGGCGTTCGATTTGGTCACCGCTGTGATGACCCGAAAGACCTATTAGACATGTACAACCGCTCACGCGCAGAGGGTTTTGGCACCGAAGTTCAAAAACGCATCATGGTCGGCACTTACGCTCTATCAGAAGGCTACTACGATGCCTACTATTTAAAGGCACAGAAAATACGCCGCTTGATCAAAGAAGACTTTGTCAAAGCATTGAGCGAGGTGGATGTGATTATGGGCCCTGTCGCACCAACAACCGCATTTGGTCTTGGCAGTAAAACCAGTGACCCCGTTGCCATGTACCTAGAAGACATTTACACACTATCCGTCAATCTTGCCGGCATTCCAGCAATGTCGATTCCTGCAGGTTTTGCCAATGGCATGCCAGTTGGCCTTCAAGTAATGGGCAACTACTTTGCCGAAGCCAAGTTGCTAAACGTAGCGCACCAGTATCAACAAAATACTGATTGGCACTTACAAACACCAACAATGGCAAAAGGAGCTTAAGCATGAATTGGGAAGTTGTTATAGGCCTTGAGATTCATACTCAGCTCACGACCAAATCAAAACTATTTTCTGGCGCCGCCGTTGGTTTTGGCGCAGAACCAAACACACAAACAACACTCGTTGATCTCGGCATGCCTGGCGCACTCCCTGTTTTCAACAAAGAAGCCTTGCGCATGGCCGTTATGTTTGGTCATGCCGTCAATGCTGAAATCGGCATGACATCCGTTTTTGCCCGCAAAAACTATTTCTACCCGGATCTACCAAAAGGCTACCAAACCAGCCAAATGGATCACCCAATTGTTGGTATTGGCCACCTTGATGTAACCCTAGAAGATGGCACCACATCTCGCGTTGGCATTACACGCGCCCACCTTGAAGAAGATGCAGGCAAGTCACTGCATGAAGACTTCCAAGGAATGACGGGAATCGATTTAAATCGATCCAGCACACCATTACTTGAAATCGTCTCTGAACCCGATATTCGCTCCGCCAAAGAAGCCGTCGCTTACGTGAAGATGATTCACTCTATTGTGACGTATTTAGGCATATGTGATGGCAATATGGCAGAAGGCTCAATGCGTTGCGACGTCAATATTTCATTGCGACCTAAAGGCCAAAAAGAATACGGCACTCGTACCGAAATCAAAAACGTTAACTCGTTTCGCTTTATTGAAAAAGCCATCTACACTGAAATTGAACGCCAAGCGGACATTTTAGAAGATGGCGGACGCATCACTCAAGAAACGCGACTGTACGACCCTGAGAAAAACGAAACACGTAGTATGCGCTCTAAAGAAGACGCCAACGACTACCGTTATTTCCCTTGTCCTGACCTGCTACCAATCGTCTTGACTCAAGACTACGTCGACGAAATCAAAGCAAGCCTACCAGAACTCCCTCGTCAAAAGGCCGCACGCTTTCAAAGCGAGCATAGCCTAAGCGAATACGACGCCAACGTACTGTCGTCATCACGTGCTATGGCAGATTACTTTGAAAGCGCCAACGCTGTCGTAAAGGACGCAAAAGTGACTGCAAACTGGGTCATGGGCGAATTGAGCAAACTGCTTAATCAAGAGCAACTGGACATTGAAAACGCCCCAGTCAGCGCTCAAGCCTTTGGTGAATTGCTTGTGCGTATAAAGGACAATACGATTAACGGGAAAACCGCCAAAGACGTACTCCAAGCAATGTGGGAAGGCGAAGGCTCAGCGGATACCATCATCGAAGCAAAAGGCTTAAAACAAGTTACAGATACTGGCGCGATCGAAACCATGATCCAAGCGATTCTGGATGCAAATCCAGCTCAAGTGGAACAGTATCGAGCGGCAGACGAAGATAAGCAAAAGAAAATGACTGGATTCTTCGTTGGTCAAGTCATGAAAGCATCACAAGGCAAAGCCAATCCAGGCCTAGTCAACCCCATTCTTACCAAAATGCTTAAAGGCTAATTACCAGCCGAAGTAGAAACCAAAAAATACCGCGCCATTTGCATGACGCGGTATTTTTTAATCCCCTCAGACACCTAAACACTAGTGATCCGAAACAATTCTATCTCTGCCTAAACGCTTCGCTTCGTATAAATTTTGATCTGCGACACGAACCAATTCTTCAAAGGAATCAACAGGCTGACTACACAAGCCCACACTGCAGGTCAAAACAATCTTAGCCTCAGTCAATTCTTTCGATCGAAGCCCACTCAGAAACGCTTCCATTTTACCCTGCAACTCTAAACCACTAACAGGCGCCACAATGCAAAATTCCTCACCACCAAAGCGGCAAGCTAGCATACTAGGAAACGCCAGACGAATTTCTTGACCTACTGCTTCCAATAACTCGTCACCAACAATATGACCATAGGTGTCATTAACACGTTTAAAATGATCAAGATCTATCATCGCCAATGACAAATAAGACGAAGCTTCACGAAAAAGGCGCTCACCCTCATCAAACAGGCACCGTCTATTCTTAAGCTTAGTCAGTGGGTCAATGTTCGCTAAATCGCGAATGGTTTCAAGCATTTCCTGAGCTTCTAAACTGTGCACCACTCGACAATGAAATTCCTCATGATAAAAAGGCTTTTTCAAAAAATCATTCGCGCCCGCTTTAATAAACTTAGCCGACAACGCATTATCACCCTCAGCTGACAAACCCAAAATAACCAAATCTTGGAACCGTGTGTTGTACCTCAACATACGAACAAGCTCATAGCCATTCACCAGCGGCATATTATGATCTGTTATCAGCATTCTGATTTCAGGATCTTCTTCTAATTTAGCCAATGCTTCTTGGCCATTTACCGCTTCAATGACTTTAAAACGATATTGCTCTAGAAGGATTTTAATAAATAACCGACTGGTTGAAGAATCTTCAGCAACCAGAATTTTTATACCCTGATTTTTACTCAATCGCTCAATGACTTTAATAACATGATTAAAAGAATATCGACTGTCTTTGGTGATGTAATCTAAAACACCTTTATTCAAAAGACTAAGTCGCAAATTGTCATCAAACGTCCCCGTCAATACAACACAAGGAACCTTATGGGAGAGAACCAAGTCGACAATTTCGCCATTTTCAGCGTCGGGTAAATTAAGATCCACAATAGCCGCAAAAAACTCTTCATCGGAATTAAGCCTCTTTTTCGCTTCGCCATAACACGCACACAGAACTGGAATAAAAATAGGGTTTTGAGAAAGTAAGTGGTTAAGAACCTTTAACACCACAGGACTGTCTTCAACCACCAATATTTTTCGTTCTATCATCATTCACTCAATCCCAAATTAAAAAGCGATCTCTGTACTTTTTGCAGTATATTTTACAATTATCCCCTATGACCCGCGATTCGGATACTCTAAAATATCGCTACCAAGTGTCATTTTGTAAATGGGCAACGCACCCTTTTCTCATTTAACGGACACTCACAGCGTCTACATAAGGTTATTTTATATGCAATGTCGACCAAGTTGCGGCGCTTGCTGCACCGCTCCTTCCATTTCCTCGTCAATCCCTGGCATGCCAAATGGAAAAGCAGCGGGCGAACCTTGCATACAACTCTTAGAGGATTATCGCTGCGCTATTTTCGGAGACCCTTCAAGGCCAAAAGTTTGCACAGATTTTACCGCTGAAATATACGCCTGCGGAAACAATAGAGCAGAAGCCATTAACATTTTGGCACTCATGGAAAGTAACACAACCCCAATACACACAAGTGCATTAAAAAGGAAATACCAATGACACCCGCAAAACAACTACTGCCTTTACTTTGTGTCAGCCTGTTACTCAGCGCCTGCTCCACCTCCAACACGAGCAAACAATTTATCGTTGTACCACCAAGCGAATCTCAAATTGAAACCAGCGTGAAAGACCAAGTATCATTAACACTAAACGCATTCACACCCGTTGCTGGGCAAGCACTACCCAACAACAGCGTACTTGAGGCTTATAAGGCGCGCGGCTACGATCCAATTTGGATCAAAGATAAAAAAATTAACACGTCGATATACAAACTCGTCGACATCTTAGAGCAATCCTATACCCATGGCCTTAATCCGATCCACTACCACGCAAACATCATTAAAGAATATCTAGAACTAAAACAGCCTAGCCCTCAACAACTGGCCGAAATGGATGTAATCAGCACCATCGCCTTAACCAGCTACGCCCATGATTTGAGCAACGGCAGGTACGAACCCCTTCTGATTGATCCAAACTGGCAACTGGACGCACCAAATAACAACTGGAAAGATCTGCTGTATTTAGATTCAGCAACCGACATGGTCGATTCGCTGCGCTTACTCGCACCACGCAGCCCTCAATATCAAGTTCTACAAAAATGGCTGGTTTATTACCAAGACTTAGCCGCGAAAGAAAAAGACATTTTTGTCAGCGCCGGTGTTCCTCTATCCGCTGGCGACGAAGGCCCTCGTGTCGCCCAACTTAGAGCACGACTAGTGCAACTGGGTGACATTCGTTTCTCAACCCGAAAAGTAAACGAAGAGCAATTCGATCTACGCCTAAAAGATGCACTCATTCGATTCCAACGCCGTCATCACATTACCGCGGATGGCGCCGCTGGCTCAAAAACAATCGAAATGCTCAACGTTCCATTAGAAACAAGAGCCAAACAAATTACCTACAACTTAGAAAGATGGCGCTGGCTCCCAAGCGAACTGGAAGCCAACCGAGTTTGGGTTGACCTGACAAACTACACCGTAAACATGCACTTAAACGGCGAACTGACCTCAATGAAAGCAGTGATCGGTAAACCGGAAAGAAAAACCCCCGTTTTTAAAGGCCTAATGACGTACATGGTCACCAATCCGACATGGCGCGTGCCACACCGCATCGCTAGAGAGAACCTACTACCTAAACTGCAGACCGATCCAAACTACCTTGTCAAACACGGCTACAAAGTCTACTCAAGCTGGAGCATTGGCGCGAAAGAATTGGATTCCACTAAAATTGACTGGCAAGGCATCAATGAAGACGAACTGTCATTCCGCTTTGAGCAAGAACCAGACGAAGGTAATGCGCTTGGCCAATACAAATTCATGTTCCCGAATAAAAATGAGATTTACCTGCACGACACACCTGCCAAACACCTATTTCGTGAAGAAAACAGAGCTTTCAGTTCAGGCTGCGTTCGACTAGAAAATCCGAAAGAATTCGCGAGAGAAATCACCAAAGGCAGCAAGCAACTGAATGAAATGAATAAAGCACTAAAAAATGGCAGTAACACTGTCATCTCTTTGCCTACCTACATTCCAGTGTATTTGGTTTATTTCACCGTCGTTCCTAATGCCAACGGCATGCTGGAATTCCGTGACGACATATACGAAAGAGACACACTAATGGAAGAAGCAATGGGTTACAGCGCCTTTCGCGCCAAAGACTCCATTTAAAACAATCGCATAAAAAAACCCTATAAACGTCATGACGCTCATAGGGTTTTTTATGACATAGAATAAAGAGAACGAAAACTATCTAACCATAATACAGACAGTGACTTCTTCACGATCATGATACAAATGCTTAACTTGATATTTATAACTTACTCCCGCTTTACGAAGCAGGCTTTCGATTGTTTCAAGACACAACGATACTTCTTGATAACGTTTTTTCATTGGAAGCTTTAAGTTAAAAATCGCCCTTCTTGTCCAACCACTTGCTAGCCATTTCGCCATCAGCTCCGCAACCTTAATAGGCCGCTCAACCATATCGCAGACCAACCAATCAACCGTATAAGGCGGCTCATACTTAAAGCCATCAGCCTTTTCATGCTCAACCAAGCCCGTTGACATCAACTCTTTTTGCATTGGCCCATTGTCTATAGCAATAACATGGATACCTTTCTTCACAAACTGATAGGTCCAACCACCTGGCGCCGCACCAAGGTCCACCGCCGTCATCCCTTCAATGAGATCCTCTTCTAATGTCTGTTCTGGAACAAATTGTAAAAAAGCCTCTTCCAATTTCAACGTCGAACGACTTGGGCCAGCTGCCGGAAAGCGCAATCGACGAATACCCATTGGAAACTCACTACGACAAACCGCATAAGACACCCCCAAATAGGCCGCCTCACCATCCAACATAAACACATGATGTCGCACACCAACCGCTTTATTACGCAGCACACCAGACTTCTTCCAACCTTCTCGCAAAGGTTTATCTAACTTTTTGATCAAGCTGGACAGTGATTTGGCCTCATTGGTATCGGCCGTTTCAATCCAAATCTCTTCCGCCAATGGCAATTGTCGAGCCGCCTCCAATAAAGACTCAACACGGCCGCCTTGCTCCAACTCAATCACATCATTCACAGCAATAATTTGGCGCGCGAAAATGAGGCGATTAAAGTCTAACTGCTGAATCAACAACTCGCCGGCATCTTCCTGATCAAAGTTATACACAACATAACCTGCGTCTTGCACTACTTTAGCGTAGCCATAAAAACCTTTACTACTTGCCACTTCCGATAGCTCTGCCGCACAGTCTTTTTCAAAACCCTGACGGCAATAAACCAAAACATTTTTCATTAAAAATCCTTCTCAACGAGGCTTACCCCTGCTGAGTTAAGTTAATTACTTTCTAGAGGGCCACTTTAATAACGATTCATCAAATTGAGCAACAACAAATTTAGCTAACTCAGACGAAAAATGCGCCCCAAACGTTGGTAGACAAACATACCGCTTCACCTCACCCTGCCATTCAAAGTGCAAAGCATAAGCATGCAAGTAACCCCTGTCTGACTCTTCTCCACCATACCTAAGGTCACCCAAAATTGGCGACCCCAAACTCTTTAACGCCACACGTATCTGATGCGTCTTCCCCGTCAGAGGCCTAACCACAAAAAGCCTAAACCCTTGATAGGCAGAAGAAAAAAACTGAGTGACCGCCATATTTTCATTACCTATAGACAGCTTCCATTGCCCTCTTCTACTCGGCTGCATTCCGCCAGAAACCGTTCCCTGTTTCTTTTTTGGCTTTTTAGAAGACAACGCCAAATAACGTTTTTCTACCTGATGCGCCTCAAACATTTTCCCAAACTTAGACGCCGCATCTGCATGACACGCAACAATCAACAGCCCCGATGTTATCTTGTCTAAACGATGGACAGGAAAAAACGTTTGGTCTGGATAATCGATTGCCAAAGATTGCATCACACCAAGACCCTCGGACTCAGCATGAAAACTCATCCCCGCGGGCTTATCGACAATCCAATAATCATCAGTACGAAATAAAATTTGCAGAAAACTTGCCTCATCACGAATAAATAAAGGAAAAACAGATTAGCCAACAAGTTTATCCACAGAGAAAGTGGACAACTCATATGTCAATACAGAGAAGTAAATATTTTCTAATTTTGAAAGCTAGAGTGTACAGAAATACGATTTCGACCATTTCGCTTGGCGGTATACAACGCCTTATCCGCCATAGCCAGTATTTCTTCATAACGAGAAATGTTTGGCCCAATCGACGCCAATCCAGCACTGATGGTAACGGGAATCACGATACCCTGCTCTGTTTCTATGAGCATATTTTCAACAGCATCCCGTAAACGCTCCATCACCACTTCTGCATTTTTTAGATTTGTATTGCGCATAATCACTATAAACTCTTCACCGCCATAACGGCCAATCTCGTCCTGACTACGAATCACAGACCCCATCATGGTTGCCACTTGCGCTAACACCAAATCTCCAGCCTCATGGCCAAACGTGTCATTAATTTTCTTAAAGTGATCCAAATCGACGATGGAAAAAACACACAGTTCACGATTAATAACCGAGTCTGCAAATATATTCACTGCGTCTGCCAGCACTTTACGACGGTTAGACAGCCCCGTTAACTCATCTCGTTCCGCCAAAGTACGTAAATGGCTGTTTACCGCCTTTAATCGACTCATGACCAAATTAATCACAACGGCAAAATTAAAACACACAGAAAGAAAGACAATGGTTAATACAACAGCCTGCTCGAACGCGGTCAGGTAAACGCCTTTAGGGTTCAGAAATTCGCAAACCAAAAACAACAGAACGGAACCCGTTACGACCCAATATTTGGTGAACCGCTGATCCACCCTAAACACGATAAAAGCATAAGCAATCACATTGACAAAAAACCAATGAAAACCACTAGCGGAACCAAAATAGAACAAACTAAGAATGGTGATTTGACAGATTTTCACAATGGGCATCAACAACTGCGCACGAGAAAAATATCCCATGTAGTTGTAACGCAAACCCACCAAACCAATAATCAAACCAACAAAAGAAAAGAAGGCAATAGAGGGCATTTGACGAAATAAAAATACGACGATCATCACAAGACAGCTGACACAAAACATCAGGTAGGAGAAGTTCACTACATGTTTCTGGTTCAAGTCGTTCCCGAACGCATCGGTAAACCCGAGGTTAAGAAGCTTTCCTATTATTTTTTTGATTGAAAAAAACACAGCCTTCCTAAGTAGAATCAAGCTTGAATCACCATGTTCGCCATGACCTAAACTTCAACAAAATGAAAAAATACGTGCGCATTCTACAGAAAACGATCCTTTTTTTCTATTAATTCACACAATGAAAGCGGCTTTATCGCCAAGGTTGAGCCTTCCGAATTATTTCATGAGAAAAAATATTCCCTAAAGACAAGCACGTTGATTTTACGTATTCTAATCCGTTAATAAATAACGCTTCTGGCATGAAATTTGATTAAAAACATAATATTAATAGCAACCATTTTAAAATATTAACTAATCGGTCAAATAAAGTGAAAGGCAACTAATTTGACGCACCAAACAAGACCGATGAAACCCAAAATGGTGCAAAAACAATGAAAGCGGTCTATTTTGAGAAGAAAAAAAGACCTAAGTACTCACTATAAAAACCCCACTAATATAAAAAATAAGGTGCTGGCACATTGAATACACACAACTCGGTATCACGCCTTGAGCTTGTAAACATTACCAAACAATACCCAGGCTGCCTTGCCAATGACAACATCAGTATCACACTGATGCCGGGGGAAATTCACGCGCTATTAGGGGAAAACGGAGCAGGGAAAAGCACCCTAGTAAAAAGCATTTATGGCGTCGTTTCCCCAGACAAAGGCGACATTATTTGGGATGGCAGAGAAGTCAGCATCAAATCTCCTTCCATCGCCAGAGACTTAGGCATTGGAATGGTATTTCAGCACTTTTCATTGTTTGAAACCTTAACCGTTTGTCAAAACATTGAACTTTGCTTAAGCAAAACCCAGCTAGTTAATATTGGAGATTTAGCCAGCAGAATCACTCAACTTTCTGAAGAATATGGACTCAATGTTAACCCAAGCCGCTACGTACATTCCCTCTCTATTGGAGAAAGACAGCGAGTTGAGATCATGCGCTGCCTTGTACAATCAGTAAAACTTCTCATCTTAGACGAACCAACGTCGGTACTAACCCCTCAAGAAGTGGCGGGTCTTTTTGTCGTACTACGAACCTTGTCAAATGAAGGTTGCAGTATTTTATTTATCAGTCACAAGCTTCACGAAGTCACTGAAATTTGCGACAAAGCCACCATACTTAGAGGCGGAAAGGTCGTCGATACCTGCGTTCCAAATGAAGAAACACCCGCTTCCATTGCAAAAATGATGGTGGGCGATCTTGCTGAACAAGATGCCGGATACGCTAAAAAAGAGGGAACAGAATCTGTCCTCTGCGTCTCAAGTTTATCTTTAGAACCCAAACAACCTTTTGGAACAGCGCTAAAAGACATTACCTTCGACTTGAAGTCTGGTGAAATATTAGGCATCGCCGGCGTAGCTGGTAATGGTCAAGACGAACTGATGGCCATAATCAGTGGTGAAGACGAACGAAACATAAAGAGCACCCTTTCTCTTTCCAAGCAAGACATCGGACATTTACATGCAGGCGAACGCCGAAAGCTCGGCATGGCTTACGTTCCAGAGGAGCGATTAGGCCGAGGTGCCGTCCCAGAAATGAGTTTATCCGAAAACACATTACTGACTCACAGCGAAGGTTTTATCCGCAATGGACTTGTGGATTGGCAAAGCATAAAAGACTACACAACCACAATGATCGCCAAATACAAGGTGAAATGTCACGGCGAATTTTCAGAAGCTAAAAGCCTAAGCGGCGGTAATTTACAAAAATTCATCATGGGACGTGAAATAGGTCAAAATCCTAAAGTGCTCATATGCGCGCACCCGACATGGGGTGTCGATGTTGGCGCGGCCCTTGCCATCCATCAAGCGCTACTCGAACTTCGTGATCAAGGCGCTGCCATTTTGCTCATATCTGAAGACATAGACGAACTGTTTCTATTAGCGGACCGTATGTCCGCTATTTGCGATGGCCATTTATCTCCTGTGGTAAAAACAGAAAGCACCAATATAGACCAAATAGGCCAGTGGATGGCAGGCACCTTTATCGACAACAAGTCGGTATCGATTAGCAATACTACACCAGCACAAAAGGCCAATTCATGATCCGCATTCAAGCTCGAACCGAGCCCAGCTCATTAATGAAAGTGGCTTCTCCGCTGCTTGCTATCACATTAACCCTAATCTTCGGCTGTATTTTATTTTCTGCCATTGGAAAGTCCCCAACTCAAGCTCTGCATGTTCTGCTAATTGCACCTTTAGCCGACAGTTATAATATTGGTGAAATGTTTGTAAAAATGGGCCCCCTTCTACTGTGCGCCGTTGGCTTATCGCTGTGCTACCGAGCCAACATGTGGAATATTGGAGCAGAAGGCCAGCTACTAGCTGGCGCACTCGGAGGTTCAGCGGTTGCGCTTTACTTTATCGACTCCGAGTCGTCTTTTGCCCTCCCTATGACACTGTTAGCCGGTATAATTTCTGGCATGCTCTGGGCAGCGATGCCGACTTTCTTAAAATTGAAGTACAACTCAAACCTCATTTTAACCACCATCATGTTCAACTATATTGCCTTATACCTTCTTATCTGGGCTGTGCATGGTCCATTGAGAGACCCAGAGGGTTTTGGCTTTCCCGAGTCGGCTTTATTTTCAGATAACACACTTTTACCTGTTTTATTCGAAAGCAGCCGAATCCACCTTGGTATTGTTTTCGCACTCATATCAGGTGTGATTGGCTGGTTTATCTTGAGCAAAACACACCTTGGCTTTCAAATACGTGTTTTTGGTGCAGACGAACCTGCTGCACGGTACGCAGGCTTTAGCGGTAAAAAACTCAGCTGGTTGGTTATGCTTTTTGCCGGCGCATTGGCGGGGCTCGCTGGCGTAAGTGAAACAACAGGCCCAATAGGGCAACTGGTTCCAAACGTGTCTCCTGGGTATGGCTACTCTGCCATCATCGTTGCGTATTTGGGTCGACTACACCCACTTGGCGCTATTCTCGCCGCGGTCTTTATGGCGGTTCTTTACATGGGTGGCGATCTGGCTCAAATTGAAATGGGCATTCCCGTTGCTGTCGTCAGTATGTTCCAAGGCGTTTTATTGTTCTTTCTCTTGGCTTGCGACTTTTTCATCAATAATCGTCTCGCCTTTACCAACCAAGCGACAAACTAGGAGCACATTTTGGACTCAGATCTCATCGTACAAATTTTGTTTGCCGCTATCAAAACCGGCACACCACTACTTTTTATCGCACTAGGCGAAGTCATTTGTGAAAAATCGGGCACATTAAACCTTGGCCAAGAAGGCATGATGCTAATGGGCGCCGTGGTGGGTTTTTTAGCCGCTTACGGCACAGGAAGCGCTGGCTTGGGTGTGCTTGCTGCCATGCTAATGGGCGCCCTCATGAGTATGATTTTCGCTGTGCTCGTATTGCATCTTGGTGCAAACCAAGTCGCCACAGGACTTGCACTCACCATTTTTGGCACAGGGTTAAGCGCCTTCATTGGTTCTGGTGTCGTTGGACAAACCATACAAGGCTTTCAACCAATTGCGATACCGTTCCTATCCGACATCCCATTTTTGGGTCGCATTTTATTTAATCATGACATTTTGGTGTATTTTTCTTTTGTCATGACGTTCGCGCTTATTTATATCGTGAATAAAACCCGCATCGGCCTCATTCTCAAAGCCGTTGGCGAAAACCCTCACGCCGCTAACGCAATTGGCATCAAGGTGCTCAGAGTTCGCTATTTAGCCGTTATGTTTGGCGGCATTATGGCGGGGGTTTCAGGCGCGTACATGTCATTGGTTTATACGCCAATGTGGGTAGAAAACATGACAGCGGGTCGTGGTTGGATCGCGCTCGCTTTGGTTGTGTTTGCTTCATGGCGCGTGGGACGCATTATGCTTGGCGCTTATCTATTTGGATTGGCCAGTATTATGCATTTAGTGCTTCAAGGATTAGGCTGGTCAATCTCACCAAACTTACTTGCCATGTTGCCTTATGTGGCAACCGTGATTGTCATGGTGATCATCAGCGCGGATAGATTCAAAGAAAAACTACTCGCGCCTCGCTCTTTGGGGAAACCTTTTGATCCAAGAAACATGGCCTAAGAAATAGGATTTGTTACAGACGATTGTTTTGAAATTAAATAAAAAACGCCTTCGGGCACAAAAGGAGCAAAGAAATGAAACTTAAAAGTTTACTGGTGAGCCTAGGGCTATTGGCTGGAGCAAGCATTGCTCAAGCAGAAGAGCCGCTAAAAGTGGGTTTTGTTTATGTAGGACCAGTGGGTGATTTAGGCTGGAGCTACGAACATGATATGGGCCGTAAAGGCTTAGAAGAATACTTTGGCGACAAAGTAAAAACCACGTTTGTTGAAAACGTCCCAGAAGGAGCTGACGCAGAGCGCGTTATCACTCAATTAGCGAAAGCTGGAAATGACCTAATCTTCACCACGTCTTTTGGCTTTATGAATCCAACGGTTAAAGTTGCAAAGCGCTTCCCTAAAGTGACGTTTGAACATGCAACAGGCTACAAGCTGTCTAAAAACCTTGGCACCTATGTACTTCGTACTTATGAAAGTCGTTATATTTCTGGCGTAACAGCAGGCATGATGACAAAAACCAACACCATTGGTTACATTGGTTCATTCCCAATCCCAGAAGTTATTCGTGATATTAACGCCGTTTACATGGGCGCTAAAAGTGTTAATCCTGATGTGAAAATCAAAATCGTTTGGGCGAACACTTGGTATGATCCAGGTAAAGAAACCGACGCTGCAAACGCACTAATGGACCAAGGCGTTGACGTGATGCTTCAGCACACAGACAGCCCTGCCCCCCTTATTGCAGCTGAAAAGCGCGGCCTACGTGCAATCGGCCAAGCGTCTGACCAAAGTAAATTCGCACCAAACGCTCACATATTTTCTGTACGCGACAACTGGGCGCCTTACTACATAAAAGAAGTTCAAGCGGTTATGGATGGCACATGGCAATCGAAAGATTTCTGGGGTGGCATTCAAGACGATATGCTAACACTGGCGTCTATTAACCCGAATCTTCCAAAAGATGTTCGCGCTAAAATTGACTCAACTTACGCCATGATCAAATCGGGTGAGTTCAAACCATTCACTGGCCCAATCAAAGACAACAAAGGCAACATCGCCGTTCCTGCTAACCATTCGTTAACAGACGTCGAGCTTGCTCAAGTAAATTGGTATGTTGAAGGCATTACTGACAAGATTCCTCACTAAACCTTATATACAGCCAGCGCCGCTGGCTGTATATTCCCCTGTTTTTTTAACCACGACAAAAACACGCACACGCTATTCTTTTCATCTTAGTTTTTATCACTATATTTAAGAATCCACTCTGCATCATTACAGCCACATTAAGGTAATCCTATGGACACAACAGACACACTGGTCGAGCTATCAAAGAAAATGCCAAAGACCGAACTGCACCTGCACATTGAAGGCACCTTTGAGCCAGAACAGATGTTTGCCATAGCACAGCGCAACCAAGTTAAATTGAAGTACGATACTGTAGACGCCCTAAAAGCAGCCTATCAATTCACCAATCTACAAGACTTCCTCGACCTTTATTACCAAGGCATGTCTGTACTGCTTCATGAAGCCGATTTTTACGACCTAACCATGGCGTATTTAGAAAAAGTGAACAGCGAGAACGTCGTTCATGTTGAGATATTTTTTGACCCTCAAGGACATTTGTCTCGAGATGTGCCGTTCGATGTACAAATAAAAGGTATTTATAACGCACTACAAGACGCCCAATTAAAATGGGGAATGACCTCTAAGTTGATCATGTCTTTTTTACGTCACCTAAGCGAAGAAAGCGCCTTTGAGACACTCGAACAAGCAACCCCCTTCCTTAGCTGGATCGATGGTGTTGGATTAGACAGTTCAGAACTTGGTCATCCGCCCGAAAAATTTTCGCGCGTGTTTGAAGCATGCAAGAACCTCGGCCTGAAAGTCACCGCTCACGCCGGAGAAGAAGGTCCGCCAGACTATGTTTGGCAAGCCATTGACCAAATCGGCGTTGACCGAATAGACCACGGAAACAGAGCGCTTGAAGACGATAAACTCGTTGCTGAAATCAAAGCTCGCGGTTTGACTCTGACCGTTTGCCCACTGTCTAATTTAAAACTTTGCGTCGTCAATGACATGAAGGACCATCCAATCACAAGAATGCTTGAACTTGGCCTGAATGCCACTGTCAACTCGGACGATCCAGCGTATTTCGGCGGCTACATGAATGACAACTATGCGTCATTGGTTCATCGCACGGGTATCTCCAAAACTGAACTACTGCAACTGGCCAAAAACGGCATCACCGGCAGCTGGATGGACCATCATACAAAAGAGCAACACTTAGAGCGATTGCACGCCCTTTTCCAATAAGTAACCTTAAAGCGAATGGCTCATATCGATTTAGTTAAAAAGAATGACTGAACCTCTCATTCTTTTTAACCTCGCGATTTGATTATGATAAGATTCCTTTTTTAAAAAACGACCGAGCCAAACACATGTCAACAACACCCATTATTGATGATACTTTCTACCGTTTACCAAGCAGCGAACGTTATGATCACGTTCTTAAACTGATCAAAAAAGAACAATCTATCTGGACGCTGGCTGACGCAGAAGGCTGCTTAATCATCGATCTTGGTAGTGACAAGGTATTGCCAATATGGCCTGCAGAAGCGTTAGCACTTGGCTGGGGCGAAAAAGATTATGAAGGCTTTTCCGCTCTAGAAATAAACGCCGCCGATTGGTCTGAAAAATGGCTACCGGGCATGCAAAAAGACAACTTCTCTGTCGGCGTTGCGCCAAACCTTGCCGGAGAGTGCATTGTCTCTTCTGCCGAAGAGCACGCAGTCGACTTACAAAACTAACGCCCTTAAAAGACACAACAAGAAGAACAACACGGCGTGCACCTTCCGTTAAAGAAACCATTCAACTCACTCACACAGTTCGCTGTGTGCCTGAGCTTGTTTGCTGTGTTTCTTATTTATTTCGCCCCTCTCTTCTCGCAAATCAGTAACACCCTCTCCTCGCAATCTGTATCCGAAAGCCCCCTGACTATAGACGCCATGTCTCCCATGCAAGCGATGCCTGCAGAAGTCAGACCCATGTCTGAAAACATGAGCGTTGCAGGACATGATCATGCACAAGTGATAGCGCGTGAGAAAACATCACACTCGAACCACAAAGGACACGAAGGTCATCACGCACAAGGCGAAAGCACCAACATACTGGAAGCGTGTGGATATTGTTCGTTACTCTTTCATTTAAATTGGATGGACGTCAAAACCTTCGAACTGGTTCCTTTATTACAAAGCCGCTACCCAACAATCGTTACCACCACTATTGCACGTAAATACCCTGCACTTTTCACCTCCCTTCAGCCAAGAGCACCACCAAACAAGACGAGTTAATTCACCCAATACATCACGACACCTCATTATTCTGAATGAAAGGCAGAATATGAGTACATTCGTGCGCATTTTTATAACGTTAGAAAAGTGAGCTTTAGTTCAGAGTCGTTACGTTGACCTTTTCTAAACACGAGAATTTACTATGTCTACAAATACACCCCAAAAGCCACCGGAGTCATCCAGCGCCATGCTATTACTGATGACACGACTACATTTTTACATCGGCTTGTTTATTGGTCCATTTATCTTTATTGCTGCCCTAACCGGCACGCTTTATATTCTTTCGCCTCAAATCGAAAATGCCGTTTATAAAGACGCCCTTACCACGGACAACGTGGGCGAAAACCAATCGCTCGCGAAACAAATTGCCGCAGCCAGATCTCACCTAACAAACGATTTAACGCTTTTTGCCGTTCGTCCAGCGCCAGAACAAGGTGACACGACGCGAATCATGTTTTTGGACCCTACCGCCAATCTAACCGGCGCCAGAGCATTATTCATAGACCCTGTCACCCTTGATTTAAGAGGCAATCTTCCGGTCTATGGCACCAGTGGCGTCTTACCCATAAGAACCACCATCGACTTCTTACATCGTCAACTCTTACTCGGTGAAGTCGGTCGTTATTACAGTGAATTAGCCGCATCTTGGCTATGGATCGCAGCATTGGGCGGTTTGTTTTTATGGTACAAAGGTGGCAAAAAAAATCGCGCTGAACTGGCATCAAAAACAAAACACTTACGCAAGCGCAGACGCCACTACCAGGTTGGCCTGTGTATTTTTATCGGCTTGATTTTTGTGTCGGTTACCGGACTCACTTGGTCGAAATGGGCCGGCGGAAATATTGGTACGTTACGTGCGAACATTGGTTGGATTACACCCTCTGTGTCGTTAGACCTAACCAGTAACAACGCCATGATAAACACGGACGAACACGCGGATCACACACATCAACACACATCAAAAACAGACACAACAACACCTGTTGTTAACATCCATCCAGACCTTCTTTTTGACGGCGTTTTAAACGCCGCACGTGATGCGGGAATCGACGCAAATAAAATCGAAATCAAACCGTCAAAAGGCGAAGGGAAAGCATGGTTCGTCCGTGAAATTGACCGATCTTGGCCGAGCCAAGTCGACAGCGTCGCAGTGGACGCCAACACAATGACCGTCACCAGTCGTGCGGATTTCGCCACCTTCCCCGTTGTCGCTAAATTAATTCGCTGGGGAATAGACGCTCACATGGGCATTTTATTTGGTGTCGTTAATCAGATCTTACTAACCCTCTTCGGCCTTTCGTTATGCTTTATGATTGTTTGGGGCTATAAAATGTGGTGGATTCGCCGACCAACGGCAGGCGCTACGTCCAAACCTTTGCTCCAAGCATGGGCAAAGCTTTCAACCACCCAAAAATTACTGACACTTTTCGTAGCGATCGTTTTGGGCATCAGTTTACCGGTCATGGGCGTCAGCCTACTGGTCTTCTTATTGATCGATGTTTGGCGTTGGAAACGTCAATAACACAACAATCCATTCCCCGAGTCTGATTTAAGGCTCGGGGAATGTTTCAATAAACAATCGCTTTCTAAAGCACTTCTTTGGCCTTTCCGCTGGTCTCTTGCCTTGTTATCAGTAAAATACGGGCTCTTATTTCATTATCGCCAGAACACGACATTTATGGACGCTCAAACACTCGCCACACTGACAGAACAAGTTTTATCCAAACTTCTCGCATCACCACAAGGTGCGCTACGGCTTTTTCATGGACGAGGCAGATGCTTTCCGGGGCTTGAACACATCACGGTCGATTGGCTTGAAGGGCAAGTATTGGTTTCTCTTTTCAAAGAGCCATCTCAAGATGCATTAGATAAATTAAATAATGAATTTATCAATTGGACGAATAAAGCAGAATGGTCCGCCAGCAAAGCCCAATCGCTTTTGCTACAGCACAGAAGCAGAGACAGAAGCCCGACAGAATGCGTATGGGGCAACTATCAAGAACACCAAATCGTCACCGAAGAAGGCTTACAATTTCAGCTCGACTTAGGAAAAAACCAAAACTCTGGTCTCTTCCTAGACATGCGATACGGACGCCGCTGGGTAAAAGAAAACAGCCAAGACAAACGTGTACTTAATTTATTCGCCTACACTTGTGGCTTTTCCGTGGCGGCCATTGCAGGTGGCGCGGATTTTGTTGTGAACTTAGACATGGCGAAAGCGGTACTGAGTCGAGGAAGAGAAAATCACCGCCTCAACCAACATGACCTCACGAATGTGAAGTTCTTTGCGCACGATATTTTCAAATCATGGGGGAAGATCAAAAAATACGGCGAATACGACCTTATCATCATTGATCCGCCGACGTTTCAGCGCGGCAGCTTTGCACTAACCAAAGATTATCAGAAGATATTACGTCGCTTACCAGAACTGCTTACAGAGAACGGCCAAGTGCTCGCTTGTGTCAATGATCCAACCTTACCATCGCAATTTCTCATCGACGGAATGCGAGAAGAAGCCCCCAGCCTTGAATATCAATACCGACTCGAGAACCCACCTGAGTTCCCAGATATTGATATCGAAAGCGGACTAAAAGCACTTATTTTCCAGAAAACGCCTTCAACCGACCATTAATCAGATAAGGAAAGCACAATGTCGAAAACCACCGTGACATTTGAATACGAGAAAGAAACCAAAAACAGCGTGCGATACCAAGAAGTGCCAGAAGAAGGAAAGGCGCCCATCATGGGGACGCTTTATGTACAAAAATGGTTTGCTGGCAGCAGCAAAACACTGGAAATCACCATTGAGAAAAAAGACTAATATTCAATAAAAAGGTGGTGTTTCGTTGCATTACCACCTTGCTTTACCACCTTGCTTTACACCACGAAGAGTTCACTACCCTTTCATCAAAGGTCGCCTAATTGGCAACACATTCCCCACAACCGTCCCAACAGAAATACACACCAAAGCAATAATTAACCCTGTTGTAATTTGCTCACCAAACAAAGGCACCGCAAACACGCTCGCAAGTAAGGGAACCAACGCCATGAGCGCACCCATTTTTGTCGCACCTAAAATATGAACCGCCTTACCATAACAAACAAACTGAACCGCAATGGCCATGACCGCCTGATAAAAAGCCTGCAATCCAATCATGCCGTATGAAACACCCTCAAAAGCATTCGACAATTGAGTCAAATAATAGGGCGTAAACAATAATGTGGTCGCCGTAATCACCCCTAACGTTGCATGCCACGGTATGAATTTCCAACGCCTTAATAAAACGGTAAAAATCCCCCAAAACAAACAAGCTAACACAAAACTGATGTCACCTAACCAATAAGAAACACCGGACAAAAGCGTCTCTAAAAGCAACGCCAAAATCCCCAAGCTACTAATACTGATGCCCAACCAAGCAAACCGACCGTGCCTTTCTGCCGCAAAGAAGAACGCCAACACGGCAATCATAATGGGCATCAAACCGGGCAACAATAACGCCGCATGAGTTGCAGGGGCATATTGGAAACCATGAAAGACAGAGAGCGAATACGCCAAACCACCAATCGCGCCGACTGTCATCATTCGCCATTGAAAAATGGCTTTACGCTGAACCCAAATAAAAGGGGAAAACAGCACAAACGCGGTGCCAAACCGCACTATCATCATGTCAGGCAAAGACAGCGACGCCAATGCGCCTGCACGGGAGATCAAAATAAATCCCGTCCAAACCAAGACAGCAATTAAGGCAAATACATACCCCTTTATTATGATTTTGCGATCCATCATTGCTTGTTCTTTCATACGTCATGCATCTCAGCGATTTTGAAAAGGAAATCAGTATATCCGTCATAACGCCTAAAAAGTGAAAAAAATGTCGTCGACTCTTTTTACACTGCGACACCTCTACATTACGGCATCACTGCTTTCTTAAGAGACAAAAACGTAGAGACAACCAATGACTAAAACGAAGACATTTTTCATCCGACTTATCTCACCACTAAAGCCCTATTTATATTTTTTAACGCTCACACTTTTTTGCTTAACAATAAGTCGTTTGTTGCTGATGGGATGGAAGTACGATCGCATTGATTCCGCTTCCGATTGGTTAACCCTTCTCGGCTTTGGCCTACGCATTGACCTTGCGTCAATTGCATACATAATTGGCATACCGGCGGTGATCAGCCTGCTGATTTCAGGTATTCCTTATCTGAATCGGGCTTGGAATATACTGACGCGCATTTGGCTCACCAGCACCTTCGTATTATTGATTTTCATGGAAGCATCAACACCTGCGTTTATTGAAGAATACAGCCTTAGACCAAACCGACTTTTCGTAGAATATTTACTCTACCCAAAAGAAGTCTTTTCCATGTTAATTGAAGGCCACAAACTTACATTGTTGGTCACTTCATTGATCACCACCATCACGGCTATTCTGGCGTACCAGTTTTTTCGTAAACAAAGCATTGTCTCTCGCCCTCAACCAAAATGGTTAGAACGACCTGTATTAATTGTGCTGGTGTTTGCGCTGGCTTTCCTTGGGGCTCGCTCTACGTTGCAACACAGACCCATTAACCCAAGTTTAACGGCTTTCACAAACGACCCATTAGTCAATAGCCTAACACTGAATTCCACTTACTCTTTGCTGTATGCCGTGAATCAAATGTCCGGCGAAGTGAGTTCTTTCAAGCTGTACCCAAAGATGTCTCAGCAACAAGTTTTGACTGAAATTCGTAACGAGATGAAACTTGACGACAGTGAATTTATTTCCCCAGAGCTTCCGACTTTGCACAAACAAGTCGCGACATATCATTATGATCGACCAAAAAACTTAGTCATTATTCTTGAAGAAAGTCTTGGCGCACAGTTTGTTGGTAGTTTGGGCGGTTTACCCCTGACACCGGAATACGACAAATTGGTACCAGAGGGTTGGGCATTCAACAACCTTTACGCCACAGGAACACGCTCTGTACGTGGTATAGAAGCGGTTATTACCGGCTTTGTTCCCACGCCAGCTCGAAGCACCGTGAAGCTTCCGAACTCTCAAACCAATTTCTTTACTATTGCGAAGTTGCTTGGTCGACAAGGTTACGACACGAACTTCATTTACGGTGGCGGCGCGCATTTTGACAATATGAAATCTTTTTTCTTAGGCAATGGTTTTGATTCCATTATTGAAGAGAAAGACTTTACCAATCCTGAGTTTGTGGGGTCCTGGGGAGTCAGTGACGAAGACCTTTTCACGAAAGCGAATCAAGACTTTGTTGAGAAATCTAAGAATGGAAAACCGTTTTTCAGCCTTGTCTTTAGCTCGTCCAATCATGATCCTTATGAATTCCCAGACAATAAAATAGATCTTTATAATGCGCCGAAGAATACACGTGAGAATGCCGTAAAATACGCCGATCATTCCATTGGCCATTTCTTTAAACTGGCGAAAAATGAAGACTATTGGAAAGACACGGTTTTCTTAGTGGTCGCTGATCATGACGCAAGAACAACACGGTCGGACCTTGTTCCAATTCCGAGTTTTCACATTCCTGCATTAATTTTGGGTGATGGCATTGCGCCTAAACAAGACACTCGTATCACCAGTCAAATTGATTTAGCGCCAACACTTTTATCGCTCATCGGTGTGGATTCTACTCATCCCATGATTGGTCAAGACATGACAAAAGTGGGTGATGACTATCAGGGACGAGCCATCATGCAGTTCAATGATAATCAGGCGTATTTTAAAAATAACGAAGTAGTGATTTTACAGCCCCAAAAATCACCCAAGACGTTCCTTTATGAAAATACCAAACTTACACCAAGCGACAGCATTAACCCAAGCTTGGTAAACAAAGCCATCGCACACCCACTTTTGGGCACTTGGCTTTATAATGAACGACGTTACGATATACTAAGAACCAACAACAGATAGAGAATAATCACATCCACGCCAAGCGCTTCGCTTGGCGTTTTTTTACCTAAAAATAGAACTCTCTGTTTTTTATTTGCAAAACTTGCGCTTCATTAATACGAAACCGATCCATTTCCCCCAAATCCCCTGTACTTGCTTTTTAGAAATGGATCTATGCACTATTTCGTGCTAAATTCGCCCCGCTATGGTGCACTTTTCATGCGCAATTTCCGAATTGCAAACGCGACACCTCCCATGACAAAGACGGCTTTCCCCATAACCACCGCACTCTAGTATTCAAATAACGATTAAAAAAGCTCATCGAGCTCATCTTATTAAGGACTTTCTATGCAAGCATTCATTGATTTCTTAAACGGGATCATTTGGAGCCCTGCCCTAATTTATCTCTGCCTAGGCGCTGGCCTTTTCTATTCCATTCTGACGCGTTTTGCACAAGTGCGACATTTCAAAGAAATGTGTTCTCTACTGTTTAACTCGAACGAATCCGACAAAGGCATTTCTTCTTTCCAAGCCTTAGCGGTTTCATTATCTGGCCGCGTTGGCACAGGTAACATCGCTGGTGTTGCAGCGGCCATTGGCTTTGGTGGCCCTGGTGCCATTTTCTGGATGTGGGTCGTTGCTTTCTTAGGCGCTAGCACGGCATACGCAGAATCCACGTTAGGTCAGCTGTATAAAGTCAGCGAAAACGGTCAATACCGTGGTGGACCAGCGTACTATTTCGAACGCTGCCTTGGCTGGCGTTGGTTGGGCGTTTTGTTTGCCCTGTCGTCGATTTTAGCATGTGGTGTTTTCCTTCCTGGAATTCAAGCCAACTCTGTTGGCAACGCGGTTGTACAAATTTTCGGTGAAGGCACGGTTGTGTCCAGCTCATTTGGTGACGTAAGTTCAACCAAACTGGTTGCATTGGCCGTGATTTTGGTTGTCTTGGCGTTCATCATTTTTGGTGGCATTAAACGCATTGCTAACTTCACTCAAATCATCGTGCCTTTCATGGCGCTAGGTTACATTGTGATGGCGCTGATCGTTGTCTTCTTAAACCTAGACAAAGTGCCTGGCATCTTCGGTATGATCTTCAGCGATGCCTTTACAGCGCAAGCAGGCTTTGGTGCCGCTATCGGTTGGGGCGTGAAACGTGGCGTTTACTCAAACGAAGCCGGTCAAGGTACTGGCCCTCATGCGGCAGCCGCTGCTGAAGTTCAGCACCCTGCACAACAAGGTCTTGTTCAAGCGTTCTCAGTTTACATTGACACCTTGTTCATCTGTACCGCTACGGCGCTGATGATCTTGATCACCCAGCAGTACAACGTGCAAGGTTCATTGGCGGATGGTCAATTCATCGTGCAGAATGTGGATCCTTCTACGATCATTGCATCTCCTGCGTTTACGCAAATGGCATTGGCAAGTGTGTTTGGTAGCGTTGGCCCTATCTTTGTTGGTGTTGCGTTGTTCTTCTTCGCCTTCACGACCATTTTGGCTTACTACTACATCGCAGAAACCAACGTGGCGTACCTACGTCGTGCATTGAACGTCAATGTATCACTGACATTTGTAAAACTGCTTATCATGTTCATGGTCGCCTACGGCACCGTCAACACCGCAGGTTACATCTGGAACCTTGGTGATGTTGGTGTAGGCCTGATGGCGTGGTTGAACATCGTTGGTATCATCACGATTTTCTTCATGGCGAAGCCGACAATGAAAGCCTTGCGCGATTACGAAGAACAAAAAGCGTCTGGCGTAACAGAATACACCTTTAACCCTAAAGCCCTTGGCATTAAGGGTGCGGAGTTCTGGGAAAAACGTTTCGACAAGCAACAAGCCGAAAAAGCAGAAAAATAACCTCTGCCTGTTTCTGTATTGAAACGTACACTGCCTGATAAAACAGGTCACAATAAAAAGGGTCAGCGTAAAAACGTCTGACC
>NZ_AYOZ01000004.1 GCF_000508165.1 Marinomonas profundimaris | reverse complement strand
GCCCCATCAACCATTAAATCCGTATACCCCGAAGACTTAGCCTCTTAGGCCCATGATGTTAATTGAACTGCAAAAACATTTCACAGAAAGGGATCATGCTTTCCTTATGTCATTCAAAAGAGGACAACCTGACTGGGCATTGTTTGACTATCCTAAAGCAGCAGACTTGCCAGCGATTCGTTGGAAGTTGCAGAACATTAACAAATTGGCAAAGAATCAAGCAAAACATCAAGAGCAATTAGATAAATTGAAGCAAGTGCTTGATGATTGGCTTGTTAACGCAAACGCCGAGTAATTCGTTTATAACAAACCTCAACGAGCTATAAGCCCCCTAGTTAGATTGCGATTTCTTCAATCTATCTAACCGAGTCCACATAGGACAACTGCATAGACTGGAGCCTCGATTTACATTAACGAGGACTCCTCATGCGAAAACTATCTCCAATTATTCTGGCGCTTGCGCTGTCTCCATTGGTTCAAGCTGAACCTGTGTCTGAAGTGTCGCCCGTTGGCAAAATTGACGGCATGGTTTCTTTGCCGGTCACGGGTATGAAAGCGGTCGAAAGCAATGGCCGTATTGTTTTCATGTCAGACAGTGGCCGGTTCGTCATTGATGGCACGCTCTATGATGCCTGGTCGAAAAAGCCGCTTACCAGCCTTGAAGAAATTCGTGAAGCGGGTAACACGCTGGACTTAAGTCGTCTTGGCTTAAAAATGGATGATTTGAATCCACTGACGCTGGGTGAAGGCAAAAAGAAAGTGGTGGTCTTTGTTGATCCCCGGTGTCCGCATTGCCATGAGCTTTTGAAACAAGCCCTACCGCTAACCAAAGAATACACCTTCCAAATACTCCCTGTGCCAGTGCTTGGTCCTGATTCAGAGCGTCAGGTTCGCCAGCTTGGCTGTGCGCGTGACAAAAAAGCGGCCACCGATGCATTGCTGAATGGCCGGATTGGTAACCTAGAACAGGATGATGCCTGCAACTTAGAACCAATGCAGCGTACCTTGGTGACGGCTCAAATCCTGGGCATTCAAGGTGTGCCTTTCATCGTCGCCAATGATGGTCGCATCAGCCGAGGCCGTCCTTATGATCTTTCTGCTTGGTTGGAGGGGCGTTAATGAAAGCCTCTCTGTATTCAGGGCAACGCGCTTCAGAGCTATTGCCAGTATTGGCCTATTCAGACGATGAGCAACTGTTTTTCATGGAAGACCAAAGTGTTGGCTTTGGTTTTCTATGTGACCCATTGCCGGGTGGTGATGAGTCTGTTGCAGACAGGGTTAATGTTCTTCTCAACAACGACTGGCCAAAAGACACTTTGCTGCAATTTGGCCTGTACGCCTCGCCTGATATTCAAACCGACCTTCAGCGCATGATGGGCTTACGGCATCGTCAATCCGATCCATTGCTTAGGGCGTCGATACGCAAACGTGCGGATTTTCTCGATGGGGGCACGGTTCAACCGATAGAAGAATCGACCCAGACTCAGGTTCGCAACTTTCAACTGATCGTCACCTGCAAATTGCCTTTGGAAAGTCCTATACCGACGGAGCGTGAGTTGAGTCGAGCATCCGCGCTTCGGGCTTCTTTCTCGCAAGCGCTGGCAACGGTTGGTTTTCGCGTCACTGAGATGACTGACCGAAACTGGCTCGCGGCAATAAGTGCTCAGCTTAACTGGGGAAAAGATGCTTCCTGGCGCAATCCATCACCAATCCGCAGTGAGGCAGATAAACCACTTCGGGAGCAAGTGTTGGATTATGACCGAGCTATCAAGGTGGATAGCCAAGGTCTGATGCTGGGCGATTACCGAGTTAAAACCTTATCGTTTAAACGCTTGCCTGAGCGGATCTGGTTTGGTCGTGCCGCAAGTTTTGCGGGCGATATGATGACGGGCAGTCGCGGTTTACGCGGCAGCTTTTTGCTAAATGTCACCATTCACTTTCCCTCAGCTGAGGCGATGAGATCTCGTTTAGAGACGAAGCGTCAGTGGGCGGTCAATCAGGCCTATGGCCCGATGCTCAAGTTTGTGCCGGTGCTTGCAGCCAAGAAAAAGGGATTTGATGTTCTTTTTGAAGCTTTGCAAGAAGGTGATCGTCCTATTCGGGCCAATATGACTTTGACGCTGTTTTCACCAACGGGAGAAGCGTCCATCAGCTCTGTTTCAAATGCTCGAACTTATTTCAAAGAACTCGGATTTGAGCTGATGGAAGACAAGTACTTCTGTTTGCCCATTTTCCTGAATGCCTTGCCATTTGGTGCTGACCGCCAGGCGATGAACGACTTGTTTCGATTCAAGACCATGGCGACACGGCATGTCATCCCTCTGTTGCCTTTATTTGCGGATTGGAAAGGCACTGGCACGCCGGTGATTAACTTTGTTTCCCGTAATGGCCAGATCATGAGTGTGTCCCTTTATGACTCGGGCAGTAATTACAATTGTTGCATCGCGGCGCAATCGGGATCGGGTAAGTCATTCCTGGTGAACGAAATCATCTCCTCCTACCTATCAGAAGGCGGGCAATGCTGGGTGATTGATGTTGGCCGCTCTTATGAAAAGCTGTGTGAAGTCTATGACGGTGAGTTCTTACAGTTCGGGCGAAACAGTGGCATTTGCTTAAATCCGTTTGAAATCGTTGAGGACTATGACGAAGAAGCGGATGTGTTGGTTGGGTTATTGGCCGCAATGGCCGCACCTACGCAGTCATTAACCGATTTTCAGATGGCAAACCTAAAGCGTCAGACCCGTGAACTGTGGGAGAAAAAAGGTCGTGCCATGTTGGTTGATGATGTGGCAGAGGCCTTGAAAAATCACGAAGACCGACGTGTGCAAGACGTGGGTGAGCAGCTCTATCCATTTACGACACAGGGCGAATATGGCCGCTTCTTTAATGGCCACAATAATATTCGCTTCAAAAACCGTTTCACCGTTCTGGAGTTAGAAGAGCTCAAGGGGCGTAAGCATCTACAACAAGTGGTGTTGCTTCAGCTTATCTACCAAATCCAACAAGAGATGTACTTAGGTGAGCGGGATCGTCGCAAGATTGTGTTCATCGACGAAGCCTGGGATCTGCTGACTCAAGGTGATGTCGGTAAATTTATCGAAACGGGTTACCGGCGATTTCGAAAATATGGTGGCAGTGCTGTAACGGTAACGCAATCGGTCAACGATTTGTATGATAGCCCTACAGGTAAAGCCATCGCTGAAAACTCAGCCAATATGTACCTGCTTGGTCAAAAAGCTGAAACCATCAACGCGCTCAAAAAAGAAGGCCGCTTGCCACTAGGTGAAGGCGGCTATGAATACCTGAAAACGGTTCATACCGTCACTGGTGTCTATTCCGAAATTTTCTTTATTACCGAAATGGGCACCGGGATTGGCCGCCTCATCGTCGATCCGTTTCACAAGCTGTTGTACTCGTCCCGTGCAGAAGATGTAAACGCGATTAAACAGTTAACGCGCAAAGGCCTTTCTGTTGCTGATGCCATCTCTCAGTTGTTGAAGGAGCGAGGCTATGAATAAGACCACGCTTTGGCCATTTATGGCCTCTATTACTTTGTCTATTGCTGGTAGCGGTTTAATGACCAGCTGGCTCTTAATGAAAACACTCGAACCCATCCACAGCCAGTTGGCGTTAAGTACGCCCATTGCGGTCGTGGATTTTGGGGAGGCTGTGCTGTCACTGGGCCCCAATGCCAGCGAACAAGACATCGAATCCAGGTTGCTTCAGACCAATCAGCAAATTGAAAAGCTAAAAGCAGCCGGTTTTATCGTGCTGGATGCCCAAGCGGTGGTGGGTGCTGATGATTCCGTATTTGTGCCATTAGGCTCAAAGGAGGTGTCTCATGCAGATACTCCGTAAAAGAATGCCTTGGCGGCCATACCTCATCCAGTTGACTGTTCTTGCGTTAATCATGGCCTTGGTAGGCACCTACGCCATGATGCGCTACCGAATAGGTATTGATACCCAGCAAGAGCGCTGCCTGCCTGATACCACGGTGTATCTGATTGACCTATGGAATAAAAAGCCCGTTAAGGATGGTTTGTATGCCTTCCACTCAAAAGGACTCGCTCCGTTATATAACGACGGTACTCGGATGCTGAAACGCCTAACAGGGATGCCTGGGGATGAAGTCAAGGTGACGCCTGAGCATGTGATGGTGAACGGTGCTGAAGTCTCAAATGGCATGGCATTAGCCCAGCGTCTTGGTGTGGCGGAAACAGAATTTAGCCGCTCATTGACGCTGCAAGAAAACGAATATTGGTTTTCCGGTGAGGCTGCAACGAGTTTTGACTCCCGCTATTGGAATGCCGTTAAGCGCGAGCAGATTGTTGGTCGCGCTTGGCCGCTTTGGTAGGAGGTGGATGATGAGAAGACTATGCCTCTTATTTTTGTTGGTTGCTCCATTGGCTTGGGTTCAAGTTTCCTGGGCACAAGAGCCTTATCCGTTGTCTGATGAGGACAAAAAGATCGTTGAAATGAGCCGCAGCATTTTACAAAGTGCTGTGGATGGTTCATCTGAATTTATCGAGCCTTTTTCACCGATTGAACAACCTGCGTCGCTCAAACATAACGATGAATGGTTGATTTTTGCGTCGTCTTCACTGGGAGATTCCTCACTGAAGCAGCTATTTAAAGAGGCCAGTGCTACCGGCGCTATTGTGTTGTTTCGGGGAATTCCTGAAGGAAAGACCTTGGGGGCGGCTATCCGTGATTGGCATACGCTGATGACGGGGCTTGATCCTGTTCCTCAGGTTCGAATCGATCCGAAAGCCTTTGTGCACTGGCGGGTGACTAGCGTGCCTGCTATTTTCCGCATAGAAGATGACAAGGTGACTGCAAGTGCACTAGGGGTTTACAGCAAGGACTGGTTGCAGCGTCAAATTGAAACAGGCAATACCGGTTCATTGGGTCAACGCGGTCCTATTCATTCGATTTTAGAACCGGATTTGGTGCAAGTAGCGATGCAGCGTTTACAGTCGATTGACTTGGGAGCGTTAAAGAAAAAAGCCATTGAGCGTTTCTGGTCTCGCCAAACATTTACTGAGTTACCCAAAGCCACGCAGTATCGGATAAGAACGGTTGATCCAACCATCGTCATGCAGCGGCCACTATTGGATGCCAATGGCCGAACATTGATCCCAGCGGGAACGCGTATTAACCCGCTAAAAGCCTTGCCATTTACTCAGCAGCTCGTGGTGTTTAATGCGTCGAACGCTGAAGAAGTGGACGCAGTAGCGCATTGGCTTGAGGGCCAAGATAGGACACTGCGCCGCATTACGCTTATCACCACGCAGCTCGACCGTACTCAAGGCTGGAATCGCCTCAATGCGATAGAAAAGACATTGGACAGTCCGGTTTATCTTCTCAATGCCTCGCTAAAGCAGCGCTTTGATTTGCAAGTCACCCCATCGTTTGTTCAAGCAAAGGGACTCGCGTTTGAAATAGAAGAAATTCCAGCAAAGGAGCTTGTTCATGAAAAAGCTCAATAATACGTATCGTCTGTTGCGGACTCTCGTTGTCATGTTTGTCCTAAGCGCATCTATTCCTGCAAAAGCCGACCTGACCTGCCCAGACGCGGGGTTATTGTCCGGCAAGTTGCTGACGGATGTTTGCTGGTCATGCATTTTTCCTATCCGGGTTGCCGGTCTTCCTCTTGGTTCTGGAAATGTCCCAAGCGGCGCATCAAACAAGTCATTTTGCTTATGTGAAGACAACTTAGGTGTGCCAAGGCCAGGTATTGTTACCAGCATGTGGGAGCCAGCGCGTCTGATTGAACTGGTCAGAACGCCGGGTTGCTCGCCTTCCCTGGGAGGGATTCGTTTACCGTTAGGTGATAGACGACTGCAAGGTGGTCATGGCGAGGGTGAATACGACACCGGTGATCTCGCTTTCTACCATTACCATTATTACGCCTTTCCGCTTTTGGTCATGCTCGATTTGTTCATGGATGGCAATTGCAATGCCGATGGTTACATGGACTTTGACTTGATGTATTTGTCGGAATTGGACCCAACATGGCTGAACGATGAACTGGCCTTTTTTACTCAGCCTGAAGCTGCTGCCGTTGCCAATCCATTGGCTATTTCGGCTTGTACCGCTGACGCTGCCTCATCGACGCTTGGTAAACCCATCGACCAGTTGTTTTGGTGTGCTGGCAGTTGGGGCCATCTCTATCCCTTATCTGGCCACACCTTAGCCATTGGCTCATTAGCAGAAAACACCAGCCATTTAGCGGCGCGTGCAATCGCGGCTCAACACAGGCGTGGTCTTGCTAGGCGAACAATGGGGAACAGTGCGCTATGCCGACCTGTTATCGAACCCATGCTGCCGAAATCCCAATACAAGATGAGTATGTTCTTCCCTGTACCGGAAACTGAAAGTGCGCATGTCATCGGTGAAAGCACCATGAAATGGGGAGAGTGGCGAACGATCCCCGGTGCCGGTGAAGATGCGCTCTACATTTTGTGGCGCTGGCAAGACTGCTGTAACTCGGGAGGTTAACTATGAAACCAACACTTTTTACCCGAGTTTTAGCGGGTGTTTTATCAATCACTATGGCTTGCTTGCCCTTACATGGTGTGGCCGCTGATGTGCAGCGCCAATCCGGCTTAAGCGGACAACAAGAAGGTAAGCAATTACTGCAAAACTGGACGATGCCCGCACTTAACGGCAATACATTGTTGGTGCCGAGTGGCAGTGGTAATGAGTCCATTAACTTGCAAGAGCTATTTCCTGGTATGGATCAGGGCTCATTAGATGTCTTAACGGGCGTTTATGGCTCTGATGCCAGCATGAATCAATTGGGGACGCAGCGCCAAGAGAGCATGGCATCCGAAAGTGGCGCTACGGGTGAGGCGTTTCGCTCGCTACAGCAAATCAAAGACAGGTCTCGGCCAGATATGGTCAATGATCCGCTTTGGGCATTAACTGATGCGGTTCAAACTGACCCCAATCTATTAACCCAAAGCTTCCCCGGCTGTGAGTCTCAAGGTGAAGGCAGCCCAAATTACCAGCAATGTGACAGGCTCAATACAGCGGTTAACAGCTGCACTATTACTCACGATTACACGGCAGGCATCATTGAGCATGTTTCAGGGCCGATGAACCTTCGCTCTTGTGGTGAGGGGTGTCTTGAAGTTTGGATTGGACGAATTGGCGACAACTACTGGAGTGGCCGTTGTAAAGTGTTTGAACAGGCCATCACACTCAAAGTCGTGAACCCCGATGCGATTACCTCAGCCGTTCTTGAATACGCCAAATGGGATGACTACATGCAAGTGTGGCTTGGTGATCAGAAAGTCTGGTCTGGGCCGAACAATAACTTTCCACCAGAAACGGCAGGTCGTTGCGAGCTCAGTACCAGTTGGGAGCGCAATCCAAATACCGATCTCACTGCCAAGCTAAAAGCGGTAGAACCAGGTTTAGAAGTGCCGGTAAAAATTCGCGTATCGGTTACGGGTAGTGGTGAGGGCTATGCACGCATAAAGGTGCGCTTTGATCCAACCAAGGTAGTGATGAATGATAGTTGGTCGCCACAATCCTGTATCGAACAAGCAGCGGATATCCCGACGAAGTTTTCAGACTACAGCATTCAATGCACGGATCAGCCTTCTTCAACCAACGGATGTACGGTGGTCAATGGTGTTTCAGTTTGTGAATCCTACTTTGCCCCTAGCCCTGTGGCTGGCATATCGCCTTTGTGTCGGCGTGTACAAGTCAGTGTGGATGATGAAAGCTATAAGGGGATTGAAAATCAGGCCTGCCAAGTGCTTGAAGCGAATCCTTCCTGTGGATTCATGTCGTCAGAATGTGCCGAGACCAATGATAAAGGTGAATGCATTCGTTTTACCGATACCTATGACTGTGGATTGCAAACCAGCGATCCAAAGTGTGTGGTATCTAACCTTATGCCAAGTAGTTTTGAGGCCTGTGAGCCTACTCAGACGATTACGCCATTTACTGAAACCAAGCATGTACCGGATTACCAGGTGTGCGAGAAGATCAGCACGCTTACTGAGTGTCAGTTAGAACGACGTGTATCCGCTGAAACTCATCAACAAAGCTGGTCTATTGAGCGTGGTTGCTTTAGCTCTGAAACGCTCAGCTTTGTTCCACAGCACAGCAGTACTATGCAAACTGGGAACGCGATACTGAGAATTTTTGATAATCAAAATACTGAGATAAAAATTACCGAGTCGCCATCCAAGGCAAATGGTTGGAAAACGACACTCTCACTGACGGGCAATAAGGAAACGGTGACTGAGACGAAACCGTCCATTAAATACCCTGAAATGACGTGTCCAAAAGGAACCTTGGTTGGTTCATTGTGTAAAGTCGCCAATGGGTCGATTATTTCGTGGCATGAACCTCAGGAAGTTACTCGTTCCAGATGTGAATCCGGCTGGAACAAAGTCGATTTCGATACTTGCAGCCGAGAAGTTCAGAAGTGTTTGGCTCCTGCGAAACTGAGCGCTTCATTGACCTTCTCTGGCAAGTACTTAGAACAGGACGTTGTTCATCAATCAAGTGATCCGGGCATAGACCAATGCTTGATGCAAACGGATCAGTTTACTGCCGTGCAGTGGCAGTGTTTGGATACGGGCACAAAACGAATCGACGGGTTAACGGTTGGTAGTGGCGAGTTGGCCAATCTTGGGAGCCTTTATCCAGCGGTTGTTTCGTCTCCTGTTCATTTAACCAGTCGCGGCAGCTCTGATGGACTGGGACTCTCATGCTGGAGGGCAAGAGCAACCTACAATGCTTCGACTGCTCATCCAGAGTTCAACATGGGCAGCTCAGATAGCTGGGTAGATGCCAATGGTAATACACAAACCATCGTTAATAACGGACAAAACACGACCACCAATACGTGTGCCGCGCTGGAGCAAAACCTGGCCTGCCAGTACGTCAGAACCGAATGCACTGAAGGCGGGGCTGGTCATGAAGGCTTCTGCTATATCCAAAGTTTGGTGTATGACTGCGGACAAAGCGTTGAAGTGCAAAATGCACGAATGGAAACTCAATACAACTGTGAGGGGCCAGTTCGCTGTATGGGCACAGATTGTTTAGAGCCAGAGTCAATCAAGCAGGCTAACTTTGCAGAAGCCGCAGCGATGCTTAATGCGGCGCAGTTTATGACCAATGATATGTCATGTACGGGAGCTGATGGCCAAGATAACGTCGAGTGTACGGTCTTTAAAGGTAATGCTGGCCAGTGCAAAAAAGCCGTTGGTGGCATAGTGGATTGCTGTGAAAAGCCAAGTGGCGTGTCGTTATCGGATTACATCACGATGATAGTGGCGGTTAACAAGCTTGATACGGCAGTCATGGCCATGAATCCGTCTTCGGCAATCTATGGTTCGTGGAATACGCTCAGGGAACCAATCACCAGTACCTGGAGTGCGGTTAAAGAGCCTTTTGTGTCTGCATGGGACTCTCTCATGGGGGCTGGGCCATCAACGGCTGCTGGCGCGGGAGCGGAGCAAGCTGCGACTGGCTTTATGCAGGTGTTGACCAACAAAACGGCTGAGTGGGTAGGCTCTACGTTTGGTTCGGGGGCGCAATCGGCACTGTTTAGTAACGTTGGTGGTGCGGTTGGAGCCGATGGTGTCGTTTCGGGTGGTAACTTTGCCCTGGGGGGCGCTGCGGGCGCGGTTCTGAGTACGGTTATGACGGCCTACATGATTTATTCAGTCACTATGATCCTCATTCAGCTTATCTGGAAATGTGAGCAGAGCGAGTTTGAAATGAACGCCAAGCGGGTATTGAAGAGTTGCCACTATGTAGGCTCTTACTGCAAGTCTAAGTTCTTAGGTGCCTGTGTTGAAAAACGGCAGTCATATTGCTGTTTTACTTCGCCACTTTCACGGATCATTCAAGAACAAGTACGTCCTCAATTGGGCCTTGGTTGGGGCAGTGCCAAGTCACCAAACTGTGAAGGTTTGACCGCGAGTCAGTTAAACCAGGTAGATTGGAGCCAAGTCAATCTCGATGAATGGATAGGTATCTTGTCGATAACAGGCAACCTACCCGAAGTACCGTCACTGGATCTGGAACGACTCACAGGCTCAGGAAGTACGCTAAACGTTGATGGAAATCGTCAGAGTGCCGCAGATAGAGCCATTGAACGGCTAAACGGAATGGATGCACAGAAACTGCGTCAGGAGGCGACGGAAGAAATTTCGGGGAATAATTGAGCGTATCCATCTAAAACAGCTTTGCCAATAATGTTCCATCATGGTTACTTTAATGAGCTTATTGCGCCTTAAGGTAACCAATTTGGCACTTTGGGCCTCTTATACTTTCTGTTCAGCGTGTGCGCAATTTGCTCTTATTTTTTTACCATTTTCAGACTTAGGAGGCTGCTGCAAAAAGGAAAAGCTGATAGTCTGGCACATATAAAATTTATGATAAAAGGAAAATTAATAATGCCTAATTTCGATCAAAACTTTGAAGCTACTCGTTTGTCTATGCTTTCAAAACAACACCCTGACATTGTGAAGGTGTCGGGTGAGGTGGTGTTTCGTGCGGAAGATGACGAAGACCGCCTAAGCGGAACATCTTGGACTCTTGAAGATGACATTTTTGATCAGGTCACCGAATCAGGCTTCAAATTACACTTGCTTGAACTTCTGGATAATTTCATAGAATACCGAGGTCAATGTAACGAGCTGCCGAAAAAGGAAGGGATTGTGCGTTTTGGTGGTGGCACTTTAAATATTGAATGGCTACCTAATGGAACTACCCATCTATCCAAATGATGTTTTATAAGAACCAGCCTGAGTTTTCCTATGGATGATAAATATGTTTCAGAAATAGACTGTCTTGATAAGTTAATGGTTGCATGGTCAGAGGCATTCCCGAAGGATTGGTATTTCAACTACGATGGAGTGATTTCAACTGAGGACTGGGATAGTTGTGGTAAAAAAGTTTTGTTTGTTTTAAAGGAAACAAATGAAGCAAAGCAAAATATTGTCAACGCTATTAATAGGGCTATTGAGGTGAAGGCAAGTGGATGGTGGCGAGGAAAGGTTCTTCGTCGGGTGGGGCGTTGGGCTTACGGACTTCAAAAATATGATGGGGCTGTGCCGTCACTGAGAGATGCTAAATTAAATGAAAAAAATGCAGTTAAGAATATTGCATACATAAATATAAGGAAAACATCTGGAAGTGCGCGAACCGACCAAAAATCATTTGACGCCCATGCCAAAGAATTTGCCCCTTTTGTTCGAAGGCAAATTGAGTTGATTAACCCTGATATTGTTGTGCTTTGCGGCACATATAATCAAGTTAAACGTTACGTATTCCCTGAGCTTAAAAAAGTTAGCGAACGAGTGCATGTTAATGACGGGGTTGTCTTCATCAATGCCTTCCATCCTGCCGCAAGAAAAAAGTCGGCCATGCTTTATCATCAAGTACTCGATAACTACCACGCTTACAAAAATCATATATAACCAATGCTTGAATAGTTATATGCAGCGCAAGCCTTGCGTCGTATCTTGAAAAAGCCCCTTCAAGAGGGGCTGTGTGATGGGAGCCGTTCGCTAGTTGGCGGGAGTATCTGTTTCCTCTTCAGTGATATCGTCATCGGTTGAAGGCACCGCTTGCTCAACTTCTGCTTCTTTACCCTTAGCTTGGGCTGATTTTCGTGCACGAATTTCGATATCAATAATGCGTCGTGCAAGTTTGATAATGCGCTGTTGCCATGCGTAGTTGCCATCAACACGTTGCTTGTTACTAAGCACGCTAGATAACCAGAGTGTGTCCATTGAGATCATCAACGAATCGAGTTTGCGCACTAAGCCGACAAACTGGCCAACCTGAGGCGAGCTGATTTTAGCGTTGAAGGTAATCGGGTCGGTGTAGTCAGGTACTTCATCGATGCCGTTGGACTCCATCAATTTGTCCAAACGAGATTGTTCGTTGTCTACCGCCTTAGCGCAATCCTCGATCAACTGGCTAATGATCTGTTCCACGTCATCAATTTCGTTCTCATCGCCAATGATGCGCAGGATGACATCGATTCCGTAAAGCGCACTGACCGTCCGTCTAAAAACACGGTCAACGACACGTTGCGCCTGTAAGCTATTAATTGTGAATGATTGTTCAAAGATGGGTTTTGAGTAACTGGGTTTTGCTTGGGCCATAAGTTTGCTCCTGATATGACAATAATCAGTCCCTAGACTAATCCTCTGTGAGGTAATGGCCTTTCAGCTAGGTGGAAGAATTGAGCATCTTTCTGACTATCCTGTCTGGATAAGACGGTTACACTGACTATCAAATATTGCTGATCTGTTTCAGTGATATCTGCGCCTGAGAGCATGAGCTCAAAGGAAGCCCGCCGCTGAGTATTCTCAGTGGTACTAAGAGGTAGCTAGCCTCCTTAAACAAATAGCCTGCATGTTCTTACATGCTCAACCATGCGTTCCTTACGGTTCGCCTTTTCACCACCCAACTGGGGGAGTTTTCCCCAGTTGGGGGTGACTCCTTCAAAACCAAATTATGGAGTCACCAATGGAATATATCTTCGGATTTATTATCCAAATCGCGGGCATTATGTTGCTAGCAAAACTGAGCTGGTCGCTTTTGCGATTGCTTGCTCGTCAAAGCGTGCGTCCGTTTCGATTTGTACTTACTCAAATCAAGCGATTGCTCACACCAACACCAAAACGTCGTCCAATGGCAGTGCCTAAAGCTCCTGGTATGCCCCGTTTGACATCTGCGTTTTACAAAGAGCCACATCAGTACGACATGGCTTTACTCGAAATACCAACCTATCTGCGTCGTCAGTCTTCTTTGCCCAGCCGGGTAGAAGCGACTGTGTGCACAGAGTTCAACTAAGACGAGGAGAACATCATGAAAAACCAAGTAACACTCATAGGCTACGTTGGCGCTGAGCCAGAGACACGAGCCTATCCATCAGGTGATTTAGTGACCAGTATTTCACTGGCCACTTCTGAGAAATGGCGCGACCGTCAATCCAATGAGCTCAAAGAGCATACGGAATGGCATCGGGTCGTTTTTCGAGATCGTGGTGGATTTAAGTTAGGGCTAAGAGCAAAAGATTTAATCCAAAAAGGAGCGAAGCTTTTTGTTCAAGGGCCTCAGCGCACGCGTTCATGGGAGAAAGATGGCATTAAGCATCGATTGACCGAAGTGGACGCGGACGAGTTTCTGCTTCTTGATAGTGTGAACAAAGCATCTGAGCCATCACCGGCGGATGATGCGAGCTCCCAAGCTAATTGGGCACAAACTTATCCTGAACCAGATTTTTAACCGAGCAAAAACGCTTTAACCCAGCCGGGAGTACTTTCCCGTCAGGGGCAGACTCCCACTTTGATTGTCGGAGTCCATAATGGAAAAACCAAAGCTAATCCAACGCTTTGCTGAGCGCTTTAGTGTCGATCCAAACAAATTGTTCGATACCCTAAAAGCAACAGCATTCAAGCAACGTGACGGTAGTGCACCGACCAATGAGCAGATGATGGCGCTCTTGGTGGTTGCAGATCAGTACGGCTTGAACCCTTTCACCAAAGAGATTTTTGCGTTCCCTGATAAACAAGCTGGAATTATTCCAGTGGTAGGTGTCGATGGATGGTCTCGCATCATCAATCAACACGACCAGTTTGATGGCATGGAGTTTAAGACTTCAGAAAACAAAGTCTCACTGGATGGCGCGAAAGAATGCCCTGAATGGATGGAATGCATCATCTATCGGCGCGACCGTTCGCACCCAGTCAAAATCACTGAGTATCTGGATGAAGTCTATCGACCGCCTTTTGAAGGTAACGGCAAAAATGGCCCTTACCGGGTAGATGGTCCATGGCAGACGCACACTAAGCGAATGCTAAGACATAAATCCATGATCCAGTGTTCCCGCATTGCGTTTGGCTTTGTGGGAATTTTCGATCAAGACGAAGCGGAGCGAATTATCGAAGGCCAAGCAACACACGTTGTTGAGCCATCGGTGATTCCACCCGAGCAAGTTGATGATCGAACCCGAGGGCTTGTTTACAAGCTTATCGAGCGGGCGGAAGCTTCAAACGCTTGGAATAGTGCATTGGAATATGCCAATGAACATTTTCAAGGTGTTGAACTGACGTTTGCGAAACAAGAAATATTTAATGCACAGCAACAAGCAGCCAAAGCGCTCACACAGCCTTTAGCTTCTTAGAGCCACGCATTCATTTTACTAACCCTGGCGGGATTATTCTCCCGTCAGGGGGAAGGTCTCGTCTTTTTTTGGAGATCTTCCATGACTAAATCAGCCTCACTTTTTCGCTTGGTATTGGTTGTTGCCCTTGTCGTAGGTTCGATTCAAGCCGGTAAAACGGCAATTGATTCGCTTCAAGCAAGTGTTGTTCAGCACCAAACAGCGTTAGCACAAGCTGCAAAGTAACCACTTAACCCTGAAGGGGAGTTCTCTCCTTCGGGGGAGTCTCCCTTCAAAGGAGGCAATATGAAGGTTATCGACCTATCACAACGTACTCCTGCATGGCACCAGTGGCGCATTGCAGGGGTTACGGCATCTGAAGCCCCAATTATTATGGGGCGTTCACCCTACAAAACACCTTGGCGATTATGGGCAGAAAAAACTGGATTCGTATTACCGGAAGACCTGTCGAATAATCCAAATGTGCTTCGCGGTATACGGTTGGAGCCTCAAGCAAGGCGAGCATTTGAAAATGCGCATAATGACTTTCTTCTGCCGTTATGTGCAGAAGCCGATCATAACGCAATCTTTCGAGCCAGCTTTGATGGCATCAACGATGCGGGCGAGCCCGTTGAACTGAAATGTCCTTGCCAGTCAGTTTTTGAGGATGTGCAAGCTCATCGAGAACAAAGCGAGGCGTACCAGTTGTATTGGGTGCAAGTACAGCATCAAATACTGGTCGCCAATAGCACGCGTGGTTGGTTGGTATTCTATTTTGAGGATCAACTGATTGAGTTTGAAATACAACGAGACGCGGCGTTCTTAACTGAATTGCAAGAAACAGCGCTTCAGTTTTGGGAGTTAGTACAGACCAAAAAAGAACCGTCAAAATGCCCTGAGCAAGATTGTTTTGTTCCTAAGGGTGAAGCCCAATACCGTTGGACATCGCTGTCTCGACAGTATTGCTCAGCACATGCCGAAGTGGTCCGACTGGAAAATCACATTAAATCTTTGAAAGAGGAAATGCGAGACGCCCAGTCAAAATTGGTCGCCATGATGGGTAACTACGCTCATGCCGACTATGCTGGGGTCAAACTCAGCCGCTACATGATGGCGGGCACGGTGGACTATAAGCAATTGGCCACCGATAAGTTAGGCGAGCTGGATGAACAGGTTTTAGCCGCTTACCGAAAAGCGCCACAAGAGCGGTTGCGCATTAGCACCAATAAGCCAGAGCAGCCCGTTGAAACACCAATCAAAATCAGCCTTGAGCAAGAGAACTTGGTTCTGCCAGGTGACTCGCCGAGCTCATTTTATTTTTAACGTTCACTTGGAGCCGATTTCGGCTCCTTTCTAATGCGCTCATATGGAGTGCATCAGAAAGCAGTTTCACTCGTAGCCAATGCTGGGTACGAATGATAGAGCGAGCTGAACTCTTACATACACAGCCATACCACAATCAACATACCACCCGACGGGGACTTCATTCCCTGCTGGGGCATGGAGCCTCGTCAAAACTGATGAGGTTTACCATGACTGAACAATCCCCATTTTTGGTTCAAGTGAATCAAGCGTTTAATGTCCCGGCTCCTGATGCTTTCGTTCTGGAAGGATTTAGTGCCGACACTACCCATCCAAACATTCCCGTTCGCAAGGACGAGTATGTTTTTAGAAAAGAAGACTTACGTGACGTATTGGCGTTCTTGTCTAACCCAGACGGTGACGGTTTGTATATTACAGGCCCCACTGGATGCGGGAAGACCTCGCTAATTTGCCAAGTTGCTTCTCGATTGAATTGGCCTGTTCAGCAAATTACTGCGCACGGTCGATTGGAATTGTCCGATCTTATCGGTCACCACACACTGGTTAATGGCAACATGACCTTTGTGTATGGACCGCTGGCACTGGCTGTAAAGCATGGCCATTTGCTGATCATTAATGAAATGGATCTTGCTGAGCCTGCTGAACTGGCTGGGCTCAATGACATTTTGGAAGGTGCCCCTTTGGTCATCGCACAAAATGGCGGTGAGATCATCATGCCACATAACAAGTTTCGTTTTATCGCTACCGGCAACAGTGCGGGCAGCGGTGACCAAACGGGCTTGTATCAAGGTGTGCTTCAACAGAATTTGGCTTTCCTTGATCGCTTTAGAATCATTGAAGCGACCTATGCAGAACCATCTGTAGAGGAAGCCATTCTGGAGAACGTTGCGCCGGGCTTACCAGAGGTCTTTCGCCAAAAAATGGTGAAGGTGGCTGGTGACATTCGTCGTCTTTTTATTGGGGGCGCGGATGGCGGTGCAGAGCTTAGTATCACCATGTCCACTCGGACCTTGGTGCGCTGGGCAAAGTTAACACTTGCTTTTAAAGGCGCTCCTAACGCAGTGGAGTATGCACTGGTTCGGTCTTTGACGGCTCGTGCTGAGTTGGAGCAACGTGAAGCCATTCACCGTATTGCCGCTGATGTCTTCGGTGACCACTGGGAGGATTGATGATGGAAAAGTGCTTTGCTCTTTACCGTTACAGTCATTCTGATGGGACAGCCAAAGAATGGGCCATTTACGTTGGATCAGATACCCAGGAGATTGAAGTTCGGTTTGGAAAAGCAGGTCAATTGTCGCAGCAGCGATTAATTGACTCGACTGATCCTAACGCAGAAGCAGACCGAAGAATCAATGAGAAAATCAACAAGGGTTATCGATTTGTTGGACAAGTCGGCATTGATCATCAAGGGCGGCCATTTGAACTATCAAATGCGCTTGATAGCGTCGCGTGCGCCAATAACGTCAGTTGGGAGTTTCGTACTCGCAAGGACGTCAATGGTCAAATCTCGCTGGCGCAAAAAGCGTTGTTCGATATGGCAAAGCTGCTTGAAGCCTATGGCTTGGCTGTTATTGATGATAACCAAGTCAGGATTGGAGAATGGTCATTAGGGTTTTGCAAAAGCGGATTACCTAGTACCAATCAAATCAGCATGGTGTCAGGTGAAGGCGCTGGCATTGTTAACACTGATGATGGCCCGTGGCCATTGTTGCTGTTACTGGCTTTTAAGCGTCAATTACCACCACTGTGTTCGCTCACAGTAGCGAGTCCTGAAGGGATAGAAGTATCCGACCAACTGAAGTTGGAAAAAGATGTATTGCGGTTGCTAGGCAGTGATTTAGAGCGGGTTCGCCCGATAGCTGAAGCACTGGACTTAATGCCTGTGAAAATCGATCTCAACCAATCGTCGCCTGATTCGCAAAATTACTATTTCTGATAGTGGTATTGCCATTAGCGCGTCAACTACTACCACCCAAGCGGGGGCCATTGCTCCTGTTGGGAGTGGTGCGTCCCCATCTCGCATGAGGATGCACTATGAGTATTCAAACCCTCGACAAACTTTTGATTTGTCACATCGACTGTTCCATCTGGAGCGGTAGAAAAAAACTAAGGCCTGAAGATTTCAGATTAGCCAATGGCAGCCAACTTCCACCGAAGGATGTTGCCAGCTTAGGGAGTAAAAGAATTTGCGACCCTGAGGCATTGGCGAACTTTGAAAGGCTTAAGAAAGAAGCGCAGCGTTTGTGTGAGCAAGTCGGTGTGCGGTTCTTAGGTGGCTATGCCGTCCCTGAAGACCGAATTGATCAGATTGTTCCAGAGCTTGACCGGATCGGTCAGGAGTTTGCGCAGTGCAAGCAGTTGTTCTTGGACAACTATGATCAGGTGACTTTTGACTGGGTTGCAAAACACCCGGAATTTGCAGATGCAATTCGGCGTGCATTATCACCCATCGAAGACGTGGAACAACGCCTTCAGTTCGATTATGCCATCTATCGAATGCAACCGGCTGACCAAGCTGGTGGCTTAGATGACAAGGTCAATGGCATGGGGCACACCCTCTTTAGGGAGGTGGCTCGTGATGCCAACGAACTGTTTGAGCGTTCCGTTGCAGGTAAGAATCAAATCAGCCAGCGAGCCCTTAATCCTCTCAAACGGTTAAGAGACAAGTTGGATGGTTTGTCCTTCCTGGATCATCGAGTTCAGCCGATGGTTGAAGCGATGGACAATTTATTTGTTCGTCTGCCGAAGACCGGCCCTGTGACAGACAATCTCTATCACGAACTGATGGCGACCATTTTAATTTTGTCTGATCCAGACAAGATGAGAATGCACGGTGAAGGTCAATTGGATATCAGACAACTGATGCCCAAACCTGAACCTAAACCCGCACAGCCAGTATCTGCTCAGGCAGATAACTTACGTGCAATACCACAACCAACCGTCAGACCAAACCTTGGTTCGACTGTACCAAACTCATTTTATTTCTAACGTCCTTGAGGGCATGTTGCCCTTAAGGGCGCATGTCCTCTGAACTATGTAAGAGGAAATTATGCAATCAACCATCCATAACCCCAGCCAACTGAACCAGTTTGAACCGCATTTTCGTGGTGTGACTGATGCGGTTGAAAGTGAATCGATACCAGAAGTGGCGTGTTGTCGAACGTTAGTACAACGATCGTACTCAACACATAGTGTCGTGATCCCCAAGAACCCTGTATTGATCGCAGATGCGGACGGGCAAGGTGTTTGGGTAACGGCCATGGTGTTTGTTCCAAACATGGCATTGCAGCAAACCGCTCATGAGCGGGCCTGGCTGCAATATCAACACGAGGTGTCTACTCAGTTACAAGACCAGTATGGTCTGACATTGGATGACATCCTGAGTTTAGACCAGCTTAAAACGTCATTTGAGCAGCACGAGAGTACCGCTCAATTGGTGGCTTGGTTAGGTCAAAAATACGACCTGGTTAAGCTAAAAGCACAGGTTTAAACACTTACATTCCCAGCGGGGAAACGCTCCCGCTGAGGGAGTCTTCCCCCTAATGATTAGGTGACTCCCATGAATCATCCATTAAAAAATGCACTGCCAATCGTTGCCGCCGCTTATGGCGAAAAGTTTGGTGTGAAGGTGCTTATTCAAGGACAAGATGCGTTTACCGATGGTGAGCGGATTGTGATCCCAACAGCAAACCCAGACGACCCACACTATCAACAAATAGCTTGGGGTTATCTGGCTCATGAAGCGGCGCATATTCGGCATACCAATTTTGACATGGTGAAGAAGGCGTCGTCTAAGCCGATCCGTAAGGCACTTCTCAATATTATTGAGGATGTGCGCATTGAAAACGAATTGGCAAAGGATTACCCCGGAACCCGGCGCAGTATTTCGCAAGTGATTGAGTACATGGTGGACACACAGCAAATGTGTGTACCTGAACAGCCTGAGCCTGCATCTAACTTGCAAGCCTGGTTGTTGTTTCGCTTGAGATGCCATTTTCTGGGCCAGAAAGCGCTGACGCCTTTGTATCAAGCTGTTGATGAAAGAGTGAGACAACTCTTTCCTGCCGCAGCGATGAGCCGGTTAAGCGCCATGCTGACAGCAGTGCCTAGCCTGGCATCTACAGGTGAAGTGCTGAAACTTGTCGATGCCATCGTTGCCATGTTGGAAGAAGAATCTCGTCCACCACAGGATGAGTCTGATGCTGATGGCGGTGATGACATTGGACAAGATGCGAGTAATGACAGCAATAGCAGTAGTGACAGTCAAACCCCGGAAACAAGTTCGTCTGCAACAGGGGATGCTGCTGAAACGAGTGATTCAGATAACTCTGATCAAGCTGACAATTTGCGACAAGCCTTAGAGGCCAGTGCCGCTCACTTTGAACTCGATACCTTTGCACAAGTGGCAGAAGTGTTGTCGGAACAAGCAGAAGGACATCAGGGCGTCACTCCACTCAGTTTGCCCCAAGCAGAGCAAGCTATGTTGGGTGATGAGGCTATCTTGACCTTATCGGCGTCTGAGTCGGCTCAAATTCGAGCCCGACTTAGGGGCATGGTTCAGTCCAGTCAGGACAATCGGAATCATGCCAAACGGTACGGTCTTCGAGTGGCAACTCATCGTCTTGCCGCTTCACAAGCAGGTGAGTCGAGATTGTTTATTCAAAGGCAGCCCCGCATTGCGCCTAATGCTGCTGTGCACTTGCTTGTCGATATATCGGGCTCAATGGGTAAGCCCATTGGCGAAGGTAATCGCAAGTATTTTCATGTTGCCAATGAAGCCGCTTTGGCTTTAGCCATGGCATTGGAAGGTATACCGGGTGTTGTACCTGCGGTCAGTTATTTTCCTGGTATTCATCAGGAAGTTTCTATCGCGTTATTGCCCAAGCAATCGGTTCGACATCGGGCCGCCTGTTTTGACCAAAAACCAAGAGGTTGTACGCCTATGGCACAAGCTATGTGGTTTGCGGCAAACAGTTTGTTGGCACAAAAACAGAAGCGAAAGCTAATGATAGTGCTAACGGATGGTGACCCAGATGATTGGGCTGCCACGCATGACATTGTTGACCGGTGCAGACGCAGTGGCTTTGAGCTGCTGGGGATCGGGATTCAAACACGCAGTGTTGAGAAATTCTTTCCTCGAAGCATCGTGATTAACGACGTCAAAGATCTGAAGCGTGAGTTATTCGAAGTAACACAACAACTGATAATTCAGTAACCACATCCATTTTACCACCCTGCGGGGACGATTCCGTCCCCGCCTGGGCATGGGTTCGTCTCCGTTTTTTTTGGAGACTCCTATGAAAAACAGAAAGTTCTTAGCTGGCGAAGAAGCCGGTACTTACATCGTTCCTGAGCAAGTGACTGAAGCGGATATCTTAGATATGGCGCTCAAGCTTGCCCGTGGTCGATTGAGTAAAGGTCGAAAAATTGAACAGCCATCGTCGGCGTTCTCATACCTGCAAACACTGATGCACGAGTATGAGCACGAAGTCTTTGGCGTACTGTTTCTTGATACAAAGCATCGCGTTATTCGATTTGAAGAGCTGTTCAAAGGCACTTTAGATGCAGCGAGCGTTTATCCAAGGGAAGTAACAAAACGAGCGCTAGAACTTAATGCGGCAGCAGTGATACTGGTTCATAACCATCCATCGGGTGATCCTGAACCCAGTGAAGCTGATAAACGCATCACTCATCGACTCCGTGACGCCTTGTCACTTGTTGATATTCGAACGCTTGACCATGTCGTGGTCGCATCCGAGGGCTGCGTTTCGCTTGCCGAACGCGGTTATCTTTAATGAATGGGCGCATTGCCCATTCTCCTTCATCACAAAAGCAGTCCTATCAACACACGTCATCACAGCTCGAATTTCTATTTGAGTTTGATGATGCCCCAGTCACTTGGTCTGACACGGAAATCTGGCAGTTACGCGAAGGCATTCTATTGGATGCGATCCGTGTATTGCTGGACGGTCGTGTCAGTACTCGATTGCGAAGGGATGTGTTGTCGTGGATTCAAAATGACGAATTAACGCCATTTTGCTTTCGTGTTTGCGCGATGGCTGCGGTTGTCGATCCTGATGTGCTTCGTGATTCCATCATGTGGCTATTAAGACGACATGGTATCCAGCTTGACTAACGTTCCTGCATTAACCAAACGGCTCAATGCAGGACCCAAGCTGACTTTTACCACCAGTGGTAGGAGTCGGCTTTTTACTTAAGGAGGTTATATGGCGTTACCTTTACAAATTGAAACAGTAAGGCCATATCTTAATGGCCAATGGCTTCAAGTATTAGCGGTATTGGTGCCAGAACTTGATGCCGCCATTGCTCGAAAGGGCCGTCATGTGGCTTGTCCTGTTCATGGCGGTCGTGATGGCTTTAGGCTATTCAAAGATGCTGAATATACCGGAGGTGGCGTTTGTAACACCTGCGGTATCTTTCATGATGGTTTTGAACTGTTGTCTTGGATTAATGGATGGAACTTTGCTCAGTCTATTGAAGCAATCGGCCAGGTTCTTGGTATTCAACCCGGACAAATACAAGCGCCTATTCGGCCAATACCGAGTAACGCAGTTGATTGGAAGGCTAGAAAGCAGGACGAGGACAAAGCGATTATCCATCGCTTGAATCAAACCTGGGGAGAAACGTTTTCTCTTGCAGATACTCGTGCGCAACCAGTTTGGAACTACATGCATCGTCGTGGCATTGTTACCCGGCTTCGTCCTGAATGGGATTCGGTGCTGAGGTATCATCCAAACTTGCCTTACCATGATGAAGATGGCTTGTTTATCGATAGCTACCCAGCGCTGCTAGGTAAAATCGTTACTCAGCAAGGGCGTTCGGCCACGTTTCATCGGATCTACCTAAGTGAAGATGGATTCAAAGCGCCGGTTGAAAAGCCTAAAAAGATGATGCCGATACCAAGTGACAGAACAATCACTGGTGGTGCCATTCCGATAGGTGAGCCTGGTGAGGTATTAGGTGTTTCTGAAGGCATCGAAACAGCTTTAGCGGTTACCAGAGCTACGGGACAGACATGTTGGTCGGTTGTGAATGCAACGCTACTGGCTAGGTTTGAACCACCAAGTAATGTGAAAATGCTGTACATCTGGGCAGATCACGATCTCTCTGAGACCGGCCTGAATGCAGCGAATGAACTCAAGAAAAAAGCCTGGCAAAAAGGCATTCTGACACAAGTTCTGATCCCTCCGATACCAACGTCACTTGGCGTGAAAAGTTGGGATTGGAATGATGTGCTGAATGTTTACGGAGCCATGGGCTTTCCGAAAGTTCATATCTGATCTAAGGGGCTTCGGCCCCTTTTTTTGCGCCTTGCATATTTGAAAAATCATGGAGAATGAAAAATAGATAACCAATAGGAGAAACAAACATGATGGTATTAACCCTGTTAACAAAGCAGATTGATGGTGAGTTTACGGTTTACTGGAAGACCGGCCTTCGAAGAGGTGGTGAACTAAAGGTCGATTTAGGTGAGCAATACGACAAGCTAACTGAGCAGCAAAAGCCAATTGCAGCTGAGCTCTATGCGATTCATCACCTACTGTCAGTGAAAGAGGTGATGGGGAGTAACCGAAGCGGTAATGGGCTTCAAATCCGGGTCAGTAAAGGAGCTATCAAAAAGTTACAGAAACAACGCTCAACTCAGCATTCACTTTACAGCCTGACTAGGTTTTTGCTCACTCGATACCAGGAAGCACAGATATCGGTAGAGAAACGGGAAGATTGGCTCTCATATTCCTTCGAAGAATACAGCGTCGATAATGCTACCGTGAGAGAAATCGATGAGGTCATCAACGTTCCGAACATTGGGCCTGTCGTGGTGACTCGTCATGCACTGGAAAGGTTTGTGGAACGGCTTTCAGGCGGTGTACCTAAGCATCCTTGGAAGGCTTTGTGCGCTAAATTGTGTAGCACAGAATTGGCAAAATCTTTATTGCCAGAATGTATAGCTTCAAAGAAAGCAAAAAAATATTTCGTACAGGCAGAGTTTTGGTGTCATGGGAGCTCTGGTATGCACTTTGTGATGGTGCCATCAGCCAAAGCACTTACGTTAGTAACAGTGTTTAATAGATAGTCAGAAACACACACGATTCCTTCATCTATCTGGCCAATCGCTCTTACGGGGATCTTTAGCATGTTAGCTCTGTGAAATTTCTGGAGCTGACAATGAGAACGCCTTTGTTACCTTGGTTCATCCTATGGGTGACCATCCCAATCATTATTTTCTTTCTATTCATCTTGCCCGCCTATGCTAGTGATGGGCAATTCTATCAGCGTGGTCAGGAAGGTTGGTTTTGGTATCAGGTCATTCCCGAGCCAGCCGAGTCTGAAGACCTAATGAAGCCGAAATCTGGTGTTGTGGAGCCCACTAAGGACGGGCTAAAGCCTTTCAGTGCTGCCTGGTTTCGTGAGCACATGCAGTCGTTCATGGACAAGGCAATTGATGAGCCGACGAATGAGAACGTCAGAGCCTATCTGTATCTCCAGCGCGTCATGATGGATAAGGGCTCACAGTTTGCTGATGTTAGTCAGCAGGTGGTCATGGGCGATCCTGTTTTGGATGAAATCAGTCGCAGACCCTTGGCGACCTATGCTGCCAATCGGATGGATCGAGAAGCTGGCGCTCAACGTGATGTAGCTTTAGGTGAAGTAGCGAAGCGGGCTGGTTTGTTCTTTTTCTATCGTTCGGATTGCCCTTATTGCCATGCTCAAGCGCCTATCATCGAATCTATGGCCTTGAACTATGGGTTCGAGGTGTTTGCTATTGCTGTCGATGGCTTGCCTTTACCCGGTGGAGAGTTTCCCAATTACAAAGTCGATTCAGGACAAGCACAATCCTTGTCCGTTACGACTGTCCCTGCCGTGTTCTTAGTTGACCCGCCTAACGTTATTACTCCGATTGGACAAGGCGCAATGAGCCTTGATGAGCTCAATAATCGAATCATTCTCGCAGCCCATCAAGCCGGTTGGATTGACGATCAAACTTACTATGCCACCAGACCTGTTCAACCCGGCGTGTCACTCGCGATGTCAGCCCAAGAGCTTAACGAAAAGATATTACAGGACCCTGAGTTCCTTGTTCGCTATCTGCGTGCACAAGGAGGGTTATAACAATGAAAAAAGTAATCCGAGTATCGCTAATCGCCTGTGCGATTGGTTTTTCATCTATGAGCCAAGCAAGCTTGCAACAGGAGATGAACCAGTTGTTTGGTTCAATGACCAACACCACTGCGCCTGGTGTATTCGAGAGTCAGCGGCGTGGCGTTATATCTGGAGGAAGCGTTGTTGTTCGTAACAGGATCATGAACGAGAACCTCGTCTCTATGGTGCCACCGTCATTCCAAGCCGGTTGTGGCGGCATTGATATGTTCGCGGGAAGTTTGTCATTTGTTAACGCGGATCAGTTTGTTCAATTACTTCGCTCTGTTGCTGCAAACGCCAAGGGGTATGCATTCCAATTGGCGCTCAGTGCTATGTGTGAGAAATGCTCTCAGCACATGGAGACACTGCAAAAGAAAATCCAGCAGTTGAACGAGTATTTTGGTAATTCCTGTCAAATGGCTCAGGGAGTCGTGAACGATACCCTGGCTGCTTTTGGAAAAAAGGGGCAAACAGAAGCCAGCATGTTGAGCTCACTTAAAGGGGCTGGGGACATTTTTACCAGTTGGAGTGAGTCCAATGGTAAGAACCCATATGAGAACGCTTCGAGTGTCGCGGCATCTGATGTAAACAGAACGATTAAAGGTAATTTGGTTTGGCGAGCACTGAAACGTCATTCGGCATCAAGCTGGTTTGCATCGGGGGATGACCGTTTTCTTGAAGCAGTTATGTCGGTGACTGGTTCGATCATTGTTGGTGATCTAGCTAATGCCGCTGATGGCCAAGGTAAAGCCCCGAAACTGACCAGACTGAATGGCAATAAAGTGACTATTGAGCATCTAATTCACGGCGGTAACGTCGCTATGTACCGATGTGACACAGTGACACAAGACGGCTGTCTGAATCCGACAATCACTAACGTGACCCTGACGGGGTTATCAACCCAAGTAGAAAATTTACTTCTTGGTACAGGTTCCAGTAACGGCATTATTTTTAAGTTTGCTCGAAATACAGGAGCTGCTAGCACCACCGAAAAGGCTTTTATGACATCGGCTCCTGCGAGCATTGGCGGCATGATTCGAACACTTTCTGCATTAAATGAAGGGGCCGCTAGGTCGTTTGCTTCACGAACGGCACCATTTATTGCTGTTGAGATGGCGCGAGCATTGGTTGAAGACATGCTCAATGCAGCTAGAAGTACCTCCGGTGTGGAAGATCATGCCTATGCGAAGTTATTAACGGAAGACCTTGAACGTGCACGTCGCCAAATCAATGAGGAGTACGCTGCGTTGCAGCGAAGATACGGCTCAGAGCAAGAATTGCTGGCGCATTTTAACCAGGTGATTCAGACCATTCGCAAACAGCGTTATTACACCGTTAAATCTACGGCACTGGGGGAATAGGTCATGTGGGAGATCTATTCCATCGGGGATTCGGCATTTTTAGAGCAGGTCTTGAACGCTGTCGCGATGATTACTGGTACAGGCGACTTTACTTCAATGGTTCGCATTGGCTTGCTCATTGGGGTATTGATGGTCTCTGTTCAGGCCTTAATGCAAGGCGGTCGTGGCATTAACTTTCAACACGTTTTAGTCTCATGGTTAGTCTTTGCAACCATGTTTGGACCCAGTACCCGAGTGAGCATTGAGGATGCGTACACGGGACAAGTTCGAGTGGTTGATAATGTGCCCATCGGTGTTGCTGCCGCAGGCAGTACGATTTCAACTGTCGGCTTTCAAATCACGCGATTGTTTGAAACGGCGTTCTCAACTCCCGCCATGACGGAATACGGCTTTGCATCCAGTTTACAGTCACTGATTAAAGTGAGAAAACAGGTGATGGATCGCTCGGGGTTGGGTGATGCAAATCGTGTCGGTGGCTCAGATATCGAGCAATCGTGGTTTAACTACATCAAAGAATGCACCTTGATTGGCATCGACATCGGCCAAAAGAACCTAGATCAGGTGCTGAGTGATCCTAACCCGATGACTGCGATTAGGTTTGATTCGCGCATATATGGCACACGCATCATGCTCAGTGGTAGCAGTAGCGATCTGGACTGCACCGATGCCTATAGCCAACTGAAACTCATGACAGAATCAACCTTCATTCCGAGGCTTAAACAGGTTCTGTCAGCCTCATTGGGGACTTCGTCAGCCACTGACACTGATGACGTGATCCGAAATGCACTGAATAACCTTGGTTTGGCTTCGGTTAACACCCAAGAGTACATGACCGCGTCAGTGCTTTTGCCTATTTATGAGCAAAGCGTGACGGGCAAGTATATGGATGATCAAGCTTTCACCGCCGCCGTTATGGTTAATCAAGCGATTGAACAGCGCAATACACAATGGGCGGCGGAGCAGACTCTTTTCCAAAGTATCGTTCGTCCGATGATGACGTTTTTTGAGGGTTTCATTTACGCCATCACCCCTTTGATGGCCTTTGTGATAGCCCTTGGCCAAATCGGGATGCGAATGGCTGGGAAGTACTTGTTAATCCTGCTTTGGATTCAACTTTGGATGCCTGTCATGGCTATCATTAACCTGTATATTCATTTAACCGTTGCAGGGAAAATGTCGGCTCTTGATGCCTTTGCAGGTACAGAAGTGCCATCTTTTGCTGGGATGATGCAGATGGATTCAGTGCTGCAAACCTGGATAGCTACTGGCGGCATGTTGGCGTCGAGTGTTCCGGCAATTTCGCTCATGCTCGTGTATGGCTCAGCAATAACTGCAACCCACTTGGCTGGACGTCTTCAAAACGGTGATGCCATTGATGAAAAGATGGCAAGTCCAGATGTCGCGAAAAATGCCCCGGTGATGCAATCACAGTCAATGTTCCAAAATTCAGCCCTCACTGGTTCTGCTATGACCGGCGCGTCAAACCTACTTAGCAGTTTCTCTGTCGGAAATGCGGTGGGTTCAATGGTCGGCTCTGCAAAAGAATCCATGACTCAGGCAACTCAAGCCTTTAGCCGTCAGGTTGGCAATACCATGAGTCGAACCTTTGGTGAAAAGCTAAGTTACGACAACCTGTCTTCAGTTGGACGTCAGATCGGTTCTTCTAATTCCGCATCTAGCGCCGTTGTTAATCAGGTTACTGATGACCTGCAAACACGGTATGGTTTCGGAGACGATAAAAAAGATGCTGTACGTGGCTTGGTATCTGGCGTGTTATCGGGAGGCCTAAGGGTCGGTGGCGATGGAACTATTACTAATCCCGGTGAGAAAGAAGTTGCTGATAAGGGTTTTCTTGGAAGGCTTCTTGGTACGGGCGGCAATGATTCTCCACAGGGCAACTTGCCAGGAATGGATAAGCCAGATTCATCTCGTGTACCAAAACTATCAAGGGTACGAGCTGGGTTGGATCTAGGTGGTAACTTTAGTGGCCAAGTTGAGTCGTCAGAAGGCAGTTCTCGGTCTACGACCGCAAATACGCTCACTGGGGAGATGCAAAGCTTGGCATCGAGTGATTCACGACGTGCTGAGTTTCGCGATGCGATGGTTAAGGACCTTTCAGATTCAAGACGCTCTGGCGTTGAGATGTCGTTGTCTAATCAAGACTATCAGTCACTTCAGAGTTCAGCACAAGACGTTATCACGGCATCAAACCGCTTTAGTGAGCTTGATCAGGCCAGCTACAGTCTATCAGGACAAAGGAACACGGATGGTGCGACGTTAACTCGATTAGCAGCGGATAATCCTGAAGTCATGGATTATTTAGGTCGCTATATGAACCAGCATGTTGAAGCAGGTAACCGATTACGTGAAAACCTTCCAATGTATCAGCGCTTGCTACCTGATGATAATCAGGCGTATGTGGCCGCAGCTATGGAGTCTTTAACCTATAGCAACTCCTCGACGCCCGCTGAACGAGACAATGACTATCAAGCAGCAATGACTGTTATGGCCATGGCTACCGGAGCCGATTTACGATCAATTCAGCCACGCTCTAATGAAGGCTTGTCATCAACGGCACCTACTTTTGGTGGCACTCAAAGCCAAGTTGAATCCGGTGTTCTGGGAGGCTATGAGGGTGCTGCAAGAGTTCAAACGCAGTTCAATTCGGCTCAATCTGCTTACCAAACCAATCTTTCTGGTGTAGATGGACAGCTGAATGCGCATCAGCAACAAGCCCAGCAGGCCGTAGCTTCTGACACAAGTACCTATCAATCTGGACTAAACAGTGAAGCTGGCTCTCAGTGGCGATCTCGCATTATGGCTGATGATAGCGGAGTCTCAGGTGCTGAAATGTTCTTCAACAGCGCCAGTGCTATCGGTGATTTCAGTGGCAAGCATACTGATGCAGCTCTGCATACCCTGAATCACTTTGGCGAAGACTATGAGAGTTACAAAGAACAAGCGCTTGAAGATCCTGGCTCACGAGGTTTCTTGCACAACGCTACTGTGGCCAGCAAATCAACCTGGGATGGCTTAAAAGCCGCCGTTGATGCAGGAACCTCTTTGGAAAACCCATTGACGGCGTTTAATGATGCATACAGTGGATCGAGTTCGCAGTATGCCTCCGAAGTAAACTGGGGCACTAAGTCTGAAGCCATGTTGGCGGGGGCATTCGGTGCGGCAGTTAACAATCGATATGGTGAGTTTCTAGAGCAGTATGCTGATGATTTTAAACAGGAAGCATACAGCGAAGGGCAGAGAATGGGATTGACCCCGATTCAAAGTCAAGTTTTCGCTCAAGCTTTCAATGAAGGTTTGGCGGGGCGCGTTTTCAATTCTGAAGACTCATCGAGTTGGTCGCCTGAAATGCTTGGTCTAAGGGAGCAAATGCTAAATGAGTATCGTCAAAAGGATGAGAGTGGCGCTTACATCCCTGACAGTGTGTCCGAAGAAGATAAAGCATTTGTGGATAAGCAGATAGCGGTGATCTCAAATGCATCGCTAGCGGGAGATTATGCTCAGAACAACTTGATCGATATTAGGGCTTATAACCAGGCATCAGGAAGGAACTGAAAATAGAAGGTAGCCAGCTTGTGGTGGGCTGGCTATTTTTTTGGCTTTTTGGGATACCTTGGATAAAAGCCATCAAAAAACGAATGGAGCTTATACCAATACCATTTTTCTTCAATGCTCAAAGTTCTACCCGAATCTTTAACTTGGCTACTCAAGAATCTAATTCCAGTACAAATAGCTATGAAAAAGAGTCCCAAACCAACAATTGTCCAACTCGCTTGCCAATATGCGATTGCTAAAAGCATCGTGATGATGGCTATTAGGCCGATGGGGTTACAGGTCGCTTTGAATCCCAAGTAGCCGAAAAAAACGACGGTGCAGAACAGAAATGGTAAAGCCGCTAACTTGGCTGATGCTGTTAATATTTCTGATGGAAAAAAGTGAGCCGCAGCCAAAGTCGCCAGAAAAAGCCCCAGTGATATAACCCAGCAGCGTGCTGGTAAAGATTTAAGTAAGTTTGCCATCTTCTTAGTTCTCTCAAAGTGCACGGGCGGTGCACAATCAAATCATGCATCAGCATGTTAGTTCTCAAAAAGTGCTCTAGTGGTTTGCTCGGCCATAATCTCACACACAGGACATTTAAGCTGAATGCGCTGTTGAGATACCGTCAAATAAAGACTACCGCATCGACACCGGTGTAAGGATGCAAGCTGTGATCTTAAATCACGAGCTAGAACCCAACCTTCATTGATGGTCAGTTTTTTCCAGGGGATCTCAGCTGGAAGATCTGCTTCTTCTCTTGCAACCAAGTACGCATCGTAAGCCTTCATCAAAGCATCGATATTTAATTGCTTGTAGACATTATCACCACCAATATTGACATAAAGCGCCATCAGTAGAGAGCCTTCAACTAATGCTCTTCTGCTTTTAACAATGGCATCAGATTCTGGCAATTGACCAGGACAAGGTGACTTGCCAGTCACTTCTTTGTGAAGCCTTCTGATAATGTGGATTGGCAAACCAGTATCGAGCGCGATTATGGTTGTTCGAAATCCGTATTTAATAAGTAGCGAGGCTCGGGTAAACAGCTCACTTTTGGACAGGTTATCAATCATGCATCCCCCTTGTTGTTTAGGGTTGATAATAAATAAGCGATTCTTGGGATACCTGTGCCTTTGCTCTTCACCATCTCAATCAGTTGGCTTTGGTTACCCCTTGGTTGAAACAGCATGAATGATGAGGTCGCCACTCGTTGCAGGTCGTCAACACCAGCATTAATCAGAGCATCAACCACGTCGCGTGTAAGTCCAAAGCGCAAGACGGCCTCTTGCGGATCAATGCGCGCCAATTCGCGTGCTGCGTGCAGGTACGCCAAATTTAATTGATAGAAGTCTTGTTGATTGGTTGTCATTGACGGACCTCCAGTTCATGTAAAATATTGCGATAGATAGAAAGCACTCTTTGCCCATACCAGCGTGCACGCTCTTCGTTCCAACTGTGATAGCGGCCTATGCCAAGCTCTAAATCGTTTGGTGAAGACTTGATTGCTTCGGCCAAAATACTTGAGCCGACGGTAAGGTTGGTGATGGGGTCTAGCAGTTCCGCCGGTGAGCTCACCCGATGCCCATGCCAATGCAAATTGATTTGCATTAGGCCAATATCGAGCTGGTATTTTTCACTCTCTTGAAGTGCCTGGTTTAACAGTTGCTCCGCTTCTGTCTTAGATTTGGCGTAGGTTGCGTTTGAACCATTGCGAATTGCGTATGGCCATGGACTGGTCATGTTGAGACCACGATGTGAGGCGGACTCAGCCAAGGCAACGGCGTAGAGCATGACAGGATCAATACCAACGCTTTGTGCTGCTTTTTCCCACTGATAGCCCGGAAACGCATAGACTGAAGTGCTTGCGGACATGGCTATCACTAGGGCAATGGTTTTTGCTTTAATCGTTTTCATTTTTGTCCTCTAATTGATTTCCGAGAAGCGCCTGAATGGCTTTCGGGCTTATTCTTTTTAATGGCACTGCGCTAAAGTCGGCGATGCCTCTCGTATAAACTTGTGCCGCTTTTGACCAGTCGCCTACGGCAACAGGCGCTTGCATATCAAATCCTTTTTGCTGGTTCTGATGGTCTGCAATACCTTGTAATAGCCTTGGGTATTCACCCACTTCGTCCCGCAACAAGTAAGCCTGGTAGCGTGTTAAAAACTCTTTTTGCTTAAATGGGTATTCCCTGTCATCAACTTTGCAGAGTTCAACCCATCCCCCCATGTCTGAAATCACGCGGTGGATAAGTGCATCGTCAAACATCACGGATGTCCAAGCGCCAACCTGACGAACTGCCTTGTCAACTTTGTTCCAAGCAACCATGGCTCTTGAACCCGAGTTGCCATCGATATGCTTGATGACGTCAGCGGGCTTTGGAAAAAATTGCCCAGTATCCGGTGATTGAATATGCCGAGTCAGACCGATTCGCACTTCTTCAATGCTGTAAGCACGAAGGGCTTCAAATGCGATGGATAGCAATTGCGGTGATACGCTTTTGCCATACATGGCCCAAGCTGCTCCCCAGACTTCAGCAAACTCGCGTTTATCAACCTCTTGCACTTGAACGAACCTCCCGAATACCTGGTCCGGCCCAGCTTTCAGCAATGCGGCGATTGCTTTCTTCAATATTCAATTGGTGATTGCTGCCCTTTAGGCTCGTCGATGATTGCTGTACTTCATCAATGCGAACGTACTCGTCTTCCCATTGCCGGTTTAAAAGCCAGTTATGTGGGATAGGGGTCTTAGTCCGATCTTGATACTGCAATCGGTTGTCTCGTTGCTCTTTCCAGCGTGTTAGCACTTCCAAGGCGAGTTCATGGTCTTCATTGAGGCCCATGCGTAGCCATTCTTCTTTGGCTTTCGCTTTTTTTTCTTTGCGTATTTGTACATCCCAGAAGTCTTCAAACTGTATGTGGTCAACAGTTTTAACTGTTGGTTTATTGCTTCTCTCAGAGTCATCCGACCGTTGAGAGTCCCTTACCGGGTTGCCATCAGGCATAAACAATGATGAAAATTCTTCTGGTAGCCGAGCTTGAAAAGCGGCAAGAGATTTCAAAAGCGATGCCATACCAATGAAGTCGGCAGGTACATCTTTAAGCAACCGAAAGGCTGCCTTACCTTGGTTTGGGTTTTCGATTGGGTTGTGCTTCAGAAAGCTTCGAATCAAAGTCCAACCAGATGCCTCGCAACGAATCAGGAACTGATCTTGTTCTAACTCACTTAACGTCTTGGCAACCTGTTGCTCATCCCAGTTCAAGTCAGAAGCAACGTAACCAATCGGCAGTCGAAAGCAGCCAAGCAAATTACAATGTGGGCATGTAAGCAAATACAGTCCTAGCAACTTCGCTGAGTCACTCCAGGACAAAACATTTTGCTTTAGCCAAAAGCGGGTATAGACCTTGCCATAATCACGCATGGAGGAACTCGCTTTTGTGTTTACGTAAAATGCTGACCATTATTTGCCCTTAATCCTACTGGTTACTGGCTTTCAGCTCGCTTGGGCATTCGGGATAGATGTCCGGTCTTAACTGAGATCGGGTTACCTGTCCTTGCGTAGCTTGTTCGATGGGTAAAACGAATTCAGCGGGAACACGCCCTGATTTATTCAACCAAAACCAGACGTTTTGCTGCTTTGAGTTGATGGCTCGTGCTAATGCTGATTGCCCGCCGACCAAGTCAATGGCACGGCGGAGATGTTTTTGTGTCATGTTGAACACTTCCATACCGTCTCCTGTTACAATAAAAACTGTTACAAGATTGAATGTTACAGTTTAAACTGTAGATAAGTCAACAGTTAAAATTGTTGAAAGGCTACAGTTTTATTTGTAGAATACGGGCTTATGAAAACTTTATCCGAACGACTAAACCATGCCTTGCAGCTTACTGGGGTGACTCAGTCTGAGTTGGCTCGTCGCATTGGTATTAAACAGCAGTCGATCAGCCAGATTTGCTCTGGTAAATCGGCTAGGTCTCGTTACACCATGCAGATCGCGGAGGCGCTTCGCGTGAATGCTCATTGGCTCGCCACAGGTGATGGCGAGATTGGCTTGGGGGTCGGTAATGTAGAAGTCGGGCCTGATATTAAGGGAAGAATTCCTCTCATTAACTGGGTTCAGGCCGGTGATTGGACTGAAATAGCGGAGGGATTTGCCCATGAAGATGCTGAGGAGTGGCGTGAAGTCACTGGGAAAGCACATGAGGGTTGTTTCGCACTTCGCGTAAAAGGCGACAGTATGGAAAATCCAAGCGGAAAAAAATCCATACCTGAGGGAGCAGTGATCGTTGTTGATCCTGAGTTACCTTACTCTTCAGGTTCATTGGTTGTTGCGCGTTTGGATGATTCGAAAGAAGCAACCTTTAAGCAGTTGGTTATTGATGGTGAACAGAAGTATCTAAAACCTTTGAACCCGCAATACCCGGCAATACCGATCAACGGCAACTGCACCATCATCGGTGTAGTACGACAAGCTATCATCGATTTCTGGTAGCGAAGGAATTTGTGGTTTAGCCACAGTTGTTCATGAGCTGAAGAAGCAACGATTGCAAACAGCTACAACTGAGCACTGGCGCACGCTGAGAGTAAATGGTAACCGATTAGATAACCATTGATTGTTTATAAAGTCAAGATCAGCGAAAATAGCGGCCAATTACGATTAACACGACGGATTTGACAAGCGAAGAACTGAAAAGAGAGTACTTCCAAAAGTGTGTACAAATCCGTGTACAAACTAAAAGAATTTATACATGGCAAACCAAGATTTTCTTAATGAAATCAATAAGCGAAGGACCTTTGCTATCATCTCGCACCCCGATGCAGGTAAGACAACAATTACGGAAAAACTCCTTTTGCTTGGCCAATTGATTCAAACGGCTGGGTCGGTGAAAGGTCGAAAAGGTGATAAACACGCCACATCCGATTGGATGGCGATGGAGAAGCAGCGTGGTATCTCCATCACGTCTTCCGTGATGCAGTTTCCTTATAAAGACCGCATGGTGAATTTATTAGATACACCGGGACACGAAGATTTCTCGGAAGATACTTACCGTACATTGACCGCAGTAGACTCTGTGCTAATGATTATTGATGGTGCAAAAGGTGTCGAGGATCGTACGATCAAGTTAATGGACGTTTGTCGTTTACGTGATACACCCATTTTAACCTTCATCAATAAAATGGACCGAGACATTCGAGATCCAATTGATTTGCTGGATGAGGTGGAAGAAGTCTTAAAGATCGCGGCGGCTCCTATCACTTGGCCGATCGGTATGAGTACTTTTTTTAAGGGTGTGTATAACCTTTATACCGATACCATTCACGTGTTTGTTCGTGGTCGAGGTCATACCTTGATGGACGATATTCGAATCGAAGGCTTGGAATCACCAGAAGCAAAAGAGTTGTTGGGTGATGAATGGGCGGCGTACATGGAAGAAATTGAGTTGGTTCGTGGGGCGAGTCATGAGTTTGACCACGACGCTTATCTTGCGGGCGAATTAACGCCTGTTTTCTTTGGTACAGCACTGTCTAACTTCGGTGTTCGAGAAATGCTGGATGGTTTTGTCGAATGGGCGCCATCTCCCATTGGTCGTGAAACAAACACTCGTAACGTTGATGCTCGCGAAGAAAAATTCTCTGGTTTTATTTTTAAAATACAAGCCAATATGGATCCAAAGCATCGTGACCGTATTGCCTTTATGCGAGTGTGTTCTGGAACCTATGAGCGTGGCATGAAAATGCGTCATTGCCGCTTAGGAAAAGACATTAAGGTTACAGACGCTGTGTCCTTTACCGCAGGCGATCGAGAAGGTGTTGAAGAGGCATTTTCTGGCGATATCATTGGTTTGCATAATCACGGTACGATTCAGATAGGTGACTCCTTCACTGAAGGTGAAGACTTGAAGTTTACGGGTATTCCGCATTTTGCCCCTGAACTTTTCCGCCGAGTTCGATTAAAAGACCCAATGAAAATGAAAGCGTTGCAAAAAGGTTTGCAGCAGCTTTCTGAAGAAGGGTCTACTCAGTTGTTTATGCCACAACGTAATAATGAACTGATTGTTGGTGCAGTAGGTCAGTTGCAGTACGAAGTGGTTGCGTATCGCTTGAAAGATGAATACAAAGTGGAATGTATTTATGAGGCGATCAACGTCAATACGGCTCGCTGGGTTGAGTGTGATGATCCTAAGAAGTTTGAAGAATTTAAAAATAAGTGTCGAGATAATTTGGCCATTGATGGCGGTGGACACTTAACGTATTTGGCGCCAACCCGAGTAAATCTCATGATGGCGGAAGAGAAATGGCCGCAAGTTCGTTTCCGTTCAACTCGAGAGCATTGATCAATACTTGACTAAAATAGTAGGGTAAGCGGATAATTCGTTAATTAATAATGGTTTTAGTGGTATTAAAATGAGCATGGTTGAATCGGTTGACCCTATCGAATTTACAGACGCGGCTGCAGCGAAGTTGCAATCTTTGATTGAAGAAGAAGAGAATGATCGACTTATGTTGCGTGTTTATGTGACGGGTGGTGGTTGTTCTGGTTTTCAATATGGCTTTACGTTTGATGAAGAGCACCAAGAAGACGACACTGAAGTGGTTAGAAATGGTGTGACCTTGGTCGTTGATCCTCTGAGCTTTCAGTATCTTGTTGGGTCTGAAGTGGACTACAAAGAAAATTTGGAAGGCTCTCGCTTTGTGGTGCAAAATCCCAATGCGACCTCTACGTGTGGTTGTGGCGCGAGCTTTAGTATTTAAGCAGGTTCTTGTGCCGCGATAGATTAGGTAATGAATAAGCCCTTCATGCAGATTGTGTGAAGGGTTTTTTTATGGCCAGCGTTTTGTTTAGGCCTTTGTATAAAGATTGTTCGCGCGTCTGGCTCGTTCTTCTTCGCTGATTGTATTTCCTTCTAGCGGTTTGTGGTGGCCAACAAATAATAATCCAATTTTATCGTCACCCAGTACGACAGGGGTCAGTGTATTATTTTTTGACCGCCAGATTCTCAAGCCAGTAATTTCAGGTGGCAAGTTATCGCTACTGATTATCCTGCTTTGATTGATGTGAGCATAAAGAGGAGAAAGTTGATCTGGCTCACCGTCTTGATCGAGCAGTATATGGTGGTGTGTTGCTTGTTGTCGAAGGAACTCAGGTGGATAGGGGGTGCGTAAAACGGGCAGCGTGCTTTCTTTTTGGAATGTGTGAAAAATGTTCGGCGTTTCTGGCGATCCGTTATGAGGTGACAGTAATAATGTCATTTCAATGGGTGTCCCATAAGATGGTTTTACCGGAATGTGGAAAATGAGTTGTTTTGCAGGTGGGCGCCGGTTTCCAGTGGATGTTTTATAGGCCACAGATGGGTTGTCTTTGTCCGCGCTTGTTGGCGGGACTTGTAGAAAAAGGGCCCATTTTTTTAGGTCTAAATTGAGTTCTTCAGGTGAATATAGGTGTAGGTTGGTGCTGATTAAATGTCGCAAGGTGTGTTCAATTAGGTTGGCAAAAACGCTAACTGACGCGGTGAGTGGTGTTTTGACTTGGCTATCTAGGTGTATTTCCTTTACTTGATGCGCAGCAGAGCTTAAGTCGACAGAATCTTTATTGCTGATTGTAGGGCGATATTTGGTCCTAGAAAGCAATTTTTTCTCGTTTGACTGGGTGCTGGCTCTGTTAATCGCCTCTATAAATAGCATGTGTACGGCTCCTTTGTTTGCTGTCAAAGGTATCGGCCACAATGTTGAAGAGTTTAGAGATAGTCTGTTTTTCGTGCAAAAAGACTATCTCAATAGTCGCTCTTAGCGTAGCAAGTTAGATAGCTTTGGGTTTGCTTCTAGTGCAGCTCGGTAAAATAGCGCTACTTTGCCAATCGTTTGAATGGTTTCACATTTCATTATTTTACTGATTTCTGCAATCAATTCGCTGCGGACTTCGCGATCCATGATGCTAATGCGTACTTTGATAAGTTCGTGATCTTCGAGTGCGCGATCAATTTCTGTTAATACGGTTTCTGTTAAACCGTTGCCTGCAATCATTACCACTGGATTAAGGGCGTGACCGATTAGGCGATATTGCTTTTTTTGGGCGTTTGTAATGCTCATAGTATAAATTTCTCATATTAGTTGACCCTCTTTATTGGAGGCTTTAGAGGTTAAGCGATATTATAGCGGAATATTGACTGATTTAGGTATGATGAAAACGTGGCAAGATCAAAAAGTAGTAATAGTTGGATGAAGGAACATTTTGACGATCCATATGTCAAAAAATCCCAACAAGATGGTTATCGCTCTCGAGCCAGTTATAAGCTGATGGAGATCAATGACAAGGATAAATTGTTTCGGCCTGCGATGCGTGTGGTTGATCTGGGGGCGGCGCCGGGCGGTTGGTCTCAAGTCGCCGCAAAGTTGGTTGGCGATAAAGGTACAATAGTGGCCTCGGATATTTTAGAGATGGCTCCGTTACCTGGTGTTAGCTTTGTTCAGGGGGATTTTACTGAGCAAGAAGTATACGAGGCTATTTTAGCTGAAATTGGAGAAGAGAAAGCGGATCTTGTAATTTCAGATATGGCCCCCAATATGAGTGGTAACAACTCTGCAGATCAGCCACAAGCTATGTATCTTGTGGAGCTTGCCTTGGATATGGCGGCCCAAGTACTTCGTCCAGGTGGAAATTTTCTGGTAAAAGTGTTTCAGGGTGAAGGGTTTGATGAATACCTCAAGACTATGCGGGCTCAATTTGAATCTGTTATAACGCGTAAGCCGGATGCATCGCGAGCCAGAAGTCGCGAAGTGTATTTATTAGGAAGACAATACAAAGGTTAATGAGAAATGTTCTGGTATCATTGCCAGAGACATTAAATATAACCGTTTAGAGGTGTGCTCTTGAACGATATGATGAAAAATATACTGTTGTGGTTAGTGATTGCTGCTGTACTACTGACTGTTTTTAATAATTTTAATACGACGCCTGATACAAACCGGATTTCATATTCTGAATTTGTGAAAGAAGTGCAAGACGGTCGTATCGCGAAGGTCATTGTTGATGGTTATACCATTAGCGGCAGCCGCACCAGTGGGGACACTTTTGATACTGTGCGCCCAGCGGCGGCAGATCCTAAGATAATGGATGACTTGCTTAGCAATAATGTTGTTGTGGAAGGGCGCATGCCTGAACAGCAAAGCATTTGGACGCAGTTACTTGTGGCCAGTTTTCCTATTTTGCTTATTCTTGCCATTTTCATGTTTTTCATGCGTCAAATGCAAGGCGGCGGCGGTGGTAAAGGCGGCCCAATGTCTTTTGGTAAATCCAAAGCGCGCCTTTTGCCGGAAGATCAGATTAAAACAACCTTTGCTGATGTGGCTGGTTGTGATGAAGCAAAAGAAGATACGTCTGAGTTGGTTGATTTCTTGCGTGAGCCAAGTAAATTTCAACGCCTTGGCGGTAAGATTCCACGCGGTATTTTGATGTGTGGTCCTCCAGGTACAGGTAAAACCTTGCTCGCTAAAGCCATTGCTGGCGAAGCGAAGGTGCCTTTCTTTACAATATCGGGTTCTGACTTTGTAGAAATGTTTGTTGGTGTTGGTGCATCTCGTGTTCGTGATATGTTCGAGCAAGCTAAAAAACACGCTCCTTGTATTATTTTTATAGATGAGATTGATGCTGTTGGTCGTAATCGTGGTTCCGGTATGGGCGGCGGCAATGATGAGCGCGAACAAACATTGAACCAATTGTTGGTTGAGATGGATGGTTTTGAAGGCAATGAAGGCATTATTGTTATTGCAGCCACTAACCGTCCTGATGTATTGGATCCAGCGTTGTTGCGTCCGGGGCGTTTTGACCGTCAAGTGCAAGTTGGTTTGCCGGATATTCGTGGACGTGAACAAATTCTTAAAGTGCATTTGCGTAAAGTGCCTTGCGATGACGATGTTGAACCAAAAAACATTGCTCGTGGTACGCCTGGTTTCTCCGGTGCGGATTTAGCTAACTTGGTTAACGAGGCGGCATTGTTTGCGGCGCGTTCTAATCGCCGTTTGGTGAACATGGAGCAACTTGAGCTGGCGAAAGATAAAATTCTCATGGGTGCCGAGCGCAAAACCATGGTGATGAGTGACAAAGAAAAATTAAACACGGCGTATCATGAAGCGGGTCATACCATTATTGGTTATTTGATGCCTGAGCATGACCCTGTTTACAAGGTTTCTATTATTCCTCGTGGACGTGCGCTTGGGGTTACTATGTATTTGCCTGAAGAGGATAAATACAGTGTTAGTAAAACCGGGTTAGAGAGCCAGGTGTGTAGTCTTTACGGTGGTCGTATTGCGGAAGAGCTTATTCATGGTTTTGATGGCGTTTCGACGGGTGCTTCCAATGACATTGAGCGTGCTACGAGTATTGCGCGTAACATGGTGACTAAATGGGGCTTGTCTGAAAAGTTGGGGCCATTTGCTTACGAAGAAGACGATAATGGTGGTGGTTTTATTTCTGCGCCTACAGGGGGGAAAGCAAACTATTTCTCACCTGAGACTGGGAAAATAATTGACGCGGAAGTTCAGGATATTATTAGTCGTTGTTATGCAAAAGCGACACAAATTCTGACAGATAATCGCGATAAGCTTGAAGTGATGACTGAAGCTTTGATGCAGTATGAAACCATTGATGCTAAGCAAATCAAAGAAATAATGGACGGTAAAAAACCATCTGCTCCTGAAGGGTGGTCTGATCCAGGGGCTAACCCATCGAAAAATGATGGTGTTGAATCTACTGATGAAACAGCCTCTCCAGAGGTGGGTTTATCTTCAGATGATCAGGTTGAACCGTCGGATCAAGCACCTAAACCTGCGGGTGAGTAGCTTGTGTCATTAATTACTGATGTGGTCTTTTCATGTCGTTAATGCCTTTTGGGGACAAGTCGTTAGACTTGTCCCTTCCTCATGTTATGGGGATACTAAATATCACGCCAGATTCATTTTCTGATGGCGGTGCGTTTAATTCCTTAGATGCCGCGTTGCATCAAGCCGATAAGATGATTCAAGAGGGCGCTAGCATTATTGATGTGGGTGGCGAGTCTACTCGTCCCGGAGCGTCCCCTGTTTCTATTCAGCAAGAACTTGATCGCGTATTGCCTGTTGTTGACGCTATAAAGACGCGTTTTGATATCGTGGTTTCTGTCGACACGAGTACTGAGGAAGTGATTCGAGGTGCGGCTCTTTTACGGGCCGGATTGATTAATGATGTGCGAGCGTTAGAGCGAGAAGGCGCTTTGCAGGCAGCGGCGGAAACCAGCCTCCCAATTTGTCTAATGCATATGAAAGGTGTGCCGCAAACAATGCAGGATCACCCCGATTATGATTCGGTCGTGACGGATGTTTCAAATTACTTGTTATCGCGTGTCGGTGAATGTGAGGCGGCTGGTATCGATCGTACTCGTCTTATTCTTGATCCAGGTATCGGTTTCGGCAAATCGCTTTCTCATAATCTGTCTTTATTGAATCACACTGATCATTTTAAAAAATTAGGCTTTGACGTCCTTATTGGTCTTTCTAGAAAGACGATGATTGGGGATGTATTAAGTCTTCCGGTAGAAGAGCGCCTGTACGGCACTATGGGGGCAAATGCTGCCGCCTATTCAAAGGGAGCTCGTATTTTTAGAGTTCATGACGTTAAGCCGCATGTTCAAATGTTGGCGTTAATGTCTAGTATTGAGAGAGAAAACTAATGCGTAAATATTTTGGTACAGATGGAATTCGTGGAAAAGTCGGTACGACGCCAATTACGCCAGAGTTTATGCTCAAGCTTGGTTGGGCGGCAGGGCAGGTTTTTAAAGAAAATGACAAGAAAATCCTGATAGGTAAAGATACGCGGATTTCGGGCTATATGTTTGAGTCAGCACTTGAGTCTGGCATTGTTGCGGCGGGTGCGGATGTTCGCCTGGTTGGTCCTATGCCAACACCAGCAATTGCTTATTTGACACGAACCTTTCGTGCCAGCGCCGGCATTGTGATCAGTGCGTCGCATAACCCCTATACGGATAATGGTATTAAATTTTTCTCTGCGGAAGGCGGTAAGATTTCCGACGAAATAGAGGAACGTATCGAGTACTTCCTTGAGCAGCCAATGGAAGTAGTTGAGTCTAGTTTGATTGGTCGGGCAAAACGCATTGATGATGCTGCTGGTCGTTATATCGAATACTGTAAAGGCACCTTTCCTATTGGTTTGCAATTGAGCGGTTTGAAAATTGTTGTCGATTGCGCCGATGGTGCGACTTACCATGTTGCTCCACGAGTATTTTCTGAACTCGGTGCTGAGGTTATTTCCATTGGTGTGAATCCTGATGGATTAAATATCAATGAGTTTAGTGGTGCGACTAAGCCTGAGTTGTTGCGTAAAAATGTTTTGGCTGAAGAAGCTGACCTCGGTATTGCTCTAGATGGTGATGGCGATCGATTGATATTAGTTGATCGACATGGGGTTGTTCGTGACGGCGATGATATTCTTTATATTATTGCGAATCATTTAATGCGGACAGGGCGTTTTAGTGGTGGCGTTGTTGGTACCTTGATGAGTAACTTTGGTTTGGAATTGGCGTTCTCCGAAACAGGTATTGGCTTTAGTCGTGCTGCGGTAGGCGATAGGTATGTCAATGAGAAGCTAATGCAGCATGGCTGGGTGTTAGGTGGTGAGCCGTCAGGACACATTGTTTGTCGATCCATTACGACAACGGGTGATGGTATTATCGCAGCACTACAGGTTCTTCGCGCTATGGTCGAAGAGGGTAAGGCGCTCGATGAGCTTTTAGTTGGCTTGGTGAAATTTCCTCAGAAATTAAAAAACATTCGAGTGGCGAAGCGGTTTGTTCCTAATGAAGAGCCTGCTTTGCAAAAGGCCATTGCGGTAGCGAATGAGCGATTAAATGGCCTGGGTCGTGTTTTACTTCGTGCTTCAGGGACTGAGCCTTTGATTCGAGTAATGGTTGAAGGGCGGGATGATAAAACCGTGGATGAGCTTGTTGATTATCTGGTCGAAGAGGTGAAGTCGGTTGTTGCTGAAAAAATGAAGGCATAATCGCGTATTTTATGTGCTGAATATTAATAAATACTTGAAACCAAAGTGGGCTTTCCATAGAATGGGCGCCTCGAATTTAGGGGTTGGAATATGATTCGTCAAAAAATAGTTGCTGGTAACTGGAAAATGAATGGCTCAAAAGAGTCGATTTTTTCACTGTTGAGCGGCTTGCTTGAGATGGGGGATTCTAATTCCGAAGTGGTTATTGCACCTTCTTTTCCTTATTTGTCACAAGTGAATGCACTTGTTGATGGGGGTTGTCTTGTCTTAGCAGCTCAGAATATAAGTGATGAGGTGAAAGGCGCTTATACTGGTGAAGTTTCGGCTTCTATGTTGGGTGACTTTGGGGTTAAGTATGTATTGCTTGGGCATTCAGAGCGGCGCGCCATTTACCGTGAAACAGATAGTGTTGTTGCGGCAAAGGTGAAAGTGGCACTGGAGTTTGGATTGACACCAATGTTGTGTATTGGTGAGACGCTAGAAGAGCGTGAATCGAATCAGACTCTTTCTGTTTGTGAGCGCCAAATTCAAGTGGTTATTGATGCTGTCGGCATTGAAGCGTTTGAAAATATGGTTGTAGCTTATGAGCCAGTTTGGGCAATTGGAACTGGTTTGTCGGCAAGCGCAGAGCAAGCTCAAGAAGTACATCAATCAATTAGAGCCTTTTTGGCTAAGTCGTCAGAGTCTGTGTCTCAAAAGGTTCAGATTTTGTACGGTGGAAGTGTTAAAGCATCAACTTGCTCGGCTTTGTTTCAAATGCCTGATGTCGATGGTGCTCTTGTTGGCGGTGCATCACTTGATGCAAAAGAATTTATAGCAATAGTAAAAGCAGCGGGTTAATTGATGGAAGCACTTATTTTAGTTTTGCATGTACTGGCGGCAGTGGCCATTATTGCGTTGGTTTTGTTGCAGCAAGGTAAGGGTGCGGACGCTGGAGCCTCTTTTGGTGGCGGTTCGTCTCAGACCGTTTTTGGTAGTCAAGGTGGCGGTAGTTTCTTTGGTAAGATGACCGCTGTCTTTGCGTTGGTATTCTTTTTGACTAGTTTTGGTTTGGCTTTCTTTGCTAGCGAACAAGCAAAAAGTGTTTCTGGTGCGCTTGATTATGTTCCTTCGGCGCCTCAAGTTGAAGAAACTGTTGGTTTACCTGAGTTAGGTGGTAGTAAGAAAACGACATCGGATATTCCTGTTACTGAATAAGTTTTTGTTCTGTAAGGCGATTCGTTGTCGGGTAAAGAGTTTGCGGATGTGGCGGAATTGGTAGACGCGCCACCTTGAGGGGGTGGTGAGCTTTGCTCGTGGGGGTTCGAGTCCCCCCATCCGCACCAATCTTGAATTGATGTCGTATTGTGTGTATGATGTCGAGATATTGATGCAGAGTGATCTGGTTTGTCGAGTTTAAAGTGCCTTTGATGTGCTTTTCTCATGGTTTTCCTTTTTAGGTATCCGCACCAGTTTGTTCTTGGTATTAAGTGTCAGGATTGACGACCTTCTTCAATGAAGGATGCTCTCTCGATTTTAATCGATGTGAGTACTGAGAGCCCCTATATGGGGTTTTTTATTATCTGCACTGTTGTACTGTTTAATGAAAATGGGCCTTGAGCCCGTTTTTTGTTTCTGCGTTTTACAAAATTGGTTTTCGGAGAAAACGATTGTCAGCAAAATATACGATTTTAGAAGAACTTATTCGACCAGTCGTTGAAGGTTTGGGGTTTGAGTTTTGGGGTATGGAATACTTGTCATTAGGCAAGGATTCTGTGCTTCGTATTTTTATTGAAACGGACGACGAAAAGGGGATCGATGTAGAAAATTGCGCCCGAGTTAGTCGTCAAGTGAGTTCTATTCTAGACGTTGAAGACCCTATTACAGGGGAGTACAACCTAGAAGTATCATCACCAGGTTTAGATCGGCCTTTATTCAGTTTGGCTCAATATCAGGCGTATATCGGTTCTATTGTTTCTTTACGTTTACGAGTGCCGTTTGATGGCCGCCGTAAATTTAAAGGGCAACTAATGGGGATCGAAAGCGAAGATATTGTTATTCGCGTAGATCAAGAAGAATACTTATTGCCAATTGATTTAATCGATAAGGCAAATGTTGTTCCACAATTTTAAAAATTAACCTTGAAGAGAGGCTAAAAGGATGAGCAAAGAAATTCTTTTGGTAGTGGAAGCCGTTTCCAACGAGAAAGATGTTCCGAAACAAGTTATTTTCGAAGCCGTTGAAATTGCTTTAGCTAGTGCTGCCAAACGCCGTTTTGAAGAAGACGCATTAATTCGTGTCTCTATTGATCAGCGTACAGGTGATTATAAAACTTACCGTCAGTGGAATATTGTCGCAGACGAAGATTATTCTAATCCAGCATCAGAATTAACTATAGACGATTCTGAAGAACAAAATCTTGGCATTGATATTGGCGGGATTTACGAAGAAGAAGTAGAGTCTGAAATATTTGGCCGCATTGCAGCGCAAACGGCGAAGCAAGTTATCGTACAGAAAGTACGTGAAGCTGAGCGCGCTAAAATGGTGGCTTTATACACTGAAAAAGTTGGCAAGCTTGTTCATGGTCAAGTCAAGAAAGTGACGCGTGATAGTTTGATTATTGATCTTGGTGAAAACGCGGAAGCGTCATTGCCAAAAGATCAGTTGATTTCGCGTGAAAGCTTCAGAATGAATGACCGTATTCGTGCGTTGTTGCTTGAAATTCGTGAAGACAGTCGTGGCGCTCAATTGATATTATCTCGTAACGCTCCGGCGTTTATGATCGAATTGTTTCGCTTAGAAGTGCCGGAAATTGCTGAAGAAGTGATTGAAATTCGCAGTGCTTCACGCGATCCAGGTTTGCGTGCAAAAATTGCGGTGAAGACAAATGATCGCCGTATTGATCCGATTGGTGCGTGTGTTGGTATGCGTGGCGCTCGAGTTCAAGCTGTTTCGAATGAAATGAATGGTGAGCGTGTTGATATCGTGCTTTGGGATGATAATCCAGCTCAATTAGTTATTAATGCGATGGCGCCTGCAGAAGTAGACTCTATTGTTATTGATGAAGATGCCCATTCTATGGATGTTGCGGTTAAGAGTGACAACCTAGCGCAAGCCATTGGCCGTAATGGTCAGAATGTTCGTTTGGCGTCTACGCTGACTGGTTGGTCTTTAAATGTCATGACCAGCGAAGATGCAGAAGCTAAACAGCAAGAAGAATCACAAAAATTGATTGATGTCTTTGTTTCTGGTTTGGATATTGATGACGACTTGGCCATTCAAATGGTTGACGAGGGTTTCACTTCCCTTGAAGAAGTCGCTTATATCCCAATGGAAGAAATGTTAGATATTGACGGATTTGATGAAGATTTAGTAAATGAATTACGTTCACGAGCAAAAGAGGCGTTGTTAAATAAAGCGCTTCAGGCTGAAGAGCAATTGGATGGTGCCAAACCTGCTGCTGATCTATTAGCAATGGAAGGAATGGATAACCATCTTGCCTTGGTTCTTGCCTCTATTGGGGTAATTACAATGGAAGATTTGGCTGAACAGTCAGTTGATGAATTGCTTGATGTTGAAGGTATGACAGAAACACGTGCTGCAAGTCTCATTTTGACAGCTCGTGCGCCTTGGTTTGCTGAATCTGAATAAAATCTGAGTACATAAGGGGGAACTTAATGACAGTTCAAACCGTAAAGATACTATCCGAGTTGGTGAAAACACCAGTCGATAAGCTACTAACTCAGATGAAAGACGCTGGCCTTCCTCAAACGAGTGCAAGCCAAGAAGTCTCTGAAGTTGAAAAGCAAACCTTGTTGAATTTTTTGAAACGTCAACACGGTGAAGAAGGCGATAGCAGCCAACGTATTACGCTACAGCGCAAAACAACAAGTACACTTTCTCGTGGAGATGGTGGAAAAGCGGTTAATGTTGCGGTTAAAAAGAAGCGTACCTATGTTAAGCGCGACGATGTGGATGAAGAAACTCAAAAGCAAGAAGAATTGCTGGCAAAGCGTCTTTTAGAAGAGCAAGCGGCAGAAGAAGCGCGTTTAGATGCAGAGCGTCAGTTAGAAAAAGAGAAAGCAGCCAAAGCTCAGGCTGAAGCTGAAGAAAAAGCGCGTCAAGAAGCTGCTGTTAAGACAGTCGTAGCGGATGCTGGCGCGGTAAATGAAACGGAGCAGAATGTTTCCGATACAGGAGCGGCAGAACCCGTGGAATCACCTAAGCAGCCAAAAGCAGCGAAGAAAGTGCCTCAGCCAGCAATGGATAATAAAAAACCATCTGTTGCGCCTAAAGGTAAGAAAGGGCCAGTAAGGCACGACAACGATAAAGACAAAGAAAAACCTCGTGGTCGTAACAACCCAGAAAATAAGCGCACCTCTCGCGTTAATGTGAATGGTGATGATGAGTTTACTCGTCGTGGCAAATTGGGTCGTAAAGGTAAAAAACCGTCGAAGCAAGAGCATGGTTTCCAAAAACCAACGGCTAAGATGATCCACGAAGTGGCTTTGCCAGAAAGTATTACTGTTGCGGATCTTGCTGAAAAAATGGCAGTGAAGGGCGCAGAAGTTATTAAGGTCATGTTTAAAATGGGTGCGATGGCGACCATTAACCAAACAATTGACCGTGATACAGCAACGCTTGTTGTTGAAGAAATGGGTCATACCGTAACTTTGATCGACGAAAATGCCGTTGAAAACGACATGATTGAAGCGATTGATTATGAAGGTGAAGCAATTAAACGCGCACCTGTTGTTACCGTTATGGGTCATGTTGACCACGGTAAAACATCGCTGCTTGATTACATCCGTACGACACGTGTTGCCGCGGGTGAGTCTGGCGGTATTACACAGCATATTGGTGCATACCATGTTGAAACACCACACGGTATGGTCAGCTTCCTAGATACACCTGGACACGCTGCCTTTACTTCTATGCGTGCTCGTGGTGCTAAAGCAACAGACATCGTTATCCTTGTTTGTGCTGCTGACGATGGTGTTATGCCGCAAACGATTGAAGCTATTCAGCATTCTCGTGCTGCTGGCGTACCAATGGTTGTTGCTATCACTAAGATAGACAAAGAAGGCGCGGATCTTGATCGCGTTAAAAACGAATTGGTTGCACAAGAAGTGGTACCAGAAGAATGGGGCGGTGACGTTCAGTTTGTTGGTGTTTCTGCTAAATCTGGTGAAGGTATCGAAGCGCTTCTAGAAGCGGTTCTATTGCAATCTGAAGTGCTAGAATTGACGGCTGTACCAAGCTCACCTGGTAAAGGTGTTGTTGTTGAATCTCGCCTAGATCGCGGTCGTGGTTCTGTGGCTACTTTGTTGGTTCAAAACGGTACTTTACGCAAAGGTGATATCGTCCTAGCTGGTCTGCAGATGGGTCGTGTTCGTGCATTGTTGGATGAAAATGGCGATGCAATTAGCGAAGCGGGTCCGTCTATTCCAGTTGAGATTTTAGGTCTTGATGGCACACCAGAAGCAGGTGAAGAATTTATTGTTGTTGCGGATGAGCGTAAAGCTCGTGAAGTAGCTAACTTCCGTCAAGGTAAATACCGTGAAGTGCGATTCGCACGTCAGCATTCTGCTAAATTAGAGAACTTGTTCTCTGAAATGGGCAAAGACGAAGTTCGTACTTTGAACGTTGTTCTAAAAGCAGACGTTCGTGGCTCTCTTGAAGCGTTGATCAAGTCATTGGTTGACCTGAATACTGATGAAGTAAAAGTGAATGTTGTTTCTAGCGGTGTAGGTGGTATCACTGAGACTGATGCGACATTGGCACTTGCTTCTGATGCGGTTATCTTTGGTTTCAATGTTCGTGCGGATAACTCTGCTAAGCAATTTATCGAGCGTGAAAGTATTGATCTTCGTTACTACAGCATTATCTATAACATCATTGATGATGTTAAATCTGCGTTGTCTGGTATGTTGTCTCCAGATCTTCGTGAAGATATTCAAGGTACTGCCGAGGTTCGCGATGTATTCCGCTCACCTAAGTTTGGTTTGATTGCTGGTTGTATGGTGATCGAAGGAACGGTTTACCGTAATAAGCAGATTCGTGTGTTACGTGACGATGTGGTTATTTACGAAGGTGAACTTGAGTCTCTTCGTCGCTTTAAAGACGCCGTCAACGAAGTGAGCCGTGGAATGGAATGTGGTATCGGTGTGAAAAACTACAACGATGTCAAAGTAGGCGACAAAATCGAGGTTTTTGAAACCGTCGAAGTTGCTCGTACGCTTTAATAGGAAAAATCATGGCAGGCGAATTTAGTCGTACTAGTCGGATTGGTGACCAGCTCCAAAAGGAGCTGGCGTCCTTGATCCAGTTTGAAGTAAAAGACCCTCGTTTGGGGTTGGTTACTGTCAACGAAGTACGTGTTGCAAAAGATTTAGGGTATGCGGATATTTATTACACCGTACTCGGTAAAGACGATCAGCCAGAAGTGCTGGCAGAGAATCAGGCGGCACTAGACAGTGCCAAAGGTTTTTTACGTCGTCGTTTAGCGAAAGAAGTAAAACTTCGAGTGATGCCGCATTTGCGCTTCCATTATGACCAAAGTGTGGTCAACGGTTCGCGAATGTCGAGTTTGATTGACGAAGCAATTCGTGATGATGAAACGAAAAACGGTAACGAAGACGAGTAATAATGTCGTATGTCTAAGACAAAGTGGCGTTCAGTAGACGGTATCGTTCTACTGAACAAGCCGATAGGTTTAAGCTCGAACCAAGCGTTACAGCGTGTCCGTCGTCTCTATCGAGCGGCGAAAGCGGGGCACACTGGTGCGCTTGACCCTTTGGCAACCGGTATGTTGCCATTGTGTTTGGGTGAGGCGACCAAGTTTTCACAATTCCTATTGGATGCAGATAAGCGTTATGTTACTTGTATTCAGTTGGGAAAAAGAACGACAACAGGCGACCGTGAAGGTGATATTCTGACCGATGAGCCGATTCCGACCTTGACGGATGAAGCGCTTGAATTGGTGTTAGATGGCTTTCGTGGTGTGATAGAGCAGATTCCTCCTATGTATTCTGCTTTAAAACATGAAGGTAAGCCTCTGTATGAATATGCTCGTCAAGGCATTGTTATTGAACGCAAGCGTCGTACCGTCACCATTTCTAATTTAACGCTAGTGTCTCGAACAGAAGACACACTGACGTTGGATATTCAATGTACCAAAGGAACGTATATTAGAACCATTGGTGAAGACATTGGTGAAGCGCTTGGTTGTGGGGCTCATTTGCATTCTTTGCATCGTGTTTCAACGGCGGGTTATTCTCCAGATGGTATGTTGTCACTGGAAGAGTTTGAACGCATTGCTGAACAAGGCGAGACGGAGCTAGACACCTATTTAATGACGATGGATACTGCCGTTGAGCATTTGAATAGAGTAGAGTTGAGTCCAGAAGAGACAAAGGAAATGCTGTTTGGTCGAAGTGTCTCTAATCTTACGTCATTTGAAGACGGAAGCTTGGTTAGGCTCTATGATCATAATACGCAGCGTTTTTTAGGCTTAGGAGTATTAAAAGATACTATTATTAGGCCGCATAGACTCGTAAATACCAGTGAGTTAGCTAATAATTAATGTTAGACTTGCTCGCCTAGGATAACTGAAAATATGCTCGGCTATCCTTTACTTTTGAATAGCATATTAATTTGGAGATAAAGATTATGGCATTAACTGCAGAATCAAAAGCAGCATTGGTTAAAGAGTTTCAAGTAGCGGAAGGCGACACTGGTTCTCCTGAAGTTCAAGTAGCATTGTTGACTAAGAACATCGAAGGTCTTCAAGGTCACTTTAAAGCTCATATCCATGACCACCATTCTCGTCGCGGTCTAATCCGCATGGTAAACCAACGTCGTAAATTGTTGGATTACCTTAAGCGTAAAGATGCAGCTCGTTACACTGGTTTGATCAAAAAACTAGGTCTGCGTCGCTAAGACTGAGGAAGGGCCATAAATTATTATGGCCCTTTTTTTATTGGTCTCCCAAGGGACAGCCTGTACTTCATATGTGTTTTTCTCGAATAATATGACCGAGATAAAAGAGTGCATATGAGTACTGGCTTAAAAAGATGGTCTTTGGGAGAAAGCAATTTTTTTAACAAAAAGGAATACGTGTGAGTATTACGACAAAAACTTTCCAGTTCGGTAACGATACCGTAACGCTAGAAACAGGCCGCATTGCTCGTCAAGCAACAGGCGCTGTTCTATGTACTATTGGCGATGCACAAGTACTTGCTACTGTTGTTGGCGCTAAAACAGCAAAACCTGGCCAAGATTTCTTCCCATTGTCTGTTCATTACCAAGAGCGTGCTTACGCTGTCGGTAAAATTCCAGGTGGTTTCTTGAAGCGCGAAGGTCGTCCTTCAGAAAAAGAAACACTGACATCTCGTTTAATCGACCGCCCAATTCGTCCATTGTTTCCAAAAGGTTACATGAACGAAGTTCAGGTTGTTTGTATGGTTATGTCGACTAACACTAACTTGGACGCTGACATCGCGGCTATGTTGGCAACGTCTGCTGCATTGACTATTTCTGGTATTCCATTCAACGGCCCAATCGGTGCGGCACGTGTTGGTTTCAATGATGAGTCAGGCTACATTCTTAATCCTAGCTACTCTGATCTAGATGGTTCTTTGTTGGACATGGTTGTAGCGGGTACGAAAGACGCGGTCCTAATGGTTGAGTCTGAAGCGCAAGAGCTTACTGAAGACGAAATGTTGGGTGCTGTTCTTTACGCACACAAAGAAATGCAAGTTGCGATTACTGCGATCACTGAGTTTGCGGCTGAATCTGCTAAACCTCGTTGGGAGTGGGAGCCGGAAGCGGTTAACGTTTCATTGACCGACGCTTTAGCAACGGGTTATGCAGCGCAAATCGAAGAAGCATACGGTATCAGTGAGAAAATGGCACGCTACGCTAAATTAGGCGAAGTACGTAATGCCGCAGTTGCTGCTTTGGTTACTGAAGGCGGTGAGTTTTCAGAATCAGATGTAACGGGTGCTTTCTCTAAACTTGAGAAACGTACAGTTCGTCGTCGTGTTATCGATGGTCAGCCTCGTATTGATGGTCGTGACAATAAAACTGTTCGCCCAATCAATGTAGAAGTCGGTTTGCTTAGCAAAACACACGGCTCTGCTTTGTTCACTCGTGGTGAAACGCAAGCGATTGCAACCTGTACTTTAGGTACAAGTCGTGATGCTCAAATGAGTGATGGTTTGACAGGCGAAAGTAAAGACAGCTTCATGCTTCATTACAACTTCCCTCCATACTCAGTTGGTGAATGTGGTCGTATGGGCGGCGTTGGTCGTCGTGAAATCGGTCACGGTCGTCTAGCGCGTCGTGGTGTTCAAGCCGTATTGCCAAGTGAAGATGAATTCCCATACACAATTCGTATCGTTTCTGAGATCACTGAATCGAACGGTTCAAGCTCAATGGCGTCTGTTTGTGGTGCATCTTTGTCTATGATGGACGCTGGTGTTCCTCTTAAAGCGCCAGTTGCGGGTATCGCAATGGGTCTTATCAAAGAAGACGACGGTTTTGCAGTATTGACTGATATCTTGGGTGACGAAGATCACCTAGGTGATATGGACTTTAAAGTTGCTGGTACAGAAGAAGGTATTACGGCGCTTCAAATGGACATCAAAATCGAAGGTATCAATGAAGAAATCATGGATATCGCACTAACTCAAGCAATGGAAGCGCGTAAGCACATCCTGCGTGAAATGGCGGCGGTTATTGGTTACGCTCGTCCAGAAGTTTCTCCAAATGCGCCATCGATGGCGACGATCAAAATTGATCCTGAGAAAATTCGTGACGTTATCGGTAAAGGCGGCGCGATGATTCGTTCCATTACTGAACAAACTGGTGCGTCTATCGACCTTGATGATGATGGTACCGTACGCATTTATGCAGCGGACAAATCGTCTTCAGATGCGGCTTTGTTGAAAATTCATGAAATCACAGCGGAAGCGGAAGTTGATAAGCTTTACAAAGGTAAAGTAGTTCGTCTTGCTGAATTCGGTGCTTTCGTAAACATCTTACCTGGTAAAGATGGTTTGGTTCACATTTCTCAGATCGCTGAAGAGCGTATTCGTGCTGTGACTGACTTCCTTTCTGAAGGACAAGACGTAATCGTTAAAGTACTAGACGTTGATGCGCGTGGCCGTATCAAACTGTCTATGAAAGACGTAACGGAAGAAGAGAAAGCGTCTTACACTGAGTGATTTTGAGTGTAAATTGATGTTAAAGGGCGCTATTTATAGCGCCCTTTTTTTGTGTTTAACAGGATAAATACACTAAGATAGTATGATTCATGCAATAGGTTAAATGTTGCCTTACTGAGTGGTTCGTTATTGAAGGGAAATAAAATGAAATTGAAACTTGCAAGTCTAATAGCATCAAGTGTTGTGTTGGTTGCGTGTAGTAAAGACGTTGTTAATACACCGGTTGCCGCTATCCCTGATTGTGTTTTTGCCGATGGTTCAAATCAAGCGGCTCCTGATTGGGTTTGTGGTGTGCCACTCGACGGTGTCGCGTTGTCTGCGGTTGGTTACAGTGAAAAGTCTGCAGCAGGGCCGAATTATATGAAGCAAATGGCGGCGACGGCGGCTCGAGTTGAATTGGCTCAAGTGCTGAGTGTTGATTTGCAAAATATGGTGAAGCAATATGTTGAAACGACGGGCGCTGGAGACGCGGAAACAGTAGATCGTGTGAACAGTGTTGTGACTAAGCAAGTAACGGAACAGAAACTGATCGGCTCTCAAGTGGTTCGTCAGATGCCCACGCCATCCGGTGGTTTGGTTGTCTTAGTGGGGTTGGACCCCGCTCAAGCGGAAGGCATTGCTGAAAGTATTCTTCGTACCTCGATGAGAAACGAAGCAGCGTTGTTTCAAAAGTTAGAATCTGAAAAAAGCTTTGATGAATTAGCGTCAGAGATAGCGAAGCGTCACGCGAACTAACGTATTGGTGATGAGTAACACTGAAAACGAGTTACTCATCACTTTCGATTCTGTTCGAAGAGCGTTATGAGGCGTTTTCTTCATCAAAAATGGGTGTCGGCTTTTTATTTTCATCTACGGCGACAAAATTAAAATGTCCAGTTACTGCCTTTGTTCGCTTATCGCTGTCTAACTGTTCTAGAAAAATTGACACTTCTACTTTTAAAGACGTTCGTCCAACATGAACAACGCGTGCAATCAATTCAACTAAAATGCCGGAAGGGATTGGTTGTTTAAAATCGATTTGCTCTGTCGAAATGGTCACCATTGTTTTTCTTGAGAATCGAGTAGCGGCAATGTAAGCCACTTCATCCATCCATTGAAGCGCTATACCTCCAAATAATGTGTCATAGTGATTAGTGGTTGCTGGAAAAACCATTTTGGCAACGCGTGTTTCTGATATTTCTTCGCGTTTCTGTATGAGTAGTTTGTTCATGTTAGTGAAACCTTTTCTTTCTATGATTCTGTTGAGCGGCATTATACTCATTGGGATTAGTGGTTGTGACACTCGTTTCAAACCTGACACTGTTTTATCGCAATATGTGAGTGATTTGAACCGATCACAGCTACTTTCTATTAGTGTTCCAGCAATTCTAATGCCAAATGGTTTACCTGCCTTACGAGACCGCCAAACACCCTTATCGACGTTTGATATTGGCTTGTTGGATTTCCTCTCGCTGCAGCGGTGCGATGTTGGAATTGTTGCCGGTAGGAAAAACAGCATACTTGGTAAGGTCATGCCTGACAGTCAGCGCTTTTTGTATGAACTCGATATTATTCGAGCCATAGAGTCGTGTGATATTTCTGATAGCGAATTATCGAAAGCGCTGAACTTAATCGCACAGAAAAAGCGACTTGAGTTGCCTATTGCGTTTGGTAATGCGCTCTTTAGCGGTGCGGAGAGTAAAGTGTTTTTTAGTCTTTCTAATGGTTTTCTACCACTTGATTATTCCACTGCGGACCAGCAGGTGTTACTAAGTGCTCTGAATCGCTTGGTCAGCATAGGAGAACACCTTAATGAATTACCCAATCTTAATGGAAAGGCGTTCGAGGCAGATTTAAAGGCATTAATGGACAGTGAGTATGCCGGAAGGTTGTTGTATACCTTGGCTCAAATTAGCCGTTATCTGGCGACAGTATCTAAAGCGGTGAGTCAATTGGATAGCATGGCGTGCGGTGCTTCTATGGTTTATTTTCAGCGGCAGTTTGATGTGAATTACATAAAAATAATTCAACCCTATATGGGGCGGGTGACTCGCAGTGCTTATCAAGTATTGCCGCTTTTGAATCGTTTGGCTGAATTAAGTGCGCCATTGCGGGTTAATATGTCAACGTTTATGAATCAATTTTCATTGATCGAATTCAACAGTGAATGGTTGCGTTTTCAGCGAGCGTCTCAGACTCATGCTAGGCACTGGAGTGAGTTGTTTGCGTTATGTTCTGTTCCCGTTAAAGGGTGAGTTTAGATTCGAACATTAATTTGCTGCTCTAAGCTCTCTACCGCATCGTATTGGTAGGCGGGACCTTCGGCTAAGGGTTCGAGGCTGAGAGCTTTCAATAGGGCAATGTTGGCAATGGGGTTTTCACTAATACTATGGGAAAACTGCATCGGGCGAGTGATTGCGTGAGGTTGATGCGCGTTTAGTGTGTCAGGCGTCTCAATAAGAGATGGGCCAGGTTGATTAAATAGACTCATCAATAAGGCGAATTGAGCGTTGCCAGAAACCGGTTTTCCCGCTTTACTGCTCTGGGTTACCTGTGTTTCAACAATGTCTCTTATATTCATCTCATTGCCTATTAAATTCGCTACGATAATGCTATCGGCACAGAGTGATTTTTCTTAAAGAAAACAGTGAATTAATTAGAATGGCTAGTTAGAGTTATGCTGGTGTACGGGGGGGGCTTTTTTGAACATAGAGGTGTTCGGTTATTGGTGACGGGGGATTGTTATTTTTTGTATGTCTACCTATCAAAATTTATGCAATGAGTGGCTCAAAGTCTATAAGCATCGTACTATAAAGCATTATAGATCAATAATATTTTTAGGGTCTGTTGCTTTTATTAAGATAAGTGAACCGTTTAATATTCGTGCGGTGGGGCAAAATGGATGCATGATATCAATGAACTGATCGACAATGTTCGACGCAATGAAGAGATTGCACGCAAATTCTTTGAAATAGAGCGTTGTATTCTTTCGATTGGTCGTTGTGATCAGTTTGTTTCTACGTTAACCAAAGAAGTGCAAAAGCAGTTTAACGTGCCCTATGTTTGGGTAAACCTCATAAATGAAGCGCCTCTCTCCCATCTGATTGAAAGTTTGGAAAAAATGCCAGACTTGCGTGATCGAGTGTTATTTACTCGTCGACGATCCATGATTGATATTATCAAATCCAGCAATAAAACCATTTTAGTAAATACAAATTTAAGCCGTTGCTGGGATATTATTCCTCCAGTTTATCGCGATATTATTTCCTCTGTAGCCATTTCGCCTTTAACCATAGATGGCGAATTGGTTGGGCTTTTTTGTCAGGCGGATTCAGACAGTACGCGTTATGATGCAACGACGAAAGATACCTTCCTGCTTGATCAGCTCGCCATCAAAATTTCCATTTGTCTCAGTAATGTAACGGCAAGAGAGAAGCTTGAATACCTTGCAACACGAGACCCTTTGACTGGTCTGTTAAACCGTCGGCAATTAGAGTTGATGCTGGATCGTGAGTTCGCTCGTTCCAAGATGAAGGAGCGTGATTTAACCGTGGTGTTTATCGATTGTGATGCGTTCAAATCGATTAACGACACCTTGGGTCATAACTGTGGTGACGAGGTTTTAGAGTATATCGCTAAGCGATTGTTAAAATACGTTCATAAGCAAGGCTTGGCGTTTCGTTTTGCCGGTGATGAATTTGTTTTCGTTATGCCCGGAAAAACCTATGAGCAGGCGCTTTTAGTTGCGGAATCCATTCATGAATACCTACAATCTAACCCTTTAAGGTATAAATCTAATCTTGTACCTATTACTATTAGTTACGGTGGTGCCAGTGTTATGTCTGATGCACCCACTAACTATAAGCATCTGTTGAAGATAGCAGATGAGCGTCTCTATGATTATAAAAATAACCGTAAAAGATTGGTGCCGACGAAGGTCTTTAAGTTTTTAAATAGACTTAGGTAGGCTTTGTAATTTAATTACATTACAGTGCTAATTTTTTAAGCTCGCGGTATTTTTCACCTCAATTTTGTTGTAAAATTTCAAAAAATTCAAATAGGGTTCGTTTATGTCCCATGCTTTAATCGCCGATCTTGGTGGAACAAATGCACGTTTTGCCTTGGTTCCAATCAGTCAATATGAGCCTCAAGAAGTAAGAGTGCTTCCTTGTGATAATTACGAAAGCTTCTTTGATGCTGCCGCTGATTATATTGAGAATTGTAGTGTTGATATGGGCAATATCAAAGCGGTTGTGTTGGCCATTGCGGGTCCTGTGAACCAGCCTGTCATACGCTTTTCCAATAATCCATGGCACTTTACTCGTGATGAAGTTCAAGCCTATTTTGGTGAAGATAAAGCCGTTGCATTACTGAACGATTTTGACGCCGTTGGGCATTGTTTGGAAATCCTTACGCCTGCTGATATGGTCGTAATTGGTGAGCATTCAGAGATAGATCCCAAAGGCGCATGCTGGGTTGTCGGTGCTGGAACAGGGCTGGGTATTTCATGTGTTGTACCGCAAGACAATGGTCCAAATATCGTTTTGCCTGGCGAAGGTGGACATGTTGATTTATCTGCGTGTAATGATGTCGAAGATGACATTCTTAAATTCCTACGCACACGTCATAAGCGAGTATCGGCGGAGCGTGTTTTGTCTGGAATGGGTTTAGAAAATATATACGAAGCCTTAGCATTGCGTGAAGGAATAACGAGGCGCTTAACGGCGCCAGAAATTGGTGAGGCGTTAAAGTCTGGCAATGACCCTATTGCGACGGCTGCCTTAGAGCAGTTTTTTGTGTTTCTAGGGCGTGTTATCGGGGACCTTGTTTTATCGATTGAATCTCGTGGTGGCGTTTACATCGCGGGCGGCATTGTTCCTCGTTATTTGAATGAAATTCTGAAAAGTGGTTTCCGTGATGCGATGCAAGACAAAGGTCGTATGAGAAATTTTGTTTCGCCCATTCCGACTTTTGTTGTGATGTCTGAATACCCAGGGCTGATGGGCTGTGCCTGTTACGCGTCCTATCTTGTGTCGAAAGCCTAGATTAGTTGGAGAATAAAGAATGAAGGCCAGTTTAAAAGCCTGTGATGTTGTTATTTTTGGTGGCGGTGGCGATCTTGCTATGCGTAAGTTGCTGCCAGCTTTGTACCATTTGGATATGGATGGTTTACTTGCTCCAACGACCCGTATTATCGGTGCTTCGAGACGTGAAGTAAGTACAGAAGAATACCAAACAAAAATTCGAGCGGCGCTTGATGAGTTTGTCCCTTCCAGCATTGGTGATGAAAAGACATGGCCGCGTTTTAAAGAGCGCTTGAGCTATGTTTCCGTTGATGCGCAGCAAGAATCTGATTTTTCTCGATTAAATGACCATAAAGTTGGTCAAGAAGACCGCGACGTTGTGTTTTACTTGGCAACCTCACCGGACCTATTCGGCTCTATTTGTTCTTCATTGGCATCTCACGGTCTTAATGCTGATCGCATGCGAGTGGTGTTAGAAAAACCACTTGGGCGAGACCTTGCTTCTTCTCGTGCCATTAACGATGAAGTAATGAAAAACTTTAATGAACAGCAAGCGTTTCGTATTGACCATTATTTAGGCAAAGAAACCGTACAAAACCTATTGGCCATTCGATTTGGAAATACGCTTTTTGAGCCTTTGTGGGACAGTGCTCACATTGATAATGTACAAATCACCGTGTCTGAAACAGTTGGTGTTGAAGGGCGTTGGGGTTATTACGATAACGCTGGTGCGATGCGAGACATGGTGCAAAACCATTTGATACAGCTTTTGTGCTTGGTGGCGATGGAGCCTCCAGGTCGAATGGATGCTGACTCTGTTCGCGATGAAAAAATCAAAGTGCTAAAAGCTTTGCGCCCGATTGCTGGTGCGAATGCATACAACAAAACAGTGCGTGGTCAATATGCAAAAGGCATGATCAAAGGGAAGGATGTAAAAGGTTACTTTGATGAAGAAGGAAGTAACCCAGACTCAAGAACCGAAACCTTTGTTGCGTTACGCGCTGATATTGATAATTGGCGTTGGGCTGGTGTTCCTTTCTATTTAAGAACAGGGAAGCGTCTGGGTCAGCGTTATTCTGAAATCGTTATTCAGTATAAAGCGGTTCCGCACAGTATTTTTAGTGATGAAAGTAATCGCCAGCTACAGCGTAACCAGCTAATTATTCGTCTTCAGCCAGAAGAGAAGATCTCTTTAACTGTAATGAACAAAGTGCCGGGTGCGAGCGAGGGGATGAATCTTCAGCCAGTAGATTTGAACTTGAGTCTTACAGAAGCCTTTAATGATAAACGCAGTCCAGAAGCTTACGAGCGTCTGTTGCTGGATGTGATGCGTAATGATGCGACTTTGTTTATGCGTTATGACGAAGTTGAAGCGGCTTGGAAGTGGGTGGATGGCATTATGTCTGCTTGGAATCAAACGAGTGAGCGACCAAAAGAATACGCTTCTGGTTCTTGGGGGCCTGCTGCTTCTATGGCATTACCGATTAAAGATGGCCGTAATTGGCATGATTATTAAGCCTTAAAATAAGGAAAGCACGATGACAACTTCTTACACTGCAGAGCAAGTAATGACGGCGACACCGGTTGTCCCTGTTATTGTTGTGGATGATGTGGCACAGGCTGTGGCATTGGGTAAAGCGTTGGTTGCGGGTGGTGTACCTGTTTTAGAGGTGACACTACGAACACCTGCAGCTTTGGAGGCAATTACGGCACTTCGTAAAGAAGTGCCTGACGCGATTGTGGGGGCGGGTACTGTTTGCTCCCGTGCTCAATATATTCAAGCGATCGAAGCTGGCTCTCAGTTCATTATTAGCCCAGGTATGACGGCGGATTTATTGGCTGTTGGCAAAGAATATGACGTGCCTTATTTGCCTGCGGTTGCGACCATCTCCGACATATTGTTGGGCATGGAATACGGTTACGATCGTTTCAAATTTTTCCCAGCAGAAGTGAATGGCGGCGTTAAAGCGTTAAAAGCGTTTGGTGGTCCATTGCCGCAGATTAAATTTTGCCCAACGGGTGGTATCGGCGCGAACAACTTCCGTGAATACTTGGCGCTTCCAAATGTGCTTTGTGTGGGGGGATCTTGGATTGTACCTACAGACCTTGTTAAAGCGGGTAAGTGGGATGAAATTACTGAACTGGCAAAATCTGTCGCTCAGTAACGCCTGCTTTAAGGTCGGAACAGCGGTATTAAAAAAGGGAAAGACGTCGGTCTTTCCCTTTTTTTGCTTCTATTGATCCTAGTTTCTGCTTATAGGTTTTCTTCCGCAAACTCCGCGAGCCTGCTTCGCTCTATGCCATTTACATGCATGATGCTGGCGTATTTAAAAGCTTTGGACTTTTCGACTAAATAGGTAAGTCCTGAGGTGAGTGGCGTAATGTATTTATTGTCAATTTGAGCCAAGTTGCCCAAAACGATGATTTTTGAATTGCTGCCAATGCGAGTCACGATGGATTTCAATTGAAATTGAGTGAGTCCTTGCGCTTCATCTATGATAATTAAGGCGTTATTAAAAGAGCGCCCGCGCATAAAGTTTAAGGATTTAAACTGGATGTTGGCTTTTTGTTTAACGTAATCGATGCTGCTAAAAGAGTGCTCATCCGCGCCATGTAGAATTTCTAAGTTATCATCAAAGGCGGCCAACCAAGGTGCCATTTTTTCTTCTTCCGTTCCCGGTAAAAAACCAATGTCTTCTGCCATTGGAGGTGTTGACCGAGCCACAATAATTTTATTGAAACGTTTTTCCTCCATTGTTACCTGTAGTCCATACGCTAAGGCGAGTAGGGTCTTGCCAGAGCCTGCTGGTCCCGTCATTACCATGAGGTCGGAGTTGTCGTGGCGTAATAGGTAAAACGCCATAGCTTGCTCTAGGTTGCGAGGTAGAATCCCCCAGAAGTTCTGATTCATGAGGTGCTGCTTATTTACGTCCAGTAAGTAAACAAACCCCTGATCGATGTTGACCACAAAGCCAATGAACTCTTCCTCGTCAATCACAAACATATTTAGGTGAATATTGGCCAAATGGCTTTTGTTAATGACATGAACGGTATGTCGTCCATGAGCTTCCGTTTTAACGCTATCTAAAGTAGACCAAAAGCTGCCGGAAAATTGAATGTAACCTTTGCTCATCAAATCCAGATCATCCAGTACTCTGTCTTTTCGGTAATCTTCGACTCTTTCCAGTCCAGACCCTTTGGCTTTGATGCGCATGTTGATGTCTTTTGTTACGAGACACACAGAAGAGCGAGGGTGGGTGGCTTGAAGGCTTAATCCAACGTTGATAATACGATTGTCGTTGGCGTGGTCATGGTTGCCATTTAAAAATGGAATGTTGTCGGAGGGGGTGATTTTTTGGTCGGGAAAAACGGCTAAAGAGCCTTCATTGCGCTTGTTTAAGTGTTTGTCTACTTCGTTGCTGACGACTCGTATGGGGACGCCGGTTTGAAGTTCGTGAGGTGAAGCGTCACCGACAATTTTATCTATGGTGTTTATGGCGACGCGTGCTTCGCGGCTCACATCTTTGTCTCGTCGGTCTTTAATAACATCGAGCTCTTCAAGGACGGTCATTGGGATAACGACCTTGTGTTCAGCGAAAGCGTAAATGGCTAAAGGGTCGTGTAATAAAACATTGGTATCAAGAACGTAGATTTTTTCCATAAATAATACTCCTGCAGTGAACATGAAGTTTTCTTTTGAAAGATGAATAAGCGCGTGAAATGTTATTGTTAAGTGTTGAGAAACATGAATGGTTAATACAGCAAAAAGCGGGCCAGCTGGAGTGGTGTTCCGCTTGAAAGGGGAGAAATGTTATGTGATCGTGATTATGGTTTTTTAGCAAGCTTAACCTCACTGTCTGTATCCATACTCTACCTTAAAGTGTATGACAGTTTTGTGGCTTATACTGCTTTTTATTGGTTTTCTCTATTTTTTTTGGTAAAAAAAACCGCTACTTTTTATGGTAGCGGTTTTATATTTAAGCGTATTTGCTTATTCGTCCAGGAAGCTTCTCAGGTGTTCTGAGCGGCTAGGGTGGCGAAGTTTGCGTAGTGCTTTGGCTTCTATTTGGCGAATACGCTCACGAGTAACGTCAAACTGTTTGCCGACTTCTTCAAGAGTGTGGTCAGTATTCATATCAATACCAAAACGCATGCGAAGTACTTTGGCTTCACGAGCGGTTAAGCCTGCTAGAACCGTTGTCGTGGATTCACGTAAGCCTTCAATGGTAGCGATATCAATAGGTGATTCAGCGCCATCGTCTTCAATGAAGTCACCTAGGTGCGAATCTTCATCATCACCAATCGGGGTTTCCATTGAAATAGGTTCTTTCGCAATCTTCAATACTTTACGAATCTTGTCTTCAGGCATGTCCATGCGGGCAGCCAATTCTTCAGGTGTCGCCTCACGACCCATTTCCTGAAGCATCTGACGCGAGATTCGGTTTAGTTTGTTGATTGTTTCAATCATGTGCACAGGAATACGGATCGTACGAGCCTGATCGGCAATCGAGCGAGTGATTGCCTGACGAATCCACCAAGTGGCGTAGGTTGAGAACTTGTAACCACGGCGATATTCAAATTTATCGACTGCTTTCATCAAGCCGATATTACCTTCTTGGATAAGGTCCAAGAATTGTAAGCCACGGTTTGTGTATTTTTTCGCAATCGAGATAACCAAACGTAAGTTGGCTTCAACCATTTCTTTCTTCGCACGACGAGATCGGGTTTCACCGATGGATATGCGACGGTTGATTTCTTTTAGTTCGGCAATCGTTAAGCCTGTGTCTTTCGAAACGGCACGAAGTTTACGTTGGCTGCGCATGAATTCAGCTTCGTTTTCTTCTAAAGAAGCGGCGTAATCTGCGCCTGACGCGATTTGCTCTTGTAACCAATCAGGGTTTGTCTCGTTGCTTGGGAAGCGCTTCAAAAATTCGGTTCTTGGCATGCCAGATTTGCGTACACAGACTTGCATGATAAGGCGTTCTTGATCGCGCACTTTTTCCATGCGGGATCTTACGCGGTCAACTAAGTCGTCAAAAATCTTAGGCACTAACTTAATAGGAGCAAAGCTAATGCTCAGCTCTTCTTGTTTGCTACGAACAGCAGGGTCTTGTCTGTTGCTGTTTTCTAACAAGACCTTTAGTTCACCGTAGATGCGTGCGATTTCGTTGAAACGTAAAGCGGTTTCTTCTGGATCAGGGCCGTTATCCGTTTCTTCTTCTTCATCGTCGTCTGAGTCATCGTCGTCATTGTCGGTCGTGTCTTCTTCGACGATAGGTTCTTCAACCAATAGCTCTTCGAAAACGGGTTCTTCACCGTCACCGTCAATGAAACCACTGAATATATCGCTTAAACGGCCTTCTTCTTCCTGCACTTTTGCGTAAGCGTTTAGCAATACGTCAACAGCGCCTGGGAAGTAGGAAATGGCAGACATGACTTCGCGAGTACCTTCTTCGATACGCTTTGCAATGGCAATTTCGCCCGCACGAGTCAATAGTTCAACAGTACCCATTTCACGCATGTACATACGGACAGGGTCGGTTGTTCTGGTAATGTCACCTTCTACGGCTGCCAAAGCAGCAGCGGCTTCTTCAGCGGCGGCTTCATCTGTGGAGTCGCCTTCTTCCATAAGGAGGCTATCTTTATCTGGTGCAACTTCAGAAACCGTAATGCCCATGTCGTTGATCATGGCAATGATTTCTTCTACTTGCTCCGGGTCTGAAAGGTCATCAGGGAGGTGGTCATTAACTTCCGCAAAAGTTAGGTAACCTTGTTCTTTACCCTTGGAGATCAGCTCTTTGAGACGTGACTGTTGAGTGTCTGGCATTCGACAACCTATCGTTAGAAATTCATTTGGGAGTTTAGCAAGCCGCGGATTATACCAAAATTAATCACTTTCATCCACTTAATCCTATCTTTTTCGAGTAAAAAGTAAGGGCTATTTACTGTTTTTTTTGTCTGATTAAGTCCATTAAGTTTCGTAGTTCCTGCTTACTGCTACTGTCCTTTATGGATTCATTTCCTTTGCTTTTCAACCGTTCGATGCTGCTATTTAAGCCGAGATTTTTTTCCATGGTAAGCACCATATCTTGCACTTCTTGCTGTGCATTAGTTATTTTTTGCTTCGTTGTCGCGTCTTGGTGGTTTAAAAGTGCGTATATACTTGAAATCGTGAATTGATCTGTCGCTTCGCCAAGTAAGTGTCCTGTATTTTTTGTAGGGTATTTTGCGAAATATCTCCATATTTTACAGAAGATTTGTAGTTCTTCGTTGGCTTGGTTGATCAATGGATCAGGTACGTCGATTTGTTGTGCTATATGTGGGTGAAGTAGTAAGCAAATGGACGCTTGTTTTATTCGGCTTAGACTGGTGGGAGCGGGAGGAAAAAACACTTCCTTTTCTTTGAAATTATTGAATTTACCGCCTTTTTTGTAAGTCGGCTTTTTGTTGTTTTCATAATGACTTGGTGCACTGCTGTGTTCATGATTGGAGTAGTTGTCATACTCATCATAGGCTGGCGGGTAATGATCTTCGTCAGTGTTTGTGTGTGGAATGTATTCGTTTTCGGTGTTGCTCAGGGTATCATTTTGGCTGTGTGCTGCTGGTCTGTGTTTTGGGATGGCTGTATTGCCAAGTGTGTCGCTATCAATCCCAGATTGTTCGCTCAGCTGACGAATCAGTACAGAGCGAAATGTCAGTTCTTTGGGGATTTGTTGGATCATGCTCATGGCGTTGCGAGTGAACTGTGCTTCGCCTTCTTCGTCACCAAGCGTGACTTGGTTTCTCGCATGATCAAAAAGTACGTGAGAAAGTGAAGAGGCATCTTCTAGTCTGTTGTTAAAAGCTTCTTTGCCTTCTTGTCTTACGAGCGAATCAGGGTCTTCACCTTCCGGTAAAAATAAAAAACGGATTTGTTTTTCATCTTGCATGACGGGCAAGGAGGCTTCTAGGCCGCGAATTGCGGCAGCGCGTCCTGCTTTGTCGCCATCAAAGCAGAGGATGACCTTGCTGACCAGTTTAAATAGCTTTCGTATATGTTGGCTGTTTACGGATGTGCCGAGTGTGGCAACGGCGTTAGTAATACCGTGTTGAGCCAGAACGATGACATCCATGTAGCCTTCAACCACAATAATTTGGTCGAGCACAGGGGTGTTTTGTTTGGCTTCAAATAAACCATAGAGTTCTTGGCTTTTTTGGAAGACGGGGGTTTCGGGTGAGTTTAGGTATTTGGGCTTTTCGTCGCCAAATGCTCGACCGCCAAAAGCTATGACGCGGCCGCGAGAGTCTCGAATGGGAAAAATGATGCGGTCACGAAAGCGGTCGTAATAATGCCCTGGTTGATCTTTTTTTTCGATCAGCATTCCGCCCAGCAAAAGCTGCTCTTGGCTTTCGGCGCGAGTGCCTATTTTTTTGAGTAGATTGTCCCAGCCTGTGGGTGCAAAACCTAACCCAAACACTTTGGCTATTTGGCCAGATAACCCCCTGTCTTTTGAAAGGTAGTCTGTGGCTTTTTTCTTATCTGGATGTTGTGTGAGTTGTTGTTGGTAAAACTGCGCACTTTCCGAAAGGCGCTTTAAGAGCTCGGCGTTTTGCTCATAGCGATCAGGTGTGCCTTGTTCCCTAGGCACTTCCATGCCAGCGTCTTTGGCGAGTGTTTCAATTGCGTCGACAAAGTCCAGATGGTCGTGTTCCATTACAAATGAAATGGCGTTGCCGCCGGCGCCGCAGCCAAAGCAGTAATAAAACTGCTTATTAGGGTTTAGGCTGAAAGATGGGCTTTTTTCATTGTGGAAAGGGCAGAGGGCGCTGTAGTTTTGCCCGGTTTTTTTTAGGCTAATGCGAGACGCAACCACATCGGTTAGGTCGGTTCGAGCGAGAAGCTCATCAATAAACTGATCAGGAATGCGCCCCGCCATAGTATTAGCCTAGTTGTGCTTTAACTTGTTTGCTGATTTGTGCCATGTCGGCACGACCTTGCACTTGGGGTTTAACGATGGCCATCACTGCGCCCATTTGTTGCATTGAGCTGGCGCCTGTTTCTGCGATTGCTGCTTTGACGATCTCACCAACTTCGTCATCCGTCAATGGTGTTGGTAAAAACTCACTGATGATGAGCATTTCTTCTTGTTCTATTTTGGCTAGGTCTTCTCGGTCGCCATCAAGAAACTGCTGGTTTGAGTCTTTGCGTTGCTTGTTCATTTTATCTAATACAGCCAGTACGCGTGCGTCATCCAGCTCGATTCGCTCGTCTACTTCAATTTTTTTGCATTCAGATAAAATCGTACGAATAACCGTTACGCGTTGTTTATCTTTTGCACGCATGGCTGTTTTTAGTGTGTCTGAGATGTGTTTTTTTAAATCTGACATAGGATCCTCTTTACTTTCTGGTAGGCAATTAAGCAAAAAAAACGGCTAGTTTGTAAACTAGCCGTTTTTTATAAGCCTAAATGCAAGGAGCGTCTAGGCAAAACATTTGTTTTGATCAAATTGCCAAACGGCAGATTGGCCTAGTACAAACGTTGGAATTTTTTCTGCTCACGAGAAACTTTCTTAGCGTGACGTTTTACAGCAGCTGCTGCAGCACGTTTGCGAAGAGTTGTTGGTTTTTCGTAGCATTCACGACGACGAACTTCAGCCAAAACGCCTGCTTTTTCACAAGAGCGTTTGAAGCGACGTAGAGCGATGTCAAATGGTTCGTTATCTTTTACTTTTACTGCTGGCATGTTATTACCTTTAAATATGTTTTTTTAAGTTTAAGTATTCACAAAAACGGCGTGAATCATACCCGTATTTAATGGGCTTTCAAAGCGCGCTTTTGTTGAACAGAGTGTGATCTGTAATAGATCGATTTTTCTTACTCTGGACAGACTGTGGTCGCGTCTGTAACTGTATGTATTTTTTCAAGAGTTGTGTTTGGGTCGCCATATTTACTTACTTTGGAAGCTATGTGCCAAACGAGAAAAATCACCTGCCTTTTAATTTAAACATTGAAAACGCGCGCATTATAATTCTTTTATTCCGGCTTGTCTAATCGCATTTTACAGAGTTGACGAAGGAAGTTCATCTTAGCTCTGCAATGGATAAGGGAGATAAGGTACAATGCGCTCAAATTATTGATGAGATTGTTCTAATGAAAGTATTGGGATTAGAAACTTCTTGTGATGAGACAGGCATTGCTATTTACGACACCGACAATGGTCTTTTAGCTCATAAGATTTATTCTCAAATTGCACAGCATGCGGAATACGGTGGTGTGGTACCTGAATTGGCCTCTCGTGATCATGTGCGTAAAACCTTGCCGTTGATTGATGAGGTGTTAAAAGAAGCCGGTATGAAAAAAACTGAGCTGGATGCCGTTGCGTATACCAGTGGTCCAGGTTTGGTGGGCGCTTTGATGGCAGGAGCAACGATTGGTCGTTCATTGGCTTATGCGTTGGGGATTCCTGCCTTAGGTGTACACCATATGGAAGGCCACCTTTTAGCGCCAATGCTGGAAGAGTCTCAGCCCGCAATGCCTTTTATTGCGCTGCTTGTTTCTGGTGGACACACCCAATTAGTCCGTGTGGATGGCATTGGCGAGTATCGCTTATTAGGGCAATCTCTTGATGATGCGGCCGGTGAGGCATTTGATAAAGCCGCTAAGATGATCGGTTTGCCCTATCCTGGAGGTCCGCAAATCGCCGCTTTGGCAAAGCAGGGAAATCCTAAATCAGGGTTGAAATTTCCGCGGCCAATGACCGATCGTCCGGGTTTGGATTTCAGTTTTAGCGGATTAAAAACCGCCTTTCTAACGGCTGTGCATTTGGCGTTAGATGAAGATCGTTGTGATGAGCAGTTCAAGGCTGATGCCGCACTGGCGTTTGAAACTGCCGTGGTTGATACCTTGGTGATCAAGTGTCGCCGAGCGCTCGAAGCAGAAGGTCTGAAGCAATTAATTATTGCTGGCGGCGTGAGTGCGAATCAGCGTTTACGAGATCAACTAGAAACGCAGTTGAAAAAAATCAAAGCGAATGTGTTTTATGCTCGTCCAGAGTTCTGTACCGATAATGGTGCCATGATTGCTTACGCTGGTGCGCAGCGTCTGGTGAATGGTCAATCGTCTGAACTGGGCTTGTCCATTCGAGCTCGTTGGCCTTTGTCTGAATTACCTCCCCTAAAGGAATCTTAAAATGAAAGACATTGTGTTTATTGAAGGGCTCAAGGCTCAAGCTGTTATTGGTGTGTACGATTGGGAAAAACAGATCAAACAAGAATTAGTGTTTGATCTGGAAATGGAGCACGACAATCGCCTGCCAGCGGCGACGGACGACCTTTCTAAAACGTTGGATTATGAAGCCATTTCAAACTTTATTCTGGCGTTTTGTGATGAGCGTCAGTTTGAGTTGATCGAGACTTTAGCGGAACATTTGGTTGGCGATTTAATTGGGCAATTTACGCTAAATGCGGTGACCTTAACGTTGCGTAAGCCTGGTGCTGTCGCTGCAGCGCAAGCCGTTGGTGTGAAAATTCACAGAAAATCCGTCAGTACAATTTAGGTTTGTTAGCAGACGAGAGGAGAGAGTGTTTTTTCTAGTGCTTCAATTCTGGATTTTTTTAGGGCTTGGCCTAGTTCTGCGCCATCAAAGCCTTGTTTCATCAAGCTGGAAGCATTGATAGCGGCAATGATTTCGCGAAGCGCTTGCCAGTCTTCCGCTTGACTATTAGTCAGCTTGCTTAAAACCTCAACCAGTAACATGAATGGTTGAGGTTTTTTTATGGCATTTACGGACATAAGCCAGTTTTCCCAGTCGACGGCGTTCATTGGGATGTGCTGGTTTTCCAGAAAAGAACGGACTTGTTCTGCTGTATTTTTGAATTGATTGGGACAGCGAATGTGCTGATGTAATTGTGTTAATTCAACAAGCGGGGTGTCTTTCCCCAAAATCGCCCAACGTTGTGCTGGTGTTAGCTTAGGCTCATTGAGTGCTTCAATGGTAAGTGGATTGTTTGTCCAGATCAGTTCGGGAAAAAGTTTGTCGAGTGCATTGGCGTCTTGTAGAACGGAGAAAAACACATCGGCATGTTGTGTCTTAAGTGCCTTTTCAAGTTCTTTCCAAACGCGTTCTGCACTTAAGGCTGAGAGTTCCCCTGACGCACTGATTGCCTGCATCATTGACCGTGTTTCGGAGGCAATAGAAAAGCCAAAGTCGTGAAATCGAGCAGCAAAGCGGGCGACTCTTAACACCCTCAGTGGGTCTTCTATGAAGGCATTTGATACGTGACGAAAGACTCGATTGTGCAGGTCTTTCTGTCCGTTGAAAGGGTCTATTAAGTGGCCATTTTGATCTTGCGCTATGGCGTTGATCGTTAGGTCTCGACGCTCTAAGTCTTCTTCTAAGCGGATGTCAGGAGAAAAGTCGCAGATAAAGCCTGTGTAACCTTCACCTTGTTTCTTTTCTTTGCGAGCAAGGGCGTATTCTTCCTTGTTTTTTGGGTGTAAAAAAACCGGAAATTGTTTACCAACTTGTTGGTAGCCTTGTTGTTCTAGCTGTTCTGGCGTTGCGCCTGTGACAACCCAATCGTGATCGGTAACGGGCAGTTCAAGTAAGGCGTCTCTTACTGCGCCGCCAACGAGATAAACTTGGTAGGGGGTTGCCATGGTTTTTTACTGGCCTGTTTCGCATTGCTCTGGGAACATCGCGCTCCACTGACTGAAACCGCCGTTTAAAGAATACACTTCCTTGAAACCTTGTGTTGCAAGGTATTCCGCCGCGCCTTTACTGCTGTTGCCGTGATAGCAGCACACAATGATAGGTTGACTTTTTTCGGCGCTATCAATGAAATTTTGGACATTGTCATTGGTTAGGCTGATGGCATTGGCCATGTGACTCGTTTGAAAGCTAACCAAATCACGGATGTCTACGATGGCGGCATTATTTTCAATGATCGGTAGAGCGTCTGAAATGTCGATACAAGTGTAAGTCATGAGTTCTTCCGGTTAATTGTGCAAGGTGTACTAAATCGTTGTCTGTCGTCTAGGCGTAAAGCGGTTAAGCTTCCTCCCCATACGCAGCCCGTATCCAATGCATGGATACGTTTTTTCTGAGTTATTCCTTCTAGGGCGGCCCAATGCCCAAATACGATGTGACACTCATTCGGGATTTTACTTGGATAATTAAACCAAGCGGCATAGCCTTTTGATGCGGTGCTAATGCCTTCTTTTGATTCCAAATCAAGGGCGCTATTCTCATCGCAAAATCGCATGCGAGTTAGATAGTTTGTAATGGTTCGCAGGCGATCGGAGCCTGTAAGTTGGTCGTCCCATTTATTCGGCGTATTACCATACATGGTGGCAAAAAATTCATCAACCGTGTCAGACTGAAGTTTATTTTCGACTTCCTTGGCAAGGGATTGTGTTGTTTCTAGATCCCAGCAAGGTGGAATGCCTGCATGTGTCATAACCGTGTTGAGTGTTGAGTCGTAATGACACAAAGGCTGCTGGAGTAGCCAAGCCATTAAGTCGTCTCGGTCTTGTGCGGTGAGTATTTCCGCCAGCGTATCGCCTTTTTTAAGCTTGCCGTGGCCATAGGAAACCGCCAATAGGTGTAGGTCGTGATTGCCAAGAACGACTTTCGCTTTACTGCCTAACGACTTGATAAAACGTAGCGTCTCAAGTGATTCTGATCCTCTATTAATCAGGTCACCAGCAAACCAGAGTTGGTCTTGTTCTGGTTGGTATTGGATCTGTTCTAAAAGCTGCATTAATGGGGTTAAACAGCCTTGTAAATCCCCAATCACATAGGTTGCCATAAGTTTCTCAATGCACCTTGTTTGGGACGAATAGTGTAAAAGGTCGAATCGGTGCTTCGAAATCAGTACCGTCATCGGCCAGAAATTGATAACTGCCTTGCATGCTGCCAACAACCGTTTCCATTACGGTACCACTGCTGTAATGGAAGGACTCACCTGGTTCTAAGTGAGGGTATTCGCCAATGACGCCGCTGCCTTTTACTTCTTGTACTTGCTCGTTGCCATCGGTAATTATCCAGTGGCGAGTTTGTAGTTTTGCTGATTCCGTTCCGCAGTTCGTGATGGAAATATGATAAGCAAATACATAGCGCGACTCCGCGGGTGTTGACTGATTCGCTAAGTACTCGCTACGAACGGAAACGACGACGTCATACTTTTGCATTTACCCTTCCTTCTTGAGGACGTAGTTAGTAATCCTTACAAAGTCTTCCACATCCAATCTTTCGGGGCGCAGACTTGGGTCAATGTTTAGTGCTGTAAAATCGTCGTTATCCAACACGCCTTTGTAATTGTTACGCAGTGTTTTACGACGCTGCTGGAAGCCGGTTCTGACCATGTCTTCCATTTTTTTGATGTTATCGACAGGGAAAGGTAGCGTCTTGTAAGGCGTCATTCTGACGATGGCAGAGTCGACCTTTGGTGCTGGATCAAACGATTCAGGCCCCACAATGAATAAAGATTCTACGGCGCAATAATATTGAGCCATGACACTCAAGCGACCATAGAGGCTATCGCCTGGACGGGCGGCTAGGCGGTCAACGACTTCTTTTTGCAGCATGAAGTGCATGTCTTCGATGGCGCTAGCTTGGCTTAATAGGTGAAAAATAAGCGGCGTCGAAATATTGTAGGGGAGGTTACCTACAACGCGAATGGCTTGTTCTTCTGTTCGAAGAGACGTGAAGTCAAATTTCATCGCGTCGGCTTCGTGAACAGTCAATTCAGGGAAGCGGAATAAGTTCACTTTCAGAATTGGGATCAGGTCTCGATCAAGCTCTACCACGTCCATACGTTCTGTAACGCTAATAATGCCTTCTGTTAAGGCACCTTTACCCGGGCCGATTTCAACAAGGCGTTGGCCTTTTTTCGGGCCAATACAAGCTACAATACGACGTATTACGCCATGATCATGAAGGAAGTTTTGTCCAAATCTTTTTCTGGCTTTATGGGGTTGCTGTTTGCTCATTTAGGAAACTTTTTCGCGTTATTTGCCATGTTAATAGCATGTTGAATGGCCACTTTTAGGCTGCCGTTGCTTGCTTTGCCTGTGCCAGCTAAATCAATCGCTGTGCCGTGGTCGACAGATGTTCTTATGATGGGTAAGCCTAATGTAATGTTCACGGCGTTACCAAAGCCAGAGTATTTTAACACAGGTAGACCTTGATCGTGATACATCGCCAAAGCACAGTCCGCATTGTCTAAATATTTTGGTGTAAATAAAGTATCGGCAGGCAGTGGACCAATTAAATCCAACCCATTTAAACGAAGTTTATTAAGCGTTGGGATAATAACGTCTATTTCTTCTTTACCAAGGTGCCCATCTTCGCCTGCGTGTGGGTTTAACCCACAAACGAGAATTCTAGGGTGAGCAATGCCAAATCTTTCTTTCAGGTCTTTGTGGAGAGCGTTCACAACAAGGCTGATGCTTTCTTCTGTAATGGCGGCAGACACATCTTTTAATGGTAAGTGAGTGGTTACCAATGCGACTTTCATCGCATCTGTTGCCAGCATCATGACGACGTGAGGTGATTGGCATTGTGCTTGGAAAAATTCGGTGTGTCCTGAAAAATGCACACCGGTTTCACACAAAATACCTTTGTGAACTGGTGGTGTTACAATGGCGTCAAATTTACCGCGAATACAGCCTTCACCCGCTTGTTTTAGGGTTTCTAATACATAAGGGGAATTGGTAATATCGAGAATACCAGCGGTGCTGTTTTTGCCAAGCGTTACTGGTAAAACATGTACCTTGCCCGCTTCATGAATGCCGACTTCTTTGGTGGACGAAAGCACTTGAATATTGACGTTTAGTCCCAGTAATCGTGCTCTGTTCTTGAGTAGTTCAGGGTCGGCAAGAACCACTAAGCGAGCAGAAAAACGCTGCTCGCTTAGTGCGCTTAAAATGATATCCGGACCGATACCGGCAGGTTCGCCAGAGGTGATCGCAATAATGGGACACGATGCCGTTGTATCATTTTCCATTAGTCAGTCTCTTATTTTTTAATATCAATAAAAGCGTCGGCGCGTAATTCATCCAACCAGTTTCCTAGAATGATGTCTTGTTTTTGTGCGGTTAACGCGCGTTCCGCGTTGCTGCGTTTCACTTTGTCGCTGATGTCGGCTTCTCGACGACCTTCAACTTGCAGAATATGCCAACCAAATTGTGTACGGAAAGGCTTACTGATGTCTCCGATGTTGGTTTTGTTCATCATGTCTTCAAACTCAGGCACCATGGTGCCTGGTGTTACCCAGCCTAAATCTCCGCCTTGTAAGGTCGAGCCTTGATCTTCACTTTGCTCTTTAGCAACTTGAGCAAAGTCTGCACCGCTGGTTAACTTTCTGTAGAGATCATTTGCCAGTACTTCCGTTTGTGCCATGTCTCGAATTTCATTCGCACGAACCAGTATGTGTCGGGTTTTGGTTTGTTGTTGAAGCGTTACATCAGGTGAGCGCTTCTCAATTATCCACAATAAATGGAAGCCAGCATTGCTTTGCAGTGGGCCAATAAGAGGGCCTTTTTCAGCGTCAATTGCTCGAACAAAGAGGGGAGGTAATTGGTTTAATGGACGCCAACCTAAGTCGCCGCCTTCAATGGCAAACTGACCATCTGAATTTTCAATGGCTTGTTGAACAAAGTCATCTTCTGTATGGATGTTTTGAGCAATGGCGCTCATTTTGCTTTTCGCCTGTTCTAAATTGCTCGCGCGTATTAGCAGATGGCGCAAATGCACCTGATCTTTTTCTTTGGTGATGCTGGTCGCTGAACTAAGGTAATCGTCAATTTCTTGCTCTGAAATCACGATGCGCTTTTTCACAATTTCGCGCTTGATATTATTGATGAGAATCTCTTGCTCAATTTGTTCGCGGTATCGCGCGTAATTAATGCCTTTGCTCGAGAGGACGTTTTTTAAGCCTTGTAGATCTAAATTCATGTTTTTGGCAACACCAAGAATGGCGTTGTCCACATCCGAACTCGGCGCTCTCATGCCGACTTTGCGGGCATAATTCATCTGTAACGCTTCGTCGATCATTTGGTTTTGAATTTGACGGTGAATGTTGTCTGTCATGACACCGCCCGGTACGCGCTCTTTTACAATCTGAAAACGGTTTTGAATATCGCTTTCTAAAATAGGCTTAGAGTCCACGATGGCGGAAATGCCGTCAATTTTGATTGGTTCTGCGTGGAGCGTTTGCAACGGTATTAGGGCGAATAAAATAAGTGAGAAAAAAGAAAACAACTTCATGGTTAATATCCAACTTTTCCTTGGTTCCAGTAGGTGTCAGCAATGCTGGATTCGCTGTTCGCGTTGCCCGCATTACTTAAACCACGTAACGTAAATTGTAAAAAGACACCTCTATCAAACTCTTCGTCATCGTTCAGCCAATCTTGATAGCTTAACGAGACTTTGATACAGCAGTTTTCGTAACCTACACCGGCAATTTCTTTGGTGGAATCTTGTCTCAAGAAATCGTAGGTGTATTGAGTGAACATGGACCAGTTTTGATTGAGAGGGAAAACGGTACCTATACTCGCTTGTTTTGCATCGTCATCGGAATCTGTGTTGTTGATAGAATATAGATAACTCAGATTTATTTTGACGTCATCAAGCGGTTCTAGACTGGCAACCAGCTGCGCTAAGTTTACGTCGCTATCATCTAGGTTGTAATTCAAATTCCCCGTCAAACTGTAACGATTACCATTATAACTTGCGGAGGTTAATAGGTCGCTTCGTTTCGCATCGTTAACGGCATTGCTTTGGTCGGTATTCTCTTCAATATCAACATAACGGTCTTTCAGATAAAAGATCTGGCCGGCTTTGAATGCCCACTTTTCATTATTATTTTCATCATACAGACGACTTTCTAAGCCGAGAGTCACTTGTTCTGTGTCGCCAATACGGTCGTTACCATTGAATCGTGTATGGCTGAAGGCCTGTGAATACGTCATGGTTGGTTCACTGGTATCAAAATCCGGTATAGCGTCTTGGTTTTCAACAGGCGAATGCAAATAACTGAGACGCGGCTCGAGTGTCTGTCTCCAAGTATTTTGGTTGTGAGTAACGTTACGCTCAAACATGAGTGATGAATCAATGTAGCTGGTGATGTGTCCGATTGATGCATCACTCTCAGTGTCGGTGACATAATTTTTTAGAGAGTAGTCACGATATTGCGTTAATACACCCGGTGTGAGCTTTCCCCAGCCATTACTCAAATTAATATTGGTGTCTTGGTTGATGGCAACTCGTTGGCCGTCGAAGTCGTCTTCAGCAGGGTCATAGAAATCGGTGTATTGAACGTCGATTTTGTAATCTAGGTAGGACGTCGCGATCCGGTAAGAGCTGTCTAATCGGGGGAGCCATTCAAATGGTTGATCGACGGTGTCGTCGGGCGTTTGGTAGGTCAGATAGGTTATTTTGTTGAGAAAATTACCATTATTGAAACCAAAATAAGCGCTGCGTTCGTAATGGTCTTTTTCGCCAATGGAGGTGCTGTTTGCTTCAGGGTATTTGTTTTGTGTTGGATTGCCTTCGGCAATGAATCCTGCACTAAAGTAGTCATTGAATTTTTGTGACGAGGTCAGCTTTATTAATGTTTGCTCACCTTCATCGTCATCAGAAAACGTTGACTGTTCATAAATTGTTTGTCCATAAGGGCTTAAGTGGCGAAATTCCAAATCGATGCCTTCGCCCTTATTTTGAATGTATTGGGGGGTGATGGTGGCATCGTAGTTTTCGACTATGTTCCAATAAAAAGGAGCAGAAAAACTCAGTCCGTCGCTGCCAGAATAACTAAAACTAGGAAATAGTAAGCCTGATTGACGACGGTCATCTAATGGGAAGCGCAGCCAAGGAAAGTAAAAAATAGGCAAGTCGGCGATTCGTATTTGCACATGTTTTGCTGTACCAAAGCCACTTTTTGGGTCTAGTTCTATTGAGCTGCCGTATAACTTCCAACTCTCTTGGTTGGGTTCACAAGTTGTAAAGAAACCTTCTTCTATGAACACCACGCCGTCTTGATCTCTAGAGAGTGTTTTGGCCTCTCCGCGAGCGCCAGATTGGTGGCTAAGGAACATCGCGTCTTTAAACTCTGTTGGTGTCTCACCGCTGTTTGCAATATAGCTATTTGAACTGCGAATCAGCTGATCTTCACTGCGTAAGGTGACATTACCGCTGGCACGATAGTATTGATCAGGAATGCCTTCAATGGAATCTGCAGATAACGTCGACAGCGGTTGTTGTATTTTTGCCGCCCCTTTTAGGTGGATCACCCCATCTTTGTCACGCACGATAAGATCGGCTGAAAGCGTGGTGGCTTCAGCGTTGGTAGCTTGCCAACTATTAAGATAGGAGCCCTGACAATACCGTCCGAGCTGTTGTTGTTGCTCAGCCGTCAAGGATGCTTTCGGAGCCCAGTCCCATTGATTCACTTGCGCTTGAGCCAGTGGCAATATGAAAAGACTTTGAAAAAATAAGGCGTAGGTGCGTAAATGCTTAACCATGCAGGGTATACTTGTTACCAAAATTATTGTCCGAAATCGGATGCTGCCCATAAGCGGGTCCACGTGTGAGACAAATGATAATCTAAGCAGGCCCATAGGGGCTACCGATTCTGGAGAAATATCTTTATGTGGAAAATTGTTTGCGCCATTTTAGGTTATATATTGGCGGGTTTTTTAGGTGGCCTACTTGGGTTCATTGTAGGTGGTGTGGTCGATAGGGCGCAAACGGGTGGCGCTTTTAGTCGTATTCGCAGTCGTGCGGATATGCATCTACAACAAGAAACTTTTTTTCGTACTTTGTTTCTTTTAATGGGGCGTTTGGCGAAATCTGATGGTCAGGTGTCTGAAGCAGAAATCCAATTAGCACAATCCGTTATGCAACGCCTTCGGTTATCTCCAGAGGCTCAAAATCAAGCTAGACAGTTATTTAATGAAGGCAAGTCATCCAATTTTGACCTTGTGTCAGTACTCAATCATTTCAAACAAACCGTAGGGCCTGGCGATTTAACCAGAACCTTGTTAGAAGTCTTGTTGGTATCCGCGTATGCCGACGGCCACTTTAGTGTTGAAGAGAAATCTTTTGTTTCTCAGGTTTGTGCGCACCTTGGTGTGTCTGTGGCGGAATTCGAAGCCTTACATATTCAGGTGAAACAGCAAGCTCACTTTAGACAAGGTTATCAGTCGTCCTCAAATAATATGGGTTCGAAAGATTTGTTGAAAGCGGCTTATGAGGCGTTGGGTGTGACGCCTGAGATGAGCGATGCAGACATTAAAAAGGCTTATCGTCGGTTGATGAGTAAAAACCATCCTGACAAACTGAGCGCACAGGGCTTACCAGACGAAATGATTGATTTGGCGAACGAGCGAACTCAAGAAATTCAGTCCGCGTACGAAATGATTAAAAACGCGCGCAAGTAAGCGGAAATTGAATGGCTTATCCGTTGATGGGGCTTTCATAGTAGAGCCCCTTGTTGATGCTGGGTAAGGTTTTTTGTTGGTTAATTTGGCTGGTATTTTGTTTTAAAAAACCACGCACACGTTGAATTAATAACTGTTTACTGTCTTTTCCCGTGACTCTGTCTGGCAATGCGTCGAGCTGTATGTAATTGCCTCTTTTCTCTGTTCTTTGGTTTGCGGCTTGCTTTCTCCACATGGCAAATTGATCGCTTCCACTCGTATCATTCACATAATAATCCAGTATAGGTTGCGCGACTTGGCGGATTTTTTGCGCGGTTTCATAGTCAGAAAACCCAGTCGTGGAGGCAATGTCGATAAGGACTAATGCTTCGCCACTGTTTGGGTTGTCCGCTAGAAAATTAAGGGCGTAACTGGCACCTGTTTTATAGCCCAGAAAAATGGATTGATCAGCGCCTTCCGTTTGAGCCTTATTGATGGCGGCCTGTATCCGAGCGAAGACGACGTCCTGATTGGGCAATGTCGTTGGCGGCGAACTATTGTCCTGTGCTGATGGTGCTGCTTCGACTTTTACGGGCGCGCCCCGTTTAATCACATCCGGTACTTCGATCGACAATGTACACCAGCTGTGTTCCGGCAATGCGTTACGTAATGGTGCAATCGCATCAGGCCAATCAGGGTGTTCATTGTCTGAATGCAGCAAGATGATACAGCCTTGAGTTGAGCTGGTGATGGAAGGTCGATAAAGCGTAAGAAAAGCGTCGCCATTGGCGTCTAATATTTGAATCTGATGATTTAGGCGTCGACCCATTAAAGAGGTTTCTAACGCACGAATGCGTGACGCTTGTGGCCTAGGGACAATATAGTCTTTACTGTCTGCTGCATTGTTTTGTGCTGAGGTTGCAGGCGTAGGATTGTCCGTGTTGGTTTGTGGCTGAGCTTCTTCCGCGTGAGCATTCAAAGAAAGAAGAACCATTACAATGATCAACAGCGCATTATTTTTCTTCATTGTTTTCAATACTTCTTTTGGATGCCTTGTTAAAATACGATTTGAATTTTTACTATGTCTTTTATTGTGTCACTGCTGGAGTCAGATATGAATGATTTTATCATTGCCCCTTCTATCCTTTCTGCCGATTTCGCTCGATTAGGCGAAGAGGTGGACAATGTGTTGGAAGCCGGAGCCGATATCATACACTTTGATGTGATGGATAATCATTATGTTCCCAATTTAACGATTGGGCCGATGGTGTGTAAAGCATTGCGCAAGCATGGTGTGACGGCGGACATTGATGTGCACCTAATGGTAAAACCCGTAGATCGCATGATTGGTGATTTTATTGAAGCGGGCGCGTCGATTATTACCTTCCATCCAGAAGCCAGCGAGCACATCGATCGATCGTTGCAGATGATTCGAGCGGGTGGCTGTAAAGCAGGCTTGGTGTTCAATCCAGCCACGCCTTTGCATTATTTAAAGCATGTCATGGACAAAGTAGACATGATCTTGTTGATGTCAGTAAACCCAGGCTTTGGTGGTCAATCTTTTATTCCCGGCACCTTGGACAAATTGCGTGAAGCGCGCGCCCTGATTGATGCGAGTGGTTATGACATTCGCCTTGAAGTGGATGGCGGCGTCAGTGAAAAGAACATTGCCGAGATTGCCAAAGCGGGTGCCGACACATTTGTGGCGGGTTCGGCTATTTTTGGCAAAGACAACTACAAACAGGTGATAGACACGATGCGAAAAGAATTAGCGGGTGTTCGTTAATGAAAACACCGAAATACTTTTCAACCTGGTTTGAAGGTTGGCCAGAGTTAGTGTGTTTGGATCTTGATGGCACCTTAGTCGACAGTGTTCCAGATATTGCTGGCGCAGTAGATGCTTTTTTATCTGAACTTGGTGCGCCTTTGGCTGGCGAAGCGTTAGTTCGAAGCTGGGTTGGTTTTGGCTCTGCGAAGTTAATCGAGCAGGCGCTATCGTGGGCGGATATCGACCCAAACAAACATGAAGAAGCGTACCGTATTTTCTTAATGCATTATCATGCTCATTTGACAGATAAAACGGCACTGTACCCTAATGTGAAGGCGCTCTTGAAAGCGTTTAAACATCACAATGTGCCGGTTGCCTTGATCACGAATAAACCGAGTGTTTTTGTCAAACCCTTGATGGATCATTTTGAACTCACGGAACAATTTGGTTGGTTGTTAGGTGGCGACACCTTAGAAGAAAAAAAACCATCCGCCATGCCTTTGTTGCATTGCAGTGAGTCGATTGAGGCTTTGCCCGAAAATTGTTTGATGATTGGCGATTCGATTACGGATTTCAATGCGGCAAAAAATGCCGGTTTTAAATGCGCTTTAGTGACGTACGGTTATCACCAAGGGGTGGACCTTACGACATTGGGTGCCGATGCCATTATTGATGATTTGGCCGAATTGCTTGTTTAAATAAACCCTGATTGGTAATGGAATACTAAAAAGCCAAGCTATTTATAGCTTGGCTTTTTTTATTCGTTGAAACGCTTTTATTCTGTAGGAAGTGGCATTTTACTATTTGCAGCCATGTGTACGGTGTGTGTTGGGAAGGCGACTTCAGCACCATGTGATTCAATGATTTGCATGGCTTTAAATAAAATGTCTTCTTTTACATTATGGAAAGTTCGCCAATCGACAGTGTGTGTGTAGGCGTAAATAAAGAAGTCCAAGGACGAAGGGCCAAACTGATTGAAATTCACCATGTAGGTTTGGGTGGTGTCCAGATCTTCATGTTTTGAAATCATGTCTTTGATATCGGCCAGAATGGTTGGTAATAGACTGAAGTCATCGTAGCGAACGCCAATGCTTTCATTGATGCGACGGTGTGTCATTCGAGATGGGTTTTCGACTGAAATAAGGGAAAAGGTCGAGTTCGGGACATAAAGAGGGCGCTTTTCAAACGTGCGGATGCGAGTTTGTCGCCAGCCTATGTGTTCGACGGTGCCTTCTATATTTTGGTCAGGAGAGCGAACCCAATCCCCAATCGCAAACGGACGATCAAGAAAAATCATTAAGCCGCCAAAAAAATTGGCCAGTAAGTCTTTCGCGGCAAAACCAACCGCAATACCACCAATACCACCAAAGGCCAAAACACCAGAAATGCTAAAGCCCAGCGTTTGCAAAACGACCAAAGCCGCCGTGATGATAATGGACGCTTTTAGCAGTTTGCTGATGGCACTGGCGGTGGTGTAATCCACCTTGTTTTCGACTTTTTCTGAACTGGTAAGGGCTTTTTCGCTGCCTGAAATACAGCGTAAAACAAACCAAGTTAAAATTAGAATAACGCCGACTTCACGGATTTTCGCAATCAGAGAAACAATGTGCGGTTCTATTTCGGTACCCGAAATTTCCGCTGCGACACTGAGGCCAACTAACCATATAAAAACGCCAATGGGCCTTTGCGCGGCACGAATGAGCACATTATCCCAAGGGGTTCTTGTGCGTTCTAGCTGATTATCAATGCGTGTTAGCGTTCGCGTGATAATAAAATTCACCATCAGGGTGACAAGTACTGCAAAAAATACCCTGACGATCCAGTGCATTTTTGTGTCGCCAAGGCCCAAATAGAACTGCATTGTTTCCCAAGTCATTGTGCTGTGATCACTCCGTTCTGTTCGTTTATGTTGAATGGTTTAAAGTAGTAATAAAGTACCAAGTCCTAAGAATGCCACAAAACCGGCAATGTCGGTGACAGTTGTTAAAATGACAGAACCTGATAACGCTGGGTCGATGCGCAATTTATCCAATAGTACGGGAATTAATACGCCAGAAAGTGCAGCCATTAATATATTCACAATAATCGCAAGGCCTATAACCAAACCGAGCATCGGGCTTTCGAACCACCAAAGCGTGACAACACCAATCACGATAGACCATAAAATACCGTTCAAACCGCCGACTTTTAATTCTTTCGACAACAACGACTTTAAGTTGCTTCGAGTAATTTGGCCGAGGGCTAAACCACGTACAATTAGGGTTAACGTCTGGCTTCCTGCAATGCCGCCCATAGAGGCGACCACTGGCATTAATACCGCTAAGGCGACCACTTGTTGTAATGTGGCTTCGAAAATACCGATAAACGCAGAGGCCAAAAATGCGGTAAGCAAATTGATACCAAGCCAAATACCTCGTGTGGCGGCACTGCGTTTTACGGGCGCGAACAAATCTGATTCTTCATTAAGACCTGCTGTCGCCATTTGCTGTGCTTCATGTTCAAGGCGCCATGTTTCCATCGCTAATCCGGCATGAAAACGTCCTAATAATATGTGGTTGTCATCCAAAACAGGAAGCGCTGATAAGCTTGAGCGCTCCAGCATTTCGGCGGCTTTGGTCAATTCTGTCTCTGAATTGATGAAAGAGCACTCTTCATCAATCAAGTTTGAGATGGGTTCGTGTCCTTGTGCTTTAAAAAGCACGTCAAATTTCACACAACCGACCCAGCGGCCCGTTCTGTTCACGAGATACACCATGTCGGTATAGCTTGGCGTGCTCTTTTTCAGCAAGCGTAATGCTTCGGATACGCGAATGGATTGAGACGCAATTAAGAGTTCGTGATCAATCCAGCGGCCGACGACATCGTCATCGTAAACAATACCTTGTTGGTAATATTCACGTTGCTTGTTGTCCATTTGGTTCAACGCGAGATCGACTAACCGATCTGGTAACGAGTCGGTTATTTCGAGAAGGTCTTCGGCGTCTACATCGGTAAAGAGCTCTTCGATTTCGGCGTCATCAAGCTCACGCAGTAAAAGTTGGCGAGATTCGCCGCGCATTTCAACCAATATGTCGAGGCGGTTTGCCTGTTTAATATTGGCCCATGCTTGTTTACGTTGAGCAAGCGGTATGGACTCAAGCGCCAGAGCCACATCATCTGGCGTCAATTCAGAGATGGCTTTATTGATGGACTCAGCAGAATGCTCGTCGTGAATTAGGGTTTCGATGAGGTCAGCGACTTGGCTATGCACAGGGGATCCTTAAAACACATAAAGTTGAGGGTAAAGATAGCATGCTATCTCGTATCGTATATAAGAGTTTGTTTTTAAAACAGATTATTCATACTTTTATGTAATATTAAATACGCTTTGTGTAATCTTGTTGCTATTGGGCGTACGGCGTTGAATTTAGGTGGCTTTACAATCACGTTTGTTTCTTGGTCAAGGCAAGACAGCTTCTCTATGACAGTGTAGAATTTGGCGTTTTTTATTGGTTTTGGTCGTGTTTCTTGTAAGAAAATACCGTTCACAAGTGTGCAAGGTATCGAAGAGTATGACTTTCTCTTGTTTCATGTTGTTTTATAGGCGCTTCCTTTCTGTATGCTATTGATGATCGATAATTACGACTCTTTTACTTATAACCTTGTGCAATATTTTCGTGAGTTAGGAGCGAATGTTCAGGTGTATCGTAATGATGACATCAGTATTGAAGAGATTGAACGACTGGCGCCATCGCACTTGGTTATTTCGCCTGGGCCTTGTACGCCGAATGAAGCGGGTATTTCTATGGCTGCGATTACGTCGTTTGCCGGAAAAATCCCCATATTGGGTATTTGCTTAGGTCATCAATGTATAGGTCAGGTCTTTGGTGGCAAGGTGATTCGTGCTAAAAATGTGATGCATGGTAAGACATCATTCATTTACCACGAAAATACATCGGTCTTTGCCGGTTTACCAAACCCGCAGACGGCAACACGTTACCATTCTTTGGTTGTTGCAGAGGATGCGTTACCCGATTGTCTTGAGGTAACGGCTTGGAGCAAAAATACGGCGGGTGAAAGAGAAGAAATTATGGGAATTCGACACAAAACGCTGGCCGTTGAAGGGGTTCAGTTTCACCCAGAGTCGATTCTTACCGAGGAAGGCCATGCTTTATTGGCCAATTTCTTAACACGATAGTTTTAACACGATAGGAGAGGCTGGTGGATATTCAAAAGGCAATTGCTGCCGTAGTTGAGCGCCAAGATTTGAGCGGCGACGAAATGCGAATTGTGATGAATGACATCATGACGGGAAAAGCCACACCAGCACAAATTGGTGGGTTTCTGATCGGTTTGAGAATGAAAGGCGAATCCGTCGAAGAAATTACCGCGGCGGCGCAGGTCATGCGTGAGTTATCCAGCAAAGTTGAGCTAGATCTTGAACATGTTGTGGATACTTGTGGCACTGGCGGCGACGGCAGTAATCTGTTTAATGTGTCAACGGCGTCGGCGTTTGTTGTGGCGGCGGCGGGTGGCAAGGTTGCCAAACATGGTGGGCGTTCAGTGTCGTCTAAATCTGGTAGTGCCGATGTCTTAGAGCAAGCGGGCATTTATCTAGGGTTGGACGCGGAACAAGTTTGTCGAAGCGTTGAAGAAATTGGCTTGGGTTTCATGTTTGCGCCGAATCATCATTCGGCGATGAAATACGCGGTTGGTCCTCGTAAAGAAATGGCGACCCGTACAATTTTCAACTTACTGGGCCCATTAACGAATCCAGCCAATGCGAAGCGTCAGGTTATGGGCGTGTTCCATCAAAAATGGGTTCGTCCGATAGCGGAAGTATTAAAAGCCTTGGGAAGTGAGCACGTGATGGTGGTGCATTCCGAAGACGGTTTGGATGAAATTAGTATTGCGGCATCTACCTACGTGGCAGAACTGAAAGACGGCGTCATTGTTGAGTACAAAATTTCACCAGAAGATTTTGGTATTCCAACACAGTCTGTCGATGCCATTCAGGCCTTTGATGCCAGCGAGAGTTTGGCGTTAATCAAAGTCGCTTTAGAAGGGAAAGGCAAAATAAACCCTGCGAGAGACATTGTGGCTTTGAATGCCGGTGCGGCGATTTATGTATCGGGTGTTGCCGATACATTGGCCGAAGGCGTGAATATTGCGGAAGATGTGATTGGCGGCGGCATGGCCAAGGTTAAAATGGCCGAATTGGCCAGTTTTACACGTTGTTTTATGAGTCCTGACTCACTGTAATGAATAGGAGCAGTAGCCTAATGCAAATAGAAACACCGACGATTTTAAAGAAGATAGTCGCTCGAAAATACGAAGAAATTATTGAGCGTAAATCTCATACGCCTTATGGCAATTTAGAAGTGGCGGCGTCTGTGGCGAATGTACACAATGCGCCACGTGGTTTTGCTCAAGCGTTGAGACATAAAATCGCCAACGGCCAAGCGGGGGTCATTGCTGAAATTAAGCAGGCGTCTCCGAGTAAAGGCGTATTGCGTAATCCTTTTTTGCCAGCGGATATTGCCAGATCTTATGAAAAAGGCGGTGCGGCGTGTTTGTCCGTACTGACCGATAAAGACTTTTTTCAAGGCCACGAAGACTTTTTAGTAGAGGCGCGTGCGGCGTGTCAACTTCCTGTTATTCGTAAAGATTTTATTGTCGATGAATATCAAGTGTTAGAAGCTCGAGCGATTGGAGCAGATTGTATTTTGTTGATCGCGGCGTGCTTAAGCGGCGAAAAATTACGTGCTTTAGATGGTATGGCGCGTGATCTTGGCATGGACGTTTTGGTCGAAGTGCATAATCGTCCTGAAATGGAATTGGCGCTCGAGTTTACCGAGACGGAGTTATTGGGCATCAATAACCGTGATTTGCATACGTTTGAATTGAGTCTAGATCATACGTTTGAATTAATGGGCAGCGTGCCGTCTGATCGTCTGATCGTGACAGAAAGTGGCATTCATACACGTGACGATGTGGCTCTGATGCGTGAAAAAGACATCCATGCATTTTTGGTTGGCGAAGCGTTTATGCGCGCTGATGATCCAGGTGAAAAATTGGCTGAGTTGTTTCAATCTTAGAAACAATCGCTTCAGCCATAATAAGAATGAGTAAGGTGAATTATGAAGACGAATGTTAGTTGGCAAGAAGATGTGCATTTTACCGCAGAGACCGGATCTGGTTTTAAGATAGAAATTGATGGTAACCAAGTTGCCGGGCCAAGACCAATGGAGCTTTTGCTTGCAGGGTTAGGCGGCTGTACTTCTTATGACGTGGTTGGAATTCTTAAAAAAGCACGCCAAGATGTCGTGTCTTGTGTGGCGCAAATTGATGCAGATCGTGCGGATACCGTGCCTTCTGTTTTTACCGAAATTCGAGTTCATTTCGTGGTCAGTGGGCGCAAACTGAAAGAAAACGTTGTGGCTCGTGCTGTGAAGTTGTCGGCTGAAGAATATTGCTCAGCTTCATTAATGCTAGAGCGAGGCGGTGTTAAGATCGTTCATAGCTTCGAGGTTATTGACGTCGAATAACTGCGATCCTGTCGCTTATTAAAAAAAGCTTTAGTTTTTACTAAGGCTTTTTTTTCGTCGCAATGAAAGTAAAGGTGTTGAATAAGCCTAATGTCATGGTTTGTTGCGTTTGCTTTCTGCTCTTGTGTTTCGTTATACCCCTTAGGAGATATGGCTTTTTAAGGGGCGATTTACTAGCGTGAAGGTATGGTATAAACAATTTTTCAGACTGGGTGTTGCACCCGAGGGAAGCAAGATGAAAACGTATGAAGAATGGCAGCGATTAGCCGCCGAGATTACGATTCCAAATCAAGCGTATATTAATGGTCAATTTGTGTCTGCATTAAGTGGCGAGACGTTTGATTGTGTGAACCCTTCAACAGAAACGGTCTTGGCTAAGGTGTCGAGTACTGACTCGGCGGATGTCGATGTTGCCGTTGAAGCGGCAGGAAAGGCCTTCAAGAGTGGCGTCTGGTCAAAAATGGCGCCCCGTGATCGTAAAAATATCATGCTGAAGTGGGCGGATTTATTGGCTCAGCATCAAGATGAGTTTGCCGTGTTGGATACATTAGACATGGGGAAGTCCATCAGCGAAATGGTGGACATTGATATTCCCGATTCCATCGATTGCATTCGCTGGACGGCAGAAGGCATTGACAAACTCTACGGTGAAATCGCACCGACGAACGGGCAGAATCTAGCGCTAATCAGCCATGAGCCGATTGGTGTTGTTGCGGCGATTACGCCGTGGAATTACCCATTGATGATGGCGACATGGAAAATTGCACCGGCCTTGGCGGCAGGCAACAGCGTTATTCTAAAACCCTCTGAAAAGTCACCTTTGAGTGTGTTGCGTTTGGCTGAATTGGCCACGCAAGCCGGTATGCCAGATGGTGTGTTTAATGTATTGCCTGGTTTTGGACATACGGCGGGCAAAGCGCTGGCATTGCATCATGATGTTCAGGTGTTGGCGTTTACGGGTTCAACTCGAGTTGCTGGCATGTTGATGGAGTATTCTGGGCAATCGAACCTGAAGCGTGTTTGGATCGAAGCCGGTGGTAAGTCTCCTTGCTTGGTGTTTGATGATTACAAAGACATTGTGAAAGCAGCCCAAGGGGCGGCGGCGGCTATTTTTACCAATCAGGGCGAGGTGTGCATTGCTTGCTCTCGTTTGTATGTACAAAGCAGCATTAAAGACGCTTTCATGGTGGAATTGATTAAAGCCTCAAAGGCGTACGTCCCTGGTGATCCGCTCAATCCAGCGACCAATATGGGGCCATTGGTCGATAAAAACCAAATGGACACCATGGCGAAATTTATTAATAGTGCTCAACAAGACGGTGCAACCTTGTTATTGGGCGGCTTGCCAGAGTATCAAGAAGGGAAAGGCTTCTTTGTGAATCCAACGATTTTCGCGGACGCAAAAAATCAAATGAAATTTGTCCGTGAAGAGATATTCGGCCCAGTATTGGCGGTCTCTACTTTTGATACAGAAGAAGAAGGTGTCGCACTGGCGAACGATTCTAAATACGGCTTAGGAGCGTCGATCTGGACCAGCGACTTGTCACGGGCGCATCGTGTTAGTCGTCAATTAGAGAGCGGCATGGTGTGGGTGAATACATGGGGCGACGGCGATACAACGGTGCCATTTGGCGGTGTGAAAGCGTCTGGAAATGGGCGTGATAAATCGCTTCATGCGATGGAAAAATACACTGAATTGAAAAATGTATGGATTCGTTTGTAAGGAAATAAAGCCACAAAACTGACTTATGCTGAGCCTACCCCTTTAAGGGTATATCAGTGTATGGCGGGTAGTTTTTAGAATGGCGACATTGAATGCAATGCGCTGTTCGAAAAACTGGGCGAGTTCTTTTACTGCCTGTTTCATTTAGACAATGCCCCTTGAAATTGGGTGCCTTAGATGAGGTTGTTTATGTCATTTCCTTCTCATACTAATTCGTATTATGCCGCGTCAGCGAACGATACTGTGCTTCGTCCTGAGCTTGTTGGTGAGCATCAATGTGATGTTTGTATCGTGGGTGCAGGTTTTACAGGAATCTCTTCTGCACTTCATCTGGCTGAGGCTGGTTATAAGGTCATTGTCTTGGAAGAGAGCCGTATAGGCTTTGGTGCGTCAGGTCGAAATGGCGGTCAATTGGTAAACAGCTATAGCCGTGATATTGATTTTATTAAGCGGCATTATGGTGAATATGTTGGCGAGCAAATGGCGTCTATGGCATTTGAAGGTCAAGCGGTGATTCGCGAGCGCGTTGCAAAATACAACATTGATTGTGACTTGAAAGAAGGCGGTATTTTCGCGGCTTGTAATGCTAAGCAGTTTGAAGAGCTCAAGGCTAAAAAAGCACTTTGGGAATCTCACGGTAATGACAAATTAGAGTTGTTGTCTGCGACGGACATTCAAAAACACATTGGTACAGATCGTTATGTGGGTGGTTTGTTGGATCGTCTGAGCGGCCATGTTCACCCTTTGAATTTGGTGTTGGGTGAAGCGGCTGCATTTGAATCTTTGGGTGGCGTTATTTATGAAGCCTCTCCTGTCACCAAGGTTCAGGAAGCAAAGGTGGAAGGTGAGCTTGCTACGGTAACGACGGAAAAAGGCTCGGTAAGTGCCAAGCACGTGATTGTGGCGGGTAATGCATATATCACGGGAATTATTCCGGAAGTTGAGAAAAACTCGATGCCTTGTGGCACGCAAATCATTGCCACAGAACCATTAACGCAAGAACAGCAAAAAGCCATTCTTCCGAGTGATGTTTGCGTGGAAGACTGCAATTATTTATTGGACTATTTCCGACTGTCTGGTGATGGTCGCTTGATCTATGGCGGCGGCACGACGTATGGCGCACGCGAACCAGAAAAAGTGGAAGCGTTGATTGTTCCTAAAATGCTGAAAACATTTCCGGCATTAAGTAACGTTAAAATAGACCACGCGTGGACGGGCAATTTTTTACTGACGCTGATGCGACTGCCTCAAGTTGGGCGTATTGGTCAAAATGTCTATTACGCACAAGGTTACAGCGGTCATGGCGTGACCAGTACTCACTTGATGGGGAAGGTGTTATGTGAGGCGATACAGGGGAACACAACGCGTTTTGATGTGTTTGCCGGCTTGCCACAGTACCCATTTCCTGGTGGTCGACGCTTTAGGATTCCTTATACTGCAATTGGAGCGGCGTATTATGCGTTGCGAGATAAACTTGGAATCTAGATGTCAGTATCGGCTGAGTGAATTGTCAGAGTGATGTGGAAGCCCTTTTTGTACAAAAGGGCTTTTTTATTGGGCGGATAATGCGTTGCTTAGTTAAGCTTAAGATTCTTCTTCGACAGCCGTCTTGGCTTGATCTAATTCTTCTAGGTGATCTAAGAATAAAGTGAAAATTTCAGACTGAGTGGACGTGTCTAAACGTGCATGAATGTTTTTTCTGTGAACCTTTACTGTGCCGGCACTAATGCCGAGTTCCTCGGCGATGGCTTTGGAAGAATGCCCACGTAGGATCAACCCAAGGACTTCTTGTTCTCTGTGTGTAAGCACGCCGCTGGCAAAGGTTTTTAAAGCATGTTTGATTGGGCCATTTGAAGGTTGATAATCCACGTAACCTCGAGATTGAGTCAACCAAAACTGCTTAATAAGGGCTTCAAGTAGCGGAAATATTTCTCTCAGCTTTGTCATTTCACTGCGCTTAATCGACCCCATGTGCGTTTTTCGCCCCAATGAAATGGCGCACGTGGTTTTATCGTCTAATGGAATGGTAAGGTTAATTTCGTCCACTAAATCAAATTTTCGATAACAGGTTAGGTAGTACTCGGTTTCTTTGAATGAGTCTGGAGCAATATCAATAAGGCGACTAATACCAGGCACGGTTCCCATTAAAATGCCGTTAAATAATGGGTCTAACATGTAAGCGGTGTTGAGGTATAAGTTCAGTGTTGAGCTGTGTTCAGAGCGGTCTTTTGGATGAATGATGATGGGTTTAAACGACTTTTTGTAGGTGACCATGATAATGGTGTCAAAGTGGCATAATCCTCTTAGGAAACGTTCTAATACAGTCGGAAAGCTTGGTACTCGTAGGTGGTTTACTAATGTCACCAGCTCCTTCAAGGTTTCCGCAGAAATGCCATCGGAAGTGGCTTTGCTTGGCAACATTGTCTGAATCCTCAACTGAAATAAAAAAGTAGCTGGTTACATAATGGCCTTTTAACCATAAGGGAATCAAATCTAATAGTAAATATTGTGATCACAATATTGTCTTTTTAGCTTTGTTTTTCTTGGTTTTTTATTGTGAAGATTCTGCCGATTCTTCTAGAAATTGATGCAATAACTCAGGTGTTCCCACAAAGGCAAATCCTTCACGGATGTCAGCGGCGATGGCAAGTTGTAGTGCGAGAGGGTTTTTCTGACGAATCGCAATTAGGGCTTCTTTGTGCCTGTCTATGGCAAAGTGGCCTTGCATTTTTTCATTGGATAAGCGCAAAAATGGCCCAAGTTGAAGCCATAAACTTTCAATCAAAGGGAGGCTTATTTGGTGCGGGTTGGCGGTATAAAGCATGCGATGAAAAGCGTGGTTATGGGTGATGTTTGACTCCATGGAAGCGAGCTCTCCACCATAGTCTATGTTGTCATCCAGCGCTTCAAGTTGCGCCATAATTACGCTATCAACATAGGGCAGTGCACGAATCGCAGCGTGCGTTTCCAAGGAAATACGTGTTTCACACAATTCATTGAACTTCATTGCTGTCATGGTTGGCACGATAATGCGGCGGTTTTCTTTTACTTCTAATGCTCGTTCAGAACTGAGTCGCTTTAATGCCACACGAATGGGCATGGGACTTACCTCTAGTACCTTTGCCAGCTCCCTTAAGGTTAAGCTTCTGCCCGGCAGTATTTGCCCACACATCACGGCGTGTCTTAAAACGTCATATACCCACTCGGTGATAGTTACACCTGCTTTTCTGTCGGTTAATGTAATGTTCAGAGGTGACGTTTTATTCAACTTTTTATCCTTTATTACTATTTTATTGTATAAAAACAGTTGTTCATTTTAACAAAATGGCGGACATTTGATGCGTAACTTAACGCTTCAAGTTAAGCCTAAGAGTAAAACTAGAAACAATATAATTCTTTGTATTGTGATCACAAGATAAAGAATTATATTGTTAACCTTTAGCGCGAAACAACATTTTAAATATTTAAGTGAGAACAGGTTATGCCAGAACAAGTAGTGGGTGACAAAGAGTTCGATCTTTTTATAACCGATTTGAATGGGAATTTACGCGGTAAAAGACTTCCCGCTTCGGGCTTGGAAGGCGCCATGAAAGACGGTGTGAAATTGCCTCAATCAGTGATCGGCTTTGATCACTGGGGAGACGATGTTATAGAAAATGGCTTGGTCTTTGAAACAGGAGACAGTGATGGTATCTGCTTACCTGTCCATGATACGCCCATTCCTGTGCCGTGGTCGGAAAGCCCAAGAGATCAGATCTTGGCCATGATGTTTAATCCAGACGGCACGCCTTTTCTTCCTGATCCAAGACAGTTATTAGCCAGCACTGTGGCGCGTTTTAAAGCGCTTGGTTACACGCCAGTCGTCGCCACAGAATTGGAATTTTACTTACTAGACGGACAATCCGAAGCAAAGGGCAGACCACAAGAACCGTTAATGACGGAAGGTCATGGCCGTCGTTTAACAGACACAGATTGTTATTCGATTGAGGAAATGGACGGATTGTCGAACTTCTTCGCCGACGTTAGATCGGCCTGCGAAGTGCAAGGCATTCCCGCTGACACGATTATTTCGGAGTTAGGTCCGGGTCAGTTTGAAATAAACATGAAGCATGTGGATGACGCGTTATTAGCGGCAGATCACGCCAATATGTTTAAGCGTTTGGTGAAAGGTGTTGCGAGAAATTATGAATATGGCGCAACTTTTATGGCCAAACCCTATGCACAAAAAAGCGGCAATGGTTTCCATGTTCATTTCAGTTTATTGGATGAAAATGGTGTAAATGTGTTTGACGATGGTGGCGACAGTGGCACGCCGTTACTCAGACATGCGGTTGCTGGGTTATTGGATAACATGGCAGACAGTATGTTGATTTTTGCCCCACATTTAAACTCTTATCGTCGTTTTCAAAATGGGGCTCACGCACCTACTTTTGCTAGTTGGGGTTATGAAAATCGTACCGTTGCGATACGCATACCTGAAAGTCCAACGGTTGCTCGTCGTATTGAGCATCGTGTTGCTGGTGCGGATGCGAATCCGTATTTGGTCTTGGCGGTAGTATTAGGTGCCGCGTTGGATGGTATTGAGCGAAAATTAGAGCCGGTGGCGCCCATAGAAGGTGATGCTTATTCTGTGAGCGAAGATTTTCCGTTGCTGCCAAACCGTTGGGAGCAAGCCACAGAAATATTTAAAAAGAGCTCGTTCATGCAGGAATACTTTGGTGACACGTTTATACGTGTATTAAGCGCGGTGAAAGAACAAGAGCAAGAGAAGTTGTATAGCAAAATTTCTGACGTGGAATATGAAGCCTATTTATAAGGCGATTAACGTAATTCTTTGGCGTGGAATACCGTATTTGTTTGATCAAGATAGTGGCAATGTCACACTCATAAATAATGTTGAACTGGAGAATCGATAATGAAAATGAAGCGAAAATTGTTGTCTCTCATGTGTACTGTATTGGTGTCTGGCAGCGTTGCGGCTGAAGATAAAGTACTCAATATTTATAACTGGTCCGATTATATCGCGCCAGATTCTGTCGCCAACTTTGAAAAAGAAACCGGCATTAAAGTAAATTACGATGTTTATGACAGTAATGAGGTACTGGAAGCCAAATTGATGGCTGGTGGTTCTGGTTACGATTTGGTCATGCCATCCAACTCCTTCTTCGAACGACAAGTGCAAGCGGGCATCTACCAAGAAATCGATAAAACTAAGCTGTCTAATATCGGTAATCTCGATGCTCAGCTGGCTGGACAGTTGGCGAGGCACGATACGGGGAATAAACACAATATTCCTTATGCGTGGGGAACAGTCGGTATTGGCTATAACGTCGACATGGTCAAAGCGCGTTTAGGTGATGTCGAAATTGATTCGCTGGACATGCTGTTGAAACCCGATGTCGCGGCTAAATTAGCGGATTGTGGTATTGCTGTTTTAGATTCTCCTGCGGAAATCATGGCGACGGTCAATAATTACATGGGGCAAGATCCAAACTCTGAAAAACTGGATGTGTTGAAAGCCAGTGCAGATTTGATGGCCAAAGTTCGACCATCGTATAAATACTTCCATTCAAGCCAGTACATTTCGGACCTGGCCAATGGTGAGATTTGTGTGGCACTAGGGTACAACGGCGATATTTTACAAGCTCAAGATCGCGCAGCGGAAGCAGGTCAAGGTGTGAATGTTGGCTATGTGATACCAAAAGAAGGCGCGTTGGTGTGGTTTGATGTGATGGCGATCCCAAAAGACGCACCACATCCTGAAGCGGCATTAAAATACATCGACTATATATTGAGAGGCGATGTTGCAGCAGATTTATCCAATTATGTTTTTTATGCCGTACCGAACACGGCTGCCGAGCCTATGTTGGATGCGGAAGTTTCTGAGAATAAAGGTATTTACCCAACGCAAGCGGTGAAAGATAAGCTCTTTATTCAAGTCGCACATACGAAAAAATTTGACCGCTCATTAACGCGCGCTTGGTCAAATATTAAAACGGGGCGTTAATGACCTCCTCACTGGGGTCTGTGACTCCAGTGATTCTTTGTTCACTTTCAATATCTATGAATAAGGTGTGTTTTTTGCTTTGTCATTAAATCCGCTCTTATGTTGTCTTTCAGTAAAAAGGTGAAGCATGCCAACAAGCCCACAGATAGATCCAAGCAAACTAAACAGTCCCGCTTCGTGGCGAGATCCTGAAGCGAAACCCTTTGTGCAAATTGAACAAATCAGCAAAAAATTCGGTGCGTTTACCGCGGTTGATTCTGTGTCTTTGGATATTTATAAAAACGAATTGTTCTGCTTGTTGGGTGGCTCTGGCTCAGGTAAAAGTACGCTTTTAAGAATGTTGGCAGGGTTTGATAAACCAACCAGCGGACGGATTTTAATTGATGGCGTGGACATGTCTAATATTGAACCATGGAAGCGTCCGGTCAATATGATGTTTCAGTCTTATGCTTTGTTTCCACATCTGAGTGTGGAGGCGAATGTTGCTTTTGGTCTGCGTCGAGAAGGCGTGCGATCGCAAGAGGTGAAGCAGCGAGTGGCTGAAATGCTGGATATGGTGCAATTAGGCCATTTGGCGAAACGAAAACCTTTTATGTTATCGGGTGGTCAGCGTCAGCGTGTTGCCTTGGCAAGAGCATTAATTAAACGCCCAAAGCTTTTATTGTTGGATGAGCCATTAGGTGCGCTGGATAAAAAACTTCGCGAAGAAACACAATTTGAATTGATCAATTTGCAAGACGAATTGGGCATTACCTTCATAGTGGTAACGCACGATCAAGAAGAAGCCATGACATTGGCGACTCGGATTGGAGTCATGAACCAAGGTCAAATTGCTCAAATAGCGGAACCCCATCAGGTTTATGAGTGCCCAAATAGCCGTTTTGTGGCGGAGTTTATTGGGAATGTAAACATGTTTGAAGGCACGGTTATGTCGGAAGACAGTGACAGCGTTACCGTGCATTCTCCTGATATGGACAATCTGATAAAAATCGATAAGGAGCACGCGACCGGATGCGCTCCTACTCAAAGTGTCTGCGTTGCCATTCGACCTGAAAAAATGCGAATCAGTCGTGATCCTATGGACGGCAACACGAATACGACGTCAGGCATCGTCACCGATTACGCCTACATGGGAAGTCAGTCCATTTACAAAGTTCGCTTACATAGCGGCAAAGAAGTACGTGTCACGTTACCGAATGCCATTCGGGATATGGGTGACAGGCTGACATGGGATGACTCGGTTTATCTTTCGTGGGATAGCGAGAGTGGTGTGGTGCTCACATCATGAACAATATAACCCCTTATGTTGGAAAAGGTGCCATGGCAGTACGTTTAGTGCATCGTATTAAAGCGATGAACTGGGGACGCATGGCGGTTATTTTGACGCCCACTTTATGGTTGGCGGTTTTTTTCTTTATTCCATTTCTTGTGGTTTTCAAAATTTCCTTGGCAGAGTCTGCGATCGCTGTTCCGCCTTATTCTCCATTGTTCGAATGGAATCCAGAAGAAGCCTACGCGACGCTTAAAATCACCTTCGGTAATTATTTATTTTTATTTGAAAGCCGCTTTTATCTTGATGCGTATTTGAGTTCGATTCGGATTGCCGCCATTTCTACCTTCATTACTTTGGTGATTGCCTTTCCCATTGCCTATTTAATTGCAAAGAGTTCACGTACTCGACGTACATTATTGCTTTCTTTGGTTATTTTACCTTTTTGGACCTCCTTCTTATTGCGTGTTTATGCGTGGATGGGGTTGTTGAAAAAAAACGGTGTAGTAAACGAATTTTTAATGGGGCTGGGAATAACTGACCACCCTCTGATTATGTTACAAACCGATTTCGCAGTGTATGTTGGCATCGTTTATACCTATTTACCCTTCATGATTTTACCACTTTATACCACACTCGAAAAAATGGACTTAGCGCTGTTGGAAGCGGCCAAAGATTTAGGTGCAAAACCCTATCAAGCCTTTTTCTTGGTGACCTTGCCGTTGGCGATTCCCGGAATTGTTGCGGGTTGTTTGCTGGTGTTTATTCCCGCCGTGGGAGAATTTGTGATTCCCGCGTTGTTAGGTGGGTCGGATACATTGATGATAGGCCGTGTGTTATGGGACGAATTTTTCTTAAATCGCGATTGGCCAATGGCCTCCGCAGTGGCAACGGTGATGTTAATCGTATTAGTGGGGCCGATCATGTTTATTCGTAGCCGCAACAAGCAGGAGGACGCACCATGAAACGAGGCTCTTTATTTTTAAACGGTTCGGCGTTATTTGGTTTCGTCTTTTTGTACGCGCCCATTATTTCACTCATTATTTACAGTTTTAATGAGTCTAAATTGGTTACCGTGTGGGGTGGCTGGTCAATCAAATGGTATGCGGCTTTGTTTCAAAATGAGCAAATTATTAATGCGACGTTGCTCAGTTTTAAAATCGCCGCCATTAGTGCAACGCTTGCCGTTGTCTTAGGCACCATGGCGGGTTTTGTTTTAAGTCGCATGGGGCGATTTAGAGGCAAGACGATTTTGTCGGGTTGGGTGACCGCGCCATTAATTATGCCGGATGTCATTACTGGCTTGTCATTATTGCTGCTGTTTGTGGCATTGGAATCTATGTTTGGTTGGCCGGCAGGAAGAGGAACCGGCACCATTATTATTGCGCACACTACGTTTTGTCTGGCGTACGTTGCGGTGGTTGTTCAATCTCGCTTGGCGTCTTTGGATGAAACCTTAGAAGAAGCGGCAATGGATTTAGGTGCGAAACCGTCCTCTTTGTTCTTTCTCATTACCTTGCCGTTGATTGCGCCTGCAATTGTGTCCGGTTGGTTGTTGTCTTTTACCTTATCTCTGGACGACTTAGTGATCGCCAGTTTTGTGTCTGGGCCGGGAAATAGCACTTTGCCGATGGTGATTTTTTCGAAAGTGCGTTTGGGGGTTTCTCCAGAAGTGAATGCGCTTGCTACCCTGATGATTTTAGTGGTTGCCATTGCGGTCATTGCCGCTATTTTTATTATGCATCGTCAGAACCGATACAAGATATCTCAATGATTGATTTGAAGCGTTTATTCATAGCTTTAAAGGAGGGTAAATGAGAATTGGAATACTGGCAGCGGGTATTACTCGTCCTACATTGTTACCGAGTTTTGGCTCTTATGCCGATATGTTTGTTACGCAGTTTGCTGAGCAGGATTCGACGTTTGAATTTGACGTGTTTGATGTTCGAGATGGCGTTTTTCCAAGTCATGCTGATGTATGTGATGCGTGGTTGATTACTGGGTCTCGCTCAAATGTCTATGAAGATCTTTCTTGGATGCAGCAACTAAAAGTGCTGATTCAGGAAATTGATGCGAAAAAGCAGCCTTTAGTGGGGATTTGTTTTGGGCATCAGATTATTGCCGAAGCATTGGGCGGTGGCGTAGTAAAGTTTGCTGGTGGTTGGGGTGTTGGGATTCATGACTACGAGGTGGTTCCCAATGTGAAGGACATTGTTTTGCCTGAGCCGCCGAGCCATATTTCAATTTGTGCGATGCATCAAGATCAAGTCGTCCTAAAACCTACCAGAGCCAAGGTATTTGCTCGGTCTGCATTCTGTGAAAATGCGGGTTTGGTATATGACAAACACATCGTTACTTTGCAAGGGCATCCAGAGTTCAGTGCGGCTTATGAAGCGGCATTGATTGACAACATAAAAGGCGACAGCTTTTCGCTTGAAGTGGCTGAGCAAGGCTTGAGTAGCGTTCGAAAGGATGCGTTAAATTCGCCAGAAGTGATTGCGTGGTTGGTGGAATTTATCAAATCAGGGGATGAAAACCGCCTTTCTCAAGGTTAGTGTTGTTGCTCATTTAAGGTGAATGTAAAAAAGCCAATGATATTTCATCATTGGCTTTTTTGTGGCTTATTTTGTCTGATAGCGGGTTATTGCCCTGTCTTAAGGTTGGTCCAAAAACGGGTCATTAATCGTTCGATTTTTGCACCGCGCAATTTTTGTGTGAAGAATCTTTCTTTCACTTCGTCGGATGGGTAAATACCAGGGTTGTTGGAAATTTCTTGATCTTGAAGCTCCGTGGCTAACAGGTTTGGATTAGCGTACGCGACGTAGTTTGTTACATCGGCAATGACCTCTGGTTCCATCAAGTAGTTGATAAACTCATGGGCGTTGTCTGCACTTTTAGCACCTTTTGGAATGGCGAGCATATCAAACCAAATTTGTGTGCCTTCGTCCGGAATGCTGTATGCCACTTCGATACCATTGTCTGCTTCTGCTGCACGGTCTTGGGCTTGGATGACATCACCAGACCAGCCAATTGCCACGCACGCATCGCCATTGGCCAGCGCGCTAATGTATTGCGAAGAATGGAATTGAGTGACGTAAGGGCGAACCTTTTTCAATAACATGGCTGCTGGGCTATCTAGTGCATAGTCTTTCGCTTTTCGGCTATTTGGATCCATGCCTAAATAATTCAAAGCCAATGGGTACAGTTCGTCGGGTGAGTCGAGGAACATCACACCACACTTTTCGAGTTTTGCCATATTTTCCGGTTTAAACACGAGGTCCCAGCTGTTGACTGGCGCGTCTTCGCCTAATGCTTTTTTGACCATCGCAGGGTTGTAGCCGATGCCTGTTGTGCCCCACAAATATGGCACACCATATTGATTGCCTGGGTCAACGGCTTCTAAATAAGACAATAATTCAGGGTCAATGTTTTTGTAGTTTGATAGTTTGGATTTGTCCAGTTTTTGAAAAACACCCGCTTGAATTTGACGCCCCATAAAAGAGGCTGTCGGCACAACTAAGTCGTAACCTGAACCGCCGGCGAGCAATTTGGCTTCTAGTACTTCATTACTGTCAAAAACATCCGCAATGACATGGATGCCCGTTTGTTGCTCAAAGTTACCAATGGTGTCTTCACCAATATAATCCGACCAGTTGTAAAATTTCAGTTCTTCTTCTGCAAGCCCAGAAATTGGCATGGCGACAGCGGTGCAGGCAAGTAATGGCATTAAGGGTTTACATAAACGAAATACGGTGTTTTTCATAGTGTTCTACCTCTTAGTTAGCAATGGAAAATGTTGATCAATTCATTAAACGATGACCTCAAAGGGGGTTATACATTGAGCAATAAGTGCTCTCTTTCCCAAGAGCTGATGACCTTGTTAAAGGTTTCAAACTCCGTTTTTTTAATGCCAATATAAGCATCGATAAATTGCTGCCCCATGATTTCGCAAATTTCAGGGCAGTCTTCTAGTAATCGTAATGCTTCTTCTAAAGTACGAGCTAGTTCCACATTGTCATGTTCAAGTGCGGCGGCACCAGTGATTGGCGCACTTGGTTTGAGCTTTTCTTTTAAGCCTAAATAACCACAAGCCAAGCTTGCCGCAATGGCTAAATAAGGGTTGCAGTCCGATCCAGGAAAACGGTTTTCAATTCGTGTGGCTTCAGGTGATGATGCGGGAACGCGTAAGCCTGTCGTGCGGTTATCAATGCCCCATTTCATGTTCACTGGCGCGGCGATTTCTGGTGCAAAACGACGATAGGAATTTACATTCGGCGCAAAAAAACTGATGGCACTTGGCGTGTATTTTTGCAAACCGCCCATGTAATGATAAAACGCGTCACTGAACTCGCCGTTTTCAGTGAAAATGTTTTTTCCGGTCTTAATGTCTAAAATGCTTTGGTGGATATGCATGGCGCTACCGGGCTCATTTTGCATCGGTTTGGCCATAAAAGTGGCGTAGATATCATGCTTTAACGCGGCTTCTCGTAGGGTGCGTTTGAATACAAAAACCTGATCCGCTAAATCAAGCGCATCGCCGTGAAGAAAGTTGATCTCCATTTGCGCCGCACCAGATTCATGGATCAGCGTGTCCACATCCAAATCTTGTGCTTCGCAATAGGCGTATAAAGTGTCAATGACAGGATTGAATTCGTTAACCGCGTCAATGCTATAAGATCGACGAGCGGTCTCTCTTCGGCCAGAGCGGCCTTTGGCTGCCTTCAATTCATAATCTGGATCGTCATTTTTTTGCACCAGATAAAATTCGACTTCTGGTGCAACGACGGGACGTAATCCTTCTTTTTCAAACAGCGCTAAAACTCGTCGTAGAATGGTTCGGCTGGCTAAAGGGTGAAGGTTGCCTTGGGTGTCGTAACAATCGTTAATAAGCTGTGCGGTGGGTTCATCTGTCCAAGGAACAATTCTCAGCGTGTTGGTGTCTGGTACAAGTATCATGTCACGGTCACGGGCATCGACTATGTCGTAATGGTTATAAGCCCAATCTCCGGTCACACTTTGTACTAAAACCGTTTCAGGTAAGCGTCCACCATTTTCTGCTAAGAACTTACGTGTAGGGTAGAATTTACCCCGCGCATTGCCTGTCATGTCTGGTAATGTAGACTCGATTTCTATAATTGAATGCTTTTTTAGAAAATCTTCTAGAACACCCATGAATCCCCCTTCATTATGTTGTTGACTCTTAAGTAATAACACTTTTATAAGAATCGACACATACCTACTAAGGGGTAGCTACTTTTTTTTAAATTTTGACTAAATTAATGATCTATTGGTGCAGTGCTACGAAATGTGTAATGTTTTTTTATAGGGTATAAACATGCAGAATCAAGGTTTTGAACGTTCTTATTATGCGCATAGCAGTAATCAAACTTTACACTTTCCCCCTTTGCAAGAAAGCCATGAAACCGATGTTTGTATCATTGGTGCTGGATATACTGGGTTGTCGGCAGCGCTTCACCTGTCTCAAAAAGGCTATCGCGTTACCTTGTTAGAGGCTAAGTCGATTGGTTCTGGTGCTTCTGGGCGTAATGGTGGTCAATTTTGTCAGGGGCTGAATGTTGATCATGAGGTCTTATGTCGAAAAGTCGGTAAAGAAAATGCCGATGCATTATGGAAAATGTCGGTTGAGTCGGTTGAGTTGGTGAAGTCTCTTATTCATGAACATCAAATAGAATGTGATTTGAAGGCGGGAGTGTTACATGTGGCCTCAAAGCCATCTCATGTCGAAGATATGAAGCAGGCCGTGGAATATAAGAACACCGTATTGGGTTTTGCTTCCATTGCATATTTGAATGATCAAAGTGTGGCAGAGCGACTAGGGACAGAGCATTACTATGGTGCTGAGTATTATGAGCAAGGGGGACACCTCCATCCTTATAATTACGCATTAGGATTGGCTCATGCGGCGCAAAAAAATGGTGTTCATATTTATGAAAACACGCCGGTTGTTGGTTATGTCTCGGGAAATAATCCTAGTGTTTCAACCCCTCTCGCAACCGTGAAAGCAAAATTCGTTGTCTTCGCATGTAATGGGTATCTGGGAAAATTACACCCTCAAGCTGCAAAAAAAATCATGCCAATCAATAACTTTATTTTGGCAACCCAGCCCTTGCCGGCGTCTGTTTATAATCGAATAAACCCGCTCGATCTTGCTGTGGCTGACTCAAAATTTGTAGTGAATTACTTCCGTTTATCTGCAGATAAACGACTGCTATGGGGAGGCGGAGAAAACTATCGATCTCGCTTTCCTTCAGACATCTCAGGCTTTGTTAAAAAACATATGATTGCCACTTATCCTGAATTGAAGAAAGTGCAAATTGATTACAGTTGGGGAGGGACGCTGGCTATTACGCTGAATCGAATGCCTCATTTTGGTCACGAAGAAAAGAATGTGTTTATAGCGCAAGGGTATTCAGGGCACGGGATCGCATTGGCGACTTTGGGTGGAAAGTTAATTTCGGAAGCGGTAAGCGGCACCGCAGAGCGTTTTGATATTTTTGCAAGTGTTCCTAATGCGGACTTTCCTGGTGGGACTTTATTGCGTTGGCCTGGGTTGGTTGCGGGGATGTTGTATTACAAGCTGCGAGACCAATTGCCTTAATGGTGTCCCCACCAGGACTCGAACCTGGAATAGCTGCTTAGGAGGCGGCCGGTATATCCTGTTTACCTATGGGGACTGATCGCAAGGCGTATTTTATACATTAGTTATGTTTGAATTACAAATCAAACATAACCATGCTATTGATTCTTATAGGTTTTTAGGCCCGTCCTAGCGTGTGTTTGCTACTGATTGGGCGAGTGGAGCCTCTGGCAGTATAGACTTTGTTCTTACTACTATGGCCTTGCAGGAGTTCGTATAGGTGCTTGTTACGCTTTTGTAAGGTGTTGAGGATGCGAGCGTTTGTGTTGTTTTGTGTTTTACACTTTTTCAATAAAGCTTCGCAGTCTTTCATTAATAGCCGTACTTCATCCATAGAGCTGTCTTGTAAGGAAAGCCACTTTTTAAAATCTTCTTCGGAGGGCTCTTTTCGATCGACGACATCAAATTTAATGAGAATATTGACTCTTTTCTCATTGAGTTGATTCATTTCATCTAGGAGGGTTTGCTTTTCTTCGGATAAATTGATGATGGTTTCGCTGTCCAGTTCGCCATAAGCCAAACGTTCTTCATCAAGAAGCAAAGAGAGCCTTTCTAGTGTCTCTTTGCTTTTGATAAATATAGGGGCAATGGGGATCATAAGACAAACCGTTTACAGACTGTATAAGTTGTACAGTCTAGAATAGCGAGTCCATAGAAGCCATATTATTTGCTAGCTTCTGCGTATCTATTTTGTATTCGCCCGCTGCAATAGCGTTTTTGATTTGTTCTACTTTATCCATGTCAACATCAGGCAAGTTGTTAATCTTGGCTTGCTGATTTTGCAATGTTTGCGCAGTACCGCTCAATTTCACGGTGTCTTCTGCTAAAGTACCGCCACTTTGTACAGCGCTTTGTTTTTCTGTCGCACTACCAGTAGCATCGTCTTTTTGCGAACGTTCGCTTTTATTGATCGTGCTCTGGTTTGATAGACCTGTAAAATGTATTGCCATTGGGTTTTCCGCCCTTTAATGATTTGCCTGTCTATATTGTCGGCAACGCCTACAGAAACTTTAATGAAAGCTATAGAAAAAAAGAATTTATAAATCGCCGATCAGTCTGTACTCAATAGTTTACAAGAACCTCACTGTCAGTTACAACTTTGGCGTATATAATTCGCTCAGAACTTGTGTTTTTTACGCGTATTTGTTGTCCTTTAACGCCATTTTCTAACGCAACACCGTTCATCCGGACTAATATGCTGCCGCTTTGAGCTGTGATTAATACAACGTCACCTTTCTTTATAAGCATTGGAGGTGTGGTTAGGTTATCCGTAATAAAGGTATTTATACGCAAATTACGTGATGCTATCTGTCCATAAGGTGGATTATCTTCGGTAAAAATATGCCCTCTTAAGCTAGATAGGTCTACTTCACCGACATCTGTGTTCGACTTACTGATGATTTGCCCCCGATTGATTGGGGTGATGGTTTTTATGGCAGGAATCATTATAGATTGAGTGACCGGAACGTAAGATTTCCATACAGGCTCACTGCAGCTGATCTCGTAATTTGTGCGTTTTGTTGCTTCTGGCCTTTGGTTAATAATCTGAAAAAAGCCATTGTCACAAGCCGGTATGTAGTTGAGTGCGGATACATTATTTAGTGTAATGCCAATAGCCGCGTTAGGGTAGGTTTCTGAAAGTCTTGGGATTTCTACTTGGTTTATGAAGTGATTAATGTGCTCTTCAGTCGATGTGGCAAATGTTAAACCAACTTGAAAGTAAATGAAGGCTACACTTAGCCTTAGGATTCGCATGATTCGCTCACTTTGTTTATTATCATGTTATAAATAAGATAGTTAGTAAAATATTAGAAATCACTTTATCATTGGATAATACATTTTAACAATTTTGAGGTGATACCTCAGGATAATGTTTACACATTTTTGGAGGCGTTTATGGCTGGAGTTTTGGATACTGTTAACCAACGTACGCAGCTTGTAGGGGAAAACCGACTCGAGTTACTGTTGTTTCGCTTAAATGGTAAGCACCTTTACGGTATCAACGTTTTTAAGGTAAAAGAAATTCTACAGTGCCCCAAATTGACGATCATGCCTCACAGCTCGCCTGTTGTGCGTGGGGTTGCTCATATTCGCGGTGGTACGATTCCTATTTTAGATTTAGGGCTGGCGACAGGATCAAGCCCCATTGAAAACATTGACCAGTGTTTCGTCATCATCACAGAGTACAACCGTCGTATACAGGGATTTCTAGTACGAGGCGTTGAGCGTATTGTGAATATGAACTGGAGTGATATTCAGCCGCCACCAAAGGGTTTGTCTAATGACAATTACCTCACCGCCGTTTGTCAGGTGGAAAAAGAGATGGTTGAAATCCTTGATGTTGAGCAGATTTTATCTGAAGTCGCACCTACTCGTCAGGATATTTCAGAAGGTATTGTTAACGAAGCGGTAACAGAGAACGCGAAGAAACATCATATTCTTATTGTTGATGACTCTTCTGTTGCACGTAAGCAGATTAAGCGTTGTATGGAACAGGTTGGCTTTGCTACAACGGTGTTGTGTGATGGACGAGAAGCGCTTGATTTCCTACAAAACATGGTTGCCGAAGGTAAAGATGTTACAGAGGAATTCTCTATGGTCATTTCGGACATAGAAATGCCGGAAATGGATGGATACACACTGACTACAGCCATTCGTAATGATAGTCGCTTACAAGATTTGTTTATTCTTCTTCATACCTCTTTGAGTGGTGTTTTCAACGAGGCAATGGTGAAAAAAGTTGGGGCGGATGGTTTCTTGGCTAAATTCCAGCCAGATGAATTGGCTCGATTGGCGATTGAAACAGTGCAGGCATCATCAGAGTGATTGTTGGCAGGGGGTAATCCTGCCTTATTAATTTGATCTGTCGCTAATGGAGTTTTAATGCTCAGTAGTACAAATGCAATTACACCAAATGGTTATATCAGATTTAGAGATTATCTACAGAAAGCATGTGGAATTTCGCTGAGTGACAATAAGCAATACTTGGTCGCTAGTCGTCTAGGTAAAGTATTGGAAAGAGAAGGCTACTCTAAAATTGAGCAGCTCGTTGATGCTTTAGAGCGGTTTGGTAGCACGAAACTAAAAGAGGAAGTCATTAATGCAATGACGACCAATGAAACACTTTGGTTTAGAGATACCCACCCGTTCGCCATTTTGAAAAGTAAAGTGCTACCAGAAATGACGGCGGCGCCCTTGAAAATTTGGTCTGCAGCCTCTTCTACAGGTCAAGAACCTTATTCCATTAGCATGGTGATTGAGGAGTTTAAATCTGCTCGACCGGGCGTGTTGAAGGCGGGTGAAAAAATTGTCGCTACGGATATTTGTACAAATATTCTTCAGCATGCCAAACAAGGTGAGTACGATAGTTTGGCTATTGCTCGTGGTCTTGGTGCAGATTTGCAAAACCGTTATTTTGATAAAGTGAATGACTTAACTTGGAAAATAAAACCGCATTTGAGTTCGCGTGTTGATTTTAAGTATTTGAACTTGATCGAGCCCTTTACAGTATTGGGTAAGTTCGATGTGATTTTTTGTCGAAATGTACTGATTTATTTTACGGTAGATCTCAAGCTAGATATTCTGAAAAGAATGCATTCCTCTCTAAAGCCGGGTGGGTATTTGTTTCTTGGTGGATCTGAGGCGTTGAGTGGTCTATCTGACCATTTTGAGATTGTACAATGCCATCCTGGTATCGTGTATAAGGCCAAAGCGCTGTAACGCTACGTTAAACCTCACTTTTATTATTTAGAAAGCCTGTCTAATTTTTTAGATGGGCTTTTTTGTGTTTATTACCCTAACCTTCAATATTGCCGCTTTTTGCCGTTCCTGCCTTTTTTATTGGTATGTCATTGATAAATAGGAGTTTTATTTTTTGGCATCAATATTGCTTTATGTTTCATGTATTGATTAGTGATGTTTTTATTGAGGAATGAATGGCTATATCTTTTGCGAGTGCATTGGCAGGACATGACAAAACGCTAGAGTTCAGAAGTGCGAGAGCCGCTGTCCTTGCAAATAACATTGCCAATGCGGATACACCAAACTTTAAAGCAAGAGACATTTCATTCGACTCACTTTTAAATAACGAAAGCAGCAAACTTAAGCTGGCAGGCACAAACACAAGACATATCTCTGGGGAGGGGTTTTCAGGTGAATCAGATGATTTATTGTACCGGAATTCCAATCAACCATCCTTAGATGGTAATACCGTTGATATGCAGAGAGAGCAGGCCGAGTACGCGCAAAACTCATTACAGTTTGATACGAGTTTTATGTTCTTGGATCGAAAAATTAGCGGCATGAAAAAAGCGCTTATTGGGAATTAATGACGATGTCTTTGAGTAATATTTTTACCATCTCTGGGTCAGCAATGAGTGCTCAAACGGTTCGTTTGAATACGATTGCAAGCAACATGGCGAACGTAGACAGTGCGGCAAGCTCAGCAGATCAAACATATCGTGCCCGTAAGCCCATATTTTCGCAGATGATGAATGACAGTATGCGTGATTATGGTTGGAATAATGCCAGTGTTGATGAAAGCGGTGCTGGTATTGGTGTAAAGGTCGACGGCATTGTGGAATCGGATGCACCTCTGCAACCAAGATATGAGCCAGATCACCCAATGGCTAACGAAGAGGGTTATGTGTTTTACCCGAATGTAAACCCGATGGAAGAGATGGCCGATATGATGTCGGCGTCACGATCCTTTCAGACGAATGTGGAAATTATGAATTCAGCAAAAAGTATGATGCAGAAAATGCTCACGCTTGGACAGTCATAGGAGCGGATAGATGGCAAATATATCTGACACTAAAGGCCTTGGCGGGCTGATTTCTCAATATGGAACCGATGCAGCTAAATCCAAAGCTGGTATTGAGAAGCCTGAAGTGGCAAAAGATGAGGCGGCGTTAGCTGACCAGAATGTATTTTTAAAACTCTATATTGAGCAACTTAAAGGGCAAGATCCAACTGCGCCTCAAGATGCCAACGATATGGTGGCGCAAATGTCACAGTTTAGCTCCTTAGAAAGGCTAACAGGTATCTCTGATCAATTGGAGAACATGGCGACATCGCTTACCTCGAATCAAGCGCTGAGTGCTTCTACATTGGTCGGTAAATCGATTTTGTTGGAAGGTAGTAAGGCAAAAATAACGGACGGCTCAGAAGCGGTTCAGTTAAAAACGGTGATACCTGAGAATTCTCAGACCGCGTCGTTGAAAATATTTGATGCGGATAATCGTCTGGTTCGTACGGCTGCTCTTAATTCTGGTGAGTATCAGTGGGATAAGCTGGATGATGACGGAAATCCTTTGCCGTCTGGTGAATATCGTTTTGCCGCTTCTTCGACAAATGATAAAGGTGAAGTTTCCACTATGAGTACTCGTCTTCCGACGCGTATCCAGGGTGTCACTATTAATGGTGAGAACGGTACGGTTTTAAACGTGGAAAATCACGGCAAAATCAAACTTACAAATGAATTAGAAATATTAGGGTGATTGGAGAGCATTATGGGATTCAATACAGCACTGTCTGGCATTAAGGCTTCTGCCGATTATTTAAGCGTTACTGGTAATAACATTGCCAACGCCGATACAACAGGCTTTAAAAAGTCACGTATTGAGTTTGATGATCTTTACAACACTAGTGTGCTCGGCGCAGGGAGCGGCAACAGTATTGGTTCTGGTGTGAGTGTTAGTAGTGTTTCTCAGGAATTTTCACCGGGCAACTTATCGTATACAGATAACAATCTTGATCTTGCCATTGATGGAAGTGGCTTTTTTATCCTTGACGCTGGTATCGCTCAAACCTATACAAGAGCGGGTAACTTCAAGCTGGATGAAGATGGTTTCTTGGTAACCAATACCGGCAGTCATGTTCAGGGGTTTAATGCGGTTGAAGGTATCGTAGGTGGTAACCTTGGTGATTTAAAAATACCAACCGATAGAATTTCACCAGAATCCACTACAGACATGAGCTTAAAGGTCAATTTAAACTCAAAGAGTGAAGATTTTCCGCCGTTTATCAAAGCGGATTTTGATCCGATGGATCCTGATACCTACAATTTTACGCAAACGCAAGGCGTGGCGGATGGTAATGGTGATACGCATATTGTGACGTATTATTATGCAAAAAGTGAAATGCCAAATACGTATAAAGTGCATGCGACTGTCGATGGCAACATTAAAGATGATGCAGGTGTTGCGTTTATGGGTGAAACATACGCGACCTATAACTCCGCCGAAGCCGGTGTGGATCACAACGGTGATGGCGTAGAAGAGCAGCCATTTGAGCTTTTATACTTAGGTGCGACAGAGCCTGGTGTGGCAGATATTGCTGCAGCGACGAAAACACCGCTTGCCGTTGCAGGTACTTTGGCTGGAATGGCGATAGCATCCACTTTGGCACCGACAGAAGTTCGAAGCTCAAGTTCTGTCGCTCGAGAAGCATTTGATCCGCTTGATCCAGATACTTATACGTACGGTAATACTCGGTCTGTTTATGACTCTCTGGGTGAATCTCATACGATGGGTTATTACTTTATTAAGCAAGGTGAAGACAATACTTATGAGTTGCGTGTGACAATGGATGGGGAAGAAAGCTATACCGATCCATTGACAGGGGAAGACACGCGATTTTTAGAAGAAAATACAGCCGTGTCTTTTGATGCCGCGGGTAATTTGATGGGCGCTTATCGAGGTATTCCACCTTTCGGTGTGGCTCAGCCAATTACATTAGAAGTGATGGGGATTGATCCGACAAATCGAGGTCGTGTAACAGAGCTAGACCTTACTGGTTCGACTCAGTTTGCGTTGGATAATACAGACAACTTCGAACAAAACGGTTTTTCCGCAGGCGAATTGCAGGGTGTGTCTTTTGATAGTGATGGTTTGTTGGTGGCAAACTATACCAACCAACAAACGGCAACACTTGGCCAGATAGCGTTGGCAACATTCGATAGTACGGACGGTCTTATGCCGTCAGGACATACCGCTTGGTTGGCGAGCAAAGGTTCTGGTCCTGCTGATATTGGTCGTCCAAACAGTGGAACATTAGGAAAAATTCAAGGGGGCGCGTTAGAGGAATCTAACGTAGATCTAACGTCTGAACTCGTTGCTCTGATTGAGGCACAGCGTAATTATCAAGCAAACAGTAAAACATTAGAAACCGAAAATACGGTTACTCAGACGATAATAAACCTCCGCTAATTTTCTGGAGAGAGAAGATTTAATGCCGGAACAGTGCTTTGCTGTTTCGGCTTTTTTTTGTCTTTTTATTGGCTTTGTCGAGTTGGTACGATTTTTGATACTACTTAACTCAATAACGTAGAATTCTTCTAGGAGTGTTGTAGTGGATAAGGCCTTATATTTAGCAATGAGTGGTGGTGTTCAAACCATGAATGCTCAAACAATACACGCTAACAACTTGGCAAACGTCAGTACAACGGGCTTTCGATCTGATTTCGAACAAGCTCGTTCGATGCAAGTGTATGGCGATCATTATCCTAGCCGTGTGTATGCGATGACCGAAAATCCAGCAACACGATATACGCAAGGTGACATGATTCAAACGGATCGAAATCTGGATGTTGCCGTTGCGGGTAAAGGCTTTATCGCTGTCTATGATGAGGCAGGGCAGGAAGCCTACACTCGTGCAGGAGACTTGCAAATTAATGCGGCTGGCCAATTGGTAACAGGCCGGGGGTTGCCTGTCGCTGGCGTGGGAGGCCCCATTTTTTTGCCTCCCCTTGACAGTATTAACATTACCGCTGACGGTTCCATTTCTATTGTTCCTCAAGGGGGCGCGGGGAATGAAGTCGCCGTATTAAACCAGATTAAGCTAGTGAACCCAGATACCCAGAATTTGCGAAAAGAGGAGGATGGCTTAATCCACTCTCGTGATGGTCAGGTGTTTGAGATCGATCCAACTGTTCAGTTGGCGGCCGGTTTTATAGAAGGCAGCAATGTGAATGCGGTTGAAGAAATGACGCACATTATGAACCTCTCTCGACGTTTTGAAATGAATGTAAAAATGATGGATACGATTCGAGATAATGCCGACTCTTCGGCACGAATTTTACAGCGATCATCTTAAAAATTAGTCAATAAGTAACGAATAATAGAATTGGAATAAGAGGCTTTTATGAATTCAGCATTGTGGGTCAGTAAAACCGGTTTAAGTGCGATGGATAAGCAACTTAACGTGGTTGCCAATAACTTGGCAAACGTTTCAACAACGGCGTTTAAGAAAGATCGAGCGGTATTTGAAGATCTAATGTATAAAACAGTACGTGCGCCCGGTGGGCTAAGTGCTCAGAATGCAGAGTTACCGTCAGGTTTGCAGCTAGGTACTGGTGTAAAAGTGGAAGCAACGCAGAAAGACTTTTCCAACGGCGATTACAATATGACGGATAGGCAGCTTGATGTTGCCATTCAAGGCAAGGGTTTTTTGCAGGTGCTGCAGCCTGATGGCACCATTGCCTATACACGTGATGGAAGTCTTCAGCTTAATAGTCAGGGGCAGATTTCGACATCTGGTGGCTTAGTGGTAGAGCCAGGTATTCAAATAGACCCTGATGCCATTGAAATTATGATTGCAGAAGATGGTGTGGTGTCTGTGCGTATGAGTGGTGAAGCGGATGCACAAGAAGTTGGTGCGATTAATATCGCAGGGTTTATTAACCCGACAGGTCTTAATGCGGCAGGTCAAAATATTTTTACAGAGACCAATGCGAGCGGCCCGCCACTTGTTGGTGTTCCAGGAACCGATTCATTGGGGACGATTGCACAAGGCATGTTAGAAGCCTCAAACGTGAATTCGATTGAAGAGCTGGTTAATATGATTACGACTCAAAGAGCGTATGAAATGAACTCCAAGGTCATTGCTGCCGCGGATGGTATGATGAGCTTTGCAATACAGCAGTTATAATAACGTGTGGAATATGATGAAGATTAAATGCGCGCTTTTGGTTTTGTTTAGTGCTTGCTTGTCTGGTTGCCTTTCTTGGGATATTAATCAGCAAGCGGTTGCGAATGCTGCTGCCGCTGGTGTGGCTGGTGCGGTAACCGATGCGGTGATTGATGCCGTCACAGGGGAAGAAATACCACCAGAAGAAGCTTCATCCGATGTTCCACGTAAAGGGTTTGTGCCTGATCCTGATAACCCAATGAGTGGCCCTGAAATAGGCCAGTCTATACAGTCTGACGACCCTTTTTATACGCCAGTATACCCTAATGGTATGAGCCCTTCCCAAGCACCAACGGGCGGCATTTATCAGACCAGTATGGGGGATGTATTTTTTGGGGATCAAAAAGCCAGTAAGGTTGGCGATATATTAACAATCAACCTAAACGAGACAACAACGTCGACAAAAGCCAATGCGGCGACGGTGTCAAAATCCTCTTCTGCAACCATTGAAAACCCAACCGTATTAGGGCAAGAGTTGAAGATGGACACCACTGTTCCGCAGCAAGGCACTGACTTTTCTGGGAACGCATCGGCGAATCAAAACAACAGCTTAAATGGTACTATCTCCGTCACTGTCTTTAAGGTATATCCAAATGGGGTGTTGGCGGTTCGTGGGGAAAAATGGTTGCGTTTAAATCAGGGTGATGAATACATTCGTTTTTCTGGTGTGGTCCGCAAGCAAGACATTTCACCTGATAACACGGTTGAGTCTGAGCGGGTCGCCGACGCGAGAATTACGTATTCTGGTACTGGTGATGTGGCGGCAGGAAGTGAGCAAGGTTGGGTAAGTCGTTTGCTTAATACGAGTGATATGCCTTATTAATTTGATCGTAATGAATAAGTGGGTAAAACCACTTTAATAGGTGATGTGATGAAGCACATAGCGCTAATTGTCTTATATTTTTTATCTTTTTCAGTTCAGGCGGAACGTCTGAAAGACATTGCTAGTGTTCAGGGCGTTCGAGATAACCAGTTGTTTGGCTATGGGTTGGTTATTGGATTAAACGGAACAGGCGATAGTACGCCTTTTACGAACCAAAGTTTTTCAAGCATGTTGTCGCGATTTGGTGTGACATTGCCTGCGGGCGTGAGTGCGACCTCTAAGAATGTGGCGGCAGTTTCGCTGACAGCCACATTGCCCGCGTTTTCTAAGCCCGGTCAAAAAATTGATATCACCGCATCTTCTATTGGGAATGCCAGTGCTTTACGTGGCGGAACCTTGTTGTTATCAACGTTAAAAGGGGCGGATGGTGCGGTTTATGCTATCGCCCAAGGTAATTTGGTTGTTGGTGGGTTGGGGGCGAACGGTGCCGACGGCTCTCGAACATCCGGTAATGTTCCTACGGTTGGCCGTATACCAAATGGTGCCAGTGTAGAGCGTACGGTACCGAGCAGTTTTAATACAGGCGACACCTTAACCTTTAATCTTAATCGCCCTGACTTCACCACCGCAAAACAAGTGTCCGATAAAATAAACAATTTATTGGGGCCTGGTGTGGCAACCACATTAGATGCCACTTCAATTCGTGTTTCTGCGCCGCGAGACCCAAGTCAGCGCGTGACTTTTTTGTCTATTCTTGAAAATTTAGAAGTAGAAGTGGCTGAAGAGCGAGCTCGTATTGTGGTCAACTCGCGAACCGGAACGATTATTATTGGTCAGCATGTGAAGGTTTCTCCTGCGGCCATAACGCATGGCAGTTTGACGGTGACGATAAAAGAAGTGCCGCCAGTTGTTGGTCAAGATGGTACGGTCACTGGTGGTGAGACCATAGTGTCGCCTCGTGAAGGCATTGAAATCAGTCGAAATAGTGGCCATATGTTTGTGTTTGATCCAGGTGCTTCTTTAAATGATATTGTTCGTGCGGTTAATCAGGTTGGTGCGGCGCCAGGTGACGTAATGGCTATCTTGGAAGGTTTGAAGCAGGCCGGTGCAATTAATGCAGACTTAGTGGTGATATAGCGATGAATTCAGTACCGCCAAAGCAAGATTTCTTTGCTGATTTTTCCACATTAACGGCGTTAAAAACCAAAGCAAAACAAGATCCAGATGCTGCGTTAAAAGACGTTGCTCAGCAGTTCGAATCTATTTTTATTAACATGTTATTAAAAAACATGCGCAGTACGAATGAAGCGATTGGTAGTGGTTTGTTTTCCAGTGCGCAAACCAAGCAATATCAAGAAATGATGGATTCACAAATGTCTCAGGGCTTGTCTAAGTCAGGTGGATTGGGGTTATCTGATGCGCTGATTCGTCAATATCAAACGCAGCAACAAGCTCGTACTAGTTCACCTGAAGCGAAAGCGCGAGGCGACACCGACTTTTTGAATCAAGTTGCGAAACAGGATTTGGTTAGAATTCAAGCGCTGGCACATCGTGCCTCAAGAGAATTTATTCAGTCTGTTCAGCAAGAGTCGCAAGTGGCTCCAAAAAGTGTTGTAGCGACCGCTCCCTCAGCGCTTTCTGTTGTGTTCGAATCCCCTGATGAGTTTGTCGAAAACCTTTGGCCTCATGCTCAGCAGGCTGGCGATAAGTTAGGAGTGAACCCTAAAGCGATATTGGCTCAAGCCGCTTTGGAAACAGGGTGGGGGAAGTATCCGATTGCCAAAGAAGATGGCGCCGCCAGCTTTAATTTGTTTGGCATTAAAGCCGATAATCGTTGGCAGGGTGATCGCGCCGTTGTTAACACGTTAGAGTTTCGTGATGGTGTGGCAAAGCGTGAAAAAGCCGCATTTCGTGCTTATGATTCTTTTTCTCAAAGCTTCGATGATTATGCAAATTTTCTCTCTTCAAGTGAGCGGTATAAAGATGCCCTCGATGCTGGAGAGGACGCGTCAATGTTTGCCGCTTCTTTACAAAAAGGCGGATACGCAACAGATCCAAAGTACTCTGAAAAAATTGATAACATCCTTTCAAGCGAGTGGTTTCAACACCTGTAGTAATAAAATTCACACGAATGGCCGCGTTGGTAAAGTTCTTGCATTACTAGCCGATAGGGATTCTATAACCCAAGGTTATTTTTGTAAAAACAGCTAGAGGTGTGAGCTATGAGCTCAAATTTATATTCAATTGGTTTGTCTGGACTTCAGTCCAGTAATGCTCGTATTAATACGACTGGGCAAAATACATCCAATGTGGATACAGAAGGCTATAGCCGCCAAAGAACGGATACCACAAGCTCGCCTGTTGGCGGTGTTGTGCTTCGTGACACCTCTCGCCTTGTCGATAATTTCGTTAGTGCTCAAGTAAGAACAGATACGTCAGAGTTTGCTTATTACGATACTTATCATTCTATGATGTCCGTTTCCGATAACTTGCTTGCAGAAGACAGTGTTTCTCTTACTGGTTATATAAACGACGCGTTTGGCGCGTTACAAACCGCGAACAATGATCCAACATCATCGTCTTTACGACAGTTGGCACACGCGAGTTTGAATAACTTGGTTGAGCAGTATAAAACCCTTTCAGGTATTGTGACGCGTCAAGAAGGCTTAGTAGACGAACAATTGTCAGCGTCTTTGACCGATTTGAACTCAATCACCGCAAAAATCTCCGACTTGAACGGCGCGATATTACGTCAGGAAGGTTTGTCTATTTCACCTTCCAATGAATTACGAGATCAGCAAGAACTGCTCGCAAAAGACTTATCTAACTATTTGGATGTGAAAGCGCAGTTTAATGATAAAGGCTTAATGACGATTCAATTAGCGAACGGTCAGCCTTTGGTTATGGATCAAAATCCAACAGAATTAAAAGTGTTAGCGGACCCTCTGGATCCTAAGAAAATCGATTTAGTGGTCGATTTTGGTGGTTATAACGTGGGTTTGAAAACAGATGGTTTAGGTGGAAGTATTGGTGGGTTGGTCGACTTCCGTTCGGATTTCAGTGTGGATGCAGACAGAACGCTTGGTCAGCACGCAATTTCTATTGCGGATGCGATGAATACGCAAAATGCGAAGGGGCTAGACGCCAATGGCGCGTTTGGTAAAGATATATTTGCCCTTGGTAAGGTGAATGTGTATTCAAGTAAAGATAACATCCATAAATTGTCTGATATTTCTATCAAGGTGTCTGAGGGTGGTGGCGCAAAAATCACCAAAAACTCTTATGAACTGACTCGAACGGATGATAATCGATTTGCTATTACACAATACGATTTAAACGGTCGTTCCGTTGGGCCGTCAACAGTGTTTGATCCATCGAACATGACATCAGACAGTGATGGTTATTATAAAATTGAAGAGTTGGGAATGGACATTCGATTGAGCGATATGGACAGTATCGACAATGACGATGCTTTTCGTTTTGCTCCGACTGAAAGTGCGGCAGCTAGCCTTACATTACATGCTAAGAATGGGGAGGCGCTTGCGTTGAGTTCACCCATTGGAGCCAGTACGAATTCAGGTAATTTATCGGACGCTAGAATCTCCATTTCATCGGTTACGGATACACATCCAGAGCGCTCTGCTTTTTCGTCAACGGGTGAACTTTACCCGAGCGCACCGCATAAAATTTATTTTACGTCTCCAAGCTCTTATGTGGTTCAAGATGCGACTGGAATTGAGATTGCGAGCGTGACAGGTGTTCAGCATTATACGAATTTACTTGAGCAGGCGGGACTAGCGGATAACGCAGGCTTTGATGTGTCTGTGTCTTCTATGCCAAAACTGGGCGATGAATTTACTATGGGAACAGAGGATATTGGCCCTGCCGATAACTTTAACGGTTTGGCTTTGGTTGATCTTCAGAATCAATCATTAGTGGCTGGTAAGTCTAGTCTATCGAAAGCGTTTGCGGGCTTTATCTCTTATGTGGGCAGTAAAACCGCCGAAATTGCAGGCCATGCTAAGTCGAGTGAAGTCGTAATGAATGACAGTGTGGCTCGTCGCGACAGGTTGTCGGCAGTGAGTCTTGATGAAGAAGCGGTGAATCTTTTGCGATACCAACAATCTTACTCAGCTTCCGCTCAAGTGGTAACCGCTGCTCGTACGACGTTTGAAACCCTGCTTGGGATTATGAGGTAAGCTTATGCGAGTGACGAATAATTTAATTTACGGTCAGTCTAGCAGGGCGATTGGTCAAGCGAATGAAAAGATCCTTAATGTACAGGAGAAAATTTCTGCACAAACGGACATCGTAAAACCGAGTGATAATCCTGTTGGCGCAAGTCAAATATTGATTTATGAAGGCAGTAATCATCAACTTAAACTGTTTGATGATTCGATCAAAATGGCAACCAGTAATCTGGAATATCAGGAAGTGTCGCTAGAAAGTTTAAACGATTCGATGGACGATGTTCGAACGCTTTTTATTCAGGCGCAAAACGACATTAATACACAAGAAGATATTGATGCCATAGTGCAAGAGATCTCATTAATCACCGAATCCATGGCTGAATTGATGAATTCAAGAAGCGCCGATGGCAGTTATGTTTTTGCGGGAACAGATTCTTTAACGCCGGCGTTTGTTTTGACAAGCGAAGGTCGTTATCAGTGGGCGGGTAATGAAGGCCGAAAGTACGCTCAAATATCTGAAGATATGAAAATTCCGGTTACGGATTCCGGTAAAAAACTCTTTCAGGATATTTGGACCAACAGATCCTTTTCATCTGAATTACTCACCGGTGATGTTTCACTTACTGCGACGGTTCAGCATCAAGGTGATTTCCATGAATTCATGGACAGCTTCTATGACCCTGAAAATCCAGCGTCCAATGTGTATCATCTGAAGACATTTCCCATAACATCGGATGGAAGCTCATCTGAGTCTTTTGATGCGACTTTCGTTGGGTCGGATACAAGAGCGGATCAGACAAGAAGGCGCGCATTTGATGGTGTTCCTGGTGGTTACAGCATTACTAATAGCGCTGGAGAAGAGGTGTCGGCTGGTTCTTATACGGCTGGTAAGCCTATTTCTTTTGGTGGTATGTCTTTTCTTGTAAGAGGCGAGCCTGGTTCAACGATTGATGTGTCCTTGGATAAGCCAAGGCGTGATAACGTTTTGAATGAAATTAATGATACCTTGGCGGTGTTGAGTAACGAAAATGCCAGTCATGATGAACGAGAAGCCGCTTTTTTAGACGCAACAACCAGCATTAATAATGCGCAGCGTATGGTCGGTGAGGGGCGTTCCTCAGTGGGTGCAAGGTTGAATATTCTTCGTGACAGATCGGATTTTAGTTCCGCGAATCAATTGTCGAATGCCATTGCTCAAGATCGAGTCGGTGGATTGGATATTGCGGCTGCGGCAACAGAACTTTCAATGAAAGAGTCTGCATTGAGTGCTTCACAAAAAGTGTTTACTCGCATGAGTAACCTGTCTCTCTTTAATAAAATGTAAGCTCTGAGGTATAAGGTAAAAGATGTCGGCATTTAAAATAGAGTCCTGTTTTGGGGCTGATATCAATGTCGGGTATTTCGATATGGAAGAAATACTCGATATTTTAGAACTTAAGAGTCAAGTGGTTGGCAGTAAACGTGTTCAAAGCCTGATCAAAATGCACGGTCGAAAAGATCGTATTGTTGGCGTTGCGATGCGACAAGTTACCTTTGATGTGCTGCGAAAAATATTAGATTCAGAATTCCTCCCATACGATCCCTACTACAATGTCGATAAGTTGCTCAATAGTCGAAGAGAAAGGCTATATGACGCACAAGAACGATTTCTGATTTTGTGTTTGTCTATTGCGAGCGGTAGATCGGTACGAAGCCTTAAAAAGCTAAACCCGGATTTAAACACCAAAGAATTACGCAGCAAGCATGGCCGAGGTGTGAGTCTTTTTCGTTATTTCAGGCAAGAGCTAAATGATCAAACGAGAGAATACATCCTAACGTATAAATCTCGTATGGATAAATCGGCTAATGGCGAAAACGAGGCGGCTAAAGGTAGCTTGGAAGCGCCAGAGCAGCAAAACAAAAAGACTGAATCTGTTAAAAAAGCCCCTTTAGAAAGCAAATTGATTCCTACTTCATTTGATGATGAGACAGTCGTTGCACTTAAGCTGTTTAAAGATGGGCATTCATTACTGTCTACGCAGGTAGAACGCTTTAAGCGTGGTGAGCAGCTTGAATTGTTAGAGCTCATGAAGTTTTGTCGCCGACTGGTTGAGTCTCATACTCGTAATAATTTTTCATTAATGGCAATACGCCATATAAAAGAAGCGTCTACTTATTTAGAACAGCATGCCATGGGAATGGCGGTGCTTGGGATTCATTTTGCGAAAGCGATGAAGCTGTCCAGTGGTTATGTTGACGTTATTGCACTTGGTGCGTTGTTGTTTGATTTAGGTCGTTTTCGCTTGCCGATGGCAATGGTCACGAAAACCACTAAGATGACGTCCAGTGAGTTTGATTTGTTTCGTAAGCATATTCAGTTTGGTGAGCAAATTTTGCATAAGTGTGAAGGGGTTCCGAAAGCGGTTTATCAGATGTTATCAGATCATCATGAAAAAATTGATGGGTCCGGTTATCCAGCGGGTAAGCAGGATCAGGAAATTTCAGTTTATGGGAAAATAGCGGCAATTATTGATGCATACGATGCGATGACGTCTGAGCAACCTCATAAGCCTTCAATGGGGCCAATTAAAGCGTATCAACAGATGCTAAAAGAATCTGGATTGGCTTTTGATCAGCAACTGCTGTCTGTTTTTCTAAAAAGCATTGGTAGTACGCCTGTCGGTTCTTGTGTGTCTTTGTCAAATGGACGTGTAGGCTTTGTTCTAACACTGAATAAGGCTTTTCAACCCTCTTTAGTTCGTCAAGTTTACAGTGTGACGAATAAAGCTTTCATTGAGTCGTCTGATATCGAGTTGAATAAATCTGCAAATCTGAGAACGGAGGTGGTCATTGAGAGTGAAGTAGACCCTCAGGCTTATGGGTTGCAATTTATCAATCATATTTCATGATTTAGCATTCACTCTTTAGCATCCACTCTTTAGCATCC
>NZ_AYOZ01000003.1 GCF_000508165.1 Marinomonas profundimaris | reverse complement strand
GTGCTATCTGCATCCGCTGTCGTATCCAGTTTCGCACTGTCAGAACCTTTCTCTGACTCGTTACCCGCTGCGTCGGTAATGGTAGCGTCGACTGTTAACGTCGCGCCTTCTGCTGGCGCCGCTACCGTCGTCTCAACTTTGCCTGCTTCGATTTGAGCCTCTGTCAGTACGATAGCCGTGCCGTTCACCGTCAAGGTATCGCCTTCTACCGCATTGGTGCCCGTTAGAGAGATGGTCACGTTCACGTCACCATCTAGCTCGGTTGCGCTGATGTAGCCGTTGTCGTTCACATCTTCATCGATGGTCACGCCTGGCGCACCCGCCGCTGTTATATCGACTTGATAGTTGGAATTAGCAGTAACAATAAGTGTGTTACCGGCACCATCTGTCAGAGTAATTGTCGCATCAATACGTCTATCAGGGTCTTGTGCGAGATCGCTACCAGCAACATCTATGCTAAACATACGGTTTGTAACTGTACCTGTATATTCTTTACCATTTACCGTAAGGGTAACCACATCCCCATTTTTCACATCACCTGAAACAATTCCTGTTATCGCAATATTTGTTTGTGCTTCGGCTGCAGAAACAATATCGTCAGAAGTAACATCAGAAATAGACATTCGACCTGATATTTCAAGGTCAACCGTATGAATCGAAGAGCCTACACTTTCGACTGTACTGCCATTACTATTACTAGACGACACAACAACATCAAATTCTGTATCAGCCGCCAAATCTGAGCCGGAGACCCCTACAGTCCAAGTTCCAGCTGCACCGACTACTGTTCTGTAAGTGACGCCATTAATAACAAGAACAACAGGGTCGCCAGATGCTATGTCGCCACCTATTGCCGTACCCGATACGGTAACCGTACCAGCAGCCTCTGTTGAATTAATAACATTATCAGATGTGATTGAGTTAATACTCACAGTACCTGCTACTGCATTTACTACAGTCGTACCGTTTGAGCTAGAGCTAGCAGAAATAGTACGCGCTGTGTTGACGGCGCTATTACCACTGTCAGTATCGTATCCATAGCTTGGGAGGCTGCTCTCAGTATCGCTGCCAAAGGTTGGTAGAGACGCGTCATCATTTCGTGCAATAGAGACATCAACACGACTTGCTTCTACTTGCTCTTCACCTGCAGCGGGGGCGTCTTGTACTAAAGTCGGGTCATCACCCGCAAGAATGGCGCTTTGTAGTGCGTCGATTTCAGTGGATGAGTCTGCGACTAGATCTTCGCTGTCGCCTGTGTTGTAAATCTCATCCGTCATTTCAACGACAGAATCTCCACCAATTACCACTTCTGTGCCATCGTTAAAAGCAATAGTGACCGTTGCACCATTGCCAGTAACAACCGTTTCACCAAAGAAAATAGGATCGCCTATTTTGACAATTCGCTCTTGCCCGTCGATAGATTGAACTGTGACAGAACCACTGATCTTAGTGATAAAACCGATCGGGCTACCTAACGTTGCAAAAGGGGTTTGATTGTCGCTCATGGTGAATCTCCTGGACTCTAGATAAGACGTAATAAATATATGATTACTAACAAGATAGAAGAATCAAAGGCAAGTATCTATTGTACCTTGGTACAGTCGCGCTAATTTCTTCCTCATTAATACAAAACACTTGTCTTTCATGGCCTTTAAGTCGTTGGCGATTGCTAAAAAACCTCAAATCTTTATAATTTGTGCCACTTTTGACTCAATCTTGACGTGTCGGACTTTTATTTAAGTCACGCTCTATTTCCGAGTCTATTCTTGACTCACGTAATAACGCTCTTATGGCTATGTCATACATTTGCCATCACGTAGCGCAATAATTTCAAACGTATTTCCCTTTTAATATTTCAGTAGGTAATAAATGATCGATTCGATAAAACGAGACTGGCTCTCAAACATAAAAGGTGACTCGCTCGCGGGTACTGTTGTCGCACTAGCGCTAATACCAGAAGCCATCGCTTTCTCTATCATTGCTGGCGTTGATCCTAAAGTTGGCTTGTACGCGTCATTCTGTATCGCCGTGATCATTTCGTTTGTTGGTGGTCGTCCAGGTATGATCTCTGCCGCAACCGGCGCGATGGCGCTATTAATGGTGACCTTGGTAAAAGACCACGGTTTAGAATACTTACTGGCAGCTAGCTTGCTTACCGGTGTCATTCAGATTGCGGCTGGCTATTTAAAGCTTGGCTCTTTAATGCGCTTTGTCTCGCGATCCGTGGTGACAGGGTTTGTTAACGCGTTAGCCATATTGATATTCATGGCCCAACTTCCTGAACTGACCAATGTGACGTGGCATGTGTATGCCATGACGGTAGCTGGTCTTGGTATCATTTATTTGTTCCCATTGATTCCAGTCATTGGTAAAGCGCTTCCTTCACCGTTGGTCTGTATTGTTCTTTTGACCACCTTCGCGATGACGTATGGATTAGACATTCGTACCGTTGCCGATATGGGTGAGCTACCAGATACCTTGCCAATCTTCTTATGGCCAGATGTTCCGTTGAACCTTGAAACACTTTGGATCATCTTGCCTTACTCAATCGGCCTTGCGGTTGTGGGTTTATTAGAATCCATGATGACCGCCACCATCGTCGATGAATTCACCGACACAACCAGTGACAAAAACCGTGAGTGTAAAGGTCAAGGTATCGCTAACATTGGTTCAAGCCTAATGGGCGGCATGGCAGGTTGCGCAATGATCGGACAATCGGTTATCAACGTAAAATCTGGTGGTCGCGGTCGTTTGTCGACGTTCATTGCTGGTTTCTTATTATTAATCATGGTTGTTTTCTTAGACGATCTGATCGGCCAAATCCCAATGGCAGCCTTGGTGGCCGTTATGATCATGGTGTCCATCGGCACTTTCTCTTGGGAATCGGTGATCAACCTGAAAAAACACCCGTTATCGACTAACATTGTAATGTTGGCGACGGTTTCTATTGTCGTTTACACACATAACTTAGCGTTGGGTGTGTTTGTTGGTGTATTACTCGCAGCTTTGTTTTTTGCGCATAAAATTGGCCGCTTCATGGTGGTTAAGAGCGATCAAGACAAAGACTCAAAACACCGCACCTATAAGGTCATCGGGCAAGTGTTTTTTGCATCATCGGATCAATTCACATCGTCTTTTGATTTTAAAGAAGCCGCTGAAAAAATTACGATTGACTTATCTGCCGCGCATTTTTGGGACATAACGTCTGTTTCAGCATTGGACAAGGTTGTTATTAAGTTCCGTCGTGAAGGTGCAGACGTTGATGTCGTGGGAATGAATGAAGCCAGTGCGACCGTTGTCGATAAATTTGGCGTTCATAACAACCCAGAAGAAGTTGAAAAAGTCATGGGCGGCCATTAACTGCCCAGTGATTACGGAGTAATACTTTTTAATAAGAACAAGAAGGAGTGCAACAATGACGAATATAATTGCTTGTATTGATGGTTCTGGATTATCGGAATATGTCACCACCGCATCGGTGTGGGCGGCCAAACAAATGGGCTGCCCACTGACGTTGTTGCACTCTTTAGAAAAACAAACCGTACGAACGGATGAAGATCTGTCTGGTTCCATTGGATTTGGCAGTCGAGAACACTTACTGGATGAACTGGTCGCTCTGGATGCCCAACGCGCTAAACTAGCACTTGAGCATGGCAAACTTATTCTAGAAAACGCCAGAGCATATGCTCAAAAGGCAGGCGCAAAGCTAGTCGAAGAAATTCAACGTCATGGCGACTTGATTGATGCCTTGATCGATCTTGAGGACGAAACTCGTCTGATTGTAATCGGCCGACTCGGTATCAATCACACTATGGACGCTCACACGGTGGGTTCACATATTGAGCGTGTTGCGCGCACTTTACACAAACCCATCTTAATCAGCGTGGGTCAGTTTAAAGCGCCTAAAAACTTCATGATCGCTTACGATGGTCGTGAAGCCGCCGACAACGCAATCGCTCGCATTGCTCAAAGCCCATTGTTAATTGGCCTACCATGTCACCTTGTGATGGCGGGCGAAGACACACCAGCAAGACGAGCAAAACTAGAAGAAGCGCAAGCCATGCTTGAAGAAGAAGGCTTCGAAGTCGCTGCCAGCATTCTACCGGGTAAAATTTACCCCGTGCTCACACAATATCGCGAAGATCATAATATCGAGCTTATGGCCATGGGCGCTTATGCGCATTCAAAAGTGCGTCAGTTCTTTGTCGGCAGCAACACCACGAAAATGATCATCGAAAGTGACATCCCACTTTTGATTCTTCGTTAACCAACCTCCAACTTCTTTCAAAGGGCGATTTCTTCGAATTCGCCCTTTTTTTGTTTCCGCACCCACCACCTTTGATCATTCACAAACGCATTCGTGAAATATGACCATTATATTAAATATATGAAAATTCGAATATATGATTTTACATATGTATTATCCAACAGATACAATCAGGCAAATGCAATTCAACAAGACAGTACAAGAGCCACACAAACATGACGCCAGACCTATTCTACAAAGCACTCGCTGACGACACACGCTTACGGAGCTTGCTGCTAATTACGCAATACAATGAACTCTGTGTTTGCGAGCTCATGGCGGCGCTAAAAGAAACTCAACCGAAAATTTCGCGCCATCTTGCCCAACTGCGCAAAAGCGGAGTTCTGAGCGACCGACGACAAGGCCAGTGGGTATTTTATCGACTGCACCCTGAATTACCAAGCTGGACAATTAACGTCTTAAAAACCACGCTAGACAACCAAGTCTTATGGCTGAGAGACAACGTCGACCAACTTGAAACCATGGGCGGCCGACCAGAACGAACCGGTGCCTGCTGCTAATTTACTTTTATTACCTTCACGAGGACTAACACATGACTATTAAAGTAGGAATCAATGGATTCGGCCGCATGGGTCGTCTTTCCTTTCGCGCCGCGTTTGACTGGGACGACGTAGAGTTCGTGCAAATCAACGACGTCGCCGGCGATGCTGCCACGCTCGCTCACCTAGTTAACTTCGATTCCGTACATGGCCGCTGGAACCACAACGCCACCAGCGAAGGCAATAGCATTATCATCAATGGAAAAACCATCGCCTGCACACAGAATCGTGCGATTTCCGACACCGATTGGTCTCAATGCGATGTGGTGATCGAAGCCAGTGGCGTGATGAAAACCAAAGCGCTCTTACAAGCGTACCTTGATCAAGGCGTAAAACGTGTTGTGGTCACCGCACCGGTGAAAGAAGACGGCGTGCTCAATGTCGTGATGGGCGTAAACGACCAAGATTACAACCCAAGCCAACACCCTATTGTCACTGCCGCGTCGTGCACAACCAATTGCCTAGCGCCTGTGGTCAAGGTTCTGCACGAAACCATCGGCATCAAACACGGCTCCATGACCACGATTCACGATATTACCAACACCCAAACCATTTTAGACGCACCGCACAAAGACCTACGCCGTGCGCGTGCGTGTGGCAGCAGTCTGATTCCAACCACAACGGGCTCAGCGACCGCCATCACTCATATTTTCCCAGAACTCAAAGGCAAGCTAAATGGCCACGCGGTGCGTGTTCCACTGGCCAATGCGTCGTTAACCGATTGCGTGTTCGAAATGAACCGTGCGACCAACGAAGCGGAAATCAACCAGATCCTCAAAGCCGCCAGTGAAAACGAACTGAAAGACATATTGGGCTACGAAGAACGTCCGCTCGTGTCGATCGATTACAAAACCGACCCACGCTCAAGCATCATCGACGCACCAAGCACCATGGTGATTAATGGTACGCAAGTGAAGCTTTACGTCTGGTACGACAACGAATGGGGCTACGCTAATCGCACCGCGGAACTCATGCGAAAAGTGGGACGTTTGGATAAAACGGCATAACTCCCCGCTTGATACACACCGCCTTCATGTTGTTTTAAACACTGACGACATGAAGGCTTCTGACTAAGACAAACCAAAAAGCGATTTTATGTTTTCACAGCGATTAACACAGTTGCCAAGTAACGTTCGCCAATATCTCATCGTCACGGGGAATTACTGGTGTTTCACCTTAACCGACGGCGCGCTGCGCATGTTGGTCGTTCTGTATTTCTACGAGTTAGGCTACGGTGCATTAGACATCGCACTGCTCTTTATCTTCTATGAAGCCTTCGGCGTAGTAACGAACTTGTTTGGCGGTTGGCTTGGCGCTCGATGGGGTTTAAATCGCACCATGAATATCGGACTTGGCTTGCAAATCATTGCGCTCGGCATGTTGCTTGTGCCCGCAGGTTGGCTGACGGTTATCTGGGTGATGATCGCGCAAGCGCTGTCTGGCATCGCCAAAGACCTGAATAAAATGAGCGCGAAAAGTTCCATTAAAGTCTTGGTTCCCAAAGGCGAAAGCGGCCAACTTTACCAATGGGTGGCACTGTTAACCGGATCAAAAAATGCCCTAAAAGGCATTGGTTTCTTTCTGGGTGGTTTGCTGCTGACCACCGCTGGCTTCCACCAAGCCATTCTTATTATGACGTTTGCGCTTGGCGCTGTGTGGCTGTTCAGCCTTTGGCAACTGGGCGGTGACCTTGGCAAAGCCAATAACAAGCCCAAGTTTTCAGAGATCTTTTCGAAAAGCTCAGAAATTAATATTCTTTCTGCCGCTCGGCTTTTTCTATTTGGCGCTCGGGATGTCTGGTTCGTGGTCGCGCTGCCCGTTTATCTCAGCAGTCAATTTGGTTGGGATCATTGGACCGTCGGGGGCTTTCTTGCACTTTGGGTGATTGGCTACGGAATAGTACAAAGTTTAGCGCCGCACATTACGGGCAAACGTAATCATCAAATTCCCAGTGCAAGCGTCGTCACGCTTTGGGCACTAGGATTAACCGCCCTGCCCGCCGCCATCGCAATTGGCTTACAACTGTCGTTTTATCCACTGATCATCTTGCTCGGCGGGCTTATTTTGTTCGGTGCTGTTTTTGCCATTAACTCGTCTTTGCACAGTTATTTGATCGTCCAATTTGCCAGTAAAGAAGGCGTTTCGATGGACGTGGGGTTTTACTACATGGCGAATGCCATGGGACGATTAATCGGGACGCTGTTATCGGGTTGGGTGTACCAAGAATTTGGTTTGATTGCATGTCTTTGGGTATCTTGTGGTTTCCTAGCGCTCGCCAGCATCATTTCACTTTGGTTGCCTAAGCAAAATCATTCATAGTGCCAGAACCTTTTACTCATAAATAAGAACAAAAAAACGCCAAGGGGGAACTGCCCACTTGGCGCTTTTAGTTCTTAACGTCTTGCTCTACTTTAGAGGATAACAGTTCACCACGTTAACTATGTACCGTGTTAACTATGTACAGCTTTAACGGCTTGAATGTGCAACTTGCCCACTTCCGCTTCCGTTACTTCCACTTTGGTGCCCGCTTCAATCGATTCTTCACTGATCAACGCCCAATCCACACCCGAATAATGGTACTTAGGTGATAAGGTCGGAGACACAGGTTCTTGCAAGATAAATCGATGGTCTAAAAAGTCACTCTTGACCTTTTTAGCGCTCACATTCGACTGCATGCTCTTCAACGGCTTCCAAAGTAACGCCGCCGCGATCAGCGTGAAAACCCCCGTACTGAACATCGCGCTCAACACACTGTCTGGCAACACACCGAAAAACAGCAAAGCGCCCGTCAGCATGGCCGCTAAACCAACGAAAAACAGCACGAAGGTCGAAAACCCCAATACGGCCACTTCAATCACCAATAGGATCAGACCCACAACAAAAAGGCTTTGGGCCAAATTATTGGTAAAGAAATCCATCACTAGCTCCCTTTCGTCATTTTCTGAATAATCGTCATGGCTTGCGCCACAACCGCCGACGCTTCTGTTGCGCCATCCGGTAACAAGACAACAGAAGATTCTTTGGCAATCGCACGTTTCGCTTCAATGGCTTTGCTCGCCAAATCTAACTGAATCGCTTTTTGACCTTCTTCCGTCGCTGCAGCTTCACCAACTTGACGCAAGGCTTCCGCCTGAGCCGATGCAACTGCGACGATGGCTTTCGCCTCACCTTCTGCGCGTAACACCTGCTCTTCTTTGTCTGCTTGCGCAGCCAATACCACAGAGGCTTTTTTACCTTCGGCACGGTTAATTGCGGCTTGACGATCGCCTTCCGATTCCAAAATTTGCGCACGTTTCACACGTTCTGCTTTCATTTGGGCTTCCATCGCTTCCATCACAGACTGTGGCGGCACAATGTCTTTAATCTCATAACGCAACACCTGAATACCCCAAGGACCTGCCGCATCGTTGATCGACGAGACAATGTTGGTGTTCAGAACATCACGTTCTTCAAACGTTTTATCCAATTCCATTTTACCCAACTCAGAACGCATCGTCGTTTGCGCCAGCTGAGTCACCGCGAACACATAATTGTCCACGCCGTAGGTCGCTTTGTAAGGATCCAATACGCGGAAGTACAACACCCCATCTACGCTAAGGGAAATATTGTCTTTGGTGATCGCACTTTGCTCTGGCACATCAACCGCTTGCTCTTTCAAAGAACGATCGGCAGAAATGCGATCAATAAAGGGCAGGATAAAATTCAAACCCGCTTCTTTTGTTGATTGATACTTACCAAAACGTTCAATCACATACGCCTGATTCTGTGGCACAAATTTGATGGAGTTTTTTAGCAACACCACCGCCAGCACAAGTACGAGAACTTGCACGTTCAATACATATTGAAGTAACACTTCCATAACAATGAATCCTTTATTATTCGAAGAAGAATATTTTTCTGTGGTTTTCAAACTCCGCACTGTACTTTTAAGTCTGAACACCTCTAACTGCACTTTAAAAATCGAACATCACGCGCCTAGTAGGCACGCTTCATCACCAAAAGTCATTAATAAACGTGATTAACGAAAAGTCGCCTTTTCCAAGCCTTGTCAATTCTCTTTATCCATTACAAAGACGCATCAAACTGACGAGCACACTCAACAAACGCCTCGACACCTTCTTTTGGCGTCCTGAACGACGTCACCAAACGCACCACGCCCTCTTCCCAGCGGCCGCCGTAGAACGCAAACCCTTCGGCCAACAAATGGTCCGCCATGCCTTCAGGCAAAGTACAAAACAACATATTTGCCTGTGCTGGCGTATTAATTTTCACACTCGGAATGCTCGCCAAGCCTTCTTGTAACAACACCATCATAGCGTTGGCGTGAGCGGCATTTTTGCGCCACAAATCGTCGGTCAAATAGGCTTTCATTTGGGAAGACAGCAAACGCATTTTGGAATGCAAATGCCCGCCACGTTTACGACGAAACCCTAACTCTTTCGACAAACTGCGGTTAAACACGACAATCGCTTCCGATGCCATGGTGCCGTTTTTCGTTGCGCCAAATGACACAATGTCCACGCCCGCTTTCCAGGTCATTTCCGCTGGCGTACAGCCTAACGACAACAACGCATTGGCAAAACGCGCGCCGTCCATATGAACGGACAATCCGGCTTCTTTCGCAATATCCGTAATGACTCGAATTTCGGCTAACGAGTACACACTGCCAACTTCCGTTACTTGCGAAATACTCACCGCAGACGCCTGACAAGAATGCACATCGCCGACTTTTTGAGTCACCACTTTTTTGAGCAAAGTTGGGTCCATTTTTGCGTCCGCGCCGCCAATGCCCACAAACCGTGCGCCGCCAGTATAAAACTCCGGCGCCGTACTTTCATCGTTCAATAAATGGCTTTCCGTGTGACACAATACACTGCCCCAAGGCGGCGTCATCGCACTGATGCTTAGCACATTGGCCGCGGTTCCAGTCGACACCAGAAACACATCCACATCACATTCAAATAACTCAGACAATATGCTGGTTACTTCCGCGGTCATGTCATCGTTACCGTATGGCATCGCATCGCCCTGCGACGCATCCATCATGGCGTTAAAAACGGAATCCGACGCACCGGCAATATTGTCACTTGTGAACGCAACCTTCATTGAACTACTCCTTCATTCATTTGCTTCGTATCCATGAACCATACCATGCTCGCAATGAAAACCAAGCAATCGCCCGCCGTTTTTCCAATACCAGAAGTCAAAAACCAAATAGCCTAAGCAGCGCGCTTTCATTACTGTGATGACACATTATGAAAGGAGCCGTTATGTCGGTATTTACTGAGCGCAAAATCGATTGTCATAACCATATTTTTGACCCGCAACAATTTCCCTACCAAGCCGATTCTCCTTACGCCCCAGACGGCCATGAAGTTGCGACCGCGAGTTACTTTCAGCAAGTTTTGAACGCTTACGGCGTTTCCCATGCGCTGCTCATTGGACCAAATTCAGCCTATGGCGAAAACGATAACCGCGCGCTATTAGACGCCATTGCGCAATCTAATGGCCGGTTCAAAGGCATGGCAGTCGTAAAGCAAGACACGCCAACCAACAAGCTTGCCGAACTAAAAGCGCAAGGCATCGTCGGTGTTACGTTTAATGTGGCATTTTATGGTGTTGAGCATTTCGCTCGATCTTTGCCCTTGATGGATCGATTGGCAGATTTAGAGATGATCGTGCAAGTTCAGGTTGAAAATGAGCAAATGCTCCGACTAGCACCGCTACTGATGCAAACCAAAGCAACCATTTTGATTGATCATTGTGGGCGCCCGAACCTTGAACACGGCGTAAACAACGCAGGCTTTCAAGCCATCTTAGCGTTGGCCAAAACACAACGTGCTTATATTAAAATATCTGGCTTTGCGAAATTTTCACAAAACACCTTTCCCTACGCAGACACACAACCGTACGTGGACGCTATTGTAAAAAACTTTGGTGAAAATCGTATTATTTGGGGATCAGATTGGCCGTTTTTAAAAGCACAACATCGAATGGATTACGGCACGCTGCTCGCTCTTGCAGAAAAACAATTTCCAGATAAGGCGTTACGTGCGAAGTTGTTTTGGGAAAACGCCGCACGATTGTGCGGCTTTCCGCTGTGACTCACCCTGTGGTGTAAGGGTTTAGCCTGCTCTACTGCAATGCAATAACCACATGTGACGCTTGCGTATGCGCTAAGCCGTTTTCAACACAACCGTGGCTTGTAAACGGCTTTACCCAAAGCGGGACATCTTTTCAAACTCGTTGCGCGCAATAGGCACAAATTGGCAATCAAGTGGACTTGGTGGATCATCGGCCAATTTGGTGTCATCGTCCAAATCGGGATCATGCACCAAAATACAATGCTCGTCGTAACCTGACATCACCACCCAATGCGGGGCTTTTTTGCCATCCATTCGAAACGTACTAATCAGAATAATCGCCAACGCACCGGCGTCGAACGCGTCAATCAGCTGCTCTAACGGCATCACAGAATAATGAATCGACACATCGGCATCGTTACATTGCTTGGCAAAACTTTGATGCACACGCGTAATCACGTCTTTCTTAAGCTCATTACGCACACCGCCAACAAACAATGGGCCTTCTTCGCTCAGCCAAACATCCGCCGACAAACCGCGCTTTTTGGCCGCCAACGCCAATCCCATAGGATGACAACCACCGTGACCCGACGTCATAAAAATCGTCGTCGCTTCTCGCCAGATTTCTAACTCATCGTCCGGTGTTGCTTGATACTCAGGGTGCAGCGCAGACAACACCATTTGCAACGACGCCGGACCACAGGTAAATGGCGTACCCTGAGCCAACCAAGGCAAAGGTCGAGTCGTTTGCTCGCTCGCGCCATGACGAAGACGTTTCTGCATACGAATCGCATCAGTTTGGTCTTCATAATACGCATCGTAATGACCGAACTCTCGGTAACCCATGGTTTGATACAACGCGATGGCATTTTGATTCACATCACTCACTTCCAGACGAAGCAAGATCTTGCCTTTTTTAATGGCTTTTTGTTCGCATGCCTGAATCAACGCCTTACCAATGCCCAAGCCTCGTGCTTGTGGCGACACCGCCAAAGAATACAAACGTGCCAAACGCGTGCCTTGTCGTAGATGCAACAACGCATAACCCAGAAGGTTTTGATCTTCCCCCATCGCCACCAACAACGCAGACCCGGTACTGTTAATCGCACGACGAAAACTACGTCGACTCAAACGGTCGCCCGTAAAAGCGCTGTCTTCTAGCGCTAACAAGGCTTTTAAATCGTCTACACTGGCCGAACGAATGTCGACATTTGAAGACGGTTTTTTCGTCGTCGCGGCCGCCGTATCTGGTGCCGTATTTTGGGGAGACGCTGTTGTGCTGGTTTTGGTCATTAAATCGCCTTAGAAAAGGGCAAAAGATCGCTAGGGTCGTCTATTTTATTGCCTAAAAAAGCCGAAAAATGACGACGGTAATTTTCGCGCATTCTAGGGCGAATATAGCTAAAAAGATAGCGTAAACCGTCCAAAATAACAGATTATTTTCTAACCAAAAAATAATTGTTTTTTTGTGATTTAGACTATTGTTAAAACACAAAAACAAGCGCACTATTCGCGAAAATCCAAAGCGTAAAAATACGCTGAAACGCCCTTCAACAAGGCAATACAAACGAATTCTATCGACTTTATTTAGAAGGAAAAACAAAACACATGTCACAGACATACATTGTCGTTGATCAGGCCAAAGATTGGTCCGCGTTTTTACCCAGTGATCGCGTGATCACCTTTACTCAGTACCTAAACTTGGCCACCAAAACCCAAGGCCGTACGCGCATTATCAACCTTTGTAAAAGCAGCAAATACCTTTCTGACGGGTATTACTGCTCTCTGTTGGCCGAAAGTCGTGGTCACCACGTTATGCCTTCTGTTCGGGTGTTAAACGACATCAGCAAAAAAGCCTTATACGAAATGCAAGTGGCTCAGCTGTTGCCTGCTTTGGCGCAAAAATTGGGCACACCAGAATCCCCAACTGAAATTAAATTTCACTGCATATTTGGCAAAACCATTCAGCCAGAAATGAAGGAATTCGCCCGTAAAATGTTCGAAGCCTTCGCTTGTCCTGTATTAGAAGTGAAATTGAAATTCCGTAAAACATGGCAAGTGAGCGAACTGCACGTTACATCGCAGAAGAATTTGAACGACGAAGAAGAAACCTTGTTTGCAGAATCGTTAGAAGCCTTCAGCACACAAGTGTGGAGCAAAAGCCGTGCGTCTCGTGCTACCAAGTTTGACCTTGCGATGCTGGTTAACCCAGAAGAAGCCATGCCGCCGAGTGACATGCAAGCGCTTAAGAAATTCGTACAAGCAGGCAAGCAGCTGGGTATTCAAGTTGACATGATTGGTCCAAAAGACATCATGCGATTGCCGGAATACGACGGTCTATTCATTCGTGAAACGACCAACATAGACCACCATACTTACCGCTTCGCCAAAAAAGCCGAAGCCGCAGGCTTGGTCGTTATGGACGATCCACAATCCATCATGCGTTGTACCAACAAAGTGTATTTGGCTGACTTGTTCAACACTCACAAAGTACCGTGCCCAAAAACACGCATTGTGCACAAGGGTGAAAAAGACGTAGAAGCCGCGTTAGAAGCGGTAATTAACTACCCAATGGTCGTTAAAATCCCTGATGGCGCGTTTTCCAAAGGCGTGATCAAGGCGGAAAACCGCGAAGCATTAACCGCAAGCCTAAACACCTTGTTCAAAAAGTCGTCTTTGCTATTGGTACAAGAATACCTGTACACCGAATTCGACTGGCGCATCGGCGTACTCAACAACAAACCGATTTTTGCGTGTCGTTATTACATGGTAAAAGACCACTGGCAAATCTACCAACACAGTGAAAGCTCAAGCGAAAGTGGTGGCTTTGACACATTGCCAACGTTTGAAGTGCCACGTCGTGTATTGCAAGCTGCGATCGCCGCAACCAAACCGATTGGAGACGGCTTATACGGCGTCGACGTAAAAGAAATCAGCGGACGTGGTTACGTTATCGAAGTAAACGACAACCCAAGCATCGACCGTGGTGTGGAAGACAAATACCTCGGTGACGAGCTTTACATGCACATCATGTCGGAGTTCTTGCGTCGTATGCAGTTAAAACGCAGTAACACACCGAGTTAATCGCTTGATGTTTCAATAACAAGAAAGGCGACCGTATGGTCGCCTTTCTTATTTTAGTCTCTTTCTCTTTCTTCAAGGGAAAGGATGAGGATGGGGTCGGTCTATACACCCCCCCTCTAACTCCCCCTTAGCAGGGAGAAAAGTTCGGTTCCATTTGGTTGTTTTCGATTATTGGTAAATACAAATCAAAGGCTCTGATGTGTGGCTTTAGGTAGGATTGGTTTGACGAATTTGGCTTCGTCTTGATAACGATTTCTAGTATCCCAGAGGTCTACCGAGTGTTGAATGTTTAGCCAAAATTCTGGCGTATTCCCCAGTGCCGCGGCCAGTTTGATGGCAATCGGCGCGGTTAATACACCACCATTGACTAGGTTACTGACCGTGTTGCGGTGAACGCCCATAGCGTCTGCCAGCGCTTTTGATGTGATTTCCATTGGCTCTAGAAATTCAAGTTTTAGCATTTCACCGACACCCACTGGACGACGTTTTGTCTTACGCATGTTTTTGCCCAACCTTAATACTTATGTGGATCAAGATAAGTGCTAAGTGCAACCCCATCGACCCATCTGAAAATCAAACGATATTGTTTATTTACTCGAATAGAACACCAATTTTTCAGACTCCCATCTAAATGCTCAAAGCGATTGCCTGGCGGAACTCTCAAGTCTGCTTCATTCTGAGCCGCATCTAAAATTTCCAGTTTTCGATACAATGCACTGGTGATGCTACTTGGGGTTAAACGATGTCGCTTATCCTCTTCATAAAAGCACTCTAACCATTTACCCCTAAATTCTAATGACATTTATCGCACACCCTCCTTGTGCATACATCACTTAATATAACGCACAGTGAGGCTATGCACAAGTCAGATAAAATTAAGAATAATTTGATCTCACCTAGAGACGCTTTTTTTAGAAACACCGCTTAATAGAAATTTTTCCTGCTGCTCAACTACCGCTTAACTTGCACATTATCTGCGTATTTTTAAGGCAAGAATCTCAGAAATAGTATTTAATACTTTGACAATATTTTTGGAGTATTTCCTTTGGTAGACATAGACCATATTTACGAAATTTTGAACTACAAATTCTTTAGCATCGCGGACCAATCTGTCACGCTCGGCGGGCTTTTACTGATCCCTACGTTGGCGGTGGTTGGCTTTTGGATTACGAAATATTTAGTGCGCTTGCTCACGGCTAAGCTCACCAACAGAAACACCGATCCGAACATCATTCACCTTGTTCGCCGCTTACTGTATGCCATTGCCATCAGTATTATTGTGATCACGGTGTTGGATATTATCAATGTGCCGATCACGGCGTTTGCCTTTTTGTCTGGCGCGATTGCCATTGGTTTTGGTTTTGGCGCTCAGAACATCATCAACAACTTTATTAGTGGTTGGATTTTGATGTGGGAAAAGCCAATACGCATTGGTGATTTTCTTGAAGTCGAAAGTGCCAAAGGCGTGGTTGAAGAGATAAACACCCGCTCGACGCGCTTCCGCCGTGTCGATGGCGTTCACATGCTTATTCCCAACAGTAAGCTACTTGAAAATACCATTGTGAATTGGACGCTGGTCGATAAATTGATGCGTACTTCAGTTCAGATTGGCGTAGCGTACGGTTCTCCTGCGAAGAAAGTCGCGGCATTGATCTTACAAGCCACAGAAGAACAGGAAGGCGTGTTGGCCACGCCGAAACCACAAGTCATCTTTGAAGACTTTGGTGACAATGCGCTCATTTTTGAAGTGAATTTCTGGATTCATTCTAATGTGGAAGGCGGCTTACGAATGGCCAAAAGCAATGTACGTTTTCGTCTGGATGAATTGTTTGCTGAAAACAACATTGTCATCGCGTTTCCACAACGCGACATTCACATCGATGGCAGCTTGACGTTACTAAAAAGCGACGTCGTTGAATAACGCCTTTATTAAGCGCTAAGTGGTTTATTCCCCTTTCTTCAAGGGGAATAAACAGAACAACCAACTAGCCCGCCAAAAACTCATCCACTGCAGCCAATGCTTGTGTACCATAGATAACAGCCGGTCCACCGCCCATCATGAGTGAAACATTGATGGTTTCGATCAGCTCTTCTCGTGTTGCGCCAGCACGCAATGCGGCTTTCGCGTGGGAGGCAATACAACCATCACAGCGCGAGGCAATACTGATGCTCAGCGCCATCATTTCTTTTACCTTCACGTCAAGCGCGCCCTTTTCCATCGCGGCTTTATGCATGGCCATAAAGCCATCTAATATCTCGGGGGAAGATTTATGGTATTCGCGGGCAAAGGCATTTTGGTCTTTGTTTATTTGCTTGTAACTTTTCATCGTTCACCTTTCGTTTAAAGGGGTTTAAATTCAATGTCGCTAACGCTAAGCGAGGTTAAAACCAGCTTTGTATTTTCTTTTTGTCGGGAATCGAGCCTGAATGAACCAGCACTTCGTTAATCACTACGGCGGGGGTGCTTAACACGCCGTATTGCATGATGATTTCTGCGCTGGTTTCTTTGACTACGTTTACTGGTACTTCGTTTTCTGCGGCGATGGTTTTAATCAGCTCCGCCGTTTTCACACACTTGTTACAACCACTGCCGAGCACTTTGACTTGTTTCATGTTGACCTTCCTTTTCTTGTCTCAATGTTTAATGAATGATATTTAAAATCCAGCCGATCACGGTAAAAGACAACAGTAACAACGCGAAAATGATCGCAAGCAACTTCCATGTCATGACTTGTTTAAGCAATATAAACTCTGGAAAACTGGCCGCAACCGTACTCATACAAAACGCCATGGTGGTGCCAATTGGCAAGCCTTTGGTGATGAGACTTTCCATAATAGGAATCACGCCCGTCGCATTTGAATACAGTGGAATACCAAGTAATACCGCCAGCGGCACAGACCACCATTGCCCGTCGCCTAGGTTTCCTTCCAACCAAGACATGGGCACATAACCATGTAGCGCCGCACCCAGCCCTACGCCAATGAACACCCATTTCCAAACCCGCGAAAAGATATCCATCAGCTCGCGCTTGGCAAAATCGTGTCTATCGCGAAAAGACATAGTTGACGCGTTTGTTTCAGTGGAAGACATTATCGTTTCAGTGGCAGACGCTTCTGTTGTCGTTGCTGACATGGTTGCCGTAACTGACATAGTTGCCGTTGCAGACTGATACGCTTTTAGTGCAAAAGGTTGCAGCATTCTTTCGGCTCGAATGAGATCCAAAAACACGCCACCCAAAATACCTACCGCCATGCCAACCAAAACGTACAGCAAGGTAATTTCCCAGCCGACCAAACTGAGCAGTAACAAAATGGCGACTTCGTTGATCAGCGGCGAAGTCAAAAGAAACGACATGGTGATCCCCACGGGAATGCCCGCCGAAGTAAAACCAAGAAACACAGGAATGCTTGAACAGGAACAAAACGGCGTAATGGCACCAAATACAGAACCGGTAACATAACCAATAAATCTGTTCTTTCTAGCCAAATAGTCGCGGACTTTTTCAATATTAAGAGACGCCCGAAGCAGCGCGATAAAATAGATCATAACGACCAAGAGAAAGAATATCTTCGTGGTGTCTTCTATAAAGAAATGAATGGCATCGCCGAGTTTCGAACTCGGTGATAAGCCCAATAAAGTGAACGTAATCCAGTTCGCTAATTCGGTAAAAAAAGCCAGCATGCTGTTCCTCATCCTTGGCGTTCATTCGAAATGAATGAACAAAGGTCATTTATCACACTACTACTATGAAGATAGCAACACTATGAAAGCTTGCGTATAGGTTGACCAATATCAAACAAAAAAACGGCCCGCAGGCCGTTTTTTTAATCCGTTATATTTTTGTGCCTGAGCGCGTTATTTGTACAGCATGTCTTTGCGCATTGGTGCGAGCACTTTGAGCACTCTGTTTTGCTGTGGATAGGTTAAACCTGCTTTTGCCATGGCGCTGACCAATAAATCGACCGTGGTATTGAAGTCAGTTTCGTTGATTTTTTGCCCTTGGTGAACCTTCAACATGGTATCGCCGGTGTAAGTACACGGGCCGCCAGTGCTGACACAAAGATGCTCGTTGAATTTTTCACGAAAACGTTTGATGTTGGTTTTTTCAAAGTAACGATAAATGCCTTCATTAAAACTGATTTCTTTAATGAAATTATTGGTAATGGCTTCTATCGTTGCTTGTCCACCGATCTCTTCATAAAGGCTTTCTGGCGCTTTCGATGGTGTTGCACAAGCAACAAGGAACAAGCACAAGGCGAATAAAGATGTTTTCACTAGCGTTACCATAAGTACCCCGTCATGGATAAATAAATGCCTTTTTGATCTTTCTTCGTGGCAACCGTGCCTAAATCAGCGTAGGCGGCCGTAATATTAAAGCCCTTGTTAGGAAGGTAACTCACAAAGAAGTCTGTCCAGTCATCTTCTTCCACGCTCGATAAGTTATTTGGTTTCTGACGATATTCCATTCCAACCACCCATTTGGGTGACAGCAAAACCCCAACACTGCCTTCCAGCATGACTTGGTAGTGGTTATTGTCTGCCCCGCCGTAACCGAGCAAGCCCATTTCATTGGCTTTTGTCGCGCGAGCAGTTAAGTTCCAAACGAGGTTATAACCAGCAACGGCGCCTAGGTGGACCTTGGTCGCGGCGACATAAACGTCTGTGCCGCTGTCGTCTTTTGCGCCAAGATAAGACGCGATCGCATCGTTGTCTAATTGTTTGTATTGCAAACCAACACTGACTTGAGGATACGCCGAATACACAACATCGCCGTACAAGCGTACTTTTACACCTATCACATCTTGTTTGATTTCAGCGGATGTCAGACTTAAGCCGGTAATCAATGAAGCCGGTAAATTAAAGGTTTGCTGCGCGTAACTCAGTTCCACTCGATCATAAAAACTGACGGCGGCGCCCATTGCACTGAGCCGGTAATCGGTAACGTTCACATCGGTCATAAACGCCGATGCGGCAATCTCGTCTTGGCTATCGTATCCCGCCAACGTCGCCCAAGGAACAATGCCCCCGCCGCCACTGCCTTCCAATTGTGAAAGTCCTGCTGTCGCCAGTATTTTTCCATCGCTGGCAAACCCAGGAAATGCACACATAAGTCCACCACTGGCGGCTAGTACCTTGATTAAAGTTTTAGTCATCATGCTTCTGCTGTTCATTCCATATTTACCATTGTTTTTTGCCAAAGCCGTAATCCATTGAATGGTTCATCGTTTCAACCGGTGGTAGAAGCTCTAAGGAAAAGGTTTGCTGAGTATCGCTAGTGATGCCGACTTGTTTAATGGCGTTAACACCATCAATCATTCTTTCGCTCCACAGAGACACCGTGTCGCCTTGTTTCACTGGCAAACTCACTTTGCCCTCTTTGTCCGTTTTCACTGCATATTTATTGTCTGCAACAAGGATGTAACCAATCATGTCGTCGTGAATGTTGCAGCCCAACACCACCAAACCGGCATTATCAAATGCGATTGGCGGGATCTCTGATCCTTTATACAGTTTGATTTCAAAAGCTTTCGGCTTAGAAAAACTGTAAACGTGATGACGAATGTCGTCACTGTTGGGAAAGCTCACTAATTGACCTTTTTGTATCACCAGCACACGCGGCAAAAACGATTCGTCGATTTGATCCATCACGGCAACCGCATCAGGTGTCGCTACCGAACCGCTAGACAGCATAATGACCGCATCGGCAACGGGCTTGTTATCTTGATCTACAAACGTCAATGTCATGTCTGCCCATGAATTTTGCAGGGCAAATAAACACACAAGAGTAATTAAATGGCGCATCTGATTTCCTTTTGATTCAATTTAATGACGTTTTTGCGATAATGATGACAATAAGGTTAATACGTAAACAACGAACAGATCATGGGGAGCAAAAACGGTGCGCGATTCTATTGAAGTAATGTCTTATCACAATACCGCGGACGCACATCGACATCATCACACCCAAATCGTGTTACCTCTGAGCGGACAACTCGTTTTAGACGTTGAAAGCCAACAACAAGCCATTCAATTTGGTCAAGCCTGCTTTATCTCCACCGACCAACCCCATACTCATTTAGCCCGCGAAGAGAATCGCTGTTTAATACTCAATGCTTTGCCTATTTGGGACAGCAACATAGCAAGCGAATTCAATTTTATTGATCTAACACCACAAACTCAGGCGTACCTACCGTTTTTATCCAGCTTAATACACGATTCAAGCAATCCGTTAAAAACGCATCAAGCACTGAATTTACTGGGGCATTTACTGCCGATCCCGCAAGAAAAAATTCTACAAGCCGATGCGCGTTTGGCCAAAGCCAAGTACCAGCTTGATCATAACTTCACCGAGTCTTGGCGACTAGTTGAATTAGCGGCAGAGGTGCATTTAAGTCCAAGCCAACTAACCGTATTATTCAAACGCCATTTCGGTATGACGCCAAAACAGTATTTACTACAACGTCGTCTAAGCGAGGCAAAAATACGCTTGTCATCGAGCAACAAAAGCTTGGAATGTATTGCTGAACAAGTTGGCATCAGCAACGCCAGCGCACTGGTGCGTCTGTTTACCAAACATTATCACGTTACGCCTGGACACTATCGCGCTACTCTTCCTCACTGATTTCCAGCGCCATTTCCCAGTTACGAATAAAGCGTTTTTGCTTGGCGTAATCTCGTCCAACTAATAACTGCTGATCTAATTCAATTACCCCTGTTGGCCCCGGCGCATTGACCACATAAGGGTCATTTTGGCTGTTCAAATCCGGTCGTATCGGAAACAGAAGCCCTTGGGTCTGCATCATTTTTTGCGCTTTGTCAGACAGCAAAAAGTCCAGAAAAACACCCGCATCTTCAGTGTTTGGCGCGCCTTTTGGGATCAACGCCACTCGCATCAACATCAAGGTGTAGTCTTTTGGCAGAATCATTTTTAGTCGATCGTCATCGCGCGCTCTTTGCGACGCGTAAGACCCCAACAAGTTGTAACCCAGCACTAATTTTCCTGAGGCAACATCGTCAATAATTTCGTGTGTACAACAATAAGTTTGCACGTCATGGCTACCGAAGGCTTCTAATAATCGCCCCCATGTCACGTCGGCTTGGCGAGCATCTTGGCTGGCCAATAAATACCCAACGCCACTTTTTCGAATATCATAAGTGCCAATGCGTTTGGTCATTTCTTTTTCGTTCTGACGAATCGTTTGCAACAACGACTGCCGATCGTCTGGCAAGGCGCCCGGAAATGCCTTTTTATTGACCAGCATAACAATCGGTTCCAGTGAAAACGCAAACAGCTGATTACGCCATTTGAAATTGGCCGGTAAGCGATCGGTTAAGCTCGATTGGTATGTTTGCGCATAGCCATCGTTCACGAGTTTGAGGTGCAAATCCATCGCACTGCTGACCACCAAACTGGCTTGCGGCTTGTTTTGTTCTTTTATCGTCTGGTAATACAACTCCAACGTGTTTACGTCTCGATACGCCACACGGACATCAGGATGAAGCGCCACAAACTCCGTTAGAATAGGTTCAAATGACGCCAAATCCATAGCGGAATTAATGTACAAAACCCGCGACGCGCTGACATTGCCAAACCACACGGGCTCCGTCGCCCATAACTTTCCCGTTGCCACACTCAGAAACGCGATTAGAGCCACACTTCCCCAGACTAAAAACCGTCTCATGCTTCGTTCACTCCGAATGTAAATTTGGCAAAATCCACCTGAAACGTGGTGCCTTTTGGTTCTGTGTCCAATATTTGAATTCTGGCAGAATGGTGGTCGACAATGTCTTTCACCATCGCCAATCCAACACCGCTGCCCGCAATGTCATAACGGCCTCGATAAAAACGCTCAAATACACGCTCTTTTTCGATGTCTGGAATACCGCTGCCGTAGTCGATCACTTTGACGCGATAAAAACCGTCAAATTCATTCAACTGCACGATCACTTCTGTGGCATGTTCCACGCCTAATCCGCTGTAACGCACCGCATTTTCAATCAAATTTTGCATCATTTGCTGAATGGAAAAACTGTCACCTAAAATCAGGGGATCTTGCAATTCACAGTCTAAAGAAAGGCGAACACCTTGATGCAACGCTGTGACGGCCTGTTCACGACACGAGGCTTGGATCGCTTCTAATAGATCGATCGGTTCCAATCGGTGGGTTTGCAAACGATGCGACACGACCGCTTGATTCAGCAATAAAGTCACGGTTTGGCTTAAGGTATCGCATTGCTTCACGATGTTATTTAACGCCTCGCGTTGTTTTTCTGGTGAGCCGTAATCGGCAGAGGTGTTGTCTCGCGCATTTTCCGCCAGTGCCTTTAAGCTCGCCAATGGCGTGCGTAATTGATGCGCGGCATCGGCGGTATAGTTTTCCAGTTGTTCTAAGTTTTTTTGCAGACGCGCCATAAAATGGTTAATGGCAACTTTAAGGTGATGAGTTTCTTTGGGTGTGTTTATGTCTATGGGGGTTAAATCGCCCATGATTCGCTCTTCTAATGCACGCTCAATACGGTGCAACGGCCGCAGCACAAGATGACTGCCAATAATGATCAGGGTGATCGCAACCAAGGCAATAAACACCACGACTTCGACCGCTTTTTGCGTTACCGCCGAGGCCATTTCTTCACGCGACAAGCGCGTTTGGCCCAATACGATACGCACAGTTTGCGCGGTTTCAGGGTCTGTTAGATGGCGTTCAATCCAAGCAAAACGCACCATTTCGCCAGAATATTTTTGGTTATAAAATTGAATTTGATCGAGTTGTGGCGGTTTGGGTGGCACGCTGTCCAGATCTTGATATCCGGTAATAAAGCCCTGCTCTATGCTCTCGACTTTATAAAACACTCGGTCTTCTTCTGCTTGCGCCAAGGTCGCAAACGCTGACCAAGGAATGTCGATACTCACTTCGTTGCGCATTAACCCAACGTTTTCGTCCATCTGCAATAAAGCACTGCGCAACAAACGATCGTAGGATAAATCGGCCAGTTTTTGGCTGTAATCAAAAATCAAATTGATCGCCAATCCGGCAATAATGCCGATGACCAAAACACCCGCCAAAATAAAACGAAAGCGCAGTGACGGCGCTTTTCTTAAGGCGTTTTTTTCCTCTTCTTCACTGAGGCTTTGATGATTTAGTGATTTCTGCCACATAACCAATTCCTCTTAGGGTATTAATGGCTAAATCCCCTTTGACCATTTTTTTTCTCAATCGACCAACATACAACTCAATCGCATTTGGGCCTGGTGTCTCATTGAAATTGAACAAGTGATCGGTGATTTCGTCTTTGCTTAATACACGGCCTAAATGACCGAGGAAAATTTCAAGCAAACGAAACTCTCTGTTGGTGATCGCGGTGAGTTCATCGTCGATAAAAACCTGACGACTGTCGCGATTTACGACGATGTTACCGTGTTCGGTAACATTGGCCGCGTAACCTTGCTTGCGACGAAGTAAGGCCCTGCAACGAGCCTCTAGCTCGCCAAAATCAAAGGGTTTGGTTAGGTAATCGTCCGCACCTTCGTCCAATAAACGAATGCGATCTTCTATTTGATCGCGGGCGGTTAAAATCAACACCGGCGTGTCATCGTCACGCTGACGCAGTTTTTGCAGTAGCTGCAATCCAGACAACCCTGGCAAATTCAGGTCCAGCAGTATTAAGTCGACCGCTTGGTACTTGAGCAACTCATCCGCACGTTTACCATCTCCAATTAAATCCACGCCATGTCCTAGGCTGGTTAATCGTTCACAGATCGCTTGCCCTAAGACCTGAGTATCTTCTACTACCAGAATTCGCATACGTTTTAAGCCATCATATTTTTATTTTTCGTCATAAAAACAACAAAATTCGAGCAACTTTCGCTGCTCGAATTTTGTGTCACAATACCGTTGTAGTATTGCAGGGCTTAAACGTCTTTAACAGCTTCTTTTGATTTTCTCATCTTAGCGCGAACAATCGGGCCAACAATGACAGGTAGAACCAAACCAAGAACAGCGACAGACCAAAGGCCTATGCTCAATCCACTGTTGAAAAGAGCCATCCAATCACCATCAGAAAGTACCAATGCGTGACGAAGACTTTTCTCCATTTCTGGCCCAAGCAACATACCCAAAATGATAGGCACTAATGGAATATCGATCTTACGGAAGATATAACCCAACACACCAAAACCAACCATGAAGTACAAATCCAATGCACTGTGGCTGACAGAATAAATGCCAACCGAAGCAATCAAAGTCACCACTGGCATTAAGTATTTTGGTGGAATGCTCAGCAATTTAACGAAGATACCAACCATTGGAATGTTCAAAAGCAACAAGACCAAGTTACCAACGAACATCGCTGCAATAACACCCCATACTAAATCAGCGTTCTGTTGGAACAGCATTGGACCCGGAGAGATATTCAACGAGATCAACATTGCCAATAGCACTGCAGTTGTACCACTTCCTGGTACACCCAGCGTTAACATTGGAACAAGCGCACCAGACGCCGCACCGTTGTTACCCGCTTCCGGCGCGGCAACACCACGTGGGTCGCCTTTACCAAATGTGCCATCTTTATCCGATACACGTTTTTCCAATGTGTAACTAATAAAGCTACCCAAAGAAGCACCCGCGCCTGGCAATACACCAGCAACGAAACCCAATACGGCACCACGGAAAGACGCAGGAAGCACTTTAATAATGTCTTTTGGCGTTAGTTTCAGTTTATTAATGGCTACTTGTTTAAGACCGTCACCTGCGTGACGTTCTAAAAAGAACAACAATTCACTGATGGCAAATAAACCCACTATCGCAATAATGAAATCGACACCTTCAAACAATTCAAGCGTGTTGTACGTAAAACGTTGTACGCCCGTTGAAATATCGATACCCACTGTCGCGATCATCAGACCAATCGCAGCGGCCATTAATGTTTTAAATTGGTTTTTGCCTGTAATACCGCCCAAGGTAGCGAAAGCAAGTGCAAACAAGGCGAAGTATTCAGCAGGACCAAATTTCAGTGCAAATTTCGCCAAAATCGGAGCCAAAATTACTAGGCCAATGGTTGCAATCAAACTACCAATGAAAGAAGCAATCGCAGAAATGGCTAAGGCTTCTGCCGCCTTTCCTTTCAATGCCATTGGATAACCATCTAAACAGGTCATCATGGCAGGCTCGTCACCTGGAATGTTCAACAGGATAGAGGAAATACGACCGCCGTACATAGCGCCTGCATACACAGACGTTAATAGAATTAGAGAAGAAGTTGGCGACAAACCAAGGCTGAATGCCAAGGGAATCAATATAGCCACACCGTTTGCAGGGCCAAGACCTGGCAGAGCGCCGATTAGGGTACCTAAAATAGCACCGATAACCGCAAACATAATACTTTCCGGCGTTAACGCGACCGAAAAGCCTTGCATTAACAAGCTCATAGTATCCATATTAAAACTCCAATAGACCTAGAGGCAGTGCTAGTTCTAGCACATTATTGAAAAGGAAGAAGATCACAACAGAACTTGTCACACCGGTGATAAGACTCTTCGCAATGCTTGCTCCCATACGCCAACTTAAAAAGCTAACAACCAATGCCGCTGCAGGCATGAAACCAAGCGGTTCAATCGCCCATGCAAAAGCCAGCATCGAAAGAACAACAACACTTAGTTCAATCAACATCGCAACTGGCGCCCATTTCTCGTCTGGATCGGGGCGAACAATCAAATAAATAGAACTAATGCCTAAAATGAGAGAAAGCATAATAGGAAAAGTTTCAGGTCCGACACTTTCGTGCCCGCCAAAAGGAATGGGGAATTTTGTTGCTTCCCAGCCATATACTACGGCAAGGATCAGCATCAGCATGCCAAACACACGATCGTTAATACGCATGTCTCTGCTCCGTGTCAGTGAATCATAAGGGTGAAGTAAATCGAAAACAGGAGGGGCACTGTTTTAGAACAAATGTCCCCTCCAAAAAGCGGTCTGAGGTTATTTAATTAGACCGATATCTTGAGACAAGATTTTGATATCAAGTGTTTGGTTCTTAACGAATTGAGTGAAGTCAGCACCAGACTTGTGGAATGGCATTAAACCATTTTTAGTCATGATGTCTTTCCATTCTTGAGTTGTGTACAACTCATTCATTGTTTTTACCCACCAATCGTAAGAATCGGCACTTGCATTACCTGGTACGTAAAATCCACGCCAGTTAGGTGCGACAGAATCGATACCTTGTTCCATTGCTGTTGGAATGGAATCAAATGGTGCTGGTAGGCGCTGTTCAGAAAGAACCGCTAGAACGCGTAGATCACCAGAATCCATGAAACCTTTCACTTCAGAAATGTCACCAGTAAACGCATCTACGTGACCGCCAACAACTTGAACCAATGCTTCAGAACCACCGCTGAACGCTAGGTAACGAATTTTTGGCAATTTTTCAACGTGGGCTTTTTGTGCTGTCATCAATACTTTCAAATGATCCCAACCACCAGAAGCACTACCACCGGCGAATTTAACCGCGCCTGGGTCTTTCTTAAGGGCTTCGATCACTTGAGTAAGAGACGTGTATTTTGAATCTTTGCCTACCGCGATGATGCCGTAGTCAGCGCCCAATGTACCAACCCATTTAACTTGGTCAGAATTCATACCTGGGAATTGGCCTTGCGCTAGACGAGTCGTTGTTGCCGTACTAGCCGCAACCAATAAGCTATCGTCACTGTCACGTTTACTCACGGTGTGAGCAAAAGCAACACCGCCACCAGCGCCTGGCATGTTGACAGTTTGAACGTTACCTGAGAAATATTTTTGATCTACCAATACTTTACCTACGCTACGGCAAGTAAAATCCCAACCACCGCCTGGGTTAGCTGGTGCGATACATTCTGCACTGCGAGCTGGTTCGAAGGCGTAAGCCTGTCCAGCAATAGTTAGTGCTGCGGCACTTGAAATAAGAACAGACTTCAAAGAAATGGTTTTAAGCATGGTTATCTCCTGCTTGATTATTTTTTTTGTTGTTAGCCAATCAAGCTCTGAAATAAAGAATTTCAGTAAACTTGAGTCGCTAGACCTTACCTGTCAAACCTGTCACTACCCTGTCACCGTCAACTTTTCTTACTTATTTGCGATAAAAAAAGCCGTTAACCTCATTAAACTGATCAATTTCCATTCATCAATCACGTCTTTCTGACAAAGAAAGTCACGCATTTTTGACAATGTTTTTCATCACCCAGCAAGGTACTCTGGCGCTTAAACAGACTAGAACAGCTTTTAGGAAACAACAAGATGACTGTAAATAATCCGCAAGCCACACTGATTGGCACAATGGCTATTTTTCTATGGAGCGTCCTTGCCCTTTTCACAACACAAGCGAGTCTTGTGCCCCCCCTACTGCTTTTGACACTCACTTTTGGTGTCGCCAGCCTTTTGTTTTTTTTGGTGTATCTCATCAAGGGCGAGCTCAGAACGTCTTGGAAAAAAACGCCAATACGCGCGATTCTCATGGGGGGCTTGGGGTTTTATTTTTACCACTTCTGTTACTTTTACGCGTTTCAACATGCGCCACCGGTAGAAGCTGGCCTTATCGCTTACCTTTGGCCTTTATTGATTGTCTTAATGGCGGGAATGGCGAAGGGAAACACGCTCTCTTGGACGCATTTAGTTGGCGCGATGATTGCCTTTTTGGGAACAGGCATCATGCTGCAATCGAAAGGACAAAGTATTGATATCGACAGCTCAAACCTTCATTGGACTGGATACGCTGCGGCCTTCGCCTGCGCCTTCATTTGGTCGAGTTATTCGGTGGCTAATCGACGCTTCCAAGCAGTTCCTTCCAGTGCGGTACTTTGGTATTGCATCATGACCACTTTATTAGCAGGCGCATCGCATCTTGCGCTCGAAACACCACAATGGTCGTTTCCATTAACCACATGGATTGCCATTCTCGGATTAGGGCTTGGCCCTGTCGGTGTGGCGTTTTTCTGTTGGGATTTTGGCGTTAAGAAAGGCAATTTGTCTTTGCTCGGCGTGCTGTCTTATACCGCGCCAGCGCTTTCTACCGCCTGGCTTGGACTGTTTACCGACGCCCAACTCAGCACAGGACAGATCATCGCGTGTTTGTTGATTACAGCAGGGGCTCTTTTTGCGAGCTTGATGCCACGCCTAAATTTAAAAAACAAAAAAATACCCTTGGATTCAAAGAAAACCGAGGGCATTTAATCATTGTCTTATGTGTTAAAAGCATTTAAGCCGTTAAGTTACGCCACTTGATAAAGCGTACGAGGCACACGCTGCAAATAAGACTCCATTTCCGCCATACCGTTGGGTTGATCCACTTTCACGCCCAAGTCGCGCATAGTGCTGCCAAAGGCATGTAAAGTACGGAACAAGTTATGTTCACGGCATTGCTCACCCATTTGTCCGATACGAACAATCGGCTGACCAAATGAACCCGCAATCTCAACTCGATACACATCGGATATATGACGACAAATTTGACCCGCCGTTAGCCCTTCAGGAATATTAATACCGACAACCGAGTTTAACCGAGACGCCGGTGGAATAAAGAGCGACAGCCCCATTCCTTCTATGCCTGATTGCAACGCTTTAGAGCAACGTAAATGGCGCGCAAAACGATTTTCCAATGTTTCATCACAAACCAACTTTAACGCCTCATGCAACGCCATGATGCCAGAAACCGGTGCTGTATAATGATAGCCATCTTTGTGCCAGAAGTTTTCTGCCAGTTGTGCATCAAAACACCATTGCGCCGTCGGTTGAGTACGGCTTTTAACCGCGGCCCACGCTTCGTTTGAAAACACCAACAACGACACGCCAGGAATCGACGACAAGCCTTTTTGCCCGCCCGTAATCACAACGTCCACTTGCCACTCATCCATTTTCAATGGCATGGTACTCAGCGTACAAACCGCGTCCACCACCACTAAACAGCCATAGGATTTTGCGATTTTGGTGATGTCTTCCAACGTGTGATTAAACACAGTATTCGACGTTTCACCTTGTACCAATGTCAGTACTTTAGGACGCGTTTCTTCAATGGCTTTGCGAACACGCTCTGGGTCTGCGGCCTCATGAACACCAACGTGCAATTCGTGCACATCTGCCCCCACTCGAATCGCCATTTCTGCCATGCGATGACTAAAGAAACCATTGTTGATGCATAAAATTCGCTCGCCCGGTTGCAGTAAATTCGCAACCGCCATCTCCATCGCGGCCGAGGCCGGTCCCGCTACACCCAGTACCCATTTAGATTCTGTTTGGAACACATAACGCGCCATTGATTTCACTTGATCAATGACCTGTGCCATAACACCACCCAAATGATTAATGACAATCGAGTTGGCTTTGGCCACTCGCTCAGGAATCGGCACAGGTCCGGCTCCCATCATCAATAAAGGTTCGTGTGGAAGGATTTCGTCTAGAGTTTTCACCTGGGGGCGAGGAATACCCATTGGCGATGAAGCGGTCATTTTATGCAGCCTACGTTAGTCAGAGTTAAAATAAACACCTTCACGATAAAAAGTATATTTTTATACTTTTGCAGTAGAAAATGTCGTGTTTTGAAAATTAACAAAATAATATCTTGAAATAGTACAATATCCCTATCAAAAATAAGAGTCAGCAAAACCAAAAGAGTGTAATCCACCACAAGCAATTACTTTCGCCTTAGATCTGACTCGTTTCATCTCACTCAACCAGTATTTTTTACTCTGCAAGATCGCCATTAACTGTGCCATAATGCGCGAAACCACCCTATTCAGGATCTATTTATGATTACTTGCGGTATCGAAATCAAAGGCAGCGAAGTTATTCTGTGCCTTCTGTCTAAAGAAGACGGACTTTTCCAAATCACCGACTGTCGCCAAATACGCCACACGTTGAGCAATTCCACCGACACAGAAAGCGTGCGTAAATTCCAGTTTCTGCTTAAAAAGCTGTTTGAAGACTACAAGGTCAAAAAAGTGGCCATTCGTGAACGCCCAACAAAAGGCAAATTTGCTGGCGGTTCTGTCGGCTTTAAAATCGAAGCCGCGATTCAATTGATCGATACGGTTCAAGTTGACTTGTTCAGCGGCGCAAAATCCAAAGAGATATTGCAGCACAACCCAATGCCGATTCCATTCAAAGCAACGGGCTTACGCGCATTTCAAGAAGGCGCCTTTACCACCGCGTATGTTGCCTTGTCTGAGTACTTCCCAGAAGCGTAATCATTTATAGATCTCACAATAAAAAACGGACACCATAAAATGGCGTCCGTTTTTTTATGCTTTGTCGTTTTGTTTAACAGCCAAGCAAGGGCAAATTTTTCCGTTGTTGATAGGTTAACGCCAACTCGATACAGTGCTTTACAGCGGCTTCGGGCAATGGCTTAGACAATGACAAAACGATGGCCCTGTTTCCCTGAAAATCCAACACTTCGCCATACAATTCGCGGAATGTATCGACTAACTTGGTTTGGCAATGGAAGAAAAGGCCGTAATCATTAGGAGATTTTAGCTTCCAATCCATCCTGATCGGACTACCTGTTGTAACACTGTAACTGGGTTCACCCCATTTTAAAGACTCTTCCACCTCGCCCAACGCCAAGTCAGAAGCAACCAGAAAAACCAAACCTCGCAACTCTTCTAAACGAATACGAACGTTTTCTGGGTACTCAGCGAAACGGTCTGTGACAGCCTTGGTCATTGGGTTTTCCTGTGAGGGTAACGTCGCGTTCAGAGGCAATAAAATAGCTGGTTAAAATAAGCGAGGCACGAGCAAAAACCAGCTGTTTTTTGTCCTGCTGAAATGACTTGTTATATTTACATTACACATTGCACTTTTTCAAAGGACCAACCTATTGGCTTTAAAGGCTTTGCAATCAATACCTTTCCTTGAGGTAAAAACACTACGCCGTCAATATTTGAAAAATTATCCCCTTGGCAAGTGTGATGTAGATTAAAGTCCGCATATACAGCTACGTTACTTGCCAATATATTACTTTGTAGTGTAACAAAACTTGCAGATCCGATAGTTAAACCTACACCAATAATAAGAAGTATTCCTGACAAAGCTCTTTTAGTAAAATCTAGTAAATTCGTGTAACTGAGGATCAAAGCATCGACTACCCAGATACTTACATAAAGTAAAAGAAATATGAAGTAGCTACCCATAACACCAATAACTACATTTTTAAAAAAGTGAACTACTGTAAGAATTGTTATAGTCCATGGGAAAATCCCTGGTGCTTCTAAGAATATACTGTTCACCTCACCTGACGCCCAAATATATGCCAAAGCACTATATACGGCGACAATTACAGATAAAACGCCTTTTCCCCACATGCTTTTCTTTAATGTTTGGTAAATATAGTTTTCTGTAAGAATCATAAGAACCATTGCAAAAGGAATTATTAAAGTCAATATAAGTACAATCAGTACTAGGGATTTAGGGAACTGTAAGTAAATAGTAAAAAACAATGCTATGTAAGAAAAAATTAACGCATAGAAAAAATTTAGATACTTTTTTTTAGTATTAGCAATCCATTGTTTTGCTTTATTTAATTTTTCTGTAATTTGATCTTTGATATTCAACTCGATACTTCCTTGTAAATATAACGCCCTGTTAACAGGCAAAAAATAGTTGGCTAAAATTAGCGACGAAGGAGCAAAAGCCAACTGTTTTTTGTCCTTTTTTAACAGCTTGTTAGCTTCGTTTTGAATGGTTCTCGTTATGAACAATAAATCTTGCTCTTTCATAAAGCTCATCATAAGTGACTAACTCTACGTTTCTAGAATCTCTGCGAAATAACTCTAAGGTTTTCTCTTTAATCCGCTTGATACCAGTGGGATCATTATCAATTTGAGACCACGAGCCCATTAATAAAATAGTTTTTGAATCGTATGAATGTTGCGTTATTTCTTCGTAATTGTCACCAATAAACTCCTTACTAGTTTCAATTTTAATTTGACCACTAGCTTTTTGTTCTAGGATCTGTGAAAAAGCATCTATTAAGCAGTTAGACAGGCTCCAACAATTAGATCTATTTTTAGACTTATTGAAAAGCTCAGTATTGGGTAATTTTAATTCAACAAATGTAGTGAATTTTTTATCACCTAAAAGAAAGTCAGCAATAACCTCTTCTTTACCTGCTGCATTAGATGTTGATGCATGAAATTCTTTCTGGAGAATTCCTTGGAACCTATAATCTAAACCGTAACCAAAGATCCACTCGTTGGCTTGAAAAAAATGCTGCCAAGCTGTTTCATCTTTTGTATTTGGTTTACCTATTTGAATTTTATAATAAGCTAAACCGTTTCTATTTAGTAGTGAATCAAATACTTCTAATTGATGTTTTCTATAGCCTGTATTTACAAGATCTTGATTGGTAATTAAGCCATTATCCAATAATTCGTACACTACATCACTACCGTCCTCTCCTGATAGAAGTGTAGCTATCTTGGCTTTAGTTTCAGAATCTAAAACACTTAATTCATCATCAGCCAAAGATATACGACGTTTAGTAACATCTTTGAAGTTTAGCTCTTTGATAAACTCTAAGAAGCAAGTTAGTTGTTCCAAATTAAATTTAGATAATTTTACCCGTTCTTTTTCTTTATTTGAAACAACTTTAATTATTTCAAACCCCTCAATATCATCTTTTTCTTTGAGGTAAACAACCTTAAGACAAGTTCTTGCCGCTAATTTTATATGAGTTTCATCTTCATCGGAGAATATAACTTGAAAAAATCGTCCATCACTAAACTCATGGTTGTATAAGTGCTCTAATTTAGAGTTTAAAATTACGTCCTCATCAGTTAATGGGGGTGGTGTAAAATCGTTCATATTGACTCCATTCTATGATGAAACGCTTAAGAAGCTAACATTTTAATAGTGCGCATGCGCATCTACACTGTTTTTAATTTCCATATAAATCCCTATAAAAAATTGATTCTATGGCACTTTTTAAATTTTTCCACAGGATGGTTAATTGGAAATCCGAGCATGCGGGTTTACACATTTATTCACAGCGCGTTATATGGGCTGGGTTTTATGTTGTTGATTGATACTAAAAGACTTTCTGACTTGCTGCCAGTACAAACGCGCAAAAATGCATATCTTTTGGGGTCAGATGAAAATTAAGGCGATTTTTCATTTGCTTGTTATGAATTTTCATCTGGTTTATAAAAATGTGGTTCGTGTATTTGAGGATTTACCTCGTAGATTCCATCCATTTCTTTTGGCCTAAGCTCAGGATAACGTTCCCATAAAGGCTGTAGCATCTCTAAGAAAATTTCTCCCATAACTTTCCCTGCATTTGATCTATAAGATTCAAAATTTTCTTTTGTATCCTTATCCATAACGAAACGCACGCTTTGGTCGAGCTTTCCTGAAACTTGCATTAATAGAACACTTAGTTCTTCGGCTTCCTTCTTATTCACTTAGATCTCCATATACATAACAATTAAGGGTTATACAGCAGTGTAGTTTCGGCTATAACCCACTGTTTACCGGCAGCGTTGTCTATATAGGGGATTTGCTTTTTTCATGATAGGACTTCCCTGTTATATAACTCGCTAAACACCAAAGCCTGTTTGGACGATGCCGCTTCAGATGGTCTTTGGTAACCGCTATGTTGGTTCTTTATTTGCTCTTTTGTAGCGTGATTTGACCAGCAAGGCAAGCGATTCCATCAGACTTTATGACCTGATCTGTTTTCAAGGCAATGTATTTATGCCTAACTAAATATTACGTTGTCGGGCTAAAGCCGCTACCTACCTTTCAATAGGGTGGTTGATGTGGAGTAAGACAAATACCAAGAGCGAGGTCAAACGGCAGTGTCGAACGGTGGTGTTTGGCTTGCTCGCATCTCCAGCGGAAATCAGGGTCAAAACCCCGAGGAGCCAAAGTAATAACCCCTCCCTAGCCCTCCCCTTGAAAGACATAAGGGGAGGGAATAATTACGTTGTCGGGCTAAATGAGGTGATTGATATGAACAAGGCGAACACCAAGAGCGAGGTCAAGCGACAGTGTCGAGCGATGGTGTTTGGCTTGCTCGCATCTCCAGCGAAAGCCTGAGTCAAAGCCCCGAAGAGACAAAGTAATAACCCCTCCCTCGCCCTCCCCTTGGAAGATATAAGGGGAGGAATCATCGCCCCGAAGAGCCAAAGTAATAGCCCCTCCCCCGCCCTCCCCTTGAACGACATAAGGGGAGGGAATGTTTACGTTGTCGGGCTAAATGAGGTGATTGATATGAACAAGACAAACACTAAGAGCGAGGTCAAACGGCAGTGTCGAGCGGTGGTGTTTGGTTTGCTCACATCTCCAGCGAAAGTCGGAATCAAAGCCCCACCTACAAAAAATGTTAAATCAATAACTTATTCAGGTTGATGTGGAGTAAGGCTAACCCCAAGAGCCAAAGTGACACCCCCTCCCTAGCCCTCCCCTTGAAAGACATAAGGGGAGGGAATGTTTACGTTGTCGGGCTAAATGAGGTGATTGATATGAACAAGACAAACACTAAGAGCGAGGTCAAACGGCAGTGTCGAGCGGTGGTGTTTGGTTTGCTCGCATCTCCAGCGGAAATCAGGATCAAAGCCCTGAAGAGCCAAAGTAATAACCCCTCCCTCGCCCTCCCCTTGAAAGACATAAGGGGAGGGAATAATTACGTTGTCGGGCTAAAGCCGTGACCTACAAAAAATGTTAAATCAATAACTTATTCAGGTTGATGTGGAGTAAGGCTAACCCCAAGAGCCAAAGTGACACCCCCTCCCTAGCCCTCCCCTTGAAAGACATAAGGGGAGGGAATGTTTATGTTGTCGGGCAAAAACGACCAAATATCACTCAATAAATTAGTCGATTATGGCGCGCCAAGACAAAAGCGCACCAAAACTAGGCGTTTTTAGAGGCTCGTTTTCTTGCCATAATAACGAGTAACACGCCACCCAGAACGCTTAACGTTGCAATTATAAGATGTAAAGTGATGGATTCATTGGCAAAAATAACGCCTCCAACGGTGGCGATGATGGGAACCAAGAGCTGTAAAACAGCCGCTATAGAAGCACTAAGATAAGGCAGAACGGCGTACCAGATGGCATAACCTAACCCAGACATAATGGCGCCGGAAGTGACGGCCAGAAAAATGCCTTCACGTTGTGCGCTCTGTGGTTCATCGTTATAGAAATGAATAATAAGCAACGCCATCAGTAACAACGGAATGGTTCGCACGAAGTTAGACGTGGTTGCAAACAAAGGCTTAGCCGAGATTTTGCCTCTCCATGTGTACAAGCCCCACGCCACGCCCGCTAGTGTCATTAACACAAAGCCCAATAAAGAAGGCGATGACAAGGTCGGCAGTACCAAATAAACAAAGCCTGCAAAGGCTATGGTCAATCCTAGCCATTCCAACCAAATCAGTTGTTGACCTGCCCTCACTGCCATCACGACCAATGTAAGCTGAACAGCGCCAAAAAGTATCAAGGCTCCCATGCCCGTTTCCAATGTGACGTAGGCATAAGAAAATCCCAAAGCGTAAACAAACAATGACATCGCCGACAACCAGCTACCTTCTTGCCAGATCACTTTCATCGACAGGTCTTTTCCTTTCCAGCCATTCAATAGACAGAGTAACGCCAAGGTTACTGCGCCGCTCAATAAGCGCCATATTGTAAAGTCTGCAGGGTCAATTAAGCCGTCTGCAAGCGCGAGACGGCACAGAACCGAATTGGCTGCGAAGGCAAACAAAGCAAGAAGGATAAAGACATATAAACGTAGCAAACTTGTCATCAATTTGTTCTACAGCCCAGTTAACCTTAGGCTGGTACCTCGTTAAGAAAGACGTACTTTTGCGCACTGGCACCAGATTTGCAAGCTTAATACTAACGCCCACCAGCAACGTATGATGGGCCTAAAAATGGAATCTACATGACAAGCCTTTTAGTATTCACAGATTTAGATGGCACCTTACTTGACCATCACACCTACCGCTTCGACGCGGCTCAGTCTGCTTTACTCTCGCTAAAGACCTTTTCTATTCCTTGCATCATCAACACCAGCAAGACTTTTAGTGAGTTAATCCCCCTTCGAAAAGAACTCAATCACCAAGACCCTTTTATCGTTGAAAATGGCTCCGCCGTTTACATTCCCAAACACCTTGCGCTTCCAATCGATGAAACGCTGGAAGATTGCGGTGATTATTGGCTTAAGTCGTTTGGGCCAAAGCGCGCCCGTTTGATCCAACTCACCGACGGTCAACAAGACAACTACACCTTTAAACGTTTTAGCAACATGACATGGCAAGAATTAATGGCCATAACGGGCTTAAGCGAAACCAATGCAAAACAAGCCATGCAACGAGAATTCACCGAGCCAATGGTGTGGACAGATTCCAACCTTGCACTGACGGCATTCCGCAATCACCTCGATCAATTTGATGTTCAAATTCAAAAAGGCGGTCGTTTTTCCCACCTAATGGGCAAGCACTGCGACAAGGCAAACGCCATGCTGTGGCTAAAAGAAGTGTATGCCCAGCAAAATGAAGACGTTATTACCGTGGCACTGGGCGACGGCGAAAACGACGTCGGCATGTTAAGTCAAGCCGACATTCCCGTGGTGATCCGTTCACCAGTGCACGCTCCGCCAGAAATCCCAAATCGAAGCGATGCTTGGCTAAGTGACGCTTATGGCCCAGAAGGCTGGGCACAGTCCATTAATTTGATCTTAAACAAACAAGGCATTTTGTAACACTAACAAGAGAAAACAACACGAACCATCCATATTTTTATAACAATATTTAGGAGATTTATCATGGGCGACTTTCATCAAAACGGTATCATCACCACACTTCACAATCTGGCGCACCGCCCGTTAGAAGAAATGGAAAAAGAGCTGTGTGAATTTTCTAAAACACGCCCAATGTCTCTGATTCTTCCTTGCCTGTATTCTGAATTAGAAACAGACGCCATGCCCAATATCATTAAACACTTACAAGAAGTGCCGTATCTGTCTGAGATTATCATTGGATTGGACAGAGCAACAGAAGACCAATATCGCCATGCGCTCGAATTTTTCAGTGTCCTTCCGCAAAATTACAAAGTGTTATGGAACGACGGTCCACGATTAAGAGCGATCGATGGCGTATTGAAAGGCGAACACCTTTCGCCTTCCGACCCAGGCAAAGGCCGAAACGTCTGGTTTTGTATGGGTTACAACCTTGCCGCTGGCAAAGCCGAATCCATCGCCATGCACGATTGCGACATTGTCACTTACGACAGAGAGTTGCTCGCACGCCTTATTTACCCTGTTGCCAACCCGAACTTTAACTACGAATTCTGCAAAGGCTTTTATGCTCGCGCGGCGAATGGGAAAATGAACGGCCGCGTCAGTCGATTATTGGTCACCCCATTATTGTATTCATTAAAAAAAGTCTTTGGTCATTTAGACTATTTAGATTATCTAGACAGCTATCGCTATCCACTGGCAGGGGAGTTTTCTTTCCGTCGCGATGTCATGACAGACTTACGCATTCCTAGCGATTGGGGCTTGGAAATTGGCGTGTTAAGTGAAATGTACCGCAACTATTCAACCAACCGTTTGTGTCAGGTCGATATCGCTGACATTTACGACCACAAACACCAAGACTTATCAGCCGACAATGACGATGGCGGTTTGTCTAAAATGTCGATCGATATCACCAAAGCCATCTTTCGCAAACTGGCCACCAATGGTACGATTTTCAACCAAGAAACATTCCGGACCATCAAAGCGACCTATTACCGAGTCGCTCTAGATTTTATTGAAACGTATCGTAACGATGCCGAAATCAATGGACTTAAACTTGATGTTCACTCAGAAGAGCAAGCGGTAGAGCTCTTTGCAGGCAACATCATGAAAGCCGGTAATCAGTATTTAGAAAACCCAATGGAAACGCCTTTTATTCCGAGCTGGAACCGCGTGTTGAGCGCCTTTCCAGGTGTCATGACTCAGCTGGCGCAAGCGGTTGAATTAGACATGGCTGAATTCGGCCCTAAATAACAGGACGTTGATAAACACACCAACGCGTTGATTTTCACCCATTGATTTAAAAGACAGGCAGGTAAACATGGAAAATGCTCCTTTGTCGCATCTAGAACAACGATTGATTGCTCATTTACAAGTCATTTACCCCACCTTAGACAATAAGGTATTGTCGGAAAAATGCTTGGCCACCTTTCATCTAGATCCGGCAACCGAGTCACCCCAACCCCACAAAAACTTGTGGGATCAATCCGACATCATGCTGATTACGTACGCGGATACGTTACGCAGGAAAGACGAAGCGCCCTTGGAAACATTGCACCAGTTTGTTAAAAGCAAACTATCCGATTGCATTTCCGCCGTTCACTTGCTGCCTTTTTTTCCTTACAGTTCAGACGATGGCTTCAGTGTGATGGATTACACCACGGTGAATCCTTCATGCGGAAAATGGGATCACGTCGCCAATTTATCAAAAGATTTCAAAGTCATGGGCGATTTGGTCATTAACCATTGCTCGAGCCGAAGCCTATGGTTTGAAAACTTCAAAGCGGGTGTTCACCCTGGTGCAGACTTTTTTTATGAAGCCGATCCGAGTGCAGATTTAAGCGCCGTTGTTCGCCCAAGAACGTCTCCACTGCTGCGAGAAGTGCAAACCAAAAACGGCGAAAAACATGTTTGGTGCACGTTTAGTCATGACCAAGTCGATTTGAATTTTGAAAAGCCAGAAGTGCTGCTGGAGTTTCTACGCATCATTCATTTGTATTTAGAAAAAGGCATCCGTTGGTTTCGCTTAGACGCGGTGGCGTTTTTATGGAAAATCCCCGGTACCAATTGCATTAACCTACCGCAAACCCATGAAATGATCCGTTTATTACGCTTGATGATTGAACATTACGCGCCTGAGTCCGTCATCATCACAGAAACCAACATACCAAATCAGGAAAATCTAACCTACTTTGGTAACGCCAACGAAGCGCATTTGATCTACAACTTTTCGTTACCGCCTTTGCTTATTAACAGCCTTGTGACTGGCAACGGTAGCCATTTGAAACAATGGCTCATGAGCATGCCGCCCGCACAGCAAGGCACCACGTATTTGAATTTCCTTGCGTCGCATGATGGCATTGGTTTACGACCAACAGAAGGCCTGCTGTCGGAGTGGGAATTGGAAACGCTCATTAATACGATGAAGCGGTTTGGCGGCAAGATAAGCTCTCGCACCACACCGGAAGGCGAGGCTAAGCCTTACGAGATCAACATCAGTCTTTGGAATGCGCTGTCAGGGTCCGCTCAGCACGGTCCAGACCAGTGGCAATTCGCCCGCTTTCTTTGTGCCGCCGGGGTTATGATGGCGCTGGAAGGCGTGCCTGCCTTTTATATCCATAGTTTGTTTGGCACAGAAAACGATTTGGATCGCGTCAATAACACAGGTCATTTTCGCTCGATTAACCGCCACATTTGGGACATGGAAGACTTAGAACACGCATTGAATACACCCACTCATCATCAAAAGGTCTTTCAAAGCGTCACTAAATTAACCCAAATTCGCCGAGCGCAACCGGCGTTTCACCCCAACGCCACGCAATACATTTTGCACATGGGCGAAAACCTGTTTGCGTTCTGGCGCCAAAGCCTAGACAGAAGACAAAGCTTGTTTGCGGTGTACAACATGACCGATCAGCCACAGAGTTTTAACTTGTCAGAACTGAACCTGATTGCGACAGACGATTGGACTGATCTAGTATCAGAACAGGTGTATGAAGACCATTTAGGGAAAGTTACACTGATGCCTTATCAGTTTGTCTGGCTTGCAAATAAGAGAGGACGAGTCAAATCCATTTCGTAATGGCTAAAAACAGAATAAAAAAACGCGCTCATTTCAAATGGCGCGTTTTTTTATATTACAGCGTTAACCGCGAGCTACTAATGACTGACCGTGTCAGAAAATACATTAATGACCACAACACCCGCCACGATCAAGGACATGCCTAAACACGCCGCCAAGTCGAGTTTCTCATTGGCAAAAAAGTACCCAAACAGCGAAATTAACACGATACCTAAGCCCGACCAAATTGCGTATGTTACGCCAGTAGGCATCGATCTCATGACAATGGTTAATAGGTAAAAAGACACCGCATAACCAATCACTAACACCACACTTGGCCCTAATTTAGCGAAAGAGTCCGAGGCTTTTAATGCCGTCGTTGCGATCACTTCAGCCAATATGGCCAAGAACAACAAAAAATACGTCATAGAACGTCTCCGCATGGAAAATTAAAATACATCCGTTATTGGCTCACGGTCGCTTCAAGACACTATAAACCAATATTAAGCCTCACTTTTAGGATCGTCAGGATCAATATCTGCGGCCAAAAAACCGCCCGTTTGATGAGTCCAAAGTGACGCATAAATCCCAGCGTGTTTAATCAGTTCTTCATGGCTGCCTTGCTCGACGATGTTGCCTTTGTCCAATACGATCAAGCGATCCATTGCGGCAATGGTCGATAATCGGTGAGCAATCGCAATCACGGTTTTGCCTTGCATCAACTTGTATAAGCTGTCTTGAATGGCCGCTTCCACTTCCGAATCCAGCGCCGAGGTTGCCTCGTCCAATATCAACAATGGCGCATCTTTCAACAACACACGTGCAATCGCAATACGCTGTCGTTGGCCGCCAGATAATTTGATACCGCGCTCTCCGACCATGGCGTCATAACCGACATTACCAAATGGGTCGGTAAGCGTTTGAATGAAATCATGCGCTTCCGCTTGCTTCGCCGCGGCAATCATTTCGGCTTCGGTTGCGTCTGGTCGACCGTATAATAAATTCTCACGTACTGTTCGGTGTAACAAAGACGTGTCTTGCGTCACCATGCCGATTTGAGCGCGTATCGAATCTTGTTTAACGTCTCGAATGTCTTGCCCATCAATGCGAATGTGGCCGGATTCGATATCGTGAAAGCGCATCAGCAAGTTCACTATGGTCGATTTACCTGCACCAGAGCGACCAACTAATCCTACTTTTTCGCCCGCTTTAATAGACAGTACAAGATTTTCAATCACCTTGTTATCTTGTTTTCCATAATGGAAATTAACCGCGTCATATTCAATTTTCCCGTGCGGAACCAATAATGCCGGTGCGTCTTTTGAATCTTCTATTTCAATAGGTCGCGATAGGGTTTTCATACCGTCATTGACCATACCAATGTTTTCAAACAGCGCACTCACTTCCCACATAATCCATTGGGCCATGCCATTTAAGCGAAGTGCCAAACTGACTGCAATGGCAATCGCGCCCACGCTAATAACACTGTCTGTCCACAACCAAATAGATAAGGCGGCAATTGAAAACGTCAATATGTAGTTACACGATTGCACACCTACGTTGAGCAAGGTAACCAAACGCATTTGCCTATAAACCGTTTGTAAAAAGCCATCCATGCCGTCTTTCGCGTATTCCACTTCACGTTCATGATGTGAAAAAAGTTTCACCGTCGTGATGTTACTGTAGCTGTCGACCACTCGGCCGGTCATGGTCGAGCGAGCGTCGGCTTGTTCGGCGGATATTTTTTTCAGTTTCGGTACGAAATAAAGCTGTAACAACACATAACAAACCAACCAAGTTAGCATTGGAATCATCAAGCGATAGTCTGCATTGCCGATCAACACAACCATGGAAACAAAGTACACGCCGATATAAACCAATACATCGAGCAATTTCATCACGGTTTCACGAACTGCGAGCGAAGTTTGCATGACCTTGGTGGAAATACGCCCCGCAAATTCATCCTGAAAGAAAGACATGCTTTGACGCAAAATATAATGATGAGACAACCATCGAATCCGCATTGGATAATTACCAAGCAAGGTTTGATGAATAATAGCTGAATGCAAAAACGTCACCAATGGCATTGCCACGAGAATCATCAAAGACATCCACATTAGGTGTGAACCCTCTTCTGCAAAGAAGGTGTCTGGATTTTTGTTAATCAACCAATCAACCAGCTGCCCCATGAAACTGAACAAGGTCACTTCTAGAATCGCGATGGTCGCGGTTAAGATCGACATAATTAACAGCGGCAGCTCTACGCCTTTCGAGTAGTAGCGACAAAAAGCGAGCAATGTTTTAGGGGATTGTATTGCGTCGATATCAGGATAAGCCGACACCCATTTTTCAAAAAAACGTAACATAATATTCCTTATTGGACCCTAAAATTGATGCTGCTCAGAAAATAGAACAAAACGAGAAAATAGAGTGATGTAGCGGTAAATGACACAGATCCATCATTGTTTTAGCAAAGAGGCAAAATTGAAGCACGTTACATAATTGAAAACCAGAAAAGAACCGCCTTTCAAAATGCATCGCAATGCGCTTTACTTAGTGTTTGCACAATTAGAGCCGCTGACAATAAACAAACCCATTATAATTCAGTTCGCGTACAAATATGCTTCAACTTTGTTGCAAACAACCGATTCATCCATAAATAAAGCCATTATATGAAACTGACTTTCCCCATTATTTTAGTTCTCGGCCTTCTGTCTGGACTAACACCGCTGGCCATTGACGCTTATCTACCCAGTATTCCAACCATATCTAAAAGCTTAGAGACCGATATTAGCCTGATACAAATGACGTTAAGTTTGTATTTGTTGGTGTTTGCTTTTCTACAGATTGTCTTTGGTCCAATTTCAGACGCCATAGGACGCCGAAAAGTCGTCGTTGGTGGTCTGGGTGTTTTTGCCATTGGTAGTTTGATATGTGCCATCGCACAAAGCTATGAAATGTTACTCGTCGGCCGAGCCGTTCAAGCCTTTGGCGGTGCCGCTGTGGCCGTGTGCGTTCCCGCTCTTGTGAAAGATGGCATGTCGATAAATCAATTTGCTAAAACCATGTCGATGATCATGCTGGTGATGGCGCTTGCGCCTTTAGCCGCACCGATTCTTGGCGGGGCCATTTTGACCATTCTAAGCTGGCATTATATTTTTGTTTTCTTAGGCATATTAGCCATTATCGCCATGGTTTTATTTTTACGCACGATTCCTGAAACGCTGCCTCCGGAACAACGCACCCCGTTTTCATTTATCAACGCTTCTCGTAACTATGGAATCTTGATTAAAAATCCATCCGTGTTGGGTTATGTCGCCGCCTCCGCGTTTTATTTCGCGGGTATGATGAGTTTCATTACGGGCTCTTCTTATGTCTATATTGAAATTTATGGCGTTGACCCGGCTAACTTTGGTTTCTTGGTGGGACTTAATGTTATTTCTATGATGCTAGCGTCAACCATTAATGGTCGCTACGTTGAAAAAATCGGCACAGAGTTGCTGTCTAAATATGCGATTTACGTTCCATTAGTAGCGTCGATATTAATGATCTTCGTGAGTTTTTTTGAGCGCCCTCCGCTCTTCTTTATCATTATTACCAGCATGTTATTTATGGGGCCAATGGGCATACTCGGCAGTGGCTTTATGGCAGGCGCACTAAAAAATGCGGGCAATCACAATGGCAGTGTCGCCGCCTTAGCGGGCACTTCTCGCTTTGCTTTCGGCGCGTTAGGTGGTGCTGTCGTAAGTATTTTTCATAACGACACGTTTGTCCCTATGCTGATAACCATCGCCACGTGCGGCATCATTGCCTTTGTCATTTTCAAAGTCACTGTGCACTACGCAAACCCCACAACAGACACCGAATCTTAATAACAATCAACACTATGGAGCCCTAATGTTAAGCACACAAACACTGATTGAAAAGATCAAACAAACGCCAGAAAACGTCCAATTCAAGGAAGTTATTGATGTTATTGAACGCGAGTACGATTTCACACCCGTCGCTTTTACAAATGGCGAGCAACAGAATGCGATAAATGAAAACAATGGCTCCTGCAAAATTTTCTCATTTGCATCGATTCATCAACTAACCGATGCAGAAACGTTGCATTTATTTGGAAATTTCTATCGTGTTGATGTACTAGAAAATCTGGATGCCACAGACCATCAGAATATTCGCCAATTTATTAAAAATGGTTGGTCGGGCATTGCTTTCTCTTCAACGGCTTTAGTGAATAAAAACTGATACTTAGGGCCGCTATCATCGCTTGCGTGGTTTTGCGGCCCAACACCCTCTGTTTTCTGCGCCCTATTCTCTGAATATTATTTACCCTCGTTAACAGTTGAATTTCCCACTGATAAAGTGCGATAGTGCCAAACACATTACGCATGAGGTGGTTATGGAATTAGTGGCATTTGATCTGGATGGAACCCTACTTAACCGACATCAACGTCTTTCGGATTACACGCTCGACACACTTGAGCGCTTAAAGTCAGCGGGTATCTTCTATACTGTCGCCACAGGACGAACCCATTTTGCGGCCATGCCTTGCATTGAAGGGCATCAATTTCCCAACTGGCAAATTTTTAAAAATGGCGTCGAATGGTGGGACCCCCAGCAAAACCAATATCGCCACAGAAACCTACTGTCCCAAAGCCACATTTCTGAATTGCTGCCTTCCTTTGAAGAAAACGAAGTCACTCCTTTCATTTTTTGCTTAGGAGAAGATGGCTCACATCAGGTCTACCACGCTCCACTTTCTGGTCACTTAAGCGATCACATTGCCAACGAGTTAGGCAACCATAAAAACATGAGCCTTCACCCTCTTACCGAGCTGACTCAAAACGCGAAAATCACCAACATCAGCGCCATGGGTCGACCAGAGTTGATTGATAACATCATCAAAGACAGCCAAGAACACAGCCATTTAACTGCGTACTCGGGTGGTGGCATTTATCATCCAGACGCGTTTTGGTTAGACATTCATCACAGCAATGTGTGTAAAGGTTCTGCACTGATGGAACTAAAAGAAGAAATTGGTGCCGAAACGCTAGTGGTGTTTGGAGACGGAGACAATGATTTGTCTATGTTTTCCGCCTCCGATGAAGCGTTTGCAACCGACAATGCACTACGTCATGTAAAAGAAGCCGCAACCGATATCATTGGTCATCACGATGAAGATGGCGTGGCAAGATACCTGAGAAAAAGATATAACTTGTGACACTGAATGCAAGGGGGTTGATTTCTCTTTATCACCCTCCATTAACTAAAAGACTACATAACCGCCTTTACCCAGTGATCATAATGGCTCATGATTGTGATAAGAATAACTAGTTTGGAGAAATGCCATGTTTGAATTTTTATTGTTCGTTGCCGCGTGTGCTGCAATTGCTTTCTTGGTAACCAATATCCAGAAACAAGCGACGCAACCTAAAACAAAGCTTCAGCCGATTAAAATTGAGCGTGAAGAAAAAATGCGACGCCCTGCTCCTCGCCGTAACCGTCCCTACTAAGCCATTCTATTAAACACCGTTTGCCAGATTGATTTGTTATCAATCTGGCAATTTCGTACTAATACCGTATTCTTTTAGCTTGTTCGCGATCGCACTGTGGCTCATGCCAACCGCTTTTGCTAAACGCCTTGTACTTGGAAAATTTGGGTACAACTGCTTTAGAAGCTCGGCCTCCCAGTGTTTCACAGTAACATCCAATGACTCATTGATTAATGTAAGACCTGTCAAGGTACAGGTCTCAGGCAACACCAAATCATCTGCTGCCCACTCTTTTCCTTTCACGGCCAACAAGGCTTGAAGGCAAATGTTTTGTAATTCTTTCAAATTACCAGGCCAATCATACAAAGCCAATTTAGTCAGCGCCCCTTTTGATACTGTAGGCACGGGTAACCGATAACGCTCCGATTGCGCCATAATAATTTGCTGAACCAAGCCTTCAATGTCTTCTTTACGCTCTCTCAGTGATGGCATTGCAAGCTGCAATGTGGCCAACGAAAAATACAGGCTTTTATTTAACGTTACCCCATCGGACAACTGTTTTCTGCTTAAAGAAGAAAGACTGATCAAACGCACACTGGCATCAAAACTGGTTGCCACGATCGGTTGTCGAGTCAGCCAATTGGACAAGCTAACTTGCACAGACTCTTGCAGATATTCAATATCTGTAATTACAAACCAACCAGACTGGGTGTCTAACGCCGCAATATCGTCACATGTTAAATCTCGAGCATGGCGTATTACCAGCTGAGCGTCTTGATCCGCTTGGCGCTTATGCCAATATTGGAACAGCGCTTCGATGAAATCCCGCTTCCCTGTGCCAACTTCGCCCTGCACAAGCAACGGCATGGCAACCTCTGCAAACGCTTTTGCTTCGGTTAAGGTTCGTTTCATCGTTTGACTTTGTCTTACAGCAGACTGGAAATAGAGTTCTAAATGGTTTTCGGCGTCGGGGGCTTGTTTCAAACTTGCAGCTTGGCGGTTCAAACGCAGTTCAGATTTTAAATAGATGACCGTTCCTGCTGGGTTTTCTAGGCCATCGTCATCGGACACTAAAATGGGTTTCATTTCCAATAACAAGGTTTTATTACGAATGCGGATTCGCTTGCTCATTCCGACCTTTGGGTTTGCCCAAACGTCTTTTGAAAAGCTGATACCCTTAATAAACTGCTGCAAAGGTTTATGCAATAAATCGGCAACCGGAACATTCAAGTCTTCAGCCGCCAGCTCCGTCACCATGGTAATGTAGCCCTTAAGGTCAACCGAAATAACACCGTCTGGTAGAGTTTCTAATAAGGTATAAAGTGCATTATGTTCTCGTTCAAACGGTGTGAACATGACTGTTTTCACGTCTTCAACACTGTCTAATCGACGAATCTCAGCCAACAAACGCTGCAACAACGAAAAAGGTATATCCAGAAATCCGCAATAGATACAGCGCTGTTTACTGTCTATTTCTACCAAGCGCATATCAATTTGGTGCGATGTAAATAAATCGAGAATCTCATGTACCATGCCGATTCTATCTTCGCACTGTATTTCTAATCTCATCTTGTCTCACTCGTTGTTAACCTTAAAAAAGGTCCGCGTTATCTTTCTTTGGAACTTAATAGTAGTAGGTTTTGCTGTGGTGCAAAGGTTTCATACAAGGGCAATACTGCGGCACCTAATACTCCGGCGGTATAGCCTGTTTGCGCCACTCGAATAGCTGGCAAAGGCAACATACTGTGTGAGCTTAACGTGTTTTCCATAGCGGAAATCAACGCGGAGAGAACAGGGGCAGGTAAGCGCCCCCCAATAAGCACGGCTTCTGGATCATATAAAGCAATCACCGACGCCAACGCGGGCGTCACTTCAACTGCGACATCTTGGGTCCATTGATCAATGAGCATGGTGTACTGAGCCTGCTGCCAAGCATCTTCTGTTGCTGGCCAAGCCACTTGATTGGCCATGAAAAATCGTCGCAACGAGGACAGAGACAAGGCTTCTAGAATCCATTTACCATGTTTTCCTGTCGCGGTTGGGATCAAACCAAAACTGCCTGCTTTGCCGTGCGCACCAAAATAACATTCCCCATTGGCAACCAAACTTCCACCGCATGCAGTACTCACAAAGAGGTAAAAAAAGTGGCGTTTAGGAGAGTCTGATGCCAACAACAATTCACTGGTTGCTGCGGCCACAGCGTCATTTTCACAAAAACAGGTCACGCCCGTTAGTTCGGTTAGCCAGGTTTCAAAAGCATCCGACTGCCAATATTCTAGCGCCGCTTTAAGTTCTGCTAAATTTTCCCTTTGTTCCGAATCAGTGACTAAGGTTTCCAGCCAAGAGTCCATATAATCTGGTCGAGCCAGACCAATGCCTTCCACTCGGCTCCACTCCGAGCCTAAGGTCGTTTTGACTTCTTCAATCAGTTCTTGAGCGATACCCTTAGCCAAATGTTCAGAGGGAAACGACACCATTCGCTCCAACTGAAGGACGCAAGCGCCACTGAAGTCCAGCAGCGCGGCACTGATATGATCTCGGTCGACATTAATGCCCAACCCGTAAGCACCTTTATGATTAATGCTCAGCTTAATAGAGGGTTGCCCACGGCGACCTTTGACCTTCCCCGTAATGGTGAGTAATTGTCGCTCAAGTAAAGAAGAAGTAATGACGGAAATAGTCTGAGCGCTCAAGCCCGTCCTTTCGGCAATACTCACCCGAGAGATTTCTGGGAACTGTCGAACCAAGTGAAGAATTATCCGTTCGTTATAAACACGACTTTGCTCAGAAGTACTACCTGACGATTTCATACAACCCTACTCTCATTTGAAGCCCGTAAACTAACCACTGAGATTTAATAAATCTAATTGATTTAATAATATAACCCATTAAGATGAGATAACGCGCACAAAATACCAAACCAATAAACAAAAGCCCCTTTAAAATAAAAGACGTATTGCTTTCTTTCAGATCGTAAAGTCATACACAAAGGACGACATTATGCCTGTTTTTCCCGAGTTCCAATCTGCCCTTTTTTTAAACCAACACATTCAATCCACCATGGCGTTTTATCACCCACATTGCATTGATAAGGCAGGGGGATTTTTCCAATTTTTCAAAGACAATGGCGAGATTTATGACACAGACACACGTCACCTTGTTAGCAGCACACGTTTCATTTTTAATTATGCAAAAGCCTATCAAGCTGAACCCGCTCAAACAGACAATAAACCAGCCTATCTAGAGGCAACAAGACATGGTCTTCGTTATTTGAGAGAACGTCATCGTCGCGACAATGGTGGCTATGTCTGGCTATTAAATAAAGACCAAAACCTTGACGAAACCAACCACTGCTACGGACTTGCGTTTGTCTTACTCGCCTACGCCACGGCTTATAAAGCCGGCGTGGAAGAAGCCAAACCTTGGATAAAAGAAACCTTCGATCTTATGGAGCTGCATTTTTGGGATAGCGAGTTTGGCTTGTACAAAGACGAAATTTCAGGCGACTGGCAAGATGTATCTAATTATCGTGGCCAAAATGCCAACATGCACAGCTGCGAAGCCCTTCTGGCGGCCTACGATGCTACTCAAGAAGTGCATTACCTCGAACGAGCAACACTACTTGCCAAACATATTTGTTTACGCCAAGCGTCTCTAGCGGGTGGTGAAATCTGGGAACATTACACAACCGATTGGCAAGTCGATTGGGATTACAACAAAGAAGACCCAAAACACCTATTCCGTCCGTGGGGTTTCCAACCCGGACACCAGACCGAATGGGCAAAACTTCTACTCCTTATTCATCAGCGCTCCCCTATTGAATGGCTTGTTCCTACCGCTAAAAAACTGTTTGACGCAGCGTGGGATAAGTCTTGGGACAACACCAATGGCGGACTTTGCTATGGCTATGACCCTGAAGGAAATATTTGTGATGGCGATAAGTACTTTTGGGTTCAAGCCGAAACGTTTGCCACTGCGGCACTTTTGGCGCTCACAACAAATGAAAGTCAATATTGGGATAAGTACCAACAAATTTGGCAATACAGCTGGACTCATATGATTGATCACCAATATGGCGCTTGGTTTCGCATTTTGACTCAAGAAAACAAAGCCCTTGATGATTGCAAAAGTCCCGCTGGAAAAACCGACTACCACACCATGGGCGCTTGCTATGAAGTGATAGAGCAACTTTCTAAACTGGCTTAATACCTTACTCTCTCTGAGGAAACATTCTAATCAGAGGGGAAATGAAGTATGATGCAGGCCCTACGCTAGTGGACACGGGCCTCTTCCTTTATGCAGTTAGACAAAATAGATCTCAATTTACTTCGTTACCTAGACTCCTTATTACGGGAGCAAAACGTTACCCACGCCGCCAATCAACTTGGTATTACCCAGCCTGCGATGAGTAACGGATTACGTCGTTTACGAGATCTATTTCATGATCCATTACTGGTGAGAACCAGTGAAGGTATGATGCCGACTGCCTTGGCCATTCAATTACAGCCGCGCGTTCAAGTCATTCTTCAATCGGTGGATGAAGTCCTCCATTTGGGACAGAATTTCGAAGCCGAATCCAGCTCACGTGTATTTCGCATTATGGCGAGTGATTACGCTGAAGCCACATTGATCCCACCTTTAATGAAGAAGCTTCAAAATGAAGCGCCTAACGTCATTTTAGACGTCATGAACCCAAGCGACGTGAGCTTTCATGACGTTGAAAAAGGCAAAGTCGATTTGGTCATTAACCGATTTGAGACCTTGCCACAGTCATTTCATCAAAAATCTGTTTGGGTTGACCATTTTTCTTGCTTGGTGCCTGCGGACTCAGAAATTGCGAGAAACTTTTCCCTAGAAACCTACCTTGCCTCACCACATGTTTGGGTCAGTAAAACTGGGTTTGGTGTTGGCGTGGGTATTCAGCCTGAGGAAGTTCAAAAATTAGGTTGGGTCGATGGTTCATTAGCGGATTTGGGGTTCAAACGTAATATCCGTTTGTTTACCAGAAACTACAACGTTGCCATGCGAGCAACAGAACAGCTGGGCCTTATTGCCACACTGCCTTCATTGGCGACCAGACTGATGGAAGACAACAAACGCGTCGTTGTTATGCCTCCGCCATTCGACATTCCGCCGGTAGAACTGAAAATGCTCTGGAGCCCTTTGCTGCAACATGACCCGGGGCATATTTGGCTGAGATCAACCATCGCAGGTTGTGCAAAAACGATTGCTGAAAATAACAACCTATAATTGTTTACGCATTCTATAAAAACAAAAAAACGAACTTTGAGTTCGTTTTTTTGTTTTTATACCGTGATCCGATCAACAATACACTACATATTATTCAATCTTTCTGCGGATTCTTCTGCGTTGGACACGGTCACGTCTAAATCTTTGATATGACCATTTCCCAAGCTGTAACACCAGCCATGGACATGCAACTCTTGCCCTATTCGCCATGCGTTTTGAACAATACTGCTTTGACAAACGTTCGCCACTTGCTCGACCACATTTAGTTCACACATACGATCAAAGCGAGCGTGCTCATCGTCAATCGCATCAATTTCTTTTCGATGCAATCGATAAACATCTTTAATATGGCGTAACCAGTTGTCGATCATGCCGTGCTCTTCCGTCCCCATGGCCGCTTTGATACCGCCACAACCATAATGCCCAACCACCATAATATGCTTAACTTTCAACACATCGACGGCGAACTGAATAACCGACAAACAATTCAAGTCAGTATGAACCACCACATTTGCAATATTACGGTGCACAAACACTTCACCAGGTAACAGGTCGACGATCTGATTGGCTGGAACCCGGCTATCAGCACAGCCTATCCAAAGATATTCCGGCATTTGCTGTTTGGATAACGTAGAAAAGAACTCAGGATCCTCTTCGGTAACCTTGGCTGCCCACTCTCTATTTTTACTAAAAAGTTCATCTAAATTATTAGACATAATCTACTACCTTAGTTTTTCGATACCAGCGGAGCTTAATGTCTGCGGTAAGATTGATAGATTCAAGTTGTTTAACCGCTTCACGGCCATCGTAAGACGCTTTATGAATATGAGGTGTCATCGTCAATAATTGTTGAATTTCTGTTTGCGAGTTTAACGTGAAACGATAGGTTTCTGACTGCTCGGACACCAAGTCAAAATGCGCCATACCTTCAGAAAACGTTTGTTTGTAATCATGAATAGAGGGGTACAGTATTTTACGCAATTCAATCAGATGATCAGGCCCCGATTCCACCAGCAATAGTAAACCCTTGTCACTCAGTACGCGTGAGAACTCACTAAAGATAGGAAAACCAAACAAACACAAAATCGCGTCAAAACGCGCATTGGGAACCGGTAAACTGGCATTACTGCCAACCAACCAACTCACGCTTTTATCACGTTTGCTCGCGGCTGTAATGGCCCATTTAGAAATATCTAAACCGGTGCGTTCCATGGCAATGTTTTGTTCCGCCAAAGCGCCACCAATGGCATTAAGGTAATACCCTTCACCACACCCAGCATCTAAAATTCTAGTGCCATTCACCAAATCACTTTTTGGCCAAGACGATAGGATTTTGTTCACGATCGGAAAGTAATGCTGCTGGTTTAAAAAAGCCTGCCTTGCAGCCACCATTTCTTTACTGTCACCAGGGTCTTTGGAACGTTTATTTTGCACAGGAAGAAGGTTGATATAACCCGTTTTAGCGAGATCATAGACATGCCCATGTTCACACTTCAGGCTTCGTTCATCACGGCTTAGTGGTGTGGCGTCTATCGGACAAGAAAGGTTTTCGAGTGTCGACACAATGTACCCATAGTTTATTAATTTTCACTTGAAGCGGTAGGATAACCCACTAATAAACAGCAAAACATTAAAAATTCAAAAACTGAACAGACAAATCCTGAAAATTATAACGCCAATTTTATACGTAATCTGCTTCTATTGAAGCACTTAAGTTACTAAAGCCATGCGTATCCATGTAGAGTGCAAACTCGTGACTGCAAAGGGGTTTAGAGAATAAATACCCTTGTACTTCTTGGCATTTGTAACTGTTCAAAACATCCACCTGAGCACGACTTTCGACCCCTTCTGCTATCACTTTTAAATTCAGACTGTTCGCCATCGCAACCGTGGCTTTAACAATGGCGTCATTGTCGCTGTCTAAGCCTAAATCGTGGATGAAGGATCGATCAATTTTTAATGTTTGAATCGGAAATTTCTTTAAATACGCCAGTGAGGAGTAGCCTGTTCCAAAATCATCAATGGACAATGTCAGCCCTAGCTTTCGGAACCCATGTAGCTTTTCAATGGATTGCTGAGCGTCCGCCATCAACATGCTTTCCGTCAATTCCAGTTCTAAATATTCAGAGTCTACACCCGTTTCTTGCAAGATACGCTGAACCATATCCACTAAATCAGCTTGCATGAATTGCCGACTGGACAAGTTGACTGATAATTTAATAGGTGGGTAGCCGGCCTCTCGCCACGCTTGCAATTGACGACATGCCCTACGAATAACCCACTCGCCAAGAGGAAGAATCAGACCGCTCTCTTCCGCTAAAGGGATAAATTGATCTGGACTGATCATCCCGAGTTCTGGATGAAGCCATCGAATCAACGCCTCTGCACCAACAACCGCTTCGTCAGGAAGGCGTATCTTAGGCTGATAATGAAGAACGAACTCTTCCTCATCAATGGCTTTACGTAAGCCGCCACCTAAGGTCAGGTGAGCATTGATGTTATCGGCCATTTTATTTTCATACACAAAATACAGGTTATGGCCGGTCGACTTTGCTCGATACATGGCAGCATCGGCATTTTTCAACAAATTATCAACATCATCCGCGTGCGACGGGTAACTGGCAATGCCGATACTCGCGGTGATCATCATTTCCATTTTTGCCACAGGGTATGTATTGCTCGCATTTTGCATAATGCTGGTCGCAATATTTTCCAGCTCTTCAATAGCGTGTGTGTTTTCCAGCACGACCACAAACTCATCGCCGCCCAAACGGTACAAGCAAGCGCCCGATGGAATACTGGCTTTTATGCGCTCAGCCACTCTTTGAATAAGCTCATCACCTACTCGGTGTCCAAAATTATCATTAATGACCTTGAAGCCATCCAAATCCAAATACAATATGCCAAACTCTCGTTGGCGTTTGCGCGCATTGATCAAGGCACTTTCTAACTGCTGATACAATAAATTTCGATTGGGTAAATTGGTAAGGCTGTCGTAGTTATTAAGACGATACAAAGCAACTTCATGATCCCTTTCTTCTTGGATGTCATGAGCCAGTAAATAGATTTTATTGGTTAAGGCATTTTTAGACACTTCGATTCGATGCCAACGCACACCATCTAGCGCAGACAACATGATTTCCTGAGACAGGTTTTCTTGTTTAGATATACGGCTAATAAAGCTGTTTGCGGCACCAGACACTGCGAATAGGTCTCGTACATGGCGGATGTCGCCAAAATGGGTTTTAAACGCATCACTCGATTCGACACAAACACAATCCATATCGAATATAACAAAAGATAAGGTTTTAAATTGCCGTAGAAGTCCGGCGTCTTGATCATGTTGGGGAGCGCTAGGGAGAACAACGGGGCGGGCTTCAACAGACAAACCTTTGCGTTCATCGCCCAATGAAATAACGGAACCAGTACAGTTGTAACGGGTACCATTCTTAGATATAAATGGCCAATTAAACGCTAATGTCTTTCCTTCCTCTACAGCCCCTAAACAAAGCGACAATCGTTCTTTTAATGTATCGCTTATAATCCGCCGGCCAGAGTGAATTTCGCCAAGAGAATCAACCAATAGCTGCTCTGCGGCGTCATTGCACCATGGCACGCTAGAATGCTCTACATCTATAATCCAAGCAGCTAACGGCATTTTGCACTGAAGTAATTTTGTTAAATCGGTCATTTATATTTAATACTACTAAAATATATTCGATGCATTTTGGTATTAGATTCTGTCTAACCTCTCACCACGAATCAGGAACAATAAATACAGTGCGTTTTGTCGTATTAATGTCATCAAGCGTCCGGCATAAAAAAACGTGTCTAGGACGATCGTCGCGTAGGAAATGACCTACGAGATTGTAGGCAGATTGAGGAGAAATGAAAGAAAAATTATCATTTAAATTGGGAGAAGCCATCCAATGAGGCTTTTGTAAGATAAGAAAATAGGAAAAATAAGGCATCAACAAAGGCAGGTCAGACGCCCGAATCCAGCCGCCTCGCTCAGAATTTTCAAGCCAATCATTGATACTTTCAATGCATGCCAAAACGGAATACAAACGACCAAAAATCATCAAATTGGCATGTGGTATTCGACCGTTTGCCACATTATCAATGACTTCTTTTCCTTCTGGCGTTTGTAATATTTGCAATTGGTGCTCTTTGGCTCTCGACACTTTTTTCAACAAACTGTCGTTTTTATTCGGTCCAATCCAATGGTTAGGGTAAAGGTCCGGCCTTTCTAAATAAAACTTAATCGCTATTTCAAATTGATGAAGCTCCCCATGCGGAGTCTCCACCAACATGTCTACTTCGCCCAACGTTCTGCCTTCTTTTTCAATTTGTACGTGTTCTAAGCAAATCGTTAAATCGGACAAATGTTCGATAGCAAAGGAAAATAGCGTTTCGAAGTAACTACCAAGAAAGTGCGATTTACACGCTGACATAGCGTCTATGATTGGCGTAGGGTCATGCTCTAATGCAAGCAGTTTCACTTCAAGATCTGGCAGCCAATGCGGCTTAAGATCAAAATCTTGCTCAATATAATGCCCCTCCACCAACCAGCAAAGATCTTTTACCAATGGATTTTTCACACTTTTTAACATCAAGCGAGATTACCTAAGTGCTGATCAATACGATTCAAACAATCCACGATACAAGCGACTTTTACAGGCTCTAGCCCTTTAAAAGCGTCTTCCGCCATCGGGGAAATATGACAATTGGCAGGGAGTGGTGAGCCGGTTTCCAACATTGTTTTAAATCGTTCCATCATCACAAACCTTAACCATTGCCCAAAAGTCATCGTATCAATGCAAAAAGGTGCCACACTTTGCAACGCGGATTGAGTAGGAACATCGCACTCCCAAACACCACAATCTTGCAATGCCATTTGCAAGTCCATCAATAAATCAGCCAACACATGATGGGCAGAAAAGGCTTTTTTCAACCTGATTTCTCCTTCGAAAAACGGTAAGATAGCGCATCTTTAACTCACACATAAAAGCAAACCGAGAACGGCACATTAACGCGTTTATCGGCAACATGAGCCAATACTATATCATGAGCAATATTGAATCTCTTTCTGACTTATTCGACATGGTCGGTTGCGATGTAACCTATTACGATTTAGGCCGTAACATCACCAAAATAACACCACAGCAGGCGGTGCAATTCGACCGTAAGCAACAAGCCTACCCGTTTCCATTTCGTCAACATGCGTGGTTAGCATGCCTACTTAAAGGCAAAAATGCGACAAAAGAAGATGTGGCAGATCAAGGTGTTATTTGGTTTCTAAAATTGCCTTTAGATGAAGCGGGTTGTTTGAATCTTGGAACACGAGATCACTTCATTAAAAGTATCGTCGATAAAATCCTGCACAAAGGCGAAGAAGCTGGCCTATCAGAAGCACTGGAAGACAACCCTTATGTTTTTAAGCCAGACCAAGAGCGCATGGCAAGCCTTCACGCCAAGCTTGGCAAAGACCTAAACCAAGCACCATCAGAATACTTTCATGCCGCGGCTCACTATCTTGCGTCCGATCTATCAGACCAAAATGAAAGCTGGCAAAGCGTAGGTTTACAAGGCATCGCAGAAATCGCCGTCAACGTTGATGAAGAAAAGTACGAAGACCTCATCAATAACGCCGTTCAGCACGCGGCAAAACCCGTTATCAGCGCGCTGTGTCATGCCCTTGAACACGAGCACCTTTCAGCCGCACTTCAAAACACGCTTATTACGCAACTACAAACCGAACAAGATCCATTAATACAAGCAAGTTATCTACGTGCCCTATCCCGAGCAGATTTAAACGACACGCTATTATTACCGCTGTTTGGCTTGCTCGGCAGTTTGTCCGAATGCAAAGACGACGACCTTCACGTCATCGCCGCCCTCGCCGCCAAGTGCCCTCATTGGTTAGGACAAAACCCGCAGCTACTGCGTATTATCATGGAAAAGCTGGCTCACCGCGAAGACGGCTATATTGCCTTCAAACAAATCGCCGCCGAACTAAGCCAACACCCAGAAGCCAAACAACCACTATGGGCATTACTACGCAGCGGACACGCCAGCCCAAAACTAGCACAAGCGGTGAGTTATTTATTCACACAGACACCAAAGTCAGTGCAGTAAGTGGGACGAGTTAGAATTGGGAGAATTGGAGTCTGTGAGTTTCTGAAAAGAAAAGCACTACAGACTCCGATTTTTTATGAAGGTCGATCTTTAAAAATTTGGCTTAATAAAGATGAAGCGGCATCCAACTGCTTAACAGGGTAACGACAACTTAAAGCAGCGGGCTTCAAATACACGTCATAGATAAATTCCCCTAGATGTGGCGGATTACGCATAGTCATTAGTGATAATCCTCATAATTGAGAATGTATGCATTACTATCAATAAACTCAAACGCACTGCGCCAATTATCGTGATTAAAAAGAGCTAGAAACGAAATAATTAGCATATGACTTGGAGCAAGGTGATAAAAGACAAAAGAAGAGGGAATAATTACGCCAGCACATAAAAAAGAGCCCCATTATTTTCCGCAAAGAAGACATGGGGCCCAAATGAGACCAAGAACACAATCATTAATGGTGAACAGGTTTCGGTTCAACCATTTCGCGCATCCGTTTACGATGCTCGATAAACTCATCACTCAACATATATCGCCCATGTTCCGTATGAGCAAGCGCACCTCGATTAACCAACGCGTCTAAGGTTTTTGGCAACACCTTCTGACGACGCTCTCCTTTTATAAAATAAAACTGCTCACCTAGCTGAATCAACTTAAAACCAGATTCTAAATAACCAACACATAAGTTTTGAGTTGGCGTTAACTTGAGTTTCATAAACCACCTCACCTAGCCGTCTCTTTTTTTGGATCGCTTTTGTTAGCTTAACTATAGTCACTTTTTTTCATAACAAAAATTTTAGAGGCCTAAGATTACAAAAAGATAAGAAACGACAAAAAACCTAACAGACACAAAAAAGGGAAGGCGCAAGCCTTCCCTTTTTAAAAGAACTGAGTAACGGCCGCTTTATTCGGCGAACACCACGGTTTTATTGCCGTGAACAAGCACTCGATCCTCTAAGTGATAGCGTAAACCTCGAGACAGCACCAATTTTTCGATGTCTTTTCCTAAGCGCACCATGTCTTCTGCTGCGTGACTGTGACGTACACGAATCACGTCTTGTTCAATGATCGGTCCAGCGTCTAAATCCGCTGTCACGTAGTGACAGGTTGCCCCAATCAATTTCACGCCACGAACCGCCGCTTGATGATAAGGCTTAGCACCAATAAACGAAGGCAAGAAGCTGTGGTGAATGTTAATGACTCGATGACGGTATTTTTCACACAAGTATTCAGGAAAAATTTGCATGTATCGAGCCAATACAATGGTGTCCGCTTTGGCATCATCAATGCAAGCTTCAATTTCTTGGAAGGCCGGCATTTTATTTTCTTTTGGAACCGGGATGCAGTGATATGGAATTTTATACCATTCCACCATGGAACGAAGTGCTTCATGGTTCGCTATCACTCCAACAATTTCACAGTTCAATTCGCCTGTGTGCCAGCGATGCATAATGTCATTAAGGCAATGAGACTCTTTGGTCGCCATCAGTATTACTTTAGGACGATCTTCACTGTCATTAACATACCAACGCATATTAAATTCTTCAGCAATTGGCGCAAACTCTTCACGAAAGGCCGCAACATCAATGTTTAGGCTTTCCGCGTCAATATCATGGCGCATGAAGAACCACTTTTGCTCAATGTCTGTATGGTGGCTGGCTTCAATAATAGAGCCTTGGCGTTCATTCAAAAATTGACTAACCGCTGCGACAATACCCACTCGATCTGGGCAGCTAATAACAAGTCGAAATGTCTTTGTTCTCATAGTAAAACTTATAAACCTTTAAAAATCGGCGGGTTGAATCGTTAATTCAACCCGCAAAAAACGTCACTTAAACAAAACTTAATCCGCGCTTTACGCCTAAGATTTGTGCTTAATAATATAGCACTGGTGAATTTTGCTATTACGATCAAAGTCTGGATCGAAGGTTTCTTGCGTGATGTTTTTCACGTCAAACTCTTGCTCAAGATCCACGTCCAGAATGAAACGACGATAGTTATTCGAAAAGATCAACTCGCCGCCTTTTGCCAATCTCGCCATCGCCAAACGAACTAGGTCGCCATGATCGCGCTGGATATCCAGCACATCGGCCATTTTTTTCGAGTTAGAAAAGGTCGGTGGATCCATGAAGATCAAATCAAACGTATCACGACTTTGCTTCAACCATTCAATACAGTCTGCGCGCTCCACTTGATGATGAAGTTCAGAAAACTCGTTCAGTTCAATGTTACGACGCGCCCATTCCGTGTAAGTATTCGACATATCGACACTTAAGGAATTTCTCGCTCCGCCTTGACCAGCATGAATGGTCGCCGTTGCGGTATAACAAAACAGGTTCAAGAATCGTTTGCCATTGGCTTTGTCTTGAATCAATTTACGCACTGGTCGGTGATCCAAAAACAAACCTGTGTCTAGGTAGTCTTTTAGATTCACAATAAAGTCACAGCCGTATTCTTCGACGATCATTTCGTGTTTCGTCTGATCAAATTTCTCGTATTGCTCTTTGCCTGACTGTCTTTGACGTTGCTTCAAGATCACATTCGACTCAGAAATATTCAATGCCGTTGGAATCGCCGACATTACTTCAAACAAACGCTGCTTGGCTTTTTCTGGGTCAACGCTTTTCGGCGCTTGATACTCTTGAACATGCGCCCAATCTTGATACACGTCGATGGCCACCGCGTATTCAGGCATATCAGCGTCGTAGACGCGGTAACACTGAATCTTGTTCTTATCGACCCATTTTTTCATCTTCTTGGCATTTTTTTGAAGACGGTTGGCAAACATTTGAGCGCCAGGCGTCATAGCCGATTGCGCAACAACGTCTTCTTTAATGCTGCGTTCTAATAGAGGAAAAAGGTAAGCTCGACATTCTATGCCACCGTTAATAACGCGCGTGCTTTTTTCTGGTCGAACGGGGATTTGACGAGCCAAATGCTCATTACTGGTCAACATCATAAACTGCCAACCACGAACATGACCGACAACCCACTCGCCCAATTGGCGATATAACGCGATCAGCGCCATTTCATCGCCGATACGTTCACCATAAGGTGGGTTACAAATCACCAACCCAGGCAGTTCTTGGTTAATGTCAAACTCATGTTCTTGGAACGGCGTCATCGCCACATCAATCACACCTACCAATCCAGCACGCTTAATGCTTTCACGGGAAGCCGCAATGGCTCTTTGATCTCGGTCTGTGCCTTGAAAGCGCAAGCCCAATTCAACGGGATCTTTTTTGCGGTTTTTTGCAAAATCCATCAGCTGTTGCCACATACGGTGATCGTGCTGTTTCCAGCCTTTGAACCCCCAGTATTGACGACCTAAACCCGGCGCAATGTCCAAAGACATCATCGCCGCTTCGACTAAGAACGTTCCTGAGCCACACATAGGGTCAATTAATTGCGTCAAACCGCAATCTCTTCCCCAACCTGCTCGTAACAATAAACCGGCCGCAAGGTTTTCTTTCAATGGCGCCATGCTGCCTTGTTGACGATAACCACGACGATGCATACTTTCGCCAGACAAATCGATACTGACAGTCACTACTTCGCGTTTAATGCGTAACGCAATACGTACATCTGGCTGCTCTTTTTGAACACTAGGACGCTCGCCAGATAAATCCACAAAATAATCTGCGATGGCGTCTTTCGCTCGTACCGCACCAAACTGAGTATTACGTATATGATGGTTTGTACCGTGACAATCGATCGCTATCGTATCGGTTGCTGACATGTGCTCGGACCAATTAATCGCTCTTACCGCGTCGTATAAATCATCGGCGGAATCGATTTTGAAATTGGCAATCGGCAACATGACTCGGGTCGCCACGCGTGACCAAAGGCACGCTTTGTACATGCCTTCTAAGTCCGTCGTTAGCTTCACTTGCCCTTCACCAAAACGGGTGTTCGTCAGGCCTTCACCATGCAGTTCTTTTTCTAAGACATTTTCCAATCCAAGAGGACAAGTTATCTCTAATGAATAAACCTGACTTGCTGAATCTGTTGTCTGTAATATCGTGCTCATTTTTAAATTACTTTTTTAAATTTCAAGGAATGTGCGGTATAAAAAAGTAGGTGAGACTACATCCCACCTACATGACAAGACGCCTAATACTAGGCACCTTGTTTTCAATTCAATTGTATTAAATGCCTAAATCACGCTCTCGGTAATACGCATCTGTACTTGCTATCGCTTCTTTTATGAGTTCTGGACCTTGATAAATCAAGCCTGAATAAATTTGTACGAGTCTTGCGCCAGCCTGCAATTTTTCAACCGCATCCGCACCACTAGAAATACCGCCCACCCCAATAATTGGGAGCGTGTCATTCAAATGTTCCGCCAATACTCGAACCACATGCGTCGATGCATCACGAACAGGCGCGCCACTTAGCCCGCCCGCTTCTTTCTCAAATTGATGGCCCACAACCGCATCGCGAGACAAGGTTGTATTGGTGGCAATAATACCATCCACACCTTGTTCGACCAGTGTATCAGCGACCATTTTAATTTCGTCATCCGTCATATCTGGCGCAATTTTTACGGCCAACGGAACGTACTTGCCATGCTCTGATTCATACCGATCACGCGCTTCTGCTAATGGTGCAATAAGTTGCGCCAAACTCTCTCCAAATTGCAGACTGCGTAAACCTGGTGTGTTTGGTGAGCTAATATTAGCCGTAATATAATCGGCATAAGGAATAACCGTTTCCAAACACGTCAAATAATCGGCCGCTGCATCTTCAACTGACGTTGTTAAATTCTTACCAATGTTCACACCCAATATACCGGGATAGCGGTGAGACTTAATCCGTGAAACCAAGTGATCGACGCCTTTGTTATTAAATCCCATACGATTAATAATGGCTTCGTGCTCAGGCAAACGGAACAGACGTGGCTTAGGATTACCCGCTTGACCTCTTGGCGTCACCGTCCCTACTTCAACAAAACCGAACCCTAACGCGCCTAAGGCTTCAAATGCATCTGCATTTTTATCCAACCCTGCCGCTAAACCAACGGCATTGGGGAAGCGCAATCCCATCACATCAACCGGTTTCGAGGATGGCAATCCACCCAGAATTTTATTCAAGCCTAATCGACTGCCTGCCGCAAGAAGATCCAGAGACAATTCATGGGACACTTCTGGGTCTAATTTGAAAAGTAACGAGCGAGCAAGTTGGTACATAGTTAAGGCTCCTAGGCTTTAAGGTCTGGTGAATACTTTATCTGAGCGGTGCTATCTAATTTGAGTGACGCCAATCAGTTTATTCGTGTCATCAAATTCTACTTCAAACACGCCATAAATGCCTTGGCGTGTCACAAAACGTTGAAAGGCAGATAAAGGCAACTGAACTTTACGCCCATCTAGACTGCTCGCGACGAGGTTTTTCGCCGAACCTGCATACATCGCTTCATATTTAAACGCGGGTAAGGCCACATTTAATACAACTTTTGCCATTTTTCTTTCCTGTGCTTACATTACCCTTACAGATAACACTCTGTGCGTAAAGATTTGAATCCGATAAGATGGGGACTATTATATTGCGTTGACACTTTATTTGACAGAAGTATAAGGAATCTAGGTTCGATGGTAGCTGTAATTGAACAATTAAAAGAACACCTAAATCGCGCCGTTGTCGGCCAACCAGACTTAACTCAAGAATTACTTGTCGCTTTAATCGCCAATGGCCATGTATTGCTAGAAGGGCCGCCAGGCATCGCGAAGACGACTGCCGCCAAAGCTCTTGCCAGCGCCATCGACAGCCGCTTTCAACGCATTCAATTTACCCCAGATTTATTGCCAGGGGACGTAACAGGCTCCGACATTTACCAACAAGAAACGGGGCAATTCAGCTTTATTCCTGGCCCCATCATGAACGACATCGTACTGGCCGACGAAATCAACCGCGCGCCAGCCAAAGTTCAATCCGCCTTATTGGAAGCCATGGGCGAAAGACAAGTCACAGTGGGAAATCACAGCTACCCGTTATCAGACTTATTCTTTGTCATTGCGACACAAAACCCGATAGAGCAAGAAGGCACTTACCCATTACCCGAAGCTCAGCTTGATCGCTTTATGATGAAAATCACGCTTGGCTACCCAAGTGCCGCAAGTGAATTGGATGTATTAAGACTCGTAAGACAACAAGATCTACACAAAACTGCCGCAAGCAAACCACAGCCAGTATGCAAGCCCAGTGATATTCTTGCGCTTCAGCAAAAAGCACTGTCCTTATACATGTCCGAAAGTGTCGAACAATACATTGTGCAACTTGTCATGGCGACACGACAACCTGAGCTTTATTTAGGCGAAGCGGGGAAAGGAACAAACCTCATTGAGTTCGGCGCCAGCCCACGCGGAACGCTTGCTCTCGATCGTTGCGCGCGAGCCAACGCGCTATTGAACGGAAGAGACTTTGTGACGCCAGATGATGTACGTCAAATTGCGCTGCCTGTGCTTCGACACCGAATCATCACCAGCTTTGAAGCCCAAGCGGCAGGATTGTCCGTAGACGATTTATTGAAGCGATTGATCAGCCACGTCCCGGCATTGTAAAACAAGGCCCGCTAATTCAAAGAACAGCAATACAAGGCACCTTAGTACAATGAGTCCATTATTATCTCCCGATTCCCCTGAGTTGGATGACGCCCATTTCGCTCTGTTAGCGCATTACGCTAAGCATTTAGGACGCGCGCCAAAAGCCACTCGCTTTGCATCAAATACGGGTGAGCGCCGCTCTCGGCAAAAAGGCCACGGCATGGAAATGCTCGAATTGCGTGCATACCAAGCCAGCGATGACTTAAGACACATCGATTGGCGCGTGACCGCTCGAACAGGACAAACACACACGCGCCTTTATGCTCAGGAAAACGACCACCATCAACTCATGCTGCTGGATCTTTCTAGCAGCGCCTATTTTGGCACACGCCATACGTTTATTTCTACGCGCTTTACTCAGCTAGCAGGCATCATTGCATGGCGCTCAAAACAACAAGGCGATACATTGTCTTATCGCTTAGCTTACGGTGACGAAACGCACGCTAGCAACAAGTCAGGTACGCTTTCCAACCTGCTCAGCAAACTAAAATCGGCCTCACAGCTGCAACACCGAAACAGCGAAAGTAACCACGCAAGCATTTGGTCGAACACGCTGCTCACCAGCAAAACACACAACAAAGACGTGATCATTCTGACCGACAAGCAAACGTGGGACAAAAGTGAAGAAAGCGCACTGATGCAGCTCGCGAAACACAACAGGGTTTATTGGATACAAATATTCGACAGTAACACTTACAACTTACCGGCAGGTCACTACCAGATGGCCGACCACCTCGGCCTAAAACAAATCACCATCAGTAAGCACAGCATGCAACAGGTAAAAAAAGATTTTTTCGACCAAAACGCACAACTGCGACAAAAGCTCGCCAGCTTTGGCATTCAACATCAACTGTTCGACATCACTGAATCACCGGAAAAAATAGCACGCTATTTATTGTCGCAAGGAGCAATTCACTGATGGCCCCTGCACAGGCAACAATTGACTTACCAAACAAAGCGTATCTATTACCGCAAGCCATTCCAATGTGGCCACCAGCATGGTGGACTTGGTTAGCGCTCGCCATCATCCTGATGTTAGCCATCGGGGCTTTGGCCTTTTTCTACAGACGACATAAAAAACGCATTTACCGTCGAGAAGCACTGTCTGCATTAACGACAGCATCCCATGAGCTTGATGCTAAAGCGTGCATTTTACAGTGCCACGAAATGATTCGACGCTGCCTTATCAGTGAAGGGCAGCACGAAACGGCGGCCCTACCCAGCTCCGCCCTGCTTGAAAAAATTGACCAAAGCATGCCAAAAAAACATCGTTTTTCCTCTCTTGGTGCAGACTTTGTGGATGGAATATACCAACAGCATATTGAATTAACCGCAGCTCAGCGTGCAGAAATGCTAAAGGTCACTCGCTACTGGATAAGGAAACACCATGCTTGAATTATCTTGGCCTTGGCTTCTCGTCCTTTTGCCTCTGCCTCTCATCATGTACTTTTTACCCAGAACCAAAGCAAAAGGTGATGGCATATGGTGGGGCAATAGCCATCAATTACGCCATCATCAGGACATAAAAGTCGCGACAAGAAAACCCACCCTACGAAACACCTGTCTCGTCATCGCGTGGTTTTTATTAATATTTGCGCTATGCCAACCCGTCTGGTTGGGCGAACCAACGAAAGTCACCCCATCTGGACGCGACCTACTGATCGCATTGGATTTATCCGGCAGCATGCAAGTTACCGACATGGCATTGGATAACCAACCTGCCAATCGCCTTGAAGCCGCTAAGTCTGTACTGGCTAACTTCATCAAAGAGCGCCGCGGGGATCGTATTGGGGTAATTGTTTTTGGTAGTAAAGCCTACCTTCAAGCACCATTAAGCTTTGACACCAATACCATCAACCAACTTGTCCAAGAAACTCAAATTGGCTTTGCTGGCGAGCAAACCGCCATTGGCGATGCCATTGGCTTGGGCATCAAACGACTGGAAGACAAGCCATCAGACAAAAAAGTGCTGATATTAATGACGGACGGCGCCAATACCGCTGGACGCGTTCAACCTCAACAAGCTGCCACCTTTGCTGCATCACAAAACGTTCGGATTCACACCATTGGCATTGGCGCAGACAGTATGATTGTACAAAGTTTCTTTGGCCCAAAAGCCATCAACCCATCGAGTGATTTAGACGAAACGCTCCTGAAAAACATTGCGGCCCAAACAGGCGGTGAATATTTTCGTGCAAAAAGCACCGAGGATTTACAAGCCATCTATCACACACTCGACGCGTTAGAACCAACACCGACGGAAGACATTTGGCAGCGACCGCTTACCAGCCTATTTCATTGGCTAGGACTTGGCTCTTTGGCATTTTTTGGTCTGTCTCTTCTGGCAAGCTATCAACTCACTTTGCGCAATAGTAATTGGCGCAAAAGGAGTCGAACATAATGCTTTTTGACTTGATTCATTTCGAACGACCATATTGGCTTATAGGCATTCCGTTGACCTTGTTAGTGGCCTACTTGTTCACCTCAAATCGCTCGGGAGAAAACACCCTAGATAAGGTCGTTGACCAGAAATTACTGCAACATCTTGTTTACAAAAACACATCTGGTCACTTGAATATGTGGCTCGGATTAGTAGCAATCTCTTTATGTTGGATTGGCTTAGCGGGCATCAGTTGGGAAAAGAAACCCACAACCATGTTCGAGAACACTCAAAAAACCGTTTTGATTGTCGACCAATCACTGTCTATGTACGCCACAGACATAAAACCCAATAGGCAAACGCAATTAAAACAAACCATCCGAGACATATTGGAACAAAGCAAAGAAGGCGACATCGCCTTGGTCGCCTTTGCCGGTGAAGGCTTTGTCATTAGTCCATTCAGCCAAGACAGAGAAACCATCACTCACTTTCTTTTAGCATTAGACCCCATCATCATGCCGGTTTACGGCAGTAACTTGAGCCACGGCATTCAGACCGCATTGTCGCTGAATAAGGATGGCACCTTGCCATTGCATCTAATTATCTTCACTGACGATGTAAATAACGAAGATAAAGCAAGAATTCCGACGTTATTAAAAGACCTGAATGTTCAGCTAGACTTAGTCGCGGTAGGCACTGAAAAAGGGGCGTACATTAAAATACCAGATGGGCAAATCTTAAAAAGAAACGGGAAAAACGTCATTCCAACCACCCCCATTTCGGAACTAAAAGCGCTAACAACGTCACTCGGCGGCGCCTTTCATCATGGTCGATTATCGGCTCAAGAACTAGCGCAGATCACCAGTACAACGTTGGATACCGAGCAAACCAAAAAGGCGCAAAATAAAAGCATTCACTGGATCGAAAAAGGACACTGGCTTGCCCTGCCTTTTTTATTATGGCTCGCTTTTCAATTTAGAAAGGGAATGGCCCTCATGCTGTTACTCAGCGTGTTTGCTTTGCCATCCGAGAAGCTACAAGCGTCACCTCTGGACTGGTTTTTAACGCAAGATCAGAGAGGGCAACAAGCGGTTGATCAAGACAATTGGCAAGAAGCAGATCGCCTTTTTCAACAACCGGACTGGAAAGCAGCCTCTTCCTACGCGTTAAAAAACTACCCGACCACAATAGAAGCACTGGAAAAACTGGATAGAAACGCCGCAGAAAATTACAACCTTGGTAACGCCTTAGCACTGAATGGTGATACCCAAGGTGCCATTAAGGCTTACGAAAAAGCATTAGAGCAAGACCCCGCTTTCACCGCAGCAAAAGAAAACCTCGACTATCTAAAACAGCAGAAAAAAGAACAAGAAAAGAAGCAACAACAAAACAAAGATCAGGACAACGACCAGAAAAAAGAACCAGAGAAGAACCAAGAAAAACAGAAAAACCCATCAGACTCTGGCGATAAAAACGACTCGCAAGACCCATCCGATCCAAAAAAAGACAATAAAAAGAACGAAAAACAAGACAACAACAAAACACCTGAGGATAATAAGCAAGACAACGACTCAAACAATAAAGACAGGCAAGAACCATCACCGCTGGACAAAGAAAAACAACAGGCATTAAACCAGTGGCTAAAGCAGATTCAAGACGATCCAGGTCGACTTCTGCAACGCAAGCTTTGGTATTTGCACCAAGAGAAACGCAGTGAAAATCGATTTACGCAAGAGGATGGGCAAAACCCATGGTAATAAAGCAACACTTCTTTTCATTCATACTCAGAAACAAGCCTCATCGTTTGCTAAATTCACTCATGGCTGCGCTGTTTTTTATTACACTAACGGGCTCTTTGCATGCCGCCAGTGTCACGGCGTCTCTCAATAAAAATGTCACCACCGAAAATGAAATTGTACAACTCACGTTACGTGCAGATTTTTCTGATACAGGCAATGGCCCTGATTTAACTCCCCTACAACGTGATTTTGATATTTTAAGTAAAAGCCAAAACAGCCAGTTTAGCTTTAATCTTGGCACCAGTACTGCACTCAATTTCTGGGTGGTTTCTTTAATGCCAAAATCAGTTGGCACAGTCGAAATTCCTGCTATAAAAATTGGCGACCATGAATCCCAACCAATCAAACTCGTCATCAAAAGCTCCCCACAACTGATGGACAATAATGGCAACCCACCTGTCATTATGAAAACGGAAGTATCTGAAATAGAACCGTATTTACAGCAAGAAGTAATTTTAAGCGTTCAGCTCTACACGTCTGTCGCCATGCAAAATGCCAATCGCTCAATTCCTTCTCATCCAGACCTTGTCATTGAACGACTCATTGATGACCAAATGCACTACGAAACCATTAATGGCACTCAGTATCAGGTACTCACTCGAGATTATTTAGCGTTCCCACAACGCAGCGGCACACTTACCATTCCACCGCAAAGCATCCAAGCGATGATCAACACATCCACCGGCAGAAGACTGATTAAGGTTCAAAGCGAACCTCTTAACTTGCAAGTTTTGCCTATTCCAGCAAGCTACACCGGCGATACGTGGCTACCCAGTAAAAATGTAACCATCACCACAAACTTAAACAAAACTAATGAAAACCCAAGAGTCGGTGATACCCTAATCTGGACAATTGACATTAGTGCCAAAGGCGCACTGCCAGAACAAATCCCCACTTTAGATTTTAATAGCACACGCAATTATAAGCTTTACCCAAAGCCGCCAAAATTCGACAATCAAAAAACCGCCAGCGGCGTGGTTGGAAAACAAACCATCACGGTAGAAGTGGTTCCTACAGAGGAAGGCAGCCTTTCATTGCCCGATATCAACGTCACTTATTGGGACACAGAACAAAGAGCCATTAAGACCGCAACAGCTTCCAGCACACCGATTGATATCGCGCCATTGCCAAGCAGCACCAACAAAACCATACCAAAAACACCTGAAAAGCCAGTAATAAGCGCCCCACTCCCAGCACAAACGCGATCTGTGGCACCAATCTCTTTAGCGAAAAAACCAGCCGTAGAAAAACCGCAAGTCGAGCCGAACAGACTTGAAGTCGAGCTGACGAAAACAAATGACGGTGTCTCATTTCGACACTATTTAATCGCCGGCTTGCTCTTACTAACGCTCGCTCTGCTGAGTATTTGGTTCATGATTTGGCTCAAACGGAAGAGAGCCCAACCCGACACCAGCGAGAAAGTGCCAACATTACAAGACTTCGCACCACTCAGCACTCTAGACGAACTAAGTGCCTATAACGCACTGATAGAATGTTGCTTACAAAATAGCTTAACAACACTAAGAGCAAGCTTACTTGAATGGGCGCGACATCGCTGGGGTGACAGTGAAATCCGTAGTGTTGATGACATAAAACGACTCACATCGGTTCAAGTCACACAACTCCTAATGGAAGCCGAATTGATGATGTATTCGAACAACCCAAGCCATGAATGGCTAGGTGAGCCGCTGGCCGAAGCATTAGAAGAGTTCACAAGCGGCCAGGCCAAGCCTTCACAAGCCAGCCAGCTGAAAACACTGTACCCAAATTTTTAAAAGATAACGTTACTAAAAGGACCATCACGATGACACCATTTCAGTCAGGCATTATTGCCGAAGCGTCGAGTGACGCCCTTTTCATCACGCTCAACGTAAATCCATCCGAGATTGATACACTTAAGAAAGCCCTAGCGGACTCACCAGCCCTTATTACTGATGTTCAGCAACAGTTCCCAGATGCCATGCTACATGCTGCAATAGGGATTAGCAGCCTGATATGGGATAAATTGGATACTAAGCGCCCACAACACCTGAGCACTTTCCCTCATATCTCAGGAAAAGAGTACGAGATAATACCAACGGATGTTGACCTTGTTCTGCATATTCGCTCTTCTCGCCATGATGTTACCTACGAATTAGCCAACAGCCTTTACTCAAGCTTTGGCAACAGCGTCACCTTAGTGGACGACGTCAGCGGCTTTAAATATATGGACAATCGAGACCTCACCGGCTTTGTCGATGGCACAGAAAACCCTGAAGGCGAGCATCGAAAAAACGTTGCACTGGTTGGCGAAGAAGACATCGACTTTAAAAATGGTTCCTATTTTAATCTGATGCGCTTTGTTCACGATTTAGATAAATGGGAAAAAGAAGCACTTAAAACGCAAGAAGATGTGTATGGACGCACAAAACTAGATAACCAAGAATACCCTTCTGCCAAAAAATCCGCCCATGCGCACACCAAACGCACCTCACTAAAAGATAAAAATGGACAATCCATGGAAATATTGCGCCAGAGCATTCCTTTCGCATCGTTGACCGAAAAAGGGCTCATGTTTGCAAGTTACAGTAAAACACCGGAAACGTTTAACCTCATGCTAGAAAGCATGGTAAAAGGTGACGAGAATGGCAACACAGATTTTCTAATGAAATACACCAAAGCGACGACAGCACAAGCCTTCTTTGTACCTTCAAATACGTGGTTAACGTCACGTTCAAACTAGCTTATTCGAGACACAAAAAAACCACTCAATATGAGTGGTTTTTTTTGAAGCAAAATTTGCGATTAACGTACAACTTCCGCTTTATTTTTCAATAGATCTTGCTGACCCTGGGTACTCAAGCTTGCTTGAGTTTGATTCAAATAACGTTCGTAAGCTTGCTTTTGATCATCAGGAGTAGACTGATCACCCACTTCAACGCTATTCAGTCGAATCAATGCCAAATCACCATTTGCTAAACCTTTCACTTCAACAACAGGACTTCCTTCTGGATGCGCTAAAGAGAAAGCCAACGATGTCAATTCATCCTGCCCTCGCTTCGCACTCACAACAGAAGACCACGCCGTGTCACTTGATTCTTTAGCTGCATTGGCTTTTTCTCGAAGAGACGCAACCGCTTTATTTTGCACAACTATGGAAGCAACTTGCTCCTTAGTATCTTCATAAGACTGAATGGCTTCCTGTTTATGATCATTTAAATGCAACACGGCGATCTGATCATCATTGAGTTCAATCAAATTACTATTTTGATTATCTTCCAATACAGAAACACCAAATGCAGCCGCAATAACGGCCGCATTGCTTGTTACTTCATCTGAACCTCCATCACGTCCGAAATAGGCACTTTGCAGAACATCCACGCCGTACTCTTTCGCAATAACATTCAGCGTATCACTCGCATAAGCCAAGTCAGTAATATCTTCATGGGCCGTCAAGAGAGCGTCTCTGGCTTTATCATCAAGAATTTTTTGCTTTAACACTGCCTCTTGAGAAGCAAACGTTGGCACATCTGGCGTCGTAATGTCATTCAATTTAATAAGGTGATAACCAAATTCGGTTTTGACCGATTTAACCTCACCTTTTGACATTGAGAACAATACATCATCAAACGCTTCATCTATTGTGCCTTTTTCGACATAACCTAGATTACCGCCATCATTTTTAGAACCAATATCGTCAGAATATTCAGCCGCCAACTCTGTAAAGGTATCACCAGATTTCAGCTTAGACTGTACTTCTTCTAGACGCTTTTGAGCGTCCTCGTCACTTCGATCTGATGTATCGATCAGAATATGTGACGCAGATCGTTCTTCTTGAACAAGCCCAGAAACAGACGCTTGGTAAGCATCTTGTAATTCTGCCTCAGTCACACTGACCTTGCTATAAAAGTCTGAGCTAGAAATGACGACGTAATTCACCTTAACTTGTTCAGGTGTTTTAAAGCTTTCTTTATTGGCTTCGTAATATGCCATCAGCTCTTCATCTGAAACGCTCGTATTCTCAGATTCATCCGCCAAGGAGAAAGACACGTAATCATATGTTCTTTCTTGTGATTGAAGCTGAGAAACACTGTTAATTTGGTAAGGCAATACAAATTCAGATCCAGCAATCGCATTTCGAGGCTGCTGAATCAAAACATCTTGCTTAATACGCTCTTTAAAAGCCAATGGTGTAAAGCCAAGAGAGCGAATGAAATTTAGGTACTTATTTTGATCAAATTGGCCATCAGTTTGAAACTGCTCAGCTTGCAATAAGTAAGCATCGACTTGAGCATCCGAAACCCCCAAGCCCAAACCTGTTGCTTGATTCGCCAACACAACACGTTGAACCAACTCATCCAGCGCTCTGCGCTGCAGCAAATTATCTTCCAGTAATGCGGGATTAACTTGCCCACCCATCATTGAAATTAATTGTCGACGTTGAGTTTCTGCGCCTTGTAGCATCTGTGTACGGGTAATTTCAACCCCATCAACTTCCGCAACGGTGTTCGAAGAATTGAAACTATTGACCAAGGCATCTACGCCAAATAGAGCAAAAGTCACAACGATAAAACCAACTATGATCTTTACCACAATGCCTTGTGACTTATCTCTGATATCTTGGAGCATTGCTGCCTCCGAATAAGTTAATGAATAACAAATAAAAAAGGTGCATTCCGCTTGGAATACACCTTTTGTGTCTAATGGCGGAACAGACGGGACTCGAACCCGCGACCCCCTGCGTGACAGGCAGGTATTCTAACCAACTGAACTACTGCTCCAAAAACATTAGTTTACAGCGTCTTTAAGACCTTTACCGGCTTTGAAACCAGGCACTTTCGCTGCTTTAATTTGGATTTCCTCACCAGTTTGAGGATTACGGCCTGTACGCGCCGCACGTTCTTTTACTGCAAAAGTACCAAAACCAACTAGTGTAACCTGGTCACCTTTTGCCAAAGCCGCTTCAATTGCTTTTAAAGTAGCGTCAAGAGCATTGTTTGCAGAAGCTTTAGATAAATCAGCAGACGCCGCAATAGCATCAATCAATTCAGATTTGTTCACGTTGTACCCCTTCAGTATTTTCTTGGATCCTTAGTTTTTTTCGGCGCAGTATAAATGCCTACCGACAAGGCCGAGCGAGAAGTTATACAAGCCCGACCTACTCCCTGTCAACACAGGATATGCCCTTAATGATGACTCACAGTTTCTTGTTCATCAACAGTTTTTTCACTCGAAGGTAAGGTTTCTACCTTTTTTGGTGAAGGAATGTACTCTAAAGCAATATCCAGTACTTCATCTATCCATTTAACAGGAATGACTTCAATGTCCGCCTTGATATTATCAGGAATCTCTTTTAAATCACGAGCATTTTCTTGCGGAATAATAACAGTTTTTATCCCACCCCTGTGAGCTGCCAAGAGCTTCTCTTTCAGTCCACCTATAGGTAACACCTCTCCGCGGAGTGTAATCTCCCCAGTCATAGCCACAGAGGCCTTAACAGGGATCTTTGTAAGTACGGAAACAATGGCCGTGCACATAGCAACACCTGCACTCGGACCATCCTTCGGCGTAGCCCCTTCTGGAACGTGCAAATGAAGGTCTGTTTTCTCATGAAAATCTTCGTCAATTCCAAGTCCAATTGCGCGACTTCTTACGACCGTCAAGGCTGCTTGTATGGATTCTTGCATCACATCACCCAGCGACCCAGTCTTAACATGACGACCTTTACCAACAACACCAGCCGCCTCTATCGTCAATAATTCACCGCCAACAGATGTCCAAGCCAAACCCGTCACTTGTCCAATTTGATTTTTTTCTTCTGCTTTTCCATAACTAAATTTATGAACACCAGAGAAATCTTCCAAATTTTCACTTGTCACTTCGACCGCTTTTAGTTCTTTTTTAGCACCTAGCGCTTGTTTTTTGACAACGCGACGGCAAATTTTACTCAGCTCACGCTCCAGTCCACGAACACCGGCCTCCTTCGTGTAATAACGAATAACGTCCATCAACGCGCTATCAGAAACCTGAATTTCACTTTCTTTTAGGCCCGCTAACTTAATTTGCTTCGGCAATAGGTAACGCTTAGCAATATTTAGCTTTTCATCTTCTGTGTAACCAGGAATGCGGATCACTTCCATACGATCAAGTAATGGCCCAGGAATATTCATACTGTTGGATGTACAAATAAACATCACATCTGAAAGGTCAAAATCCACTTCAAGATAATGATCATTAAAAGTATGATTTTGCTCTGGATCAAGCACCTCCAACAAGGCAGAAGCGGGATCTCCGCGCTGATCCATGCCCATTTTATCTATTTCATCAAGTAAAAAGAGTGGGTTTTTCACCTTCACTTTAGCCAATTTCTGAAGCAGTTTACCCGGCATAGAGCCAATATATGTACGACGATGTCCACGAATTTCCGCCTCATCTCGAACACCACCCAACGCCATGCGGATATATTTTCGGTTAACCGCTTTTGCAATGGATTGCCCCAAAGACGTTTTACCAACACCTGGCGGCCCTACCAAACACAATACTGGCCCCTTCACTTTCTTAACTCGCTGTTGCACTGCAAGAAACTCTAAGATCCGCTCTTTCACATCCTGAAGACCGTAGTGATCTTGATTCAAGATTTTTTCAGCGTACGCCAAATCGTTACGAACTTTACTGCGTTTTTTCCAAGGCAAAGACGTCAACCAATCTATATAACCTCGAACAACCGTCGCTTCGGCAGACATCGGCGACATCATACGCAGCTTTTTAAGCTCAGCCTCGGCCTTTTCTTGCGCCTCTTCAGACATGCCAACTTCAGCGATTTTTTCTTGAAGAAGGTCTAGCTCATTACCACCATCCTCCATATCGCCCAATTCTTTTTGAATGGCTTTCATTTGCTCATTCAAGTAATACTCGCGCTGGCTTTTTTCCATTTGCTTTTTAACACGGCTACGAATGCTTTTTTCTAGGTGTGCTATGTCTAGCTCGCCATCCATTAAGCCAATAAGGTATTCGCCGCGACCAGTAAGGGAGTCGACCTCCAATACTTTTTGCTTATCTTCGAGCTTCAAGCTCATATGACCAGTAATATTATCAATAAGCTTTGAAAGATCGTCGATGGATTTTAATGACGCCACAACCTCAGCAGGAATGCGCTTACTGCCAGCAACATATTCATCTAGCTGTTTAAGCAAAGCATTGCGAATCACGCCATGCTCAGTCTGGTCTTCTTCCTGTAGATCGAGCTCGACAACACCACCCAAAACAAAACCATCTGCGTCTTCCATTTTTTCAAGACGAGCACGTTTAGCGCCTTCAACTAATACCTTAACCGTTCCATCGGGTAAGCGTAGTAATTGCATCACTTTCGCCGTAGTACCAATCGAATAAAGGTCCTCTAGCGCTGGATCATCCTTAGACGCATCTTGTTGAGCAACAAGAAACACATATTTATCATTTTCCATAGCAGACTCTAACGCCGCGATGGATTTAGCCCGACCAACGAACAACGGCAGAACCATATGAGGATAAACAACCACATCACGAAGTGGCAGCATTGGCAGGAGCAAAGAATCTGTCATATTTTTTTCCAATCCGGGCGCATCAAGAAAAGCGCACTTTATATTTCAACATTGATTAGGAAAGAGATAGGGGCAAAGCCTAGGATTACAAGCGCAATCCTCACTTCAATTTAGCCTACTTAACATTAAAAAAACGAAACGCAATAAAAAAAGGCCGAAATCAAGTAATAAAACTCAACCTCGGCCTTATATTTCAATTTGCTTGGCGCTATGAGCTAGGCGTTTTTTGCCAACTCTTCTTTTTCTAACACCATAAGAGGCGAAGACTCTCCACGCATTGAAGGACCATCCATTACGACTTTTACTACATCATTACGAGTAGGAAGATCGTACATACAATCCAACAAAGCAGACTCTAAAATGCTACGCAAACCACGCGCACCCGTTTTACGTTCCAGCGCTAAAATTGCCGCTTCACGCAAGGACTCTGGCGTAAATTCCAACTCAACACCTTCCAATTCAAAAAGATGTTGATATTGCTTCACAAGCGCATTCTTTGGCTGGCTCAAGATAGTCATCAAAGCCTCTTCATCCAGTTCAGAAAGCGTTGCCACTACCGGCAATCGTCCAACAAATTCTGGAATCAGACCAAATTTCACTAAATCTTCCGTTTCCACACGATGAACCGCTTCTGAGAAAGACTTACCTTCGTCTTTGCTTTTCACCGTTGCAGAAAAACCAATACTACTTTTTTCTGTTCTATCACTAATAACGCGCTCTAATCCAGCGAACGCACCACCACAAATAAACAGAATATTAGAAGTATCGACTTGCAAGAATTCTTGCTGAGGATGCTTACGACCACCCTGAGGAGGAACAGAGGCAACCGTACCTTCAATCAATTTAAGCAAAGCTTGTTGAACACCTTCACCAGACACATCACGCGTGATAGATGGGTTGTCCGATTTTCTAGAGATTTTGTCTATTTCATCGATATAAACAATACCTCGTTGGGCCTTCTCAACATCATAATCGCAATTTTGAAGCAATTTTTGAATGATGTTTTCCACATCTTCACCAACATAACCCGCTTCGGTCAGTGTTGTTGCATCTGCAATGGTAAAAGGCACATCCAATACACGAGCCAATGTTTGAGCCAACAGCGTTTTACCGCTACCCGTTGGACCAATCAGCAAAATATTACTCTTGCCAAGCTCTATACTGGTATCTGTTTTACCTTGATGACGCAGTCTCTTGTAGTGATTATAAACCGCTACTGCCAAGACTCGTTTTGCCTTGTCTTGCCCAATAACATAATCGTCCAGTGCCGCGCTCAATTTTGACGGCGTAGGTAATTCATCAGCTGACTCGCCGCCTTCATTAATTTGAGACAACTCTTGTGTAATGATGTTATTGCATAAATCTACGCATTCATTACAAATATAAACCGATGGCCCAGCGATAAGTTTTTTTACTTCGTCCTGACTCTTTCCGCAAAAAGAGCAATACAATAACCGATCGGAGTGGTCGCCACGGCTAAAATTATCATCCGACATTATTCCACCCTTTTCTTAAACTGTTCGTTTTTGCAAAATATCATCAATCAAGCCATATTCTTTTGCCGTTTCAGGATTCATGAAGTTATCACGGTCCGTATCAATCGCAACTTGCTCAATTGGCTTGCCTGTATGAAAAGAAATAATTTCATTTAATTTATGCTTGATACTTAAAATTTCACGCGTGTGAATCTCAATATCCGAAGCCTGCCCTTGATAACCACCAAGCGGCTGATGAATCATAACGCGTGAATTTGGCAAACAATAACGCTTACCTTCCGCACCCGCCGTCAACAACAAAGCCCCCATACTGGCCGCTTGACCAATACACATCGTACTTACATCAGGCTTAATAAATTGCATTGTATCATAAATAGACATTCCAGCCGTTACCGAACCACCTGGAGAGTTAATATACAAATGAATGTCTTTATCTGGGTTTTCCGACTCCAAAAATAACAACTGAGCCACAACCAAGTTCGCCATGTGATCTTCAACTTGACCAACCAAAAAAATCACTCGCTCTTTCAGTAAGCGAGAGTAAATATCAAATGATCTTTCTCCACGAGCAGTCTGCTCAATAACCATTGGAACTAGGCCATTACTTGTGATCGCAACAGGACCGGTAGTTGGGTTCGTCAAATTCATATCGCATTCCTTAAAACAAAAAAGTCGACACAGCAAATGCTATGTCGACCTTATTAAAAAAGATAAGACGAGTCTTATGCTTCTTCCCCAGCCTCTTCAGCTTGGGCATTTGGCTTGATAGCGTCTTCATACCCCAATGTCACTTCAGTAACTTGGGCAGATTCTAACAGTTTATCAACAACTTGCTCTTCAAGTACAGCAGATTGCACTTGAGATAGCTGCTCTTTGTTCTTAAGGTAGAAATCAATAACTTGCTGTGGCTCTTGGTAAGCCTGAGCCATATCTTCCAAGAAAGCACGAACACGATCGTCATCTACTTTCAAATCGTCTTGCTTGATCACTTCAGAAATCAACAGACCAAGTTTAGCGCGTTTTGTCGCTTCTTCTTGGAACAATTCTGCAGGTAACTGAGAAGCATCAAAGCCTTCACCGCCGAATTGACTAGCAGCTTGCTTACGAAGTGCATCAACTTCTTGATCAACCAACGCAGAAGGCACTTCCACTTCATTGATAGACAATAGACCATCAAACAAAGCGTTTTTCAATTTCGCTTTAACCGCTTGATTCAACTCGCGCTCCATGTTTTTACGCACTTCTGCACGCAAAGCAGCAATCGTCGCCTCTTCTAGGCCAAATTTCTCAACAAACGCATCATCCAATTCTGGAAGCACTTGTTCAGCTACTTCAGACACAGTGATTTTAAAGCTAGCTTCTTGACCTTTTAGGTTTTCAGCTTGGTAATCATCTGGGAACGTCACAGAGATTGTACGCTCTTCACCTGCTTTAGCTCCTACGATACCCGTTTCAAATCCTGGGATCATAGTGTTAGAGCCAAGTACCAATTTGTGAGCTTGAGCAGCACCACCTTCAAATGCTTCGTCACCTAGGTAACCAACAAAATCGATTGTAACCTGATCGCCATCAGCAGATGCACGCTCAACAGCAGTCCATTCAGCATTCTGTTTACGCAATGTTTCCAACATAGTATCAACGTCTGCATCTGTAACATCAGAAACAACACGATCAACTTTGATTGCTGCGTTATCCGCTAGGGCAACTTCTGGGTAAACCTCAACCTTAACAACAAACTCAAGATCAGAACCTTCAGCGAAGTTCTTAGGCTCAATAGAAGGCATACCTGCTGGTTGAATAGATTCTTTTTGAATCGCTTCTACATAAGCATCACGCATGATTTGCTCTACAGCGTCCATGCGAATACCTTGACCGTAACGTTTCTTCACAACGCTAACAGGAACCTTACCTTTACGAAAACCATCGATGCTAATTGTTTTCGCCGTTTTAGCCACTTCAGAACTTACTTTTTCGTCAACACGAGCAGCTGGAACACTGATTGTTAGAACGCGCTCGATTGAAGACGTTGTCTCTACAGAAACTTGCATAAAACTTCCTCTCGGGAACTTGCTTTAATTTGTTGGAAAATTTGACATTTACAATGACATTCATTCAATTACAACCAACAAAACCTAAATTAAAAATCATTAGAGTAATGGACTGAAATGGTGCTCCGTACTGGATTCGAACCAGTGACCTACCGCTTAGAAGGCGGTTGCTCTATCCAACTGAGCTAACGGAACTAAGCTCATTACATTTCATTTGGTGGGCTATTATAGGGATGGAATACCAATCGTCAACCAATAGACATAAAAAAGCCCAGTAAACTGGGCTAAAATGACTATTTGCAACCAAGGAACAGAGAATAGTGAATATCCACTCCCCCGCAGCACAAATATCACAAAAGGAACACGATAAATATTACAAGCAGAGCGCTTAAATAACAAGCAGAGTGCGCTAAAAGGGATCATGTTGCACTGTATTTGTGCAATGTTCATTAAATAGAAGTTTTTATAAACTCTTTATAAGCTGTGATATTGTTGTCACTCATTTAACCGAGCCCTATCCACCATGCCAGATCGACTAATGTATTTTTTCCTCACCGTCAAACGTTATGGCCATCTAACAGTAACCAGATTTCAAAATAGCAACCTCACACAAAGAGCCGCCCAGCTAACGCTGTCCAGCTTATTGGCTGCAGTACCCATCATCACCATTATTCTAGGCATACTAAGTTTCACTCCAGCCTTAGAAGCCATGCAAGCACAATTATTTCAGTTACTTGAACAGCATTTAGCTCCTGGCTCCAGTGATGTCATGCTGCCTTACTTAATAAAGTTTTCTACTCAAACTAAAAATCTACCCATTGCAGGACTGGTCGCGCTCTTTTTAACCGCGTTACTCTTACTCAATACGTTTGAAAGCAGCGTGCAATCAATATGGGAAATAAAGAAAACACGCAAACTAAGAGAGCGATTATTAACCTATTGGGCCATCCTAACATTAGGGCCAATCATATTCGCCACATCATTAAGCCTGTACGGCACACTTATTTCCATCCAGATACACGATACAGAAACCAGCATTTGGTTTAATTATTTATTAGAGTTAGGCAGTATTACGCTGTATTTCCTCATGCTCTTAACATTGAACTTTTTAACCCCGAATGCCGACGTTTCAATAAAATGGGCCGCGATATCTGCATTAGCAGGTAGCATTGGACTTTACATTTTAAACAGCATATTTGGCTCTTTCGCACATTTTTTCACCAGCTACCAGGTAGTGTATGGTGCATTTGCTGCTATACCTATATTTCTGGTCTGGTTACAGGGCTCATGGCTGGTCGTTCTCGCCTCCATTTGCCTTTGCGCAACATTACACAATATAAAAACTTAGCATCTGGTCAGGATTAATGTAAAATCCCGCCAATTTTCTACAATAGGGCTCACCATGACGAACACAATCAACGACCTAAACAAAATTTTAGATGAAGCAGATTGCTTAGTCGACGAAACAAAACTGAATGACGCTCTAGATAAAATGGCCACTCAGATCACTGCAGAACTTTCTGACAAACTCCCACTTGTTCTTTGCGTTATGAATGGTGGACTGATCCCAACGGCAGCATTGATAGAAAGATTAAACTTTCCACTTGAGCTTGATTACATCCACGCCACACGCTATGGCATGGAAACAGAAGGCGCATCATTAAATTGGTTAAGCTACCCACAGACCAGCTTAAAAAACAGAAACATACTTGTCGTCGATGACATTTTCGACCAAGGACACACGCTGCAAGCTATTACCCAATGGCTCGAAGCTCAAGAAACTAACAGCGTCTATACCGCCACCGTCATCAACAAATTGCATGATCGCAAAACAGACATGACACCAGACTATATTGGCACCGATGTCGCCGACCGCTTCCTCTTCGGGTATGGAATGGATTACAAAGGTTTCTTTAGAAACCTAAAAGGCATTTACGCCATCAAAGGCAGCTAATCAACACCAAATTCTGAACAAAAAAAAGCGCCTCCCACAATAGTGGGAGGCGCTTTTTTTGCAATCATACAAAGTAATTAAAACACTCGGTTAAAACCATTCAATGCCGCAACACGATACGCTTCCGCCATCGTTGGGTAGTTAAACGTCGTATTTAGGAAATATTTTAGTGTGTTCTGTTCACCTGGCTGTTTCATAATCGCTTGACCGATATGAACAATCTCCGACGCTTGGTCACCAAAACAATGAATCCCCAACAACTCAAGCGACTCTCGGTGGAAAAGAATTTTCAACATACCAACCGCTTCACCAGTAATTTGCGCTCGCGCTGTATTCTTAAAGAACGCACGACCCACTTCATAAGGTACTTTTTCAGCCGTTAATTCAGCCTCAGTCTTACCAACAGAACTGATCTCAGGAATCGTGTAAATACCTGTCGGCACTTCACTGATAAATTCACCGCCAGCCGCCCCAAACATATTTGCCGCCGCTGCGCGCCCTTGGTCATAAGCTGCACTCGCTAGGCTTGGCCAACCAATCACATCACCTGCAGCATACACATTGTCGACCTGAGTCTGATAGGTATCATTCACCGCAAGCTGGCCACGACTATTAACGTCTAGATCAATAGATTCCAGGCCTAAATTATCCGTATTACCGGATCGACCATTACAGAATAACAACGCATCAGCACGCAATTTCTTACCTGACGCCATATGCATCACAACACCACGATCCGTCGTCTCGACTGAATCATAAGTTTCATTATGTCGAATAAGAACACCACCATCTCGCAAGTGATAACTCAACGCATCGGTGATTTCATCATCCAAGAAGCTCAGTAACTTTTTAGCCGGATTAATCAATTCAACCCGTACACCCAAACCACAAAAAATTGAAGCGTATTCACAACCGATAACACCCGCGCCATAAATAATTAAAGAGCGAGGCGTATGACTTAAACTTAAAATAGTGTCAGAGCAATATATGCGAGGATGAGCAAAATCAATATTTGCAGGGCGATATGGGCGAGAGCCAGTAGCAATAACAACTTTATCCGCTACAAGCAATTCAGGCCCTTTTTCGTATGTATTAACTTCAATAGTATTCGCATCTTTAAACTTTCCTCTTCCGAAGAAGATATCAATTCGGTTACGCGCATAATACTCAGTACGGCCCATTACTTGCTGATCGATCACTCGGTTTGCTCGATCCAATACTTTAGGAAATGAGAACCAGCGAGGCTCACCAATATCGCGAAACATAGGGTTAGTATTAAAGACAATGATCTCTTTAACAGCATGACGCAATGCCTTTGAAGGGATGGTACCCAAATGCGTACAACTTCCGCCCACTTGCGAGCTAGCCTCAACAACAGCCACTCTTTTACCCGCTTTTGCAGCACTCATTGCTGCGCCTTCACCCGCAGGGCCTGTACCTAAAACCACTACATCATAATGTCTCGTTGTCATAATACCCTCTTTCAATTCAATTATTTAGATGCGTCATAAAACGTGTCATCGGAGACTTTTTTCGCAGCGCCATTTTTCGTTTCTTCTTCACACTTACCTTTGTCGCCACCACAAATGTCACAAGCCACTTCCATACCCAAAGAACTCATGCCACCACAAGAACCTGAGATTGGCTTTCTTCCCATCAACACACCCACTGACATGGCAGCAACCAATAAAAGCATAAGGACAAACGCTAGAATAATCGTCAACATAAGACCACCCTTAAAAAATTAAAAAAATCAACTCATTGTAAATAAGGTTTAAAAGCATCAGACGGATGCTCTTCAAAACCAAAATCTGTCTTGACCAGCAAATAAGCGGCAATGCCATTCTTCTGCGCAAACTCGAACCCTTTTTGAGGCCCAAGAACAGTAATCGCTGTTGCAAGACCATCTGCCATGGTCGTCGTTTTATCTACCACGGTAACAGAAACCAACCTGTGTGTAATCGGACGCCCTGTTACAGGACTAATCGTATGAGAATAGCGCACACCATTCTCTTCAAAATAGTTTCGGTAATCACCCGATGTTGCAACTGCCACATCCGCTACCGGAATGATTCTCTCTGCAATATCATGACCACCGGCAGGACTCTCTATCGCCACTCGCCAAGGCGTACCATCAACCTTCAAGCCTTTGGATAAGATCTCACCACCCACTTCAACCAAATAGCTTTCAATACCGCTATTTTGTAATACTTGCGCGACCATATCCACGCCGTAGCCTTTTGCAATCGAAGACAAATCCACATAAATGTCTTTTTTCTTCGTTAGTCGGCGACCGTCAAGCTGTAAATACTGATAACCAACTCGTAATTTCGCCTCATCAATTGACTCTTGAGTTGGCACTTTATCTTCTCGCTTCCCCGGCCCAAACCCCCATAAGTTAACCAAGGGGCCTATAGTCACATCGTATTCACCACCGCTCATGTCACTGATCAGTAAAGCCTTATCAATCACATACACCATGTCTTCACTAACAGTAGAGGACTTATTCGCTGGCAGCTTATTGAAAACCGAAAGCTCCGAGTTTGGATCATATGTCGACATCAGCTTATTAACCCTAACCAATGCAGCATCAACACCATGCTTTAGATCCCGAGAGCTTTCAACATCATTCGTGGTATAAAACTTCACCGTATACGTTGTGCCCATTGTAGGGCCGGAAAAACTCAACAGCTCAGGAGTAAAAACAAAAAAGCGATAAACCGTCGCAATAACGATAAGTAGGAAAGCAGAAAATAATATTTTTTTACGCATAAAAAGTCTTTCTAGTAGTCAATAAAATAAAGACCCACCAAAAGGTGGGTCTTTATTTAGGTGCTAGCCGCCGAAATCATCCAATAGGATATTTTCTTTTTCTACACCAAGATCTTCCAACATTTTAATAACAGAAGCATTCATCATTGGAGGTCCACACATGTAGAACTCACAATCTTCTGGTGCCGGATGGTCTTTCAAATAGCTCTCATAAAGAACATTATGAATGAAGCCAGTCTTACCTTCCCAGTTATCTTCAGGCTGAGGATCCGAAAGCGCCAAATGCCACTCAAAATTCTCGTTCTCTGCTTGAAGCTGGTCGTACTCTTCCATATAGAATGCTTCACGCATACTACGAGCACCATACCAAAAAGTAATTTTACGCTTTGAGTTTAAGCGTTTAAGCTGATCAAAAATATGTGAGCGCATTGGTGCCATACCAGCACCACCACCAACAAACACCATTTCAGCTTCGGTGTCTTTAGCAAAAAACTCACCAAATGGACCGTATACTTTTATCTTATCGCCAGGCTTAAGACTGAACACATAAGACGACATTTGACCAGGAGGTAGATCATCTTTACCTGGAGGCGGCGAAGCAATACGAATATTGAACTTAACAATGCCTTTTTCTTCAGGATAGTTTGCCATTGAGTAAGCACGGATAACGGTTTCATCAACCTTAGAAACGAATTTCCAAAGGTTAAATTTATCCCAGTCACCACGATATTCTTCTTCAATATCAAAGTCTTTGTAGTTCACCGTATGCGCTGGCGCTTCAAGTTGAACATAACCACCCGCACGGAAATCAACGTTTTCACCTTCAGGCAATTTTAACGTCAACTCTTTAATGAAGGTTGCTAGGTTAGGGTTTGACTCAACAGTACATTCCCAAGCCTTAACGCCAAACACTTCTTCAGGCACCTCTACATCCATGTCTTGCTTTACAGCAACCTGACAGGAAAGACGATAGCCTTCTTTTTCATCACGGCGCGTAAAATGAGACTGCTCAGTAGACAGCATAGAACCGCCACCACTTGTCACTTTACATTTACACTGAGCACAAGTACCACCGCCACCACAGGCAGACGATAGAAAAATGCCACTGTTCGCCAAAGTTTGAAGTAATTTACCGCCAGCTGGCGCGGTTACTTCTTTTTCACCATTGATGCGAATTGTAACGTCCCCAGTACTTACCAAACGAGCACGAGCAGCAAGTATAATTGCCACTAACGCAAGCACGATAGCTGTGAACATCACCACACCTAGAATAATTTCTAAGTTGACCATGTTAGTTAAACCTTATTCTTGGTTGTCTAAATGTGCCGCCTATTACAGCTGCACACCAGAAAATGACATAAAACCTAAACTCATCAGACCAACAGTAATAAACGTGATACCAAGACCACGAAGACCTGCAGGAACATCTGAATATTTAAGTTTCTCCCGAATACCGGCTAGCGCAGCAATCGCCAACGCCCAACCAACACCAGCACCTACACCGTAAACAAGACTTTCACTAAAGTTATAGTCACGCTCAACCATGAACAAAGAAGCACCCATGATGGCACAGTTCACTGTGATAAGTGGCAAAAACACGCCCAGCGCGTTGTACAGAGCGGGCATGTATTTATCTAATGTCATTTCCAGTATTTGAACCACAGCAGCAATAACACCAATGTAGCTCAACAAACCTAGAAAACTAAGATCAACACCTGGAAGACCAGCCCAATCAAGTGCACCATCAACCAAAAGGTTTTGATACAAAAGATTATTCAGCGGAACCGTAATTGCCAAAACAACCACAACCGCGATACCTAAACCAATCGCTGTCTCAACTTTTTTGGACAAAGCCAAAAAAGTACACATACCAAGGAAGAAAGCCAATGCCATGTTTTCTACAAACACAGCTTTAACGAACAAACTAATTAAATGTTCCATTTAGAGCGCCTCCTGTGCACGTGAATTGGCAGCAATCTTAAATTCAGGCTCTTCAACTTGTTCTGTTTTGTAAGAACGTAACACCCAAATTACCAAGCCAATAACAAAGAATGCGCTTGGAGGTAAAAGCATTAAGCCATTAGGCTGATACCAACCACCATTTTGGATAGTCGCGAATATCTCGACACCAAACAACTTACCTGCGCCTAGCAATTCACGGAAGAAAGCAACAACGATCAACATCGCGCTGTAACCTAAACCGTTACCAATACCATCCACAAAGCTCATGACTGGACCGTTTTTCATAGCAAACGCTTCTGCGCGGCCCATTACGATACAGTTAGTGATGATCAAACCAACGAAAACAGAAAGCTGCTTACTAATTTCGAAAGCAAACGCCTTAAGGACTTGGTCAACCACGATTACCAAAGAAGCAATAATGATCATTTGAACAATGATACGAATACTGTTTGGAATATGGTTACGAATGATCGCAATAAAGAAGCTAGAGAACGCAGTTACCAAGGTTAAGGCAATTGCCATAACCAAACTAACACTCAGACTACTCGTCACCGCCAACGCTGAACAAATACCCAAAATTTGCAATGCAATTGGATTATTCGCAAGAATCGGCCCAAAGAGGACTTTTTTCACATCAGACATTATTGAGCTCCTTCGCTACGAAGTTTTGCCAAGAAAGGACCAAAGCCTTCCTCACCTAACCAGTATTGAACAAGATTAGTGACACCACGACTTGTCAAAGTAGCACCTGACAAACCATCCACCTTATGAATTGCATTTGGATCAGAGCTATCTACGCCACCTTTAGCAAGCTGAAGAACCGCCTCGCCTTGATCGTCATAAACCTCTTTGCCCTTCCACAACGCCTTCCAATTAGGATTATCTACTTCGCCACCCAACCCAGGCGTTTCGCCCTGAGAATAGAAGCCAAAGCCGATCACAGTATTGAAGTCATTTTTCAACGCCATGAATCCATACATAGTAGACCATAGGCCATAACCATGAACCGGAAGGATGATTCGATCGATGTCATCACCAGATTTAACGAGATAAATCGCTGAAAAATTTGCTCGGCGCTTAATGCTCGCCGGATCATTTTCGCCACTCAAAGCAACTGACAACTGAGGATTTTTTGCTGCTGCTTTTTGATCATAAGTCGCTGGATTGATACCCGCCGCCTTAATCTCAGCCTCTGTCGCAAAAACACCGGTTTGCAAATTGACGATGCGTGTTTCTACCGTCTGAAAGACTTCATCAATTGACTTACCAGGAACAAGCATGCCAGCCGCAGACAAAATATTACGTTTACGGTCTAGATCCTTATTGGCATTTTGGATTGGCTTAAGCCCTACTGCTGCCGCGGCAACAAAAATAGAACAAACCAAACACAAGGACAAGGCAACTATAATGGTTTTTTGAATACTATCGTTACTGCTAGCCATTGCGTGCAATCCTCCGCTTAATGTTTGCCTGAATCACAAAGTGATCGATAAATGGTGCAAACAAATTCGCAAATAAAATTGCCAACATCATACCTTCTGGGTACGCAGGGTTAACAACTCGAATGAGAACAACCATCAAACCGATTAATGCGCCATAGAACCATTTACCACGATTCGTCATCGATGCAGATACTGGATCCGTCGCCATGTACATCATACCAAACGCAAAGCCACCCAAAACAAGGTGCCAATACCAAGGCGTTGAGAACATAGGGTTCGTTTCGGAGCCGATCACATTAAACAATGCAGACGTCAGAACCATACCTAACATAACACCAGCAACAATACGCCACGCCGCAATTCGCATAATCAGCAACGCACTACCGCCAATCAAGATAGCCAGAGTCGATGTTTCACCCATTGAACCTTGAATAAAGCCGAAAAATGCATCCGTCCACGCTACTGTCAAACCTGGCACACCGTCTGCTGCAAGCTGACTTAACGCCGTCGCACCAGAGAATCCGTCTACCGCTGTCCATACCGCATCACCAGACATAGACGCTGGGTATGCAAAGAACAAAAAGGCACGGCCTGCTAACGCTGGATTCAGGAAGTTTTTGCCCGTGCCGCCAAAGACTTCTTTCGCAAGCACAACACCAAAACTGATACCTAGGGCAACTTGCCACAAAGGAACCGTTGCAGGTAAAGACAAGGCAAACAGAATAGACGTTACAAAGAAGCCTTCGTTTATTTCATGCTTACGCACGGAAGAAAACAAAACTTCCCAAAAACCACCAACAGCAAAGGTAACAAGATAAACAGGCAAAAAATACATTGCACCGTAAACCATATTGTCCCATATGCTTGAGGCATCATAATTGGTCAATGCACCAATAATATCATGGCGCCAAGAGTCCGCTGCCGTAACGCCCATGACGTCCATTGCCGTGTTCGCTTGCAAACCGATGTTATACATACCAAAAAACATCGCTGGAAATGTACACATCCAAACCAAGATCATGATGCGCTTCATATCGACCGCGTCACGAACATGAGAGCCATTTTTGGTAACCGAACTTGGACGGTAAAAAATAGTATCGACCGCTTCAAAAAGCGCATACCATTTTTCGTATTTACCACCTGAGTGAAACTCAGGTTCTATTTTATCGAGTACTTTTCTAAGCCCCATGAATTAACCCTCTTTCTCTATTAGAGTTAGGCAATCACGAAGGATCGGACCATATTCGAACTTACCTGAACAACTGTAAGTACACAAAGCCAAATCTTCATCATCCAACTCAAGCGCACCAAGCTTTTGAGCTTGCTCCGTATCATTCACAACCAACGCACGCAGCAATTGAGTTGGTAAGATATCAAGCGGCATAACGCGCTCGAAATTACCAAGTGGCAACATGGTACGATCACTACCATTGGTGGTTGTTGTCATATCGAATGATTGCTTACCAGTGAGTTTGGATAGAAACACATTCATAAGAGAGTGTTTTTCTACACCGGCACGAAGATAATGCATCATCTGACGTTCACGACCTTCAAGCAATACAGACACTTGATTGTGGTAACGCCCTAAATAAGAAAAAGAGCCAAAAGCATTACGACCAGAAAGTACGGAACCTGAAACAATACGATTATCACCTTCAGCCAGCTCGCCCGCCAACAAATCGTCTAGATTTGCGCCAATTTGCGTGCGAAGTAGACGTGGATTTTTCACTTGCGGTCCGGCCAAAGCAATAACGCGCTCAACACTAAGTTCACCAGTGACAAATAATTTGCCTACAGCAACAACGTCTTGGTAATTAATAGACCAAACTGTTTTCTTATCGCTTACTGGATCAAGAAAGTGAATATGCGTTCCTGCATTACCAGCGGGATGCACACCAGAGAACTCTTCTACAGTGACATCAGACGTCGTCGGAATTTTTGTGTTTGGTGCTTTACAAACAAACACTTTACCTTCCGTCAAACGAGCCAAAACCGTCAAGCCGTCTGCAAACGCTTCTGCCTGATCAGCTAGCACAACTTCAGGGGAAGCCGCTAACGGATTAGTATCCATCGCTGTAACAAAGATAGAACTCGGTACTGAAGCAACTTCAGGCACTTTTGAGAATGGACGCGTACGAAATGCTGTCCATAATCCAGATCCAACCAGATTCTCAACAACTTTACTGCGTTCTAAAGATTTTAATTCAGAGCCAGAATAAGCAGCAAAGGTTTCTGACTCGTCACCTTCGACACGAATAACAACAGATTGAAATACGCGTCTTTCGCCACGATTAACCGCCGTTATTGTTCCAGAAGCAGGTGCGGTGTACTTAACACCTTCCGTTTTCTTATCTGTAAAGATAACCTGCCCTTTCTTAACCTTATCCCCTTCCTTAACCAACATGGTGGGTTTCATTCCATGGTAGTCAGGACCAATCACAGCAACCGTCTTTGCGGCAGCAGCCGCCTCAATCACTTGATTGGGAGCACCTGAGATCGGCAGATCCAGGCCTTTTGTAATTTTATACATATGTTCTGCCCAACAATAAATTGAACACAAAAAGCGTAATGTGTCATGCCTACACCCCCCTCCGGGAAAACATGCATAAGCGAACAACCAATATTAAATTAATTGTAAAACACAAACTCACTTCACCAAAAAACCGACGTATTATAAAGATCATTAACGACATTGACCAGCGCATAGCGTCGTCTTTAAGCACCAACCCTGACTTAAAAGCCCCACTTTGTCCTTATTGATTGACCTTACATACTAAAAAGTACATTTTTTGCTTATAAATCACCGCACTCAGGAGCTCACTTACTCCTTTGACGTTACAAAAAAATCAAATCCAAATTACACAATCACGAGTATACAAACAGATCACATTTACTAAGTTGCCATACTAGATTGAAAACGACACAATATCGCCTAACACATGAATCAGCTCAAAATACGGAAGCACCATTATGATTAAACCAGAAGCTCAAATTCATATTAAAAACTTACGTTTACGAACCTATATTGGATTCAATGATTCAGAGACAAAAAACAAACAAGACATCATTATCAACGCCTGGATTCACTACCCAGCCACTCAAGCGTACGACACAGACAATGTTGAAAATGCTGTAAACTACAGAACACTCTGTAAAGAAATGATAGCTCATACTGAAAACAACCGCTTTTTTTTACTAGAAAAGCTCACCGCAGACCTGCTTGAACTTTGCATGACCCCCAGCAATGTCACCTTCGCGAAGATCGAGGTAGCCAAACCACACGCTTTACGCTTTGCGGATTCCGTGTCCCTTACACTCTCCGCCAACCGAGATCAGTAAAACAACATGCCCGAGACAACACTCACACTAAAACCCGGCTTCAAAAATGTAATTGACGGACTCAATGGCAGCCGTAAGGCCCTACAACTTATCGCCATTGCCTCTCAACATAAGCTACCCATTCTTTTTATGGCCAACACCGTCGGCGAATTAAATGAGCTGGAAGACGAACTGCGCTTTCTAAACCAGAACAAAAAAGAACTACTTAGATTCAGTGACTGGGAAACGCTGCCATACGATGCTTTCTCACCACATCAAGACATTGTTTCTCAACGGCTCGAAACACTCGCCAAGCTAACCGAAACAAAAAACCCAATCATTCTTACCACTGTTGCGTCTTGCTTAACTCGACTTTGCCCAAAACAGCATCTAGACGCTCAGCGGTTCCATTTAAAAGAAGGCCAAGAACTACCATTAGAACAACTGTCTCAAAAACTCACCAATGCGGGTTATTTGAACGTCGACAATGTCCACGAACATGGCGAATACGCCATTCGCGGTGCATTAATGGACGTATACCCAATGGGAGCCGAAAACCCTATAAGAATTGACTGGTTTGACAATGAAATCGAATCCATTCGATGGTTTGATCCCGAGACCCAACGCAGCATAAATAAAGTCAGCGAAATAAAAATGCTGCCGGCAAAAGAATTTCCGACCACCTCACAAGGCATTCAACAGTTTCGGAAAGCCTTTCGCGAACGCTTTAACGCCTCGCCGCTTTCAAACCCAATCTATCAAGATATTTCAAGCGGACTCATTCCTGCTGGCATAGAGTATTATTTACCTCTATTTTTCGAAGCAACCGCCAATGTATTCGACTACCTTCCTGGCAACACACTGATCATTCGCTCAGACACCTTTAACGAACAACTCGCCAGCATTCAACTCGACTTCAAAACACGCCACGAATCACTTAATTACAATATAGAGCGCCCAATTCTAAAGCCGGACGAAGTCTGCCTACGAGAAGACGAACTGTTTTCCATACTTAACCAGTTCCCGTCGGTTATTTTTTCAGCAAATGGCGAACACCCACTTTATAAAGCACCGAATTCAGTAAAAATCGAATCCAAAGCCGCTGAGCCACTGCATAAACTACAACACTTTTTGAATAACACCCACACCAGAACACTCATCGTAGCGGAATCGGCAGGCCGCCGAGAAGCACTACTTGAGCTGCTTAAAAAGCATAAAATCAAACCCAAGCAAGTGAACAACTGGGAAGCATTTACAAAATCCTCCCAGTCGCTCGCCATCACAGAAGGTCGCATTAGTCGCGGATTTATAATCGACAATGACATCACCCTTATTGCGGAAAGCGAAATACTGGGTGAGCGTGTTTCACAACACCGTCGACGCAACAAACACAGCGATATCAATGAAGATGCGATCATTCGCAATCTGACCGAACTGAGAATGAATGCACCTGTTGTGCATATTGATCACGGCGTTGGGCGCTATCTTGGCCTCACCAACTTACAAATCGATGGACAAGAAACGGAATTACTCACTCTCGGTTACGCCAACGACGCTAAACTCTACGTCCCTGTGTCTTCTCTACAATTAATTTCCCGCTACACTGGCGCCGACGAAGACACCGCGCCACTGCACAAACTTGGCACAGACAAATGGAGTGTCGCCAAACAAAAAGCCGCCGAAAAAGCCCGCGACACCGCCGCCGAATTGTTAGAAATTTACGCCCAACGCGAAGCACGTGTGGGGTACGCATTCGCAAAACCAGACGACCAATACGAACTATTTTCAGCAGGCTTTCCCTTTGAGGAAACACCAGACCAACAAATGGCGATCGATGCCGTTATGCAAGACATGATAGGCAAAAAGCCGATGGACCGACTTATCTGTGGTGACGTAGGGTTCGGCAAAACCGAAGTCGCTATGCGAGCCGCTTTTTTGGCGGTTCAGGACGGAAAACAAGTTGCCGTTCTGGTTCCTACCACCTTACTGGCTCAGCAACATTACGAGAATTTTTGTGACCGATTTGCCGATTGGCCCGTTGAAATAGAGCTCTTATCTCGCTTTCGCTCTGGCAAGCAATCCAACACATCCATTGAGCGCTTAGAGTCAGGAAAGGCGGACATTGTTGTTGGCACACACAAACTGATTCAAGGTGATATCCGGTTTTCTAACCTAGGATTGGTCATTATCGATGAAGAACACCGGTTCGGCGTAAAGCAAAAAGAACAGTTTAAAACCCTAAGAGCCGAAGTCGACATTTTAACACTGACAGCAACACCAATCCCTAGAACGCTAAATATGTCTTTGTCGGGCATTCGTGATTTATCGATTATTGCCACGCCTCCCGCAAAACGCTTGTCAGTAAAAACCTTCGTAAAACAAAAAGATGCACATCAAATAAAAGAGGCTATTTTACGAGAGCTTCATCGTGGTGGTCAGGTTTATTACTTACACAACGAAGTACAAACTATTCAAAAAGCCGCCGAAGAGCTCGAAGAGCTCATTCCCGAAGCGCGAGTCATCGTCGGCCACGGCCAAATGCGCGAGCGAGAGCTCGAACAAGTCATGTCTGACTTTTACCACAAAAGAGCCAACGTACTGGTCTGCTCAACCATTATTGAAACCGGCATCGACATTCCTAATGCCAACACCATTATTATCGAGCGCGCGGATAAGTTTGGCTTAGCTCAACTTCATCAACTGCGAGGCCGAGTCGGCCGCTCTCACCATCAAGCGTACGCGTATTTGCTCACGCCTAACGACCGAAAAGTAACCGGGGATGCGGAAAAACGCTTGGAAGCCATTACATTGGCCGACACACTTGGCGCCGGATTCACACTGGCCACTCACGATTTAGAAATTCGCGGTACTGGTGAACTATTAGGTGACGGCCAAAGTGGGCATATTGAACATGTCGGCTTCTCTTTGTTTATGGACATGCTCGACAGAGCCGTGAAATCTTTAAAAAATGGCGAATCTCCCGATGTCGACATTACCTCGCCAGCACAAACCGATGTCAATCTGCGCGTACCTGCGCTGATTCCAGAAGACTATTTGGGCGATGTGCACTCTCGATTGATTCTGTATAAGCGCATTGCCAGTGCGAAAGTCAGTGAAGAATTAAAAGACCTGCAGGTCGAAATGATCGACCGCTTTGGCCTTTTGCCTGACGCAACAAAGAACCTTTTCAGACAAACTGAGCTAAAACTGAAAGCAGAAGCACTCGGCATCAATAAGATTGAAGCCAATGCAAAAGAGGGTAAAATTTTCTTTAACAGCAAAACACCGGTTGATCCGATGAAGTTAATTCGACTTATTCAGACACAACCTGACAGCTATAAACTCGTAGGATCTGACACTTTGAAATTCCTAGCGCCAATGAACAGCGCGGAAGATCGCTTCCAACAAACCACAAAGACTTTGGAACTATTACATTGAAATCCTTAACCATTACGCTTGTCGCCTTAACATTATTTAATACAAACCTGTTTGCCGAAGACAGCGACATTAATCCAGATACCGCCAGAGCCTATGAAGGCTACTTGGTGACTTTTATGTGGCCAGAAGGGCAATCGAGTGAGCAAATTCGCTACAAAAATGTACTAACCACCGAAAACCTTCTTCGACTCACGCCTGACGAGGAAGATAAAGCGGATCTTATCGATGACACTCACGCTTCTCCTTTCACAGAAATAGAAGAAAAACTTGGCCGACACGTGACCGTATTGTCAAATCAAAAGTGGACACTGATTTTCAAATATCCAGGCGACACCATCAGCAAAAGTTTTCATAGTAAACAAGAAAAAGACGGCTACCCAGAACTCACTGGTGACATAGCAATTAAACTGGGTCGTTACCTCGAATCAGATATCCACTATCAACATTATCTATTTGATAGCTTCACTCAACCAAACAATCCGGCACGCATCGACGCAGCGACCGAGAGACAACAATCCTCCTTATTTTTCTCACAAAGGCCGAGCGAGCCAGAAGAACAAGTAGAACTGAAAGCATTTGACCCTGCATTAGTATTGACGCTCAACCTGCTCAATAAAACCGCCAGTAAAAAAGTCAACTATCTCGATCACCCAACCATTGGCACCCTACTTTACTTTGAGCCCATTGAGCTGGAAGACGCGATGGCGAAAATTGCCCTACAATCCATGACACCCGAAACCGGCACGAGCTTGAACTATGACGAACTACAAAGCACCAACGAGCTTACCAAGCCATAGCCACACAAATTAAACATCAAAAAAAAGGATGGCACGTTAAACGCACCATCCTTTTTTTATAACTAAGAACGTATTTACTAATAACCCCGAGATTGACTCAATTTGCCAATCCAAGAAACCGCCTTCTGCTCTAGCGCAGAGAAAAAAGACAAGCCCAAACGCTCAGCCATGCCTTTTGGTTGCTTATAAACCACTTGCACCACTTCCGCATTACCATAATGGGAAACCAAATACGCGTCGCTCGTCATCACAACATCGATCAGTTTATTTTCCAATGCCTCCGACCCGTACCAAGTATCGCCTGTTGCAATATTTTCAATATCTAATTGTGGGCGTTGACCAGATACAAAACGTTTAAACAAGTCGTGAGTGTCTTCCAAATCCTGTTTGAATTTTTCACGTCCTTCGTCGGTATTTTCACCCAACATGGTCAAGGTTCGCTTAAATTTACCCGCCGTATGGAGCTCCACATCAATTAAGCTTTTATCCAATAATCGATGCACATTCGGAATTTGCGCAACCACACCAATGGAACCAAGAATAGCAAAAGGCGCCGCAATAATTTTGTCCGCGACACACGCCATCATATAACCGCCACTGGCTGCGACCTTATCAACACACACTGTGAGCGGAATATTCGCTTCACGAATTCGCTGCAATTGAGACGCCGCCAAACCATAACCATGTACCACGCCGCCACCACTTTCCAAACGAACAACCACTTCATCGCTTGGTTTTGCCACACTTAATACGGCGGTAATTTCTTCACGCATTGACGCGACCGCAGAGGCTTTAATATCACCATCAAAATCCAACACATACAGACGTTTTTTCTCCACTGCTTCCTGTGGTGATTTTTTTTGCGCCTTTTTCTCTAACTTCTCTTTTTTCTTCTTTTCTTTCTGTCTGTCTTTAAGTACTTTTTTATCCAAAAGCTGATGGTCTAAATCAGCTTTCATCGCGTCGTAGCCTTCGTTTAACTTAGTTACAGACAAACTGCCCGGCTGCGATTTTTTCTTACCACTGGCAATAACCGCCAACAGAAAACCAATCACTAACGCGACACTAATTAACTTCAACAAAAAACCGGCATAATCAGTTAAAAATTCCAACATCTTTTCCTCTAAATATTCATAAGCTCTTGAGATAGTGGGGCTATTTTCTGAAATAGCAATATCCATTAGCCATTAATCACTATAGATACTGTTTTCTTTATCCCTTATCATCAGGCCATTAAAAAAATCATAAAAACTTGCAGACAAGTTCATGCCTTTCTAAAGGAGCAATAAATGAAAACCTCAATATCACAAGCGCTTGGAAACAATTTCCTAGGGGCCTCCCCCTTATGGTACAAACAGGCTGTGATCGCGTTTCTTATCATCAACCCAATCGCTGTGATTACCTTAGGGCCTTTCATTACGGGTTGGTTACTTATTATTGAGTTCATCTTCACATTGGCCATGGCACTTAAATGCTACCCTTTACAACCTGGCGGACTCATCGCTCTGCAAGCGGTTTTATTAGGATTAACCACATCCGACGGTGTTTACCATGAGGTCATTAAAAACTTCGACGTTATTTTGCTATTGATGTTCATGGTGGCGGGCATTTACTTTATGCAAGACATGCTGCTATTCATCTTCAATAAACTGCTGGTCAAAATACGCTCTAAAGTCATCATTTCCTTGGTGTTTAGCCTTAGTGCCGCGATTCTTTCTGCTTTTTTAGATGCACTAACGGTTACCGCCGTATTAATCAGCGTCAGTGTTGGCTTTTATTCTGTTTATCACAAAGTCGCTTCAGACCAATCAACGAATAACAAACACAACCCAAGCAGTGACGACCATATACTTCCTGTGAATCAACAAGATTTGGCCGAGTTTCGCTCTTTTCTGCGTAGCCTATTGATGCATGGCGCAATAGGCACGGCATTAGGTGGTGTATCGACGCTGGTTGGCGAACCTCAAAACTTACTCATCGCAAAAATGGCAGGCTGGGACTTCGTTGAGTTCTTCATACGTGTTGCACCAATCTCCATGCCAGTGTTGGCCTGCGGTTTACTGACTGTGGTTATTTTGGAAAAAACTCGCTGGTTTGATTATGGCGCCCTGCTTCCTGAAAATGTCCGTAACATTCTGAAAAACTTCGAAGAGGAAGAATCTAAAAAAAGCACAACCAAACACAAAGCCCAGCTTATTATTCAAGGTATTGTGGCCATTGTACTGATGCTATCCCTTGCTTTTCATGTTGCAGAAGTTGGCTTGGTTGGCTTGATGGTTATCGTTTTACTGACCGCATTTAATGGCATCACAGAAGAACACCAGATTGGCCACGCCTTCGAAGAAGCACTGCCTTTTACAGCACTACTGGTCGTGTTCTTTACCATCGTTTCGGTCATCCATGAACAACATCTTTTCCAACCGATCATTGATGTTGTCTTACACATGCCAACGCATTCCCAGCCTCTCATGTTCTTCATTGCCAATGGTATTTTGTCCGCGATCAGTGACAACGTCTTTGTCGCAACGGTATACATTGGCGAAGTAAAAGCAGCGCTGGATTCTGGTGCGATCAGCCGAGAACATTTCAATACTCTCGCGGTTGCCATTAACACAGGAACAAACCTACCAAGCGTGGCCACACCGAATGGTCAGGCCGCGTTCCTATTCTTGCTAACGTCTGCCATTGCGCCGCTATTACGCCTGTCTTATGGCAAGATGGTGTGGATGGCGTTGCCTTACACGTTTGTCCTCAGCATTGTCGGCGGCCTGTGTGTTGCCTACTTACTGTAAGCCGCTAGCAAAGTCGTAAACAATAGACATAAAAAAAGCCCTCATTTCACATGAGGGCTTTTTTTGCACTTCTGTTTATCAAAGCTCGACTGTCTTTATGCAATATCAGTTAGTGCTTAATACGCCACAAGGACTGACCCGATTTTTTATCAATCAAATCCAGCCGCTCTTCATGTACTTTTAATTCTGTATCACTGGCTCGAATGATCTTCAAAGCAGGACGATCTGCAGATAAACGACGAATCTCCCCTACCTCACCCTCTTGCTTTGAATCTGAGCCCGCGTCATTTGCCAACCCTAGACTCGTTTGCCCACCGGTCATTAACAAATAAACGTCAGCGAGAATCTCCGAGTCCAACAGGGCTCCGTGCAACTCTCGATGAGAGTTGTCTATGCCGTAACGACGACACAAGATATCGAGATTGTTTTTCTGACCTGGGTGTTTTTTTCGAGCATAAACCAAACTATCAAAAACACCACACACTTCTGCGGTTTTAGGATAGCCGCCCACTCGAGCAAACTCATGATCCATAAAACCAATATCAAAGGGCGCGTTATGGATAATAAGCTCAGCCCCTTTGATAAAATCAAAAAACTCTTGCGCTATTTCATGGAAACGCGGTTTGTCTGCCAGAAACTCATTGCTGATACCATGGACACGAAATGCCTCTTCTTCCACTTCACGATCTGGATTAATGTAGACATGGAAATGTCGCTTAGTCAGTTTACGACCAATCATCTCCACACAACCAATCTCAATGATTCTGTGACCTTGTTTCGGATCAATACCCGTTGTTTCTGTGTCGAGTATTACCTGCCTCATGATGCTGCCCTTAACTCGTCAATACCTTGATTGGCCAATTGATCTGCAATTTCGTTACCTTCAATACCAGCGTGACCTTTCACCCACTTCCATGTCACATCATGTCGCTGACACTGTTCGTCCAATGCCTGCCACAAGTCTTTGTTTTTAACCGGCTGTCTAGATGCCGTCATCCAACCTTTTCGCTTCCAGCCAGCCAACCATTCCGTAATGCCTTTTTGGACATAAGAGGAGTCGGTATATAAGGTGACAGTGCATTTTTCCTTTAATGCTCGAAGACCTTCGATTGCGCCCAACAACTCCATACGGTTGTTCGTCGTATCATGCTCGCCACCGCAAAGGTGTTTTTCATGCTCACCAAATGTAAGCCAAGCTCCCCAACCGCCAATTCCCGGATTGCCTTTACAAGCACCGTCTGTGTACATTTCTACCTTTTTCACTCTTTCATCTCTTTTGCTGCTGGTTTTGTTAAAGGAGGTACTCGCACTCGAGCACCAGACCAACGAGGTTTTAATGGTATATAACGCTTAACCTGTTTAGTTGCCGTCATCACATAAACGCCACTAAAAGGCAGTTTAAGAGGCCTCAGTATTTTATCAACCCAAGCAAACCGTGCCCGCCACTTGCCGCTTTGAAGCGGCGGCTCATAGTGAATAAAACGCTTTGTTTCTAAGGTTAAACCCGCCACCTTAAGCCAATCCTCGAGCCTTTGATGGGCAATAAAATGACCACACCAAGGCGCTTTCACTCGCTTTGAAAACAAGCGACAAAAGCCCCACAAACTCAAAGGATTAAAGCCGATAATAATGAGTTTACCACTGGGCAAGAGCGTCCTCGCAGCTTCTCGTAGATCATCATGGGGTGTAGCAGAAATGTCTAATGTATGATGAAAAACATGAACATCCACACCATCCGATTCGAAAGGCAATTCACTGGCTCTAGCCACAATCGTATTACTTGGCGCCCCAAACTCTAGAGCAGGCGCAATTAAAATACTCTCGCGTAAACGATGGTTTTGTAACGAAAAATCCCTAAGAGGAGATTGAGCCACCAAGTAATAACCCACCGCCGAATCTAGCTCGGAAGCAACCTCTTCCAACTCAAGCGCCAACAAGTTCTCACCTAAGCTACTCTTGTACCAGTTTTGAAAAAATTGTCTTGATTGATCATCCAACATACAATGAATTCTCTAATTAAAACGGCATGACGAGACACATGTTCTTTCTATCGATACGTCATGTGGAATGAAGTAACTACTATAAAGTAAACAAATTATGACCATTTTTCCGCTACCCGCCTTTCAAGACAATTATATCTGGATAATCCAAGATAAAGATAGTTCGCACATTTGGGCGGTTGACCCAGGCAAAGCAGACGTTGTTTTAAAATACTGCCAAGAAAATAACCAAAACCTCGTTGGTATTTTAATCACCCATCACCACAAAGACCATACGGGTGGCGTCGCTGAACTCAAGCAACACACAAAGTGTCCCGTTTATGGCCCAGAACACTTAAAGGGTTTGGTGACTCACCCAGTTGATGACGGCGATACTGTTTTCGTGTTTTCTCAACCATTTAGCGTTATCTCGACGCCCGGCCATACACTTGATCACCTTTGCTACTTCGCAGGACAAGGTTCTCCCGTTTTATTCAGCGGCGACACCTTATTTAAAGGTGGCTGCGGCCGCATAATGGAAGGTACCGCCGAACAAATGCTCACGGCAATGCGTAAAATAATAGCACTACCTGACGAAACGCTAATCTACGGCACGCATGAATACACGCTCGCTAACTATCGCTTTGCTTTATCATTAGAGCCTAACAATATGGCGCTAATAGAAAGCAACAATACGAGCAAAACGTTACGCCTAAACAACCAACCCACATTACCAACAACGTTGAGTTTAGAGAAAAAAACTAACCCGTTTTTACGCAGTGACCTTAACGACGTTAAAACGCAGGCAGCACAACAACTTAACGAAAAACCTGCCCACGATCCTGTGGCTGCTTTTAGCCAAGTTAGGCGTGCGAAAGATAGTTTTAGTTGACCTCTATCGCCACACCTTTAAAATGTCCAAACTTTATTCAATTTTGTGAGCTTCATGACATATAAAATTTTCTGGGTTTGCCTTGTTAGCCTAACCTTAAGCGCCTGCCAAACCGCCTCTAAAATCGAGAGAAGCAACCCATCTTCTGATCTTTTAGAAACGGCCGAAGAAGCCGATATGGTCGAAGCCGATACCGAAAAGCTAGGTTTCATTGACACCGTCCCGCCCGTGGACTCTACAACAGAAGAAGTGACGGAAGAAGACGTCATTGAACCGGTTATTGCCACCAGCAAGCCAAGAGCACCAGAAGACATCTGGGAACGCATTCGAGCTGGCTACCAATTAGACCTTGATCTAGATCGCCCTAGACTGTCGTCTCAACTTCGCTGGTTTAGTTCTCACCCATCTTACTTAGACAGAGTGTCAAAACGTGGTGAGCGTTATTTATACTACATCGTAGACGAATTAGAGAAGGCGGGCATACCAACTGAAATCGCCTTACTCCCAATCGTCGAAAGTGGCTTTGACCCTTTCGGATACAGTCACGGTCGTGCGTCTGGCCCTTGGCAATTTATCCCATCAACGGGGCAAATGTACGGCCTCGACCAAACTTGGTGGTACGACGGTCGACGTGACATTATAGGCTCGACTCAAGCGGCGATCGCTTACCTCACTCGCTTAAACAAAATGTTTGATGGCGACTGGCTACATGCCCTTGCCTCTTATAACTCTGGCGAAGGTACCGTTCGTAGAGCGATAAGAAAGAACCTAAAAGCAGGAAAGCCAACTGATTTTTGGTCGCTCGACCTTCCGAGAGAAACACGAGCCTACGTTCCAAAGTTGATCGCTCTCGCAAAAATCATCAAAAACCCAGATAAGTACAATTACTCCACGTACTTTATTCCAAACAAACCATACTTTGATGTCGTGAATATTGGCGGGCAACTGGATCTAGCACAAGCAGCGGAAATGGCTGGGGTTAGCATTGATGAAGTGTACCTTTTAAACCCAGGCTTCAACCAATGGGCAACGTCGCCCGACGGTCCACATAGACTGTTAATGCCCATTAAAAAAGCCAAACAATTTAGAACCAAGCTGGCTGAAATTCCCAATAAAGAACGCGTAACCTGGGTTCGATATACCGTAAAAGCAGGCGACAACTTGCTTCTCGTTGCAAAGCAGCACAACACAACCGTCAACGTACTACAGAACGTCAATAAAATATCGTCCACCATGATTCGTGTTGGACAAGAGTTGATGATTCCAGTTGCCGGTAACGACATTGAAAGCTACACATTAAGCTCTCACCAACGCCTGCTTGCAAAGCAATCCCGAGCGCCAAACCGAAACAGAATCAAAATAAGCTATACCGTCAATCCTGGTGATAGCTTGTGGTTGATTTCAAATAAATACGACACAGACAGCAAAACACTTGCTCGCTGGAATAGCATGGGGCTTGCTGACCCGCTCATTCCAGGAAAAAAACTCGTGGTGTGGCTAGAACCTAAGCCGTCTGAAAGCAGCACTCGAAGCGTGATGAAAAAAGTGGTTTACACCATTCGCGATGGTGAATCTTTAGCACTGGTCGCCAACAAGTTTAAAGTGTCCGTCACCGACATTAAAGATTGGAACCCGAATGTAGGCAGCCAAAAATACGTTCAACCAGGTGATAAAGTCACACTACTGGTTAATGTGGTGGGTGGCTAACCATCGACCATTAATAAAAACACCGCATAAAAAAAGGGCTGATTATATCAGCCCTTTTTTTACATTTGAGAAACTTGTTTATTCGTAACGACAAAGATAAGCGGTCGTTTCTTCCACTTTAACGTTAAAAGACTGATTCGCTTCAACAATAAACGTATCGCCTTTCAGATAAGTATCCCAACTATCTGAAGCAGGTAACTTAACCGTCAAAGCGCCAGATACGACGGTCATGTATTCTCTTTGGCTCGTGCCAAATTCATACTCTCCAATGGCCATCACACCAACGGTGGATGTGCCTTCTTTATTGTCCAACGCAATGGATTTCACTTGATCATTAAAATAACTATTTACGGTTAATACTGCGCTCATATTCAAACTCTCATTCATATTTTAAATTTTTCTGTCAGCGATCAATAAAAACACCTTAGGTATTTTTATTACCCACCATCTCTTCAATTATCCACTCTTTAAATGCCGACATCGCAGAAGTGACTGAGCGACGTTTCTCATAAACCAAGTAAAAAGATCGATTGGTAATCAAGTGTTGGTTAAACAGCACCTTTAAGCTGCCCGCTTCAATTTCGGGCATAATTAACTCTGGGTCGGTCAATGAAATACCCAACCCTTGAGCTGCCGCCCCTGCGGTTAAAGATCCGCTTGAGAACATCAAACCTCGACGAAAGAGCTTTGGGTCCAGATCGTGCTGCTGCAACCAATCGTGCCATTCATCTTTGCGTTTTGTGACATGTAAAAGTGGGTAGAAGCGCATGTCTTCAGGCGTGTTGATAGGCTGATCTGCCTTGATCAATTTTGGATTACACACTGGCGCCAATCGTGCAGGACGCAAGTAATACGCCTCCACATCTTCCCAATCACCATTACCAAAATACACTGCCATATCAATATCATTGGCAGAAAAATCGATCAAACCGGTAGAAGAGCTAATCTCAATTTGAATATCAGGATAACGATCCTGAAAACTCTGCATTCTTGGCATTAACCAACGAGTCAGAAAAGCAGGTGCCACCGCCAATCGCAACGAGCCTGATTTTTGCTTACTTTTTAATTCTGACGTTGCGTCTTCTAGTTGCTCAAAAATGCTCTTGATTGGTTTTAAATAAGACTCCCCAGCTTCCGTTAATATTACTTTGCGCTTAGTACGACGAAACAATTCAAGACCTAGAAAACTTTCTAAGCCTTTAATTTGATGACTAATAGCGGAAGGTGTTACAGACAATTCCTTGGCTGCTTTATTGAAACTGCCATGACGAGCCGCAGATTCAAAACACCTTAATGAATTTAATGGGGGTAAACGATTAATAAGCTCATCTCCAATAGATAAGAAAGATTAACCAATAGCGTGAATACGGCTCATCTGTCAATTAATAAAACACATTCGGTGAACAAGTTATTAAACGACTAATCTTCTTCGTCCGTATTGACCTGCACTTCAAAACGCTTTGGCGGTAACTTGAACGCTTCAAATCCGTCTTTTTGCTGATTATCATGGAAGCGAGCTTTACCTTGAACCTTTTTAGAGGTCTTTTTAGGCACGTTCTTTTGCGCTTTAGTGTCTATTTTTTTATTCGTTTTTCGAGCCGGTTTTGGCGGCGCCAATCCTTTAAATGTTGGCTCTAATCCTTCAACAACTTCCGTCGGAAAGGTTTTTTGCAAGAAAGCTTCAATCGCTTTAAAGTTCACCCAATCTTTAGGGCCGACTAATGAATAGGCATCACCCTTAAAGCCAGCACGGCCAGTTCGACCGGTTCTGTGAACAAACTCTTCCGCCTGTTTTGGCAAGTCGAAGTTAAATACATGAGACACACTGGCAATATCCAAGCCACGAGAAGCGACATCTGTACTCACGAGCACATCAAACTGACCTTTCGCAAAACTTTCCATGGTTTTATTACGAGCACTTTGAGACAAGTTCCCGTTCAACGCCTGAGTACTTAACCCCCAGCCAGCCACGATTTCAGACAAGCGTACCGTGTCGCTTTTGGTGGCCGTAAAAACAATGGCTTGCTTAATGGTTTGACCCGTTAAGATGTGTTTCAGCAAGGCCTCTTTATGATCCAAATGATCACAAAGCAATACATGCTGCGTAATATCCGTGTGTTCATCAAAGCCCTGTCCGACGGCCACTCGTGAAGGTTCACGCAATAGTTCGCTGGCAATGCCACTGACTTCGGTATTGTCTAACGTTGCAGAGAAGAACAAGGTTTGGCGTTGTCGATGATTGGCGGCCGCATTAATCGCTCTCATTGCATCCGCAAAGCCCAAATCCAACATACGATCGGCTTCGTCCAGAATAAGCAACTCTAAACCTTCAAGAAAAACATGACGTTGCTTTAAATGATCAACCAACCGACCTGGTGTCGCAACAATAAAATGCGGGTCTTTCTGAAGCATTTTATGCTGATCATTAAAGTTCTCGCCGCCCTGAATAAGGATCGATGTAAAACGACTGGACGCTAACAAAAGGCGTAACTGACCAAAAACTTGCTTTGCTAGCTCACGCGTTGGCACCAAAATAACCACACGCGGGTCTCGCTTGGACAAGGCTTTTTTCTTGTATACGCGATGCAGCGCAGGCAAAAGATAAGCGAGTGTTTTTCCTGAACCCGTTTTTGACGACGCCAGTAAGTCTCTGCCAGCCATGGCTTCTGGAATTGCACGAGTTTGAATCTCTGTAGCTTCATCAAACCCCAAATGGCCAATGGACTTTAAAATGCGATTATCAAAACCAAATTCTTCGAATAACAAACAAACACCCCTTCAAAAACTAAAAACCGTACGCACACAGATCGTCACGTCTAATTCGCTCATTATAACCTAGACAGGCCAAAACCCGTTATGCATCTTGCAATAAAAGATAGCTTTTACCCGCACTTATTAACCCCATTCCGTCACCTTCAGACGTATCCACTCGCTCCAAGTACTCAGCCACACCATAAAATACATTTCGACCAACCAATGCCTTCATGCCGTAGCGCATGGAAACATAAGGACGTTCTTCACCCGAAAACGACGCCATCCAGATATCGCAATCTATTCCGAGTATCAATACATCCTCTGTTTGCGTTTTGAACTCAATAGATCGTCCTTTTTCTGTGTCTATCCACTGCCAGGCAGTTACCAAAAAAGGCGCATCCTCGACTTGAATCCGAACCTTTTCAACCGGTGTAACCAAAAAGTATTCACCCGCCTCATGCCAAAGAATACGACTAAATAGAGAGACCATGGACGATCGCTTGATCTTACCGCCTTCATGAAACCATTCACCGTTGGCCTTAATCACAAGATTCATATCACCACAAAAAGGAGGTGTCCAAGTATGCACTGGCGGCAGCGCTGACGACTTACTGATAGGCAAACCTTTTAACTCAATATTTGACATAAACACGCTCTTTTTATCTGAGGCAGATTAGCCGCCTTCACTTCATCTACAATATTATTCAACTTCTAAGCGAAGCCTTGAATTCATTTCACTGTTAGAATAACCCCATCAAACAAATTTACCGAGGTGCAGAACAACATTATCTGCCTCGTCTACTTAGAGTGTGACATTATGAAATCGCAATTAGCAACAAAGTTTCAAGATCCGAGCCGAGGCATTTATTTCATCGGTACGACACCACCAAAATCATCACTTGTAGAAGAGCAACTGGTGGAAATCAGCCAAAAATTGCTAGAGCGCCTAAACGGTATCGATGTAGACGGTTTGATTGTCTATGACATTCAAGACGAAACCAGCCGCATAGACAAACCACGCCCATTCCCTTTTATGGAAACACATGACCCAAGAGCATGGTCGAAACGCCTTCATCAGCAGTCTGAAAAGCCAGTCATTACCTACAAATCCGTTTCATCACGCAGTTCTGAAGCGTTCTCTGGCTGGTTAACGGAAGCATGGGAAGAGTATGGCATTCGCGATTTGGTTTTGGTTGGGTCGCCCTCTTCAAATGGCGACATCAAACTGCCGTTACCCCAAGCGTATGACGCGCTCAAACAATCGCCTCACAACTTCAACTTAGGTGGCGTCACGATTGCAGAACGTCACGCTAAAAAAGGCGATGAGCATTTACGCCTGTTAAAAAAATCCGATTCAGGGTGTGATTTTTTCATCTCCCAAGCGGTCTATAACCACCAAGCAACCGCCGATTTAATCAGCCGTTACGCGCGAGAATGTAAGAAAAGAGGCGAAACGCCAAAACGCATCATTTTGACATTCACGCCTTGCGGCAGCGCGAAAACCCTAGAATTTATGGAGTGGCTGGGCATCTCCGTTCCTGACGCAACAAAACACCGCATCCTAGACGCAGAAGCACCACTGGAAGAATCCATTAAAATTTGTCGCAACGCCTTGGAACAGATCATAGAAACGGCATTACCACTTGGCGTACCTCTTGGCTTAAACATTGAGAGCCTAACCAACAGAAAAGAAGAGATCGACGCCTCTATCCAGTTGTACAAACTGTTAAAGGCGACACTAGATCTTAAACTAGCGGAACAATCACTGACTAAATAAGCGCCTCTAATTTAGCCAACACTTGCTCTACACGAATGTGCTGCATGGCCTCATGGTCATGCACACGAGTCGACCAAGGTAATTCAGAAGCTGGCTTCTGATACTCTTTTTCAACCAACACATCATAAACACTGATCACCTTGTCCAAATCTTGATAAGGCCCAGTACGCTCCGGATTTGAATGCGCGTACAAACCCAAAACTGGCGTTCCTACCAAGGTCGACATGTGAGCAGGCCCGGTATCTGGACTCACCACAAGTGACGCACCTTTTAACACCGACAACATCATATTAAGCGGTGTTTTACCCACCAAATTAATAACACTCTCTTTGCGATGGGCAATAACGTCTTCCGCAAACGCCGCTTCGTCCTTCGAAGGACCACCCGTTACGACCGGCGTTATGCCTTTTTTAAGCAAGCAATCGATCACAGCCTGATAGCCTTCAACTGTCCAGTTACGGTCAGCTTTAGAAGCAGAAGGGTTAATCACCACATACCGTTCTGGCAAATCAAAACGCACTTCGGGCAAAGACAGTTCGCATGGCAGCGACGGCTCGGTTACGCCCAGCACACTGGCAATCGATAAGAAAGAATCCAACACATGCTCGCCTTTCGGCTCAGGTGCTAGCTCATTGACAAACCAGCTTTGCTTCTCCCGAGAATGCGACAACGCAAAGCCAATTCGTCGTTTTGCTTTCAGCATGCGTGATACAAGGCTAGCCCGAAAAGACCACTGCAAATGCAGTAATACATCGAATGACTGATGGTTAAGTAAAGATCGCAGCGCGAACAAACCAGAAAATCCCGTTTTTTTATCGTATTCAACCACTCTGACACCTTCGAGCAATCGAACCAGATTCGCCTCTAAAGGAGACGTTACCCAAGTGACCTGCATAGTAGGATGACGTTTCATAATAGATTGAACCACTGCCATCGCGTGGCACACATCACCTAATGCCGATAAACGGATCACGGCCAAATGCTGAATATTCTCTTGTTGCATGTGTTCCTCTAGGGCTGTTTAAACTCAGCAAGTATTATAGAATAGTCGCTCTTGAATGTGTCCATATTTATAGGCACCACAAAGAACACCATAATGAAGCGAGTAACATGCCACAAACCGTCAAAATATCACCGACAACCACCTTGTTAAAAAGTGACCTAGCATTGCCTATCTCGCCGTTATGGCTTGATTCTGCATTCTGGCAATCACAAAATGCCTTAACAGGAATCGGCAACGGACGAGGTGAAGTTTGGTTTGTTAACAGTCAATTTGGAGACTTTGTCATCCGTCGCTATCGACGTGGCGGCCTGGTCGCTAAATTCAACAAAAGCCACTTTCTTTTTACAGGGCTAGAACAAACTCGACCGTGGCTTGAGCTCAGTCTTTTAGAAAAAATGACCCAGTTGTCTCTTCCCGTACCCAGACCAATCGGAGGCATTTTCACCGTTCGATTCGGTTTTTATCAAGCAGTACTGCTGACTGAAACCATTAAAGGCGCACAAGACCTTTTTGATATAATCAAAAGCCATCAAGCGGATACCGTAAATTGGTGTGAAATAGGCAAGGTCATCAAACGCTTTCATGACAACGGCATCTATCATTCAGACCTGAATTGCCACAACATAATGATCGATAATCAACAGAAAATATGGGTTATCGATTTCGATAAATGCGAGCAAAGAGACCCGCACAATGATTGGATGCAGTCCAATCTTGATCGCCTTAAGCGCTCACTCGACAAAGAATCCAGTAAACACTCCAATTTTCACGTATCAGAAAAGCAATGGCAGGCTTTTTTAGAGGGATACCATGGCTAAGCAAAGTACATTAGACAAAAATATTCTGCATTTTCTTGGGCCAAAACATTGGCTAACATGGTTAGGAATGGGCATTGCTTACGCCTTAAGTTTTTTGCCGTGGTTCATACAAAAGTTTCTTGGAAAAGCGCTGGGGAATCTACACCGTGCTCTCAGCCCAAATCGCCGTCACATCTGTGACGTCAATTTACACATGTGCTACCCAGAAATGACCATCAAAGAAAGACAATCCTTAACCAAAGCGCACTTTGAAAGCATGGGAATAGGTGTGTTTGAAATGTTTGCCACTTGGTTTCAAGACAGAAGCAAAACCATTTCAAAAGTCAGCTTCCACAATGAAGATGTCGTCGAAAAAGCCCTTTCGAAAGGAAAAGGCTGCATCATTATCGGGGCCCACTTTTCTTCTATTGATCTTTGTGGAACTCACATGGCGCGCTATATTGATGTGCACCCAATTTACAAGTTACAACGTAACCCTGTCATGAACTGGGTCATGGAACGACAGCGCCGAAAGATTTTTTCAAAAACCATTGAGCGCCGCAATGTACGAGAAGTCATAAAATCATTAAAACAAAACAAAGCCGTCTGGTACGCCGTCGATCAAGATTATGGCCGAAAAAATTCGGTTTTTGCGCCATTCTACGGACATGAATGCGCCACTATTTCACACATCAGCCGACTCGCTAAATCCACCCAAGCAGCCATTTTGCTTTATGACTACGGGCGCACAGAAAAAGGCTATTTTCTATCCCTTACTGAGCTGGAAGATTATCCAACGGGTGATGAAGTACAAGACGCCACCAAAATAAATCAATTAATTGAACAACAAATCGAACCAAAGAAAGCACAGTATTTTTGGTCTCATCGTCGCTTTAAAACACAAGCGATAGAAGGCACTCCCTCCCCTTACTCAAAATAAACAAAAAGGCCACTGAAAAATATTATCCAGCGGCCTTTGATCTATCGTTTTACTCTAATCACAACCTAGTCAATTACTCGGTAATCTATCACTCAAGCGTATCACGGACTTCCGCCATCAAACGCAATGACTTTAGCCTGGCCTCGGGGTCATGAATCGGCATGGAAACAATCAATTCATCTACCTTTGTTACGTCTAAAAAACGAGTTAATTGAAACGCCACAGACTCTTTGGAACCCACAATCGCGTATTGCAACATATGCTCAACCATATGCTTTTCGCTCGGCGACCAAATATCATCCATAGACACCACTGGTTTGGCAAATGGCACATTACGATTACGGCGTAAATTTACAAATTGCTGCTGTGCTGAGGTGAATAAATACTTTGCTTCTTCATCGGTGTCTGCAACAACCGCCATCACACCCGCCATGGTATGCGGTTTCTCATTCTGTTCTGATGGCTTGAAGTTTCTACGGTAAACCGTCAGCGCTTGAATCAATTGATCCGGCGCAAAATGAGAGGCAAAAGAATACGGCAAACCAAATTCAGCGGCGACTTGAGCACTGTATAAGCTGGAACCCAGCATCCATATAGGAACATGGGTATTTCTTCCAGGCACTGCCATCACGCCTTGCTCGCCACTTCCAAGCAACCGTTGCAGCTCCAAAACGTCATCAGGATAACTGTCGACAGACGCATCCATGTTTCGGCGTAACGCGCGTGCCGTTAACATGTCCGTGCCTGGTGCGCGACCCAACCCCAAATCAATACGATTCGGATACAACTCCGCCAAGGTACCGAATTGCTCAGCAATCACCAAGGGCGAGTGATTTGGCAGCATAACACCACCAGAGCCGAGACGAATGTTAGACGTTGCTGAACCGAGGTACGACAACACCACCGACGTGGCAGAACTGGCAACACCAGCCATACCGTGGTGTTCCGCCAACCAAAAACGCAAATAGTTGTTTTCTTCGGCGGCCATCGCCATTTTTCGGCTCATCGCCAAAGAGTCTGCAACAGAATAGCCATCCGCAACAGGTGCAAGATCAAGAATAGAAAAAGGAACCATAATGTTTTCCCAGTAACAGAGTTTTCCAACAATGGAGAATACCCAGTATTTTGGGCCCATATATTACGGAAACAAGGGTTCAATATTGCAGAAAATGCAGAAGAACAAACAACAATCCGCTCTCCTGTCTTTTATTATCTGTTTTCGAGTCGATTATAATCCAGTATTCCACTTTCTCTTGGACGGTCTTGACGATTTAAGTTGGCAATTGCATCACTCACAAACCAAAAATTTGGATGCGTTCTACGAATCCCAAAACTGTCTAAAAGCGCCGAGTAATCTTTTTGTGTTTTCAGCATTGCGACTTGATTCGCCCAATCAATCAGCTCACCTTCCTCTACTTGCATTAGCGCATTCGGGTAATCCCCTAAAACACCTTTCGCCAAAGTAATGCCATCTTCTGCGGGTAATCTCGCCGCTTCTTCATCCAATAAACTCGAAATATTAGCATGGGCTTTGTTATGAATAAGGCTAATCACTTCCATAGGAACACCTTGCTTTGTCACCAACACAGTCACAACATTGGGCAAAAATACCAAACCACCGCCCCGTTTCGCTTGAAGGCGATATAACGCTTTTCGCTGGTCATCTGTCAGTTTACTTTGCTCAAGGTCATAATTGTGATCCAACACCCTCGCCAATTTCTTCCGTAGCTTTTCATACAATTCGGACTGATGATCATTGGTCTCATAGGCAATTTGCGTTTGTCGATCAATTTTAATGTAATCACTGAAAATGTAGTTTTTGATCGTCTCGTTAGCGTCTCTGTACCAATACTTGCGAATCGATTCCCGGTCTTCTTTTGGCAATAACAGCAAGAAATTCATTTCACCTTCCATGCGCAAGAAATCCATATACAAACGCGTCACGAGCTGATGCCCAACATTGCCATACACATCAAAACCCGCCACCAGCAAGTAATGGATTCGCTCTAACAAGGGGTAATCAATTACCCAAGCGGTTTTAGGTTGCTGACCTACCATGCCTTTTACCACAGAGGCATTATCAAAATGACGAAAGATAGTCAGCGCTGCATTTTTGTTACTGCCATCGCCATCCCAAATCAAATCCAAATCAATGGGCACCGTTTTGCCCGCTTCACTTTGAAACAACGCCGCTTTCGCTGATAGGTAAGATTTTTGCTGCTCAGAAAAACCAATCCAAGACGCCGGGTTCAAGGTATTACTGGACCCAACTGCAGGCAAATCCAAATCCTGCACCTGATCTTCTAAATAATCGGCAGAGCCTTTGTTGTAAACCACTTCTGGATCAATAAAATACACCCAAAATTGCTCATTGATCACATTCACTGCGACTTGGCCACGACAAACTGGCCCCTTAATAAAGGCCATGATGGTTTTTTGAGAATGGTCCAGCAAGAACCGATAACGAGCGTGTGCAGGGATTTCACGGAAAGCCTTGAATGGGTTAGTCGCGACTTTCACATCATAACCAGGGTCTTTTGTGACGCTATAATCTTCATCATAAAAGTAAGACATCCAACGCTTATAGCGCGCTTCATCCAACTGCATAGGAATGTGATTTTTTTGTACTTTTACTTCTGGGTCTAGCCAAAGTCGGTAATAAACATGATCAACACCGGGGTCATCATAAGGTCGACGCGTTGCAATTCGATCAATTGCCTCACCTGATGGAGTCCTAGAACGCACCAACTGGAAACGATACGCTTCACCACCATCAAGATACAAACTGTACAGATACAAATGCTCATAAATGTATCGAGAGATGAGCTGTCCCTTAAGATTGTCACTGTTTAATCGTGACTCCCACAAAGTGACTTGCTGCTGCAGCGCCTCCGGCAGCGCTTCTGCTTTAGGCATTTTTCCGCCTTTCGCGAGCCAACGCGTTAATACATCGTATTCGTTGGCATTTAAAGCAGGAAGACCATAAGGCATTCCCCAGTTCGGATAGTCTTGCTCAAATTGAGGGTATTCTTCGATGCTCACACATTGCTGATCCCGAGCCAATGAAAAGTCGTAATCGTCCGACAATACAGGTTGAGTAAAGCTGCCCTGCCTTTTCCGTAATGCAATTGCTCGATACAACAAGCTACCCTGCAAATTGGCGGATGGCGACTGCTCTCGCTCATTCAATACGGGGTGAAAACCTTTTTTTCGCCAATCTTCCGTGGTTTTACCATCAATAAATAAACGCGTCGGAGAAGATGCCAATAAACGAGTACCATCATACACAAGCTCTTTGGAACCGCCTCGTTCGATGCCGCCAGAAGCCGTAAATTTCAACTGACAAGGCGCATCATAACAAGCGTGACATGACACACATCGACTGTCCAAAATAGGTTTAACTTGCTCTTTATAAAAAGCAGCGTCTTCTTCACTGACATCGCCGACACGATGCGCAGGATCTTGTTCGCCAAATACCACATCAAATTGATGTGTTGCATAAGCCGCACAACCAGAAATAAGCACAAGCGAACAAAGTAAGATCAACCACCGAGACATAAAAAGGTTCCTATTTTTCATTTCATCTGATTTACAGCGCACTTGTAATAATGCGGCACAAGACCAACGTCTGCCAACTTTCATAGCGTGTCATAAATAAAAAAAACGCCATTTAAGGCGTTTTTATTCAGCAAATTCAGTGATCAGCGTTTACTCATCATCGACAATGCCATCGTCTGGGTAATCATCCGACAACTCATAAGAGTCATCACCCATGTCATCATTTGCTAGCATTAACGCATCTTCATACGCGCCGCCAAATTCAATACGAGTAATGTCATATAAATCGTATTCAAATGTATCATCAAACCAACGAGCATCAGAGCCAATTTCTTCCAACTCATAAGTCACAGCATCGGCTTTAATCACACGACCAATTTCGCAGCTGTCGGGTTCCACTTCTTCACGATGAAGCGTTACCAAACCAAACTCTTCGCTAATATCAATCAGCAAGACAGCCAAGTCATCTAATTCGACTTCTGGATCTACGACCTCTTCACCACGAAGCGACAATACTTTCTTCTGGAAATCATTAAAGGGAGCTGGATGCGCAAAATCGCTAATGTCTTCTAAAAATAAAACTTGGTAGCCATTTAAACGAACACTGTCATCCACTAACTGGAGCAAAACCATTTCTTCGTTGGCATCCACAACAAAACCGTCCGTCCAGCTATCTGGCCCGTCCAGTTCTTCACGAAAAATGCGAACTACATTGTTTCGAGTGCGTGCTTTTTCCAATTCGATGAGCATATTGGCTCCCTAAAAACGTAATAAAATAAACACTTGCTAGTGTAAACCCAGCCAGCAAAAGGAACAACTACTGCAGCACTTCATGCCAGTTTTCAATCATATTTATCAAGTCTTCCAAGCCGCATTCTGCTTGAATGCCATCCGTAGACGTTTGATAAAAGCTTTCTTGAGTATCAAACATCGCTTTTATTTCTTCTTCCGCCGAATCTAAGTCCACTTGTCGCGACACAGACACACCCTCTTCACTCAAAATAACATCAAACGGACCGTGTTTGAATTCGGTCGTTTCTTTTTCAGTTTCAGCCAATCGAGCCGCCATTAATACTCGCTGGATACTTTCTAATTCGCGCACATATTCGGAAACCCACTCACCAATAGCAGCGAACTCGTAGCCGGTATAAATGCGATAAACATTTTCGTCCTGATCAAAGGCAATTTCATAATCCATGACCGTGAACCTCACTGTTTGTCATCTGTTTTCTCTTCTTGATTTGTTGCTGAAGCATGTTCTGCTTGTTGCGCTTGATTGTTACGGTAAGCGCGGTTACTCGCTTGTTGGCGCTGAGGAATCGCAGCCGCTAGTCTTGCTTGTCTGACCGCTTCTTTTTTCGCTTTTGCCTCTTCTACCAAACGCTCTTCAATCGCAATCATTTCTGGTGTTTCCATAACATAAGGGCCAATCGCACCAGTCCTTACATCATTCAAAAAAACTTCTGCTGCTTTATGCATATCAACTTTGCCGCCAGCACGCAATGCGCCTCGCTTGGAGCCGATCACTTTCAAAACATCGAATGGATCTGGAGCAAGTTCTTTCAGCTTATAACGAGTGACCAACGCGTCTTGGTAATCCTTGATAAAGAACTTTAATCCAACCAGCGCCACATCTTCATAATCAATCGCTGTATCACGCACCGCGCCTGTGACCGCTAAACGATAACTCGCGTCTGGGTTTTCGATCTTTGGCCACAATATTCCCGGTGTATCGAGTAATTGAAAACCATTGGTTACTTTCAGCTTTTGCTGCGACTTCGTTACCGCAGGCTCATCGCCCACTTTTGCGACACGACGACCCAATAATGCGTTCATCAAACTGGACTTGCCAACATTGGGAATGCCCGCAATCATCGCGCGAATTGGTTTTTCAGCACTGCCTCTATGGGGAACCATTTGGCTCACCCATTGGCTAATCTTCGCGACGTCTGCTTTGTCTAGCGTAGAAAAAGGATGCGCTAGAATCGTCTCGCTGCCCTGCCAGTGCGCTAACCATAAGTCTAGTCGAGCTTTGTCTGCTAGGTCTTTTTTATTGAGAAGGCGAAGAACAGGAACGTCTCCACGCAATGTATTGAGCATAGGATTTTGGCTGGAATCAGGAATACGGGCATCCAATACCTCAATAACGATATCTACCTGCGTCATGACTTCTTCGATTTCTCGACGCGCTTTGTTCATGTGCCCTGGATACCACTGAACGCTCACCTTAACTCTCCCATTATGACCTAGTCTTTTTCGGTGGCGGATTCTACCACAAGTTCCAACAAGATAGAGAAAATACTCTGCCTCTATTAAATGTACTTCAAATGCAGCAATCGCTTGTAATCTGACGTAAATCAAGGCGATGCGCCGTAAAATACCTATACTCAATCATTCCATCTAAGCGTGAGCAAGGAATCTGCACCGAGCCTCTCGCTTACATGGTTGTTCTCTCGATAGGGTCGGCTATATTTATTATCGCCAACAGACCCATTAGCCGAGGCTGTGTGTGGCCTCGGCTTTTTTCATTTCACACTCAACGTAATCGAGTAGGTCTGGATATAGGGCCAAAAAAGGCGCTTCCGCTTGTTCTATTATTTGCGGCAAATCGTCTAAAAAATATTGTAAATGCTCGCCATATCGCCAACGGCGCATAATCGATAAAATCGCTTTTTCAACGCCCTCAATAGTGCCCAAATTAGGCAACCAATTTTCTCGCTCTAACGAAGCGATCATATTTTTTAAACGCTCTGGACTGCGGTCTTTGTCTTTGACTAATTCCAACACGGCTTGATCACAGAAAACACCCAACGGCACTGAGCCAAATTTTGCCCAATATTGTATTAACCAGTAGTCCATAACGATGTCTTGTACAATGCCAGCAAATCGGCGGCGACCTTTTCGTGGCATAGAACGAAAATGCACACTCGCATCGTGCTTATCCACCATGACATCCACCTGCTGATGCAAGCGCCAACCCACCAATAAATCAGGGGCCAACGTGCTCACATCGACGGGGAAGTCTCCCAGCAAATTACCAACCCAAGACGTGTTCGTAATAGACGCAATGTGTAGGTGTGAAAAATAATTCATCTTTCTCAGTATCACTTCAATTTAAGTTTATAAAAATAAAGCACAGTTTTTGTCTAATTATGTCAACATGACATCGTCTTACTGTCTTTTTGCTCATTTATTTGTAGAATGACACACCGTCTATATGGTCAGGATTTGTTCACGCTGCCCACAAACCTTGTTTTTTCGACCGCAGACGAAAAATCCGAGAAAGACGATCTCATCACAAGCCATCCCAAAAAGAGACCTAAAATAATGAAAATAAAGGTTATTATAGCCTGCTGTTTGGCTCTAATCTTATGGAATAAGGCAACGGCGACAACACTTAGAGTGGCTTTTGATGCCGATCCGATCTCATTGGACCCGCATGAACAACTTTCAGAAGGGACGCTGCAGTTTTCACATCTTGTGTTTGACCCTTTATTACGCTGGAAACAGAACGGTCAATTCGAGCCTCGTCTCGCCACACACTGGCAGCGCATAGATTCTCGAACCATACGCTTTTATTTAAGAAAGAATATTACGTTTCATTCTGGCAACCCGTTTTCAGCAAAAGACGTGGTTTACACCATTAATCGTCTGAAAAAATCCCCCGACTTTCGCGCCATGTTCGACACCATTGCGTCGGTTTCCGCAATCGACGATTACACTATTGATGTGCACGCAACCACGCCCAATCCATTGTTACTGAACATCATGACGTATGTTTTCCCTATGGATAAGGCGTTCTATCAAGGCAAAGACCAAATTATCAAATATGGCGAAACCTTCGCTTCGCGTCACGTTTCAGGAACCGGGCCATTTACCCTCGTTAGCCGAGAACTTGGCAGCCGAATGGAACTCAAACGAAACCCAAATTATTGGGATAAACATTCGGTCGGCAACGTAGACGACATCATAATGACGCCAATCCGTGCGGATTCCACACGACTCGCTGCACTGCTTTCTGGCGATGTGGATTTTATTTTTCCCGTGTCACCCATTGATATCGAACGGACGAAAAAAGTCTCTGGCATTCAATTGGTGACATTGCCAAGCACTCGCATCTTATTGCTGCACATGAATCAAAAACGCCGAAAAGAATTTCGCGACGTCAGAGTCCGAAAGGCCATCAATCTAGCCATCAATCAGTCACTCATCGTGGAAAAAATTCTAAAAGGCTACGCCACACCCGCCGGTCAATTGAGCGCTGACCGTTTTCTAGGCCATATTAACGACTTACAACCCGAATACGATTTACCCAAAGCATTGGCACTAATGAAAGAAGCCGGATATGTAAAAGGCTTTCGCATAAGTATGATGGCGCCCAACAATCGTTACATGAACGATGAAAAAGTGGCCCAAGCCATCACCGCCATGCTCGCTAGAATACACATTACGGTCGAGCTAAAAACGTTACCAAAAGCGCAATACTTTAAGGAATTTGATAATCGCGCAGCAGATATGATGATGCTGGGTTGGCAATCTGACACCATGGACTCCAACAATCTATTTGAATTTATTATCGCTTGTCCCGATGCCAAAACAGGATTAGGTGCTTATAATGCCAGCGAATATTGCGAACGCAGCATAGATGACAACATTCATCAGGCCAATCGTGAAATGAACCCCGAAAGGCGCCTTCGCCTTATGCAGCAAGTAGAGCGAACACTCTACAAAGACGCCGCCATTGTCCCGCTATACTGGCAATCCCTTATTTGGGCCGCTAAGGACAATGTTAAAATACAAGACATCGTTAATGACCAAAACTACCCGCACTTGGGGGACTTGTTCGTTGAGAGCAAATAAACACACAACACCCTTAATACAAACGTTTGCCGTTCAAACAACAAGTGGGAATAAAGCCAACTAATGCTGATTTTTTTGCTCCGCCGCTTAATTCAAGCTTGTTTCGTCATGATCATCATCAGTGTGATTAGCTTTGCGATACAAGACAAGCTAGGCGACCCAGTACAACAAATGGTTGGCATGTCTGTATCAACAGAAGAACGCAACCAACTCCGGAATGAATTAGGCTTAAACGATGGCTTCTTCAGCCAGTATTGGCGTTTTGCCAAAGGCGCCATTCACGGCGATCTCGGCACATCTTATTACTACAAAGAACCGGCTTTGGATGTCATTTTCAAAAAGCTCCCCGCTACGCTAGAACTGGCCTTTTGCGCAATATTAGTGGTCATCCTTGTCGCAACGCCATGCGGTGTGTTGGCGGCCATCAAGCCCAAACACATTGTGTCGCGACTCCTCATGATCATGAGCTCTATCGGCCTCTCCGTGCCAATTTTTATCATCGCGATATTCATGGTGTACATTTTTTCTATCGAATTGAACGTAGCGCCAAGCTTTGGCCGAGGTCATACCACAGAACTGTTCGGCTTATGGGAAAGTGGCATTTTTACAAAAGACGGACTCAAACATTTATTGCTCCCAACCTTCACGCTCGCCATTGCATTAATGCCGATTTTTGTTCGTCTTATACGTGCAGAAATGATGGAAGTTCTGCAATCTGAATACATACGTTTTGCGTGGTCAAAAGGCTTATCAGCCTCACGTATTTATTTTGTTCATGCGCTAAAAAACACCATGCTCCCAGTGATAACCGTCGGCGGTATACAAGCGGGCACCTTAGTGGCTTACACTATTTTAACGGAAACCATTTTCCAATGGCCCGGCATGGGATTTTTGTTCATGGACGCCGTGAGCCGAGTGGATACACCGCTTATTTCTGCGTATTTGATCGTGGTTGGTGGCATGTTTGTTATCACTAACACTGTCGTCGATTTAATCTACGGTTTAGTCAATCCAACCGTACGTTTAGCGAGTCATGGACTATGAAGTATCCGAAGAAAGACCTCATCCACCCAATTTCGGGTAGCCGATGGAATCATATTTGGTCAGGCTTCGTGGGTGATAAGCTGGCGATGCTGGCACTGATAATTTTCATATTTTACGTACTTGTCGCTCTGCTTGCGCCGCTTGTTGCGCCTTTCGACATTGCCGATCCAGCCTTTATGGATTTAATGAACGCTGAAATTGCACCAAGCTGGATAAGCGGTGACAGTCAGTTTTTACTAGGAACCGATGCCCAAGGGCGAGATCTACTGTCCGTGATTTTATATGGTACTCGGTTGTCTCTTACCATTGGGATTTGTGCGGTATTAATCCAGGCCACACTCGGGATTTGCATTGGTCTTGTGGCGGGGTATTTAGGCGGTCGAATTGATAACTTTTTAATGCGCTGTGCCGACATCCAGCTATCTTTTTCAAATATGATGGTCGCGATTGTCTTTCTGGCCATTTTCCAATCTTTATTTGGCGTAGCTCGCTACCAACAACTCGCCATGGTGATTCTAATACTCGTCATCGGCTTAACGGAATGGCCACTTTTTGCCCGAACCATTCGCGCCTCCGTGTTAGCGGAAAAACAAAAAGAATACGTCGATGCCGCAAGAGTCATGGGCATCAGCTCAAAACGCATTATGTTTCGTCATATTTTGCCCAATACCTTGTCGCCCATTTTGGTTATTTTTACGGTGCAAATTGCAAACGCCATTGTGGCGGAAGCCGCCTTGTCCTTTTTAGGGCTAGGAATGCCAGCAACAGAGCCGTCGCTTGGCTCACTCATTTCAGCAGGGTTTGCCTACATGTTTGCGGGGTCATGGTGGATTTGTGTGATACCGAGCGTCACGCTGATTATTTTAATCTTGGCGATGAACCTACTTGGGGATTGGTTGCGTGATCACCTAAATCCAAGGGCATACAAAGACTAATATGAATTTATTAAGCGTCAGTAATCTAAACGTCAACTTTCATATGAAAGAACAAGAGCTCGCGGCCCTGATTGATGTCAGTTTCACCCTAAACCGCGGCGAAAGAATTGCCATTGTGGGCGAGTCTGGCGCAGGAAAATCCGTATTAGGCTTCTCCATCGTCAACCTAATTGGCAAACCTGGCTACATTGCATCTGGCTCGATCAAACTGGAAAACAAAGACATCACCCAAATGAATCTGCGACAGTTGCAAGAAATCCGTGGCAAACGCATCGCGATGATCTTCCAAGATCCGATGATGACGCTCAACCCCGTGCTGACTATTGGCGATCAGTTGGTCGAAACCATCCGTAGTCATACCAAAATATCGTATAAAGATGCGCGAAATATTGCCATCGAAAAACTTCACAACGTTCAGATTGCGTCCCCTGAAAAACGTTTTGACCAATACCCACATGAACTGTCTGGTGGCATGAGGCAACGGGTCATCATTGCCTCCGTGTTACTGCTTAACCCTGACATTATTATTGCGGATGAACCAACCACGGCGTTGGACGTTACGATTCAAGCTGAAATTTTGCAATTACTGCTGGCTATTTGTCGCGATAATGGCGTTGCACTGGTGTTAATTAGCCACGATCTCGGCGTCGTATCTAAAGTCGCCGAGCGAACCATCGTAATGTACGCCGGACGCGTGGTAGAAGAAGGCCCAACGCTTGAGATCATCAACGACCCACAGCACCCTTATACGCAAGGCTTACTCAATGCCTTGCCGCAAATGACGCTGCCAGGCCAACGATTAAACCAAATTCAAGGTAGCATGCCCTCTTTGGCAGAAAGACCTTCGGGATGCGCTTTTCACCCTCGTTGTCCCTACGCCACAGAACGATGCAGACAAGAGCAACCCAGCTTTATTTACAGCGGCGTCTCCAGCGTGGCCTGCTTTCTAGTAGAAGACATGCTTAATGAGTTTGCCGAACAAGATAAGGAGGTCAATGAATGACTCGACCTCTCATTCAAATTAGTGGCCTAGAAAAGTCCTTCACCTCTAATGAGGGCTGGCTCGGCCAATGGCGCTTCCATCAAGGCAAGCTCACCAGACAAAAAGACAGCGTACACGCACTAAATGGTGTAAACCTGACAATTAACCAAGGTGAAACCTTGTGCGTTGTTGGGGAAACCGGCTGCGGAAAATCAACACTGGCGCGAGCCATTATGGGGTTAACCACGCCGACCGCAGGCGAAATCCACTATCTTGATCAGCGTATCGATCAATTAAACAATCGCCAACGCATGTTCTTCCGTCGTCGTATGCAAATGGTTTTTCAAAACCCTTACGCGTCCTTGAACCCCAGAATGACCGTGTACCAAACGCTTAGCGAACCCATTTCGTTTCATAATCCACAGCTGTCTCGCGCCCAAGTGGATGAGCAAATTGACGAGCTGCTCGAATCTGTCGGCATTTCAGCGTCCAGCTCGGACCGTTATCCCCATGAATTTTCTGGCGGCCAACGTCAACGTATTAGCTTAGCTCGTGCGTTATCGGTGGAACCGGACTTTATAGTGGCGGACGAACCGCTGTCGGCATTGGACGTTTCTGTGCAAGCTCAAGTCCTCAACTTGATGATGGACAAACAAGAAGAGCGCAATCTTAGTTACCTTTTTATCACTCATGATCTGGCCGTTGTGGAGCATTTTGCCACCAGAGTCGCCGTCATGTATTTGGGTCGCATTTGTGAATTAGCTCCGACAAATACGTTATTTAACTCACCCAAACACCCGTATACTCAAGCCTTGCTATCGGCCATTCCGCGATTAGACAGTAACACCGCTCAACCTATTCGATTAATTGGTGAAGTGCCAACGCCCACAGAAAAACCCATTGGCTGTGTGTTTCAAGCCCGTTGCCCATACGCCAATCAGCGCTGTTATGATGTGTCGCCCGAAATGACACTACAAAGTGACGGCAGCAGCGTCGCCTGCCACGCCATTGAAGAGGGTCGACTATGATGCTCTTACTTATGACTTCTGTTAAGCAGGAGGTCTCATGGAAATAAGATGGCTTGAAGACTTTATTGCGCTTGCGAAAACACGTCACTTCTCGCGCGCGGCTGACGAACAAAACGTCACGCAACCGACCTTTAGTCGACGCATTAAGTTGCTCGAAGAAGAAATGCGCGTCACCTTGATCGACCGCAACACCTTGCCGTTATCATTGACGCCCGCAGGGGAAGTGTTTTTACAAAGTGCCGAGTTGATCACAAGACAACTCAGAGACACAAAAGAACGCTGCCAAGAAATCCGAAAGCAAGAAGAGTCTCAAATACGCTTCGTCACCACTCAAACACTGTTCCTTAGTTTCTATAAAGAAGTGATCGAACCTTTTTGCCAAGACATTGACATGGATTTGGACATCAACATGAAGTCCAGCTCTTGGCTTGGCATTGATTTCGTCAATTCATTAATGGAGCAGCAATGCGACATCATGCTCTGCTATTGGCACCCTGCCATTAACTTCATTCGATCATTGGATGACGAGCAATACGAGTACATCGTTATCGCGGAAGAAACACTTATTCCGTGTAGTGCAACGGACACAGATGGTGAACCAAAATTCACCCTACCCGGCGCCAAACGCAAACCATTGCCTTATATTGGTTATTATGAAAATTCATTTTTGCAACCAGTGATCCATCATCACCTGCAAAGACAAAGAGACATTCCGCAGCTGCAAACGCTCTCAGAGAACTATCATTCAGTCAGCATAAAAGCCATGGTGAAAGAAGGGTACGGTATTGGTTGGATTCCAAAGCGACTAATGCTAGACACGTTGAACTATGGGAAAGTGGCGTTGGCAGGAGAAGAAAACTGGCATATTCCATTAGAGATACGCCTATATCGCTCTAAATTTAATCAAAACCCAAATCTCACTCAATTTTGGGAAGCGCTTAAAGAAAAAATTGCACGAAGCGGCCCACTCTAAATCGCGCCGCTTTTCCGGTTACTGCTTTGCCCGCTACTCAAGGCCCTGTTCATTTAGCGCCACAATCATTGGGTCACGACTCATGGTGTTTGCGCCAAGGGCTTTGCTGAACAAATAACCTTGGCCAATGTCACAACCAAACGCTTTTAGCATCTGCAGCTGATCTGCATTGGTAATCCCTTCCGCAATGACTTTAAGGCCCAAATCATGGCTCATACTAATAATCGCGTGGGTTAAAGCTTCATGCTTTGTGTCTTCGATAATATTACGAATAAAAACTTGGTCTATTTTGACGTAATGAAATGGCAAATCTTTCAGATAACTTAAGCTCGAATACCCAGTGCCAAAGTCATCAATGGCCAACTTCATTCCAAGACGACTAATCTGACGCAATAGCTCTGCACAGCCTACTGCATCTTCAATCAAAATGGATTCCGTCACTTCGATTTCTAAAAGGCTGGGGTCGATTTTATACTTGTCCAACAAAGCCAATAGTTTTGGTAAAAAGTCGACTCGCTTAAGCTGTGCAGCCGAACAGTTGACCGCGATGGGTGGCACGATAATACCCAGCTCTTGCCATTCCAAAATATGCTTAAACGCTTGTTCAAACACCCAATCACCCAAGGGGATTATAATGCCGGTTTGCTCTGCGATAGGAACAAACTCGGCAGGTGAAACGGACCCAAGCTCTTCGTCATTCCAACGCAACAATGCTTCCATACCAACACAACGTTCTGTAACAAGATCCACTTTCGGTTGAAAATGAAGTTCTAGATTTTCTTTCGATATAGCTTGTCGAAGACGCGTTTCGATCCTCACATTACGGGCAAATCGACGCCCCATTTCACCATCGTAAAAGTGGTAAGTGGCTCGTCCAGATGTTTTTGCCTGATACACGGCCATGTCAGCATTTTTGATCAGGGTTACACCATCCAAACCAAACTCTGGGTACAGCGCCACACCGATTGAACAGCCAATGTCTAGCGTCAATCCGTCGACGAAATAGCTCTGACTGAGTTTTTGTATGACATCTTTTGCCAATGCGTCCAGCGGCGTCTGATCTTGACTGTCATCAAGAACCAATAAAACAAGAAAGGCATCGCCACCCAAATGACCGACAATGGCCTTTTCAGGCAAAACAGACACTAATCGCTTAGAGACCTTAGTCAATAATTTATCGCCTAATTCATGCCCAAACGCATCATTAATGGTTTTGAAATGGTCTAAGTCCAACACCAGTGTCGCTAATTGCTTGCCTTCTTTTTCACAAAGAAGAATCTGATCATTTAACTCTTTTTGGATTTGATAGCGACTCAACAATCCAGTTAGTTCATCCACTTCAAGACGTTTTTTAACCAAGCTGAGTGCGGAGTAATAGGTTGACGACAATTTTCGCGTGTAAAGCGATAAAACTAACGCCAACAAACAAAAAATAAACAAGGGCGCCATTACTACCCACCAGTTTATCTGCGCCATTATGCTCTGTGTAGGGGATGTATCTATCCGCCACTCGCGCCCAGCAAAGAGAATATATTGGGTGTTGTAATGCTCTTTTTCCCACACCTTAGTATCCGCAGAATCGGAAAACCACACAGGGGATTTCTTCGTTGCAATATCCGCCATGCGATAAAATAAATCACGGCTTTCAGACGGCCCAACCGTCTTCAACAAACTGTCTACTGTAAAATACGCGCCAACAATACCGTGAAAACCCACACTGTCTGCCATCTGCTCAGAACGAATATCAACAGGTAAAAAAATCGGCGTCCGTAGAACAAACGTATTCACTTTGCTACTTTGTTCTCCATCAAAAGACGGAATACTTATGGGGTTGGATAAGGTTAATCCCAGAGAGTTTCGAGCAGAGCTGATAGAGTCATGATTAAGGTATTCGGCCGATAACAAGTCGTATCCATACGTTATTTTATCGGGAAATCTCAAGGTGATCGGCAAGTATTCGTGTCTCTCGCCTTCAGGAGAAATGCGAAAGCCCGTGTCATTCATAGAAGCATATTGACGCGTTTCGAATTCGCGTTTCTGATGGCCCGGCACGTATTGTGCAAAATAGAAATTGACGCCGGGAGAACCATTAAAGCTTTGGACAAATCGAGAAAAACGACCGGGGGACACATCCCATTCACTCGTTTGAATAAGCGCCACAACGGAAGCCTGCTCCGCCGCGTATTGTTTCAACCCATCTTGAAGTTTTTCGGTAAACAGAGCACCCAATACGACCCGTTTTGATAAAATCCGATGCTCTTCTTCAAAATAAAGAGCAAGGCTTGTCGCAATCCCGAAGAAAAAAACAATACAAAAAACAATGTAGTGAGCTTTGTTACTTTTTATACGGCTTTTTAAAGGAATCATTGTTTACCCGTCGATTTTTTCCAAATAATAAAGTGTTTCCATACACCACTTTATTCGCATCTATTTGCTACTCTACCTAAAAATCGTGAAACCGACACGGAATAAATGGTTAAGAACAGTATTTATGCCGTTTTTCTGATATCCTCCGCCTATTATTTACTCTATTTAAACAGGCCTTTTGTGACCCAATTTAACCACGCTTTAACCAACCTTCTTCCAACCAAACTGACAACTTTACTCTCGGACATGGGATTTACAACGTTTACCCCTATTCAAGAGCAAAGTTTGCCACCAATGATTGAAGGTAAGGACATCCTTGCTCAGGCACAAACAGGCAGCGGTAAAACCTTAGCATTTGCTATCGCCCTTTTACTCAAAATCAACCCACGTTTTTTTGGTGTTCAGGCATTGGTTATGTGCCCAACACGCGAGCTTGCAGACCAAGTATCGAAAGAGATTCGCAAAGTAGCGCGCTACCAAGACAACATCAAAGTACTGAGTTTATGTGGCGGTATGCCATTTGGCCCACAAATTGGTTCACTAGAACACGGTGCTCATATTGTTGTCGGAACTCCTGGTCGTTTAATGGAACACTTACGCAAAGGCACGCTTAAACTCAATGCGCTAAATACATTGGTATTAGATGAAGCTGATCGTATGTTGGACATGGGCTTCGTCGACAGCATTCGTGAAGTCGTTGAACTAACACCAAGCAATCGCCAGACGCTGCTTTTTTCCGCTACTTATGGCGACGGCATTGAAGCGATCAGTACCGAGTTTCAAAACCAACCCGTTAGCATCAAGGTTGAAGCGCAAGAAGATTTGAAGCCAAACATTGAGCAGTTTTTTGTGCGCAGTGAAAACAAAGACAAATGCGAAACATTGCTCGCGACATTGCAGCATTTTGAACCTCGCCAAGCCATTGTTTTCTGTAACACCAAAGCCGAATGCCAGGTCGTTGCCGATTGGTTAGCGGAACACAAAGTCGCAGCGCAAGCTATTCATGGCGATTTAGAACAACGACAACGTGATCAAGTATTGGTGCGTTTTAGCAACCAAAGTAGCTGTGTTCTTGTAGCCACCGATGTGGCGGCTCGCGGTATCGACGTAAAAGAGATTGACCTTGTTGTGAACTACGACACAACGCGTGATATTGATGTGCACACGCACCGAATTGGTCGGACTGGCCGTGCGGGCGCTGCGGGTATTGCCGTTAACCTTGTGACCTCAAAAGACGATTACAAAATCCGTGATATCGAGACCCGCTTTAGCATGACGGCGAACTTCGTTGAACTTGAAGCAATCGACCCACACTATCGTTTGGTACCACTCAAAACCACCATCTCTTTTGATGCTGGACGCAAAAACAAACTTCGTCCAGGCGACATACTGGGTGCGCTCACAGCGGGCTTAGGTTTGGATAAGTCTCAAGTCGGCAAGATTGATATTTTCGATTTCCACGCGTATGTTTCCATCGATAACGCGGCGGCTAAAAATGTTGTCAAAGAATTTGAGAACAAAAAAATAAAAGGCCGCAACATTCGAGCTCGCATCCTTCGCTAATGCCTCGTAAACGCCTTTTAAGCTTTTACCAAACTCCGACAGCACAAGCTGTCGGTTTTGTATTGGGCGCCATCATCATTAGTTTGGCGACGCTCACACCTGCCGACTTTCTCCCGCCAACGCCCGGATCCGATAAACTTCACCATGTGTTTGGTTTCGGCGGATGGGCGTTACTCTGCGCATTTGGCCCAGTGAAACGCTTCCTTTGTATGGCCTTATTTATCGCTTTTTGGGGCGGTATGATTGAATTAATTCAGCCCAGCGTGAACCGATACGGTGAATGGCTCGATTTCTACGCTGACACACTGGGTGTTGTGCTCATCGTCGCTGGCCGACTGCTAACTGTCTATTTTATAAAATCAAACGACAAGTTTCTTAAATCGAACGACAAGGTTTAATGAAAGCTCGAAAAAGACCTGATAAAGTATAACCATTCGGTCAAATATCGAGTCATTTTACCCTTTAAGAAAAACACCTAAGAGAAACATAATGAGCCATTTGAAAGCTTGGCGTGCTGCCATTGTTCACTGTATCGCAGACCCGAAAGACGTGGGCGTCGATGCCGCTTATGAGTACTTTGACGATGGCGTATTAGTCATTGATGGCGATAAGATCCATGCCCTTGGCGATGCGAAAACACTGCTTGCCAGCCTACCAAATGATCTCGTCATCGAACATCATCCTGACGCCATTATCACCCCGGGCTTTATTGATACACACATTCATTATCCGCAAACCGACATGATTGGCTCCTATGGTGAACAGTTGCTGACATGGCTCAACACATACACTTTTCCTGAAGAACGTAAATTCAGCGACAAAGCGCACGCCCGTGACGTCGCCGATCGATTTTTAAAAGAGCTGCTGCGTAATGGCACCACCACCGCCTTAGTGTTTGGCACGGTTCATAAAGTGTCGGTTGATGCCTTTTTTGAAGCCAGTGAAGTACACAACCTTCGAATGATTTGCGGCAAAGTGATGATGGATCGCAACGCGCCAGATTACCTAACCGACACGCCAGAAAGCAGCTACCAAGAAAGCAAAGAGCTTATTGAAATATGGCACAATAAAGGTCGATTACATTACGCAATTACCCCTCGTTTCGCACCAACCAGTTCAGATGAACAGCTACAGCTAGCAGGTAAATTACTCAGCGAATACGATGACGTATACTTGCACACACATTTGTCTGAAAACAAAGACGAGTGTGCGTGGGTGCAAGACCTTTTCCCAAACAGCACCAATTACTTAGACGTTTACGATCAACACAAGCTTCTGAGCGAGCGTTCTGTTTTTGCTCATGGCATTCACCTCTGCGACAACGAATACCACAGATTACACGAAACAGGCTCTGCCATTTCATTCTGTCCAACCTCTAACCTCTTTATTGGCAGCGGTTTATTCAAACTGGGCAAAGCCGAAGAGCATAACGTAAACGTAGGATTAGGCACAGACGTGGGTGGCGGCACCAGTTTTTCTATGCTGCAAACCATGAACGAAGCCTACAAAGTCATCCAGTTACAAAATGAGAATTTAAACCCAATTAAATCCTTGTATTTGTCGACACTGGGCGGCGCTAAAGCCCTTCGATTAGAAGACAAAATTGGCAACCTCGCCGTTGGCAGCGAAGCAGATTTTTTGATTCTGGATAAAAAAGGCACACCGCTGCTTGAGTCACGTTTAGCCTTGTCTAAAAACATTGAAGAGAGTTTGTTTGTACTGATGACCATTGGCGATGATCGCGCGATTCAAGCCACCTACTCTGCTGGAGTATGTGTTCACCGACGCTAAAATTTACTACTCGTCTCTCAAAATATAAAACGGGCACATGACGCTTAAATTCTGACAGCGCTTTAAACGTGACCGTTTTTTTATATAATCATCACAACCCATTTCATTGAGCACAAATATTATGCATTCACTTGCCACGGTTGCACTTGGCGCCTTCGCTATTATTTTCTTTTGCGCCGCGTTAATCGTTGGTCTTATTGTTCTTAAAAAATACAAAGCAGAACAGATACGCCTCAATCGCCTCGTTAAAGACAGAACGGATGCGCAGAAGAGAAGTAAAAGCTAGGGATAAAGCCTGACAATGCCACTTTTTCCTTCTATATCACCAAGAATCCACACTTTTTCAAACGCATGCGGTACGGGCATGGAGATCAAATGCTCAAGCGCTTTGATCTCCTCTTGGCGCCACGCTGGATGCGTATTTCGAATCACCAACCACACACGTTTCGTCTGATAATGTTTACCGGATTTATTCTCTAAAATACGGTTCAGCGATCGAAGTAACCGTTCTTCCGCGGGTTCGTCTTTTAAAGTATGCAAAGTAGCCCGTGTTTTTTCCGTCAAATTTCGCCCAAGAATCGCCATGGCTTCTTCCTCGGAGCCATAAAGATGCGCAATTTCGAGATCCAAGCACTCCCCTTCTAGCATGCAAGATACATCTGGACGAATGGGATTATTGTGCCAAATATGACGAAAATGCTTGCCCGTATTTCGCTCATAACAACGCATAAAAAGCTTGGCCGCTTGATGCTCCAACTCAATTTTTTCTTGATCACTGTTATGCATAACGGTTTCCCAACGTCCGAACATCGACCTAACTGAGTGGTTATCTTACGAACTCGGCAAGAGAATCACAAAGCCAAAATATAAAACCACCCTGTTCACTTCCTCATTTCATGCACAAATTGGTAAACTGAGTTTTGTAAAGCCTGAGTATAATACTCAGCTATTAATAGGGCTCGAATCATTCGCCGTCCTACAAAACAACCTGTTTTCTTTGGATACTATTATGGAAAATGCGCACAACAACACATCCGCGTCTGGCATGGAAGCGAAAGAGTTCACCCTCTTAGTCGCGTTACTCATGTCGATCACCGCTATTTCTATCGATGCGCTACTGCCCGCTTTGGGTATCATCGGCAAGGATTTAGGAGCGGTTACCGCCAACCAACCACAGTTATTAATTAGCATGTTGTTTCTAGGTTTGGCACTCGGCCAGCTTATATGCGGGCCGTTGTCTGACGCTTTAGGTCGCCGCCCGATTCTATTTGGCGGCTTTGCCTTATATCTTGTTGGCACTGTCGTATGTCACCAAGCAGATAGCTTAGAAGTGTTAATGCTAGGTCGTTTCATTCAAGGGCTCGGCGTTGCTGGACCGTACATATCTGCAATTTCACTGGTAAGAGACTTATATCACGGCGCTCAAATGGCTCGTATTATGTCCTTGGTGATGATGATCTTCGTCTTAGTTCCGGCCATTGCACCGACACTTGGTCAAGCCATTATGCTGGTCACCGACTGGCGTGGTATTTTCACACTCTACCTTGTTTACGCAGCCTGTCTTATTGTTTGGATTTCATTTCGATTAAAAGAAACCCTGCCAAAGTCCAACCGTATTCCTTTTACTCGAAAAGGGTTTTATGAAGGCTTTAAAGAAGTCGTTACCAATCGAATTACGGCCAGCTATACCCTTTGTATGGGGTTATTTTTTGGTAGCTTTATTGGATACCTAAATTCCTCCCAACAAATTTTTCAGGTGCAATTCAACACTGGCAACTTGTTTTCTTTCTACTTTGGTTTATTAGCCTTAGTGTTGGGTTTTTCTTCGCTGATTAACTCGCGCATCGTTGAAAAACACGGCGCGAAATACATCGCATTCCGTGCTATTTGCCTTGTTGTTATCACCTCCATTGTGTTCTTCGCGTTACACGGATTTATGGCAATCACCTTATGGATGTTCATGGCTTACGCGGCGGTGCTCTTCTTTTGTTTTGGCCTGCTATTTGGCAACGTCAACGCACTGGCAATGGAACCAATGGGGCACGTCGCCGGCATTGCGTCCGCTGTTATCGGCTCAGTATCTTCCATTATGTCCATGTCCATCGGTACCTTCATAGGTCAAATGTACAACAATACATTGATGCCTATTTCTGGTGGCTTTGTGATTACCGGAACGCTGGCGTTATGTCTAATGTTCTGGGCGGAAAAAGGACGCGTTGAAGAGGTCAGTGAAATATAGTTTTTAAGGATAAATACGAAACTATTGTAACAGGCGAATAATAATACCCGCCATGCTATGGATTTCCGTAACATGGCTGGCGCCAGTTTCACTTTTTTTAGTAGAGTACATTTTGTATATCCTTTTGAAACAACGCCCTGATTCCCAACTACACAATGTTTATCCTTAAAAATATCACCATCAGAGACATAGTCAATGGTAGCCGCGTCATGTTTTTTGATCGCATCAACGCCCTAGTTACCAATGACCTAAAAGCCCTGTTCGCCAAAACCTATGACTTTGACGAAGCACCTCAAGCCTACCAATACTTCTCAGAAGCTAAACACATAGATAAAGCACTGATTAAATTCTAACCTTGCGTAAATCACACTTCAGAAACAAAAAAAGAGAAGTCGAATGTCTTCTCTTTTTTTATTGGATTCTCTTATAAACAAAAGCCCATCAAATAGTGACTGTCTTTGACAGGCTTATTATTTATTCAATAAACTTACTTACTAAACTGTACGGTAGGTAACACGACACGGGGTAAGCGCAAACGTTCACACTGAGCACTTAAAAATTCACGCCAATACGGCCAAACATGAAAACTGGCATTTTTCAGTGCAAATTCATCGACAATATCTTGCTCTAATAGCTCTGCCATTTGATATTCAGCGATAAAGTCCGCTTCAATAAACGCTTTAATATTAGACTCCTCACTCTCGCTTGGAGACAACCAGCGGGTACCTAGACGAACATAAATTCTCACCAGCAATTCAGCATCATTCACTTGAAGCACTTCACTTTTTCGTACTGTATGCATTTGCTGAACAAGCAGCTCATCTAAATCGGTTGATTTAGGATCAAAATCGTCCTCGCACTGCGCTTGTGTCGATTTTAAGTAAACATCCTGAATCTTAAGAGTCTCGATGGCTTGCTGTAATTTCTTGCTGACTTTAGCTGCCATAACGCGCCTCATATCCAGTGGAATGGGAGGTAATAACCACAGTCTTAGCTTGAGCCCTATAAGTTGCAAGGTTAACAACGGTGACATTGTCCCACTGGACAACCCGCTTACTATGAACACCTGAATTTGCCATTAACTTATCCAATACGGTAGGCAATTCATCCGCCATTCGTAACAACTTATCCATTGCATCGGATTGCATGACATCGTCGGCTTCATATTTAGAAAAAGCAACGGGACCACCACCAAAGACTTTTGCAGCTTCGTCTTGGCTCAACCCCCAATCTTTGCGCAGATCTCGTACCTGCTTACCCGTTAATAAACCTTGTACCTGTTTTTTAAAAGACACCATGGCACGCTTATTAAAACGCGCTTCGGCTGCACCAGCTTGCTCGCTACCGCAAGCGTCACATTCTGAATAATGACTTTCAATACGGTCTTGCTGACCTAAATGCTCAACATCAATCCATTCAGCATGAGTATGTAATTGCCCAGCTTCACAAATCGGACACATTCTTTGTTTCATAACACTCCCCTACTGCGATAAATGACAAGAGACAAGTAGCAATAACTTCCCTGTCTTAGCAATCGCAAATTTCACATAATATTCGTAGCGTAGATGCTTATAAGCGTTGTCGTTCCACTCATCACGTAACAGGCGGTAACTATCACACGCAGCCCAAGGACCCGTTGGTTTTTGTACACACCACTCAGAATTGATGTATTCGCCTTTGGTTAATGCTTGTTTCAACAGCTCACGTACATCAGCAACATCAAAGGCCAATCGCTCAACATCTTGTATGCACTTACGAGTCCACAAATTGGTTTTGTTGTCACCCTGAGCTAGAAGCGCAAGAACATCGGCAACCCCATAAAGAGGACCACTTCTTATTCGAGATCTTCCATTGCCAACCTCAGCAGGCGGAAGCCCTTCATAAGCGCTAATATTTGATGCATTATTTACCATAATGGTAACTATATCCAGTAATATTCATTCTTTCCTTAGTTAATACAGAAAAAGAGACCTAAGCTCTTTTTCGTCCCTATATTACTATTACAACTCTACAAAGCTTGCTCGACTAATGCATCAGCAAGGTTCAGTTGCGTGGTTTGCACGTCGCTGAGTCGGGCTTTCAGCTGGCCGAAGACAGTTATTAACTCGTCGAACTCTCCAATCCAGAAAACTTCAACACAGCCCTCTAAGAGAGCGAGGTCAGTCTTTCTAGCACCCCTCCCTCTTAATTACCTTTATTCCTTTCCCAGCGCTTACCTTACTACCGAAGTGAATTGTCTTACTTGTTCGTATGTTCCTTAACTTATTATCAATTAAATATGATATTGGAATATAACCATTCACCTCTTCTCTGGGAATCTGGCTTAGAAACACTTTATCTAGTCGTCGGAGTGTTTTGGGGTAACGTTGGATGGGATTATTACACGAACATAAAAAATGGCTGTAAGTCCACAGAAATTGTTGACTATTTTTTTAGGTTTTCCGCGCCAGGAATTTTTGTATTCCCTATTTTTCTTTCAATTGTTCAAGCGACGGTTTCTACTTTTCAAGACGGCTTTGCGTGGGGATGGTATCAATTATTGTCATCAGGTGCTTGGTTTGCGGTAGTAATGTTAATTATGCTAAGTGGTTTCAATAAGCGCAGAGTACTTAACAAGTCAAGCAAGTCGGACGCTGAAAAGCGCGCCGATTCTTGAGGCGTTAAGTTTGGAGTTTGGGCTCAGAAAAAAACACCCTTAACCTCTCAAACCCAAACCAAATACCCCCAAGCCCATCCTTCGATGGGCTTTTTCGTTTCTGTCCTTCCATTTTTATCTAAGGAGTAATCATGCGTCAGATGATGTCGCTCGGTGGTTTTGTGTTTTCGCTGAGCGAAGGCACGCCATACGAGGGTTTGCAGCGTACTAGCGACGGCGGTTGGGTCGCGGTGGCGCGATACGGTCAAAAGCCGATGAGCCAAAACACCGGCCAACAGTTGGAAAACATCACCGTTACAGGCACGTGGTTTCAAGGCGATGGCATGGCGAATCTCAACGCTTTACGCGCCTTACAAAACCAGCGAGCGCCTTTGGTGCTGGCCGATGGCTACGGCAATAATTTAGGCCAATGGACGATCAAGCGCTTGCAAGAGAAGCAAGATAAGATCATCGACGACGGCACCGCCTTCGTCCTCGCTTTCACCCTAGAGCTAGAAGAGTACGCCAATGACAACCATCCGTAGCCGCGACGGTGACACCATTTCTAACATTCTGTGGATCGCCCTAAAACGCAACGACGACCAAGCGGAAGAAGCCTTGTTCGAACAAAACCCCGGCTTAGAAGCCTACGGGCCAGTGCTTCCCGCTGGCGTTGTGATCCAAATCCCCACCTTGCCAGACAAAGCAGCCGAGACGGTAACCAACCTATGGGACTAAACAATCCATCCAACTATTTGCCAAGCGTGCGCGTGAGCGGAGCAGGCGAGGGCATCATTAACAACCGCCTGACCTCGTGGGAGCGCATCGACGCCGCTGGCACACAAAGCGACCAACTCACCTTGCACATCGACACCACAGGGCAAACAGGTTTGCCGAAAGAGGGCGCCGTGCTCACGTGGCAAGAAGGCTACGGTGACAACCTCATCGACAAAGGCCAGTTCAAAATCACCCGAATCGTGCCGAAACTGTTTCCGCCCAGCGTGACGATCGTCGCCACCGCCGCGCCGTTTCAGGTAGAAGACAAGACCGGCTTTAAAGAGCGCCGCACTCGCACCTTCGAAAACGTCAGCCTTGCCGATCTGTTCCGCCAAGTCGTCACACCCCACGGATTCAGCCCACGGGTGGCCAAAGAGTTTGAAAGCGTCGTCCTCGAGCACATGGACCAAACCGACGAAACCGACAGCGCCTTCTTAACCCGCATCGCACGGGAACGGGACGCCATCGCCAAACCCGTCAACGACCTGTACGTCCTCGCAAAACGGGGCCAAGTCAACACCATCACAGGGCAAGCCATCCCGCCCGTCGTCGTCGGCGTACCGAGCCAGAACAAACCGAGCGAAGGCCAATTCATCAACTGCCAACTCGACCGACCCAGCCGCAGCGCCATCACCGGCGTCAAAGCCAACTGGACAAACAACAACACAGGGGAAGAACACACCGTACAAGTCGGCACCGCACCGTATAAAAAACTCCGCCAAAGCTACGACAACCCAACCACCGCCCAACAAGCCTGCCAAGACGACCTCATCAAAAGCCAACGCCAAGGCTCCAGCGTCACACTCGACTTACCAGGCAACCCCAAACTCGTCGCAGAAGGCATCCTCACCCTAAACGACACCTTCCCACCGGAAATGAAAGGCAACGGGTCCATCGACAAAGTCACCGCACGAGGCGACAGCAAAGCAGGGTATCGGTGTACTGTTGTCGCGAGTGAGATTGTTTGTGGGGTTAGAGATAAATCATTTGCTTAGTAGGGCTGCATGCTGGCATTATTTTTAGAAATAGGATTAGTTGATAGGTAATGTTATGAGGCTGGGTAACTTATTACCATTTGGTCAAGACATTGAAAGTGGCGAATTTGTTGATGTTGGAAATGTTCCGAATGGTGATAAATGCGGTTGTATCTGCCCTTCATGTAAAACCTTATTGACAGCTAGGCATGGTGAAAAAAATGAATGGCATTTCGCTCACAAAGTTAAGAAATCTCATAATTCAACTAAGGTTCCTTGTGACTTTTCTTTTTACGTATCTGTAAGAATGATGATACGTCAAATTTCACAAGCAGGATTGGACTTAAAAATCCCTTTACTTACAGTTCCTTCTCAAATTTATGATGAAAGCAAAAAAAGCATACTGCCAGATATTATGCATGTCGTTAGAACACAAGATATTAACCTTCAAGATATAAGGGTTGGTGAAATATTCTCTGGAGTTGTAGTTGATGTTCTGGCTACTGTAAGCGGTTATCCTTTCGTTATTTTTGTCAGTTACAAAGATAGGCCTGTACCTATTGAGCTATCTGACCCTAAAGAGTCAAAAGCAGGGGTAATTGAGTTTGAGGCAAAGGCATTACGAGAAGCGTTTCAGCAAACAAAAAATGGTCAATATTTAGAAGCTTTAAAACATTTCCTAATGAATGGAATTGAAGGAAAGCGGTGGGTTTATCACCCTAGATTTAAAGAAGTAAAGCAGAAAGCCTTTATTCAAAGTGAGAATGCACAAAAGCAAAAAAAACTTGCTGTACGAAAGGAAGGGCCTTCTAAAGACTGGGGAACGAACAGGTCTCCAACGTCATTAGCAAACGGCTACAAAAACAGCACTTTTGTTTGTAGTAACTGTCACTGTAAATGGAAATCAAATTCTGCTGTCTGTCCTCAATGTGGTACAGAGGCAAGGCCTTTTAAGTACTAAATAATTGGTCATGAATGAAGCTGTTTAATTTTACTCTGACCATATATTGAAGTGAAATTATTGATAGGGCCTGATGACGCTCCTTTTTTAGGAGATAAAGTCACTAGTTCAAATGCTGAAAGTACGATTTGGTATGGACCCAGTTTCCTAGACAGTTTCTAGCTCCGTAAAATATCGCTTTTCATATTGCAGTGGCGATAATCCATCATTGGATCCATGGTGTCGCTTTGGATTATAAAA
>NZ_AYOZ01000002.1 GCF_000508165.1 Marinomonas profundimaris | reverse complement strand
TACCTAACCGCTCTACTCTATTCAAGCGATTCATAAACCTCATCTAAATGAAGCCGCATAAATAGTGGCGTCCCATAGGGGGTTCGAACCCCTGTTACCGCCGTGAAAGGGCGGAGGCCTTGGCCTCTAGACGAATGGGACTCGATTCAGTTTTGACATAACTGTAAACAAATCACCCTGCTATCGCTAACAACGATGATGGAGCGGGAAACGAGGCTCGAACTCGCGACCCCAACCTTGGCAAGGTTGTGCTCTACCACTGAGCTATTCCCGCAAAACACTTCTCATCCAACAATTTATATGTAGACTATACAACCAACCGTATGAAAGGATGGCGTCCCATAGGGGGTTCGAACCCCTGTTACCGCCGTGAAAGGGCGGTGTCCTAGACCTCTAGACGAATGGGACAGCGTTATAATCTTGCTGTGTGAGCGGGTGCGTATATTACTGTTACCAATCTGAAAATCAACAGTTTTTTTCATTAATTAAAGTAACTTAGAAAAAAAGTCGCTTTATAAATCAATTGAATCGGAGCTTTTATGCTAAACAAACAACTCTTTTTAACCTTGTCACTTTCAACACTTTTATTGGCTGGGTGCTCTACAACGCATTATATAAGCATCACACCAGAAGTTGATGTAAAAAGCGCAAGCCTGACCAACGACAGAGTTATCAACGTTACCACCAGCTCAAAGCTCACCAACGCCGTTGGTTCAATTAAAACAGGCATCAATGAGCGAGCAGACATTTTTACAACGAATGACATTAAGCAGAGCGTGAAAGAAAGTGTATTGAGTGGTTTGCGTGAGTTAGGCTTTACACCAGAACAAGGCGTAATGCCTGCAGCAGAGCTACAGATCGAAATCACAAAAATGAGCTACACCACAGAAGTAGAAACATTAAAAACTATTGCCACACTGGAATTCGAACTCAAAACCACGCTCGCGGCAAAAGGCCAAACCTATAAAGCAAACTACGGTTCTCAGAAAGTAAGAGAATACGGCACCATGCCTTATCAGCAAGCCATTCAAGACGACATGAATAACCTAGCAAGCCAAACCGTTAATCGCTTACTAAATGACCCAAACATCATAGTGCTACTTAAATAAGCATCAAGCATATGAAACGACCTTCTTTGTGAAGGTCGTTTTATTTACAGGAAGCACTTATTGCTTCCAATGACGACACACTTCCCTTTAACAAACAACTTAACCAACAACTTAACCAACACAAGGATAGCGTGGTGAAAATTCGCAAATCAAACAAACTCGCCAACATCTGTTATGAAATCCGCGGCCCCGTTCTAAAGGAAGCCATGCGAATGGAAGAAGAGGGCCATCGCATTCTAAAGCTCAACATCGGGAACCCTGCCCCATTTGGCTTTGAAGCACCAGATGAGATCCTTGTCGACGTTATTCGCAACTTACCCACCTCTCAAGGCTACTGCGAATCCAAAGGGCTTTTTTCGGCTCGTAAAGCCGTCATGCAAAAATACCAAGCAATGGGGATTAAATCTGCCGATGTAAACCACGTTTGGATGGGGAATGGCGTCAGTGAACTGATCGTCATGGCCATGCAAGGCCTCCTCAATGATGGCGATGAAATTCTGATCCCTGCACCGGATTACCCATTATGGACCGCGGCCGCTACTTTATCTGGCGGCTATGTTAAACACTACTTATGTGATGAAGGTTCTGGCTGGCAGCCTTACATTAATGACATTCGCTCGAAAATTTCGAACAAAACAAAAGCCATTGTCATCATCAACCCAAACAACCCTACTGGCGCCGTATATGAAAAAGGCATTCTGGACGCAATCATAGATCTTGCCGAAGAGCATAACCTTCTGATTTTTTCCGATGAAATATACGACAAAATTCTCTACGATGACGCCAAACACATTCCCACCGCAACGCTAACGGAAGGTCGCTTGCCTTGCATTACTTTTGGTGGATTATCAAAAGTCTATCGAACGGCAGGCTTCCGCTCAGGCTGGATGGTCATTACCGGTGACAGGTCCGGCATACAGGACTACATAGAAGGTTTAGACATACTCAGCTCAATGCGACTCTGCGCTAATGTACCAGCACAACACGCCGTACAAACCGCCCTAGGAGGATATCAAAGCATTAATGAGTTAATCATTCCTGGAGGACGCTTTTATGAACAGCGAAAGGTGGCGTGGGAGGCTCTTGATTCCATGCCCGGTGTTCATTGCCACAAACCAGAGGGAGCGCTGTATCTTTTCCCTAGACTCGACCAGAGCATGTACAACATAAAAAACGACATGGATCTTGTCTTGAAATTTCTACAAGAAGAAAAAGTACTTATTGTCCAAGGTACGGGGTTCAATTGGCCCACACCGGATCACGTACGATTTGTATTCCTTCCGCACACTGAAGAGCTAACACCTGCCATGGAACGATTTGCCGCTTTTCTGAGTAGATTAAGAAAGCGCTAATTTCTCTCTTGAATTAATCCAATAAAACCCTACTATGCTCCATAACAGTTTCCTAAGGAGCATAGTAATGCGCATCATCCTGTTTATATTGACAAACCTTGCTGTCATGGTGGTAGCCGGTCTTGTCTTAAGCCTTTTAGGCGTTAATGGTTACATGACCAGTAATGGCCTTAACTTTACCTCTCTACTCATATTTTGCGGGGTATTTGGCTTTACTGGCAGTATCATTTCACTACTATTGTCTAAATTCATGGCGAAGCGCGGCTCTGGTGCCGTTGTCATTGAGCAGCCACGAAACCACAAGGAAGTTTGGTTAATTAATACCGTGCAAGAGTTATCACAAAAAGCTGGCATCAAAATGCCCGAAGTGGCTATATTTCCAGCTCATGATGCGAATGCATTTGCCACGGGATGGAACAGAAACGCGGCACTCGTTGCCGTTTCAAGCGGAATGCTAGACAGGTTTACTCCTGATGAAATAAAAGCCGTATTAGGCCACGAGATCGGTCATGTCGCGAATGGCGATATGATCACACTGTCACTAATCCAAGGCGTGGTTAATACTTTTGTAATGTTTTTCGCTCGGATCGCCGCTTACGCTGTTGATCAGTTTTTGCGGAAAAATGACAACGAAGGCTCTGTCGGTTGGGGTTATTACATTGCGACCTTTGTTTTCGAAATCATCTTCGGAATTTTGGCATCCATGATTGTCATGTGGTTCTCTCGCTTTCGTGAGTTCAGAGCCGATGAAGCCGGCGCGAGACTGGCCGGCAAAAGCGCGATGATCGCAGCACTTGCCCGACTACAGCAAGAGCACGAAGAAAGCCACATGCCTGACTCCATGCTTGCTTTTGGTATTCGTCGCGGTAAAGTTCCAACAATGGGAGAGCTCTTTTCTAGCCACCCACCGATTGAAGACAGAATAAAAGCACTTCAAGCTCTTTAACTACCACGCTCATCGCACAAAAAAAACGTCAGCCTAAGCTGACGTTTTTTTATTCATTTTTTAGCACCAAGCACCAAGCACCAAGCACCAAGCACCAAGCACAAAAAAATTATTTGATTTTATTTCTCTGCGTTTCAAGAATAAACGCCATAAGCGGTATCCCCGCCTCTTTAACAACATCCACGAAACGGATGCCATACACGTAAAAATATTCAACTCCCATTCGCGTCAAGAAATCGTTGTCGACTAAACTGGCCTGGACCTGCTCAATCATTTGGATTTCTTGCGATCGAATCTCACAATCTAATTTCAGAATATGCGTATAAGGGCCAATTTTGATATTACACACCAATTTCATTGTCTGATTAACAGAGCCAAAATCTTCCTTCGAAATGAGCTTCGCTCCACCAAGACTCAAATCAATCACAATACATGAAGAAGCAGCGCCAATGGTTGTAGCAGCCGCAGTCGGTTCAACATTTGAGATCAAACGCGTTTCAACTCGTACAGCCTGGCGAACCTCTGACGTTTCCACATAACTTGGATAAGCGATATGTAGGTGAGCCGCAGGTTCCAAATAACTTTTCGCCACTTTACTCGAGAAAGCACAAACATGCGTACTCAACATAAGCCGAATATTCACCACCTGACTGTCTCTGACTAAAATATTTTTGCCTTTTAATTTAGGGCTAGACAAAATCAGTGACTTCCCTGGAATACTCCCAAGTACTTTCACCATAAATCGCCCCGGAGGGGAAATAAATTCCAACTGTACATTCGTCCCTATTGGTACCTCAAGATCTCCTAGATCAACCTGCATTACTCCAGCCATGCACTTACCTTAATATTTATTATGTATTTACCGAAAAACCAGTAGCCCGTAAAATTTTACACATAGCGCTATTATCGGCGTTGATCAAACAAGTATTTAGCTCATCCCTTTCAACATAATGCTTCCGCAGCCAGTCAAAAACGTTATGTTCTTTATTCTCTCGATACTTAAAACGTAAACGCGCGTCATCTCTCGCGACATCATAGAGCGCATGAATGCTACGAGCCAAGACTTCTTCCAGCACACCACCAGCACACACAGAGACATTAGAAAGCCATCCTGCACTAATAGCGTCCTTTCTAGCAAGCGCAGAAGCACCCAAATTCAAATCACGACACAATGCTTGATACACCATCCACGTGCCTTTCTCACGACCCTGCTTGCTATAACCCGCAATATGCGGCGTGGCAATATCGACAATCGAAACCAAATCTTGATTAATGTTTGGCTCACCATCCCACACATCCACCACCAAATGCATGTCACCTTTAAGCTGACGATAACGCGCCATTAAGGCCTTTTCATCAATGACACCGCCTCGTCCTGCCGAAATAATCGCAACACCCGCAGACAATTGCTTCAACTCTTCCACACCAAGCATTCCGCGCGTTGGGAATTCGCCTGACTGTGTCAAAGGAGCATGCAGGGAAATGACATCACAACCTAACACCTCGTCTAAAGAGGCGAAGTTTACCGTATTATCAACCCCTTCCTTTAACGGGTCGTAAACACAGACTTGGCAACCCATCTGTGCAAAACGTTCATAAACGGTTTTACCTACATTACCAAATCCGATAACGCCAATTTTTTTGCTTGCCCAGCGCACACCCTTGGTCAAATAGAGATAACTTAAACCACTAAACACATAGTCCGCCACCGCCTCCGCATTACACCCAGGCGCACTACTGAAAGCGACATTCTGTTCAGCAAGGTAGTTCATATCAATATGATCGACACCAATAGTGGCGCTTCCAACAAAACGAACTTTACTGCCCGCTATAAGCTCACGAGTAACTTTGGTAACGGAGCGAACCAACAGCACATCGGCGTCTTTTATTTGCTCATGCGTCAATGTTCGACCATTAACCAACTCAACCGTGCCCAAATGCGAAAACAAGGCTTTCGCATTTGGCATATTCTCATCTGCAATAATCTTCATACTGTTGCTTTAAAAACTCGTCAAAAATCAAATCAGGGCGACGCTGCGCCAATAAATACATGGAAAAAACCTTGGCGCGCTCAGGCAAACCAGAAGAAATATACTCGCCAACTTGCAGCATAACGGCTTGTTCGAAATGCATCGCGTCATAATCTGGAAAAGAGAGATTATCAACACTCACACGAAATGGTAAATCGGCCGCCCAATGCAAAATACACTCAACCGCCTGTGGTTTTACTTCTACTCGCTCAAACGCCTGCTGAGTTTGTAAATCACGAGTATCAGATTCATACCAATAGCCATAATCCTCTTGCAGACGCCTATTTTGTCCAGCGATACACCAATGGCTGACTTCATGCAGCGCACTAGACGGATAATCAAGACGAAAAAAGACAGTGGCCGGCATGTTCTTTTGTTCTGGCAAGTAAAGCGGCTCTTCTGCCCCACCCACTAAGCGAGTATTAAAACCTGAAAAAAAACAAGCACTAAAGGCCTCCACAAGTTGCGTAGCACTTTCCAACTGAAGACTCCAAATGTAAAGAATTATCACATAAGAAACAAAAATGCGCCATGCAAAGTGATTGACTCCGCATAGCGCATTGTATTTTTGCTAGCGAACTACCAATCCGCAGCCACTAAGAGTGATTCGCTTCAATGATAATCCGCGATAATTTTACTGAAGATAACGTTACCTAGGACAACCTTACCCCCGACAACTCTAGCCTCGGTAGTAGCGCGAAGGCACAAATGGCATCGCAGTTTGCTTAAGAGGAATACTCTTCGCTCTCACACTAGCAAACAACGGCTCAGCGGCATCAAGCGACGTCGTCGAAACATACGCCATAACAATAGGTTGCGCTAACGTTGGCGAGAAACCTCCACTGGTCACTTTACCCTGCACAACACCGTCCGCATTAACGATCTCAACACCTTCACGAACTGGTGCCCGACCATCAACCAAGAAACCAACACGCTTTTTGGCAGGCTTATTTGTAAATTGAGGAAGAATAACATCCGCACCGGGGAAACCTCCCGCGCGCTCACCATCCAAACGGCGTATTTTTTGGATTGCCCAGTTAATTGACGCTTCCACTGGTGTCGTATTGGTATCAATATCATGCCCATACAAGCACAAGCCTGCCTCAAGGCGCAAAGAGTCACGTGCCCCAAGACCAATCCACTCCACTTCGTCATAAGCCAGCAACGCAGAAGCAAAAGCACCCGCCTGATCATTCGGCACAGACACTTCGTAACCATCTTCCCCCGTATAACCAGAACAACTCACCCAGATTTCTGTGCCATTCCAATCAAACTTAAGACTCTGCATAAACGTCATCGTTGCGGCATCAGGAATCATACGAGCAAACACATCTCGTGCTTTTGGACCTTGTATCGCCAACAATGCACGATCTTCAATCACCTCAACATCGCAACCCACTAACGACGCCTTCAAATATGCAATATCCTGCTCTTTGCAAGCTGCGTTAACCACCATAAAGATATCTTCACCCCAATTAGCAAACATCAAATCATCCGTGATGCCGCCTTTAGGCGTCGTAAACATGCCATAACGCTGCATATCAACTGGTAAGTCCAGCACATCAACAGGCAAAATCGACTCAAGAGACGCTTTGACATTCGCCCCCTTTAAAATTACCTGCCCCATGTGAGAAACATCAAACAAACCCGCATTTTCACGAACCCATAAATGCTCTTTCATCACACCCAAAGGGTATTGAACTGGCATTTCATAACCAGCAAATTCAACCATTCGAGCGCCGGAATCAAGATGTAGACTGTATAAAGCAGTGCGTTCCATAGGAAATACCTTAATTAAAGTGTTTAGATTTTGTTTCCAATTGGAAACAGGGTATCTAAAATCGACAGGATTTGACAAGTAGCAAATACAACTTATTAGACAAAAAGTAGAAGCCAGGCCAACAAATTCAAAGGAAATAGTTGAACAATCGGTCAATTAATCGCGAATTATAAAGTTTTAAATTCATTCGCCATTTATGTTTCCAATTGGAAACTTTTTTATTATGATACATTTCAAATGACGTAATCCGATCAATGATTGACGCTCTTGGAAAGATGATCTTTTTTCATCATCTTAGACTGCCTTAGTGTTATTATACGCAAGACTCATTGTCTTTTGGGCATACATGTTTATTTAAGAGGAATTTCCCCATGGCCAACACCGAAGCCTTTTTCAGCCAAACGTTAGCTGAACGAGATCCAGAGATTTTCGCAACGATTGTTGAAGAAGAAGAGCGCCAAGAAACTGGCATCGAATTGATCGCTTCTGAGAACATCACGTCTAAAGCGGTTTTAGAAGCTCAAGGTTCTGTGCTTACCAACAAATACGCGGAAGGCTACCCAAACCGTCGATACTACGGCGGCTGTGAAGCAGTTGACGTTACAGAGCAATTGGCTATTGATCGCGCTAAGCAATTATTCAACTGTGAATTCGCTAACGTACAACCTCACTCTGGCGCCCAAGCAAATGGCGCAGTGATGCTTGCACTACTTCAACCTGGCGACACGATTCTTGGTATGTCTTTGGACGCAGGCGGTCACTTAACTCACGGTGCGCCACCAGCACAATCAGGCAAATGGTTTAACGCCGTTCAATACCAAGTGAATCCTGACACGCTATTGATCGATTACGACGCAATCGAAGCGCAAGCGATCGAATGCAAACCTAAAATGATCATCGCGGGTGGTTCCGCCATTCCTCGTGTTATCGATTTCAAACGTTTCCGTGAAATCGCTGACAAAGTAGGCGCTTACCTATTCGTCGACATGGCTCACATTGCGGGCTTGGTTGCGACTGGCGCTCACCCGTCTCCGCTACCACATGCGCATGTTGTGACAACCACAACACATAAAACACTGCGCGGACCACGTGGCGGCATGATTCTTTCCAATGATCTTGATCTTGGTAAAAAAATCAACTCTGCGGTTTTCCCAGGCTACCAAGGCGGCCCACTAATGCACGTTATTGCTGGTAAAGCAGTGGCATTCGGTGAAGCCCTTAAACCTGAGTTCAAAGTCTACATCGACCAAGTGGTTGCTAACGCTAAAGCATTGGCTGCTGTCATGATCGAACGTGGTTGCGATATCGTAACTGGCGGAACAGACAACCACCTAATGCTGGTTGACCTTCGCCCTAAAGGTTTGAAAGGCAACATTGTTGATAAAGCACTAGAACGTGCCGGCATCACATGCAACAAAAACGGCATTCCTTTCGACACTGAAAAACCAATGATCACGTCTGGTATACGTATCGGTACACCTGCCGCAACGTCTCGTGGTTTTGGCATCGAAGAGTTTGAAAAAGTAGGCCACCTTATCAGTGACGTACTTGACGGTTTAGTATCCATGCCTGAAGGCAACCCAGAAGTAGAAGCTCGCGTACTTGCAGAAGTAAAAGAGCTTTGCAAACGCTTCCCACTTTACCGCTAAAATCACATACCCAAGGACGAACCTCCTTGGGTATTTTTTTAAAGAGGCATAATAAAATGAGCACTATCCCAGAAAATTTAAAATACGCGGATTCACATGAATGGGTATTGGACAATGGAGACGGCACCGTTACTGTTGGTATTACGGATCATGCGCAAGATCTACTAGGCGACGTGGTTTATGTTGAATTACCTGAAGTAGGCGCAGAAGTAACGGCAACGGAACAATTCTCTCTAGTAGAATCAGTTAAAGCCGCGTCTGACATTTACGCTCCCGTTAATGGCGAAGTGATTGCCGTCAACGAAGCGCTAAACGATGCCCCAGAGCTAATCAACGAAGTTCCTTTCGAAGGCGCTTGGATTGCAAAAATCAAGCTTAGCGACGCCGCTGACCTTGATAAACTACTTGATGCTGCAGGCTATTCAGCCACTATCGAATAGTCTCTAAATGGCTCTCCTTTTCCTTTAATAAAGAGAGCCCATTCTCCCGATTTTATCTTAATAGGTGATTGAACCATGACTTCGTGCATTCGCGATTTGTTAAACAATGATGAGTTTATTGCTCGCCATATTGGCCCTGACGCATCAGAGCAAGCCAAGATGCTAGCAACAATCGGCATAAACAACCTTCCAGAACTGATTGAAAAAACCGTTCCTGAAGCCATTCGTCAAGCAAATCTAGACATCTCAGCCGACCCTGTTAGCGAAAGCGAAGCGTTAGTGCAGTTGAAAGCCATCGCTAATCAAAACAAAGTCGCCCGCTCTTTTATCGGCATGGGTTATCACGACACACATGTTCCTTCCCCTATTTTACGTAATCTATTAGAAAACCCAGGCTGGTACACCGCGTACACCCCTTACCAACCTGAGATTTCACAAGGTCGTTTGGAAGCGCTATTGAATTTCCAACAAGTCATCATCGACCTAACCGGCATGGAAATTTCGAATGCGTCTTTGCTAGATGAAGCAACCGCCGCGGCCGAAGCCATGACACTAATGAAGCGCTCGAACCGCAAAAAAAGCGACGATCTTTTTGTTGCCAGCCATTGCTTGCCACAAACCATCGACGTCATTAAAACGCGCGCAGAATTATTAGACATAAACGTCATTGTTGATGACATCGCGAACTTTGCGAATCACGACGTGTTTGGGGCCGTTTTTCAATACCCAGGCATTGATGGCACTATCACCGATTTAACCCCCGTGATTGCACAAGCACACGAACAAGGCGCACTGGTCAGCATCGCCGTCGACCTTCTCTCTCTTGTGCTATTGAAATCGCCAGGTGACATGGGCGCAGACATTGTCTTTGGCTCTGCACAACGCTTTGGCGTACCAATGGGGTTCGGCGGACCACACGCGGCATTCCTAGCCACAAAAGACGCATTCAAGCGCTCTATGCCAGGCCGTGTTATTGGCGTGTCCAAAGACAGCCATGGCAAACCTGCACTGCGCATGGCAATGCAAACGCGCGAGCAACACATTCGCCGCGAAAAAGCCACATCGAACATTTGTACAGCGCAAGCATTACTGGCCATGATGGCGGGCTTTTATGCGGTTTACCACGGCCCAGATGGACTTAAGAAAATCGCTAACCGCGTTGCAGCGTTAACGGATTGCTTTGCTAAAGCCATTCAACAAAAAGGCTTCACCACCAACGCCAGTTACTTTGACACCGTGGTTGTAAACACCGGCGATCAAACCGACAGCATCATGGCAAAAGGCGCCGCGAAGCTAATGAACTTCTACAAAGCCTCTGACAGCCAAGTGTCCATCGCGTTGAACGAAACCATCACCCCGAGTGACCTGATTGAATTAGCGGAATGCTTTGGTGCGACACTGACTCACGAAGACATTATCGGCGCCAGCGCGACGCAAGGATTCGATGCATCGTTATTGCGTCAAGACGCCATCTTGACGCATCCTGTGTTCAACCGTCATCACAGCGAAACTGAATTGATGCGCTACATGCACCAATTAGAAGTGAAAGACATCGCACTGAACCAAAGCATGATCCCACTTGGCTCTTGCACAATGAAGCTAAACGCCGCTTCTGAAATGATTCCGGTCACCTGGGCAGAATTTGGTCGCATCCACCCGTTCGCACCGGATAATCAAGTGTCTGGCTACCATGCCTTGTTACAAGAGCTAATCGACATGCTTTCCAAAGCAACCGGCTACGACACCGTTTCATTGCAACCTAACTCGGGCGCTCAAGGTGAATACGCCGGACTGATAGCCATTGATAAATACCACAAATCTCGTGGTGATCATGAGCGCGATGTTTGCCTTATCCCAAGTTCTGCTCACGGTACCAACCCAGCTTCTGCTGCGCTTGCGGGCATGAAAGTAGTCATCGTTAAATGTGATAAAGACGGCAACATTGATTTAGTTGATCTTGCAGAAAAAGCAGAGAAACACGCCGCTCAACTTAGCTGCATCATGGCGACTTATCCATCGACTCACGGTGTATTTGAAGAGCACATTCGCGAAGTGTGTGACATCGTTCACAAGTTTGGCGGCCAAGTGTACATCGATGGTGCCAATCTAAACGCACTGGTTGGCGTTGCGCCTCCTGGCACGTTTGGTGGAGATGTTTCTCACCTTAACCTACACAAAACTTTCTGCATTCCACACGGCGGTGGCGGCCCAGGTATGGGACCAATTGGTGTTAAATCTCATCTTGCACCTTTCCTGCCTGGACACGCAGTCACACCTGTTTTAGGCATGGCCGATCAGCACGGCGCCGTATCAGCAGCACCATACGGCAGCGCGAGCATTCTTGTTATCACCTGGATGTACATCAAAATGATGGGCGACCAAGGCTTGCGTGACGCAACCTTCAACGCCATTTTGAACGCCAACTACATTGCTAAGCGCCTAGGCGAGCACTACCCAGTTTTGTATACCGGCAAAAACGGCACAGTGGCGCACGAATGTATTATTGATATTCGCCCACTAAAAGCAGAATCAGGCATCAGTGAAGAAGACATTGCAAAACGCTTAATGGATTTCGGTTTCCATGCGCCAACCATGTCATTCCCAGTTGCTGGCACACTGATGATCGAACCAACCGAATCTGAGAATCTTGATGAGCTAGATCGCTTCTGTGATTCCATGATCCAGATCCGCCAAGAGATCAGCAAAGTGCAAGCGGGCGAATGGCCACTAGAAGACAACCCATTGGTGAACGCACCACACACCGCGGATAGCCTTCTTGATATCGAATGGACTCACGCTTACTCGCGCAAAGAAGCGGCTTACCCACTTCCTTGGATTAAAGCGCGTAAATACTGGCCACCGGTTGGTCGTATCGACAACGTCTACGGCGATCGCAACCTATTCTGCGAATGCCCACCGATCGACAGCTACGAAGATTAAAAATCCTAGCCTGAAACAAAAAACGAGCCAAATGGCTCGTTTTTTATTACAAAACACCAATACTTTACGTTTAAGTGAAATGCACTCCACCCAAAAATAGCAACGGGTGAAGAAGCCTGCGGCTTATCTTGAATGCCAATTGCCGTATCTTCTAGAACATATCCCCCGCAACATCGCTAGCAATAAAAACACCAGTATAATTAGTGATACTCAGACCCATTCATATTACTAAAATTTTCGTTGCTTGCTTTATCGTTCATGAAACACCGCTCAATCAATCATTATCGTTTGATTTTTTTAACCAATAGTCCATCTCTACTTTCTACACGTTTAATCAAAAAACCTTTGGCAACTCATCCCACTTCGTCGTGTACGCTGGCGATAAGTATTCTCTTTTCATTGACCATTGTGGTGACACGCCTTGCGAGGCGAAGAAGACGTTGCCGAGGCCGCTGCGGTTGATTCGATCCACCACGCTCATCATGGCTTTTGAGTTGCGTTTTGTATTGTTTAATCGGAATAAGTCTTGTTGGAAGGCGCCATGTTCGTAGAAGTCCGCCAGCATTACGCCGCCTTTGGCGTAGCGAAAGCCAGCACGGTAAATGTGATGAAAGATGGCTTCGGTAACGTCTAATAAGTCTCGCGTGTCGTCGGTTGGGCTGGGCAGTTCCGCAGAAAGGGTTTTTGAGTACTGCGGTTCGTTCGGAATAAAAGGGCTGGTTCGAATAAACACACTAATCACTCGACAAAGGCGTTTTTCACCGCGTAGTTTCTCGGCCGCTCTGGTTGTGTATTTGGCGATGGCTTCCCGTAGTTCGCGTTTGTCTGTCACTTTATGACCAAATGACCGACTGCAAATAATTTGCTGCTTGGTTGGCCTAACCAATTCCAAATCCAAGCACGACACCCCATTCAATTCTCGAATGGTTCGCTCCAACACCACAGAAAACTCACTTCGAATCGATTTAGGGTCAGCATTGGCAAGATCCAACGCGGTATGAACTCCCCTCGCCTTTAGCTTTACTGTAGTGCGACGGCCAACGCCCCACACATCACTCACATCGACCAACGCCAGCAAGCGCTTTTGCCGATCGGGATCCATCAAATCCACCACCGCCCCCGTAGCAGGGTATTTCTTCGCGGCGTGGTTTGCTAACTTCGCCAGCGTCTTGGTTGGCGCAATGCCCACGCCCACCGTAATGCCTGTCCATTGATCCACCTTCGCTTTTACTCGTTTGCCAAATGCCAGCAAATCCACCACATGATTAACACCAGTTAAATCCATAAAGGCTTCATCGATGGAATACACTTCCACCCGTGGCGCCTCTTCTTCTAAGATGGTCATCACCCGATTCGACAGATCCGCATACAGCGCATAATTTGACGAAAAACACACAATACCGTGCTTTCTTATCTCGTCTTGAACCTGAAACATCGGCACGCCCATCTTAATACCCAGCGCCTTTACCTCTTTGGAACGCGCGACAATACAGCCATCGTTATTCGACAACACCACCACCGGCGTGTGTTTTAAATCTGGCCGAAACAACTTCTCGCAACTGGCGTAAAAATTATTGCAATCGACCAAAGCGAAGACGGTTTGCATTAATGGCGCTCGTACTTACGAACCACGCCCGTGACCACACCAAAAATTTCCAGCTCCGATTCCTCGGTAATTTGAATCGCTTTATACGCTTTGTTCTTCGGACGAAGCAACACGTTGGGTTTAAGCTCCAATGTCTTCACCGTCATTTCCCCATGAATACAGGCAATCACAATGTCGCCATGGCGCGCGGTCAACGAACGATCAACCACTAAGACATCGCCAGAGTGAATGCCCGCATCGATCATCGAATCCCCCTGAGCACGAACGTAAAATGTCGCCGTTGGGTGAGCGACACAGAACTCATTTAAGTCTAAGGATTTTTCAACAAAGTCTTGTGCAGGTGAAGGAAACCCCGCCGACACGGAATCCACATACAAAGGGATTCGCACACTATTGGCCGCAATAAACGCCGCCGACTCTGATACACCAAGATAAGTCACACGCATAACAAACACCAAAATACTGTATGGATATACAGTATAGTTTTAAGCAGCGTGAATGACCAAGTGAATTTTTGTAAGAGGCAGGATTTTCTGACCAGAAGTGAGACGGGATAACGACCTTCAGACATAAAAAAACCACCCGATGGTGGTTTTACTGTCACTACCTAACAATGAGTAGCGGCGTGTTTTTACAATTCAAACAACTAACTTTCTTCAATGAGTAAAGCCCGAGAAGCACTCCACCCAAAAATAGCAACAGGTGAAGAAGCCTGCGACTTATCTTGAATGCCAATTGCCGTTCCTTCTAATGTATCTACTGTCACGTTTGCACTTTGAGGAATGAGAACACCAGTATAATTAGTAATACTCAGACCCATTGCTGCATCTGAAGATGTACTATAAATCGACATAATGACAGGGTATTGGCCATCCGTATTTGCCTCTCCAGCATAAGCCGCACCCTGAATGTCAGGAAGCAAACTACCACCCATAGAAAGGGAAATCATTCCTTCACTTGATATTGTCATACCTAATTCTTTAGGCCCGCCATTTTTTTGCTCCAGAACCCAAGCACCCGCCAAACTCGCTATTATCGTATTCGCCATTTTATTGCTCCTTCAATGTCAGAAAAAATAGTCCATATAGAGGAATCATTACTGTCTAGCTAACACAGCTAAGGCCAAACAGCTTAAACCTCCAACTTCATTGTAGACTACATTTTTTAGGATGCGTAAATCCGATCTAACCTTCCCCGAAGTGGCGGCCTGTGGTGTTTTTGATGCGCTCTATGGTTTCATCAATCCATAGTGGATTAGTTTGAAGTTGATTGACGGCGATTTGGTATTTACGGATGGTTTCAACCATATTCATGATGTCGGCGGCGGGTACAACGACGATGCTTTCTTCTATTCCCAAGGATTGGGCAATGTCGTTAATGAGTTTGAGTTTTTCGTCGTCTTGGATGGGTGCGGGTAAGGTGTGTTGAACCGATTCAGGCTCTGGCGGTTGGGCTTGGTCGAAGGCGCGGATCACTTGCAGGTTGAACTTGGGGCTGATCCACATGGCGTAAGCGTAAACCAGTTCTTTGCAAACCCAAGTGCCTTGATTCCCCCCACCTCTTATGGCTTTTGCACCGATCCCCATTTCTGGGCAACGCTCAATTTCTTCTATTAATTCTTTCGTTTTTTCTATGCGAATAAAACGATTTGGTTCATGGCGCTTTTCACCGCCAGCCACTTTATGAAGATCATTAAGGGAATACAATCCGTCGAGTGTGCGGATGTCTTTTGAAGAAATAATTAAATGAGCCATCTATGGCCTCCTTTGGTATGGTTAAACCACCAGATGAGGTTGCAATCTCAATAAGGTGGTGGATCTAAATCAGGTTGCAACAACCGCCCAAAGGCACGGCCCAACCGAAGTTGGCCTGAAGCAGACCCACCATAACAGGCGAATCTCGGCCACAAAAAAACACGCGGTGCGTGTTTTAGGCCGCTTTGGTAAAACGGGGTTGCAATCCCGACACTGGATTTTGCCAGTGCAAGGAAATAGTAGATCAGGATACGCGAGAGGTCAACTTGCAAAAACTTATAGACATCAACAGTGTTAAAATAACGCTGAAATGGTAAGCTAAAACATATTTGAACAATGCAATTTTCAGCATAGGAAGAAAGGCATCTAAATGCTTGAAGAACTAACGATTAAAAATTACAAATCCATTAGCAAGCTTAGTTTTAAACTGGGCCGCGTGAATGTATTTATTGGCGAAAATGGTTGCGGAAAAAGTAATATTTTAGAAGCCATCGCGCTTGCTGGTGCTGCCGATGCAGATAAGCTAGACAGAGAATTCTTACTGCCTAGAGGAATTCGAGCAACTGACCCTGAAGATATGATTTCACTATTTAGTGAGCAAGAAAAAAAAGAGATTGAAATAAATGTTGTTATTGATGAAAACGACATAAATTTCAAATTGGCTAACAATAATAAATCATACCCAAACCTTGAGAGAGTTCTTGAAATCCTTCCAGAAATGCACCCCCATATTGATGAACTAAAGAACAACCAAGAAAAATATTCAAATATTGTAAGATTAATCAATAAAAAATTCGAAAAATTCGAAAATTTAGAAGAAATTAAAAAACTCAATAAAACAGCAAGAAAAAAATTAGAGGCTGTACTTGACGATGAATTAAAAGAAATAAAAACACACATTGAAGAGTTAAATAGTATCGAACACACCGATACATTTCTATATAAAAAAATAAACAAAACTTCAAGAAAACTATCAAATTTCTTAATATATTCACCAGAAAACTCTTCACTAAGATTATTTTATAAAGAAGGGCAAATTGAACCACTAGGAATTAATGGCGAAGGTCTTTTAAAATTATTAAAAGTCATTTCAAAAGATGAACCAGATTCTCTTGAGGAAATCAAAAGATGTTTAAACTTATTTGATTGGTATAAGGATTTCGATATTCCTTCAGAATTTAGTGAAGAAAAAAACACTCTCAACATTTTCGACAAATATATAAAAGAAAAGAATATTGATCAGAGAAATGCTAATGAAGGCTTTTTATTTGTTTTATTTTATATGGCACTTATTGTGTCTAAAGATACACCCAAAATATTTGCCATTGATAATATTGACGCATCTTTAAACCCCAAGCTTTGCACTAGATTAATAAAAGAAATATGCAACTTATCAAAGGAACACAACAAACAGCTTTTCTTAACAACACACAACCCAGCCATTCTTGATGGGCTAGACTTAAATGACCCTGAACAGAAGCTATTTGTTGTCTCTCGAAATAGACACGGACACACCAGAGTCAAAGAGGTCACAGTACAAGATAAACCTATTTCATCAACAGGTGAGCCACTGAGATTATCAGAGGCCATGTTACGAGGTTATTTAGGCGGTCTACCAAAAGGATTTTAAATATGAGAATTGGTATTGCTGCTGAAGGAATAACAGACCAAGCTGTTTTAGAAAATATATGTTGTGGCTACTTTGAAAATGAGGATCTAGACCAAGACTTGTACCCTGTACAACCAATGTTAGACGAAACAGATAAAAGCATGACTCGAGGTGGCTGGAAATATTTATTTTCTTATTTAAGATCAACTCGATTTAGAGATGATGTTAACAGTTATGACTACCTTATCATTCAAGTTGATACTGATGTAGCCTCTAGAGAAGAATTTGGAGTTCCAGCACTTCAAGGCAATCAAACTCAAACGCAAGCTTTCATCATAAATGAAGTCAGAAATAAATTAATAAATGAGATAGACAGTGGTCAACAAGGTTTCTATCAAAATAACGCTAATAAAATTATATTTTGTATTGCAGTACATGAAACTGAATGCTGGATTCATCCCCTTTATTGTGAAGAGCAGTTTTGTTTAATTGACGATTGCTTTGAAGTGTTAAAAGAATCAATAAAAGAAAAGGATGAACCACTATTTACTTGGACGTCTCTAAGTAAAAAAAGAGATAGATATTTAGATATTTCAGAACCTTTTCTAGATAAAGAAAAAATATTATCTGTAAAAGACTTACATTTAAGCTTTTCAGTCTTCCTAACCGAATTAGATAAAATTCAGATTTTAAAATAGACACAAAGCCGCACGAATGCGGCTTTCAACATCAGTACCAAAGCGATAGGACTTACTACCCCATCGAATGAATCAAGATAGTCAAGCTATCCACTAGCTCATTAAGGAGAACAAGCCCCTCAACGGTTTTCTCTAGAATCAATTGTAGCCTTGCCATATCAATTACTCTAAAAAGTTGATGGAGGCTTCGATGGCGTTAACAGGTTCTTGAGATCCCAACCGAATTGCGCTAGGATCTATTTTGTATCTGGTTGAGCCTGTCTCAGCTACTTACTCTATGCTCGCCAAAGGACAGAGTAAGCCGAAGCCGCTTTTTTAGTTCCGCTAAATAAGCGGTTTTTTTATGTCTGCTTCATATTAAACCTCCTTTATTTTTAGAAATTCTTTCATGCCACTAATCAATTATAGCCTATACATATAAAAACAATAAAACTCATTGTAAATTACTATAAACCCATCAATACACATTAGTAAGACGGATTACATTTTGTAATGTACTGCCAAGTAAAATACCGATTCAAACTTATATTCATGTAATGAACATTAGCGCTTTCAAAACAAAGAATCAAGGCCACAAAAAAAACATAAACCATTGATATACAAAGTTAATTTATCATTAAATTAACTTTTCATTGAGTTAGTTTATCCTTAAATTAATTTCCCATTAAGTTAATTGCTATTAAGTTAATTTGTCCTTAAATTAACTTAAGGACAATATTCATATCAATCAAACACTTAAAAACTTCGCTCTATCTAACATCTAAATACATTGTGAAATTTTTCTTTTGAAGAAATGAACACCCGACTTTCATAAAAGCTTTAAGCTACTTTCAAAAAAAAATGTAAAAAAATATTAAAAAAAATATTTGAGACTAATTTTTAAGATTATTCCCCCACTCCCCCAACGCTTTGCGCATCTGTTCTCTCGAATGGGTGTGCATATAGCGTTTGTCCAGTCCGTCTCGTTCGTGGTTGAGTAGCATTTCACCCTCTTTTGAATACTAGAAAGCCAGTCGATGCGCCCCTCTCATTGTCTTGCCAGCTGTCGCGGGCGAGTTTGCGTATATCGTAGCTGGTGAACTTGATGCCGACGTCGTCGCTGAGGCTTTGTCACCAACGCTCTATGGTGCGTGTGGTGATGGGCCAGCGGTGCTCGGTGCCGTTTTTGGTGTTCTCTGGCGGTAGGTACCATTCCGGTTGCGCGTGCGAAAAATGTTTCCATTCGGCAAGGCTGGTTTCGCCTTCTCGTGTGGCGTGGAGCAATTGCGTCATGAAGAAGACAAGGCGTTGCTTTGGTTGCTTGTTAATAGCGTCGAGTAACGCGGGTAAGTCGTGGGGTTTGAGTCGCACTTGGTCAAGCTGGCTGAGCAGGTGGTTGCCTATGTAACTGGACGCGGCTAACCCTAGATCCCACCATTTACGCTAGATATTTACCTACTGCTTTTGTTTAACTGAAAAAAGTTAAGCCTGTCCAACCTAAATTTTATATCTGTGTTTTTTCCTTGAAAGCAAAACCCACCAAGCCTTTCAAGGTTTTTTGCATTTTGATTCAGTAGAGCAATATCGTTCATTGCGGCATCAATAACAGCCTGAGTCTCCATGAGGTGCCGACACGTTGACGAATCTTGTAAACCACAATAATAAAAACAGCGAATCGCCGATGCGCATTCGTAACTTAAACTTGATAAGGCTTTTTCTACGAGTAAGAAGCTGGCGTCAGGTTTTCCAGTAAAATAACTTGATTGATTCTTCATCGTTCCCTCTCCTAAACTTCCCTTTTCTTACGCATGGCTCTCTTGAACAGTGCGACAATGAGTACACATGAAACGCGTCGCTTCACTACACTGATCTGATATACAGCCTCGCGTCGTATTTCAGTACACCATTGGTGAGCCTCTCAATTCGTAAGGCTTGTTTTTCTGGGATCACGTTTCCCCACTGTGAAATCGAGCTGGATGAAATACTCAATGTGCTGGCTAAGCACTGTTGAGTACCAAAATAGCGAATGACTTTTTCCTTGTGCATGACAATATCCTCCGAACCCTGAAGTTTGCTTTTATAAACCTTACAAGTAAATAAAAACAAACTCAATATAGTTTAGTATTCTTAACATGGATATTTCAGACCGAATCAGACAAAAAATGACGGAGCACAACTTAAAAGCCGTCGACTTAGCGAGAATGACTGGCGCGACCAAAGGGTCGGTAAGTCAGTGGCTCAATGGTATTTCGTCGCCTGGCGGAAAGTACATTGTTTCTCTTACCAAAGCGCTTCGCTGTGACGCCAATTGGTTATTTGGGGGAATTTCTTCCGATCAGACTAACGACCATTATTCTCATGTAAATTCAACTCAGACGGCCACCAAACTACTGCCCGTCATTAACGATGATTTAGCGAAAAAATGGAACGGCTACCATGATCATCCTAACTTAGAAAAAAACACTCAATGGGAACATGCCCCTTCTACAATAAGCGATAGCGCGTTTTGGATGGCGGCGGTAGGAGACAGCATGATCTCCCCTATTGGCCCTTGCATTGGTGAAGGTCATTTGATTTTAGTAGACCCTACTGCGGTCGCAGAAAATGGCCACTTGGTGGTGGCTCAATTGGATTCAACCGATGAGCTGACATTTAAGAAGTTCGTCATTGATGCAGGTCAAACCTACCTCAAACCACTAAACCCAAACTATCACGCCCTTGCGGTCTACGATAACTACCGAATCATTGGCGTTGTGAAAGAAGCTAAAATTTTACTCTAACACCTCTTTGCACCAATAAAAAAAGCCACAAAAAGTGGCTTTTTTTATGCCTGCGTCGTTAGGAAAATCCTATTGGGTATATTTTTATTGACTTTTACGAGTTTAAATATATAAACTTTCATTTTGATATCACCAATCAGGGACGGGGAAAAATATGCTCATTCTTACTCGACGGGTAAACGAAACCATCAATATCGACAACAATATTCAAGTTAAAATCATCAGCGTAAAAGGCGGACAAGTCCGTATCGGAGTGGCGGCACCCAAAGACGTTATTGTGCATAGGGAAGAAATTTATAAATTGATTGAGGATCAAAAGCGCCAAGTGGATCAAGAGTCGTATTGGCCGTAACCGTTTCTCTGCATGAAATGTCAATGAACAAACAGAAAATCACTCAAGTGAAGACGTAGAAGTTCTCAAAAATAAAAAAGATGTATAAGGGAATTTGTATTTTTTTGGGGGGATAGAGATTAAGGTGGCACCTCTACCAGCCGCACCTCGGCACACAAGTCCACCGTTGTGGCTGCTTCCTTCCGGATCTGACCAGGTTCACGGTTTATCGTTGCGAGGGGACCAGCAGAGACACCATAAAGGAGGCCTGTTGACCTTGGGGCGAAATTATACGCAGCCAAATTGAAATATCAACCGCCTTTTTTAAGTATTTTCAAATACTTAAAAATAATCGACGATTTGATTGCTCTACTGGTTTTACACTGACCTGCAACACTCTGTAACGACTTATCTATTTACGGTAAGATACGCGCCATTCTGTATTAAGGAGTAGCGCGTTGAAGCTATTTGTAAAAAACCTAACCCATGTGGATTTGTCCTACTTTGACGCACAACGCGGTTTATTGGGTGAAAGCTGGCAGACGGACATCGTGCTGGCCGGTAAGTTAAATGACGAAAGCATGATTTGCGATTTCAGCATTGTTAAAAAGCAGATCAAGAAGTGGCTAGATGAGCATATCGATCACATGTTGGCCATTCCGGCTGAATACGCGGGAACAACGCTCACACCTTTGGCAAATGATCGTGTGTCTTTTCAATTTGACCACAGTAAAGAAACACCGAATGACCATCGCCGTTTTCAATGCGATGCGCCGACTCAGGCAATCTGCGTGTTACCTATGAATGACATCACGCCTGATGCGGCAGCAAAGTGGGTGGAATCACAAATCCTCGATTTGCTTCCAGCTGAACTTGAAGCCGTCAGCGTGCGTTTCTTTCCAGAAAAAATCGACGGCGCGGAATACCAATACAGCCACGGCTTGAAAAAACACGCGGGCAATTGTCAGCGCATTGCACATGGTCATCGCTCGACCGTTGAAATATACGCCGATGGTGTTCGTAATGACGTCATGGAGCAAGACTGGGCAACACGCTGGAATGACATTTATCTCGGCACACAAGACGATTTAGACAAAATCATTGAAGAAAATGGCCGACAGTACCACGGCTTTCGTTACACCAGCCAACAAGGGTTATTTGAACTCGTGATCGACAGCAATCAGGTCTACATGTTGGATTGTGACACCACGGTCGAATCGCTCTCGGCTCACATTGCCGATGTATTAGCGGAAGAAAACCCAGGTGTTCACATCGAAGCTCATGGCTTTGAAGGCATTGGCAAAGGTGCGATTTCAGAAAAGATTAAGGCAAGAACATGAGCTTAAAAGAATACGAAAATATGGCGAAAGGCGACAAACTGTCTTTAGACACCGTGTTGGCGAATTTGAAAACCGACGAAAACGGATTGGTTGCCGCCATTGCACAACAGCACGATACGGGCGAAGTATTAATGTTGGCGTATATGAACGAGAAATCCATTCGTGAAACGCTAGAAACCGGTCACGTCTGTTATTGGTCACGCTCTCGCCAAACCTATTGGCGCAAAGGCGAAAGCTCTGGTCATCGTCAAACGCTGGTTTCCATGTCATTTGATTGTGATGGCGACGCCATTCTTATCAAAGTGGATCAAAAAGGCCCTGCCTGTCACACAAATCGACGGGATTGTTTCTTTTTTACAGTAGAAGGTAACGACGTCGTTATCAGTTCAGAACCGTCCTAATACAAATAACTTCAAAAACGCACAAAAAAGAAGCATTTTGCTAAAATACCACTATGCTTCTTTCTTCATTTCACGCTATCTTTAGAACCATCAGTTTTTATTGCACATTACGCATATGCATAAATCATTGAAATTGATCAATAAAAACTCAGTTACGTGGACATTCTCGAAAAAAACAATACTTTCTCAAGTTAACCTCTTCGTTTCGCAGTTTCTCTAAAGGAAACGCACCTAAAAAGAGAACACTCAGCTTGATTGGCATAAGTATTGCTGGAAAGAGATGATCAAATACCATTAATTCATTGGATTACGTATGTTAAATTTATCCGTACGAACGAAGATACTTTCACTCATAGCACTATTTTCATTGGTCATTGTTGGCATCAGTGTCAGTTCTGCCCTTTCCAGTAAATCTGTTTCATCAGAATTACAAAACCTGTCTTCTCAAAGCCTTCAGTTAATGAAGAACTTAGAAAAAAGCCGCCAATTGCTTCTTCAACAAACCGTTGAATTTGAGCGTGGTTTTTTCCAAGTATCGATTGCCAAATCCATGGGCGGTTATGGCACAGAGCAAATCGCAGAATCTGCAGAAAAATTCACCAACTTCACCGGTGAAATGATAGAAAGCATCGAGAATGTGAAAAGCATCCTTGCTTCCATGCCGGTACATGACGGTTTAAGCAGTCTTCTAGAGCAAATTTCTGCCCTAGAAGCAGAGCAAGCGGTTTTCCTTGAGGCCAGTACCGAAACGTACGGCTGGTGGGTAAAACTAAAAACCATGCAAGCGAACAAAGCGCGTCGTAAAGCCGACGAAAGCATGTTGGCGGTAAACACTCAAATGGAAGCCATCATTACGTCAATTGATGAATACAATACGAGCGTTGCCGAAGGCCAAAACCACAAATTAGATCAAACAATCTACGCGAGCGCTGGTTTAGCTGCTGCGTTAATTATTGCGGGAATCATCATCAGCATTGTCATCGTCAATGGCATTTGTGGTCCACTGATTAAAGCCGTACGACGTGCAGAAGAAATCGCGTCTGGCCAATTAGTTCAAGCAAAAACCACGAGCACACGCAAAGATGAGATCGGTTTGCTAGAAACCGCGATGGACAAGTTGGTGGTACAACTAAGCAGTATTCTTCACGATGTGGCAGAATCCAGCTCCATGCTGACCAATGCAGCAAACGACCTAAACCGCATTACCGACGAATCTTCCGACATGGTGGATCGTCAGCAAGAAGAAACCAACCTTATTTCTCAGGCGATTCAGGAAATACAAGCGACAGCGGTTCACGTTTCAGAGTCGACAACCGACGCAAGCCAAGCCGCTCATAATGCGGAAACAGCGGCGAACGAAGGCACGGCCATCGTGACGAAAACCATTATCAGCATTGAAGAGTTGGCCTCGGAAATTGCCAGCTCAGCAACGACGATCAATGAACTGCAATCCAACACCAAAGAGATCAGTAACATTCTGAACGTTATTTTGGGCATCGCAGAGCAAACTAACCTACTCGCTCTCAACGCGGCAATTGAAGCCGCACGCGCGGGCGAACAAGGTCGAGGCTTTGCCGTGGTGGCAGACGAAGTGCGTCATTTGGCTCAGAATACTCAAGACGCCACTCAGCAAATCGAGAAAATGATCACGCTTCTTCAAACTGGCGCAACGTCTGCTGTAAAAGCCATGACATCAAGCCATCAGCGCTCTACCGATGCGGTGACTCAGGTGAAGCACGAAGAAGAATCGCTGCAAAATATAAATACATCTGTGTCTAAGATTCGTGAAATGAATGACAGAATCTCAACCACCGCAGAAGAACAAGCGTCTGTTACCGCAGAAGTCAGCCGCAATGTGTCCAACATTACCGAGATTTCATCGAAAACAACGCAGTCCATTCACTCCATTAGCCAATCCGCAGAGAAGCTGGCATCACTGGCCACTCAATTATCCGCCAAGATCAGCTATTTCAATGTTTAAAGTGCTAGTGAAACTAGCGTGTTGAGTTAAGATAAAAAGGGAAGTTAATCACTTCCCTTTTTTCATTCTAGGAGAAAAACATGTGTCGTTGGATGGCGTATCAAGGTGATGCCGTTTACCTTGAGTCATTGCTCTTTAAACAAGAGCATTCTTTAATACATCAAAGTTTGAGCGCAAGAAAATCGGAAGTGACCGTCAATGCCGACGGATTTGGTCTGGGCTGGTACGATGAACAAGAAGAACCAGGGCTTTATCACGAAGTCTTACCCGCGTGGAGCGACAGCAATTTAAGGAGCCTCGCCAAACACATCAAAAGCGGCCTATTCTTTGCCCACGTTCGCTCTTCAACAGGCACAGAAACCAATCGCTCCAATTGCCACCCTTTTAGCTATAAGAATTGGCTGTTCATGCACAACGGACAAATTGGTGGTTACGAATCCCTGCGCTGGCAACTGGATCGTTTAATCCCAGAGCACCTTTACAGCCATCGCCACGGCGCCACCGATTCCGAGGTTATTTTCTTATTGATGATTGCCAATGGATTAGAAAGCGATCCAGAAAACGCCATTAGCGTCACACTGGCTCAAATCATCGACATTATGAAACAGAAGAAAATTTCAGATCCATTTCGTTTTACCGCGGTCTTTTCAGACGGAGAAGAAATCATTGCGGTGCGTTTTTCAAGCGATGAACAAGCGCCAAGCCTGTACTGCAAAGAGTTTGAGCATCATATTGTGATTGGCTCTGAACCACTCGATTTATCCAGTGAAAGCTGGACACAGGTGCCAGCGGGTCACATCGCTAGGATCAAGCAGCACAAATATCAAATCACACCACTCCCAGAAGCATTAAAAATGACCGCTTAGCGGTCATTTATTATTACTTAACCCGTCCTCGCTGCCATCTCGCACTATTGTCATCTCGCACTATTGTTATTTCCCCTGATTTCGATCAGGTCATTCCGTCATTCCACTGCTAACCTAATTGAGTCAACAACACCATCGAGAGGAACTCAAATGATCAACTATCAATTAGAGAGCAAAGTCGCCATGGTCACTGGCGGTGCATCGGGAATTGGTTTGGCGTGTGCGGAATTATTGGCTTTTTCAGGCGCCGACATTGCTATTTGGGATTTACATGACGACGCACTAGAAGCCGCCAAGCAACGCATTCAAAAACACGGTGTAAAATGCATCACGCAAAAAGTAGACGTCAGCGACCAGCAATCGGTTATTAAAGCCATGGCAGACACGATCAAACAACTGGGGCATTTAGACATCGCAGTCAACAATGCAGGTATTGGCGGGCCTTTTGAAAAATCAGGAGATTACAAAGCGGAAGATTGGCTGAACGTCATCAATATCAATTTCAACGGCGTTTTTTATTGCCAGCAAGAAGCCATTAAAGCCATGCGAACAAATGGTTCTGGCAGCATCATTAATATGGCGTCGATTCTTGGTCAAGTCGCTTTTGAAGGCGCGCCCGCCTATGTCAGTGCAAAGCATGGCGTTGTTGGCATGACTAAAGCCGCTGCGATCGAACACGCGGCCGATGGCATCCGTATTAACTCTGTCGGGCCAGGCTTCATTCACACGCCATTGGTCGACCAAGTTATGGATGACGCAACGCTAAACGCCATAGCACAAAAACACGCCATGAAGCGCTTAGGTACGCCAGAAGAAGTGGCGCATCTAGTTGCTTGGTTAGCGAGTGACGCGTCTTCCTTCGTGACGGCATCGTATTATCCTGTTGATGGTGGGTATTTGGCGTATTAGTCTCTTTCAGAACAGAACAATTCAATCAAAAAGCCCCTATGATTTCGGCACATTGCGTAAGCTGACATCATTAGGGGCTTTTTATAAGAATTAGACAACACTGTTTACGAAGGAATCACTCGCCTTTCTCACGGTACGCGTACGTTGCATCAAAGCGCGATTGAATCCAATCGCCACTTAATATCGGCTCGTACTTCGCGGGTTTGCTCGCCGTTGCACAGCTTGGTACGCACACCACATTGGTTTCGTAATCGGGCTCCACAAAGAAAGGAAACGAATAGCGATGCACATCTGGCAAAGACGCTCGCACTCTATGTGCGGTTGAGACATATTCGTCGTTCGTCCAACGCTGCATCAAGTCGCCAATATTCACTACCAATGCATTGTCGATTGGCGTCGCATCGACCCACTCACCTTGACGGTTTTTTACCTGCAAGCCACCAATCTGATCCTGCAACAACAAAGTCACACAACCGTAATCCGTATGAGCGCCCGCGCCATTGTCATGGTCATTCGCTGGACGAGGCGGATAATGAATCATGCGCAACACCGTAACGTGATCGGTAAAACAACGAGTAAAAAAGTGATCGTCTAAAGACAGCGCCTGCGCCATTGCGGTGAGCAGTTTTTGCGCCACCAAAAAGGCTTCTACATAATAATCTTGCAGCACTTCAACGGTTTTAGGATTACTCGGATTTTGGTTCGGCCCATACATGGTTGGGTATTTTTCCGCCAAAGGGTGATCGGCAGGAAAATCCAACGCCATGTCGAAGGTTTCTTTCCAATCGGCATGGCCCACTTCATCCAACTGTTCTTCACCAATATTGCCGTAGCCGCGATGATTTTTGCAATTCGTAATATCGATGGCGTTTTTTGCGTCTTGAGGTTGATCAAAGAATCGCTTAGCTTCTCGCATCAGTGCTGTCATCAATTCTTTTGGAATGCCCGTGTTGGTTAAATAGAAAAAACCAATTTCTCGGCACGCCTTGTCTAAAGCACGGATTTCCTGTTGACGAATGACATCACTGCTATGAGTGAGTTTGGATAAGTCGATTAACGGGATAGACATAATTCGTTCCTACTTCAATGCTACGTTCGTGAAGACAATTTAACCAATTGGGTGTGTTTTGGATTAAAACGTTTTAAACCGATTTCGCCAAAATCCACAAAAATCATTTGTTTTTCGCCTTGTTCTTGCCGCACGACTACGCCTTGTCCAAATTGATCGTGGCGTACTTTGTCGCCCGGTTTTAAATGGCTTTTGCCTTCGACACGATGACGAAAGGTCAACGCGGGCGATGGCGTAACCGCGTTCAGATAACGCTGAAAAAGAGCGCCTTTTTCGGTATCAATCGGCTCGCCATTGGCATCCAGATACCAAGCCTCGCAAATGCGACTCACGGCATAAGGCTGAGCTTCAAACACAAATCTCGACAAGGACAAGCTCTTCAATGCCGCACGGGGAATATCGCCCAACTTCATGCGCTTATGTTCGTCTGAACTTGGCGTTTCCAATAAGACCAATTTTTGTTTGGCGCGGGTAATCGCCACATAAAACAAACGTCTTTCAGACGCCAAATCCGTGGCTGCTTGCTTGTCGATAGCGCTAAGGTCTTCGTCGTAATAAGGAAAACGCCCTTCTTGTAAACCCGACAACAGCACTTGATCAAACTCCAAGCCTTTGGACTTATGAATCGTCATCAAATGCACGCCGTGACTGTCGTCAGTGTGCCTTTCATTTAACGTCGCGAGCTGCTCTAAAATCGATTTTGCATCGCCACCCACACCGCGCACATACGCCATAAAAGCATCGCACGTGGCGATTTTTTCTTGAGTCTGAATGTCTTTGCTGCTGGTGCTTTCAAAGTAACGGTAAACGCCCAGCTTTTCCAAGGTGTGCGCCAAACCTTGCGCCGGATCGGTGCGATACATGGTCAAACTGCGCAACCAATCCGCACGTTCATAAAGCTTCTTAGCACGCCAACCGTCGGTGGCGTCTGCAACAGACTCAATAATCTGCGGCAATAAATGCGGCGATTGTTTGGCTTGCTGAATTAAGGTTTTACGTTGTGCAACAGACGCGCCAAGACTTGGCACCGTCAATAGATATTCAATGTCATCTGGTCGAAAGAAGGCTCCAGAGCCTTCAAGTCCGCCGGCAATCACCGCCAAATACGCCATTAACATGCGAATTTGTCGATTTTCCAACAAAGGCGAATCACCGTGCAATTGATACGGTACGCCTTTGTGCATCAAGGCCAATTGCACTGGCACCATGTCGCTGTATAAACGCACCAACACCGCTGTATCGCTGAGTGCTTTGCCTTCATCGACCCAGGCTTTCAGTTCGCCCAACAGGGCTTTCCCCGTTTTAGGCGCGCGCGCAAACGACACTCGAGTGCGCTCTCCTGCACCAATCACCAAGGCGTCTGGGTCATTTTCACTGATCACGCTCGACGCCATTAAGCCAACCGCATGACCAAAGCGAAAACTGGTGCTTAGCGGATAAGTAATCACCTTGCTGAAATCTTTATCGAACTGCGTCGCCATGATGTCAGGGCTTGCGCCGCGCCATTCGTAAATACATTGCTGCACGTCGCCGACAATCATCCATTGGCAAGGCGCGGGATAAAGAAGCTTCAACAGCTCGTATTGGCATGGGTTTATGTCTTGAAATTCGTCGATCAGCAGATAGCGAAAATCGGGCACTAAGCCACGTATTCTAACGCGTTCTGGCTCGCCGAGCTCACTGAGTAATTCGTAAGGGTCGCTGAGCAAGTCCGCAAAGAAACGCATATTATTGCGTTTGCGAAGTCGTTCTAATTCATCGTATAACGCAGGAAAAAACTGACGCTCTTTCGACCAACCCAAGGCGTCGAAGACGATACTGGCGGGCAAATCCGAAGCTTTTACTTGATCGATAAACAACAAGACGTCTTCTAGCCAGTCTTTTTCGTCCAGCATGGCGATTTTCTCACCGCTTCGCATCAAACGTTGCAAGGATTCTCGCAACATTTTCACCAAGCTAAAATCATCGGTTACCAACTTGGCAGACGGCAACCAGCCTTGTTGCTCTAAGCGTCGGCAGAACTTCATCCCAAAGGCATGAAACGTCATCACGCTGGGGGAACGCAAATGCCCAACGGACATCAAGCGTTTGCTTAAGCGCTCGGAGAACTCTTCCTGCGCGCTTTTATTGAACATAAATACGCCGATGTGAGACGGATCCACGCCTTGCGCCAACAAATGCTCGATACGAGAAATTAGGGTGGTGGTTTTGCCTGCGCCCGCCACGGCGATCACCTTCGCGGGAGTTGTCATATCATGCAAAACAACACGCTGTTGTTCATCGGTTAACGAGCTATGCACTTCTGTTTTGGGTTGCGCTTGTATCAAAATAATCTTGCCTAGTGTGTAAACGTACTAATCTTCAAACTTTGCCATGAGCATCGAGTTCACTGACCTGTATTAGTCTTCGAAAAGGTGACCAATTTCTCGAAACGCCAGATGCTCTCTGCCTGCAATTTTTGCAATGGACTCACCGCACACCACCAAACGTCGTTGCACTCGAGCGAAAAACACACCATTGGTTCGAGCTATCAAAGGGTAGCTCGACACATCAACATCGTCTTCCATCAGGTTCACTACTTCACCAATTTCTTCGCCCGCTTCGACTTCTTCGCCGATGGCTTTGTGGTAACACACGATGCCAGCGCAAGGCGCTTTCACAAGGTCCATCGCGTCTAACGGGTAATACTCCACCTCGCTGTCGTTAATCTCTGGCGAATCGCCCGACACCACACCGCGCAAGACTAGGTAATCAAATAAGGCCTTGGCATCTTGCTGAGCAAACTCATCCGAAATGTCATTTTCACCGCGTAATTCAACCGTCAGAGAACGACTTCCCCACGGCACTAAATGCGCATAATGGGCTTTCAAATCTCGCCACACACTGACATTGGTTTCGTCAAACGACGCTGCGCCCGTTTCTAATTCTGACAAACCAACCTTGGCACCCAATAACGCCAACAGCGGTTTGAAGTGACTTTCAAATTCTTGAGCAACATACGCGTGCATGCAGGCTTCGCCAGAACAATGCAGGTCAATAATTTCATCCGCATCCATCGACAACGCCAGCAGCATTTTTTTCATGCCTTGCAGTTCCGTGGTTTCTGGCAATAGCGCCAGTTCGTCACGAATGGCTTGACGGATCAAGGTGATATTGTCTTCGGCATCGCCGGTCACTTCGTCTTTAATGCGTTTGTGTACTTTCGCGCCAAGCTGCGGCCAATTGCGATTAAAATTGCCGCCGCCATCCGAAAAGGCAAAGCGCCCCGGAATATACCCATGAAAGTTCTGCGCTAAACCAATGGGATTCGCCACCGGTACAATCACAATCTCGCCCTGGATCAAACCCGCTTTATCGGCTTGTTTCAGCAGTTTAATCAGTCGATTCAGCACCAAAAACCCCGGCCATTCGTCGGCATGAAGACCCGCTTGAAAGTATACTTTTGGCCGAGCGCCCGTTTCACCAAAGTGATGCGCTTTTAAAATACGTTGAGTGCCGGGTGTCGCACTCGGCAATACATGAGAATAAATTTGATAAGACATAACACCTCGTACTTTGCTGTGTTCGAATTACAATAGAAGTAATGTCACAGTGTGAGATTCGCCAATTTGAGCCTGCAACATGGTACGCTAAAACCGATTTTTAATAAAAAACAATTCCCAAAACTGTAAGAAATTGAACTTCAATAACGTCTTATACTCGAAAGCCAACAATAATTAGGAGAAAGGAATGAAAAAGTCGTTTATCGCTGCTTCCATCGCAGCCGCTTTGGCTCTGTCTAGCCAAGCCGTACTTGCCAGCCAAACACAAAATAGTGTCTCGCAAGACACGTGGAAAAACACCTTACTAGAAGCCAAAGGCCAAACGGTGTATTTCAATGCATGGGGTGGTGCAGACAACATAAACGACTACATTCAATGGGCCGCAGACCGTATTAAAGACGAATACGATGTCACCTTAAAACAAGTAAAATTGACAGACACCTCCGACGCGGTGAACCGTGTTTTGGCCGAAAAAGCCGCGGGTAAAGACAGCAACGGTTCCATCGATTTAATTTGGCTTAACGGCGAAAACTTCCGCGCCATGAAAGACAATCACCTATTGTTCGGCCCTTTCAGTCAAGCTTTACCCAGTTACACACAATACGTGGACGAAAACGCACGCCAAAGTTTAACGCAAGATTTCGGCACGCCTGTCGATGGCATGGAATCCCCTTGGGGCATGGCGCAAGTCATCTTCATGCACGACACAGCGACCTTGAGTAATCCGCCTAAATCCATCCCTGAACTGCTGACCTACGCGAAAGCGCATCCAGGGCGAATCACGTACCCTGAGCCACCACAGTTTCTTGGCTCTACCTTTTTGAAACAAGCCCTATACGAATTGTCACCGCATCGCAAAGCGCTCTCTCAGGCCGTCAATACCGTGGATTTTGATAAAATCACGGCGCCTTTGTGGACGTATCTTGACCAACTTCACCCTGTTGCATGGCGCAGCGGACAGAGCTTCCCTTCAAGCTCTGAAGAAATGATGCGTTTACTCGACGATCAAGAAATCGACGTTGCGTTGAGTTTTGATATTTCTGCGGCGTCAGTACAGATCGACAAAGGCAATCTGCCAGACACGGTTCGCTCTTATGTGTTTAGTGGCGGCACCATTGGGAACACACACTTTTTGGCCATTCCTTACAACAGCGGCGTGAAAGCCGGCGCGCAAGTAGTTGCCAACTTCTTACTGTCACCAGAAGCGCAAATCAAAAAGCAAACACCCACCGTCTGGGGGGATTTGAGTGTTTTATCCTACGCAAAATTATCGAAGGACCTGCAAGCAAAATTCGACGCTTTGCCGCGTGGCATCGCCACGCTAAACATTGAGGAACTGGGTAAAACACTACCAGAACCTCATGCAAGTTGGGTTGGCGCATTGGAAACAGAGTGGCGTAAGCGTTACGCTCAATAATTTTTGCGCCACATACATTAGGTCACACAAAGTAAACCGCGTAATTAAAACCATGAAAACGAAGAAGTAAGATGCCGTTAAAACATATTAAATGGATCACAGGCTTTATCACTGCGTTACTGATCCTTCCGATTGCCATTGGCTTGGTCGGTACCTTACTTCCTGCCTTTCATTATTTTCCGCCTCTTGGGGAATACGGCTTTTCCGTGTCGCCTTGGATCAATGTGTTTTCACAGGGGGAATTTTACGCCGGCTTAAAACTCACGTTAATCACTGGCATTGGCGCACCTATTTTGGCACTTTGGCTGGCGCTGTCGTTATTGGCTTGGGGTTATCAGCGGCCATTTTTCAAGAAAATAGAAGCACTGCTTTCGCCGATTCTGGCCATTCCTCATGCCGCGATTGCCATTGGCTTGCTGTTTTTATTAAGCCCTTCTGGCTGGCTGGTTCGGTTGTTTAGCCCTTGGCTGACGGGGTTTGAGCGTCCACCAAATTGGATTACGGTGCAAGACCCTTACGGCGCTTCGCTGATCTTTGCTTTAATCATTAAAGAAATGCCCTATTTATTGTTTGTGATGCTGGCCGCGATGAAAAGCATTCAAGCACGAGAAAGCATACACGCATGCCAAGCACTGGGTTACAGCCGCTTTACCTTGTGGCGGAAAGTGCTGATTCCTCAGTTATATCCAATTATTAGATTGCCTATTTTTATTGTCGTCGCCTTTAGCTTAACCGTGGTAGATCTGGCATTGGTTATTGGGCCGAACACGCCATCGACTTTGGCGGTGACTTTATTTCGTTGGTTTAATGACCCAGATTTAACCATGCGTTACACCGCCAGCGCAGGCGCGATTGCACTGATGATCACCATTGCGATGGTACTAGGGGGCTGGGAATTGGCCCACCGTGCTTTCAGTGCAGCAACACGTTGTGAACGCAGTAATGGCAAGCGCCGCGGCGCATCCGATACGTTACTTGGTGCAGGCGTTATTATCGGATTAATCACCTTAGTAAGTGCCTTTACCGCACTTATCTTGCTGCCGTTTTGGTCACTCGCCAAACGCTGGCGCTTTCCAGACACACTGCCTTCGCAATGGACATGGGTCAATATAGAGCGCGCCGCACCCTTGCTGATGGAACTCAGCGCCAATACCTTAATCATTGCGTTGTTTGCCACAGTGATTGCTTGCGGCATTAGCTTGCTGATGCTGGAAACCAAACGCCACCAGCAAAAGAGCTCGACCAATCACGAACAACAGCATGCCTTTGATTGGCTGATTTATGTGCCGATTCTGTTGCCACAAATTGGCTTTTTGTTTGGTCTGCATGTGCTACTGATTTATCTCAATCTCAACGGCGACTTATGCGCCATCATCGCACTGCATTTAATGTACGTATTGCCGTATGTGTATCTCACACTGAAAGGCCCCTATTTGGCCTACAACGAAGACTATTTATTGCAAGCCAATCGCTTAAACCATAGGCCTTGGCGCCACTATATCAGCGTCAAGCTCGCCATGCTGAAACCTGCGCTATTTACCGCCTTTGCCATGGGATTTTCGGTCAGTATTGCTCAGTATTTGCCCACTTTGATCGCTGGCGAAGGCCGCTACAGCACACTAACCACGGAAGCTGTTGCGCAAGCCGCGTCTGGCGACCGAAAACAAGTCGGCAGCATGGCGATGTTGCAGGCGCTTTTTCCAGTGATGGTATTTTGGTTGGCACAAATCATTCCAAGCCGTTGGACAACATGGCGACTCGCCACTAAAAAACGGATTATAAAAGCTTTCACAAAAAAGGATAAAACGTGCTCCGCGTAAACGCATTTTCACTGTCATCAAATGACAAAACCCTGATTCAAAATCTAAGTTTCAGCATCGCCGACGGCCATGTCTTATCTATTATGGGGCCAAGCGGCATTGGCAAATCCAGCTTGTTGAATTTTTTAAGCGGCACGTTATCCCCTTCCCTTACGGTGTCGGGCGAAGCATTTCTCAACGACATCGCGCTTCACACGCAACCGACAGAAACTCGAAAAGTCGGTCTATTGCAGCAAATGCCATTGTTATTTCCACACATGAGCATCATTGAAAATTTGCTGTTTGCGCTGCCAGATAAAACCCGCAAGCCAGACAGACTTCCATTAGCCCACGATGCACTCAAACGACTCGGCATGACCGACAAAGCCAACGCGCTACCGAAAGACCTTTCCGGCGGCCAACAAGCTCGCGTCGCCCTGCTTCGCACATTGTTATCGCAACCGGATTATTTACTGCTCGATGAGCCATTTAGCAAGCTCGACCCAGCGCTACGCCGTGACGTCCGCGCGTTTGTCCTTGCTGAGATACGCCAAGCGAACATCCCTGCGCTGCTCGTTACCCATGATTCTGACGATGCCAAAGCAATGGAAGGGGAATGTTTGGAGCTGAGTATTGTAAAATTTTAAAACAAAATGCTGTCATATTTGGGAGCCAGAAATAACGGCCGTCATTACATTGGCAAACCATCAGAAAGCGCATTAATATCAAGTAAGAGGTTTAGTAAAATAGACATCTATCACTTTGATAAAACAAACCTGTAAGGATGCATATCATGTCAGATTTAAAGGATGAAAAAGCCATCGCGGAAGCGTTCCTCAAGGAAATGCTTGTGGCCGATGATACCGGCAACTATGACTTATTTGTAAAGCACTACGAAGCAAAAGATCTGGTCGGTTTTTCAATAGAACGCTTTAAAAATGACATTAAACACATGCAAGTCCGAAACGGCATGAACCTCGGTTACGACTACCTCGGCGCATTAAAAGGCTACCTTGATGGTGTTCATGACAGTTGTTATCGATTTGTATGGAAAGGGCTTTATGAGAAACGCGAAGCCATGATCGTCATTGGCATTCACCGCAAAAACGGCATCTGGTATGTCAATGAATCCTCGGTTAGGTAGAGCCTTTGGCACGATATAAAAATGATTAGAATTATTCGATTAATTGAAAAAGACAAACTTCGTATGAAAGCGCTTGAATGTGCTGCGTCTCTTAACTTACCACAATGCTACGTAGCGGCTGGCTTTATCAGAAACTTAGTATGGGATTCGTTACACGGTAAGCAAACACCTACACCATTAAACGACGTTGACGTAATTTATTATGATGCTAATGAAAGTAACGAGAATGAGTATTTAGAGTTTGAAGCTCGTTTATTTACTATGATGCCGGAGCTAAATTGGCAAGTGCGAAACCAAGCAAAGATGCATGTAACAAATGGTGACGAGCACTATTTCAACACTGTAGATGCTATGAGTTATTGGCCAGAAAAAGAAACCGCTGTTGCTATACGTAAGCTCAAAAATCAAGACATTGAGTGCATATCTGCCTTTGGCTTCGATTCACTATTTGATTTGATGCTAAGTCATAACCCAAAACGTACAAAAGAAACATTCGAGCACAGAGTGAAATCAAAACAGTGGTTAGAGCAATGGCCTAAACTCATTTTAGCCCATCAAAAATAGATTCCATCAAATAACCAAAGGCATGAAGTATGAAAAAATCAATCGTTCCCGACGAATTCAAACACTATTTTGATGATTGGCATTTTTCACCCGCTGTTGAGTCAGATGGTACGGTATTTCTGTCTGGTGTTACCGCAGCCAGAAAAGACAAGCCTATTAGCCTTGATCCAGAAGAGCAATTCCACGATGCGTTTTATAAACTCGGTGTTTATTTAAATGCAGCAGGATTAACCTACGATGATATTTTAGAAATGACGACGTTTCACATTAACCTGAAAAAGCACATCGACGTCTTTTCAAAGGTCAAAGACTCCTACATCAAAAAGCACTATCCCGCATGGTCAGCCATTGGCGTATTGGAGTTTATCCCCGACAACGCATTGGTAGAAATGCGGATTGTCGCAAAACGATAATGTCATCAGTGCTAGATCGCGCCCCATCCCGCCACGTTAATCTCGCGCAATTCGCCCCCTTTCCACGTTATGGTTAGAACTTGATACCTAAATTGTTAGCGTTGTTGGCTTTTTTTGTACTGGTTTTGAAAAACAAAGAAAATTAGCATCAACGCTGCGCCGTCAGACGATCAATTCACGCGTACACTCCATGACAAATAAATAGAATAAAGGAACACATAATGAGCTTAATTTTCCGCATGATCCTGCTGCTGATCGCGTCTAAATTCAAACCATCTTTGCCCATCAAACACCCCAAAAACTCGCTTAGTTTACGTGTTCTTCCCAATGATTTAGACATTAATTTGCACATGAACAATGGCCGCTATTTAACTATTTGCGATCTGTCTCGAGTCGACATGTTTATTCGTACAGGTTTAGCTAGAACCATGCAAAAAGAAGGCTGGATGCCCGTCGTTGCCGAACATACAATGAAGTACAAGCGTTCATTAAAACCATTCCAGAAATACGAAGTAACGATGGAAATAACCGGCTGGGATGAAAAATATTTCCACATGATCCATACGTTTTTTGTCGACGATAAAGTGGTTGCAGAAGGAACCTCACGTGGTTGCGTAATCAGTAAAACTGGAACGATCCCACCAGAAGAAGTCATCGACAAAGTCACTGCGAGACTGGACGCAAAAAAAACCTAACCACACGCTTTCTATTGGAACAAAAGCCATGCTCTCAGGCGTAAGAACGATTCAAGCTTGTTTATTCGTAAGCCCAAAAACCACCTAGAACATTCTGTAAATATGCTAAAGTGCTAGGCAATATCCACGCGTGACACGTTAGCATTGGGAACAGAATGAAAGCGACAAATCAAGAATACAAAATGAAAGGCTTGCTCATTAATGATTATGAGTTGGCGGTGCCATTAGATTGGCAATCACCTAGCAATGGCAAAACCATCACACTTTTTGCGCGTGAAGTCGTGAGTTTGGATCGTGTCGATGACGACTTGCCCTTACTGTTGTTTTTACAAGGCGGCCCTGGTGGGAAATCCCCTCGCCCTATGCCCGATTCTTTGCCTTGGATGGTCGAAGCACTAAAAACACACCGTGTTATTTTGATCGATCAACGTGGTACAGGCCGCAGCAGTCGTGTTGATAAACATCTGATTAGTAAACTGTCTGCTGAAGAAGGCCGAGATTATCTGCTTAAATTCCGTGCCGACAGTATTGTGGCGGATTGCGAGCACCTTCGTAAAACGGTTTATGCAGGTCGTTTATTTGAAACATTGGGTCAAAGTTATGGTGGTTTTATTACCCTCGCGTATTTATCCCAAGCGCCAGAAGGTCTTGCTGCTTGTTATATCACAGGAGGGCTTGTTGGTTTAGGAGCATCGGCACACGATGTTTATCAGCTAACGTATCAGAGCGTGATAGAAAAGAATCAAAACTATTATGCTCGTTACCCTGATGACGCTAAGACCATGGCGAAAATCGCCGACTGCCTGACCACCAGCAACGTGTTTTTACCAGACGGGGACCCACTGACGCTAGAGCGATTCCAAAGCATTGGCATTTTGTTAGGTATGGGGCCGGGTATCGATCAAGTCCACTGGCTCATTGATGAAGCGTTTGCCGGCAGCGATAAAAGCCAACTCAGCGACACTTTTTTAGAGCAAGTCATGCAAATCACCAGCTACCACGAAGGCCCTCTTTTTGCGGCCATTCATGAGAGCATTTATGGCCTACCGAACCAGAGCACAAGCTGGGCGGCACACGATATTCGTGAACAGTTTAATGAGTTTGATGCCTCTCATTCTCCTATTATGCTTACGGGCGAAATGATGTATCCGTGGATGTTCGGGCAAATTGCGTCGTTACGCCCTTTTGCTGGTGCAGCTCATGCGCTTGCAGATTACCAAGACTACGCGCCACTTTATGACATGACCAAACTCGCTAACAACACAGTACCGGTTGTCGCGGCGGTGTATCACAATGACATGTATGTACCGCGCGAGTTTTCGTTGAAAACCGCGGAGCAAGTTGGCAATACTCAAGTCTGGATTACCAACCGTTATGAGCACGATGGCGTTCGTCAATCGTCTGAAGTTTTTTGCGCGCTACGTCAGCTGCTTTTGGATCAAGGTGGTCCTTTGAAAAACTCGGTCTAAGTAAGCCGCCCTGTTGTGCAATTGTTCCACATTTAATAGCAAGGCAAAGTACTAAGATCACAAGATTACACAAATCAATAAGGAGCGTTTTTATGAGTCACCCACTGAACATGACCGTTAACAACATTCAAGGCGACAGTGTTGATCTGTCTGCTTACCAAGGTAAAACGACGCTGATTGTGAATGTCGCCTCTAAATGCGGCTTAACACCACAATACGAAGGTTTGGAAGGGTTGTACAAAAAATACAACGAGCAAGGTTTAGAAATTCTTGGCTTCCCCGCGAACGATTTCGCAGGACAAGAACCTGGCAGCAATGAAGATATTCAGCAATTTTGTAGCCTAACGTACGATGTTACTTTTCCAATGTTCAGCAAAATTGTTGTGACTGGTGAAGACAAGCATCCTTTATACAAAGGCTTGATTGCAGCGGCACCAGTAACACCAAACAGGGAAGCCATGGTAACTATGCTGGCTGGCCATAAAATCGAAGCGACCAAGGCGCCAGAAGTCGTTTGGAACTTTGAAAAGTTTTTAATCACAAAAGAAGGCAAGGTCGAGCGCTTTTCGCCTGATGTAGCACCTGAAAACGAAGCGCTTGTGTCTGCCATTAAGGCCGATCTATAAGCTTTTAAAAAAAGAGTAACTATTCTAATAGTTACTCTTTTTCGATTTATAAGCGTTTAAACTGCCTAAGCGATTTCATTCGTCGCCATTTTTTACTATTCAGTTTTTTATAAATCCACAGACAACCAATATCGAAACCGAAGTAAAAAACACCGATGCCGCTCGGCGGATTACTACTGCTAATGAAAGAAACAATCGAAAACCACGTATCAGGCCACTCCCAGCATTGGTAATAAGTACCGAGCAATTCTAAATACACCACCATGAAATACATGATGAGAAAGAACAATTCGTTGCCCGTTTTTTTCTTAAGTAAAAGTACGATAACCAAAGTACAAACCAAGCCCAATACATCTTGGTCAAACAACAACCACAGACTCGAATAGGCAATCATTCCCCAATACAAAACAAAGACAAGGTGTGATTTATTCCGCTGTATCAATTTCTCCTTTTGGATATAAAACACTGCTGCGTAAACCAAACTGTGACCAAAAGGAACATAGAAAGGCACGTTTTCTAAACGGTATTCGTACATACCCAACACAATCGAAAACACCACCTCCCCCAAATACGCTAAACCGACGCCATACAACATGAGCTTTTTGATTTTGCGTGTGACACGGAAATACACCCAAGCAAAACACAGCAACACCAAGCCATTGGTCAACCATTGGCCGTATTGAATTCGCTCAGACAATGCTTCGCTATCAAGAAACAACCCAAGCCAAAGTGTCAGGAGAACAGGAAGATAAATGGATTTATGTTGAAGCGTTGACATCATGAAGGCACTAAAAGGTAGAGTGTAACGAACAGTCTGGATCAGAAGTAAAACACCAATATACCGTGTTTTACTTCTGAATTCTCAAGCTAATCTAACACTCTAGTTATTGAACGAATTGCTCGGCCCAAAACGCAACAGGCGAGGCGATTAAAATAGTCAAAGCCACACGTTGGTACCAAACGATTAGCATTTGTTTAATGTTCAACGGGATCTCTGTTGATAGGATGCAAGGAATCGATGCTGAAAAGAATAGAATCGAGGAAATAGACACCACACCAACAACAAACTTCACCACAAACACACTTTTGGCCGCGATAAGGGCTGGTAAGAACATCTCCGCCAAGCCCGTTGCCGATGCTGTGGCGACCATCATTGGGTCTGGCAATTGAGCTAACCACGCGAATGGGTAAAACAAATACCCTATCCATTCAAAAATTGGCGTGTATTTCGCTAATAACAAACCACACAAACCAACCGACATGATAGAAGGCAAGATGCTCATCGCCATCAACATGCCTTCTTTGATGTTTTTAACAATGTTTCGAGTAATGGGCTCGGCATGACTGGCAACATCCAATCCTTCTAACATGGCTTGCTGAAAACGAGAATGCTCGAACACTTCCGTTTCACGATACTCGGCCGTGTCGTCCATTTTACTCAATGGAAATAAACGTACCGTGATGGCCGTCACCACGAAGGTAATCAATAACGTGGCCCAGAAAAATACGTTCCAAACCTCCATCAAACCAAGCGTTTTCGCCACAATCACCATGAATGTCGCCGACACCGTCGAAAATCCCGTTGCGATAATCGCCGCTTCTTTCGCGGAATACTGACCCGATTTATACACTCGGTTGGTAATCAACAAACCAATTGAATAACTGCCTACAAACGAAGCAACTGCGTCAATAGCTGACTTGCCCGGTGTTTTAAACAAAGGCTTCATAATAGGCTGTAAAAGCACGCCGGCAAATTCTAGCAAACCATAACCAATCAGGAAGGCTAAAAACACAGCACCAATAGGAACAATCAAACCAACAGGAACAACCAATTTACTGAACAAGAAAGGCAACATGTCTTTTTCGAATAAGAAAGCCGGTCCGACGGATAGAAACGCCATCACAGCCGTAACAACGCCCAATACTTTAAATAGAGATAAAACGGTCTGCGTTTTACTTATCCGCCACTTCCCCGTCATGAAGGGATACGCGCCACCGGCAAGCACAGCCAAAACAGCGTAGATTTCTGCCGCTTGGGCAAAATCTTTTCTTAGCCATGAAACAATATGATCCAGCGGAATCGTCTCTTTACCACCAATATCAATTGGAATAAAAAAGAAGAAAATACCGATACAGCTGTACACGATGAGTTTGAGTAACGCGAGTGGTGAAACGCTTTTTGAGTTTATAGCATTCATATTGCGACTTCCTTTGAAGAAATTATTAATCACCATCTTAAAAGCAACACACATGCCAACATGTATATACATATATGTCGATCATATGAAAGCCGTTTTTCCGTTGTGATTAATACGTGTTTATTTTTATTTTTTAACGTCGACACCGCGAGAATCGCACATAAAAAGCGCAAAATAAAGCCTTGTGCGCTAATTCGACACAAACCAAACATAATAAGAAAGGCAATGTAGCCGAGGAAGTCACATCTTTAGATGTTGCATAGAAACACAACTTGTCTATACATAATATTTAGCTGAGCTGTGTTTTAATCAAAGCATCATACCGCGGCAACAGCGTGTCCGATAAATAAGACTGGACCGTCGGGGCGTTTGCGTCATTTGCCAGCAATGTAACAATGAGATCAACGGCGGAAGCGGCTTCGGAAGATCTATTTTTAAGGTCACTTGTGTACAAATAATGGTCACCAAAAAGGTCTGGATAAACTTGTCGATTTGGCAAGACGGGCACGCACCCCATGGCAACGGCTTCCAACACCGCAATCCCCTGAAATTCATGCAATGCAGTAGACAGTACAAAGTCGGCATTCGCCAAAAAAGCCAAGTAATCGGTACGACTTTCCGCGAAGCCAAATTGCGTAATGCGGTGTGAAAAACGGGATTGTATTTGCTCAAACTCTTTTGGTGTGGATCGGAACTGCTCACCAAGAATGTCGATTTCATAAGTCAGTTCACGGCGCTCTAATTCTTCTAAAATGGCCAATAATCGATCCGGTCCTTTGTCGAATTCCCAACGTGCAGACCAAACCAGCTTAATGGGGCGTGTTTTTTCGCTGGCGTTTACTGGGCTCGCTTTTTCTTTTATGGCTAACAACGGAATGTCCAACGGAACCGGCAAGACACGCGCTTTTTCTTCGGTATCGATTAACCAATCTGGCGAAACGTAGTCTGGGAGTTTTTTCAGTAACGCGCGCGCACCATCGAAAAAAGAGTCTTTATTGAACTGACTGTTAAACACACACACGTTGGCTGCTAACGCACTGTACAAGGTTACCATTTGCATTTCGATCAAACCTTGCTGCTTATCGCTGGCGGGATACGCGAATTGATTCTCATGGAAATACAGCAACCACGGGATATTTTGTAAGTCGGGACAGAAGGCTTTTAAACCGACGCAATCCGTCATAGACGTGGCAATCACCAAGTCATAGGGCTGCTCTAATATTGATTTAAACTTAGGGTCGAACGCAAAACTCATGGCGTTACCACGAATGCGCCACGCAAAATGCCGAGCAGGCAGTGACAAATAAGACCAGCGGTGTTCACTTAGGCCATTCATTAACGTGTTCGCCCAAGCTTTATGGCTGCTTGCTTCGTAAGCGCTGATCAATAAAATTCGCACGGATTTTTTTTTCTCGTCTGTTTAGTATTGGTGTTTGTGTCTATTTAACATTTGCGACTGGCTCATCGGACTTGGGTCGAATATCATGTAGGAAAATTACAAATTGCTTTAAGGAAAACCATGATCATCCAACGACACGATCAAGATATTAACACGCCAACTGGCGTCATGCGCTGCACTGTTTACCGTCCTGAAGCGGAAGGTCGCTTTCCTTGTATCTTCTTTTATTCTGAAATTTTCCAACAAACAGCACCCATAGCGCGCTCTGCGGCCATTATGGCGGGTCACGGTTTTGTGGTGATTGTGCCAGAAGTCTTCCATGAGCTTAACCCTATTGGCACGGTGTTAGGTTACGATGACGCAGGCAAAGACAAAGGCAACGCGGACAAATTTACGAAAACATTGGAAGCGCATGACAGCGACACTGTCGCGATGATCGGTTATTTCGATCAGGAAGAATACTGCACAGGGCAATTTGGTGCGATGGGTGTTTGCTTAGGCGGCCATTTGGCGTATCGAGCGGCATTGAATCCTTGCATTCAATCAACCTTCTGCCTTTATGCAACCGACATTCATTCCAACACAATTCCTTGCGAAGAAGGCAATGACTCCTTCACTCGAACCGAGGACATTCAAGGGGAATTGGTGATGGTATGGGGCAAGCAAGATCCGCATGTTTCTACCGAAGGTCGTCAGAAAATTTACCAACAATTAATCGACACGGATCGCTTATTTACATGGCATGAATTTAACGGCCAACACGCCTTCATGCGTGACGAAGGCGATCGTTACGACCCAGCCCTCGCCCTAGAATGCTACAACAAAGCCGTGGCCTTTTTTCAGCGAACACTTCATAAAGCTTAATGTTATTGGCCCAATACCCTGTGCGATGTGTGCTTATTGCTCGCCTCGCCACATGGGTGTTAATTGGCACTCGCCTAGCTCACCAGAAATCCACATTTCGTTGTCTTGAATCGTCACGTTCAATTGCATAGAACGCGTACAGATTTTCGCCAAGGCTTGCACTTGAGATTCAGGAAATTGCAATACGCGCATGTTGTTAAAACGGCTGTTCTTGCCTTTGTTCTGTTCCCACCAAATGTCGGATTTGTCATTGTAATTTACGACAACGACTTGTTGAGCTCGACCGCATGCTTTGCGCAGGCGTTTTTCATCTGGCTGACCTAATTCCACCCAAAGTAACACTTCATCAGAATAATTTTTTTGCCATAAATCTGGCTCATCTTCGGTGCTAATGCCTTTGGTAAAACTCAATTGTTCGCCGCCTTCTTTTTCGTCTGCCAATAAAGCAAAAGCCGCTAAGCGAACCATCATGCGCTCTTCGGTTTCAGAAGGGTGTAACGCCAAGGTCAAGTCATAACCTTGGTAATGATTTCGGTCCATATCGGACACTTGAACCGATGCTTTATACACTGTTGCTTTTGTCGCCATGGGTCACTTACTACACTTATTAAATACAAGAAAAGGACAAATAAATTCGCGACGAATTGTACAGTAAAATACGCGCACAATATCATCACGTACCCCTGTTTTTTCTCAGCGCCATAAAAAAATCCAGTCAGCCATAAAACAATTGGTTCTTTTCATATAATTAATTGACATAGCCAACTAATAAAGGAAGAATCAAGTGGCTCAACGAGCAAAAATTACACAATTGAATTCCAAACAAAGATTAAGGAGAAGCCACATGAACACATCCATTATGAATCATATTGCTTCTTCGTTGACGACTTGTTATTCACGAGTACGCTCAACTTTGTCCACGCGTTCAATGCCTGTGTAATACACCATTGACCGCGGAATTTACGCGGTCACCTCTGTTAAAACCTCGTAAGTTCCGCCAAAAAACATTAATTTGGAGAACACTTATGAGTATCATTGCCCTATTCAATGCCGCTAAAGAATATTTCGAAAACCGTCGAACCAACCAAATATTTCGTCAGCTTGACGATCATTATTTAAAAGACATTGGTTTTCATCGTGATAACGGACACATTCGTCCATTGGCTGGTAACAAAGACATTGAGAATGAAGTAAAAGGAAACACTCAAATCCCGCCGGGAGAACAACCGAGCGACGGGTAATTTGATCGTCACGTTTAGAGGACTCTAAAGTGACGGTAAAATACGAGGCCTGATGGCCCAACACGCCTTTCATTATTTAGTAATGAAAGGCGTTTTTTTGCGGTGTAAAACGCTATTCTCCACGGTCCAACTGACGAACCACACTGGTGACTACACCAAACACTTCCAAACTAGACGCTTCTGACTCGACAACCGGAGCCGCCTTTGCGGAATACGCTTTGTTTTTCGGGCGAAGCAACACATCTGGCTTTAACGTCAAAATCATGACCGACATTTTCCCATGCTCGTAAGCAATCACTATGTCACCATGACGTGCCGTTAAAGAACGGTCTGCCACCAACACATCCCCAGATTGAATATCAACAGACTCTATTGGCTCACCTTGAGCACGCATAAAAAAAGTCGATGTGGGGTTTTGAACACATAAAGTATTTAGATCCAATGCTTTGTCTTTGGATGACTTATTACTTAAAGGGGTAGGTTCAGTTAACTCTGAATTAAGAGGAATTAGAACACTGTTTGCCGCAATAAAAGCAGAAGACTCTGAAGAGCCAAGGTACGAAACGCGCATATAAAAACACTCTAACTGTATATTCGTACAGTATGATTTAAACAATTCAAATTACCTAGTAAAGTTTAGTAAAAATCCTAAAATTTACTAAGTTGTTAAATCATAACATATTTTTATTGAAAGCATTCGAATGATAGAAGTGTAAAACGTCACTTTTTTCTAAGAGAGAGTGTTTCTTTTTGGCTAAGTTTATGAGTTAAAAACGCAATCATTTGACTAGTTCAACAACAGCAACTTATTATCTGAATTTAGGAGTTCAAACTAAATACTTCTTATATAGCGAGGCATACATGACTGACGAACTAGAATGGTGGCGCGGTGCGGTAATTTATCAAGTTTATCCTCGCAGTTTTTTCGATTCAAACAACGATGGCATTGGTGATTTGCCCGGTGTGACAGCGAAAATGGATTACATTGCCTCATTAGGAGTTGATGCCATTTGGTTGTCGCCTTTTTTCACCTCGCCCATGAAGGATTTTGGCTACGATGTCTCAGATTACTGCGATGTCGATCCTATTTTTGGCACACTAAACGATTTCGATCAGCTCATTGAATCTGCACACAAACATGGCCTAAAAGTCATGATTGACCAAGTACTTAACCACAGTTCCGATCAACACCCATGGTTTGTAGAGTCTCGTCAAAATCATGATAACGACAAAGCAGATTGGTACATTTGGGCTGACGCTAAACCCGATGGCACCGTTCCCAATAACTGGCTGTCGGTATTTGGTGGTCCAGCATGGCGCTGGGACAGTCGGCGAAGACAGTATTATTTGCATAATTTTTTGGACAGTCAGCCCGATTTGAATTTTCATAATCCAGACGTCGTTGATGCATTACTAAATACCGTCGAATTTTGGTTAACGCGAGGTGTCGATGGCTTTAGGTTAGACACCGCAAATTATTATTATCACGATACCGAATTACGGGATAATCCTCCGAAAAAAGACGTCGTAGAAGGCAGTATTGGGGTTCGCCTAGACAATCCTTATGCTTATCAATTCCACATATACGATAAATCCCGTCCTGAGAACATTCCGTTTTTGCAGCGCTTAAGGCGCTTGCTCGATGAATATCGAAATACCACCACCGTCGGTGAAGTCGGATGTGATTTTTCACTAGAAACCATGGCCGCTTACACTCAAGGGAACGACAAGCTTCACATGTGTTATTCGTTCGATTTACTAACACACGATTCCTCGATGAATCATATCCGTGAAACAATGGAAACCATTGAAGCAGGATTAGGTGATGGCTGGCCATGTTGGTCAATTGGGAATCATGATGTTGAACGAGTAGCAACGCGTTGGGGAAAAAACCATGACACGGCCGCCAAAAGCAAAATATACATGGCCATGCTATTAACATTGCGTGGCAGCGTGTGTTTATACCAAGGAGAAGAATTAGGGCTTATTGAAGCGGAACTATCATTTGACCAATTAGTAGACCCTTTCGGTATTGCTTTTTGGCCAGAGTTTAAAGGCAGGGATGGTTGTCGAACCCCCCTTCCATGGACGAATGAGGCATTAGGTGGTTTTACGGAATCCGCCCAACCTTGGCTACCCATTGCAGAAGAACAGCGCGCCCTTGCAGTCAGTGAACAAGAATGGAATCGCCACTCCGTTTTACATGCTTATAGAGATTTCTTACATGTTAGACGCAATCATCCTGAACTGCGACATGGCGAAATCGAGTTCTTATACAACGATGAAACAACGCTCACCTTTTTACGTCGTTTTAAGGGCAAATGTCTTTATGTCGCAATCAACACGGCAAACCAAGATAAAATATTTCCCGTGGAGTTATCGTTGCTCGCATTAACCTTGCCAGAAGCCATTCAAAGCGGCTATGTAGACGGTAATACCGTCGTCCTTCCCTCATACAGTATTTTACTCGCCACGGTTTCTTGCTAAATAAAAATGCCCGCTTTTAACCATGTAAAAGCGGGCATTTTGATCATTATCTTATTTTATTTATCGTGAAAGGCTGTAACGCTCAACCACAACACCTTGACTCTATTGCGCCAGCTGCTCTTGATTAGGCCACGCATTAATAATGGCTTTCACTAAGGTCGCTAAAGGAATCGCAAAAAAGATCCCCCAAAAGCCCCATATTCCACCAAAAAATAACACAGCAACAATAATTGCCAGTGGATGCAAGTTCACGGCTTCTGAAAACAGCAGCGGCACTAATACATTGCCATCTAATGCTTGAACAATTAAGTACGCGACAACAACATAGATAAATTCACTCTGAGTTCCATACTGATAGAATGCCACCAACACCACAGGAATGGTGACGGCAGCGGCACCAATATAAGGTATCAACACTGAAAGCCCCACTAACAAGGCTAACAATTCTGCATACTTCAACCCAAAAGCGATAAAAACAATGTAGGTTACTGCACCCACAACCAGCATTTCAATAAACTTCCCACGTATATAGTTTGCGATTTGATCATTCATTTCATGAGCAATATTTCGCATCATCCTTCTTTCTTTTGGGAGCCAAGAGGTCAAATAGCTTAGAATTCGTTCTTGGTCTTTTAGCAAAAAAAACATAACTAGAGGCACTAACACCAAATAAATAACCAATGAAAACAAAGAAGGAATACTCGATAAAGAAAATGACACTAACCATTGTCCAAGATTAGCAGACTCATTTGCTAATGAATTTGTTAGTTCATTTATAGCCGATTGACTCACCAATTCACTGTGCCCATCTGCGAACTGCTGCACCTCGTCTCGAATGACAGTAAACATTCGCGGGACATCTTGCACAAAGCGAACCGCTTGACGCCAAATAATGGGCACCATCACACCAATGAACACACCGCATGCGCTCAAGAACGTAAAAAAGACGAGAAACACAGACAATACATGCCCAAGTCCGAGCCGTTGTAATCGATCCACAAGACCTTGTAAAAGAAAAGCCAAGACAATCGCAATCAATATAGGCGCTAAGATTCCCCCCCAAAAGACCAGAACACAAAGGGTCGCAATCAAAAAGAGAAGAAAGACAACCACTTCTTCATTTGAAAAATAGCGTTTAATCAGCGTATCAACAATTTTAAACATATCGAGTCCGTGTTAACTTTTTTGAATTACAAAGGTATAAACATCGCCATCTTCGCGCTTTAACAGCAAAGAAAGCCCAACCAAAGCAACGTATTGAGGAATATCTTTTAACGAGCCTGCGTCACATGTTGTAACACATAAACACTCGCCTACTGCCATTTTACTTAACGCCATTTTGGTCTTAAGCAAAGGCATTGGGCAGCGATCTTCTCTTGCATCCAAGATTACGTCATACTGATCGCCTTTATTGATCGTCATTTTATAATTTACCCGATGCTTTTTTAACAAATGAATATTTGCCATATTATGAGACTATTTTTAAACGTTACAACCAGCTTAAGCATCTTAGCTGTTGTTTTTACAAGCACTTTCACGAACTTAGCTCATGCTAGCATTCCCGATCTTGAAGCGAATAAAGACGAAAGAGCACTTTCTAATCCATCCTACATACTTGGACAATATTGGTTTAGGAAGCTGAATGGAAGCCGAGCATTGATCGATTTTCCACCGGCGTACGATTACCTAAAAGAAGCGCTATCTTACATTCTTCCTCAAACGGACCTCTATAATACAACCGTTGAAATGACGCTATTGAACAGTTCTCAGAGCAATGCCTTTGTCATTCCTGGCAACCACCTTTTTATCTATTCCGATATCATGGAGATGATCACCAGTGAAGACATGCTATTCGGTTTACTTTCTCATGAAGTTGCCCATTTAGACCTTCGACATTATGAACGACAAACAAAACATTCGGGCGAAGAACTCCAAAAAACCCTGGTCATGCTCGGAGCCGGCATCGCTGCGGCATTAGCCGGTGCAGGTTCCGATGCGACGACCGCACTTTGGTTGGGCGGGATAGCAAATCAAGCAGAAAATACGCTAACCTACAGCCGAAATCAGGAATTAGAAGCAGATCGCCGTGGACGAGAATATTTGAGCAACGCTGGCATTGCGCCAGAAGGCATGACAAAACTGTTTCAAGCTTTCTTCAAGCAAGCATTAGGCAGACCAAAACTGGAGTTTTTATCCACTCACCCGCTCCCGAACTCACGCTTATCGGATTCTTTTAGTACGGACGCAAAAGAAACTATCTTGAATAACCTGACAGAAAGTAACTTTGATTATTTTAGGGCAACCTTACTTGCCTATCGAGCGGGATTAGAAGACAGACCTTATACTTATCTGGATCAAAAAATACAAAACAACGACGCAAAGAACTTTGCAAAAGCCTTGTTTTCCTATCTTGTTCAGTCTCCAGAGCGCTCGCTTTCCTTTTTAGGTAAATTAGAGTCACGCAATCAATTTACAGATTACCTACAAGCATTAAGCTATACCGCATTGGGTCAAACAGATGAAGGGATCAGTATTATTAATAATCAACTCGACATTGCCCCTAGAAGCATTTTGTTTTCCACGCTGCATGCACAGCTCACCCAATCAAAGCCCATTAACATTTCGTCGAATTATCTTTATGAGCAACGTTTAATTTGGCGTGCAAACATCCAATATTTTCAATCCAGAAGTAACTTGCCTATGGCATTGAACTATCGAGCACTGCTGGATTTTAGCCAAGGAAAAGACAAAACCGCACAGTATTTAATTAAAAGAGCGGAAAGTGAAGCCGCTGATAATGACAAAGCCGCGATTAAGAACACAGCGTCGTGGTTTAAGGTTATTAAAGAGGCGGAAAAACAAGAGGATTTGGACGAAGAAAAAGGGAATTAAAAAATAGGCAATAAAAAAATAGGCAATAAAAAGCCAAACTTATCGTTTGGCTTTTTATTGACATGCAATCAGCATTATTCCGCTGATTGTGCGTGCAAGGTATCAAACTGATTCTGCAGTTCAGCATGCTTAGCATTGTATACAGATACTTTCTGGTCTGCCGTATAAACACCGTTCAAATTCACACTGGAATCAACATCGGCCCCCATGTTTTCAAGGGTCACAGCCAACGCTTCAACACTACCTTTGGCACTTTGAATGCGGTCAGTCGAACTTTCACCAGAAGCGGCAAACGCACTTGTTGTCATCACAGATGCTGCCAATAGCGCTAAAATAGTTTTGTTAAATTTATTCATGATTGAATCCGTAATTTTAAAATTTTACAGGACGGTTTAAAGGGTTTTATTCAGCTGAGTGAGCGTGTAAAGCATCAAACTGGCTTTGTAGCTCAGCGTGCTTAGCAGAATAAACCGCTTCCTTTTGATCAAAGGTATACGCACCGTTTAAGTTAACGCTGGTATCAACTGACGCGCCCATATTTTCAAGCGTTACACCTAATGCTTCTACACCACCTTTTGCGCTCTGAACACGTTCAGTTCCGGTTTCAGCAAAAGCAGCGGTTGTCATTCCGGATGCGGTTAATAGCGTTAGAGCCGTTTTAATAAAAGTTTTCATGAGGGTCTCCTTCAGAGATTTAAGTTGTAATAAATCGCTATTCGTAACGTCTGAAGAAGCTGTTTCGCTTTGGTTTAGTTATAATAGCCTTTTATTTAAAATAAAAAAGGCTTCAACCACGGCTTTCACCTTCTTTCCAAATATGGCCAGACAAACAACATTTATAATAAAAATCACATAAATCAAGACAAAAACTAAAAACACAACTTAATTTCTGATAATAACGATCAACCCTATTGATTAACAGATAGCATTCATCACAACTTATTCTTAATAACTCATTTCCATCAATAAAATAACACTCAATAGAAAACAAAATATAAAAAATACTCTTTAAAATAATTTGAAGAAAAAAGGCGGGGGGGATTAAGAAGGGTTTTCAAGGAAGGGTAAAAACAAAAAAGCCAAACAAGGCGTTTGGCTTTTTTATAGACATGCTATCCGCATTATTCTGCTGTTTGTGCGTGCAATGCATCAAATTGAGTTTGAAGCTCTGCGTGCTTAGCATTGTAACGAGAAACTTTCTGATCAGCAGTGTAAGCGCCTTTCAAGTTTACGCTAGTGTCAACGTTTGCGCCCATGTTTTCAAGCGTGACAGCAAGTGCTTCTACACTGCCCTTAGCACTTTGAATGCGGTCTGTTGAGCTTTCATCAGATGACGCGAACGCACTTGTTGTCATTACAGATGCTGCCAATAGTGCTAAAATAGTTTTGTTAAATTTATTCATTATTGAATCCTTAATTTTAAAATTTTACAGTACGGCTTAAAGGGCTTTACTCAGCTGATTGAGCGTGGAAAGCATCAAACTGGCTTTGTAGCTCAGCGTGCTTTGCAGAATAAACCGCTTCTTTTTGATCGAATGTATATGCACCATTTAAATTAACGCTTGTGTCAACGGTTGCGCCCATATTTTCAAGTGTTATACCTAATGCTTCTACACCGCCTTTTGCACTCTGAACACGTTCAGTTCCGGTTTCAGCAAAAGCAGCGGTTGTCATTACGGATACAGTTAATAGTGTTAGAGCCGTTTTAGTAAAATTTTTCATGAGTATCTCCTTCAGAGATTTAAGTTTTAATAAGTCGCGACGCTTAACGTCTTAATAAGATGTTTCGCTTTGGTTTAGTTATAATAGTCTTTTATTGAAAATAAAAAAGACGACAAGCGATGCTTCCACCTTCTTTCCAAATACGATGTAATTGGCATCACTTTGAATGAAAATCACACAGAAAGAGTAGAAAACTAAATAAATAAGGACATAAGAAGCAAAAGTGACCAAATCAAGAAAGTACGTACTTTAAAAGCGGTAGGGATACAGAGAAAAATTTGCTAATCTACGCTCTCTGTTTGGATATGACATATTATGACGCCTCTTGCCTTGATAGATAATTTAGATCATCTACCCAATCCGTTTACTCAGTTCGACGGAATCGCTTCACATTTAGCCAAAAACACCCCTCAGCTAAAGGACCCAGAGTACCGACGCGATCTTCAACTGGCTTTATGCTTCATTTATAGTTACAACGGCTCTCAAGCTACCTTTAACTCCTACCGTCGAGAAGTTGAGCGACTGTTGCTATGGTCCTGGAATGTAGCAAATTGTCCTTCAACCCAGTTACGCCGTGATCAAATTGAAGAATTTATTCATTTTTGTGTCGCTCCGCCAGAGCAATGGATAGGCACCAAAAATGTAGCTCGTTTTAAATTACACATGGGCGAGAGAGTCGCGAACAAAGAATGGCGACCTTTTGTCGCACACGTCAGTAAACTTGAGTTTAAAAATGGCGACGTCCCCAAAACAAAACAGCATTCATTATCTCAAGCGGCCATTCGGGCCACCTTTTCTATACTGTCGTCTTATTATGGTTTTCTGATGCAAGAAGACGCCGTGCAACAAAACCCAGTGGCATTAATTCGACAAAAAAGTAAGTTCGTTAAAAAAGAGGTAACTCGGAAACAAGTAAGACGAATTTCTAACTTGCAGTGGGATTACGTGATCGAAACCGCTGAAATGTTGGCGGAAGAAGAGCCTGCGCATCATGAACGTACCTTATTTATTATGAATGCGTTACTTGGTATGTATTTACGAATTTCGGAATTGGTCGCGGATGAAAGATCAGCGCCTGTCATGGGCGATTTTATCAAAGATTCTGATGGCCACTGGTGGTTTAAAGTCCTCTCGAAAGGCAATAAAGAGCGATTGGTGGCGGTCTCCGATGACATGCTCAATGCGTTGACTCGATATCGTCGTTTTCGTGACCTCCCCGTGCTACCAACCATTGCAGAAAGTACGCCCTTGGTACCCAAAAATCGAGGTCAAGGCGCCATGACCAGCTCGCGCCAAGTGAGAAATATCGTACAACTATGTTTTGATAAAGCGTACGAACGCATGTGCGAAGATGGTATGCGGGCCGATGCAGACGATTTACGCGTTGCAACCGTTCACTGGTTACGCCACACGGGTATATCGGAAGACGTGAAAACCAGACCGAAAGAACACGTTAGAGAAGATGCAGGTCATGCCAGCATGGCAACAACCGATAAGTACATAGATACGGAATACCGAGAACGTCACGCCAGTGGTCGAAAGAAAACCCTACGACCACATTAAGGCGCAAATACGAGCCGTGCTCCAATCGATTTATTTCGACCAGCGCACAAGGCTCTCTTCATCATCGTCTTTCGCTTCAACCCAATGGCTTTCTGAGCCTTGGGATTCTTTTTTCCAAAAAGCAGCCCGGCTTTTTAAATAATCCATAATAAAGTCGCATGCTTGAAACGCTTCAGCGCGATGTGACGCACTGACGCCAACAAAGACAATTTGATCATCAACGGACAAACGCCCAACCCGATGAACGACACACACATCCAGTAAAGGCCAACGTGTGTTCGCCTCGTCTACGATGGCTTGCAAATTACGTTCAGTCATTCCTGGGTAATGCTCAAGCTCAAAACTGCATGATTCGTTTGGTATATCCGAGAACTGCCTAACCAATCCGACAAACATCGCAACGGCGCCTGTTTGATTTGCTTTCAATAAACCTTTATACAAATCATCGACACTAAAATCTTCGTGCTGAACGCGTATCATCTAGCCTCCTGTCACCGGTGGAAAAAATGCTACCTCTTTCACCGTTTCGGGAATTGTGTCTGTGTCACGGCTAAATTCAAAATCAATGGACGATTGAATTCCGCTTTCTAAGAGCTTCTTTCCATCCTTCAACTCTTCTGCCAACTGCTGTTTTAATTCTCCAATGGTCAACGGAAAATTCAGTGTCATTTGAAAAGTACTTTGCCCAATCGACTCTTTTAAAGAAGCAAAAAACACCACATTTACCTTAGACATGGTCACTGCTCCAATCGCCACTTTTTCCGCCTTTTTTCTCAAGCAGCGCCACATTTTGAATCACTATGCCTTTGTCCACGGCTTTGCACATGTCATACAGGGTCAGAGCGGCAATACTAGCACCAGTCAGCGCTTCCATTTCCACACCGGTTTTACCCGCCAAAGAACAAGTACACAGTACTTCGATTTCTCGCTCGCTGATGGTATTAATATCGACGGTGACTTTGGTCAACATCAGCGGGTGGCACAAGGGTATCAAATCGGATGTTTTTTTCGCCGCTTGAATGCCAGCAATGCGCGCTGTTGCCAACACATCTCCTTTTGGCAAACCGCCTTCGATTATTTTAGTTAATGTGGATGCTTGCATTAACAACACCGCTCGCGCAGTCGCGGTTCGTTTCGTAATCTCTTTATTTGAGACATCCACCATATGCGCATGGCCTTGATGGTCTAAATGGGTCAGCTTATCGCTCATATAATTCTCAATCATTATACATATACTAAAAATGTCGCCTATATTTTAAGAAAGTTTACACGATTGCAAGCCAAGCCGTTTGAATAGCCTTAGAAATATTCTTGTTGGTTGGTGTTTTGGCCGTTTTAATCGACTTACCTACAAGGGTTGTCTTGAATGATGTTTAGGCGTGTGTTTTTTGTATTACTCACATTATTGGTGTACTCACAAAGTGCATTCTCTCTGGTGGTCGCAGAGACGACACTTGGTGAATTACCCACGTTTAAAGAAACCGCTTCCACGTCTCCACATGACATTCTTTTAAACGCAGAATTTAAACAAAGCCTCTATCGTGAATCACAAGATTTTGCCACACCTGCTTATTGGCATAAATTGGTCTTTCCAAAAGCAATCTCACCATCCAGCGCCCCTAGCCTTGTGCTTGGGATGAATTATTATGTCATTGAACACCTAGATTTTTATCTCTTCCATGGGGACCAATTGCACGCACATTGGACAAGAGGCGCATTGCAAGACTGGCAAGGAGACACTGATCACTACGACGGAATATGGATCCCCATCACATTATCAAACGATGCAAGCACCACGCTCTTAATACGCAAGCAAGGGAACAGCCCACTTCTGACACCATTCAAACTTTTAAGTAACCAAGAAGCGGCAAATCAAAAAGAAAACAAATTACTTTTTTGGGTGTTTGTCATCAGCAGTTTGCTCATTTTACTCACGCATAACTTTTTTGTTTTTATCCTGCTGCGTCAACCCGGCTTTGTGTATTACCTCTGTCTCAACGTGGTGGTTTTGGTTGCTTTATCCGTAATAACAGGATTTAGCCGATGGATATTCTCCGAAACAATAAGCCAATGGATCATACAAAACCTGTTTACCATTTTTGGCCTTGGCACATGGATTCTCTATCGGTTCAGCGTACAGTTTCTCAAAGAAGTGAACATTCCCTCGCCTCATTCTCTTATTTATAAATACGGCGATGCCGTTTTTATTCTCTTTTTAATATTAACTCAACTTATACCGGTCAAAGCCTCTGCGTCCCTTTTTGCCGCCATCGAAGCCTTCTTACTTATCACGTGCAGTTACTGGGGAATACAGGCGTATAAAAAAGGCTTTATTGCCGTGCGCTTTTATTTATTCTCTTGGTTTGTGCTCATGGCAGGCAGTATTCTTAACACGTTCATTTTTTGGAAGATTTTGCCCATCAATCTCTTTACCGAATCTATTTTTCCGATTAGCAGCCTCTTACAACTGCTTGGCTTTGCCTTCGCTTTTGCAGACAAAGCCAACCACATAGAGCATAAACGTCAATTACAAGCACTGACCGACATAGCAACCGGTTTACCAAATCGCACATATTACTTTGACCGTTTGCCAGAAGAGATAAATCAAATAGGGAAAAATCACCCAAAACTGGCGTTAATCATGATTGAATTAACCAGTCACCTCAAAATCAGCCAAGCATTTGGGCCCGCTAAAGCAGATTCAGCGTTATGCGAAGTCATTCTTAACATTCATCAAGAAGCCATTAAGATGGACGGAATTCTCCCTTTGCCGCTGCCAAATAAAAAACAGAAAAAATTGATTCGTTTCACCGCTAAAAACATTGTCCTAATCAGTACAACACCTGATTTAATCAAACAACAAATCCAGCACATACAGAAAACACTCGATCAGCCCACGATTGTCGACAAAGTGCTGTTTCGCCATCAATACAAAATTGGCAGTGCTCTTTATCCATCTCAAGGTGGCAATCTCGATAAGCTTTATCAAAATGTCCTTATCGCAAGTAACTCTGTCACTTACTCCTCAGGACATTGGGCGCCTTTTACCAGCAAACTAAAAAGTAACCATGCGCACCAACTGCGCTTAATAACCCTGCTAACAGACGATATTAGACAAGAAAAATTGTATTTCGAAATCCAGCCACAAATCCATTTAGCGGATAATCGAATTGTGGGCGGCGAGATTTTGATACGGTGGCACAATGAGCATTTAGGGCAAGTGTCCCCTGCTGAGTTCATCCCTTTGGCGGAACAAACGGGACTTATTTATAAGCTGACCGACATGTTGCTTGAAAAAGTCTTTCAGTGGTCATCCTCCAACCCATCGGCACTGACAGCTCAAACGTTATCCATCAACATTTCAGCGCTCGACCTTGTGCAAGAAGATTTCTCAGAACGAGTAGAAAACCTGCTGCATCGACACAATTTGCCCGCCAATAAATTCACCATAGAAATAACAGAAACCAGCATTTTCCAAAACAGCGCCATTGTGGATCATAATGTTAAAAAATTGCACAGCGCTGGATTCAAACTTGCGATCGACGATTTTGGTGTGGGCTACAGTTCAATGCAAAACCTGGTATCGCTCGCCACGGATGAGCTCAAAATAGACCAATTTTTTGTTATGAATTTAATAGCAGACTCTCAAAGCCAAACATTATGCCGAAGCATGATTAACCTGAGCAAAGAATTGAACATCATCAGCGTCGCAGAAGGCATTGAATCGGAAGAGGTTTTAAAATTACTGCAAGCATGGCAATGCCAAGTGGGACAGGGCTATCACTTGCATCGTCCTATGTCTCCAGCGAAATACCTCATGCTTTTAGAGGAAAAAGATCAGCCTTTGTCACCACCGACAAATCGTGCATAATGGATTAAGTCATTCATTCACCTTGTAAAATACGGTTAACATCTAACATCGCATGAGCCTAATAGACGATTATCAGTTGCTGGAAATACCCACCAATGCCAGCGAGCAGGAAGCAAAAACCGCCTTTAGGCGTTTGGCTAGGCGCTATCATCCAGACAAAAACCCAGACACCGACACAACAGAGCTTTTTCAGAGCCTACAAGCCGCTTATGAAAACGTCACCAATGCGATACGACAAGGTGCGCAAGTAAACGACTGGAAGCCTTTCAGCTTTACCAAAGAAAACACACAAAGCAGTCAAGCCAACAACCGCTATACGCAAACATCGAGCGCGACCGACAAAGAACAAGAAGCGTTTATTAAAGAGCGGCAGCGCGCTTACGAAGAAATGAAACGCAACAATGCACATCAAGAAAAAGCCCGTAATGACGCGATTAAATCGGCACGAAACACATTGAACGAAAAGCGTGTAAAAGCCTTGTATGAAGAAGCTTATAAAGCCTCTAAAAACTTCACCTCTCAAGGTTACAGCTACAGCGATAACCCAAAGTATGACCAATCAGATATACCGCCCTATCAGTCTTTTGTCGATGATGAAGAGAGTGACTATGCGCCGCCGCACTACCACGCGCCATACGATAAAGAACCAATAAGCCAACCGATTCGGCTGGACGCAGCAAAAGCCGCCTTTCGCGCCGCTACGTATATTGCTGTTTTTGCCGCTGGCATTTACAGCACGCTGTATTGGCAGTCCTTTGAACAAGAAACCACCGTTACCGCACAAGAAAGCCGCTATATCAGTGGGTTATACCCTCAGTTTCGTGTTGGATTAAGCCACACATTAGAAAATACAACGCTTTATGCAGAACCGGATTTATCCAGTGTAATTTTACAAAACATCCCCGGAAAATCGGACCTGAATAGTATTAAATTACAAGGCGATTGGCTTACCGTGCGTTATCAAGGAATGAACGGTTGGGTACAAGCTAAAAACATTGGTTTTGGCAACGTCCAAAAAGCCACCCAAACAGGCTGCATTGGCCAACCGGGCATTGCACCGCAACATGGCGAGTTGATTGGCCAAGCCGAAGGCACTAGCCGCCTTCGAATTCTAAATCAGCTACCAGAACACAGCCTGCTGACATTTGAATCCTACGATGGACAAGCGCCCTTTTCTGTCTACTTATATGGAAAGCAAGCCTACGCGGCCAACTTCATTCCAAGAGGAAGCTATCGATTGGTGTTAGAGACAGGATCCCTGTATCATCACGCCTGCAATCAATTCCTCTTTAACGACACAACCAAAGTCATCTTAGACAAGGTCGATTTCGCCAGCACCGAGCAATCCCTCACGCTGAAGCCATAATCTGACCATTGACAAAAGGCTAAGAGACAACCAAACCTGAGTACTTCACACGCTATGCTAAGTAACATCCGAATCGTCTTAATCAACACCTTCCACCCTGGTAACGTTGGCGCCATTGCCCGCGCCATGAAAAACATGGGATTAACCAACCTCTATTTGGTTGATCCAAATGATTATCCTTCAGAAGAAGCCACCAGCCGAGCCGCTGGTGCTGTCGACCTTCTTGAAAACGCCACCATTGTGCCAACGTTAGAAGACGCCATTGCAGACTGTAGCCTTGTGATCGGTACCAGCGCGCGTCATCGCACGTTTCAATTGCCCATCATGAACGCCAGAGAATGCGCCGAAAGCGTGATTCCAGAAGCGGTGGATCATAATGTCGCCATCGTTTTTGGCCGAGAAACAACAGGCTTATTAAACGAGGAAATCGCTCAATGCCATCGCCAAGTTTACATTGATGCCAATGACGAATACCCTGTGCTTAATATTTCACAAGCCGTACAGATCGTTGCTTATGAAATCTGGATGGCCAATCAGAATAAAGGTTTCCAGCAGAAAGAAACATCGGAATACCCGCGCAAGAAAGACATGGATCTTTTCTACGAGCATTTAGAAGAAACGCTTTATGGCATTAACTTTGTGATTCGCAGCCATCCGGGCAAAGTGCTGGATAAGCTGCATCGGTTCTTCAACCGATCCCGTCCAGAGAAACAAGAATTGGGTATTTTACGAGGCGTATTAGCGGCAGTGCAAAGAGAAGCTGGGTTGACCGAAGCCAATAATCACCCCGAGAAAAAAGTAAAAGACGCATTAAAAGAAAACGCTAAAAAAGAATAATGTCACGTTTCAAGCCACAAAAAACGCAGCCTGTTGGCTGCGTTTTTATTTAAAACAAAAAAGCGTTAATCTAACGTGTTATTTTTCGGCACGTCCTGCAAACTTACGCTCTTCCACATTGACCTTAATACGGTCACCTGTCGAAATATGTTCTGGCACTTGAACCACCGCACCGGTAGAAAGCGTCGCTGGTTTGTTACGAGATGTCGCAGAAGCGCCTTTGATGGAAGGATCGGTCTCAATCACTTCAAGCTCAACGTTGGTTGGTAATTCAACCGCAACAGGTGCGTCGTTTACCAAAACTACTTGAATGCCCGTAGTTTCTTCATTGATGAACAGAATTTCATCTTCAATCGCGGATTTGTTCAAGGAGTAAGGCGTGTAGTCTTCACTGTCCATGAACACGTATTCATCGCCATCTGAATAAGAAAACATAGCAGGACGACGAATAAGATCCGCAAGATTGATCATGTCTGAATCTTTGAACGACTCATCCAACTTACGCCCTGACACAACATCGTACATACGCATGCGGTAAATACTTCCGCCTGCTCGACCTTGTGGAACAGATCGCTCGATGTCTCTTACGATGTATGTTTTACCGTCGTAGTCGACAGCCATATTTCTTTTGATTTCACTAGCCTTAGGCATTTTTTCTCGTCCTAAAAATAACGTGTTATAAAATCGATACTGTTTGTAATTCGATCGTGATGCTAATCGACTTCGTGAAAAACCGCCAGAACAAAAAGCGTATTGATAAGCCAAATTGTTCTATTTGATGCACTTTTTTTAGATTTTTTTTCGACTAGTACTCACTGTACTTTTTCGCATTGCCTTTTACTTTTTCTGCAGGATAATTCGCGGCATTTTTTACCATCTTCTGCTGCGCAGCACTGAACAAATCAATATTCAATTTATCCGCCAAACGTACCGTGAACAAAAGCACATCAGCCAGCTCTTCTTTTACCGCTTGCGCCTGCTTATCGTCTAAATGATAAGAATCGTTTTCCGTTAGCCAACGAAAACAGTCTAATAACTCGCCGGCTTCGCCCGCTAACGCCATGGATAAGTTCTTTGGGGAATGAAATTGATCCCACTCTCGTTCTTCAGCAAATTGGCGCATAGCCAGCTTCAGTGCGAGCAAAGCGTCCGCTTCTGGAGCTGTCATCGATCAGTCGTCCGCCTTCATATGAGGGCTCATAATGACTTGATAAATTGGGTATAAAATATCTGCACCAAGAATTTTAGCGCGCTCTGGTGACCAACCCACAATCTCATCCGGTAAGTTTTTATTGTCCTTAAATGGCATTTCCAAAGTAAACGACAAACAGTTGTAAGTTTCGCCAACCCACTTAGTCGCTACAGTCAAGTTCGCTTCGCCAAATTGATCAGGCGTGTAACCGACTTCAGTTTGAAAGTCTGGGCTGACGGCAACAAACATATCTTTAAACAAAGTCTCCATGGCTTCCATACGCGCATCAAAAGAAGGAACACCTTGGCAACCGTCTACAAAATTTACCGGCAAGGCTTCATCACCATGAATATCCAAAAACATATCTACGCCGGTTTCGGCCATTTTTTTCTGTACCGCGAGTACTTCAGGGCTGAATTCTTGCGTGGGATTTTTCCACTCACGGTTTAAGTTAACGCCTTTTGAATTCACGCGTAAATTACCATGCACCGCGCCGTCTGGGTTCATGTTCGGCACAACGTAAAAACGACACTGGTTCAAAAGTGAACGGGCAATGGGGTGTGATTCATCAAACAAGCGCTCAAGCAAGCCTTCGACAAACCATTCCGCCATGGTTTCACCTGGATGCTGACGAGCAATGATCCAGATGTTTTTTGCCAAACCTTGGGTTTTGCTCACTTCCAACAAGGTAATATCACGGCCTTCCGCCGTTTCACCCAAATGGTCAGTAATGCAATCTTCGTGGCTGGCAGCCCAAGAAATCATGTCTAAATGACGCTCGTAGCTGTAAGGGGCAAAGTAGGCATAATACACACTGTCTTGTTCTGGCTGATGCGTAATCACCAATTTTCCGTCTACGTATTCTGTCGGTACACGGAACCAATATTCCCGATCGTAAGAGGCAACCGCTTGGTAATCTACCCAGCCATCTGGGTAAGCCGCGTTGCTGGCGTTCTCAAATTGAATGACACATTGCTCACCCATTCCGCCTTGTAATCGAAAATAAAACCACTGGAGGAATTTAGAGTTTGTATCATTAGGGATCTTTACTCTAATATTGTCCGGCTCCGAGGCTTCAATAACGGAGATGTTACCGCCATCAAACGCACTACTGATCTTGATTCGGCTGGTCATTTATTCTTCCTTAACAATCAAACATTGGTTCTAAATTATGGCAAGTTTACCTATATTCATGACGGCTGTCGCCAACTCTTCCGACGAACCCGCTTTCCCTTTGCTTTTCACTTGGTCTACCCATGAAGCACAGGTCAAAGAAGTATTGGTCATTCCCGATGACGAATGGTTGGAAAACCATCAAATCGAGCCAAACCTTCACGACCTTGATGAGCAACAACTCCACGAATTTGGTTTTGAAGCCAGCGACATTTTGGCTGAATGGATCAATGAATTTGATACCGACACGATTTATGGCTTGGAACCTGAACTGCTCAACCAATTAGTCGACGCGACATACGACATAAAAGGATTAGAACCAAGCTTCGAAGTACAAAGCATTCATTCTTGGTTTGAAGAGCGCGATGTCAACCTTGACGACGCTATGGCAGAACAAGGCCAAACAACACCACTGCATTTGTTACCGCCCGATGAGCTCATCATCCAATTACTACAAATCGCAGCAGAAAACGGACTGATTGATCCAAGCGACATCCCTACCGTCGAAGAGTAAAAAATCACCTTGAGCCGTCATCATTCGCATCGATAGTAACTATCGATGCGAATGACTGGCATTCAAGCGCCTCTCTATTTAAAGTTTAAACAACGTAACATGATTCTAAATAGGAACCACTATGAAAGACATCCTTCCTGATTTGTGCGATTTGTACCCTGAACAACTTCAAATTGCTGAGCCGATATTTACCTCGTACGGGAAACGCAGTCACTTTTATGGTGAAGTCGTTACCGTTTCATGCTTTGAAGACAATAGTCGCGTACGCGAGCTGGTCAACGAAAATGGCAAAGGGAAAGTCATGGTTGTGGATGGCGGCGGCAGTAAAAGACGTGCGCTACTCGGCGACATGCTGGCGGAAAAAGCCGCAAATAATGGTTGGGAAGGGTTTGTGATTTACGGCGCCATACGCGATATTGCAGCGCAAACCACACTAAACATAGGCATCCATGCATTGTGTGCGCACCCAATGCCCACGGAAAAGCGTGGTTTAGGAGATTTAGGTAAAACCCTGCGTTTTGCTGGCATGGCGATTAGCCAAGGGGATTATATTTATTGCGACTTAAATGGCATTGCGGTATCTAAACAGCTATTAGCCCTTCCGTAGAAAGGCTAATTTCTTAGGATCCGTTATAGTGCCGCTAAGGTATGAGTGAACAGACTACGCACACCATTAACCAACATCTGTACAGACATCATCAGCAACAACATACCCATTAATCGCTCTAGCGCCGCCAAACCTTTCTCTCTCAACACGCGATTTAACAATGGCGCCATCGCCAGAATGACGACCGAAATACCCCAAGCCGCGCCAACAGAAATCAGTAAATCCTGTTGGTCATTTGGGTAACTCTTCACCATCACCAATAACGTCGCCAAGGTCGAAGGCCCCGCCAACATCGGAATGGAAATCGGCACAATAAAAGGCTCCATCACAGGGCCAGCTTCTTTCGTGTAAGGCGATGGAAAAATCATCTTCAACGCAATCACAAACAACACCACGCCACCCGCAATGGAAATGGACTCTGTTTCCAAATGCAACAGTGCCAAAAATTCTGCCCCAAAAAACAAAAAACACACCAAAATGATCAATCCGATTAATCCATCACGCAACACGATCTGGTATTGGCGTTTCTGTGGCACACCCTTCATCACAGACAACAAAATAGGAATATTGCCAAACGGGTCGATGACAAATAAAAACAACAAGGTGGCGGATAGAATGGAAAACTCGGTGCTCATTAGATACTCAGGTTCATTTTTGGGTAAATTAAAGCCGCGTAGTTTAACGTATTTAGCGGCATGCTGATAGCCGCGTAAATCAACACAACATAGAGTGCAACCGCTTCACGCATAAGATACAGATATGTCTTATAATCAGAATCATCACGAAAACACGCATCGCGATTATTTCCGCGCTGGGTAATATGTAATGGGCAATCGGGCAAATATAGTCGTGGTCGTCGAGCCATCGTTTCTTCCTTGAAACAAGTGATCTCTATATCTTAATAAAGTTTATAAGGGAGGCGCAAACATTGAGAACAAGAGCGGTTATATTCTGAAATCAACGACACTGACCCCTTGAATCTCTGTGCAAAGGTCTCTCCTTATTATTAACCAACAATTATTTTTGTATTGTTTTTCCTGAAAATAATCGTAGGAAATGAATAAAAACAGCCGATTTCAGGGAAGTTTTTTCTGAAAACGGCTGGATTGAAAGCAGAAAATGTCTATGGACAGTGTGGACAGGACAATTTAGCTTTCCGCTATAAGCTCCCTCAAATAAGCTAAATCATCTTCGCTAATATTTAATTTCTTTGCCAGTAAAATAGCCTCATCAAACTCATCAGCTGTAATAGATACTTCGTTTTCATATAAATATTCAAACAAAGTATCTAGAGCTACTGAATTCTCTCCACGATTAACATAATCCATAGCAAAACTCAGTGATGCTTTATCTAAGCGTTCATTAAAGTTGGAGCCAAAATTTAATATATGATCTGATGTCTTCATTAGGTTTTACTCAACTGGTTTCAAGTTAGGAATAGGATCATTGTCAGGAATGGACTTCCCTGAGTTTCCTAGACAATTTCTGGCTCCGTAAGATATTGCTTTTCGATGCTTCAAGTCTTCCAAAAACTCCTGTCCGAGAACACTATTTTTTAGTACTCTCTGCACCTTCTTACTCTCATGTTGTCTACATTTTTTCTATGCTGAAATTCACACGTGCGTTGCTGTCTCTTATTTTCATTTTTCCATTCGCATTGGCCTTTGCCAATCCAGATTTTTCCGTTATTAAAGCGCAAGCTAAGTTATCGGACGACACCTATCTTGCTGCAGAATCCATGGCCGAGCACCTTCAAGAACAAGGTCAAACCTTAGTCCATCAAGCGACGTTTGTTAATTCTCAGGTGAGTTATTTGTTGAGCGAAAAAGATGGCGTGCAGACCATTGCGATTCGCGGTACGGCGAATCTTGAAAACGTCATGCTGAATCTGAATGTGTCTTTGCTTCCTGACACCAAACTGGACATTATGCTGCATCAAGGTTTTGCCTATGCCGCGAAAGCGGTTTACAAGGATGTGAAGCCGTATCTTGTGGCAGGAAAGCCGATTCAAACAACAGGACACAGCCTAGGCGGAGCGATTGCTGTCATTGTTGCCATGTATTTGAAAATGGACGATTACCCTCTCACCAATGTCGTGACGTTCGGACAACCAAAAGTGACAAACGTATCAGGTGCAGAAAGGTTCGCGGGGTTGCCTCTAACCAGAATCGTTACACTTCAAGACATCGTGCCTTTGGTTCCGCCCTTAAGCCCATTACAGATTCAGGAATTGGACATTTATTGGCACTTAGGGGAAGAAGTCATTTTGATGGGAAACAATAAATTTTCCATTACGAGCGGGATCAAAAGCATGTTACGAGCCACCAAGTTCACTTCGGCTATACCAAGCGAGCAAAACCTTACGGCCCATAAAATGACAACGTACCTTGGGTTGGTCAATGCGTTGACTAAAAAATCCACCGAAGTGCCTTATAAAATGCAGATCAGTCTGTTTGGGTTTTCACTGGAATAATGACTTAAACCAGTGATAATCGCAGCCCTATTGGCAGGCTTTCCCCTACCAATGCGTTTAACTCGTCGCTGTTAATTTCTATTTGGCTTTCTAAACGCTCAACCCATTGGGTTGGGCATTTGTCTTTTTTAAGCTTGTTGGCGATTTTTTTACGGTAGACTTTTAGTTTTTCTGATTCATCCACACTGACTTGACTCATCAGAACCGCCGCGAGGCCTGCCTGCTTACGTTTCTTCCAATCCTCTTTCAATGCAAAATCAAGAATCGGAAAAAGGCGCTCTTCAGAAAGCCGCAGTTCTTGTTTACCTGACAACAAATGACGGGAAGCAATTCTTCCCACTGTCCACCACGCCGTATCGGGCTCTGAGGTTTTCTGTAGACGCTTTATCAGCCAATCCACCACGGTGATTTTGTCTTCGTTCGGCACCGCTTCTAACGCGCCCACAAGGCGAATCAAATCGTCACTGGATTTAGTGGTTAAAGACTTAGATTTTTCACGGGAACGCTGCCCAGTTGGCGAGTAATACTGACTAAACTGCTTCAACAACACTTGCTGCTGCTCAACCGACATACCGCCTGCAATACGACGATATAAGGTCCAATACTGCCCCCAAACGGCTGCGCTATCAAACTGAGCCCCCGCCTTGGTAATGTTAATGACTTGTTGAACGCGAGTGACATCGTCTGCCGCGCCAAAACCAGGGCGTAAGCAATAACCAATCAGTTGCAACCATTGACGTTCATGCTGAGCACTTTTCATGCGGCCAGATTTAAGGCTCAACAATTTATCAACCAAGCGACGAGACGTCGCCACATTCCAATCATCGCGCCTGCCCAATAGTTGATCAAGGTCTTGCTTCAACGCTTTGACCAACTCGGGTTTGAGTTTTTGACCCGCCGCGGAAAAACAATGCGCAAGGTGCTCCTCCGCTTGGCCCATATTGGAATGCAACAATTCGTCTGAATCGGAAAGATCAATTGATTCGGTACTGGACGTTGAAAAATCCAAGCGCCATTCATCACGGCCGTTCTTGGCATTCAGAAGCACTTGTAACACACCCACTTCTGTCATTTGCACTGACATTGAAACAGACCGTTCAGCGTAATCTTCAATGCTGTCTAATTCCGTTGCCAAATTCGAAATATAATGAAGGCCCTTTTCATTTCGTATTTCACCCACAACGCAGTCAATATGATCATCGGACCGATACAAAGGAAATTGCACGTGCTGACCCAAGGTGACAAAAAACGCTTGTGCCAACACAGCAACATCACCTTTCAGCGTGCCCTTTGGTAAGATACCAACAAACTGATCGTCACCAATTTTCAAATACAAACTGTGCGCAACACCACTTTCTATGCGTGCGTTGTCTCCTGCTAAGGCGTTTAAATACAGGGTCGCGCCTTTTGCCACCGCGTCATTTGGCTCTTCGGCAGAACAGGCTAATATCGGTTCGTTTGACCACGCATTTAATTGCTCAAGCAATCGGGTTTTTAATACTGGACTGTTAAATAATCCACCATTAAACAACACCGCATCCGGCATAGCAGATCCCGTAGCGGCTTCGATTTCCGCTTTATGTTGCTGCAAAAACGCCGCTAAATGACGGGTAAAAGCAGGGTCAGATTCGTACGGCAACCCTAATGTGTGCATGGCGTAATCGTTTTTTTGTACTGAGTCGCCCGACTCGACAAGCGGAAAGAAGCCCGTGTGAACCTGCTCTAAAAGTGCGTCTCTTGAAACGTTGAATTTCTGAGAACCTCCGATCAAACGACTGCCGCCGCCCAAAACGGTAATGCTCAGAGATTCTGGTGCGTTATCGCCTAACAAGCGCTCTTTGGCTTGACGAGTTTGCTGCACTAACGCGGCAAGTCGAGACGCAGATAACGCTGAGATCTGTTTCGGGTCAAGCTGAAAAGCCAAAGCTTGGTCGAGATTATCACCACCAAGTAACAAGTGTTCGCCCACCGCAATGCGCTTTAATGAAATCGAGTTTTTTTGGTGATCCGTTTTTGAAGCCGGTTTGATGGCAACCAAACTAAAATCACTGGTACCGCCGCCGATGTCGACCACCAACAGCATTTTTTTGTCCGCCAAGGCCGCCAGCTTTTCATCATCGCTGATGTAGTAATAACAGGCCGCTTGAGGCTCTTCTAATAAATATAAATTGTCCAATCCCGCCAATGTTGCCGCTTCTAACGTGAGCGCTCGCGCTTCTTCGTCAAAAGACGCCGGCAATGTCAGCGCGATCGATTGTGCAGCCAAAGGGGCGTCTGGAAAACGATGATCCCAACTTTGCTTAATGTGCAAAAGCAGCATTTTACTGGCTTGTAATGGACTGAGTTTTTTAACCGCGTCACTGCCCCAAGGAAGAATGGCCGAGCGACGATCGACTTGTCGATGACTCAACCAACTTTTTGCACTCTGTACCAATTGCCCCGCACGGCGTTGGCCTAACGCCAATGCGCCCATACCAACAACACAATTCGTTTCATGATGGCGCCACGGTAAAACAGGAACAACCTTATCTACTTCATCGTTTGCCAATACGTAAATTGCACTCGGTAAGTGGTTAAACGCCTGAACGGAGCCATCGGCCATCACTTGAGGAATAGATAATAATGTAGGGGAATTTAGATCCGCGTTTGTACCGGTTGACGAAACGTAAGAGACGACACAATTGGTCGTCCCTAAATCAATCCCAACGCGGTAAGAAGAACGAAAAGCGGGTTGCGTCATGGTTTACGCCTCTCTAACTTGAAACTCGATGGTCCAACTTAAATCGGATTGTGTATCGTGCGCTTGCAACAGTAACAATCCCAATTCGGTGACCCGTGACGTCAGGTAAATACGCACCATGTCACCGGCTTTATAATGTCCCGCGTCCAAACGAACTGACAACGGGTTCAATTCATTTAGCTGACCCAAAGAGAATGCCGAAACGACTTTGCCAACCGCATCGACATCATTTTGCTTAGATTGGAAAAAACGAAACGTCACGCTTTCACCCACCACAAGAGAGAATTCATTGGGCAGCATTTGCTCCTCTGAACCTTCTTCCAAACCAAATGGCGCCACACAAATGGCGTCCACTGGCGGTGCCATACCTGGAATAGCGGGCATAGGGCTCGCAACACCAATGTAGTAATTCGCGGCTAACCCACTTTTGACCTTCACGCCGCCTTCCGCTTGAACTTGGGCGTAATAGGTAGCACCTTTGGCCACCGCGTAATCCAAATGCGATGGCGTCAACATCGTCAGCGGGGCGTCGCCCAATAAGGTTTGCAAACGAGATTCTAACGTAGTGCGAATTAACGTCGAGTTAAACACACCGCCATTTAATAAAATTTTGCTCGGCGTTACGTCATGCTGAGACAAAAACTCACTAATGTGACGTGTGATCGCAGGGTCCGCTTCGTAATCCAAATTGATTGTACTAAAGCCACTTCGAGCTGCTTTATGAGCTTGCTCATCAAGTTGTACTGACGGAAAAAAACCATCAATCAACAATTGCTGAACATCAGCTTGAGTCAAGGTCGCTTTGACACTGTTATTAAACAAACTGCGCCCACGACTTGGCACCACCACACTGGTTTCTGCAATGTCTGGATTAGACAACAAACGTTCTTTGGCTTCACGACACGCTTGGGTCAAACCTGTGATTTGCCAAGGCTCAAGTTGTGTTCCATTTTGCGCAAGTTGAGCGGCCAAATGATAGGTCAGCGTCATATCCATGTTGTCGCCGCCCAGCAAAATATGGCGACCGACTGCAATGCGCTCTAAGCCCAACGTACCGTCTTGCTCAACGGTTTGAATCAAAGACAAATCCGTTGTACCGCCACCCACATCGACCACCAAAATGTGTTCGTTTACTGTTAGGTTATCCGTCCAATTTTGTTGGTCACTTAGCCATGCATAAAACGCGGCCAGCGGCTCTTCTATTAGGCGCGCTTTCAAACCAACGTGTTCCGCGGCGCTTTCGGTAATGGCACGGGCCGCAGGGTCGAATGACGCAGGTACGGTAATTACAACGGTTTGTTCGGCAATGGGCGCGTCTGGGAATGCATTTCCCCACGCGCTAACAAGATGCGCCAATAAGGTTTCGGTCACGTGCGCTGGTGAAATTTTTTCCACTTCGTCCAGTGCATCAACAGGAAGTACGCCTTCCTTTGCACTAACACGAGAATGGCACAACCAGCTTTTGGCACTTTGCACCAAACGGCCAGAAGATTTCGCACCTAACTCACGCGCTAATTGCCCTACTATGGCCTTAGCTTTGCCCCAAGGCAGTTGCAAATCACTGTCGAGAAATTCCGTTTGATGCGGAAAATACACAAACGATGGCAACAAAGGTAACTCTGTAATTTGACCCGCCGCGGTGAATTGAGGAATGTTGAGTTGTTGAATACCACTTAAAACATGTTCTGTTGATTGATTAGAAGCGGAATAATAGACGGCAGAATGCGTGGTACCTAAATCGATACCGATAAAATAGTCACCCATAGTTATACCTCGACTTCAGCTGGCGCTAAAATGGTTAGGTTATCGGTGTTGGTAACTTTTGGTAGGCGCGTGTCTGTGATTTTCCAACCGGGATGAATTAAGGTACCAGTATAAGGACCCGTGCCTTCCACACGACCTTCCAATTTAATCTGCTTCGCATCGTAATCGGAATGAACCTCAACACGGCTGTTCTCGGTCGCCGAATTCACTGCATCAATGGTAAAATACTGCTTCAAAACGTTTGCGCAACCTGCGTGAATTTGGCGCGCGGCGGCGCCAACATCCGCATCGGTGTAGTCGCCAATGCTTTCTTGTAAGAAGTCGACAAAGCGCGCTTCTTGCTGCAATAGTTGCAACAATTGATGCGCTCCATCTTCGTTCACTGTGTCCAAGGTTGGCGCAGCGATTTCAATTTCGCGAATAACGTCAATGGTTTCCGTAATAACTTTTGGTTCTACTTCACTCGCTAGCAAATCACCTGCAGCGACCTGTTGACAGCGAGCGGCGTAATCGCCGCTCCCCATGTATTTGAAAAATTGACCAAATGCACCAAAAAAACGAGGCACAAACGAAACCGCTTTTATTGTCTTTGTCATAATTTACCCGTTTTGCACCGTTTACCCATTCTGCATAGTTTCAAGTTCAAGCCAACGTTCCATGGTTGCTTCAAGCTCTTGTTCTTTGTGTGTCACTTTCGCCAAGGTCTTCTGCACTTTATCGGCATCACTTGTGTAAAAATCAGCGGCGCTTGTTGTGGCATGAAGCGCTGCAATTTCACTTTCCAACTTAGCGATGGCTTCCGGCATGTTTTCAAATTCACGCTGTAGTTTATAGCTTAGTTTTGCTTTTGGCTTAACAACGGGTGCAGCGGTTTTTTTGGCCTCTGCCTTGGCTTTTTCTTTTTTTGTTGGTTCGTCGTTGGTTTGAGACGTCGATTCCGTTGGGAATTTACCGCCTTGGCGAATCCAATCTTGATAACCACCAACGTATTCTTTGACCTTACCTTCGCCTTCAAAGGCAATCACGCTGGTCACAACGTTGTCCAAGAAAGAACGGTCATGGCTGACCAACAACAAGGTGCCATCGTAGTTCATCAACAGCTCTTCAAGTAACTCTAACGTTTCAACATCTAAGTCGTTTGTCGGCTCATCCATGATCAATAGATTGGCTGGTTTGGTGAACAACTTGGCCAATAGAACGCGGTTACGTTCGCCACCTGATAAGGCTTTTATCGGGGTACGCGCACGCTCTGGTGGGAAAAGAAAGTCACCAAGGTAACCAATTACGTGTTTGTTCTGACCATTGATCTCGATAACGTCTTTGCCTTCGCCCACGTTCTCTGCAACGGTTTGCTCAGGGTCTAGCTGCTCACGCAACTGGTCAAAATACGCCACGTTCAATTTAGTACCTTGACGAACCGTTCCGGTTTTCGGCTCGAGATCACCCAAAAGAATTTTTAAGAAGGTACTTTTACCGCAACCATTTGGGCCGATCAGACCAATTCGGTCGCCACGATTCACGATGAAATCCATCGGTTGCAAGATCACTTTGTCTTCGAAAGAATGACCGACTTGAGCAAACTCAGCGACCAACTTGCCAGATTTCTCTTTGGTTTCAATCGCCATTCTGGCATTGCCTTGACGGCCAATACGCTCTGAACGCTCTACGCGCAACGCTTCTAGCGCTCGAACACGGCCTTCGTTGCGGGTACGACGCGCTTTAATGCCTTGGCGAATCCAGACTTCTTCTTCTGCGAGGCGCTTGTCAAACAAGGCATTCGCACGGTCTTCTTCTTCCAATAATTTTTCTTTGAACGTCAGAAAAGCGTGAATATTACCACTGAAAGAAATCAGGTTACCGCGATCCAATTCGATGATGCGGTTTGCGAGTTTTTCTAGGAAGCGACGGTCATGGGTAATAAAGAGGATCAAACCTCGGAATTGCTGAAGCTGTTGCTCCATCCATTCGATCGTCGGAACATCCAAGTGGTTAGTCGGCTCATCAAGTAATAAAACGTCTGGGTTAGAGATCAGCGCTTGCGCCAAAATAACACGACGACGCCAACCACCCGATAACTCAGACATTAACTTGTCTGCAGGCAACGCCAAACGTTGAATCATGTGATTCACACGCTGCTCTAAATCCCAACCTTGGATCTTGTCCAACTCGGTTTGTATGTCGCCCAATTCATTTGAATGATCGTTTTCAAAGTCTTCAAGCAACTTGAAATAGCGCGTCATTAAGGCATGCGCTTCACCCGCGCCTTCGCTGACGACTTCACGAACTGTTTTGCCATTCGCTTCAGGCAACTCCTGAGGCAACTGAGCGATCTTCATTCCGCCTTCAAGTCGCACCATGCCTTCGTCCGGCACTTGCTCACCAGAGATGACTTTCAATAACGTAGATTTACCTGCGCCATTGCGACCGATAATAGCAACACGCTCACCGGCGTCTGCTGAGAAACTGATTTTTGACAGCAGTGGATTATGCCCAAAAGCAACACTGATCTGTTCTAACGACAATAGACTCATATCTATCCATATAATGTAAAAATTTTGTGGCGGTATAGTATCACCCTTCTAAGTGAAGGTTCAGCAAATAGACGACGTCAAATGCCAAAAAAGAAGAAGGATTTTCTGGCTGGAAAAGAAAATCATCAATTTCTGTCATAAAACAATGCATTAATCTTGCTAAGATCTTTACAAAGAATAAGCAAAACCTCTTCCTTCGCATTTATTTGCGAATATACTGTGTCTAATAAAATAATAATTACGCTATTTCATGGAGCATTGAATGGAGTTAAAAAGCAAAGTAGGCCCGATCACCGCCGTTGTTGTTGCCGCTGCAACCGTTGGCTGGATGTATTTAGGTGGCAATGGCGTTACCGTTAGTCCGACTGAATCCACCCCTAAAGAAAACACCATCTCATCCCAAACAGCAGAATCAAAACTCGCTCATGCCGTACAAGCCAAAACACTGGTTGCGAAATACATTGAAATGCATTTACCGCTTAGCGGAAAAACCCTTGCGGATGAAACCTTACAGATTACCAATAGCTTCCAAGGTCGTGTGACAAAATTGCCAATCGAAAAAGGCCGTTTTGTTCAGAAAGGGAAGGCAATTGTTCAAATTGATACTCGAACACTTCAAGTGCAAATAGAACAAGCTCGCTTATTAGTGAAACAGAGAACACTTGAACTAGACGGTGTGAAAAAGCTCGCGGCCAATAACCTGTCATCTAAAGTGAATGTAGCGCAAGCAGAAACGGATCTCGCTTCCGCCAAAGCGTCAGAACGCGCCTTATTGGTCGATTTGGAAAACGCCAATATCACCGCGCCCTTTTCCGGTATTTTAAACACACTGGACGTTCAAGAAGGACAAGTGCTGTCGGTTGGTGCGTCTATCGGCACACTAGTGTCATTGAATCCCATTAAAGTCAGTGTCAACATCCCTCAAAACAAAATCCAACAAGTAAAACTGGGCACACAAGGCAACATTCGCCTTGAATCCGGTTATGAAGCAGAAGGTTTTGTGTCTTACATTAGCGCTACCGCGAATGAATCCAGCCGAACCATTACGGTCGAAATGCAGGTTGAGAATCCTGACAATGTCATTCCCGCTGGATTAACCGCCTCGGTGGATTTCATTTTGGACGAACAAAAGGCTCACGCTTTTTCACCAGCGCTGTTAACACTGGATAATTCAGGCAGAACCGCGGTGAAAACCATTGATATTGACAACAAAGTGGTTATCTCCCCAATTGACATCGTTAAATCCGAACGCGATCAAGTTTGGGTTAGTGGCCTACCTGATAATGTGAACATTATTACCGTCGGACAAGGGTTTGTGTCGGCTGGCGATAAAGTCGAAGCACACTATCAAAACTGAGGAGGCTCAACATGCAAACATTGATTGAGGCAGCCTTAGCTCGCTCACGAACGGTCATGATGTTTTTTGTCCTGATATTGGTCATGGGCACCGTTTCCTACATTGAAATTGCCAAAGAAAGTGATCCTGATATCACCATTCCAATGGCTTACGTGTCGGTTTCTTTGGAAGGCATTTCGCCAGAAGACGCGGACAGTTTATTGGTTCACCCCTTAGAAAAAGAACTCAAAGGGTTAGAAGGTTTAAAAGAACTAAAATCAACCGCCTCTGAAGGCCATGCCTCTATTATTCTTGAATTTGAGTCTGGCGTAGATATTGACCAAGCCATCAGCGATGCAAAAGACAAGGTAGATCGAGCCAAAAGCGAACTGCCAGACGATGCGGACGAACCCACCGTCACAGAAATAAATTTGTCTACTTTTCCCGTATTGCGAGTCAACTTGTCTGGTAATGTCAGCTTTGCTGTACTGAGCCGTACCGCGAAAAACCTACAAGATTCTATTGAAGCCATCGATGGTGTATTAGAAGCCGACATCAGCGGCGATCGAGATCAGCAAGCGCAGATCATCATTCGCCCTGAACAACTCGAGTCTTACAATTTATCTTTGGCGGATGTGGCAAATTTCGTTTCTGGCAATAACCGTTTAGTGGCCGCAGGCAATTTGGATACGGGCGCTGGGCGCTTTTCACTTAAAGTCCCTGGACTCTTAAAGACAAAAGAAGACATTCTTAATCTTCCTATCAAAGCCGATGGCGACCAAGTGGTTCTGTTAGGTGATATTGCCACTGGCGAATTAACCTTTGAAGACCCAAGCAGCTATGCTCGTGTCGAAGGCAAACGCAGCATTACACTGGCGGTTTCCAAACGCGTTGGCGTTAACATCATAGAAACCATTGAAGCAGTAAAAGCCGTTGTTAAAAGTGAAAGTGAGCAATGGCCAGATGGCGTCGAATACAATCTGACTGGTGACAAATCAACCGACATCGAAACATCGCTCAACGACCTATTTAATAACGTTCTTGCCGCGACCTTGTTGGTTATGATTGTTATCGTTTGGGCGTTGGGGATTCGAAGCGCACTATTGGTTGGCTTGGCCATTCCTGGTGCGTTTTTATCGGGTATTTTGATTCTTGATCTACAAGGTTACACCATCAACATGGTGGTATTGTTTGCCTTGATTCTCAGTGTCGGAATGCTGGTTGATGGTGCCATTGTGGTCACCGAATACGCTGACCGTAAACTGGCCGAAGGTGCCTCAAAACGCCAAGCTTACAGCGAAGCGGCAAAACGAATGGCGTGGCCTATTACAGCGTCCACAGCCACTACGCTTGCCGTATTCATGCCTTTGTTATTTTGGCCTGATATTGTTGGTGAGTTTATGCGTTACATGCCAATCACCATTATCGCAACCTTGTCTTCCTCTTTGGTGATGGCGTTAATTGTGTTACCGACGATTGGTTCAATCATTGGTAAAAAAGGCGCTTACAGCGAAAAAACCATGCATGCGTTGCGCATCACTGAAACGGGAGACCTCACTCAACTAACCGGACCAACCGGCTTTTACGGTCGCATGTTGACTCGATTGGTTGAGCACCCTATTTGGGTGCTTCTGTTCACGATTACACTCTTGATCAGTGTGTTCGCAGGCTATGGTAAATTTGGCAAAGGCATGGAGTTCTTTCCAAACATCGAGCCTGAATCCGCCAATCTAGACATTCGCGCACGCGGTGATCTTTCACTGGAAGAAAAAGACGCACTCGTACAGCAAGTTGAGCAGCAAGTCATTGGTACGCCAGAACTCAAAAGCGTGGTAACCACGTCTTATGCCACACCTGGAAACAGCGCGGCGCCAGACAGCATTGGCTCAATCAGTATGGAGTTTATTGATTGGTACAAACGTGATTCTGCCAGTGTGATTTTGGACCGTATTCGCGAGAAGACGAAACAAATTCCGGGCATAGAAGTCAGTGCTGAAAAAGAACAAGGCGGGCCACAATCTGGTGCAGATATTCAGCTGCAACTTAGCTCCAACTATTCCGTCGCCTTAAATTTAGCCGCGGATGAAATCAGCAAGCAGCTGCTTGAAAGAGATGAAATCATCACGGTCAGCGACGATAGGTCGCTGCCTGGTATCGAATGGCGTATTGACATTAACCGTGCAGAAGCCAGCCGTTACGGTGTGGACGTGAACAGCTTAGGCAATGTCATCAAACTCGTCACAACCGGCATTACATTAAGCGATTTCTTGCCCGATGGTGCGGATGATAAAATCGATATTGTATTGCGCTACCCTGTTAATCAGCGCAGCTTAGATCAATTAGATCAACTGCAAATACCGACCAATCAAGGCAGCATTCCAGCCAGCAACTTTATCCATCGCTATGCCGCTCCGAAACAAGGTGTCATCAATCGCACAGACAGCAAAAAAACCATTAAAATTGACGCCGATGTCAAAGATGGCCTCGTTGTCGATGAAGTAATTAAAGCCATTAAGATAAAACTGGATGAAGCGAATATCGACAAATCTGTGAGCTACGAATTCCGTGGCAATACAGAAGATCAGCAAAAATCCATGATGTTTCTGATCAAGGCATTTGGCGTGGCTTTCTTTATTATGGCGATCATTTTGGTCACTCAATTTAATAACTTCTTCCAATGTTTATTGATACTGAGCGCTGTTGTTTTCTCTACCATGGGCGTGTTTATTGGCTTGATGCTGAAAGGACAACCTTTTGGTGTGGTGATGAGTGGTGTGGGGGTTATTGCATTAGCGGGAATTGTGGTGAACAACAATATCGTACTGATCGACACCTTTAATGGCTTACGTAAGCAAGGCATGATGGTACGTGAAGCGGCCATTCGGACAGGGGTTCAGCGTTTAAGACCTGTAATGCTGACCACGATTACCACGATTCTCGGCTTGGTTCCTATGGTCTTCCAGCTAAATATCGACCTAATACATCAGTCACTCAGTGTTGGCGCACCATCCGCCCAATGGTGGACACAACTATCCACCGCCATTGCTGGTGGGCTGACCTTTGCAACACCACTGACGTTGATACTAACGCCATGTTTGTTGGTATTAGGTTATCGAAGGAAGGAGCAAAAACAGCTTGACGCCTTGCAGGAAGAAATCGTCCAAAAGGAAACCGTCCAGAAAGAAAACCCTGAACATGAACATGAACATGAACATGAGCATGAGCATGAACATGAAGACGGTTTAGCAGAAAACAAGACTCCGCATCATTAAGCAATAAATGTAAAAAACGGCTTTAGAAATCATTCTAAAGCCGTTTTTTTTCATCTCAACATTCAACCAAATACCGAAACCGAAACCGAAACCGAAACAAATAGGTTATGTCAGTTGAGCTAAAGCAACATCGACATCGGCAATAATATCGTCAATATCTTCCAATCCAACCGATACTCGAATTAAGCCTTCAGTAATGCCTGCTTTGGCTTTTTCGTCATCTGTGAGTCGACCATGAGTCGTCGTAGCAGGATGCGTAACCAGCGTTTTCGTGTCACCTAAGTTGCCGGTAATAGACATCAGCTTCGTCGCATTAATAACGCGCCACGCCGCTTTACGTCCGCCTTCCACTTCAAATGACAAGAGTCCGCCAAAGTCCTTTTGCTGTTGTTTGGCAAGCTCATGGTATTTATGACTTGGTAAACCACCGTAATTCACCTTAAGTACTTTTGGATGCGCTTCTAAGTATTCCGCCAATTTCATGGCATTAGCGGAATGTGCGGTCATACGTAAAGACAAGGTCTCTAAACCGTTCAATAACACCCATGCATTAAATGGACTCATACAAGGCCCTGCACTGCGCATAAACGCGGTGAAGACATTTACGATCTCTTGGCTGGCAATCAAAGCGCCGCCCAAGCAACGACCTTGCCCATCGATGAATTTGGTCGCCGATTGCATGACAATGTCTGCCCCTTGCGTCAGCGGGTTCTGCAGCGCAGGCGTCGCCAATACGGTGTCAACGCACAACAATGCACCTTTTGCATGCGCCAAGGCCGCCACGCGAGCCACATCAACCACTTCATACAATGGGTTAGAAGGCGTTTCAAAATAACAAAAACGCGTATTGTCGTTAATCGCTTCTTCCCATGCTGCGTAGTCCGTCGCATCAACGTAGATTACTTCAACACCAAACTTTGTCGTATACGTGTTAAAAAATTTAACCGTTGACCCAAAAATATTGCGCGAACAAACAACGCGATCGCCTGCACTCAGCAAGCTATAAGCCAACGTCATCAATGCCGCCATACCGGAGCTAGTTGCAATAGCGGCTTCGCCTTTTTCCAGCGCAGCTAAGCGCTTTTCAAATAGCTCGACGGTTGGGTTCGTAAAGCGTGAATAGACATTCCCTTCATCTTCCCCTGAGAATTTTCCTGCCGCTTCTTCTGCGCTTTCGTAGGCAAAACTAGAGGTCATAAAAATGGCTTCGCTGTTTTCTTGCTCTTGCGTTTGACGAATACCCGCACGAATCGCATTCGTGGCGTCTTTATAATCAGACATTACTTTACTCCAAAGCCATTCTTTAAAATATTTCCCAAAAACAACTAAGCCAGGCGTGACCTGGCTTAGTGTAATCCGTCACGAGACTCTGCAAATATTACATAGGATGCATCATATCGCTACTCTGCATGTCTTCAACAGCAGATTTATTCATATCATTACGAGCACCTTCGATGCTGTCTAAATACGCAGTGTCGATGTTTCCTGTAATGTAGGTACCATCGAAAACAGACGTATCAAACTCGCGGACGTCTGAGTGTTTTTCGTCAATACAGGCTTCAATCAAGTCATCAAGATCTTGAAATATCAATTTGTCAGCACCTATTAGTTCGCATATTTCATCGACATTTCGACCATGTGCAATCAACTCTTTCGCCGCTGGCATATCAATACCATACACATTTGGGTGACGAACTTCAGGCGCGGCAGAAGCGATATAAACTTTCTTAGCACCTGCATCACGTGCCATTTCAATAATTTCTTTACTTGTTGTACCACGCACAATCGAATCATCAACCAACAGAACCGTTTTGTCTTTGAATTCAAATGGTACTGGGTTTAACTTCTGACGAACCGATTTCTTACGAATTTCTTGGCCAGGCATGATAAACGTACGACCGATATAACGGTTTTTTACCAAACCTTCTCGGAATGGAATATTCAATGACTGAGCAATTTGCAGCGCGGAAGTACGGCTTGTATCAGGAATTGGGATAACCACGTCGATATCATGATCTTTCCATTCACGCTGGATCTTTGCCGCCAAACGATCACCCATGTTCATACGTGCTTTGTATACCGAGATACTGTCAATAACGGTATCTGGGCGAGCAAAATAAACGTACTCAAACAAGCAAGGACGAGCTACTTTTTTAGGCGTACATTGACGTACATGCACTTTATGATTTACATCAAAAAAGATCGCTTCACCAGGTTGAATATCACGTTCTACTTTAAAGCCTGCCGCGTCAAGCGCCACACTCTCAGAAGCAACCATGTATTCAAGACCAGTATCTGTTTCTTTAGAACCATAAATTAATGGACGAATGCCATCAGGGTCACGGAACGCCAAAATGCCATAACCAGTAATCAAAGTAACGACGGCATACCCACCTTCGATACGTTTATAAACACGCTCAAGGGCGTTAAAAATATCTTCTGGTGTTGGTACCAATTTCGCTTCTTGATGAAGTTCATGGGCCAAAACATTGACTAACACTTCAGAATCAGACGTCGTGTTAATATGACGCAAATCAGATTCAAATACTTCCCGCTTTAGTTTTGCGGTATTGGTTAGATTGCCATTGTGCGCAAGAGAAATACCATATGGAGAGTTAACATAGAAAGGTTGCGCTTCTGCGGAACTGGAAGTGCCAGCCGTAGGGTAGCGAACATGCCCGATTCCTATATTGCCTTGGAGTTTTTTCATATGACGAGTGCGAAACACTTCACTCACCGGACCATTGTCTTTACGTAAGCACAATCGTCCATTATGGCTAGTTACCATACCAGCAGCATCTTGCCCACGATGCTGAAGAACGGTTAATGCATCAAAAATAGCCTGATTAACCACGGACGTGCCAACGACACCAACGATACCACACATGTTCTAGATCCTCGTGTTGGGGAATTGCGACCAATGCCGCAAAGTACTTTGTCTATTTCGCCACTATGTTTAGTGACTAATTACCAAGGGCGCGATCAATGAGAGTCGAATCCATAAGATCCGAACTCTTGCCTAACATGTCACGCGTCCAGTCATTCAGTTGACCCAGTTGAGGAATCAATTGGGAGGTTTTCCAAAATTCTGTTTTCTCAATTGCAGGGCTTAAACTCAATAAAGAGACAAAAGCGACCACAATTAAGCCGCCTCGAGCAAAACCAAAAAGTGTGCCTAACACCCTGTCAGTACTCGATAAACCGGTCACTTGGATCAAGGTGCCCAGCAAATAGCTGACGAGCGCCCCAACCACCAAGGTTGCGATAAACAGAGAAACAAAAGAAACAATATAGCGAATTTGATCATTTTGAACTTGATCAAGTAACAGCGCTTGCATTTGATCTGAGAATTTCACCGACACAACAAAGGCAACAACCCAAGTTAGAAGAGATAACACTTCTTTGACAAAACCTCTTTTCAAACTCAAGAGGGTGGAAAGAACCACCACGGCGATAATCAACCAATCCACCGTCGACATTGAATCTACTTGTTCCATGAATACCTCTTAAAAATCGCTGCGGAGTTTAACAGATGCCTGTCATTTTCCAAATACTGAGGCAACAAACCTCACACTAATTCACTGAATATTTAACAACGATTCCGTTTAAGCTAAATTTTTTCTTAATTTCTTCACGTTTTTTTTCAGAGGTTTCTCTTTTAAACACTGGACCGACATAGACTTTATACAGTGAATTTGTCGTCAAGCTGTACGCATCATAATCGGCATCTTTGAGCTTTTGGACTAATCGAGTCGCGTTGTCTTTACTTTTAAACGTCGCAATTTGTAGCACCCAACGATCCGCAATTTTTTCTGGTGTGATTTTTTTAGCCGGTGCTGTGACTTCTGGTGAGGACGCTTTTACTTCTGTATTTGGCGTTTGATCAATATCATTGGCAGACTGAGGTACGGGAATGAGACTAATGTCGCCCACAGAGGTTTCTTCGGTGTTTTTTGAAACATTCGACAAGCTGTCTACGGGTTTGACGGGCGATATTTCCGGAAGAGGAAACGCCGGTGGCGCCGTAACGCGCACTTGAACATCAAGCTCTGGCGGACGCTCACCATCTAAAATTAAGGGCAGTATAACGGCAGCAGATAGCACCATAATACCGGCGCCAATTAATCTGTATGTTATGGTTCTATCTATCATAAATCACTCTTCAATTTATCCAGCATCAAATAATCGGAGACAGTGACAAAAGAGCCAAAGACAACAATGGCGCGTTGCTCGACTCGCGCTGTAGATAAGGCCGCTTCAAACGCGTCTTTCACAGAAAGACAAGCATGAACATTCGAAACAAGATCGGGGGAAAATCGCGTGATGTTTTTCACCAACTCTTCGGCTTTTGCGCCCCTCACACCTTCTAAATCACAACAAAACCAATCCGAAAAGCAATCGACTAAATGCGACATAACTCGACTAATATCTTTGTCTTTTAACATGCCGCAGACAGCAATGGGCTTAGGTGAAAGGCGCCCTATTCTCTGAGCTAGTTCTGTTGCGGCTTCTGGGTTATGAGCCACATCGATATACACATCAGGAGAAGAAGCCACCTGTTGAAAGCGCCCCGTCAACTGCGCAGTTTGAAATAAAACAGCAAGATCATCTTGAGCAGGTGAAAACCCCATATAAACTAAGACAGCAATCACGGTCGCTGCATTCTGCAAGGGTAAAGAAGGTATTGGCAAATGATCGTACTGGAAGCCATTTCCGGACCAACACCATTCGTTTTGATCGGACACAAAACTAAAATCGACACCCTTTTGGCGTAAATGCGCCCCCACCTCCGTCGCTGTAATCGCAATCGACTTAGGCGGATTAACCACACCGCTAATCAGCAGTTTGTCTTTTCTCGCTATGCCTGCCTTTTCACGAGCAATAACCTCAAGATTGTCACCAAGCCAATCAATATGATCTAAAGAAATGGAGGTCACAACAGCCACATCCGTGTCGATCATATTGACAGAATCTAACCGCCCACCTAACCCAACTTCAAGCACCCAATAATCCAAATTGGATTGATCAAAAATCCATAAGGCTGCAAGCGTACTAAACTCAAAATAGGTTAATGCAATGTCTTCCCGTGCGGCTTCAATCGCCTCAAATGCTCGACAAATAATATCGTCATCACAAGGCGCATTGTTTAGGGCTATGCGCTCATTGAAAATAAGAAAATGGGGGGAGGTATAAGTCCCAACCGAATGGTTTTGCGTACAGAGGTATTGAGTCAACATCGCGCAAGTAGAACCTTTACCGTTCGTACCTGCCACTGTGATGACTTTATTTTTTGGTCTAGATAAATTCAATCTAGCTAATACTTTACTCCCTCTTTCAAGACCAAGCTCTATTTCAGAGGGGTGTTGGCTCTCAATGTATGAGAGCCAACTCGCTAATGACGTGTGCGTCATTTAATTATGCAACCTTATTGGTAAGCAAAGACAATATGTTGTACAAACGATCGCGTATTTCTTCACGCTTGATGATCATATCCAACGCGCCCTTGTCCAACAAAAACTCACTACGTTGAAAGCCTTCAGGCAATTTTTCACGTACCGTCTGCTCAATCACTCGAGGGCCAGCAAAACCAATCAATGCGTTTGGCTCTGCAACATTCAAATCACCTAGCATTGCCAAAGAAGCCGATACACCACCAAAAACAGGGTCTGTCATGACGGAAATATAAGGAATGCCTTCTTGTTTCATGCGCTCTAAACCCGCGCTGGTTTTTGCCATTTGCATCAAAGAGATAAGCGCTTCTTGCATACGAGCGCCACCCGATGCTGAGAAACAAATAAGCGGAATACGTTTTTCTAAACAAACATTAACGGCCTGAATGAAACGTTCACCAACAATCGCACCCATTGAGCCACCAAGAAAGCTAAATTCGAACGCAACAGCCACAACAGGCATTCCGTTTAATTCACCTTGCATTGCAACCAAAGCATCTTTTTCACCCGTTTTCTTTTGAGCATCAACAATACGGTCTTTATAACGCTTCGTATCTTTGAATTTCAATTTATCTTCTGGCTCAAGGTGCGCGCCAATTTCATGACGGCCTTCTTTGTCTAAGAAAATATCCAAACGGCGACGAGCACCAACACGAAGGTGATGATTACATTTTGGGCACACATCCAAGTTTTTCTCTAACTCTGGACGGTACAAAACATTTTCACATTTTGGGCATTTTTTCCAAAGACCTTCAGGCACGGTGCCTGCTGTACCGCGCTTTGATTCACTACGCACAATGGAAGGTACAAATTTATCTAACCAGCTACTCATTTACTTCTCCATATTTCTCGTTTGCTGCCGCTTAGGCGTCCATTTCACTACGCATGGGTGACAAAATGGCCCCTAGAGCGTCAGCTATAAATTCTTTTTGATGATCTTTATTTTCTGCAATAGCGTTTACTAAAACACTGCCTACAATCACACCATCAGCACATTTACTGACGGCGGCTGCGGTTTTTGCATCACGGATACCAAAACCGACACCAATAGGCAATGCAGTAATCGCACGCAATGAATCAACATGTTTTTTGACACTGTCGACATCCAATTCAGCCGATCCTGTCACACCTTTTACCGAAACGTAGTAAACATAGCCTGATGCTAGATCACAAATTTTCTTTGCGCGTTCCGGCGTTGTCGTTGGCGACAGCAAATAAATAAGATCAATCTCGTTGTCTTGGAAGCATTCTACTACATCTGTCGCCTCTTCAGGAGTCAGATCCACTAATAAAATACCATCAACACCCGCTTCTTTTGCCGCATCTGAAAATGCTTGATAACCAAAAAATTCAATCGGGTTTAAATACCCCATCAATACAACAGGCGTTACCTTATTGGTTTCACGAAAATCAGCGATTATTTTCAAGACTTTCTTTGCACTGGTACCCGCTGCCAAGCTACGCTCGCAAGCCAACTGAATGACTGGACCATCGGCCATCGGGTCCGAAAAAGGCATCCCAATCTCAATTATGTCTGCTCCAGCCTCAACCAAAGCATTCATCATTGTTACAGTGTGATCTGGAGAAGGATCGCCCGCGGTAATATACGGAATGAGCGCTTTTTTGCCAGTTTTTTCTAAGTTTTCGAAACATTGTTTAATGCGACTCATACTTCAATCCCGTCTAATTCAGCAACAGTAAGAATGTCTTTATCACCACGACCTGAAAGATTAATCACTACGATCTTATCTTTCTCCATCGTCGCCGCTAATTTCATACCGTAAGCAACAGCGTGACTCGATTCAAGCGCAGGCATAATGCCTTCCAAACGAGTAAGATCTCGAAAACCGTCCATTGCCTCATCGTCATTAATTGCCACATAGTTAGCACGACCAATATCTTTGAGCCAAGCGTGCTCTGGACCAACGCCCGGATAATCCAAACCGGCTGATATTGAATGTGTGCCAATGATTTGACCATCATCGTCCGCCATTACGTAAGTACGGTTGCCATGCAACACACCTGGACGACCAGCTGACAAAGGCGCCGCATGACGGCCTGTTTCAATGCCATCACCACCTGCTTCAACACCATACATAGCAACACTTTCATCTTTAATGAAAGGATGGAACATACCAATGGCATTTGAGCCTCCGCCAACACAAGCAACAAGCGCATCTGGTAGACGACCTTCTTGTGCGAGACATTGCGCCTTGGTTTCACGACCGATCACCGCTTGAAAATCTCGAACTAATTTAGGGTACGGGTGTGGACCCGCTGCAGTACCAATAATATAAAACGTATCATCAACATTGCTTACCCAATAACGCATCGCTTCATTGAGCGCATCTTTTAACGTTTTGGTACCCGATTCGACTGGAATGACTTCAGCGCCCAATAATTTCATGCGATAAACATTCAGCGACTGGCGACGAATATCTTCTGCCCCCATGAAAACCTTACACTTCAACCCCAAACGCGCAGCGACCGTTGCCGATGCAACACCATGCTGACCAGCTCCCGTTTCGGCAATAATATTTGGCTTCCCCATGTGCTTAGCAAGTAACGCTTGGCCAATGGTATTGTTAATTTTATGCGCACCAGTATGGTTTAAGTCTTCACGCTTCAAATAAATTTTTGCGCCGCCAGCCTTTTCTGTAAGACGTTGCGCGAAATACAAAGGCGATGGACGACCAACATAATGCGCTAGGTCATAATCAAATGCCGCTTGAAAGTCACTGTCTTTTGATAGTGCTTCATACATTTTGGTCAGGTCGTCTAACGCCGACATCAATGTTTCCGAAACAAACACACCACCATAGGGACCAAAATGACCATGAGAATCAGGTAAATCTAAATTAATATCTTTGCTATCCACATTTTGCTCCACTAATAAATTCTTGAACCTTAGGCTCACTCTTAATGCCTTTAGACAATTCAACACCACCGCTCACATCTACAGCATACGGTGCAACTTGCTTAATCGCTTCTTTAATATTTTCGGGCGTGAGCCCTCCTGCCAATACAACCGGCTTAGGCAGCTCACCAGGAATAAGAGACCAATCGAAAACCTCTCCGGTTCCTCCCGGTACGCCTGCTTTGTATGCATCAAGCAATATCGCAGTAGCACTTAGAAAACCGCTCACCAATGCCGCTACATCATCGCCTTTCTTAATTCTAAGGGCTTTCATATAAGGGCGCTGGTAAGACACGCATTCAGACTCACTTTCCGTGCCATGAAACTGGATCATCCAACGAGAACTGCCTTTTATCACAGAATCGATGACGTCCGAGTTGGCATCAACAAACAATGCGACAGGGGTAACAAACGGAGGCAAGCTGGCAACAATAGAATTGGCGGTTTCAGGCGTGATATATCTCGGGCTCTTTTCATAAAACACAAAACCCAACGCATCCGCACCATAACGACACGCCATCTGCGCGTCTTCATGATTAGTAATTCCACAGATTTTAACTCGACACGTCATAATCAGACTCTTCTACATAAGGTAAAAAATGAGGCCCCAATTGACAGACAGGAACATTAAATGAATCAGGGTATTGTACATCAACAAAATACAAGCCTGTAGGTGGTGCGGTAATTCCTCCTTTGGTGCGATCTTTTGCATCCAAAGTAACTTTCGCCCAGGAAACAGGCTTTTCACCAGCGCCGATTGACATCAACACGCCCGCGAAATTTCGAATCATATGATGCAAAAAAGCATTCGCCCTAACATCAAGCACAATATATTGACCTATCTGCTGAACATCAAAGTTTAGAATCGTTCGGATGGGGGTATTGGCCTGACAACCAATCGCGCGAAAGGAGGAAAAATCATGAGTACCCAGAAAAACGGCGGCCGCTTCTTTCATCTTCTCAACATTAAGTGTCTTATACGTCCATGTTACACCATTAGCCAGTATCGCTGGGCAAAATGCAGACTGATAAATCACATACCGATAACGGCGACTTAATGCACTAAATCGTGCATGAAAATCATCAGCAACATAACGAGCAGCAACGACTCGAATATCGGAAGGTAGGTAAGTATTTACGCCCAACGTCCATGCGCGATCATTTCTCTCAACATCTGTTTCAAAATGAACAACCTGAGCACTCGCATGAACGCCGGAGTCGGTTCGGCCGGCACAAATCACCTTAACAGGGTGATTTGCGATAACCGCCAATGCTTTTTCTAAATTTTCTTGAACACTTGGTACACCATATTTTTGTGCTTGCCAGCCCTTATATTCAGAGCCATCATATTCAATAACCAGTACAACTTTTTTAGTCACTTGGGAACATTCGCTCCATCATATTTTGCGCTTCAGCAATTTGTTTTTCATTACCCGACTCAATGACATCTTCAAGGATAACTCTAGCACCCTCTTCGTCACCCATATCCATATAAGCCCTAGCCAAATCTAATTTTGTCGCCACTTCGTCGCCGCTTGCATCAAAGAAATCAAACTCTTCTTCATCATCACTGACTTCTTCATCCTCAGCCGCTTCAGCCTCACCAAAAGAAGGTACCTCAATTTCACTTTCGACGTCACCCTCATTCGCTTCAGCCAACGACTCTTCTATCGAACTTGCTAGCGCATCGTCCGACATGCCGCTAAAAATGGCAGACTCATCAACATCTTCTTGCTCTGTATCGTTCAACAAGCTAGAAACGAAAGACTCTTCTTCGCTTTCAACTTCTTCTTCCACACTCGCTTCAGGTTCAATTTCTTCCGCCGTCATTGTTGGAATTTCATCCTCAACAACCGCTTCTAATTCGTCTAACATGTCTTCTTCAGAGACATTGATTTCTGGCTCAGGCAGATCATCAACGCTATCAAAAGAAGCGAAGATATCATCTGGATCATCGAGATTTTCATCTAATGCACTCTCAAGCTCACTTTCAGGGTCTTCAGAAAGGTCAATCTCTTCTTCTATTTGATCAGGCATATCAACCGAAGCAATATCTTCGTCAAACGAGCCGAAATCATCTAGGTTATCGTCTTCATCTGGGGTATCAAAATCAAATGCAAACGGATCCTCTTCTTGAAGCTCTTCTTTCTCCTCCACCTCATCAGCAACATATTCTGCTGCAGCAACAGCGGCGACAGGCGCTACAGCTGCCGAAGAAGAAAGATCAAATTCATCCTTTTTTGACTCAACAGGCTCCTCTTGCTTTTTACCGGCTCGACGCATCACCATGCCAATCAAGAACCCTAGCAACAATAAAACAACGGCCCCAATCGAAACAACAATTGGGCTACCGAAAATTTTGTTCATCAATGAGTCAGCTTCTGCTTGCTCTTTCTCTCTACGAATTTGATCGGCTTCTAAAAGCTGGTCAACCGTATTTTTTTGCTCCTGCAGAGACTGCTGCGCACTGGTAAATTGCTGCTGCAAATCCGCCATTTGTTTGTCTTTCAAGCTAATCAGCTTTTCAAGCGTCGCCAGCTGATTATTTAAATCACTTAGTTTCCCAGACAATTCACCTTTTTCTCTGCGCTCTTTGTCTAACATTTCTTGTGAAGCAGACAATTCGCCTTGCAAAGCGTTCAAAGCCGCACTGTTATCATCACCTGCATTTGAGCTTGCCACATTTTCAGGTAAAACACTTTGTCCGGATGCAAGGGTAAGTTTATCCCCCCCCTTTTCAACACCTTTAGACGCGCCTTTTGCTTTGGCTTGTGTATTTAATTGGGCTTGCTCTACCGAAGATTTACCTTTTGCCCCTTTAAGCGCCATCCAAGCATCATGCTGGCGCTGGAACTCTTCTTTTGAAATAGACTGATTGAAAAGCGCTATTTGATCCTGCGTCGGCAAACGCAAAATAGCCCCTTCTTTTAAAAGGTTAATATTATCAGAGTAGAATGCATCTTTATTAAGCGCTTGTATCGCCATCATTGTCTGATAAATAGTGAGCTGATTTGTTGGGCGATTCTGTCCAGCAATAGACCAAAGCGTATTGCCTTTGACGACATTCAGCTGACCTTTCGTAGACATTTTCTCCGCAGACAGGGTCGCTTGACGAAATACAGAGCCTTTAGATGCAGATGTAACGGGTGCGGATTGCACTACTTCATTTTGAGATTTTTTAACCAAAGCGGATTGATTAAGTGGCGTTTGATACTCCCTTACCACTTGACCACTTGGCCAACGAGCAGCAAGAATAAAATGAAGTTCATCCACTCGAAGAGGACTGTTAGAAGATACCGCCACAATCAAATCACCACCCTCACGAGTGACATCAAATTTAAGCTGAGACAAAACTCGAGTTGGCGCAAATCCAGCCTGTCGAAATTCACTCTCACTGCCCAAACGAATTAAAATATCATCGCTTGTTAGTGTCCCGACATCGGTGAGTTCAATTTTACCGCGGTAAGGCTCATCCAAATTTGATTGAGAGGTTAACTCACCCAGCTCTAATGCGTAACTGCTGGACACATAAAGCGCGCCTGATACAGCAATACTAACGAGGGTTTTTCTGAGCATAAGCTTCCCTTTATCTACAAAAAATGGACATAAATATCTTATCAAGTATCTTACACAGGTGAGCATTTATCAATAGCTTTAGAATCAATGGTTTGCACTTAACGCAAGAGAGGTTAAAAAAAGCGAAAAGTAACACACCATCTGGCACTAATAGTTTAAAAATTGACCTCGAAAATAAAAGCCCTGCACAAAATCAACCCCAATGCGTCGCGCAAAATCCAAGTCAGCCTCTAATTCGACCCCCTCTAACACCACCCGCTTACCTGTAGCGTGCGCAAAATCAATTATTTTAGAAACAAATACCATAAAATTAGCATCTAATCGCTTTTCTAGCACACACTTATCTAGCTTCACCCATTCCACCAACTGCAACACAGCAACCGACAGCATCGATTTTGGATTGCACAAATCATCCAACGCAGTTGATACGCCAAGCTGATTAAAAACCTCAATCATAGACAGACTCATTAACGCATCACTCATCTCGGAGTTTTCTATCAATTCCACCACAACCCTATCGCGATCATCATTCTGAATCAGTTTAACAAAAGGGTTATCCTCAACACTCTGCCCACAAGCATAAAAAGCATCCTGATCGAGGTTCACGAACACTTTTTCATTACTAGAAAGGCCGCCAAGTTGAATCTTTTTTTGCGCCAACTCGACTTGAAACAACAGCAAAGGGTTGTCGTGTAGCGCGGCATAAACATAATCTGGGCGAATATAATCACCACCGACCGTCCTGAACCGAGAAAGCGCCTCATAAGCAAAAATGTCTCCCGTCTTCAACTCAACGATAGGTTGATACTCCACACCAAACCGCTTCGCTTCTACCAACTCCAACAACACTTTTTGCGACAACACACTCATTAATAAAATCCCGCCAAAATAATCGATAATGAAACTCATTAACAGTAAGTTTAATTATAAAAAAAAACCCCGCTAAAAAGCGAGGTTTTCTTTCATTTCAATGAGTTAGAGAGAAATTACATCATTCCGCCCATACCACCCATTCCACCCATGCCACCCATATCAGGCATAGCAGCATCATCTTTTGGCACATCCGCAATCATGGCTTCTGTTGTGATCATAAGACCCGCAACAGAGGCCGCTGCTTGAAGCGCCGAACGAGTCACTTTTGCAGGATCAAGGATGCCCATTTCCAACATATCGCCGTATTCGCCAGTGGCTGCGTTGTAACCATAGTTACCTTCACCCTGCTTCACTTTGTCTACAACAACAGACGCTTCAGCACCCGCATTTGTAACGATTTGACGCATTGGCGTTTCCATTGCACGAAGAGCAAGCGCAATACCAACGTTTTGGTCTTCATTCTCGCCTTTCAAATCAACCACTTTAGTCAGTGCACGAACAAGAGCAACACCACCACCAGCAACAACGCCTTCTTCAACGGCTGCACGAGTAGCATGAAGCGCATCATCGACACGCATTTTCTTTTCTTTCATTGCCAATTCAGTAGCTGCACCGATTTTGATAACCGCAACACCGCCTGCCAATTTAGCCACACGCTCTTGAAGTTTTTCTTTATCGTAATCAGAAGAAGAGTTCGCAATTTCTGCACGAATTTGCTCAACACGACCGGTGATATTAGCTGCAACACCAGCACCATCAACAATGGTTGTGCTTTCTTTTGTCAAAGTAACACGCTTCGCTGTACCTAAGTGCTCAAGAGTCGTTGTTTCAAGACTGAAACCAACTTCTTCAGAAACTACGGTAGCACCTGTCAAAATAGCAATATCTTCTAGCATCGCTTTACGACGATCACCGAAACCAGGGGCTTTCGCCGCGGCCACTTTCACAATACCGCGCATTGTATTCACAACCAAGGTTGCCAATGCTTCGCCTTCAACGTCTTCTGCGATAATCAACAAAGGACGAGACGCTTTAGCAACGCCTTCCAATACTGGTAGCAAATCACGGATATTAGACACTTTTTTATCAACAAGAAGGATAAATGGGTTTTCTAATTCAGCGCTCATTGTCTCTTGGTTGTTGATGAAGTAAGGAGACAGGTAGCCTCGATCAAACTGCATACCTTCCACAACATCAAGCTCATCATCAAAACCTGAACCTTCTTCAACAGTAATAACGCCTTCTTTACCAACGCGCTCCATTGCTTCTGCAATAATCTTACCCACAGATGAATCAGAGTTAGCAGAGATAGTACCCACTTGCTCTACTGCACGAGTATCTTTACAAGGCGTAGAAAGTGCAGCGATCTCTTTAACTACTGCCGCAGCTGCTTGATCAATACCACGTTTAAGGTCCATTGGGTTACGGCCCGCCGCAACCGCTCTCAAACCTTCAGCAATGATTGCCTGAGCAAGCACTGTTGCCGTTGTTGTTCCGTCACCAGCTACATCATTGGCTTGAGAAGCAACTTCTTTCACCATTTGTGCGCCCATGTTTTCAAACTTATTTTCAAGTTCAATTTCTTTGGCTACGGTAACGCCGTCTTTTGTCACAAGCGGTGAACCAAAAGATTTTTCAATAACAACATTGCGACCTTTTGGCCCTAATGTCACTTTAACTGCGTCTGCAAGAACATTGACACCTTTCAGCATTTGCTGACGAGCACTGTCTCCGAATTTAACTTCTTTAGCTGACATGTTTTATACCTTTAAATAACTGTTTCAAATGTTACAAATCGAATACGAACTACAAAGACAAATTAGGCTTCAACAACGCCGTAGATTTCATCTTCTTTCATGATAAGCAGTTCTTCACCATTGATTTTAACTGTCTGACCTGAGTACTGACCAAACAAGACAGTATCACCAACGCTAACAGCCAACGCCTGAACGTCACCGTTAGATTGAATACGACCAGTGCCCACAGCCAACACTTCGCCTTGCGTAGGTTTTTCTGTAGCAGAACCAGGCAATACGATACCAGATGCGGTTGTTGTCTCTTCTTCTTTACGGCGAACAACGACACGATCGTGCAGAGGACGAATATTCATCAATCATTTTCTCCAATCAAAACAATACCAGGATTCCCCTGGCAGGATTAAAAACTCGTGATATACACAAGAATCTCTATCGGCTTTATATACGGCTAGTAATCCGTATTTCAACCCAAGCAAAAAATTATTTTTTATCTATTAAATCATTATCTTCATTAGCATATTCACCTTCAATGATATCGCCCTCTTGTTGAGGCGCATAACCCGGACCACCACGCCATTGGTTACCACGAGCCATCATCGAACTAATAAACTTAACAATCAAACCTGCGGCAAACAATCTTCTTAATGACGGGATTAATAGCAGCGCACCAATGGCATCAGTGACAAAACCAGGAATCAACAGACACAAACCGGCAAAAATAAGCATCAAGCCTTCAGCCACTTCTGATGCTGGTAATTCACCACGGCGCATTTTCTCTTGCGCTTTTAAAGACGTTTCAAGCCCTTGCTTACGGATCAATGTCACGCCTACAATAGCCGTGAGAAAGACCAAACCAACCGTTGCTAGCGCACCAATTTCACTACCGACTTGAATCAACACCGTCATTTCGACAATGGGCACTAGGATAAACAGTAATAGAGCAAATCTCATAAACACCTTCTTTATTTCATTCTTGAATTCGATTAATGACTTCTATTTATGGGCAAACTTGTGACTAATCAAGCGATGGATCATTTTAAATATCAAGTATTCCTTACTTTGCACGATGTAAAAAAGGGTGAATGCATTGCTTATGGTGAATTGGCGAAAAAAGCAGGTTTTCCCGGCTACGCTCGTCAAGTGGGGCATTTAATGAAAAACCTACCCAAAGACACCAAACTGCCTTGGCACCGAGTCATTAATTCACAACAACGAATCAGTTTCGCAGAAAACACGGATGCCTACTTAAGACAAAGAGCGAAACTTGAACAAGAAGGCTGGACAGTAGTCGGGACAAAACTTACCGTAAATGAAAAAAAGGAAGGTAGTCGATGAAACACAACACCACCTTCCTTATATTGAGCAGAAAAACTTAATCTCTGAAGTTTGTAAACTGCACTGGCTGCGCTAAATCAGCACCACGCAACAATGCCATAACCTGCTGCAATTCATCACGCTTCTTACCTGTTACACGCAGTTGATCACCTTGAATTTGCGCCTGAACTTTTACTTTACTCTCTTTGATCAATTTGACGATTTTTTTCGCCTCATCCGTTTCAAGGCCCTCTTTCATTCTGACGGCTTGTGACGCTCGCATGTTGCCTTTTACAACGGATTCTTTTTCCAAACTTTTTAAGTCGATACCACGATTAACCAATTTTTGGTTTAAAATATCAGACATCTGACGAAGTTGAGGTTCCGCCTCAGCCTCCATCACAACACTGGTTTTATCTTTAATTTCGTAGTTTGCTTTAACACCTTTAAAATCATAACGAGTTGTAATTTCTCGGTTAGCTTGATCCACGGCATTACTGACTTCGTGCCAATCTAGCTCAGATACTACGTCAAATGATGGCATTTTCTGCTCCTTTGCATTTTCAAACATGTATTTTGGGGCGATAATAGCAGGGATTGAAATAAAACACCTAATGGAAACCTATTTATGAAGAACACGCCTTGGCTAGTCATTGGCGCTGGCGCCATCGGTCTTTTTTGGGCCTGTAAGCTCGAAGAACTAGGCTACAAAGTTCACCTAGTGTACCGATCAGAGAATCCAGGTAAAAAAATCACACTGGAGTCACTAACCAATGAAAATGGTGATCAGCAAATTACGGTTTCCAAACATAAGATAAAAAGCGTTGCCGCAAGCGAACTGACAGACACTTATGACAAGGTGTTACTTTGCACAAAATCCTTTGATTTAAAAAATGCTTTTTTACAAGTGGCTCAACACATTACTGACGATGCAAACATTGCATGTTTATGTAACGGCATTGGCGCTCAAGAAGAGCTACAGAATGCGTTATCAGAAAACCAAACGCTCTGGGCAGGAACAACCAGTGAAGGGGTTTTGAAAATTGAACCAAATCACATCAAACACACAGGATTAGGAGACACTTACTTCGGTGAATGGCAACCATCCATACCAGCCAAAGCATTTCCAATTGATGGATTAACCGTTACCAACATTCATCAAAGAATGATCGAAAAACTGGCCGTTAATGCGGTTATTAATCCAATTACAGCAATCTTCAGCATCCATAATGGCGATATTTTAAACGATGAATTCAAGCCATTGGTCAATGCAACATTATCCGAACTGGCGAGTGTATTTTCACACCCAAAGTTTAGCTATGCTGATCAAAGCCAACATTTAACGCCTGAAAACCTCAAAAATCGTGTCAATACCATTGCTCAGCTGACACGGCTCAATCGCTCATCTATGCACGAAGACATCCGATTACAACGCCAAACGGAAAACAGCTTCATATCAGGATTTCTACTGAACAACAGCCCAATAGACTTACCTATCCAACAACTTCTCTATAATGGCGTCGCTTTTCCAGAGCAACGTGAAGAGACACAAAAAAAGCTGCTAAGTATCACTTAGCAGCTTTATTAAAACGTCAATCGGTACCAACACCTATATCTTCGTGATCTTTTCTTTTGTCAGCTGGATCTTTTTCTCTTTATACAATGCGCCAATCGCTTTTTTATACGTCGCTTTACTGACTTTAAAGACAGCGTAAATGGCTTCTGGCGAGGCTTTGTCTGTCAAAGGCGATTCACCACCCTGCGCATCCAAATACTCCAAGATATCATCTAAAATATTACGTACTTTTTTATAGCCGACTTCTTGAAGACTTAAGTCAATCTTGCCATCTTCGCGCATCTGCTTGATAAATCCGGTGGTTTTTTCACCTTTACGAAGCTGTCTAAAGGCATCTTCAAAAAACAAAACCCCCCAAAAGCGATTATCGATAACACACTTAAAACCGATATTCGTTTTATCACCAATGATGATAGATACTTTATCGCCCACTTTATAAGGTGCTTCTTCACGGTTTAACAGCGCATCGACTCGTGTTGTTGCCACGATTCGATTGGTGATGTTATCCAAATAGATGAAAAGCAAATGTGTTTCACCCTCTTCCACTCGATTTTTTTGCTGACTAAAAGGCACCAACAAATCTTTTGGCAATCCCCAATCAAAAAAAGCGCCAACCTGATTCACGGCAATCGCCGTTAACGCGGCAAATTCACCAACTTGCGCTTTCGGAAACTCGGTTGTCGCAATGAGCTTGTCATCCGAGTCTAAGTAAACAAAGACCTCTATCGTATCATCGACCAACAAGTCTTTTGGTACGTAACGTTTTGGCAACAAAATTTCGCCGAGGTCATCCGCGTCTAAATACACACCAAAATCTTTTTCTTTTACGACTCTTAATGTATTTAAGCGTCCAATTTGAGTAGCCATGAATTCTCCGGCAAGCAATTTTTTTCGCACTATACGCACTTCATTCATAAGCGCAATACAGGCAGGTTTAAATGACAAATTAGTCGTTATTTTCTGTTCTCATACAAACAGCAAACATATCGTCTAATTTCGATTTTCCAAGCGTTTCCATTTTTTCAATATTTTGATTGGGTATTTCAGAGGTATCACCATAAAACTCAATCGCTTTATCCACACTCGCCTCTCTTAAAAGATGCAGCATGGGATAAGGGGAACGATTGGTGTAATTCGAAACATCGTCTGACTCCGCTCCAGAAAAACAATAATCTGGGTGGAACGTCGCCAACTGATAAACCCCTTCGCAACCTTGATCAAACATGAGATTTTCGGCCGCATCCACAAAGTCCAAATAGCGATGAAAATCTTTGAATAATGTAGGGAAAACCAGCAATGTCGTTTCTGTTTCAGGGTGCTCATCTAGCCATTGCACTTCCGCCATCAACTCTTCCAACGCCACATCCATTTTTTTAGAACGTAGCACCATGCAGCGCACACTGTCTCGCTCCATTTCACGTTTAGCAAAAGGGCAAACATTTAACGCCACAATGAATTCTTTTACCCATTTCATGGTTTGAGCAGTAACCAACTCATCCGATAGCAGCATAACGTGTCTTCTTATGAATATTTTTTTGTATTTTAGAGCAAAGCGCACAAAGGGTCTAACTTATCAGGCCATCAACAGAGGTTTCGATTTCGAATCCCCAGAAAACAAGGTATCATGAATCACAATACAGTCCTTATAGTGGTTTACGACCATTTTCATTATGATAATCATAGTCAATTTATGACATTCATAGATGGTTGTGCCATTTATCCCGTTACAGAGAGTTTACATGTCATTTGCTGATTTAGATTTGGATTTCACCATAGAACAAGCCATTAGCGATCTTGGCTTTGAGACCGCAACAGAAATCCAAGAACAAGCCATTCCGATCGCTTTAGACGGTTCTGATCTTCTTGCTACTGCACCAACAGGTACAGGAAAAACCATTGCCTTTTGCGCACCGGCTATTCAGCACATTCTTGATCGAGACGAACAATCTACAACGGCACCGAAAGTGCTTATCTTGGCACCAAGCCGCGAGCTGGCTCGCCAGATTTACAACGTGGTAGAGCAACTGACAAAACACACTCGAATCCAATCACACCTTATTATCGGCGGCACGCCATACGGCATGCAGCAGCAACAATTGAGCGAACCATGCGACATACTTGTTGCTACACCAGGCCGACTGGTTGAACTGGATGAGAAACAATGGCTTGATCTTACTGATGTGTCTTATTTTGTCATCGACGAAGCCGATCGTATGCTGGATATGGGCTTTGTAAACGCCATCAACCATATTGCGAAAGAACTCCCACAAGAACATCAAACGCTCATGTTTTCCGCCACATTAGAAGGCGAAAAAATGGGGCGCTTCGCTAGCGCACTTTTAAACAACGAAACGCAGCAAATTCGCTTGGGTGAATCCTCTCGAACAGTGCCTAGCCAAATTCGTCAATCCGCTTATCGCGTAGACAGCGAAGAACACAAAGAAGCGATCTTGAAACACCTTCTTACACAAGAACGCGTTCAACAAGCCGTTTTATTTGTTTCAAACCGGGAACATGTGGATGTTTGGGTACAACGCATTCGTAAAATGGGCCTGATGTGTGACGGTTTACACGGCGAAATGAAGCAAGGCGACCGAAGTGAACACATGAAGCAAATGAAGCGCGGTCGCTTGCAAGTATTAGTCGCAACCGACGTCGCGTCTCGTGGCATTGACCTTCCTGAAATCAATACCGTGATCAATCTTCGCTTACCACGCAAAGCGGATTCTTATATCCACCGCGCAGGACGCGCCTCTCGTGAAGGTGCACCGGGCGAATGTATTTCGTTAATCGACATCAACGATTTACCAATGATCGAAAAAATTCAACGTTTCATGCAAGCCAACATTAAATTTGGCCGCATAGAAGGCCTTGAACCAAAAACGAAAGCTCGTTCACCGAGCGCGAAAAAGAAAAAGAAAAAACCCGCCCCAAAGAAATAAAACGTCAATTGACGAAAACAATAAAGGCGCCCATTTGGCGCCTTTATTGTTTCTTCTCAACATGAACGATCACACACGCATTATTAAATAAGCATCAATCGAACTTGAGTGTGTGTAACTTGCGTTTAGCCTTCGTTTCTAGATACAAACGATTATGCTGATTCACATGAACTTTTGTTGGGACCAACTCCGCAACGTCAATACCATGCTCAGTCAATTGCTGTGCTTTGTCTGGATTATTCGTTAACAACCTTACCTTTGAAACGCCAAGTGCCTGCAACATTTTCGCCGCGATACCAAAATCACGGCCATCATCAGGAAGATGCAGCATTTCATTGGCTTGATACGTATCGTAACCTTGGTCTTGTAGCGCATACGCCTCTAGCTTTGCGTACAAGCCAATACCTCGGCCTTCTTGACGAAGATAAAGAATATAGCCGCCTTCTTCATTAATACGATCAATCGCTTCGTCTAATTGCTCACCACAATCACAACGACCCGAACCAAATACATCGCCCGTTAAACATTCTGAATGCAAGCGAACCAATGGCGCAACGCCGTCCTTTTTCACCTGCTTTCCTTCGAAAAATATCCCTATGTGCTCTTTGCCGGAATCGTCTCCGTTAAAGGAAATAAATTCCGCCATCACGTCGCCCGCCCTCACGGGAATCATAACTCGACGCTTTATTGTTAAATCACTCATACTGCTTCTCTTTATAGGGATTTTTACTTCACTAAGTATATCGCCCATTTATTTGGTCAAATGCAAAAATATCAATGCTAAATAAGGAAATAAGCCACTAAACCAGGTGATCAAGTGGCAATGACGTACGATTTATTATTCTTCGTAATAAAAAACTGGAATGAACACCCGTTACACCAGCGATGCGCGTCAATCGACCAAGAAGAAACTCCTGATAGCGCTCCATGTCCTCCACCACGACTTCCAGTAGATAATCCGCCGATTGCCCCGTGACCAAGTTGCATGATTTCACTTCTGGATACGATTCCAATAGGGACTCAAACACCTCAAAGCGATCTGGTGTATGTCTATCCATGCTGATCTGAATAAACGCCGTTAACTTCAAACCCAATTTTTTTTCATCTAACAAGGTCACACTTCGATCAATAACGCCACTCTCTTCCAGCGCTTTCACACGCCGCAAACAAGGCGATGCTGAAAGGCCAACTCGATCGGCCAATTCTTGATTCGTTAAGCTAGAATCTTGCTGTAATTCTCGCAAAATATTCAGATCGATCTTATCAAATCCCACTTAAAGCACTCCTCACTGCCAAAATTAACAACCATGACGCAATATAATGCTATTTTACTTGATATTTCCATAAAAAAACGCAATCTTTTACCCAATAAAATTCGCTATGATAGAAACATAGAAGAACACTCAACCAAGTGAGTTAAATAACAACCCGAGCTTACCAGCTCTATAACATGAAGAAGGGAAAGATCATGACATCTTTTGACCACACCGCTTTTAACCATAAAAAGTACACGCCGTTTAAGCCTGTCTCAATACAAAACCGTACTTGGCCAGACAAAGACATCACCAAGGCACCTATCTGGTCCAGCGTTGACCTGCGTGATGGCAACCAAGCATTGGTAGAACCGATGACTGTGGAACAAAAGAAACAATTTTTCGCCCTACTGGTTGATGTAGGCTTTAAAGAAATTGAAGTCGGCTTTCCTGCTGCGTCTCAATTGGACTTTGATTTCGTACGCTGGTTGATCGAAGAGGAACAAGTACCTGACGATGTTTACATTCAAGTATTAACACAGGCACGTCCTGAATTGATTGCTCGCACATACGAATCGTTGAAAGGCGCTAAAAAAGCCATTGTTCATGTTTATAACTCAACGTCCACAACACAGCGCGAGCAAGTGTTTCGTATGGACATGGAAGGCATCAAGCAAATCGCCGTTAATGGCGCGAAATGCGTTAAAGAACACGCTGAAAAGCACCCTGAAACAGAGTGGGTTTTCCAATACTCACCTGAAAGCTTTACTGGGACAGAAATCGACTACGCAATCGACGTTGTAGACGCTGTCGCGGAAGTCTGGCAACCCACACCAGACAACAAGATCATTATCAATTTACCGGCCACCGTGGAAGTATCTACGCCTAACCGTTATGCCGACCAAATTGAATATTTCTGCCGCAATGTCAAAAAACGCGACAGTATGTTTATCAGCCTTCACACACACAATGACCGTGGATGTGGTGTGGCAGCTGCGGAACTGGGCATCATGGCTGGCGCGGACCGCATTGAAGGCACATTACTTGGTAACGGCGAACGTACAGGCAATATGGACATCGTCACAATGGCGATGAACATATACAGCCAAGGTATTGATCCAGAGTTAGCGTTGGGCGATATGGACCGCATCATCAGTGTTGTTCAAGCTTGCACTTTATTACAAGTTCACCCGCGACATCCATACGCAGGCGAATTGGTGTTCACCGCTTTTTCTGGCTCCCATCAGGACGCCATCAAGAAATGCTTGGCGAACCAAACCGACGACAAACCTTGGGACGTCGCTTACTTGCCTATTGATCCTCGTGATGTGGGTCGCAGCTACCAAGAAGTCATCCGCGTAAACAGCCAATCTGGTAAAGGCGGCATTGCTTATACACTTGAGCAAGAATACGGCTTAGCATTGCCTCGTTGGTTACAAGTGGAATTCAGCCCAATCGTTCAGCAGTTCGCAGAAAAAGACGGCGGCGTAGTAAACGCAGAATCGATGAAAAACTTATTCGAAAGCAGTTTCATGACGGGGACAACACCCTACCAGTTGGGCAAATATGACCTTGCGAAAGACGATGTTGATACAGTGAATGCTGAATTAATTGGCAACAATACCTCGATCAAAATTTCAGGCGATGGCAATGGTGCACTTTCTGCCTTCAGTGAAGCTTTGGGCAAACACTTTAATATGCGTGTTGATATCATCCAATATCAAGAGCACGCCTTGACTGTCGGCAGTGACTCACAAGCGATTGCCTATGTTCAAGCGAATATTAATGGTGATCGTTTCAACGGCGTGGCGATTGATAACGACATTGTTTCAGCCTCCATTCAGGCATTATTAGCAACTGTTAACCAGAAGATTGATCAAGGTAAAAACGCCGCTGTTGCGTAATTAACCATAAGTTCTAGACGAAAAAAAACCGAGCATCGCTGGATTCTCGGTTTTTCTTTATTAAAAATCCTAACTGTTACGGTCGATATACGACCTTGTTGCGCCCTGTTTCTTTTGCTTCATACAACGCTTCGTCTGCGCGCTTTAACAATTCTTCTTTTGTCTCATTTCCACCATTAAATACGGTTACACCAATACTAATCGTGACCGGAATTTCAACGTTTTCATGTACGATTGGGCTTTCTTCGATGGCACTACGATAGCGATCGAACACCACTAACACTTCATTAATATCCATATTCGGTAAAATGATTCCAAACTCTTCGCCACCCAAACGCCCAATAACATCACTCTGCCTAAGAACATGTTTAATACGCTCAACAACGGCAATCAAAACGGCATCGCCAGCATCATGACCAAAGGTATCATTAACCGCTTTAAACTTGTCTAAATCGAATACTCCGCACGCCAAACAACTTAGACCTCTCCGACTAGCGGACATTTCATGCGTTAATAACACTTCAAACGAGCGACGGTTTGCCACGTCCGTCAGATAATCTGTTGAGGCCATTTCTTCAAACAATCGGTTGGATTCCACTAGTCGACGCCTCATGTCTGCAATTCGCTGCATGGCTAACATTTTTGCCGCCAATATCTTCTGGCTGATCGGTTTAATAAGATAGTCATCTCCGCCCGCAGTTATCGCCTCTTCAATAGCCTCATCTTCTGCGCTGGCGCTTAAAAAAATAACTGGCAACCACTCTTGCTTTTGCTGCTTCTGAATGTCACGAATGGCTTTCACAGCGTCGATGCCATTCACATTAGGCATTTGCACATCAATAAGAATTAAGTCCAAATCTTCCGCGTTCAGGACAAATTGATTGATGGCTTCTTGACCATCGGTTGCTTCAATAACGCTAAAGCCCATCTTAGACAGATGCAGTTTAAGCAATAAACGATCAGTGTTCGTATCATCTACGATTAATACCTTCATAATGTTTTCGCTATACGCTTAAGTTCAATTTTAACGTGTTGGTACATCTCAATAATTTCGTTCAACTTTGCCGGTAAATTGGCAATATCGTTTTTACGGCTTTCCTCTTCCAATTGAGCCGCCATAGCCGACAATGTCATTGCCCCTACATTTTGACTCACGGATTTTAAACTGTGTGAGCACTGTGATAGAGACTGGAAGTCGGAGAGGTTTTCTTCTTCAAGTATGGTGGATAAGGTCGCAACGATGCCATCTGCATCACTAAAAAAAGCATCAATGAGCAACAAAGAATCGTCACCTAAAATGGCTTTCAAGCCCTCTAGAACGGATTCATCAATCACCATTGTTGACTGAACATCAAACGCAGACACCATCGGCATATCCTCTTTAGTTTCTGAGATTAACGACACACTCCCGGTCGGCAACCATTGATCTAACACTTCCATCAGTTTGACTTGCTTGAACGGCTTAGGCACCAAACCGTCGCCACCAGCACGCAGCACTTCAGACAAGGTTCCTGGCATAATATCCGCCGTTAGAGCAAGGATTGGCACTCGCTGACCTTGGCCTTTTTTCTCTGCCTGCCTAATACGGCGCATGGCAGACAAGCCATCCATAACTGGCATATGCAAGTCCATCAGAATCAAATCAGGATGATGAGCCTGCCACTTTTCTATTCCAATGGCGCCGTCTTCCGCTTCAATGACATCAAAACCCATTTTAGCCAAAATCCCTCGCGCCACCGCCATATTCGCTTTCATGTCTTCGACAACCAGAATCACACCGTTTCTTAAATGTGTTTCTTTGGCGTCATTGGTTTTGTCTTCTTTGTTATCAAGTCGACTCAATTCCCCACTGGAAAACTGTTGGCCGACGGTGCCTGACGCCATCGCGGAGATCAACCCCTTCTTCAGCGATACACCTCCCATGGGCTTAGCAATGCACACACTTACGCCGGCAGCAGACAAATCTTCTTGTGATAGCAATCCCGCTGAAGACGTCATCAAAATAATAGGTTGCGTCAGCGAGTTGCTCTCTGCCCGAATAAAGCTCGACAACATCAAACCATCTAACTCTGGCATCATGTAATCCAATACAATAATGTCATACGGCTTGCCAATTTTGATCGCTTGCTTAATCGCTGGCAAAGCCTTAACAGAATTACTTTCTATATCGGCATCAATTCCGCAAGACTTAAGTTGATTCTTTAAAATGGTTAAATTGGTTTCATTATCATCGATAACTAACGTTTTTTTGCCCGCTAAGATCGATTCATCTATCACTGTATCCATATTGGACATCGCGTGACTTTCTGGCAACGCGAAATCAACCGTGAAATTCGACCCAACGCCCAATTCACTCGATAACGACACCTCGCCATGCATCAGACCAACAAGTTGTTTGGTGATGGCAAGACCCAAACCTGTACCACCAAATTTTCGCGTGGTCGAACTGTCCGCCTGAACAAATGCATTAAAGAGATGAGGCTGAACATCATCTGCAATCCCCACACCCGTATCGATGACATTAATGGTGACAGAGACCATACCCTGCAGATCCACTGAGCCTTTTGTAGAAACCAACACATGACCAAGGTGTGTAAACTTAATGGCATTGCTGATTAAATTGATCAAAATTTGTTTGATCCGAAATACATCTCCTACCAAAAAGCGTGGGCAACTGCCATCAAACTCGACCAGCAAATCCACCCCCTTTTCTTCCGCTTTCACCATTAATAAACGCGCAACATCGTAAACGGCTCTTTCCAAATCAAAATCGACTCGTTCAATGGAAAGGTGACCCGCTTCAATTTTGGAGAAATCCAAAAGGTCATTAATCAAACCCAACAAGCCCTCACCCGATTCTTGCAGCACACGCAATTGCTCGCTCTGTTCGCCATCCAATTTGGTAGTAGAAAGCAGTTCGGCCATGCCAAGAACGCCATTAAGAGGGGTTCTAATTTCATGACTCATGGTGGCAAGGAAATCGCTTTTCGCCTTACTGGCCGCAAGCGCCTGCTCGCTCGCATCACGCAACACATCTTCCGTTTCTTTGCCGGAGGTAATGTCCATATTAACCCCGACAAGACGAGTCGCTTTGTCATCTTTATCAAACACAATGGTGGCATTGGACTTTAAATAGCGGGCTTGTCCATCTTTTCGTACAATTCTAAAGTCAGAATCTAAATACTGTGAAAGGGACGACATGTCGTCACCTTTCTTAAAGTAACTACCGCCGTCATCTTGTCGAACCAGCGCATCCTGTAGCCTAACTTTATCTTCTGGAAAAACACACTCTTCCCATATTTGAAGTGGCGAATCGCCTTCATCCTTGCTGGCATTGTACAAACGATACATCCAATCATCCCAATGCAAGGTGTTATCGGACAAATCAAGTTCCCACACACCAATGCCTGCGGCATCCGTTGCAATAGACAACCGCAAGTTCGTGTCTATCATTTTTTGTTCCACTTCTAACCGTTCACTGACATCACGAACATGAGCAATATAACCACCAAGACTGCCGTCTGGGTTCGGAATCATGCTACCAATCGTTTCGGTATGAAAAATTTCACCCTGCTTATTCTTGTAACTCACACGATAGCGACTCAACACACTTTCTGGGTCGACGGTATAAGCCGTGCCGCGTTTTTTAAATTCACTTTCGTTGACGTACAGCATCTGAGTACTTTCTTCCAGAACATCCTCAAGCTCATAACCGAACAGTTCTGTAAAGGCAGGATTAATCATCTTAATTTTACGATCGCTGCCCACCAAAATGATGGCTTCTGGGGCATTAACGAACAAGGATTCAAAAAAGATTTTCTGCTCTCGCAGATCGAGCTCCGCTTGAACTTGTTCCGTTCTATCTTGAAACGAAATCACGGCGCCATCAATGTCGCCTTGTGAAGATCGCATGGCAATGCAGGTGTATTCACAAACAAACGGGGCTACACCAAAGTATTCACCACGAGATTGGCTGCTCTCACCGGTCATCAGTGTTTTTTGAATTGGGCTGAGTGCGGATGTATATAAATCGCCATGCTCATCTCGATGAGAAAGCACAGGAAACAACGATTTATGCAGTAATGTCTCTAATGAAGTATCCAAAATTCGACACGCTGCGGAGTTAGCAAACGTGATGACGCCATCATTATCAACACCCAATATTCCTTCGTGTACCGCCTCTAAAATAAGGCGCTGTTGGCGCTCTGACGTCATCAACTTTGCATCGCTTTTATTGCGGGTAATTTCATTACCTACCCACTGAGAAAGCAACTTCATCACTTCGTAATCATCATCACCAAACGCATGATCTTTAGGATTCGGACTGGAAAAATTCAACGTTCCCCAACGCTGTCCATCAACATAAATAACAATGCCGATGTACGCCTCAAGGCCAAAATTTTGATAACAAGGGTGTTCTTTAATATCGCTAATCGCTGTATGGAAGTACGATGTTGGTAAGTCGCTTCCAAGCGTATGTACACAATAAGTATTACCTAGCTCAAATACAGCACCCGGAAGGACTTCGCCATTTGGCGTATGGCTGTACTCCACTTGATACACATCGCCTTTGATTGAACTGATCAAACCAATCGGTAATGCGTATTGCTCTGAACCGACCTGTAAAATTCTTTGTAGTTTTTGCGCTAGTGATAAGCCTGTATTCGCGGTCACTTCGTGCAAATGCTTTAGGGTTTGTAACGTTCTTCTTTGGGACGTAACATCCTGCATGCACAAATAAAGACCCGTGACTTCTCCCTGGTTGATCCGCGGCATATAGTAGGCTTCGATGAATCGTTTCTCACCATCCAGACCTTGATTCACATCATAATGAAAACGTGTTGGTTTCCCTTGCAGCGCTTCCTGTAGCTTTGCCTTAATCGCAGGGAAAACATCCGTAGGAATGTGTGCTTCAACATGCACGCCGACCACATCTTCTTTTGCGATTGAAAAGCGACGTTCATACGTATCATTCACAAATTCATAACGAAGGTCTTTGCCCACTAAAGCAATAAAAACCGGCACGTTATTGTTCAGCTTAAGCAGATCTTCATAGCTGATAAGGTCTTGATCATTATTTAACGGAGTAGGTTGAGAAGCAGCGTCCAGCTGAGTCGCAAATAAATCGACCAAGACAACCATGTGCTCTTCTAACAATAACGAGATGAGCGGACAGGGCTTATCACTTAAGAAAAATAAAGTCGCCCCGGCACCGACAATGGGCTCAACAAGGACCGTAGACAAACAAGAAAAATTAGAAAAAATTGGAGGAACGGAAGGCGTATTTTGAACATCGAGATAACGAGCAGAAAGCCGCAGGTGAGAATAAGAAAGTCCACTAGAAAAATCGCCCCAGCGGAGGCCATCAACGCCACCTAAATACGAAACACGACCATCTTGAAAAATAAGCCCCGCACAAGGCATTCCAATAAGAGACTTAGCGACTTTTAAAGAAGCCTCAAGTTCACCCATCCAGTTTCCCCTACTACCCGTTTATTATTGATTTAGTATAGTTGAAGCATCTAAAAAACGTTGCTAACGCCTTACAAGATAACAGAAAACGGGTATTTCGCTATAATAAATATGAATAACTTATGGCAGCAGTTTATCGATTAACACACAGTCCTTCGTCTCGTTTCGACTCGCTTTTACTTTATCCAATACTTTCTGAGCAACATCCTTTTGACGTTGAGAAACGTATTTGGACTCCACGGTTTTTTCGACGTTTTTCAAATAGGTGTTTAACTTCGGTGTGCAATAGTCATCAAAGGCAAAAGAATGACTGGAAGTGAAGACAGCAGCACTTACCAAAGCAATTGAGAGTGAGGATTTCAACAACATAATTTTTCCTAGTGTAGAAAGTAACAAAGAAAAAATTAGACCATAGGATGGGAAGAATTTAAACCTTAAGCGCTCTTTCTGTGAGCCTTTTACTCATTCACGTCACGACAACAACGTCACCAGCCTTCGGCTCGAACACTCATCAATACAAGTGAAACCGAAAGCGGTAACGTCAAACCACACTATAACGAAATGACCTGATGGCAAGTTTTACGAATCAATGCCGCATCATGACTCACCAGTAAAACTGCACACCCCGCTTCACTGGCCAACGACACCAACAAAGTGGTGACTTCTTTCGCTGTAATCGGATCCAATCGAGAGGTTGGTTCATCCGCAAATAAAAACACCGGATCCAACAACAGCGCACGCAAGATCGAAAAGCGTTGTAATTCACCGCCCGACACCGCCAAGCAATTCCGCTCAAGAATGCCATTCGGCAGGCTTAACTTAGCCATTAATGGCGCAACTCGAGTCCTATCAATGTCATGAAGCTGAATTATGTCGTCGAGCAATTGCCCCAATGACACACTGGCTGAAAAGGCAGACGGCGGATCTTGATAAAGCTTCAACCACTGATGCGGTTTTGCCGCCTGATTTAAACGCGCAATACGCCCCGACAAAGGGGTCACAAGGTGGAGCAATGCGTCACCGAGCGTCGACTTACCACAGCCACTGTCACCCACCACGCCGATAACGTCACCTTGCTTAATAGAAAAGGACAAGCCATCAAACAAGGTTCGACCACCGCGTGCGACCTTCAGTTGATCCACCACCAAGATATCATCGGTATCGTGTTTTTGTGAATGCGGCGCAATATCTGTCCATACACTCGGCTCTGCTGCAATGAGCGCTCGCGTATAATCGTCCTGCGGCGAATCAAGCACGACCATCGTTTCGCCTTTCTCTACCAAATGACCATCTTTCATGACCAGCAATGCTCCGCCAAGCTGGCGCGCCACCGTCACATCGTGCGTAATCGTCAATAAACTGCCGAATCGAGAACGCGACTGCAATAATCGCACAATGCCATCTCGTCGTGACACATCCAGCCCTTTGGTAGGTTCATCCGCCAAAATCACCGTGGCGCCACCCGCTGTTGCCGCCGCAATGGCCAGTCGCTGCGCCATGCCGCCAGACAATTCATCAGGTCGTTTATTGCCAATGTGCGACAATCCAACCTGATACAACGCCTCTTCCGCACTCCTTAAGGCGTCTTGTTTATTTTGCCCTTTCACGCATTGATATACTTCTGTCACCTGATCCACACACTTCATTATTGGATCTAGCGAATGCCACGGTTCTTGCGGCAGCATAACCAATTCCCTGCCCCACAATTGCTGACGCTCTCTGCATGTCATCCGTTTGCCATAAACGTGTATCTCACCGGATACTCGTAACGCCGTCGGCAACAATCCCATAATCGCTTGCGCTAACAAACTCTTTCCAGATCCCGTCTTTCCCAATATCGTCAACGGCTGACCCTGTGTCAATTCAAGCGAAATCGGCGCCAACAGACACCTGTCGCCCACATACACAGCCACATCAATCAATTTCAATAACACACTCATGCGCGTTTCCCTGCCAGTAAATGAAACCCCAATATCAGCAATGCGATCACAACCAAAGGCTGAGCGAGTAACCAAGGTGCCTCACTGTAATAAGGAAACAACGCCACCGACATTAGGCCAAGTTCCGCCAATGGCGGCTGAATTCCCACAGACACAAAACCCAACGACGCCATGGTCAAAATCGCATTCGCGCCACCAAACGCAGCCAAGGTAAACACAGAAGGCGAAATAGCAGGCCAAATATGCCTCTTGAATTGATACCACCGGCCAAAGCCCATCATCTGAGAAGACTGCCTTGCTGGGCTCTGAATCACGTTTTGTGTAATCGCTCGCACTACGCGAAAGTACTCAACCCATTGCACCAAAGAGATGGCCAAATACAACACCAAGAAAGACCCTGGTGCGATCGCCGCAAACAACAACACCACAACCAATCCTGGCAGCGCGAGCAATACATTCACCGCCACACTGAGTGCGTTATCGACCTTTTTCCCACCCCAAACCGCCCACACACCAAACGCAGTACCAATAAGTGACGAGGTCAACACACACACGAGACTCAATGCAAAAGACAACCCGACCGCGTGCGCCATTCGCGACAGCATACTGCGTCCAAAATGATCGGTGCCAAGCCAATGCGTCAACGAAGGTGGTGTCATCACCGAATTCAAATCTTGTTGCGCTACGGTATAAGGTGTAAACACGGAACCTAAAACCGCAAACGCCATCAAACCCACCAACAGACTCAACCCTAACCATTGTGAAGTCGTTAATTTCATTCCGTTTTTGCTCCCCTAGGGTCAATCCAAAGACACAACATATCCACCAAGGTATTCAGAAAAACAAACAACACGCCCATCACCAACGCTGCGCCTTGAATCACTGGAATATCGCGAGCAAAAATCGCATGAGCCAGACCATGACCAATCCCCGGCCACGAAAACAAAGACTCAACCATCACAATACCTTCGATCATACTCACCAATTGAATACCAAAAAACGCCACCACTGGCACCGCAATATTCCGAATACCATGGCGCCTAAATGTTTGCCAAGCAGGCAAGCCTTTCACCTTAGAAAACTGATAAAACGTCGCGCTAAAAGCCCGCTTAGCAGAGTCTCTCACCACGCGGTTAGACACCGCCGCCAAGCTTAGGGCCAACGTGAAAGCAGGTAACACGAGATGAGAAAAGGAGCCAAAGCCCGCGACAGGAAACCAACGCCAATGCAACGCAAACAGTAAAATGAACAACACCCCAATCACAAACACTGGCAGAGCCCGAATCACACTGGATAACCCCATAAAAATAGAATCCAAAGGGTTGCCTCGCCAAGCGCACAGCAAACCAACCGGAACAGCAATCAATATCGACACCATCAAGCCAGCCAAAGCAAGTAACAGCGAATGCCCCAACATATGCTGGAGCGTCTCCGTGACAGGCATACCGCTGACGAGCGAATCGCCTAATTTGAATTGCAAAAGATCGGTCAGCCAATGCCAATAGGCCACAAAAGCGCTTTGATCCAATTGCAGCTCTTCACGAACCATTTGAGCCGCTTGCGCGTTCACATTGTCTTGACCATAGCGACTGGCGGCAATCCGATATGCCATGTCACCAGGCAAAGAACGCATTAAAATAAACGTCAGCGTTCCAACCCCCCAGACCACGGTCAACAATTGAAGCGCCCTTTTAAAAAGCAGAGTCTTCACGGTTTTACAAACTCCAATTCATTCAAATAAAAACTGCGTTCAAACGGATCAAAACGAAACCCTTGAACGCGTTTATTCACCGACGTCTGTTGCACATAAGACGTCACGGGAATCACAGGGCGTTCGTCATAAATTAATTGAGCGCTGCGCTGTGCAATTACTCGATATTGATATGGGTCCGAAATACGCTCCAACGCAGACAGTAACGCTGATATGTCGGGGTTATTCCAATTCATCGCCCCCCAATCGCCACCGCCATTCGAACCAAAATCCGACAACATGACACCCAAAGGGTCGGCAATAAAACCATAATTACGAGCCATTAACGCCACCTCCAATGAACCATCTTGATGACCCATTGGAATCGCACTGGAATTGGTTACCTCTACTTTTGTTGACACACCAACCGCTTGCCATTGCGCCTGAATCGCGGTGGCCACCGCGGTCAATTCTGGTCGATCGGCGTAAGTAATCAACGTCAACTCAAAACGCTCGCCGTTCCTTTCCAGTATACCTTCCGCATTTTTTGACCAACCTAATGCTGCCAATACACTTCCTGGCGTACCAGCAGACGCCTCTGTTTGCGCAGTCACACCTTCTAAATGCCAATTGGCCATAGACGAAGGCATAATTTGCGCAGTTTCAGAACCTGGTGTGCGTAAAATGCCTTTTGCTATGCCTTCGCGATTAATCGCTAAACTCAAAGCTTGTCGTGCTCGCACATCGTTTAAAAATCGATGTCCGCTGTTCATCTTCAACACAATGGTTCTAGGGATGGCATTCGAATAAAGGGTCAACCTTGGCAAATGCTTTAATGACATGAGACTTGCTGGATCCAAGCCAAACACAATATCGGCCTGACCGGTTCGGGCTTGCAGCACTCGACTCTCGGATCGATGCCCCGTTAAATAACTCGCATAAGGAATGCTGGCCAATTTGCCCCAATAAACGTCAAATTTTTCGACCACTAACTTGTGCGGCGGCGAAAACTGATAAAGCTGATAAGGACCCGTTCCAGACAACGCCAACACCTCGCCGTCTTTTCCATAAGCCGCTGGCGACAAAATACTGTTGGCATAATTCGCCAATACAGCACCGAGCAAGGTATAAGGTCGAGATAACGTTATGGCGATAGAATGACGGTCCAATGCACGAATCGTCATAATAGGAGCATTACGAAGCGCTCCGTGTTTCTTCTGGGCAATCTCCAGACTGTTGACCACGGCCGCTGCATCCAACAACGAGCCATCATGAAAACGCACGCCGTCGCGCAGTTGAAAAGTCCATGTTTTCGCATCTTCGCTCACACGCCATTGTGTTGCTATTGCGGGTATCAAAACGCCATTGGCATCCACATCCAACAAGGTTTCTAACACCTGCATTCGACTGTAGATGTAACCATTTTTAGACGGATCCAAACTGGTAAATTCAAATGCCGCACTAATAGACAAGGTATTCGCCGCAGTGGGCTTTGCCAGCGCCTCCATACTCAGCACAAAGCCCAGTGCCACAATCCCAGACAATATTTTTTTAAAGGAAGTCATTACGCTCATATCAAGATTATCCACAACATAAAAAGTTATGATATAACATAATATTTATGCATGGCAATTATTTGTAAGCGCCTTTGATGAAAACGACGTTTCTAGCCAACCCAAAAAATGAAGGCATAAAAAAAGCCGACTTCAATAAATTGAAATCGGCTTTAGATTTATTTTCTGGATGACGTTATCCGCTATGGTGCCGGAAACAAGGATCCATTATTTGAAAACACGTTTTCTCACACTTTCTAAGCGCTTCAAAATTGCGTCCATACGTTCTGGTTTCACCATGAATTCTTGGAAACCTTTCATGCCTTCTTGCGCCATGCTCGGATCCGTATCACGGTCATAAAATTGAGCCGTACCAGACGCATTGTTTAGCATGTCCACGCCCTTATTCAAAAAGTAATTATCAGGCGCATGGGCTTTTTTATGCGGTGGAATTTGCAATAACGCCGCATTCACCAAGGTCTGATTATCAGCACGCGCCATAAACTCTAAGAATTTACGTGCGTCTTTTTTATTGGCTGCTTTAGCAGGAATATGAATAGTATCCATTGGTGCGTCTTCCGCCATGCCAATCGCCGGATCAATTTGTGGGAACTGGAAGAAGCCCATTTTTCCATCAAGCTCTTTCGGGAAGTTTGGCGCAATAAAGTTACCAATTAAATACATCGCCGCTTTGCCGTTGTACATAAATGGTTGCGCTTCTTGCCAAGAATAAGACGCATGATTTTCTAGGAAATAGCCGTTATCCACCAATACCTTCCAGTGTTCAAACGTTTTACGAACACGAGGATCCGTGTAAGGAATTTTTCCATCCATTAAATCAATATGAAAATCCAAACCATTGGTGCGCATGTTCAAATAATCAAACCAACCCGCAGCGGTCCACAAATACTTAGTACCAATTGCGATTGGTGCGATGTCATTGGCTTTTAGCTTGGCATTAACCGCAAGGAATTCATCCCATGTTTTCGGTTCAGAAAGGCCTAACTTGTCAAAAATGTCTTTTCGGTAATAAATGCCCCATTGATAATAAGTGTAAGGAACTCCCCACTGTTTATCATTAATCGTCATCGCCGGTGTGGCAGAAGGCATGTTGGCTTTTAGATCCTCTTTTTTCCAAACATCACTCACGTCTTCAAACAAACCGCGATCAACAAACGCCTTCATACGATTGCCCGCATACCAGAAAACAACGTCTGGTGGACTGGTCGACAACCAATTACGGATAGCGGTCTTATAACCTTCTTTGTCATACAAGTTGTATTTGACAGTAATATCCGGGTTTTCCCCTTCAAATTTTTGCACGATTTCAGCAAACGCTTTTTTCGGTGCTGGGTCGGCCTGATCTGAGTTGATCACCAAGGTACCTGCGTTGGCAATGGAAACGGCCGTTAATGCCATGGCACCGACTAATAACGATTGGATTTTTTTCATTTAACTAAGCCCTCTTTTTATTGTATTTTATTAATTGGAACTAGGTTTCAGTATTGACCAACTTTAACGAATAATCAATAAAAGAAACTAAGTTCCACTTTATTTTTGCGCTTTTCTAACGTTTTTTCCAAATCGACACACCCGCCGCCGCTAAATGGCGGTCACCAATGACCAACTCCGCCTCTTCTGGTTCAAAAAACACCTCGTGGGACGCGTAATTAAAAGCAAAAATAACGTTGCCACGCTCACGAACACGCACCCCTTTCGGCAAGTAAACGCTCGACAACCCTGCGGCTTCGGCCAACTTAGCCAAACTCGCTTTTAGTAAGCCATTGTCGATGCAAGAACCAAGATAAAAATGCCGTCCTTCTCCCATCAACACAGGTTTGCCACCATCGTCCTTTAGCAAGCACGGTAGCGCCGTCTTAATTTGTTCATGCCAATGCATTAGATTTCCTGCCCCCCAACGGCCAGATACTGCTGGCTGAGTGTGATTAGGTAACGCATCTACACGTTCTACCGTCAGCGGCAATAAGCTCGCCAATGGCCCTGGCGCAAGGTTGTCAGGAATTTGATACGTATCGGTTTTGCTGCCCGTTCTTGGTCCCGCCAACAGCACACCGTTAAACGCAGTCAGCCTTGCTTGTAGCGCAGGCGAGATATGCGCCTGCGCCGGTAAAACCAGCAACTCATACGCATCCAAGGACGCATCACTGGAAATGATATCGACAGACAAGCCCAACTCTCGTAGGGCTTCATACAGGCGATAACACCAGAATAAATAACGATAAGCGCGAGATTGAGGCTGAATATCCAACGACCAACAGGCGTCGTAATCAAACATCAATGCGACTTTTCCTGCGCTCGGCAAGGACATCAACGCTTCCTCGTCCAACCCAAGCGATTCGGCCAAGGCTTTCACTTCTCCGGCAACCAAAGCGGCTTCTTGTGCGGCTTCGGCTTCTTGTGCATCCGGTCGCAATAAACCCGCGTGCATTTGTTCTTGTCCGAAAGGCGCCTGACGCCAACGGAAATACGAGACGAGTTCCGCGCCATGAGAAAAGGCCTCCCATGTCCATAAACGCACCGCGCCATTTGCCGGCGCTGGGTTATGTGGTGCCCAATTCACCGGCCCAGGTTGTTGCTCCATAATCCACAAACGCCCTTTCCCACACCCGCGATACAAATCATGATGAAACGCACCAAAGTCAGGATGACCAACACGTAAATACGTGTATTTTTCTTCTTCGGTATAAATGGCTTCTTGATCCAAAAAGCCCAGTGGGTAGGTATCCCAACTCGCCACATCCAAATCTTGACCGACTTTGTGATGGTCAAACGCCGTAAAAAATCCCATGTAGTTATGCACTAAATCACGGCCCACAGAATGTTCTCGCAAAATAGCCACTTGCAGCTTATTAAAAGCAACCACTTGGTCTGAACAACAACGCTGAAAGTCCAAGCGATGGGAAGGATTGGCTTCGGTCACGGTCAGATTTGGCAATTGAATTTCATCGAACGAACGATAATCCATGCTCCAAAAGACATTGCCCCACGCTTTATTTAACGCCGCAATCGTGCCGTATTTCTCCGTCAACCAAATGCGAAACGCGACCAAATCCGTTTCGGCGTAACTTAAAATAGTGTTGTGACAGCCGTATTCATTGTCGGTCTGCCAAGACGCTACGGCAGGATGCTGACCATAGCGCTCCGCCATTAACGTCACTATTCGACGACACGCTTCCCGATATTCAAGACTGGCAAACGTGTAATGACGTCGAGAGCCAAAGCCTCGCACTCGCCCCTGCTCGTCTTTTGCCAACATAGAAGGGTGACGATCCACCAGCCACTTTGGCGGTGTCGCGGTGGGCGTACCTAAAATCACTTTCAAGCCATGAGCGTGAAGAATGTCCAACGACTCATCCAGCCATTGCCAATGCAACTCATTGGGCTCTGGTTCAATCGTGCTCCAGCTAAACTCACCAATACGAACGTATTCAATACCAATGCGCTGCATGTGTTGCGCATCTTCCACCCATCGGCTTTTTGGCCAATGTTCAGGGTAATAACAAACGCCTAATTTCATTTTCTATGCTCCTGAAAAAGGCTGGCTTGGCGCACCGGCAATGTTCATCTTGGTTAAATCAATCGCCACCACATGACCTGCCAACGGTTGATTCGCCAGTGTTTCATCACTCGTTGCCACACTGGCCGACGTGATAAATAAGGTCATGCCATTCTCGCCACCAAACACACAACACGTTGGCTTAGAAAAAGGCAATTCAATCGTTTGTAGCACTTCGCCATCAGGGCTGTAGCGCACCACGCGAGCGCCGTCCCAATTTGCATTCCACAAGCAATCGTCGGAATCGAGACAAGAACCGTCCGCACCAATGCCTTCTTCTACTTCGAAATATGGCTTTTGTTTACGCACGTCATAAAACTCAGGATACGGAAAAGCGTGCACCTTTCGCGTCATGGAATCGCCAAAATAAAAGCGCCCGCGTGACTCGTCCCACGCCAGTGTATTGGCAATACCAATACCTTCTAACATGAGCGTTTTTTTGCCTTCTGGTGTGATTTTCCACAGTCGACCCGACGCGACCTTTTCGGCGTCGTCCATCGTGCCAACCCAAAGCACGCCATTCGGATCACACTTAGCGTCATTACTTCGATTGCCAGCAATGTCGGTGTCTAACTCACATAGGTGTTCTAACTCGCCAGTCACTTTGTCTAAATACGCAATCTCATCCGACAGAGCGACTAACAGACGATCGCTCTGAGTGGTAAACACCGCAGAGACTTTTTTCGGCAGCGTCCAATGTTGCGTTTCATTCGACGCTTGATGCCAACACCACACTTGGCAAGCCGGAATGTCGACCCAATACAAGGCTTGCTCGGCTTGGCTCCAAAACGGCCCTTCTGCTAATTGATGGCGCTGAGTACTGATTTGCTTCATTATTTTTATTCTCCTGAAAATCCGAGGGATTAAGCCTGATACGCTTTCCAAGCAGCCATAAAAGCGCAGGCATTGGCTTTCGTCGTTTCCACGGACTGCCCTTTTTTGTACAAGGCAGAACCCAAACCAAAACCACGTGCGCCCACTTTCAAATAATCGGCCACATTCTCTGGCGTCACACCGCCCACCGGACACAACCAAGTGTCTGCTGGAATCACCGCGCCTAAGGCTTTCACCACATTGATCGTTGGTAAGGCTTCTGCCGGAAACAATTTCACCGCATCTGCGCCCGCGTGCAACGCCGCAAACGCTTCACTCGCGGTAAAGAACCCCGGCATAGCAAATAATCCCGCCACTTTCGCGGCTTTAATCAGTTCAGGATCCGTGTGCGGACACACCATTAATTTTGCGCCCGTAGCGACCAACTCGGTCAATTGCCCCATGGTCAATACAGTACCCGCACCAATCACGGCCTGATCACCAAAGGCCTCTTGCAACAAGCGAATACTGACAAACGGTTCTGGCGAATTCAGCGGCACTTCGATCAAACGAAAGCCCGCGTCAATCAGAGCTCGGGTATGTTCAACCACTTCGTCTTTTCGAATGCCTCGTAAAATGGCCACCATGGGGAACTCTTGCATCAGTGCATCAAAAGAATGTGTCATGTTCATTTCGCTCCTTTATTCGCCAAACGTTTTAAGCCGCGAATACTCGCCTCGCTGGCGTCTAAAAACTCAGATTTAAGCTGACGAGAAGCCAGCGCCAACGCATAGCGCGCGCTTAATGCTTTGCTTCCGACAATAACAACCGGGCTTTCTGGCGCGCTCAGTGATTCTAAAATGTCATTTACATCATGACCAATCACCACACCAGACAAGTAGTCTCTCACTTCATCGGCAGCCAATTCACCGCACACAAACCGACTGCGAGCGCTAAACAAATGATGCAAAATGCCACCGCCTTGTTGGCTGGCCAATACGCCCTGATTAAACGCGCCTTCGTTTAACACGTCGGACTTAGGCAACCCTTTGACCAAACTGGATTCATCGTTGAGACGCGCAAACAACTCTCCCGTGATCGAAGTCGAAAATTGCGTCACGTGACCGTTTTGGATTTGCACCCATTTGCAGTGTGTTCCGGGCAAACAAAAAACAGGGGCTTCCTCAGTGCGACCTTGCGCTTCCAACCAATCCATTGCGCCTAATAATTGCGTCTCTTCACCACGCATCACATCGTGATACCCCGCAACGCCTTGGCCTTGCAAACCAGGCACAATCGCAATGGGATTAGGTAAAGCGGTTTTTAACCAATGTAGGTGTTCGGATAAATCACTAAGTTTTATTGGACAACGCTGGTATGGCACTTCTTGCCAGCCTCCACGACTGCCCACCATGCCCGCCATGTAAATCGGTAAATCGCTTGTTAGCCAGTCGTCCAATAAATCCGCTAATACGGTCTCGAATTCCGACGCGCCCAGTTTCAACATGCCTTGATCACTGTCGCGTTGCGCCTGAATATCACCATGCTGATTCAGCAGAAAAACGCGTAAATTGGTGGTTCCCCAATCCACCGCGATAAAGCTCGCGTTGCCGCTTAAAGAGTGAGAAACAGAATTTGATGACGTCATTACAAGCGCCCTCCATCAACCACCAGACTTTGTCCAGAAATCATCCGGCTGTCGTCTGCGCCTAAGAACAGCACCAAATCCGCCACGTCTTCTGGCTCAATTTTTTCTTTCAATGACTGCTGCGTCATTAATTCCGCTTCGGCCTCTGGGGTTAGCCATAAGCGCTTTTGCTTTTCGGTCATCACCCAACCGGGCAACACCGTATTGACACGAATTTTTTGCGCGCCCAACTCACGAGCCAAACCTTTTGTTAATCCAGAAATACCCGCTTTGGCGGTGACATACCCCGGATAACCCGCCAGCCCAAGCATCCACGAATTGGAACTCATGTTGATAATGCTGCCGCCACCCGCTTCTGCCATGGCGGGCGCTACCGCTTGCGCCGCAAAGAAGTGATGTTTCAAATTCACTGACATGCATTGATCGAATTGTTCCGATGTTAGCTCTTGCAGCGTATGACGATGATCATTCGCGGCGTTATTCACCAGAACTCGAATCGTTCCCCACACCGACATTCGACCATGAATGGTGTCTTTCAGCGTTTCAATTTGCGTCAAATCGACCAGATCAAAATGCGCCTGATAACCCTGCGCTTTCAACTCTTTTGCCAACGCATCGCCTGCCGCTTGGTCGATATCAAAAAAACTCACCAAGCAACCTTGCTGCGCCAACGCTCGCACCAGCGCTTCGCCAATGCCGGACGCCCCGCCACTTACCAGCGCATGTCGACCAGCCAAACTGGGATAAATCGTCTTGTTTTTATTATTTATCATTAATGAGACTCCCGACTCACTTTCGAGCCACTGCTGCCGACGAGGAAATCCAAATCGGCTCCTTGATCGGCTTGCATTACATGATCGATATAGAGTTTTGCGTAACCGCGATGGTAATCACTTTTTTCTGGTTGCCATGCCGCTTTACGACGGGCCATCTCTTCGTCCGAGATGTGCAAATGCAAACCGCGCCCTTCCACATCGAGGGTAATTTCATCGCCGTGCTGCACCAACGCCAATGGCCCGCCCATGGTGGATTCTGGCGCCACATGCAGCACGACAGTACCAAATGCAGTGCCGCTCATGCGTGCATCACTAATGCGAACCATGTCTGTAATACCTTGTTCCAATAGCTTACTTGGCAGCGCCATGTTGCCCACTTCCGGCATGCCCGGATAACCTTTTGGGCCACAGCCTTTTAAAACCAAAATAGAGTCTTTATCCACGTCCAATTCCGGCGTATCTATGCGCGCTTTGTAGTCTTCGATGTTTTCAAACACCACCGCTTTGCCGGTGTGTTGCAGTAATTCTGGCGTCGCCGCGCTTGGTTTGATAATCGCCCCTTGTGGTGACAAATTGCCGCGCAATACCGCAATGCCAGCATTGGCTCGCAACGGTTTATCAAGCGGACGAATTACTTCTTCATTGAAACATTCTGCGCCTTCAGTGATTTCGCCCAAGCTCGCGTTGCAAACGGTGTTGGCCGACATATCAAACAGATGACTCAAGCGCTGGATCAAGGCGGGGAAACCGCCCGCGTAATGAAAATCTTCCATGAGGAATCGACCCGATGGCATCAAATCCACCAAACATGGAATGTCCGCCCCGATTCGATCCCAGTCGTCTAGGGTCAAATCCACCCCAACTCGACCGGCAATCGCCAGTAAATGCACCACCGCATTGGTGGAACCACCGATTGCTGCATTGGCACGAATGGCGTTTTCAAACGCGGATTTGGTCAGAATATCAGACGGTTTAAGGTCTTCTTTGACCATCTCGACAATCCGCCCGCCCGTCATGTGCGCCAACGCCTGACGCCGCGCGTCCACCGCTGGCAAGGTGCCATTTTCAGGTAACGACATGCCCAAAGCTTCCACTAGGCACGCCATGGTCGATGCGGTGCCCATGGTCATACAGGTTCCACGCGAGCGAGACATACCCGATTCGGCGCGCATAAATTCGTCTAGGCTCATTTTGCCGCCACGAACGGCTTCACTGAATTTCCACACGTCGGTGCCAGAGCCAATGTCTTTACCACGATATTTGCCGTTCAGCATAGGGCCGGACGACACCACAATGGTTGGCAAATCGACCGAACACGCGCCCATTAATTGTGCCGGTGTGGTTTTATCGCACCCGCCTAGTAACACAACGCCGTCCATGCCGTAAGCGCGCATGGATTCTTCTACGTCCATGCTCATCAAGTTACGAAACAACATGGCGGTTGGTTTCATTTGGGTTTCCCCCAAGGACATAACAGGAAATTCAAGCGGCACACCGCCTGCTTCCCACACACCACGTTTCACGTATTCTGCTAATTCACGCAGGTGCGCATTACACGGCGTCAATTCACTCCATGAATTGCAAATACCAATGATTGGTCGACCATCAAAACTGTGATCTGGTAAGCCTTGGTTTTTCATCCAACTGCGATGAATAAAGCCGTCTTTGTCTAGTTTTCCGTACCATTGCTGACTGCGCAGTGGCTTTTTGTCTTTATTATTCGTGTCGCTCATTCAATGATTCTCCGCCAAAGGCACAGCTTGGATGCTTAATAAAATAAGGGATTCGGGGTCTAAAATTGGCAACTGGAGACCCGCTTGACTCAAGCTCGCACCGTTCAAAACAAGGTCTTTTTTCCACCACGCTGGTAAGGCTTTCATAAGGTGGCTTGGCAATGGGCTGTGTTCCAACACCACCACTCGATAATTCTGTTCAGGCAATAAATTGGGTAAACGCACCGGCAACGTTTGCGCTTGTTTTGGCATGGCAAGCTGACTGTAAACCGCCAAACCTTGCCTGCGATCTTGGCTTAATGACCATTGCGTTTGTGCTCGGCCATCGGCGCTCGATAAACGCCAATTATTGCCTTGGTGCAAAATGTCACGATGCTGTTTGTAATGAGACAACCAATTCGCAATCGTCGCTTTTTGCTCTGCATTGGCGTCTAACAAGTTCCATTCGATGCCTAAATGCCCAAGCATGGCTGTGCCCGCTCGAAATGCCACATCGTGAATTCGGCTGGTGGTATGGCTTTTATCTGGGCCAATGTGAGAGCCCATAACCTCGGGCGGAAAGAAATAACTAAAGCCACGCTGAATGCTCTGGCGCTCTAATGCGTCGTTGCAATCGGACGCCCAAAAACGTTTGGTGTAATTCAAAATACCAAAGTCCACCCGTGCTCCGCCGGACGAACAGCTTTCGATTTCCATGTCTGGAAACGCTTGGTTTATCTCATCCAGTAACCGATACAAAGCCCCTACTTGAGCATGCGCTTGCGGGGCGATATCACCACTCGGCTGAGTGTAATCTCGGTTCATATCCCATTTCACATAATCAATCGGATACTCCGTAAACAAGGCAAACAACCGTTCACGAATGTATTGATAAGCGTCTGGTTTGGCGAGATTTAATACCAACTGATTGCGCGCCAACGCGGCGCTGTATTGAGGCAATTGCAACGCCCAATCGGGGTGCGCACGAAAGAGATCGGAATCTGGATTGACCATTTCAGGCTCAAACCACAAACCAAATTCCATACCGAGATCGTCTTTGACGTAACGGATCAGCGGCATCAAACCGTCTGGGTATTTTGTTTCATCCACAAACCAATCGCCCAACGCCGCTTTGTCATGATCACGACCACGGAACCAACCATCATCGAGGATATAACGCTCCACGCCCACGTCTGCCGCGGCTTTTGCCAAGGCTTTCAGTTGAGTCATATCATGATCAAAATAGAATGCTTCCCAAGTATTGAGATGCACAGGACGGGGTTTTGAAAGATGCAAACGCTGGCGCGCTTCTTGATGGAATTGTTGACTCATGGTGTTCAAACCAGAAGCGCTGTGGCTGGATAAAAATTCTGGTGTAGAAAGGGTTTCATTCGTCGCCAAAACAATCTCGCCCGGCAAATACAAGGCTTCCGCTTGCAAATAACGATGGCCTTCTACTGTGTAATCGGCTTTTAATCTGTGATTGCCGCTCCACGCTAAATGCGCGCCGACCAGCTCGCCTTGCTGTTCGCCAAAACCTTGTTCGCCGACAATTACCGCAGGAAAGTTCGCATGACAATTACGGCCGTTACGGTTTTCTTGCAACCAAGTCGATTGCCAATCGCTGCGCTCTTGCTGAAATTCTTGGCACCAACGGCCATAAAAACCCATGCGTTCAACATAATGACTCGCCACCGGCAAAGTACACGCCAAGCGCTGAACCGTCACATCGCCCCGACCTTGATTGGTCAAGGTTAATTGTTGTCGCAACACGCCCGATGACAACAACCCAATATCCAGTGTAAGTGCAAGCTGAGCCACATTGTCTTCTAAGCGAATTGACAATCCAGCTTGGGTTTCATTTACGTCAACTAATACCCAACACGCCGACCAGACAGGGCGATCTTCCGCGCTGGCTTCCACCGCGGGCGATTGCAACCAACCTCGGCCCGCTTCGGGAATCAAAGACATAGGTGCGGGCTTGTCCAACATGGCTTGCGGAATGGCCATTTGTTTCGACAAATACAGACTCGCCAAATCGGTTGTCGCAGGCAATGCATCACCAAAAAAAACCAACTCCGGTGCGCCCTGTTGTGGGCAAGCAATGACCAAGGTTTTGCCCTGCTGATCTTGGCGATAAAAGTTCATGTCTACATTATTTTTCATCATGATTAACCTTTTGTCGCACCCAATGTTAAGCCTGCAATAAAGTGTCGTTGCATGGCGAAAAACAAGATAACCGGAGGCAATGCCGCGACAATAGAGCCCGCTGCAATCAACTGCCAAGACGCCATCCACTGACCTTTTAACGCACTGATGCCGGCGGTAATAGGACGCACTTCATCGCTCTGTACTAGCACCAATGCCCAAAAGTAATCATTCCAGATAAAGGTAAAAATCAGCACCGACAACGCCGCCAAAGCGGGACGCACCAACGGCAAGACAACATGCCAGAAAATCTGCCATTCGCTCACGCCTTCAACGCGCGCCGCTTCGATCAATTCATCTGGCAAGCCCACAATAAAGTTGCGCATAAACAAGGTACAAAACCCTGTTTGAAACGCGACATGGAAAAGGATCAAACCCGTCGCCGTGTCGTACAACCCCATGCCAATGGTTAAATCACGCACCGGAATCATTAGAATTTGAAATGGTACAAAATTTCCCGCGATAAACGCCGCGAATAAAGCCACATTGCCCCGAAACTTGAACTTGGCCAGCGCATAGCCCGCCAAGGTAGACAAGGCAACCGCGCCAATGACTGCCGGCACCGTGATCAAAATAGAGTTCAATAAATAGCGCAACATTGGCGTTTCGGTGAACACCATGGTGTAGTTTTCAAACAGCATCCATTCGGACGGAATGCCCCAGTAATTACCGGCATTAATGTCGGCGGTTGACCGTGCTGAGGTCAGCAAAACCGCCAACAATGGCAGCAACCACAGGAACAGCGAAATCCATACGGCAACGCGATAACTTAAATTAAAAGGTAAGGATCTTTTTTCAATAGGTGTTGGAAACATTAGGCTTTCTCACTCTTCAGCATGCGCCACAAGAAGTAGGCAATATAAATATCCATAATCAGGAACAACACAGTTGCTATTGCCGCACCGTAACCCGCTCGATAATTAAAAATGGACTGCTCATACATGAAGTAAGCCAACACACTGGACGTACCAAACGGCCCGCCGCTGGTCATGGTCGCCACAAGGTCAAAGCTACGCAGCGCGCCAATCACCGTCACCACAATCGCAATGAATGTGGCGGGTTTTAGCTGAGGAAGAATCACATGACGAAGCATTTTCCAGCCATGCGCGCCATCCAAACGTGCCGCTTCGATTTGGTCTGGACTGAGGTTATTTAAGCCCGTGAGATACAAGATCATGCAATAGGCAATTTGCGGCCAAAGCCCCGCGACTATGATGCCGAATGTCACCCAATTTTCATCGGACAGAACGGCGACTGGCTCCATACCAAATAAGCCAAGTGCTTTATTGAAAAGACCAAAAGAAGGATCGTAAAACCACGAAAAAACTAAGCCGACGACAACTTGTGAAATGACAAAAGGAAAGAAAAACATGGATTTTACAAGGCGTATACCCATGACTTTTTGATTCAGAAACAAAGCTATTCCCAAACCAATTGGCGGCGCCAGCATGAAGAACACCATCCAATAGAGATTGTTTTTTAGTGCCACCCAGAATTGGTAGTCATCGAAGAGTTCGATGTAATTGCTAAAACCCACAAAGGTTTTTTCGCCAATGCCATCCCACTCATAAAAACTCAACCAGATACTCTGGAGAATCGGAAAAATAACGTAGACCACAAACAAAATGACAGCTGGCGCTAAGAACAAAACCGGCATCCATTGTTGTTGTCTGCTATGCAGTTTCTGCATGGCGCACATACCTCTTATTTTTATTCGTTAATTTATTGCCCTACTTACTATCTGTAATCCAACGCTAAATGTGAGGGCAGATAATTCGTCTAATAAAATAATGGAATAAAGTTCCATTTTTTGCAATACTGAATTTAGAACATTTTTTCAGCGCGCTAATTTGGTCCAATTTGACCCCATAAAAATAACAAGGAAAACACCTATGGCAGACTTGGAAACTAAGAGCGGAGGCTCATCGCTAGACAAAGCACTTAGCCTATTGCAAGAAGTTTGCATGACGCCTGTGCCATTACGCTTTGCAGAACTGGTCGATAAAACCGACCTCCCAAAAGCCACCGCGCATCGCACATTGATGTCGCTGACGGACAAAGGCTTGATTCGTTTTGACGAAGCCACACAGCTGTATCACCCAGGTTACGGATTGTTAGAACTGGCCCATCAAGCGTGGTCAAAAATTGATGTGCGCGACATTGCCGCGGATCAAATGAAACATCTGTGGAATGAGACAGGCGAAACCATTCACCTTGCCGTACTGGATCGAGGCGATGTGATTTACATCGACAAACTGGAAAGCCAGAAAAGCTTGCGACTTTTTTCTGCTGTCGGTAAAAAAGGCCCGGCTTATTGCACGGGTGTTGGTAAAGCCATGATGGCGTTTCTCAGCGAAGATTTACTGGCCGACGCAATCAAAGAACAAACATTTATCAAGCACACAGACGCCACGCTTATTAACGAAGCCATGTTAAGAAATGCACTTATCAGAATTCGTGAAAGCAAAATATCGTTGGATTTAGAAGAACACGAAGAAGGCATTCAATGCGCCGCTTCTGTCATTTTGAACCACAGAAACGAACCCATTGCGGCGCTGAGTATTACTGCACCAAAATTTCGAGTAAACGAAGCACGCTTCCAACACTTTCAAACATTGGTCAAAGACGCCTGTAAGAAAGTATCCACCCGAATGGGGGCCATGGCCTCTAACTAGTATAGGAAAGTCCATTATGGCGACGATAAAACTAACAAACGTCATCAAACGGTTTCATGATATCGAGACAATTCATGGCGTCGATCTAGACCTAAACGACGGTGAATTTGTGGTCTTTGTAGGCCCATCTGGTTGTGGTAAATCCACGCTACTGCGCTTAATAGCTGGGCTTGAAGACATCACAAACGGAAAACTCGAGATCAATGGCGTTAACATGAACAACGTTGCGCCAGCCGATCGCGGGGTTGCCATGGTGTTCCAATCGTATGCGCTCTACCCTCACATGACGGTCGAAGAAAACATGAGTTTCGGCTTGCGCATGAACGGCGTTGATCCTGAAAAAATTAAAGCACAAGTCAGCAACGCAGCGAATATTTTGCAACTCAACGAACTGCTTGACCGCAAACCAAAACAACTGTCTGGTGGTCAGCGCCAACGTGTCGCGATTGGTCGCGCGATTGTTCGTCAACCAGAAGTCTTCTTGTTTGATGAGCCTCTGTCTAACCTAGACGCCGAATTGCGCGTCGACATGCGCATTCAAATCGCTCAACTTCACAACAAACTCAAAGCCACCATGGTTTACGTGACGCACGATCAAGTAGAAGCCATGACCTTAGCCGATAAAATCGTGGTATTGCGCGCCGGTAATGTGGAACAAGTTGGTTCGCCTCTCGAGCTTTATCACAACCCTGCCAACGAATTTGTGGCAGGATTTATTGGCTCACCAAAAATGAACTTTCTCGATGGTAAAGTCATCAGCATCGACCGCCAAGACATCGCGATTATTGAGATTGCTGGACAGCAAATGGCACTCGAAGTAGATGGTACAAAAATCTCCGTCAACGAATCCGTCAAGCTGGGCATTCGCCCAGAACACGTCAAAGAAAACCCTCAAGACGCAGACGTGACTTTGTCCATTGATATTGACGTCGCAGAACACCTTGGTGGCTTAACCTATCTTTATGGTCAATTTGAAGGACACAAACTCACTATCGAAGTCAGCGGTTCAAACCTGACTCGACATGGCGAAAACGTCCAAGTTGGCATCAAAAAAGAAGACTGCTACTTGTTTAATCGTGACGGCCAAGCCTTGGTTAACCGTCCAGTGCCAGTACGTTAGTGAATAAAAAGCCTCGCATAGAGCATCTATGCGAGGCGTTAATTCACTTATTTTCTCCTAAACAAACTCTTCTAAAAAATTCGCCAAATAAAGATACGAACGCTGCGCTGTCAGCGGATTATATTGGCTTCCGTGATCAGGGTTGTTGGCACTTGGCAACATAAATGAATGCACGGTGTTACTGAAATCCACAAACTGGAAATCCATTCCTAAACTCGTCCAATAGCGTTTTGCTTCTTGTGCATCGCCTTCTGGTACTAATGGGTCTTGATGTCCGTTCAGCACCAATATTTTGGCCTTGGTATTGGCTTTGTCTTCTGATTGAGCGCGAAAGAAGCTCATCAACCCATGAAAACTCGCCGCACCTGCGCTGCCCTCAAAATGCAATCCAGCTTCTAACGCCAATCGACCGCCTAAACAAAACCCGACATGAACGATGGTTTTAGTCTGTATGCCATCGCAAGCAGACTGTGTGAGTTCATGTTGCAGCGCATGCAAAGGCTCTGCTTCTGCCAGCAACGCTCCCATTTTTGCCCGTTTTTCATCCAGCGCCACAGGGTTCTTGTCTTGACCGTATAAGTCAATCGCGGTCACTGAGAAGCCAAACGCTGCGATCTGATCCGCGACGCTTTTTTCAAAATCACTCAAACCAGAAAATGTCGGCCAAATGACAACGTGAATATGGCTTTTATTCGAATCTAATACATCAATTTGATAATGAATCCGCTTAACGTCTTGTTTAAATATTGAATCAAATGTCTGGCTCACACGTGGCTCCTTAGAATCATATTGGATAATCTAATGTCTTCATCCAGTGTAACCAGCACAACTTAGTGAAATCAATGTAATTACCGAAATCCGCGCTCAACCTCATTCAACGGCGCTTTAAGTCTCCTAGTATTTGAATTACCCGACCCTTTCCTCTATTCGGTAACTTCAATAGTATTTACCACGCCTTTTGCCCCAGCAGTTTTTCACCCAAAGGCGACAATGTCGCACTGGGATAGGCCGTTTTTTCCCATTGTCGTGGGTCACCAGGAAACGCGTAGCCTATTGGGGGCGATTTTTGTTCGAAGCAGTCCAATCGCCACTCACGAACGGATTCATCATCCGAGGCGGGACTCATCGAAATATATTGCGCGAGGCGCACTCGGTCAGACGTATTCGGGCGAATACCATGAGGCAGCAAACCATTAAAAATTAGTAAATCACCTGCCTTCATGGCAACAGACTCGGCTTGGTAGCCGGTTAAGTCCGGTTTAAAAGGGTCACGATCCAGCGGCTGGCTTTCTCGCCAAACCGTCAGATCCCGATACAATTCTGGTACGCATTGAAAACCGCCCGTTTCGTCATCGGTATCAGAAAGTGCCAAGACACCCTGCACACTAATCGGCAACGGCGTTTGTGACGTGTCGCTGTCCCAATGAATAAAGCCCGAAAACTCACGACCCGCTCGATTGGGTGGATTCAAATTGGCTCTGTCAATTGTGACCCACAAGGCTTCTTTGTCCCAAATATCCACAAAGCTATCATACACACGTTGTGCTTGGCGGTTATTCCACAATGTTTGATGGTGATACGCTTCAACCATTCCTGAGTTGTTCAGTTCTGTCATGGCGTGATCTAACCGTTGAGGTGCATACCAACTGTCTGGATCGGACGAAGACATTTCCTGAAACGCCCAAAGAAAGTCGACGGTGGCTTGCACATCGGATGCGCTAATCGCATTGGAAATAACCACATAGCCTTTTTCTTGCCAGTGGCGGAATTGTGCTTCAGACAAAACGCGCAACGGCATTTGTTTTTGAATATCGCTAAGCGCGGCGCCAACATGACGACCCGCTGATCGATTCCCCGGTGTGTTAACGTTATCTGACATCGCATTTACCTTTTATTTTTGATGCTGTGCTTCTTACGTTAAGTGTAATGAGATTGAGCCGTCATTTTGACAAAATACGCTTGCATTTAAGTACTATCTGATCATTATTATCGATACCAATGATTGATAAGTGCCAATAATGTCATGAAAGCCCATTTAGAATTCTTATCCAAAGCGCAAACTTCTTGGCAATTTTTGCTTAGGGAGTTAGACGAAATCCCGTTCGAGTGGCATTTTCATCCAGAATATGAGCTGACGTTTTCTATAAACAGCGCAGGAAAGCGCTATATTGGAGACAATATTGAAGAATACGCGGACAACGACTTAACGCTGATCGGTCCAAACCTGCCACACACTTGGCATTCTCAACGCAAACTCGACAGCAACAAACCCATTAGCGTGATCGTTTTATGGTTCAGTCATGCTTGGATCGACAATGTGGTGACGTTATTTCCAGAATTGAATTTGCTAAAAGAAAAGCTCAATCAAGCACATCAGGGTATCCAATTTTCAGACAACATTGCTCGCCAGCTTCGCCCTCGATTTATCGACATGATTCAAGCGGACGACGCTCGAAAACTCACGCTTTTACTTGAAATATTGGCCTGTTTACAAAAGGAGCCGCACAAGAAACTCGCTAGCTCTAAATTTCATACTCAACAAACCAACGCCAACCAACAACACAGACTCAGCCAAGTATTGCGTTGGTTACATGACCACTTCGCAGACGACATTCAATTAGCCGACGCTGCAAAAGTGAGCGCCATGAGCACCAGTCATTTTGTGCGTTTTTTCAAAACCAATATGCAGCAGAGTTTTAATCAATACCTTAATGAAGTCAGGATCGGCCACGCTTGCTCTTTATTGATCAGCAGCGAACTGCCTGTCGCACTGATCGCAGAAAAAAGCGGCTTTTTAAATCAATCTAACTTCAACCGCCAGTTTAAAAACTTCAAACGCCTTTCACCTTTGAAGTTTCGTCAACAATGGCGAAATCAAGCGAGCTGAACAGGCGCGTCACAAACACGTAACAAACACGGTTTTATGCAATCCACATCATGCAAAGTACGGTTGTTCCAACGTAATAATCAATGTTACTTTAGCCATAAAAGCACACCTTAAAATACACGAAACACAGCAATCATCAGGAGAACCTTATGTTATCAGGAAGCTGTTTATGCAATGGTATTCAATACGAAATTCGTGGCGAACTCGGTGATATCATGCAGTGCCATTGTCAAAAATGCCGCAAAGCCAATGGTTCTGCTTTTGCGGCCAATGCCGCCATTCCAACCACGGCATTTGTACTTTTGAAAGGCAAAGAGCTATTGGCAGAATACGAGTCAACGCCAAATGTTTTCCGTGTTTTTTGCAAACAATGCGCCTCTCCACTGTATAGCCGTCGACCTCACATGCCAGAATTACTGCGTTTACGCATTGGTACGCTGGATACCAAAATTGAAGGAAAACCGTCGTCGCATATTTTTGTCGGTTCAAAAGCCGAATGGTACGACATCTGCGACGACAAGCCACAGTACGATGAACGCCCTGCCGTGTAATCGAAATAGGCAAAGTACAATCGAAGGAGGGAGCGCTCCTTTTTTATTGCCGGATAGAACTCATCGTCCATTTTATTGTCTTAGTATCCTAAGATAAGGCATGCCATAATTTACGTTAATAAAGTCCCGCCATCGTGGCAAGAGAGTGAATTGATATGAGTAAACCCTACAACCAACTGACGCCAGCCGAAGCCAGCGTCATTCTTGATAAAGGCACAGAACGCCCGTTTACTGGAGAATACACAGACACAATGGAAGGCGGTTTATACGTTTGTCGCCAATGTGACGCGCCACTCTATACCTCTGAACATAAGTTTGTTTCCCATTGCGGTTGGCCGAGTTTTGACGATGAAATCAAAGACGCCGTCAAGCGTGTTCCAGACGCAGATGGTCGTCGTGTCGAGATCGTTTGTGCGAACTGCGAAGGCCACCTTGGCCATGTATTTGAAGGCGAAAGACTCACCGAAAACAATATCCGTCATTGCGTGAACTCCATTTCCATGAAGTTCAAAACCAACGATTGATAGATCCGCCAAAGCAAATCACCCCCACCTTCGGCGCGGTTGCTTTGGCTGTTTTACTGCTTCTTTTCACGGATTCTTTGCAGCACGTCTTATAAAAATTTCATTTAACCAACAAGACGATGCACACCGGCGATCATGCAACGCACCGAACCACCAGCCGATTCAATAGTGGGTACCGCCAATGGCACCAATGTGTTCGATTGCTGAATCTGCTTTTTTTGTGAATCCGTCAGCGCATTAAATGCTGTTAAAGACAGCGCCAGTAAACGCCCTGCTTTGCCTTTTAACTCAATCGCGTTACCACAGAATTGCCGTATTTGCTGATGACTCAATTCGATCACAGACAAACCGCCCAACTCAAATAACTGATAAAGCCTTTCGCGATCTTTTGACGCCACCATGTCCATGCCGATCATGACAAACTGACTGCTAATGCACATCAACACATTACTGTGATACACAGGAATACCGTTTTCATCCGACGCATCAAACAACACGCCGTGATAGCCGATTGACTCGCATAATTCATAAAACAAACGTTCGTGTGTGCGTTTCGACGCCGCGGCGTACGCAACCTTATTCCGGTGATCAAACACAATCGACCCCGTACCTTCTAAAAAAGCCTGTTGGTCAGCCGCATCGCGAAGGTCAATTATGCTGGAATAATCATACGCTTCGATTAAATAATCCATGACGTCTTGGCGGTATTCTTTACGACGATTGGGTGCGTACATTGGGTACTTAACCAAGGTGCCGTGATGATGTGTAGAAAACCAATTGTTAGGAAACACCGAGTCTGGTGTGGCGTTACTTGTATCTTCAAACAAATGCACCGTCACCCCTTCTGCTTTCAAAGTTTCCACCGCTTGAGTTACTTCGTCATAAGCGGAAAGCGAGGCAGACTCGGCATAACTCATTCGCTGAAAAGCGTTGTCCGCCATGGTTTCAGGGTTGGAAACGAAACAGTGAGGCCGGACCATCACAATGGCTTCTGGTGGCTGGGAATGAACAATAATGTTTGTCATGTAACACATCTCTCATAGCATCAGTGGAGTGGATGCTCATCTTAAAGAGTGCTAGTGTTGTTTAAAATGTCAGTAATTTATAAAATTAGACAGCATTTATTGCACTTTGATATGTCGCAATTATCGAATTGTACAATTTTATTGCTAACCCAACTTTTTGCTCAGTGGTAATCATGACACCCTATATTTATGACTCCCTCGACAGCGCCTTGATCGCCGAATTACGCAAAGATGGCCGCGCCTCTATTTCCTATCTTTCTCAAATCTTGAAAGTGTCCCGAGCCACCGTACAGAACCGCCTTGATCGACTGGTTTCCAGCGGCGTGATATTGGGCTTTACGGTGCGAGTGCATAAGGAAGTGGAAAAAGAAACCGTGCGCGCCATGATGATGATCGAAGTTGCAGGACAATCGACCTCGCAAGTCATCAAAAAACTACGCGGCATACCTGAACTCGTGACGCTACATACCACCAACGGCGCTTGGGATTTGATTGCCGAATTGCAAACCACCAGCCTAGGAGAATTCGACCGCGTACTGCGCCGAGTTCGAGAAGTCAATGGCATCTTAAACAGTGAAACCAGCTTATTGCTTTCGAGTATGTAAAAAATAACAAACTCAACGAATGACACCCGATCAGAGAATTCAATTCTAAAGACCAAATCACACGCACCGTTTTTTGCCTAAAGCTCCACTATGAAGCTGGCAACAATGCTCACCAGAAAACATGCCAGACTTAATCTATCAGTAAGGTGTCGTTTAGGTAGGCTTTTAATAGGAAATAGTTAAGGCAGCAACCCGCAATGGATTAATGCCTTAATAGGTTATTTTCGATCTTTGAAGAAAGTCACAATGGCGTTGATCGGCATCCAAAGTTTGGAGGTGTGTTCTTCCTTCTGAAGGAAGATAAAGCCGCGATGTTGATAAAATTTAACGAGGTCATCGTCTTTAGCGTCAACAAATAGCCCTACGACGCCCATGTTCTCGTTTATCAGCAATGTTCGCCTCATTGCATCGATTACCATTATCTTGGCGATGCCCTGCCCTTGGTAATCTTCATCCACGCCCATTCTCGCTAATGTCACGCCGGGCAATGGGTTAGGGTATTTCTTGTAAAGTTTATGAGGAACAGGAACTTTGACCTCAATATTGCTGAGCGAGTAGAAGCCCGCAATGTCTGTTTCATCGCTTCCTTCCAGAACAAACGTCCTAGACAGATTGCGCTTTGCTGCACTGTTCGCAGATTCTTTTAAAAACTTGTTAATTCGTTCATTACCACAATCGAATCGTTTACGATTGTGGCTTTCTTTTAAAGGTGACACTGCCATTCTCATAACCCTTTAGCGCTTCATAAGCGTCATCAAGATGTTTAATCTCTGGCGGATTGTCTAATGCTTCAAAAAATCGGTTAGCCCCTTCCATAGACAGCATTAGTAGTCTACTTCGTTCTACCACTTCCTTTGCCTTATCTAAGGCTGCATCAATCATAAACTGAGACATTGAAGCACCGGACAATTCCGCCGCATTAGTAATGATCTCTTGAACATCTTTTGGCGCTCGAGCAACGAGTCGCACATTTTCTTGTACATGAGATATAGTCATCGCTTACTCCTTGGCTTACTCATAGTTCAGCCAAAATTTCTGTGTGTTTTCTGTTTCGTATCAACTCCTAAAATCGCTAAGTTACGGCTTTCATTTTCAATCTATTCATTTTTATTACTCCTAGTTAGTTAAAGAAATTACAAAATAAGCAGAAGAATACTACTTGGTGCCATTATGACACCAAAAGCACAAAGCTGTCAACATGGTGCCATTCTGGCACCAAAACACCTCAAACAACCTCACTCGCGACCACAGTACACCGATACCCTGCTTTGCTGTCGCCGCGTGCGGTGACTTTGTCGATGGACCATTTGCCTTTCATTTCCGGTGGGAAGGGGTCGTTTAGGGTGAGGATGCCTTCTGCGACGAGTTGGGTTGCCCGTATCTAGCGTGCCTTGGCGTTGGCTTTTGATGAGGTCGTCTTGGCAGGCTTGTTGGGCGGTGGTTGTGTTGTCGTAGCTTTGGCGTAGTTATTTGGGATCAATGAAGGTTCAGTGCTATTTTTCATCTGACCCCAAATTCTTAGTAATCCGTTTATCGATCACCCTGAGTTTGTGGAAGCGATATGGTCGAATGAGTGTCTGTAATATCTGATAATAGAAGTCAGATGAAGATGTATCGCTAATTTTCATCTGGCCCCAAACTCACAGAATTTGTGGATGAGATATAGGCTAACAAGTGCTCATAAGAAATCACTGTCTGTACAAAAAGCCCATACTATTGAGCTTTTTGCACAAGTGCTCATTTTATTATTCTCTGTGCCTGAAATGAGCAAATTCACTTGTATTGGCTCTATTTATAAACCAATGGATTCGTTCTTCGAATAAATTCTTCACCTACCAACATCGCTTTATGCTCAAAAACAATGCCCTCATCATAACGCGAAAAACCAAAACCCAAGGATTCGCCCGCATGCTCTCCGCCAATAACATCTCTAATTAGTGTAGCGTCAAAAAATAAACCGCTATCCATTAACAGCCAGCAATGCACCTTTTGACCTTTATTAGTGATACCTTCGATTAACTGGGATTCTAGATCTTCAATATCACACCCCATGTGCGGAGCCCCATTTACAAGAACATCCCCAAAAACCAACTCAGAATGATACCCGTAATGTGCAAAAGCTTTTTTTAACTCAAAATGGGCATACAAGCAGGCACCAGGCACATTGTCATAGTTTAAGAAAGGATTAACCATATCAACGATTTGATATAAATTCTCTAAAACGGATTTATCAAACTCTTTATAAGGGAGATATGAAGGCGAAAGCCCAAGTTCATTTGATTTTATATATGAAGCTTCAAGTCTATCTGCATGCTCCTGATACTTTTCCCTAAGCTGTTCAAACATAACGTCCCTCTAAATTAATTAACATAAATAGTTACTTTTAATAATGGCTATTACCATCAACTTAAGTTAGTGAAAATAACGTCAAAAGCATTTAAAAACAACAACTAAAGCCCACATAAGTGGGCTTTTTTGTGCCTGTCGTTTAGAAATCTGTGAAGTTGCGTTGGGCGAGGTCTTTGACGCGGGTGATGTTGTCGTTTACCCAGTCTGGTGTGCGTAGCTGGGCGATTTGGGTTTGGTACATGCGGACGGCTTGGATTAAGTCGACGAGTTCTTTAGAGGGGATGACGACGGGGTTGCTTTGCAGTTTCATGGCTTTCACCATGTCGTTGAGGAGTTGGTACTTTTCTGTTTCTTGGAAGCTGGTTTCGAGGGTTGCCGTGTTGGGCGTGGTGGCGGGAAGTTGTTTTTGCTCGTGGAGTTGTTTTTCGCAGTCGATGAAGTAGCGGCGGGCTTGTTTGCCCTTGTCGTTGCGTTCGACCATGGCAAGTTCTTTGGCCATGTCTAGGGTGACGAAATACTCTTTTGTAGCGCCACGATTCCCGCTTGCCGAATTTGGCAAGCGGGAAATAACCGTAAAATCTTCGCCTTCTACAAAGCCATATTTATCTATACGAACTTTAATCCAGTTAGCAAAATATCTGCCTACTTCTAAAAAGGCGTGAAGTTCACGGGCGTTTACGGTATCAAGGGTTTGATCGTTGATAGAGCGAGTATGAAGCGGAATAAGTTGCATAGCCATCGATGGCCTCCTTCGGTCAAAGTTTTGACCACCTCGTGAGGTTCGAATCTCAATAAGGTGGTGAGTCTAAATCAGGTTCGAACTACCGCCCGAAGGAACGGCCAACCCGAAGGTTGCCCAACAAAGACCCACCATAACAGGCGGACTCCGGCCACAAAAAAACACGCGGTGCGTGTTTTAGGCCGCTTCGGTATAAACGGGGTTCGAATCCCGGCACTGGATTTTGCCAGTGCAAGAGAAATACTAGATCAAGATTGGGGGCGGGTCAATGGAGAAAATAAACCGTGGCTGCTTCCGTTTGAAGTGCTTGTTAGTGTTGTTTATACATGCTGGTCTATCAGGATTGAATTGCCATCAGGATCTTTAATAGAGAAACTCGAAGGACCACTTTCACCCGAAATAGATTCTTGTATTATATTGACACCTTGAGCTTCAAACTCTTTTAAAAGTTCTCTAACATCAGTATAAGATTCTAATGGCTTACATTTGCTACTCCAGCCTGGATTGAAAGTCATGATATTACCTTCAAACTTATCCTGAAATAATCCTATTATGTGATCGCCATTTCGAAGTATTAACCAGTTTTTAGATTGATCTCCACCAACTATCTCGAAACCCAACTTTTGATAAAAAACTTTCGACTCTTCGATATTATTAACCGATAAACTTACTGAAAATGCACCTAATTCCATTTTACACTCCATAGTTTGATTACAACACTAGTATTTTAATAATGCGCATGCGTGTTTAGAAAGTTTCAAGACCTTCACAAAAACCTTATAAATCATTGAATAATAAAAATCATATAAAGCAATTCAAAGAAATTAAAACTGGGAAAAAAAGCGTGTGCGTTATTTCATTCACCCATTAACACTAAATATTTTTATCAATCAAGATTAGTACAAAAAACGTATAGCACAATCATTTAAATGGCTAAACGCGCAAAAATGAGATCACTTCAAAAAATAAACTGTATATGCATACATAAATTTTCATCAATCCCCACAAACTCAAACAACCTCACTCGCGACAACCGAACACCTGTACCCTGCTTTGCTGTCGCCTCTTGCGGTGATTTTGTCGATGGACCAGTTGCCTTTCATTTCGGGTGGGAAGGTGTCGTTTAGGGTAAGGATGCCCTTGGCGAGGAGGTTTGGGTTGCCCGTATCTAGTCAATAAGAGCGTCGTGTGTGACGCTGGTACCTTGACGTTGGCTTTTGATGAGGTCGTCTTGGCAGGCTTGTTGGGCAGTGGCATAGCTTTGGCGTAGTTATTTGGAGCCGATGAAGATTCAGAGCTATTTTTCATCTGACCCCAAGTTTTGACTCCAAGTTTTGCCTCCAAGTTTTGACTCCAAGTTCTCCATGAAGAATGCTAGCCCAGATGCGGATAGAGTCAATTGGCAAATTAATCTCTAAAATTATTAGCAGCATTCTTTATGTGTTATGAAAAAAACACAAAAAAAATGATGTTTTTCACAATATAAAAATAAAAAAAAAGCAAACCATACATTAATTAATAAAAGAAAAATGAGGTTAATTAAATAAAAATTGAATTGAATTATTATATGGTAAGTTTTAGTTGATAAAATATTTTGTTTAAAAAAGATACGGACGCTAAAAACATGAAAATAATTTATAAAATCAATGACATCAAAAAAACATGCATTAAAGAAAACCTAGAGGCAGTATCAAAAAAAGAACATGATGGTAAAACCATAATAATATCAACACTAGAATATTTTAAAAAAAAAGAGAGCTCTCCGAATACTTGGTGGATACTGTATTTATCAAACAACAATGAGCGAAAAGAAGCATATTATTATAAAAATGTTACAGCTCTAATTTTGCCGATAAATTACGAAGAATTGAATCAAACACTTCAACAACTATCTATTACAAGCTATCTTGATCTATGGGATATTAATAGCAGTCTCTCCTCTCATGTATCGATGTATGTAACTCAAAACATGGACAGATCAATCACAGTAGAGTCAATAGCTTCTTTCCTGTCTGTTAGCGTTACACATATTGATAAATACTTCAAATTTGAACACCAATGTTCAGCATCGGATTATATCCGAAAGCTGAAAATCAATCATAGCATTTGGTTATTATCCAATACTGACATTCCTATTTCTGAAGTTGCACTACGTATTGGATACAACGACCAAAGTGCATTCAATCATAGTTTTAAAAAACAAATGGGAACAACACCTTTAAAATATAGAAAATCACAAAAAACACCCACATATAAACAATTATTTAATTGAAAAAAATACAATAATCAAATCTCCTCAATACTGAGGTAAAGAAAAACTGGAATTCACTCCATAATAATTAATGAATTTAAAGGATATAATCATGGATAATTATAAAATTTTTATCGTTAACAAAACCTCCTCAAAAAAACAATTCTGGGCTTTTTTAAGCGAACCAGAAGATACATTTTCTTCAGACTTATATTTGAACTCATCAGCCTACATAACAATCAAACCGAATAACACCAAACAATTAAATAGCTTTACCATCCCACTTCAATACTCAACTGAAGCTGGATGTTCAAATAATGCTGTAGGACTAAATACAGTAATAGAATCCTCAATAACAGAAAAAGTAGATCTCACAGATGGTCTTACTGCAGCATTTACCATCTCAGATGAACACTTAGGCCCAGATCTATCGAGCCCAGTATCAGGAACGGCAGATCCTGGAAAAGTGGAAGTAGAAGTGGATCCATTTGCACAAAACGACGAAGAAAAATACTCGTGGTATCCTAGCCTCACCTTTGGTGTACAAAGTCAGCAAGGTTTCATGGGGTATTCCTGGTCTCCAGAACCCGGAGAAACATATAAAATCAAACCTAAAGTGAAGTTTTACATAGCAACTGGAAGCTGGGAAAGTAATCAACTACTCGATATGAGCAGTATTTCAACCGATAGTGCAGAAGTCACTGAAAATGATTTTGATACTAAGCTGGAATGTACTGTTACTTTAGAAAACGGTGAATGGACAGTCACTAAAGGCAGACCATTAACTGTTAACGATCAATTGATTCAAATGATAGAGTCTCACAATTACCTTAGTAAAAGCCACGCTCAACTTATTAGTTTAATCGCTGAAGCATCTTTAATTACTGACTTGACTGTTGAAGATAAAGAAAAGTCTCGCTCAGATGGTGTTGAATACCCTTTTAAACCTAAGAAGCAAGATAAAGCACTTTCTCAAGATGTCGCTTCACCTTTTATTTACGGTAGAATAGCTCTATCCTCGGCAATTGGGTTCGGCTTTACGTATATGTTTGCATCAGGTACAAAATTCAAACTTGTTAAACGTAATAGCGGAACAGACTTTATAATTGGATATGATGGAGATAAAGCAGCAGAACAAGTAAGAGAATTACTCAAAGTAGGCGCTGCATTAATTTTCACAAAAGATTAATTCATCTAATTTATTTTTGAGTCAAAGAGCCCGTAAATAGCGGGCTTTTTTTTTGACCAGCATTCAGCCACAAATTTTCAAGGTAAAATTAAAAAAAGTTTCCTGCCAAACCTCTTCACTCGCGACAACGGTACACCGATACCCTGCTTTGCTGTCCCCTCTTGCTGTGACTTTGTCTATATATAAGCAGTGACTAGAGCTCTCGCACACTTCCACCACTTGCTGTGTTGGTAACATTTATATAAGGCATCAACTCAGACTGAACCCATACTTTTGCTATAGAGCCAGTTAACATCAGGTTAATTTTTTGTCCACAGCTAACATAAATGGACTCTGGCTACCGTGGCGTAGAAAAGCGTGAGGAAAACAAAGATAAAAAGTTGGATTGGTTGGTTGCAGAGATGCCAAGCAAAGTACGAGAATGGAAAAAGCACCCACGAATAAACAAACAGCCCATTAACACGGAGTACATAAAGGCCAGTATCAGAGCGAAAGTAGAGCATCCGTTTCGGATACTGAAATGTCAGTTCGGATTCCGAAAAGCGGTTTATAAAGGGCTATCAAAGAATGACAATAAGCTCGCCGTACTGTTTGCACTTGGAAATTTGGCTCGAATAGAACTGGTAATAAATTGGTATGGACCCAGTTTTGTAGACATCTCACAGCTATATAATAATAGGTAAAAATGAGGTGAATTATGAGTGGAAAACGCTATACCGATGATTTCAAAATTAAAGCCGTTAAACAATTCACTGAGCGCGGCTATAAGATCGCTTAAGTGGTTGAGCGACTTGGCGTTAGTTACAAAAGTATGCATGATTGGATTGCCCGATACCGAAAACCTGAAGCAAGTCGAAAAGCGGAAGA
>NZ_AYOZ01000001.1 GCF_000508165.1 Marinomonas profundimaris | reverse complement strand
TAGATGGCCAAATTAACTATGCCACTACACCCCACCGACCGGAGTCAAACATATTTGACGCTGATTTATCTTGCTCGATGATTTTGTCTAGCTTGTTGAATAATAAGCTGTGAAGTCGTGTGGTTTCTATTTGAGGAATATCAAAAGGCACTTGGATTATTTTTTCTAAATAATCGCGACCTAGTTGCATGCCATCATTCATTTTATCTTCTACTAGATCTCGTTGAAATAGAAGAAGGAACACTACATTCGGGAATTCTAAATTTGCTTTTATTAGCTGAAAAACCATCCTTAATTGAGAAGATGTCAGCCTATCTAAGTCATCCATTACTACGATCAAGGGGCCTTTTCGCTTTAGCAACAAAGCTGTTAACTCCTGCCTTATATCGCTCAAACTCTGTTCTTTTTCCTTTGCAGTTTCCTCAACATTGCCACTTAATTTCTCAAGAAAACCTTTTCCCCACTTCAATGTTGCAGCCCAACCACCTAAAACAAGTAACATAAAGGTACTAGCGTTGTTGACCCAAGCTTCGTTGGAAAAGTTTCCGCCAACTCCAACAAGCGTTGCAAGAATGAATAGTGTAGGAAGGGCCGTAGAAAGACCTTCGACTACCGTCTCACCCGTATTTAGATAACGACCATACTTTTTAAGGGTGACCGCTAATTTTTTCCCTGACTTACTTTTATCTTTGCGACCTATTGATTTTGATATTTCTTGAAAAAAAGAAGCGGTTATTTTTTCTTGTGCAGCCCACTCCCATGGAGAAAACTGAATGATATCCGGTTTGTCTTCGGTAATTGCCTCTAGCCGAGAAAGAGCCATATTTTTAATTGAAGATTTCCCTGATCCCCAGTCACCATGTAAGGCTACTACCAAGCTATCGTTTCCATGCCAACTTGCCATCGCATCTGCCAAGTCGGTGGAAAAGCCTGAACGACCTAACAAGTCATCTTCCACTTTTGTAATTGGTCTATCAGAAGCGAATCCGTGTAAATCTTTTGATTCCATACGAGTTCCCTGAGAAGAATCTAACAATTAAGGGTTATACGGCAGCGTAGCTGCGGCTATAACCCACTGTTGAACGGCTGCGTTGTCTATATAGGGGATTTGCTTTTTTCATGGTAGGACTTCCCTGTTATATAACTCGCTCAATACCAACGTCTGTCTGGACTATGCCGCTTCAGATCGTCTTTGATCGCCGCTATGTTGGTTCTTTATTTGCTCTTTTGTAGCGTGATTTAATCCGCTAGGCAAGCTATTCCCTCAGACCTTATGAACTGATCTGTTTTTATACTCTGACCTCTCCGTCTGCTAACGCTAACTGCTATTGTCACATTGCAGCAGGATGCGAAGCCGTTTTGTCACTTTACTCCCAGACACACCAGCAAGATAAACAAAAAAGAAAGCTTCGCTTTCGCGGCAGATTACGCTCCGCTTATCGTGCCCTACGTGTAAGTTTGTACGCGAGGTATTTTGTTGATTGACGTGGAGCAAGGAAAAAACTAAGAGCAAGACTAATTGTTTTTATATACTGAAGGTCTGTGTGCGACTTTAATAACATTTATGATCAATACGTCATCTCTTATCTCATAGATGATCCGATATAAACCTTGCCTTACGCGGTAATTATCTAAACCCGATAGCTTGATACAGCCTTCTGCTCTTGGGTTGTCTGCAAGACTTTCAATCTTTTGAAGTATCTTGGGTACGTCTTTTTTAGGAATATTCTTAAAATCTTTGCCAACTGACTTTTTAAAAGAAATTTTATATTTTGCCATTCGCTTTCAGCTCGTTTAGAAAAACTTCATACGTTACTTCTGGCTCATTTACTCGTTCTGATATGGCCGCAAGATCTTCTTGATCTTCTCTCATAAGCAAACGCACCGCTTCGTCTATGAGCTCAGAAACAGAAACATCGGATGATGCCGCTCGCATTTTTAACGCCTGATGGATAGCGGGTTCAAAGTAGACCGTTGAACGTTTTGATAAATTACTCATTTTACACCTCGACGATTCTTTTGGAGTTCTAACATTGTAGCGCTATAACGCTAAAACATCAAAACTCAACAACGTCCAAAAACCTCGCTTTTTGCAGGAGAGTTTCTGGGAGCAAGGATAAGGAACGTGCCGCAGGTTTTAATGATTTCTCTTTAATAAACAAGGATTTATTACGGTTTTTCTCTTTTTAAAAGGATAGGCAAAACACTATTCTGCTGACAAATTCTGATTCAATCCCAATTCCTTTTGTTTTTTCTTCGTCAACCCCAGCGACACAATGCGATAGGATTCTTGAAAATAATACGTTAACTCTTCATCCAACTCTTTCGAACCAGCAAATTGCTGAATCCACTTCATACCACGTGACGCCAGATAAGGCGCGGGTCGATAACCCTCTTTATTGCTTAAAAAATCGTAGTTTAGCGGCGACGTTTTAAACGTAAACGCGGGCAAATTATCTTTGCTCCAACCGCCGACCGCAAACACCTTACTGCCCACCTTCCAAACCTGAGCGCCTCCCCATTGAACAACTGACGTCGTCGCGGGCAACGCACCACAAAATTGATTGAACTCATCATAGGTCATTATTTGGCTCCTTTCGTTGAAGCTAATGATAAGCGAAAAACGCACAACCACGCGACTTAACCCTATTTCAATTGGCTTATTTTCAATACGTTGTCTAAATTTTGATGGTAACTTCGAAGAAAACCATGGAAAAAGGATTTAAAGGTGAAGCTATCAAATATCTTATCTACCGTGAATCAAGTCGAAAAGTCTAAGTTCATTAACTTCCTAGACCGAATTTGTAGTGAAGCCATTATTCACGACAAAGAACTGGCAAAACGAATCAATAATCTTGACGGGCAAATAAAAAATGCGTCCAGTGGCGAGATTATTCAACTTTTCGAACTTGTTTTGCCTTACTTCGAAAAAAGCGTTAAAGAACAGCTCGCAATGTTGGGCGCGCAAGCCTCATTACTAATCAATATTGTCAGTCGAGATGGTAATTGCATTGCTCGCCTTTCATGGATTGAAGCGCTCTATACAAAAGAATGGACTGCTATTGACTCTAAAGCCCAAGAAATAAACGCATTAATAAATGGGACGTTAGATGGAGAAACATTTAATGAAGCGAAACGTCTAGAAATTTACCACGCTTGTCTCAAAGAAGCCTATCTCAACGACGAGAAGAATAACCGAGAAGCCAAAATCACAGACGATGAACGAAGCATTTTAAATGTTTTAGCACACAAACTAGACATAACCGCTGATCAAAAATCAGCCGTTCAACACTTAGTCAATGCTATCCCTCAAACAGGCATCCAAGACTGCCTCAATACATTACGAGAAGTTGGACTTGTTTTTGTAAGCCGTAAAAACCTTACCGTTTACGTTGCAGATGAAATCGTCACAATGCTCAACAGGATGCAAGGAAAAGAGCTTGCCGATAAGCACCTACTGCGCATTTTGCGAACGTTAAGCGATTCAGAATTATCAAACATTTTAAAAGCTCACGGCAAACGAATTCGAGGCGTTGAACGCACAGATAAAATTGAAGAAATCATCAAGATGGGGCTGCCTATAACCGAAATGTTACAGCAAGATATTAGCAACCCTGACGCCAATATAAATGACAGAAAAGAACGTTTGAAAGCGCTTATTTCAGATTTAGATTTAGGTCTAGAAAAAATTGGAACAACACTGGATGAAAGAACAGAACTCATTATTTCATCCCTTAACTCCTCTGCGGAGAACGAATTCAATGCACTCAGCGCAACCGGTTTTAAAGAACTTTTCTCAACCTTAAAAACTCATTTTTCGACATTAACCTCGGTTTTACATAAAGACTTCGAAATTGAAGACAATGAAGAGCTCGATGTCGACAAGCTTCGAGCGTTAAGCATCACGCCTCATGACATTCTTTATATGCTCTCCAACGAAGACATTAAATTAGTTCGAGACAGTATGGGACTGAGTAAACGTGGCAACCCTCGCTTAATCATTCTCGAAAGCTTTGCAGATGCGACAGACAAGTTAATAGAAAATTACGCTTTACTCGCCAAACGAGATTTGGCTGGCTTAAAACATGAAGGCATAGAAATCGCCGAATCAGACATAGGCATTAAGTTTGAAGAAGTAACGAAAGCAATCTTTGAACAGCTTGGCCTTGAAGTAGATGAAGATCTAAGGCGCTCGATTAATACGGCAAAAGATAAAGCAGACATTATTTTGTCCTTAAGCGAAGACGATGTAATTATTGGCGAAGCAAAAACCTGTAAGAATGGTGACTTTGCCAAATACTCCACCACCTCTCGCCAAGTCAAAGCCTACGTGAATCGCTGTGAGTCTTCGGGCAAGCGCGTTGCTCAAGTGCTCATCATTGCACCGTCATTTTCAAATGATTTTGTAGAGTCCGCTGAAATGGATACAGAAATAAATATATCCTTGCTTGAAGCCGCAGGATTGAAGCAAATATTGGATGCCTTCAAATCAAGAAGAAATCCAAAATTTTCAGCAAAACTGTTTACGAAAGGCGGTTTATTAAAGGCGGACTTAATTGCAAAAAACGTCTGACATGATTCACCATCAAATAGGCTAACATTGAAAAATGACATACCGACGAGTTAGACGGCTTTTTACGTAAGAATGTAACGAAAAGGAATGTCATTTTTTCAATAATTTACAACACCCAAAAACAGCCCTACATCTCATTAAAGGTTTCAGGAATGGTAAAACACTCATAAATCAACGCTCAACTAACCCCGCTATTTCAAACTGATCCCATAAAACAGGATTACTTTCTATTACACCCGCACAAAACTATTTGTTTTTTATACAGGGCGAACTACATTTATTGGAGCCCTCTTACTAAAAAAAACAACGATCATTGAGACTAGGAAATAATGATGAAACTAATCACTTTATTACTCGTCAGTTTTTTACTCACTGCATGCACCAGCAATCCAATGGGCACCATCAGCATTCGGTCCGTTGATCAAAAAGGGAATTTAGAATCCCCTCTCGTGAATAGCGCAGAACTTATCGATGATAAATACACCATATTCAAAACCGAAGAAGATGGTTCAACCAGTGGCGATGACGCTTACGCCATTTATTTAACCGACAGTTATCTTAAATACTTATCTGATTGGTGGGGAATCAACGAAGTCATTTTTGTTGTTGAGTTTACGGAAGCGGTCACAGGCAACAGAGAAACGGATACCACGACTAAAATCCTAGGTCCTTATGAAAATATGGCCGACGGTATCAAAGCACCTTTTTTCAATAAGGCGCTGTATGGGCCTAAAAAAATGGAAAGCGATCTGCTCACTATGAACATCAAAGTTTATGAGTATGACCTTGATGAGAGTGACCAAAGTTCAGCCATGTTGGAATTTATCGCCTCAGCCGCTGAAAGCTTCTCCCTATCTAACCCTGTGACATTAGGAGAGATAAAAGTCGCAAAAGAAATTGCCAACACACTGCTGCTCGCCAATGAAAATGATTTGGTAATGAACCTAGATGTAGACTTTGTGGCAGGCAACGCAGACTACGTTTCAAGCAATCATTCTAATGTACTGCCACTAAAAAGCGGGCAATTCATCATCGTTAAACAAGAAGGCTGTAGTGTCGGCACCTGCTATGACTATTTCAGTAACGACTGGTCCAATCTACCGGGACTCATACCTGATTTCTTCATGTTAATTCCAACGACATTAAACCGTGCTTTTACCGACACCCCCGATAGATCCAGCCTAAAAGAATTTAAAGATGAGGGTTTAAAAGTCACAAAAGCAGGACTTACGACAATCAATAAACAAGGAGCACCGATAGGAATCTATAAAGACAAAACCTGGCTTAGATTAAATATTGTCAAAGGTGGCGACACGTCACAATGGACAGCACGAAAAGCACTTTACCCTTCAGCAGAAGAAATAGAAGCCCTATTAAAAAACCCAAACAGCTTCGAAACTGAAAACCTGCAAAACATCACACAAGGGTTAATCAAGGCACAACAAAGCCTAGTTGAGGCTAAAGCAGGCATAACGCTCACCTCCCTTCAAAGCCAAAAAGAAACCCACTTTATTGACCAAGCAAACCCAACAAGTGACTTGTGCATCAAATACACGAACAATATCGACATTATACAGGCCACTTTCACGTCTACCGATGCTCTCGCTGTTGATCTATCTCTGCTTAGCGACTCCAAAGGCGCGTCATGCTATCAGCTTAGCCCCACTGCCACGGACGACGCAAAAGCCTTTGCTAAAGGTTCTGGCAGCTTCATTGTAAATTACGGCGTGAATGGAAAAGTTAAAGTCAAAAGCATCCCTGTTTTGGCCAATAACAAAATAACCAACGAAGACTTTGCCTCTGAATGTACGGTGTTTAACGGGGAGGGTTCAAAAAGCTATCAGCTCAAACTGATAGACCTGAACAACAAGGTAGAACAAGTTACCAATATCACCCTTGCCGACACAGATACCTCGTTCACCATTAATAAAAATGACATTAGTTTAGGTGGAATGTTCTCCGCTGCTGGTAGTCAAACCATAACAATAAAAGGAATCCTTGGTGGCACAGCAAACCTTAGTAAAGAGTGTATTGCCGACACCTAACCTTTCAGCTGAAATCAAATAAAAGGGGCTGCGATACTTTCCCACCCAGCCCCCTTTATCATTTACACTTTACACAAGGCGCTGTTGATTTCTTTCCACGTTAATCCGCTACCTTTTTTCTCTGTCATTACACTTTGCTGAGTCAGTTGAATAATTTGCGCGGCGATTGAGATGGCGATTTCAAACGGTTTTTTGCCTGCAACATCTGGCAGTCCAACAGGGCAATGCACTGATTCAATTTCTGCTGGGCTAAACGAGGCGCTGACGAGGCGTTTTTTGAAGCGTAGTGCTTTGGTTTTCGAGCCGATTAAGCCGATGAATCGGCAGTCTTTTCTATCCAACAAAGCTTCCACCAGCTGATAGTCCAACGCGTGATCATGGGTCATGACCAAGGTGATTTCGTTATGACTCATGTGGTCGATGTGATCGAGCATGGATTTATAAAGAAACGGCGTGACGTTGCTCGGTAAGCCTTTGATGTTGTGGTCTTGAGCAAGGTTTTCCCGGCTATCGACCCATGAAATTTTCGCCTGCATGTTTCCCAATACATTTACCAAGGTGGTCGCCACATGTCCCATGCCAAAGATGGTAATTTTAGTCGCGGGTTCTGGAAAGTATTCCAACAACACACTCACGGTGCCGCCACAACATTGGTTGGTTTTGGCAGCGAGCGGAAAGTTTTCCAATACATGAGAAGCGCCAGTATGGTCGCCATTCAACATGTCACGGGCTTTTTGGCAAACAGCGTATTCCAGCTGTCCGCCGCCGATCGTATCAAAGCTGTGATCTGCGGTGATGATCATTTTACTGGATGATTCCCTCGGTGCGGAGCCTTGTGTGCCAATTACGGTCGCGATCACCCACGCTTGTCCGGTTTTTTCCACTTCCGCCAAGGCTTGAATCCACCCCATGGAAGACATCATAAGCCGGCCACCGGAGTTTTCTCAGCCTTCTGATTCGACTGGTTTTCTGAATGAAACGCTTCTGCCGCTTGCATACCATAAAACACCGCTTCGGGTGTCGCTGGCACGGCCAACGGTGGCGAAAATTGATGATCACACACTGACGCACAGGCGTCTTTTAGCGCACACCAAACAGAAATACCGAGCATCAATGGCGGTTCGCCTACGGCTTTAGAACGATAAACCGATTCTTCACTGTTGGCACGGTCGAACAGTTTTACATTAAATTTTTCTGGTACATCGGCCGAGGTCGGGATTTTGTAGTTCGCAGGACTATTGGTCGTAATACGCCCTTTTTCATCCCAACTGAGTTCTTCCGTTGTCAGCCAACCCATGCCTTGTACAAACGCACCTTCGATCTGACCAATGTCGATGTCGGCATTTATGGAATCACCTACGTCGTGCAAAATGTCGACTTGCGTCACCTTGTATTCGCCCGTGAACGTATCAACTATCACTTCCGACACCGCTGCGCCATTGGAAAAATACAAGAAGGGTCGACCTTTCGCGGCTTTTCTGTCGTAACCAATTTTCGGTGTTTTGTAGAACCCTGTTGACGACAACGACACGCGATTCATATAAGCCAACTTGATGAATTCAGGGAAGCTCATAGTCTCGCTTCCCAAAATTACTTTATCGTCACTAATAGCAAACTCATCCGCTTTAATAGCAAAATGCTCCATGGCGAATTCTTGCAAGCGCTCTTTTATCGTCTCAACCGCGTCCAAGGCCGCCATGCCGTTTAAATCTGTTCCTGCGGATGCAGCCGTTGGCGAGGCGTTTGGCACTTTGTCCGTTCGAGTCGAGCTGACATTGACACGTTGATAATCGATTCCAAACGTCTTAGCGACAATTTGCGCGACTTTGGTGTACAAGCCTTGGCCCATTTCCGTTCCGCCGTGACTAATGTGAACACTGCCATCGGTGTAAACATGGACCAACGCGCCACCTTGGTTTAGGTGTTTTGAGGTGAACGAAATACCAAATTTAACCGGCGTCAGTGCCAAGCCTTTTTTAAGGAAAGGGCTTTGTTTGTTGAAAACACGAATCGCTTCACGACGCGCTCGGTAGTCTGAGCTAATTTCCAACGCTTCGATCAAGGTCAATAACACATTTTCTTCAACGTCTTGTCCGTAAGGCGTTTTTGTTTTGCCTTCTTGATAACAATTCAATTTACGAACATCGAGCGCGTCTTTGCCGACCGTACAGGCAATTTCTTCGATGACGGCTTCGGCCAATAAAACCCCTTTTGGTCCGCCAAAACCACGGAATGCGGTATTCGATACCGTATGGGTTTTTCCTCGATAACCGCTGATGCGCGCGTTCGGTAAGTGATAGGCGTTGTCTGCATGGAACATGGCGCGGTCGACCACGCCATCGGACAAATCCGCCGTACAACCGCATTTACCGACCATGTCGTATTCGGCGCTGAGGATTTCCCCTTCATTTGAGAAACCGACTTCGTAGCGGTTCCAAAAATCGTGACGTTTACCGGTTTGCACCATGTCATCTTGGCGAGGCATACGGTACTTAACGGGGCAACGATTACGAATCGCCAACACTGCCGCCATGCAACCTAATACCGCCGCTTGAGATTCTTTACCGCCAAAGCCGCCGCCCATGCGTCGAACTTCAACCAAGACTTGCGCTACGGACAAACCGAGGACTTTAGCGACCAGCTTTTGTACTTCCGCTGGATGCTGAGACGAAGCGTAAACCAAAACGCCACCGTCTTCATTTGGCACCGCGACACTGATTTGGCCTTCTAAATAAAAGTGTTCTTGACCTTTGATGTAAATGTCCGATTTGATCTTATGAGGCGCGGTTGCCATCGCCGCTTTTGCGTCGCCACATTGAATCGTGTGGGTTGGTAATACAAACTCTTGTCGCTCTAGCGATTCTTTCGGATGCAAGGTGCTTATTCTGGGTTTGTAGACGATTTCTGCCAACTCAACCGCTTGCTTTGCAGCACGTAAACTGGTCGCCGCTACCGCAAAAATAGACTGCCCGATGAAATGGACAAAATCCCCAGCCAACAATAAATCGCCACTCAATACTGGCGACACATCCACTTCGCCAGGAATATCGGATTGTACGATCACGTCGACCACGCCAGGGTACGCACGTACTTTATCGAGATTAATGCTGACAATGTCCGCGTGCGCTTCGGTGGATTTGCCTGTCGCCACATGCAATTCATTTGGCCATTCAGGCATGTCATCGATGTAGACCGCTTGCCCTGTTACATGCTTGACGGCGGATTCATGCATCGGCAACTTACCTGATTGAAAACCAGTAACTAGATCATTCGGTAACTTACGCATGCGTTGCTCCTTTGTGCGCTGTAATCTCATGCCCCAAAGACAAAGCGGATTCCGACAACGCATGGCCTGAGAAAGCCGGAACCTGCGTGCCGTTTAATTCTAACCACGCTTTTTTGACCAAGTTACACGCCATGTCGAGTCGATAAGCCGAGCTGGCTCGCATGTCGCTCAATGGTGTTAATTCGTTTCTTAGGTTTTCGATGGCCTGCGTTAACGCTTGTTCATCGTTAATGTTTTTGCCGACAAAAGACGGCTCTGCTGTTACCGCGCGAATCGGTGTAGCGGCCATGCCGCCAAACGCCAATCGAACGTCACTGATTTTGTCATCACTCAATTCAAAGCGTACGGCCAGCATCACACTTGAAATATCGTCTTCCATACGTTTTGAGACTTTATAAAAACGATGGAAGGCATCGAGCTTTATCAAATCAATCGAGAAGGATTCGATCAACTCGTCTTTTGCTAGTAGAGTGGTTTTGTAGCCTTGATAGAAGTCGTTAATGTTCACGACGCGTTTGCTGCCATCGGTTTTGACCAATTGCATATCTGCATCAAACGCCAACAATAAAGGCGGCATATCAGCAATCGGTGAAGCATTAGCGACGTTGCCGCCAATGGTGCCACGGTTACGAATTTGTCGAGATGCAATGCGGCTTAGCAAGTTATAAATATGTGGGTAGCGTGTTTTGCTGAAGTTTTCTAATTCGCTGTAAGTCACAGACGCGCCCAAGGTTAGCGCGCTGCCATTGTCTTGGATCTGTTTTAATTCAGCAACATGCGACACATCGATCAAAGTACCAAAATCATGAAAGCGCTGAGTGTTTTCCAGCATCAAATCCGTACCGCCAGCGATCATCACGCCGTCCGTATGAGCCATTTTGGCGTCCAGCAACTCCGCTAATGTAGTTGGCTGTAAATAAGAGGCGTGATTCTGCGATTCAAAACAATCTGTTTCTTTTAAAGCCGACAATTGAGACTTGATGCTGTCATTTTTGCTCATGAACTCGACAAACTGATTGCCTTCAGCGGTTCTCACCATATCCAACCCCGCGTCGATAATCGGGCGATAACCCGTACAACGACACAAGTTACCAGAAATGGCATCGCACACCGACTCGCGGTCTATGGCTTGAGCAGAAGATTGACTGTTTTCATAAAGCCCAGCGAGAGACAACACAATGCCTGGTGTGCAAAAACCACATTGAGAACCGTGATGCTCCACCATGGCTTGTTGAGCAGGATGCAATTCACCGCTCGCCTTCCCCCAAAATTCAGATAAATATTCGACAGAGACAACGTGCTTACCAGCAAGAGATTGAACCGGCGTTATGCAAGAGTTAAAAGTCGAATAGTTAAGTTCGCCGCCTTCTAATGCGCCAACTAAGAGCGTGCATGCACCACAATCACCAGACGCACAGCCTTCTTTTGTTCCTGTTAAACCACGCTTTTCACGTAAGTATCGTAATGCTGTAAAGTCGCTAGGGAGCGTGTTGTCGTCGATGAGCTTGTCATTCAAGAGGAATTTCAAAGCACTCTCCTTCATTAAAGTGGTGTGTATAGTGACAGTCTAAATGCAAAAAACTGACCAATCGTACAAAGTTTTCATTAAAAACTAAAAGCGCCCCATAAACAACTCAATAATGACGAGGATAACCAAGATTGAATGTACGTGACACTCTGTTTTGGCATACGATTGCAAGGCGTTCTTATCTCCAACCAAATAGTAGGTAGGGTCTATCAAGTTTAGTTGATGGCTAACGGTTTGAATTTTTAAGAGGTTACAATGACATCATCGAAAAATGGACTCAAAGCCATCACCATTATTGAGGCATTTAAAGGCTTACTGTCCCTTCTGGTTGGCTTTGGTTTACATGCTTTAGCAGGGCAAAACCTGGAACAAGTAGCCGAAAATCTAGTTCGTCATACACACCTTAACCCTGCCAGCCACTTTCCACATATTTTCATCCATGCCGCAAGTTCTGTTTCAAGTACAAATATTAGTCTAATTATTATCGGTGCTTTCGCATATTCTGTGATCCGGTTCATAGAGGCTTACGGTTTATGGAAAGGATTTATTTGGACAGAATGGTTTGCATTACTCACTGGTGCCATTTATTTGCCCTTCGAAATCTATGAAATGTTATACCATCCTCACATTGTAAGCGTTGGTGTTTTTTTCCTTAATCTCGTTGTCGTGGGTTATATGGCAAATCTACTGCAGAACAAGCGAAAAACAAGAAACGAGAGTCACATGAAAATTGAGAATATTTGACCCGTTATTGATTCGGCAAAACAACCAAGTCAATATTGCTGAAGATAGCAACACACGACCACGCCTTAACTAACGCACCATTTTGTTTCACTCCCAGACAAATCGTTCTTCACTTCTCACTCACAAAAAAGCAGAAAATATATTTATCACAATAAATTCAATAAGTTAAAAAAAACAAAATAACCATACATAAGACATGGAACGGTTGTTGCTACAGACAAGACCAATGAAACAAAAGAACCTTAACGTCTAAAAATGATTATTTAATGTTTGGAGCTCAGCTATGAAAACTGCGATGACATCAGTGATAAAAACAGCAATGAAAACCACTCTTCGCCTTTCCCTCTTAACCAGTCTGGTTGCAAGCGCGTCTGCTATGGCTGCCGATAAAGTGACATTCCAGTTAGATTGGTTACCAGGTGGGGATAAAGCGCCAGTCTATGTGGGCATTCAGCAAGGCTTTTTTGCAGACGAAGATTTGGACGTTAAAATTGCCAGCGGCCGCGGTTCTACTGATGCATTAACGAAAATGGCGACTGGACAATCTGATATCGGCAGCTCAGACATTGGGGCGTTAATGGCCGCAAGAGCACAAGATAATGTGCCCGTTGTTGCGGTGTTGCCTTACTTTACCCAAGCGCCTCACGCATTTTTCGTATTAAAAAGCAGCGGTATCCAATCCATTAATGACTTAAAAGGCAAGAAAGTCGCAACCTCGCCTTTCACTTCGTCTAACGCCTTTCTGCCTTTGGTCTTAAAGCAAAACGGCCTAACCGAAGAGGATATTAAATTGGTGAAATCGGATCCGGGTGCGCTTTCACCTATGATGATCACAGGCAACGCGGACGCCATCATCGCATGGGTGACTAACACGGCTTTGTTTAAAGCGCAGGCAAAAGGAGCAGGCAAAGAGATCATCGAAATGCCTTGGTCGAATTCTGGTTTATCGCTGTATAGCTCTTCCCTTTTGGCGGCTGAAAAATTTCTTGAAGAACGCCCAGACGTTGCAAAACGCTTTATTAAAGCCTTTTCAAAATCGATTGCATTCACTTATCAGTATCCAGATAAAGCCGGTGAAGACCTTCATAAAATGGTGCCAGAAGTGGATGCTGACATTGTTTCAGCGCAAATTAAAAGCATCACAAACTTGGTGTATAACGACGTAACGAAAGAAGACGGTGTGGGCCATTTTTCGCCAGCCCGCATTCAAAAAACATGGGAATACGTGGCGGAAGCCAATGGCTTAACAATGGACGCTCTCGACCCAGAGACTGCGGTAAACAGCAAGTTTGTACCGGAGTAATGTCATGGAAGACAAAACCCATATAAGCAAAACACATTTTCAAGACGCTGAAGAATTTAACATCGGTAAGCAAGCGGCGTACGTGAGCATGAAAGGTGTGGGTCATAAATACGACCTACATCCTGATACGCCTATGGTGGTGCAAGATATTGACCTTGATATTCATCGTCACGAATTCGTCGCGGTGGTTGGCCCTTCTGGTTGCGGTAAATCGACGTTGTTGCGCATGGTGGCAGGGCTTCTGATACCGTCCCATGGCGACGTATCGGTGTTTAATCTCCCCGTCACCGAGCCTCGTGACGATGTGGGCATCGTTTTCCAAAAGGCCAATTTATTGCCTTGGCTGACGGTACGAAAAAACGTTTTGTTTCCTTTAAAACACAAATACGGCCGTTATTCTGCGAGTGATGAAAAACGCGCAAACGAGTTACTCGACATGGCAGGTTTAACCCAGTTTGCCGACAAAATGCCCGATGAATTGTCCGGTGGCATGCAACAACGTGTCGGTATTATTCGTGCCTTGTTATTGAATCCTGACATCCTGTTAATGGATGAACCTTTCTCGGCGCTGGACGCCTTGACGCGGGAACAGATCGGTTTTGATTTGTTGGATATTTGGAAAGAACACCCGAAAACCGTGTTATTTATCACGCATTCCATCACTGAAGCGGTGTTACTGGCGGATCGTATTTTGGTGATGAGTAAACGCCCGGGTACAGTGTTGGATCTGATCGATGTGGATCTGCCACGACCACGTTCACAAAAAACCATCAACTCATCACGCTTTGCTGAACTCACCGACTTAATCCGAGGATACATTTATGAACCAAACACGCCCGCTTAAGCTTTGGATTCAGCACCAAGCAAACCGGTTTGCACCTGCGCTGTTCTTTGTTGGTTTGGTGATGTTATGGGAGCTGATTTGCCAACTTAGTGATGTGCCAAATTATATTTTACCCTCCCCTTCGGCGATCATTACGGCCTTTTTCAATGTAGAGTTTTCACGCTGGATGACCCACCTTTGGGCGACATTGCGCGTCGCGTTAATGGGCTTTGTGCTGTCGATATGCATCGCTTTACCCTTGTCGATTGGCATGATGCGTTCTGAACTGATGAACCGAGTGCTCTACCCTGCGTTGATCGTGATTCAATCTACGCCTGTCGTAGCGGTTGCGCCTTTGATCATTGTATTACTTGGCACTGACGACCCATCTCGCGTTTTAATTACCTGCTTAATTACCTTCTTTCCTTTGGTCGTATCCACCACAACAGGCATGCTAGAAACGCCACCAGAAATGATCGAGTTGAGCCAATCGTTGCGCGCACCGCGTTATCGTGAAACTTGGCAAATTCGCATACCTTATGCGATTCCACACATTTTCAGTGGCTTACGCGTGTCAATCACTTTGGCGATTATTGGCGCTGTGGTGGCGGAGTTCGTCGCGGCTGAAGAAGGTTTGGGCTATTTCATTCAGTTCTCAACGTCTTTTTTTAAAATTCCACAGGCCTTTGCGGGCTTGATCTTCCTTTCCATTATCAGTCTTCTGCTGTTTAAATCGATCCAGTGGAGTCAGGCTTGGTGGTTTCCGTGGAGCCTTCCTAAGAAGAAGTAAATTATGACATTAAATACAAAAGACACTGGCTTTTTACGCCAAAGCTTTGCCCTTGCCGACGAAGCAAAACAGCAAGGCATTCACCCTTTCGCTGCGATCTTAGTGGATGACAAAGACAATGTGATCATGTCGCAAGTAAACGGCTACTTGCCAGACTTCGATATGACGGGTCACGCTGAACGCAAGTTAATGACGCGCGCCAGTAAAGCACATCGCCCAGATTTTCTCGCAAAATGCACCATGTATGTGTCTGCAGAACCTTGCGCCATGTGCGCAGGCGCAGCGTATTGGGCAGGATTAGGCCGCGTCGTTTATGGGCTAAGTGAAGCAAGACTCAAAGAAATCACAGGAAATCATCCAGAAAACCCAACGTTAGATTTGCCGTGTCGCGCGGTGTTTGAGTCGGGGCAACGCAAAGTCGAAGTCATCGGCCCCTGCCTTGAAGACGAAGCCGCGGCACTGCAAGAAGGCGTTTGGTAAAAAATCACCCGAGGCCTTAAAAGGCGTTACGAGCGAAGCTAAGAAGGGGGAAATTCTGCTGACTGAAACAAAAAAGGACTCTGTTTTAGAGTCCTTTTTGCTTTTCTGAGGCGAATTAAAGGTTAATCTGATTAAGTTTCAATGAGGCTTTATCCACCTTAACCATCTTGGCCAATACGTCTTGCAACTCATCCATATTGTTATATTGAGTGGTTGGATCGTATTCGTCTTTGTAATAGTAACCTTCTTTATTAAACACTTGGCCGAGCTGAAACTTATCGCCCTTTTCGCCACGCCCACAAATCAAATAGACATCAAGTTCCATAGATACTCCAACCAATATAAATAAGAATGATTATTATAATCGCAAAATAAACGTAATGAAAACAGCGGATTCCGTTATCACCATTTAAAACGATAGAAAATAACAACTCAAATCACCACGTCTTGTTGGCTATTAAACTGCACCAAGGCACCTTCAAACTCCGCTATGCCTTCTTCAAAGTCGCTTCGGGTGTTGAATCCACCAAGGGAAATTCGCAAAGCGTTCAGGCCCATGGTCGTCGTTGATGACGCAGGATGACGAAATAAATCGGCGGTTCTGACTTTGACATTATTGGACAATAAGAAGACATTGAATTGGTTTACATTGATGTCATTCGGTAAGCAAAGCCACACATTTAAGCCACCACAACGGGTCGTTAACCGGTATTTTTCTGCCATGGTTGTGAACGCTTTCTGGCGATAGCGCATTTCGCCTTCTAGCAAAGATTGGTTGTGCATGAAGCGTTCGCTGGTTAAGAAGCGTGTTGCGAGCTCAAAGTTTAATGTCGAGACCATCCAACATTGGCTGTGAATATTGGCGTTGAAAGCTGGCTGCCATTCTTTGGGAACAAGGCTGTAAGCGACTCGTAATCCACCCGCAACGTATTTCGACAAGCTCGACAGATAAAACACGCGATCTGGTGCTTGTTGCTGCAAAGGTAAGCGCCAGTTTTCTGGCAAGCAATAATTCACATCGTCTTCAACGATATAAAAACCGTATTCACGACTAAGCATCACGATGCGTTCTAATTGAGCGTGCGAATACTGTATGTTGGTTGGGTTTTGCATATTCGGCGTGATGTAGAGCAGTTTTGGCTTATATTGTTGGCAATATTCTTCTAATACCGCTAAATCCAAACCTTCTGGTGTCATCGGTACGCCCAAGGGGGTTACACGGTTGGCATCGACCGCTCGGAAAAATCCGGGGTACGCCAATTCTTCATGCAGCACGCAGTCGTTTTCTTTGGTGAGTATTTGCAGACAAGTATAAATGCCCTGCTGCGCGCCTTGAGTAAAGACGATGTCATTGGTCTCTATTTTGATTTTTTTACTGGCTAGCCAATCTGTAAAGACCCGCTTGTGTTTGGCTACGCCTTGCGGCGAATACGTCATGATTTGAGTGACCGCAACGAGATCTTGGGCAAGCTCACTTAATGCGTTTTTCATTAACATCTGCTGACCGAGCATTGGCTGCATGCTGGACGCGAAATCGTATTCTTTGACGCTGCTCTTTGCTTGAGAATCGATGTCATCCGTTTGATGACTTAACGTATTCGTGCGCGCCGAACTCGGCAAATTCACGTAGGTGCCCGCTCCGAGTTTTGCGCTGACGAGCCCTTTCTTTTCCAGCAAGTCGTACGCTCGGGTGACGGTGCCGTGAGTGATCATCAGTTGATCCGCCAATAGCCTTTGTGCAGGCAGCTTTTTCTGGTCTGGCAGCGTTCCTGCCAAAATGGCTTGCTCAATTAACCATACTAGCGCTTTGTATTTTGGCTGAGCCAAGCACACTTCATCGAACGCTGCTTTACTAATATTCCAAATTGTATCCATAACAATAAATAAATTGCCCATAATTATATTGTGTGAGAATCTTTATAAGTACAATACAGCACAAATTGTATTGATACAATTATAGATTGTAGACTGACTTTTTTGGAATAAAACGATGAATACCGCTTTATTAGAATTGATTCCCGCACTCGCTCTTTTCTGCCTTATCAGCACGATAACACCAGGACCGAACAATATTTTACTTGCTCATTCTGGCGCTAATTTTGGCATAAGACGCACCTTGCCGCACGTGTTGGGCATTCGTTGTGGCATGACACTGCTGCACATTGTTATTTTGTTGGGCTTAGGGGAAATATTTAGACTCTGGCCTGTTATGCACGATGTTTTTACCTTTATTGCCGCAGGTTACATTGTCTATATGTCGGCTAAAATCGCCTTCGCAAAAATGCACAGCTCCAAGAACAGCTTAAAACCGATGACCATTCTACAAGCCGCCTCGTTTCAGGCAATCAATCCAAAATCTTGGGCGAGTCTTATGTCAGCGAGCACGTTATTTACCTTAACAGGCGATCTTTTTTGGCCATCGGCGTTTTTGTGTATTATCGCGTTTAACGTCGCGACGCTACCCGGCACGTTTATGTGGATCACCATCGGCAAGCTGGTTTCAAGCAAACTGCAAGATCCGACCTTTCACCGCTACTTCAACATGCTAATGGGCATTTTATTGTTAACGACCTTGCCTATGATGTTTGTCCAAAACCTATAGCGGAGCACTCATTCAATGTTTTATAGACTGGCCAATCTGAAGCCTGCAATTTTATGGACTTCGCTCATGGCTCGATCAAATTCGGTTTTCCAGTCGTTCGGTGTTCTTTCTTCAAAACCGGCGAGGATTTGTGCTTTCGTCGCGCCTTTCACCGCCATGATAAAGGGAAAGCCAAAATTGGCTCGATACACATCGTTCAACTGAAGAAAGTGCGCCAACTCTTCTTCAGTACATTGATCCAGCCCTGCATCAGATTGTTCAGATTTAGAGGCGTCTGTTAAGGCTCCAATCAACGCCGTTTTTCCGGCTAAGTCTGGATGAGCGCGTAATAACATCAATTTTTGTTCGTCTGAACTCTGCTCTACAATGTCCGCCATCGTCTGTTTTATTTTGTCTAAATGATCAAAATAGCCCTCTGGCTGTTCCGCCTTTTGCCGCCACAATTGTTCCGCGACCCACTCTGAATGCTCATATATTTCACTGAATAAAGAGACAAAATCCGCTTCGCTCAATTGGCTATACACGGCGTGTTGGTCTTGCATAAATACGTCTCCAAATATCGATGGTATTGATAATAAATAATGGTCTAATCTCAATCTAATACCAATAAGAACCCTTAAAATAACAAAAAAAACAGAAACACATGGCACAGATATTGATCTATATGAAACAATATTTTCAAACGTATTTCACGCATATCCGCTTCACTTGCAAAAATTAGGCAAGGTAAGCCAAGATTTTTTAGAATTGAGGAAAAAGCAATGGGACACTTAACAACACACATTTTGGACACAACAAAAGGCGTTGCAGCCGCAGGCGTCACAATACACCTTTACAAGAATGCTTCTGATGGTCTGCGACAACTTATTCATAGCACAGTGTCAAACCATGATGGGCGCTGTGACCAACCGTTACTGCAAGATGCCCACTTCAAAGCCGGTGTGTATGAGCTGGAATTCGCCGTTGATGCCTATTTTTCGAATCAAGACAATACTCAAGAAAACAACCAAGATAATCAAACAGTGCTGCCTAGCTTTTTGAACACCGTGGTGATTCGTTTTGGCATCAATGATGAAAACGCCCATTATCATATTCCGTTGTTGGTATCGCCGTATTCATACAGCACGTATCGAGGCAGCTAGCCTCGATCAAATCACCTCAATAAGAAAAAACGCACCAACATTTCCCTACTCGCACCAAGATAAATCACTTTTCTGTCCCATCGGTCAAAGATGAACATTACCTTTTTCTCTTTGACTGTATCCAAAATAACAACACACCACGCCAAAACAAAGGTTTCACGTATAAAAATATAGGTTCATTTGTTTCATGGCATATTAATTGCGAATGAACTCCTTTAATAGACGGTTAACGTTCAAGGAGAATCACATGAAAGCATTAGTTATTGGCGCGGGTATCGGTGGCATGTCAACGGCAGCAGCTCTAAAACAACAAGGGATAGAGTGCGAAATTTTTGAAGCGGTCAAAGAAATAAAGCCTGTTGGCGCCGCGCTTTCCATTTGGTCTAACGGCGTGAAATGCATGAACCACCTTGGCATGGGTCATATTATGGATTCGCTCGGCGGCCCAATGCACAATTTAGCGTATCACGATGGCATCAGTGGCGCGGTGATGACGCAATTCAGCCTTCGCCCTTTGGTCGAATCCGTTGGCGAACGCCCTTGCCCCGTTTCCAGAGCCGATTTACAGAGCCAGATGATCGACTGGTGGGGACGCGAAAACATTCAATTTGGCAAACGCCTTGAAAAAGTCGAACAAGACGACCACGGTGTCACCGCGTATTTCACCGATGGCAGCGTAGCAACTGGCGACATGATGATTGCCGCGGACGGCGCGCGCTCCGTGGTACGTGAACACGTTATTGGCTTTCAGACGGAACGCCGTTACGCAGGATATGTAAACTGGAACGGTTTGGTTGAGATCAATGAAGACATCGCACCCGCTGACCAATGGACCACCTTTGTAGGAGAAGGCAAACGTGTTTCTATCATGCCTATCGCCGGTGGTCGTTTCTATTTCTTCTTTGACGTGCCGTTGCCAACAGGTTTAGAAGAAGACAGAACAACCCTTGTGTCCGACCTAAAAGGTTATTTCAAAGATTGGGCAAAACCCGTTCAAGTTCTCATTAATGCGATCAACCCAGACACCACCAACCGTATAGAAATTCACGACATAGACCCTTTCGACACGTTAGTAAAAGACAGAATCGCCTTACTTGGCGACTCCGCACACAGCACTACACCAGACATAGGCCAAGGCGGTTGCTCGGCATTAGAAGACGCCGTCGTGCTCGGCCAATGTTTTGCAAAGACAAAAAACATTCAAAGCGCGCTCAAACAGTACGAAGAAAAACGTCGCTTTCGCGTTAAAGACCTTGTACTTAAAGCCCGCAAACGCTGCGACGTAACACACGGAAAAAACATGCAAGAAACCCAAGCTTGGTACGACGAACTACGACAAGAAAAAGGCGACAATATTATTGCTGGACTGCACAACACCATCGTCGGTGGGCCGCTGGCTTAACGTCATTACCGAAAGTATTTATCTAATACTGCTTTTCATCCACCGCTCTCTCTTCAAGAGGGCGTTCTCAATACAAAAAAACAAATGCCGTTCGGTAATAGTTTGAATAATAAAATCATCGACGACGCCTTAAAAACAGCGCAGTATTATCCCCATCATTTCATTATAAAAATAACTGTTGATTAAAGTGAAAGCCATTAGCTTCGCTTCTCTAGAAAAGGACACTCCCGTGAATCTCGCACCAGACCTTAACCAAGTTCAATTTGTTACGCTTTCTAACACTCAACTCAAAGTGACTATTTTAACCTTAGGCGCCAGCATTCAATCGGTTTACCTGAATGGTTACGAGCACTCCTTAGTACTTGGTGCTTCAAAACTGACGGACTATCTTGGTTCAGCAAAATACTTTGGTGCAGTGGTGGGAAGAGTCGCGAACCGTATTAACAAAGGTCACGCTGTGATTGATGGAAACGTCTATCAACTTCCACCCACCTTACCAGAAGCGCATCACTTACACGGTGGCCCAGCAGGAACCGGCAGTAAAAACTGGTCGATCATCGAGCAAACAGACGACATGGTTCAATTGCAAACAAAGCTTGCAGATGGTGAAATGGGGTATCCGGGCAATATGGTCGTCGATGTGTTTTATCGATTGCTGGACAGCACGTTAGAAATGGAAATAAAGGCCACCACCGACAAACTGACCATTTGTAATTTTGCGGGACACAGTTACCTAAACCTCGATGGTACTGGCTCAATTTTAGATCACCAACTTAGCGTCAAAGCAGACCACTATTTGCCTGTCGATGCGAGTTTGATCCCCACTGGTGAAGTCACACCAACGGCTGGCAGCGCGTTTGATTTCCACCAGCTGCGAACCATTGGCCGCGAGGACTATCCAGAGCTGGACACCAATTTTTGCTTGTCCTTGATCAATCGTCCAGTACAAACGGTTGCCACACTAAAAGCGCCAATCACTGGCCTCACCTTAAATTACCAAACCACCGAACCTGGCATACAAGTGTACGATGGTCGACACATCCACCTAGACGCCGATTCAAACATTAATAAAGGCGAACTAAACGCTTACGCTGGCGTCGCTCTCGAAGCACAACACTGGCCAGATGCCATCAATCAATCGCACTTTCCGCCCATTTTACTCGCACCAGAAGACACTTATCAGCAAATCACTCGCTATGAGTTTGGTTAAGTCTTCAGCAATGAGTTGAAATAAGAAGAGATCAGCAAAGCAAAACAGATGAAAAAAATAGATAAAACAAAAAAAGGGCGTTTTCTATTACTAGAAAGCGCCCTTTAATTTATAAAAACCAAACTTTATAACGCGAGAGTAAACGTCCCTTCTGGCGTCACGGGTAAGTATTTTTTGTAGAAATCCAAATAATCGTCTTCAGGGTTCACATCCGCAAAGACGTCCGGATACATTGCTTTCGCATAAAATGCGATCAACGCACTGTCCATAATCGTACGACATGCGCCATGGTAAGCACCGTACATACGGTTATTTTTCACCGCCGTAATAGACGACCAACCCATGCGTTTTTTGAAGCCTTCTAAACGTTCCGTCGCTTGCGCTTTTGTTACGCCTTGACCCATGATCATACCATCTGGTGCGTTGGCACTTTCATAGCCAGTAATAACAATAACATCCGGATTAGACGCAATCACTTGCTCTGGGTTTAACTTGCCCCACCATTCCACAAAAGGCGCGGAAATATTGTCGGCGCCGGCCATAGTAGAAATCGCACCCCACATATTTTTACCAAAGGTGTAACCCATTTCTTGAACGCCCGCGCCCGCGAATTCACTGTACACTTTTGGCTTTGGAAGATTGGCGTCAGCCAATCGCTTCTCGATCATATCCACTCTTGCTTTGTATTCACTGGCGATCTTTTTCGCGCGTTTTTCTTGCCCCGTCACCACGCCGATCAGCTCCGTACTTTTGATATGACGATCAAGCGTTTGTGCATTGTAATCCACCACAAGTACGGGAATGCCAGCATTTTGGATGCGCTCAATGTCGGTGCCAAGCCCTTTGTACTGCCAATCCGCCAGAAGCAACAAATCTGGGTTTAAACTAATGACTTTTTCGACCGAAAACGTTTGAGTATCAACACGGCCAATTCCCGGAATATCATCCAAAGAAGGGCGGTGTTTCACATACATTTCCCAATTCGCTTTACGTGCTTGCCAGATGTATTTAGACATACCAACAACCTTGTCATAAGCGGCTTCTGTACCAATAGCCATGTAGTCTTCAGGGTAAAAACCCACGATGACTCGTTGAGCTGGCGCGTTAAAAGTCACATCACGATTTAAAACGTCTTTGACTGTAATTTGATCCGCCCATGCAGCACTCACCACAAAGGTGAACAGAAGCGTAATGAATGACTTAAACATACTAATGCCTTACGTTATGATTTGTACGCGCATGATAATCGTTATCAAATAAGAATGGAATATGTAAATCGAAAGAGACAAAGAACCTACCACAATCTCTCAAGAAAAAGAGGGAATTGATATTGCGACAACGTGTAGGGTTCTTTTAAAAGGTCGTTATGCAAAAGCAGCGATGACGCTAGAAACTTCTGGCAAAACGGTGGTGGTGTCCTTTTGCATTTCCATGCAAAGGTCTTTTACGAATGGTGTTTGCTCTGGGTACGCTTTCAGCCAAGACAATACCGTAGTTTGTACTTCTAGTAGGTTTTGTTCTTGGGTTACTGGTGCACCTAAAGCGATCAGTTTTTCTTTAAAATCTACTTCGTCAATCAAGTCTACGATCATCATGAGATATAAAACCTTTTTCTAACGAATTACTTTTTCTTCCAATAAAAGATCAAAAATAGCCTGTGCTTTTTCAGCCGGCGTTCCCTGTTTTAACACGTTACCGCCTCCGCCGACAGGCTTTGCGGTGGCCGCTTTAAATCGATCCGCGGCGTTTTTCGCTTTCACTACCTTCATGCGTTTTGCTCTTGGCTTCGCTGGGCTAATTGCCCAGCTGGCGGCCATATTATCCGCCGTCTGTTCCGCGTCAAGCACCGTGATACTGGCTCGAATCCCTGGACCATAAGCCGATTGACGAGCGTCTTTTGCGGCGTTATCAACCGTTGCAATAAAAGGCAAAGACACCGTAACCGCACGACGCTGACCACGAGGTAACGCCAATAAAACGTCGGCTTTGCCATTTTCTACATGAAGAATGTCCGCGACGCGAGACAATAATGGCCAACCCAATTTTTCAGCCAATAAATACGGCAACATCCCTGATGATTCGCCACTCTCGGCACGAATCCCCATCAGCACAACGTGCGCGTTATTCTCTGTTAAGAAGTTACCAATGATTGGCAGTACATCGCTATAGGACTTTTGTCGTAGAACTGTAAATGCGTCCAATCCCATGCCAGCGTATTGGCGCAAAACAGGGTTTTCTGGGTCGCCCGCATGCACCAAAGTCAAATTTTTTCCCGCCAGCTTCAAACCTAACTCTACCGCTCGGGCGTCCTGGTCTGCACGACGAGATCGGTCCGATTGAGGGTGACGCCCAACCGACACCAAAGAAACCACATTGACACTAGGCTGCATTGTGCTTCTCCTCTTGAACCTTAGATGCATGATGCTCTTGAACCAATTTCGTCAACTCTGCTAAGACCGCTTCACTGTCCGCAATCACAGCCAAGTCCGCGCGTTTTACCATGTCGCAACCTGCATCGGTATTGATCGCCACAACCTTTCCACACTGGCCAATACCCTGCATATGTTGTATCGCACCGGAAATCCCCACCGCCAAGTACACGCGCGCCGTCACCCAAGTACCCGACGCGCCGACTTGGCGAGTGCGAGGCATAAAACCATCGTCCACCGCGACACGGCTTGCGCCTTCGGTCGCACCCAATACGCTGGCGCACTCGTGAAATTGATCCCAGTTATGAATGCCGTTGCCCGCCGAGAGAATAAACTCCGCTTCGGCCAATGGAACCGCATTGGGGTCCACCGACATTAAGCCTTTATCCAACAACCTCGCAGGCACTTGATCATAAGACTCAACAGAAAGAGACAAGACTTCGTGACGCGTTTCATCAATAGCTGTACCGCACTCTTCTAATAACATCAGAATACGTGGCGTTTCCCGCGTGATGTCGGTACTCGCTGAAGCACCACGGCACACTGTTTGTGTTGTCGACACTTGCCACGCTTGCGTCGCGGGTCTTTCGCCTAAACGGGCCGCCAACCGAGACGCCAAATCGGTGCCGCCATTTACACTGTCTGGAAACAACCAATGCTCAGGCTGATATTGCGCCTCGACCTGCATCAAGGCACTTAATCGTGCTTCTGGCGTAAAGCCGTCGAACACGTCGCTCGATAAGTGAATAAGACGATCCACGCCTGCCAAATCAAATTGGCTTTCTTTGCTCTCACCAAAACAGACCGCAACCACCGCCATATTGGCCGATTTCCCTGTACCCTTCTGTGCAATTAAACTATGAGCCAGCCCTAAAATGTCTTTATCTTGTGACGTTAAACGCCCACCAACCATGTCAGGCACGACGACTATATAGCCGTCGGGGTTCACCACTTGATGCAAGGGCAAAACAACCTCTTGCGCAGTGGAAACGCGTTTTTGACGGTTCACCGTACCTGCGAATGCATTCGCCCTATCGATGCGCTTTAAGCCATTCGGTCCGATAAAGCCAACAAGGTGCGGATTTTTCCGAATCAAGCCAGATGGTCCACGCACTTCACCTTGTTCCGCCAACATCATGCTGGCATGAAGTGGGTGCAAGCGATTACGCGCTATTCTTTCCGCTCGTGGGTCACGTCGAATGAGGTTGCTCATCAGTGCGCCTCCTCAATTAGCTGCCCAGCTAAGATTTCCGCGATGTCTTTTACCACAGGGCGAGGTTCGACTACGCCTTCTAGCATCGCCGTACATTGCTGACAACCCACCGCGACCAGTTCTGCGCCCGTGCTGACCACATCTTCCATGCGCATATCGGCAATGCGCCGCTCGCCCGGAATGTCGGTAATCGGTGCGCCTCCGCCTCCGCCACAACAACGTGAGCGATAACCAGAACGCTCCATTTCAGCGACATCAATTCCCAACGACGCCAACAGTTCACGCGGCGCGTCGTACTCGCCATTGTAGCGCCCTAAATAACACGGATCGTGGTACGTCACTTTGCCGCCTTTAAAGGTATCCAGTTGCAAACGGCCTTCTTGAACAAGTCGATTCAGAAACGTTGTATGATGCAAAACCTCCACGCTAGCCAATGCATTTAAGTCCGAGTCAAAATCAGCGTATTCATTTCGCAAGCAATGAAAAGCATGCGGATCGGTCGTGACAATGGTTTTAAAACGGTATTGAGACAAGATTGCCAAATTACGTTTTGCCAAATTTTGGAACGTCGCATCGTCGCCTAAACGACGCGCCACATCGCCGCTGTCTAATTCTTCATCACCCAAAATCGCCACGTCCACATTGGCCGCTTTTAGCAATTTGACGAAAGCACGAAGAATCCGCTGACTGCGCATGTCAAACGCGCCGTCAGACACCCAAAACAGCACATCCGCTTGTTGCACATCTTTCATTAGGTTCAAGTTTTGATCCGCCGCCCAATGGGTTCGGCTGGAGGGAGAAAAGCCATTCGGGTTATCGGTCGCGATAATATTTTCGAGCACTTGCGCGCCCTTGTTCGGCGTGTCGCCTTTTTCAAGAGTCAAGAAGCGACGCATATCAACAATGGCATCCACGTGCTCGATCATCATCGGGCATTCTTCCACACAGGCTCGACACGTCGTACACGACCACAGCGTATCAGGGTGAATCAATCCATCGGTAATAATCTGATCTGGGCCGCCTTTTGCATTACCCACTTCCACATTAGGATAAGGGCTGCCCGCGTATTTTTCGTCTGTGCCGCCCGCAAAGCCGACCACCATGTCTTGAATAAGTTTTTTGGGATTCAATGGCTGACCCGCCGCGAACGCAGGACAAACCGCTTCGCAACGTCCGCATTGCACGCACGCATCAAAGCCTAATAATTGGTTCCATTTAAAGTCGGTTGGTTTCGCCACGCCATGTGACGTCTCGCCTAACACAGCGGCTTTTAACCCTGTTGAACGACCACCGCCAAAACGTTCTGGTCGACGATGAAAAGCCAAATGAAGTGCACCCGCAAACGCGTGCTTCATCGGCCCGCCCCACGTCATGCCAAACAGCATTTCTACCAAGCTTGCCAAAATACAAAACGACAACACCACGGTTAATAAGCCACCACCGAAGCCTTCTGGCAACACGCCTGCAGCAGGCAAGGTCAGCACAAAGAAGGTAATCGAAAAGGTTAGCAAGCTTTTTGGTAAACGCATCCACGGCCCTTTTGAAAGGCGTGAAGGCGGATTCAAACGGCGCTTGAACACAAACACTGCACCGTAAAACATCATCACCAAGGCGGCCAATAACAACCAAGCGAGCACTTTACTGTCGACACCAAACAAGTGAACAAACACCACCAACAGCATCGCCAAGACAAAACCGCCGCCCGTGGCAACATGCGTTCTGGATATGTATTTATCGCGTTCCACCACATGATGAAGATCATGCAAGTAACGCTTCGGCATCGCCATCAAACCGGCGATCAAGTCCACTTTATCCGCTTGGCCTGCGCGCCATAAATTCATACGACGCACCGCACCAATCCCAGCGAGCACAAGAAGAACCGCAATCAGAGTCGGAGTTAACCAATCAAACATCATGATCTTTATCTCCTAAAGATCCTTGCACAAACGCAAAGCATCATACATCGCCGCATGAATATTGCGCTGAGAAACACTGTCCCCTAAACGCCACAAAATCATGCCTTCCGCGTCTTGTGATAACACCGGCTGAGGCTGGATAGCAAAAAGCGCTTCGTTATCAATTTGTCCCTTATTGCGCGAGCTTTCTTTCAAGGCGTAATAAAGGGCTTCATTCGGTTTTGTGCCGTTTTCGACCACCACTTGATCGACCACGCGCTCTTCACGTTGTGCGGTGTATTCGTTTTCTAATACGGCGACCAACTTGCCGTCTTCGCGGTAGACTTTTTCCAACAGCATGTCCGACGTCATGATGACTTCTTTCTCATAAAGTGAACGGTAATAGGTCGGGAAAGTGGTGCCGCCAATGCCGACACCCGGTTTAATATCATCGGTAACCAATTCCACCAGCGAGCCTTTCGACGCGAGATAATCCGCCGCCGACATACCAGAAAATTCACAAATCGTATCGTAGATCAGCACGTTTTTACCCGGTTCCACCTTGCCACTGAGAATGTCCCAAGTAGACACCACCAAGCCTTCTGCTGCGCCCCATTCTGGATTCTGATCCAAGAAAGGACGACCGCCCGTGGTCAAGATACACACGTCTGGTTTCAGCGCTTGCACCAAATTTTCGTCCGCTTCTGTGTTCAAACGAATGTCCACGCCTAACCGCTCCACTTCCATAATTAACCAGCGTGAAATACCGGCGATTTGGTCTCGTTGTGGCGCTTTCGAAGCAAGGACAATTTGCCCGCCAAGCTCGGCGGCTTTTTCAATTAATGTCACCTTATGACCACGTTCCGCAGCAACACGCGCCGCTTCCAAACCGCCAGGACCACCGCCAATCACCACCACGTTACGAATCATGCCGGTGGTTTTTTCAATAATGTGCGGCAAGCCCATGTATTCACGAGACGTTGCGGCGTTTTGCACACACAAGACATCCAAGCCTTGATACTGACGGTCGATGCAATAGTTCGCACCAACGCATTGGCGGATTTGATCGACCTGATCCATTTTGATCTTGGCGATAAAATGCGGGTCGGCAATATGTGCGCGCGTCATGCCAACAAAGTCCACATAACCCGCCTCTAAAATACGTTTGGCTTGATTCGGATCTTTGATGTTTTGCGCGTGAATCACCGGTACATTCACCACTTCTTTAATGCCCGCTGCCAAGTGCAAAAACGGTTCCGGCGGGTAGCTCATGTTCGGAATCACGTTGGCTAATGTGTTGTGCGTGTCGCAACCAGAACCGACCACACCGAAATAATCGACCATGTTGGTGGCGTCGTAATATTTCGCGATCTGCTTCATGTCGTCGTGGTTCAAACCATCAGGATGAAACTCGTCGCCGGTGATGCGCATACCAACCACAAAATCTGGGCCGACTTCGGCGCGCACGGCTTTTAGCACTTCCATGCCAAATTTCATGCGACCTTCAAACGTGCCGCCCCATTCGTCGGTGCGCTTGTTTACGCGTGGCGACCAGAACTGATCGATCAAATGCTGATGCACCGCCGACAATTCCACGCCATCTAACCCGCCTTCTTTGGCACGACGAGCCGCTTGGGCGAAATCCGCGATCACCCGCCACATTTCTTCCTCTTCGATGGTTTTACACGTCGCACGGTGAACGGGTTCACGGATGCCAGAAGGCGACATCAAGTTCGGCCAGTTTTCACCATCCCAACGGGAACGACGACCCATGTGGGTAATTTGGATCATGATCTTGCCGCCGTGTTTGTGCACTGCGTCGGCAAGATTTTGGAAATGAGGAATAATGCGATCGGTCGACACATTGACCGAACTCCACCAGCTTTGTGGGCTGTCGATCGACACCACACTCGACCCGCCACAAATACACAGACCACAGCCGCCTTTGGCTTTTTCTTCGTAATATTTCACATAACGATCGGTCGTCATGCCGCCATCGGTGGCGTACACTTCTGCGTGAGCCGTACTGACAATACGATTTCGGATGGTTAATTTATTGATGTTTAATGGCTCGAACAACGCATCATATTGGGACATAACAAAACCCCGCCTAACTGGCAAAAACGTGAAAATGGATCATGAAAATAGAGAGCACCTGCCCGCGCCCTCTTCTCAATTAGAGTGGAGAGATATCAAAATAGCCGACATCGAAACCTTCCTCTGCACCGCTCTGGGTTTGAATCGCCTTGGTACGAACCGCCAACCCTTTGCTTTCTAATATCTGATCCAATGCGCCGGCAAACCAACCTGTGAACATGTAATCTATCTTGCGGTTTACTTTGCCACCGTGGATTTTTTCATAGTGATACACAAAGGCTGAATTTTCTAAACGTACTTTTGCGGTGCCGTTTTCGATGTCCAATTCTTCTGTGATGAAAAAGCCCCAGCCACGTTGTGATAGGCGGTTCAAATAATGATGCCAGATGGCTTCACCATCAATTCCGTGGCATTCAGATTCTTGTTCACACCAGTAATACGCTGACTTATAACCGGCTTTATACAGAATATCCGCGTAACGCTCGGCGCCAATTTCGTCTTCAATGCCCATGTGATTGTTCACAAAAAAGTGACGCGGAACGTACAGCATTGGCAAGGCGTCCGTCGTCCAAACACCGGTTTCGTCGTCTACTGCTATTGGCATTTCTGGCGCATGTGTTGTCATCGTTATTCTCCCCATACATTTTTTAAGAGCGACACCCAGTTCTCACCCATAATTTTCACCACCTGACGCTCGCTAAAACCGTGCTTCAGCAAGGCTTCTGTCAAGTTCGGGAAATCGCCAACGGTGCGCATACCGAGCGGATTTATGATCTCGCCAAAACGCGTCAAACGGCGGGCGTAGCCTTTATCGTGAGTGAGATATTCGAAGAAGTCGTAACCGTGGCCTTGGGTAAAATCCGTGCCGATGCCAATCGCGTCTTCACCGACGATGTTGTAGATGTATTGAATGGCTTCCACATAGTCATCTATAGTGGCGTTAATACCGGCTTTTAAGAATGGCGCAAACATGGTGACGCCGACAAAACCGCCATTGTCGGCAATGAATTTAAGTTCTTCGTCGGTGCGATTACGTGGATGTTCTTTTAGGCCCGCAGGCAAACAATGGGAATACGCGACGGGCTTTTTGGATTCGATAATGACTTCTTTCGCAGTATTTGGCCCAACGTGAGACAAATCACACAACATGCCGACACGGTTCATTTCCGCGACGATCTCGCGACCATACCCCGACAAACCGCCGTCGCGTTCGTAACAGCCAGTGCCGACCAAGTTTTGTGTGTTGTAGCACATCTGCACGATGCCCACGCCAAGGTCTTTGAAAATCTGAACATAACCAATTTGATCTTCAAACGCATGCGCATTTTGAAAACCCATCATCACGCCCGTTTTGCCTTCGGATTTCGCGCGGTGAATGTCTTTCGTGGTGTAAACCTTGGTCAGTAAATCGCTGTTGGCTTCGATCAGTTGATTCATCTCAACCACATTGCGAACCGTGCCTTCGAAGTTTTCCCAGAACGACACAGTGCAATTCGCTGCCGTCAGCTTGCCCTTCGCCATGTCTTCGAATAACTCGCGGTTCCACTTAGCACAAATTAAACCGTCAATAATAATGGACTTATCGTGTAGCTCTGCTGCGTTCATTGTTTTTCCTTCCCCATTGGGTAAAACAGTAATGAACTCAGTGTAATTTTTCAGTACGAAGGACAGCTGGCTGGAAACGACTAGAGGGAGACTAAAAGCGACTTGGTCTCAAAATCACTTTAAAACCATTTTTTTGTAAGTCGTCCTTCAGAGCGACAAAACGTGATTTTTCATGATAAGTTTTTTGTCGGCATAAATACCGACCTACAAGTGATTGGTCTGTAGAGTTTTTTTAGGTCTCGGCTTAGCCCGACAACGTAGATTAAAGGCCAAGGGTCAAAAAAGGTTGTCGGGGTCAGATCAAGAAATAGTTTTCTTTGATGAGCTAAAGGCACCAAAACACCTATTGATCAGCAAAAGTGGCCGATAAGCTTCAGCCTATTTTTGCTCTGACCCCGTGCGCATATTTTTGCTCTGACCCAGTGCGTAGAAGGCAGGGTTATTTCTTAACGAGTAAATCTTCTATGTTTAAACCGGTTGCTTTATGAATGCTGCGCCACAGGTAATAAAAGATCGCCATTAGCATAATCATCGAAGGAATGGCGATCATGGGATAACTGTACAGCGTCATCTGACCCAACTCTTCGTTGAAGGCTTCAGTGCCCGCTGGGCTGGTGACAATCCACTTCGCCAGTATGTAATTCATCGTGGCAGAAAAAGCAAAAGAACCTGCAATGAAATACGTCGCTCTCATTAACGTTTTTTCAAATGCCGCGGTACTGTTGTGCTCTTCCAGCTTTTGTTTAATCATGTCGACATCCATGATCGACGCATTAAAAAGTAAGGCCCGCACCAAGGGGTAAGGCGTAAAAGTAGAGACCAAGACCACAATGCCGATAATGCTTGGAATCGCCGCTTCTTTAATGGCCAACCACTTGTTGTCTAGCTCGAACAACCCAATGCTGCCCGTGAGCAACACACTCACCAAACCCAACAACGCAATAAAGTTAAACTTCTTGTATTTAATCAGCTCAAAAAGCCCCCACCCCAATGGAAACGCCAACGCTGCGATCAAACCACCGCTAACGCCCAACCGGTCGTCACCGCTTAACTTCATTAAAATAACCGACGGTAAAATGACACTAACGATAAGATCCACCATCGGGCGTGGCTTGTGTGTAGGTGAGCTATTCATAATTCTAAAATTCCAACATAAAGACTAATGGCGACCATCATAAAGGAAAAAGTGCATGGAGGGACATAGACAATGGTTTTAGTAGGAAGTGCCAGAGGCTTTGAGGATTTCATCCAAATTTCGTCAGCCTCGGAACCAATGGCTCCCTCCCCTTTTGTCTTCCAAGGGGAGGGTTAGTGTGGGGTTAATCTCTTCCTTGAGTTCCATTCGAATGCTTTGTATTCCCGACCTTTATTTCGCCCCGCTGGGCGTGTGACTTTTGCCAATCGATGCAAAAGTAACCAAAAAATCTTTTATCGGGCTTTCGCCCAAACGTCTCACTCACTTTATTTAATGACATGTTTAACAAGACGATTTATACCGTAAGGCATAGATTGTTTTTTTATGGTCAAGATAATACTGCTGATCACTGGCTTATTAATCTACTTTTCCGTCACGCGGATGCAGTTGCGACCGTTTTCTTTGGCTTGGTACAAGGCGGCGTCTGTTTGTTGGAAGAGTTGTCGCGGGTCTTCAATCAGTTCGGGCCAGTTTGAGATGCCAATTGAAATGGTGATGTTTTCAAGTAAATTCCCTTCGTAGGCTATTTGTGTTTTTTCAACGGCAGCTCTTAGTTTCTCGGCCTTTTGTAAGCAGTCTTCACTTTTTACGTTAGGCATGACGACAACGAACTCTTCTCCCCCTAAACGACACACAATATCGCCGTCGTGAAAAAAGTGGCTCAGTAAATTAGCGAGGGATTTTAGTGCTTCATCTCCTGCGGGGTGGCCATAAGTGTCGTTGAAGTTTTTAAAGTAATCAATATCGCATATCAACAGGGACAAAGGTTGTTGATGCTTTTCAACCACTGCGATTTCAGATCCCATGACTTTAGAATAAAAACGTCGGTTTTTTAAGCCTGTAAGCTCATCTTCATAAGAAAAGCGTTGCAGTTCTTCCCGTAAGGCTATATTCGCCAAGGTGATGTTTATTTTTTCTACTGCTCGTTTTAGCAGTTTCATGAAGTGCAATGTAGGATAGCCATTTAACACTTCTGTTGCTTGAACTTGTAGCAGACCAACATGGCGAATAGAACCTTGCTGATTAACGACTCTAAACGGAAATTCGCCCTGTTCGTTATTAATCTTTGGCTTGATCGCCTTGTTGATATTTGGAGCGAGTGTGTTAGTGGCTTGCCCCCAACTACGAACGTTTTGCCATTCCCCTTCAACCATCACGTGAAATACACCGAAAAAAGGCTCGCAAATCGATTCGATACTTTTCGCTATTTTTTCCATGCCAACTTCTAGTGTATGGCAGCTTTCCAATTCAAAGATGAGGTCACTGATAATTTCAACTTTCTCCTGTCGAAACAGTAACCCATTGGCGCGCAGCGCTTCTTGCTTAGCCATCATACTAAGCTGTTCGGTACGCTCAATGACTTTAGACTCAAGTGATACATTCAGTTTCGCTAATCGTCGCTGAGTCGACAGGTAATGATTAAAAGACAAACCTATAATCGCGATAGAAAATAGCAGCGCACCACTAGAAACAGGTACAGAACTCCATGATACCCAGTTATGAGCAACGGCCATGTCTAGCATCAACACGGCACAAAAGCCAAAATACGCCAGAATAAGTAATTTTTGCTCCAAACGAACACGCTTAAACACCAATAAAACAGAAACCAACAGCAAGACTAGACTCACAATGAACATGCCATCAAATGCTGGGTAAAGCTGAGTAAGAGCAAGGATGCCAGACACGCTCCCTATTCCGGCTATTAATATGAATACAAAGTGAGCACGCCACAGCCAATGAAAATGGCGAACCTCTAAGCCTGCCTTTGACAGCCACTCAGCCAATAACATAAACATCGGAATCGGCAGTAAAAAGTACGCATACGCACCGATATAATTCCACAGTAATGGGTGATCCCAGATTAGCTTCATTGCGGGAATGTCTCCCAACACTAACCCCGCTGCCGCCAGAGAAAAGAGACATACATTAAGAAATTGGCGACGCTGCCCTTTGAGCAGGGAGAAAATAGCCGCCATCAATGCGATGAAGATTGTCACACCTGCGACAATAAAGCCTTGTAATGACTCTTCGATAATTTGTTTTAAAGCATCCACTCGCTCGGTGAGCTTTCGCTCTCCCCAAAAGCCAATGCTTAAATAATCTGAATACACTCGAAAATAGAGGGTTTTGCCAGCAAAATCCTCTGGCAGAGTAATCATATGCCAAGGCCAACCAGCGAATTCCCCAGCACCATTTTGGTCAAATTGACCATGTTTATAAATAGGCGTCCCGTCCAAATACACTTCTGCTAGCAGATCGATGCTGGATGCATAAAACACAGGATCTCTAAAGGCCTGCTGTGGAAGCGTTATTCGAAACCAAACATTGTGATGAGCACCACGAGCGGGAGGGTTAGCCGGAAAAGCAATGGATTGCCAGTCCGCTAAGCTATCTTGTTGAGTCCATAAGGGAATACCGTCAGCATTAAATGGTGAGTCTCCCCACGCATATTCCCAACCGTTATCTAAAGAAACGTCCTGAGCAAATACATTCGTAGACGAGCACAATACTGCCGTAGCAAAAAACAACGAAATACAATAAAAACATGCTGTCTGTAATTGATTAAATCTAGGCTTCAAGATACAACTCAACCAAAGTTTATGGTAAGAGAATGAAATGCATCTTTTACATTTCAAACTTTAGTCGCTTTCCTTGCTCTAAGAGATAGGCTCTTCCCCCTGAGCATTTAAACATCCTAACGCAAAGTAGATATTGTTATTGTAAAGAATCGTTTAGGATTGTAGCTAGCTACCCCATAAAACAGTAAAACGATTCCGATGACCTTAACTCAATTTGCTTCTAACAAATGCCCTTCTCTATAATGGTTGTCATATTCAACAATCCATGCAGTTTTGGAAGGCTGTTTTATCATGGTGTTTATGAAGGTTTCTTTTAAAGCCGCGCTGGCGGCTACCTTGGTTGTGATGGTGGGTTGCAGTTCGTCTCCGACGGGTCGTAAGCAGTTTGCGGTGTTGCCTGATAGCCAGATGGATACCATGGGCGTTGAATCATTTGCCGAAATGAAGAAAGAAACACCGGCATCGCCCAATGCGACATTACGAAAGCACGTCCAATGTGTGGCGGACACACTGATTGCGGTTTTACCGAATAAATACCGTAACCAAGAGTGGGAAGTCGTGTTGTTCGACGATGAGCAAGTCAACGCGTTTGCCTTGCCAGGCTATAAAGTGGGGGTTTATACCGGCCTTTTAAAAGTAGCGGAAAACCAATCTCAGTTGGCCGCCGTGGTTGGGCATGAATTAGCGCATGTCATCGCTCGACATGGTAATGAGCGAGTGTCAACTCAGTTCGCAACAAGCCAAGCGCTCGCCTTGGGCTATCAACTCAGTGGCGAAGATTCACCCGAGAAAATCGTGATTTTCCAAGCTTTAGGCATAGGTGTGCAAGTCGGTATCATTTTACCCTTTAGCCGAACTCATGAATCCGAGGCCGATTTGTTGGGGTTAGAATACATGGCAAAGGCAGGATTTGATCCACGAGAAAGCGTTCAGCTTTGGCGTAATATGAGCACATGGACAAACAGCAAAACACCAGAACTGTTGTCGACGCACCCTTCCCACTCAACTCGCATTGATGATTTGGAAGACAACATGTCGCCAAATTTGGCCACATACAACGCTTTGGTCGCGCAGAACAAACAGGCCAAGTGTTATTAAATTGAATTCCTACACAATAAAAACCGAGATGTTACTTTGAAGTCATTACTTAAAATGATCACGTCTCGGTTTTTCGTCTTAGTCGTTTGTTTGTCAAATCAAGACAAGTAACAAATACCGCTCTTCCAAGTGTTTTCTATAACGTGCTGTATTGAATAGGTCTTCACTTTGGATAGCTTTGTCGAAATCGACGCTTTGCGCCATAGACGCTTTGTTCTGGGCGGCGTACATGGCACCATCGGTCTCATGCTAGAAGATTAGCGTAATAATATGAGGGTTGTAACGTATTTCGCCCTATTATTGATTGGAAAGTCTATGCTTATTGGTTTTTACGCACACCTGACTTCGCTGCTGTTATAATGAACGGTGTCACCCACAATGAAAACCCCGTAAAATGCCGATTTTTAGTACGTGTGTGCTGTTAAGTGAAATGACATCAATAAAAGAGACCACAGAATGACCGAACAAATTCAAGTAATCACAACACACAATGGCAATTTTCACGCAGACGACGTATTTGCCGTAGCGGCGTTAAAACACCTTTTTCCGTCTGCAAAAATAATACGCACACGTGACTTAGACGTCATGGCCAAAGCCGACATAGTGTTAGACGTAGGCGGGATATACGACGCAGAACAAGGTCGTTTTGATCATCATCAAAAAGGCGGCGCTGGCGCACGAGAAAACGGCATTCCGTTTTCATCCTTTGGCTTGATTTGGAAAAAATACGGTCTAGAAATATGCGCCGGTGATCAAGAAGTCACCAACGCATTGGATAAAAATTTAGTCTCCACCATCGACGCGATAGATTGCGGACACGTAGAAGGCGTACAAGCAGGCATCAGCCTGAGCCAAACCATCTCCATGTTTAATCCAACATGGCAAGAAGAAGGCGATTTTGACGCCTGTTTTGACGAAGCCGTTGCCTTTGCCTCGCGTATATTAACTCGCTTTATAGCCGCCGCCAGCGGTGGCGTAAACGCAAAAACCATCGTCGCCAACGCCATCAAAAAAGCCACGGACCCAAGAATCATCGTGTTAGAACAATACACACCGTGGAAAACCACCGTACTTAGATTATCGCAAGACGCCTTGTTTATGGTTTACCCGTCGCAAACCGGAGAGTGGCGCATACAAACCGTACCCGTTGAACTCGGCTCATTTGAAGACCGTAAAAAACTGCCTGCGCCGTGGGCAGGCTTATCGGATAAAGAACTACAAGACGTCACCGGTCTAAACGATGCCATGTTCTGTCATAACGGCTTGTTTATCGCAGGCTGCGCTTCGTTTGAAAACACCATGAAAATGGCAGAGATGGCGTTGGAGTACTAACGGAATAACGTCAAAAGGGGGTTGGAATTTCACCGCCAACCCCCAGCTCCTAAGTTAATCATTCATTACCACAAGGGGGTACAAATATGAGTCGTCATTTTGAACAAGCCGAAGGCTTGTGTGAAGAAAAAGACCCAGCAACGAACGGCTTTGTGTTCAACCAAACCATGTTACGCATCGCTGACCCTGTGCGCACTCTCGATTTTTATACCCGAGTGATGGGTATGACGCTATTAAAGAAACTCGATTTTCCAGACATGAAATTCAGTTTGTATTTTCTGACTCACGGTGAAGATTTCTCCGATATCAGTCACGATGATTCAGAACGAACGGCACAAACCTTTGGCCGCCCTGCCATGTTGGAACTGACCCATAACTGGGGTGATAACGCAGACACTGAGCAATATCACAATGGTAACAGCGATCCTCGTGGTTTTGGCCACATTGGCTTTCATGTGCCCGATCTAGAAGGCGCGTGTCAGCGTTTTGAGACGCTCGGAGTACCATTTCAGAAGAAGCTAAGCGATGGCAAAATGAACAACATTGCCTTCATCAAAGACCCCGACGGCTATTGGATTGAAATATTCGATGCAAGCCGCATGGCAAGTTAAGCAACATTAAACAAAAAGGCCCCTTTGAAACATGACAAAGGGGCCTTTTTTCTGTTGTGTCATTTCACAGCTGGGCAGTGGATAAATCGCCTAAAAAGCAATTGAGTGATCGACAATTGTCTCTACCTAACTCCCACCGACAATAAAAACTTCCGCAGGTCTCTTTCTTGCCTAAGCACATGCAGGATATAAACGGAGTTCTGTTCTACTTTGTAAAAAACGCGACAAGGATTAACAACAATTTCTCGATAATTTAATGCCGAAATTTCTTCGGGTACTTTACCTGATTCTGGAAAATTCTCGAGTCTCTGCACCTGGCTGAACACATTTTCAACTAACTGCTTAGCGGCTTGTAGATTACTAACAGAAACATACTCAGCGATGTCGTTTAAATTATCTAAGGCTGGCTCTGTCCAAATTATTTGAGCCATTTACCCATCTTCTCTTTGGCCTGATCCATACCCATAATTCGACCATCTCGAATGGCCTGCTCCCCTTTCGCAATCCCTTCTAGAATCTTCATCCGCTCAACCATTAACTCGTAATCAGCAACATCTAAAAGGTAAGCAGACGGTTGACCATGCTCTGTTATGAGAATTGGTTCTTTGGTTTCATGTAAATCGGCAAGTAGTTTTGTTGCTTGCCTCTTTAACGTTGTAACGACTTCCGTTCTCATAGTGACACCTCCATAAGTAAAAGTATCACTATAGTATCACTTCACACTTAAAAAACTAAGAGCGATGTTTAGGGTTAAGTAAGGAATAATCTTTCGGTTTGATTTGGTTAGCTCATGGTGGGCAAGCAAAGGTCTTTTGCGCCAAAATAGCGTTAGATCGAGAGAGAATAAATATAGGGCGGAATGAAGCACCACCCAGTGGGGTTATGAGAGCGTTATCTGTTCCTTATTACTAGCCTTTGTTCACGCGGCCTTTATTTGATTTTTCGTTTCTCTTCTGTTTCTTGCGGTTATTTTTCTCGGTAACAATCTTGATGGCTTCATCCTTGGTTAAATTAGGATGCTTAGCGATCAGTTCTTCCACTTTGGTGTCAAATGCGGTCATTTATAAATCTCATGTATTAAGGTACGAACAAGGTTTGTATTTTAGCTCAGGAAGGGCATAGAAGATAACAATTCTTAGCAGCGACTGATGTGAGTTTTTTGAATCTAGGTAAATAATAAGCCATCTATACAACCCAAGATTGCCGCTTGGTCATGAAAACATTAGGCTTAGGCAAGATGACCCGTCTTTTATGTATCAAGGTAAAAAATGAATATTGTCTTTCTTGGAACCTCGGCAGGCGTTCCAACCAAAACACGCAATGTAACAGGAATCGCGGTGCGCGAAGAAAGAGGCAACGGCTGGTACCTTGTCGACTGTGGCGAGGGAGCGCAACATCAGATACTTCATACCAATTTATCGATCAATGCCTTACAAGCCATCTTCATCACTCACATTCATGGCGATCACTGTTATGGGTTGCCAGGCATATTAGCAAGTGCCGCGATGAATGGCCGCAAAGCGCCATTGAAAATTATGGCACCAAGTGGTGTGAAAGAATGGGTGGAAGCGACTCAGCAACATACACAATTGTATCTGTCCTATGACATTGAGTTTATCTGTACTGATGATCTACCGTCTGTCGAGTTCAGAAAAGTTCGCGTGGAAACGGTCGCCCTGTCTCACCGAGTCCCTTCTTATGCCTATTGTTTTACCGAAAAAGACATCAACCCGCGCTTGGATGTGGAAAAACTGGAGCGGCACAACATCCCCAGAGGCCCACATTGGGGGCAGCTACAAAAGGGGCAAGATGTTGAGCTAAACGGCAAACTAATCCATTGTGAAGACTATTTGCTATACGATAAAAACCCGCAAAAAATCATAGTGGCAGGTGACAATGACCAGCCAGAGCTATTGGCTCAAATAAGCCATGGCGCCAGCGTACTGGTTCATGAAGCCACCTACACCAAAGACATCGTTGAGAAGTCAGGCAACAGCTACGGCCACAGTTACGCCGAGCTTGTAGCGACCTTTGCCCAGCAAGCTAACATCCCAAACTTAGTGTTAACGCACTTTAGCCCTCGCTACCAAGCTAACCCGAACCTATCCCCTTCCATCGCCGACATTTATCAAGAAGCCAAAGCCCATTATTCGGGCAACCTGTTTCTCGCCAACGACCTTGATGAATATCAGCTGAACAAAAGCAATGAATTAAAAAAGCTTTAAAGAGGAGTTACAGACTTGGGCTTTAAGTGCCCAAACAAAAGGCATCAACCGCGGGATTTAGAACCAGATGTAAAGGGCTATTTTTTATCTGGATCTAATATCAGCATGTTGATTAGAAGCTGGTATAACGCCGCACTCACCGGAAAATTGGGAGCGTAGCGAGTAATTTTTCCGAGTGAAGCAACTTGTTAGCTGCCAATCAGTGCTGGAGGGTTTACCAGCCAAACAATTACAAATACAGCAATAGCTCCCGTCGCTCTAATGGACATTTTTTGAAGTCTTGACTCAACAGTTAGCAACCCTGGAATGATGGCAGCAATAGCCGATAGCGAAATAGCAAACCCACCTCTAAATATAAAAGCCTGCCAGTTCGTTGGGTTTGGAATCATCACAGCCAGAACAAACAAGACCAACAAGAATACAACGCCAATTATTAATCCAACAATTAATTGCCAGTTAGGTGTTTTTTGCAAATCAGAAGCTCCTGAATAATTGAAACCCGATACAGGTATACGATTTTCCTCATACTTTCTTTCAAGTGCTTTCCATGTATTTTTTTCTAAATACTCTTTAGTCATTCTTTGCATATTTGCATAGGCTTGAGAATTAGGCTCTTGGTACGAAGCCCCTAAAGCAGAAGAATGACTCCGCAGAAAGGCGATGTGTAGAACATACGATTCCAAAACTGCGTGACATGTCTCTGCGAAGCCCGTAACCCACTTTCCGTTAACGTGCGCACCTAGCAACCCGCTATTTCCGACAAAGCTTTCTACATAGTTGAAATATGTATTACCTTTTCTCTGGCACTCAATTAGCTGCTCGGCGGTCGGGGCCACTCTGCTAGAATTGTATTCAATAGCTAATGGCTGAAGTACATCCATGTACTTTTGTTTGAGTTCTTCAATCTTCTCTTCTGCGTTCAGAACGAGTTGTTCATTAGTCATTAGTCATTAGTCATTAGATGAGTCTTGCTTAACTGCCATTGCCAGTAGCGCATTTAAATCGGAGTTGTCAGCCCCCTTAGTTAAGAACATTCTGGTGGAGCCACAATGCTTAACAACTATATTCTGGCATTCAGTTCGGCTTAAGGTTTTTCCAGATGCAATTGCAGCATCAATATCTTTCTTGATTGCTTCCAACTGCTGTTTCGTTGGATTCCAATCGATAAGATTGCAATGATCACGCAAGAATTTTTCCAGATTTCTATTCATTTTTCTTCCTTCTTAGTTGTTATCATGCCATCAGAGCAGCTAACACCGCCAACACGCGCAGCTTTGTAGTGGAGGCGAATCCGGAACGAAAAAGCTGCCGCCGTGATTGACATTGTTAGCTTTAATTTGCAGGTAAAAGTAAAGTTTCTACAAATTGCAAAGCAACTTTATCTCGTTGGCCAAAATATTTTGGAGCCTGTTGAGGAAGCCACGTTTCATTGAAGTGTCGACGAAAATCCTCATAAAGTTCAATAGGGTATAACTTCGCTGGGACCACTCGCCCATCCGGATATTCGTGCTGGTACGTAGGAAAGCTGTTAGGTTCAATGCCCCTCTTATCACGGAGCCACTTACAAAACATTCGCCCCTCCGAAATATCAGGAACCATTTCTTGTGGTAGCGTGTATCCAGCCTGCTCCATAGGAGCGATTAAATTTAGCGTTAATTCGTTCAGCATCGAAAAATGAGTGTAAGGAACCTTCCCTCTATTTTGCATATAGCGATCAATGTGGACAGGCATTACTGCCTTAGCACCACCCTGCTGCCACTCAGTAACCCATTGAGATACCTTTACTGCAAATTTCGGGGATAACCATTGGCCTAAATTTATAGCTAAATAAGGATGAACCCAAGTACCTTGGAGCTGGGGATTGCCGCCGCTGATTATATGAATTAGTTGATGTTCTGGCAGGCCCGTTTGAGCTGTGAGCTCCACTATGAATGCTTGAGTCGTCTTCAAAACCTTGAAGTCTGAAAACCTTTTTCCAACAGACTGACAAAGTGCAGTTGCACTTATGTAACCATCAGCTGTGCGCTGAGGAATCATTTCTCCCTCTTCTACTCTAGGAATTAGAGTTAATTGATTCATTCCTTTCTCCTCGATTGGTCGGAAAGCTAACATCTATGGACACCCTGATTTTTGCAAGCAAAATCAAGATCTAACAAGAACAGTTTTGCAGCTATCTGTTCGGGTTTTTAGTAAAACTTTTTTAGCTTTTATCCTTGATGTTATTCCTGCAAACAAACAGCGTTGACTTGATTCTAATCATTTTGGTGTTTTCAACGAAACAATGTTAGTCCCAGAATTTCCAAGTCACGGTCTCACCTATCTTGTCATCACTCTTTTTTACTAAGTAAAACTTGGTGTACCACTCTTTTAAATTTAGACCGTTTGAGTCTGACATTTTTGATTTCGTGCCAGTATCGGCCAAATAATCCATGTAAATTAATCCATTACGACAAACTGACAATACAATGAAAAATACAGAAAGACCATAAGACTTTTAGGGGGTTTTACGAGCAAGTTAAACATCAGAGCGATGATTCCCCGCCTTCGCGGGGATGACGGTTTATGGCGATGTTTGGTATGCATAATGTTTGATGAGGTTTGAGGCTCTGAACCCCATCTTCCGTCTTCCCCTTGAAGAAAGGGGAAGAGACTTGGCAGCTGTATTCAATGAGTTATGCGTTTACGAATAACAGCGAGGAGCAAAGCGAACGCCAAGAGCGAGGTCGAACGACAGTGTCGAGCGGTGGTGTTTGGTTTGCTCCAAGAACCAAGATGGTAGTCAGGGTCACAGCCCTTTTCTATACAGTTTTGTCGTTGTGGAAAGTGTGGTGGAGGATAAGGGATTAGACCTTTTAGCCCAAGAGCCATAACCCCTCCCCAGCCCTCCCCTTGAAGAAAAGGGAGGGAACAGATCTGTTACAAATACCGCCCTTCTAGGTGTTTTCTAAAATGTGCGGCGTTTAAGGTTTCGCCTGTGGCGCGTTTGACGAGTTCATCTGTGCTGTGGAGCGAGGCTTGTGTCCAGATATTGTCGCTGAGCCATTGGAATATCGGGCTTAAGTCGCCGCTTTGGATAACGGCGTCGAAGTCGATATTTTGTATCATGGTGGCTTTGTATTGCGCGGCGTACATGGCGCCGAGAGTGTAACTTGGAAAGTAACCGAAAGCGCCATCTGTCCAATGTATGTCTTGCATGCAGCCGTTTTTGTAGTTGTCTTTGGTGGAGATGCCAAGGGTGGCTTTCATTTTCTCGTCCCAAAGTGCCGGTACGTCGGTGTGCTCTATTACGCCGTTGATGAGGTCGCGTTCTATCTCGTAACGCATGATGACGTGTGCAGGATATGTGAGTTCGTCTGCATCAACACGAATAAAGCCTTTTTCTACTTGGGTGTAAATTTTGTAGAGGTTCTCTTCAGCAAAGACAGGGTCATTGTGTGTGTTAAAAGCATCGGCAGAAAGGCGCGATAAGTGAGAGATAAACGGTTTACTGCGGCCAATTTGCATTTCGAAAAACAAGGACTGAGATTCATGAATACCCATGGAACGGGCTTCGCCGACAGGTAAGCCAGCGAAAGCACTTGGTAAGCCTTGTTCGTAGCGCGCGTGACCAGTTTCGTGAACAATACCCATCAAGGCTTGCACGAAGTCTTGCTCATTATAGCGAGTGGTTATGCGCACATCGGTTGGTACACCGCCACAAAATGGGTGAACACTTTGGTCAAGTCGGCCGCGATCAAAGTCGAACTTTAGTAGTTTCATCACCTCTAAGCCGAGGGCTTTTTGCTTAGCGGTTGAAAACGTACCCGTCGGCATAATGATGGATTGCGACTTCTGCTTTTCCAATACTTTTTCAATCAGTTCTGGCAGCCAGGTTTTCACATCGGTAAACAACGTATCGAGCGACGCGGTTGTGGTGCCCGGTTCGTATTTGTCGAGCATGGCGTCATAAGGTGTGAGTTCGAGCGCTTCGCTGCGGATTTTTGCTTCTTCGCGAGACAAGGCAACGACGTCTTTCCAGTTCTTCTCGAAACCTGTCCAGTCATTTTCTTGTCGTTGCGAACGCCACGCGTGTTCGCATTTTGAACCCGCAATGGATTGCGCTTGCACCAAGTCTTCTGGCACCACGGTCGATTGCTGCCATTGGCGTTTCATTTCACGTAGGCTAGATCGCTCCTCGCTCGTGAGAGATTCTTGCTCGGCGTTGCCAAACCACTCTTCAAGTTGTGGTTGCGTCGATAATCGATGGATATGAACAGACAGTTCCGCCATGGCTTTTGAACGCGCGTCGCTGCCGCCAGACGGCATGTTTGCCGCAGCGTCCCAGCCAAGAATGGCTTGAGCATGGTTAAAATGATTCAGTGTTTGATAATGTGAGGTTAGCTGCTCGTAGTTGGACATTGCTGTTTTCATCCTATGTGGTTTTGATTAACCAGAACGGTGTTCATTTCAGCCATCTTATTACATTGGAATAAATGGGAATAGATCAAAAACTATCTCATAACGATATTCACAAGCGAATCAAACAGGCTTACATCGTGTAAATATACTCTTGACAGTATATACGTTAAAGCGTATTTTTTATCCATAAAGACAGCAAGGATTGCTTATAATTTGGGAGATATTAATAACCGACGAATACGAACAATGGTTTCTTGGCTTGACGGACAAAGAGCAAGAAGACGTGCTATCAATGGTTAATGTATTAGAGATCAAAGGCCCTCAATTAGCCCGACCCTATGCAGATTCCCTAAAAGGAACAAATAAGGTAAAAAACCTTAAAGAATTGAGAGTTCAGCATGCAGGAAAACCTTATCGTGTCTTTTATGCTTTTGACCCAACAAGGAAAGCCATATTGTTATGCGGTGGTCGAAAAGATGGGAAAAGGGATAAAAAACTTTATGATAGATATATTTCGTTAGCTGAAAAAGAATTCTTAAATTACTTGAAAAATAGTGATTCAGAAAAAACAAGATAGGAGGTTTAGTTATGGCTAAGTCGATAAATGAACTACGCAAGAAAATTAAACCAGAGGTTCAAGCCGCAGCTAAAGCTAAAGCTGTTGCCATTATTGCAGAGATGTCTCTTGCAGAAATCCGAAAAAAAAGACGCATAAATCAGGCCGATTTAGCAGGGCTTATGAATATTGCTCAGCCAAACATCTCTCAGATTGAAAATCGTCCAGATGCCCTTATCAGTACATTGAATCAATATATTGAAGCATTGGGAGGTAAGCTAGAAATACACGCCAAGTTCCCTGACGGACAAGATATAGAAATATCTCAATTCGCAATGATTAAGTAAAAAAGCCGAGACATCGTTAAAAGAAACGTCTCGGCTTTTTGCATTCTCTGTTGTTCTAAAGCTTATTTATGGCAACCACAATCTGTGTGTTCGTCGCTCAGCTCTTGCCAATTTTTCAGTTTACTGGTGCCGCCGATGCCTGAGTTGAAGCTGTTGGTTGGGTCGGTTTTTTGGTAAAACTCGCGCAATGCTGGCTTCGCCAAATATTCATGACCCACGTTGTGCTCGGCTGGGTATTCCGCACCACGTACATCGTAACTCGCAAGAATTTGTTTTTTCACCGCTTTGCCGTCGACGCCTTTTTTCATGATGTAGTTTTGATGCATGACATGACAAAAGAAGTGTCCGTAATACATTTTTACAGCGATTTTATCGTCGATGTCTTGTGGTAACACTTCGAACCAATCTTGCTCGTTGCGCGGAAATGCCACGTCAATCGTCATGATGGAACCAAGGTCTTTGCCATTCATAATGTGATAACGCGTCAAGGCGCCGCCCGTCACAAAGCGATGCAGAATCGCTTGGTCCGCTTCACGATCGGTACACGCAAAGTAGTCGCCTTCGTTGTCTTTGAAGAAGGTATCTAAATACGCTTTTGCTTCGGCCACACCGTCGTTGCTGGTTTCGACGATCCAATGATGATCGTATTTTGCACGAAAATCTTCCATGCGCTTCGGCAAGTGATTCGGAAACATCTGACTCATGTATTGCATGATGCGATCCGAAAATTTGTTCGGCATGAAGCTGAATTTTTCCGCCCAACGATCCACTGTGCGTTTAATCGCAAACATTTTAGGAATGTATTTGGTACCCAGTTTGTCGATCACCAAGTAGCTGTCTTTACCGTATTTTTTACTGATGTCATAACTGCTTTTATGCAGGTATTCGCCAGACACAGGCAAATTGGTAAAAGTTGACAACATGTCACGGCGCATCTGTTCCATTACGGCGGGATCGTTCGTGCCGATGTAGAACACTTGATGTTTTTCAGGAATTGGAAAAGTGTCGATGCGAACCGCAAACACCGCCAATTTACCGGCACAACCAGACGATTCATACAAACGACGCGGGTCATTGTTAAAGCGGGATGGGGTTTCTGCGTCGACGTCACGAATACGCTCATGGTATTCATTGTCGGAACCGCGTTTATCGGGAAATTGTACGTCGGTTTCTTGGTAAGTGTGATTCTGTAAGTTGGCGAGAATTTCTTCTGGGTCGCTGCCCAAATCGATGCCTAGGTTGTTCACCAATTGCAATTCACCATTTTCAGTGACTTGTGCGAATAAAGACATTTCTGTGTAAGCCGGACCACGTTGAACCAACGCGCCACCAGAATTATTACACACGCCACCAACGATAGACGCGCCAATACAAGAAGAGCCAATCACTGAATGCGGTTCGCGACTGTAGGGTTTTAGTCGTTCTTCCAAACCAAACAAGGTACTTCCAGCCAAACCGACAATCTGTTTGCCTTGATCAATCAGCTGAATATCGCTAATTCGCATGGTGCTAACGATCACAATCGGGCGATCATAATCGGCGCCATTTGGCGTAGATCCACCGGTCAATCCCGTATTGGCGGCTTGCATAATGACAATCACATCGGCTTCAACACAGGCTTGAAGCACTTTCCAGATTTCAACCAAGCTACTAGGACGAACCACGGCATAAGCGTCACCACCACCCAATCGAATACCATTGCTGTAGGGTTTCTTCTTATCGGCGTCCGTTAAGGTGTACTGGCTTCCTACAATGGCCTTTAATTTTTCGGCCAGATCTAAGCTGAAACTGGATGTTGTCATAAAAAATACTTCGCGACGTGTTGGGGGAAAGACGCCAGTATACTCGACTTGATCAAGAGTAAAAAACACCCTGTCATAAATTCGATTTAAAATTCCATCAAATTGAACAAAAAATCGCTATGTGATTTTGCTGTCTTTATCAATATCATAGAAATCAGCGTCCTCCCTTAACACATTAGATAAGCAGAGCAATGAGATGAAATATTTATTGTCCGAAGCAGATCAAGAATTCAAACGTCTGGTTGAATCGTGTGAATTTCCTGTGGCTGATTTTAATCACCAAGCGCACATACGTTTAGCGTATGTCTATCTGGCGGAGCACAACATTGGTTATTCCGTTCAACTCATGCGAGATACGCTATTGAGATTGCTGCAACACGCTGGCATCGATCCTTCACAAAAGTTTCATGAGACTCTGACCGAAGCGTGGATTTTGGCGGTGCATCATTTCATGAAGACCATGGCGAGTTCACTTTCATCTGATGATTTTATCGCTCATAACCCCATGATGCTGAACGCAAACATTATGATGACGCATTATTCCGCGAAGCTGCTTTTTTCCGATACAGCTCGACACGCTTTTATGGAACCCGATCTTGAACCTATTCCTAGGCATGGCGAATAAACGGCCCATTATGACCAAAAAGCCGTTCTCGTACTTTTTGTCGTTGAACGGCTTTTTCTTCTTACTAATGTAATTTTTACTGACTGTTTTTATGAAGTCATTCATACTGACTTAGCGGAAATACTTCGTGACACATTCACCCAAATACGGCGTAAACGTTGTATATTGCGCCACCAATCGCCACCAACAAAAGAAAGAGCGACGACACAATTTCCATGCGTTTTTTATGTTTTTCTGGCAGCCATTTTTTAACCAGTAGAATATAAAGCGACAAGATTGAAAAATCGAAGATTCCCCAAATAATAGAAAGCGTCAAAATACTGGTATTAAAATCGCTCGTAATCGCGATAAATTGGGGAAACAGCGACACAAAGAAAAGAATGTCTTTAGGGTTCGATATTCCCGTCAAAAAACCTTGAACAATACCGCCTGCGCTGGACGCCGTAATGGTTTCGCCGTCGGAATCGGACACGGTTAGTAGACTTTGGATCGCCATATAACCAATAAAAATAGACCCCATAATGCCTAATACATGCAAATAAAGCGGCTCTAAAGACAACACCCCAATCAGCATTAATGCGGCAAATAAGATCAGTACAAAAGACGCTAGATTCGTACCGACCACGGTGGCAAACGCCCTTCGATACCCATAACGCGTTGCGGTTCCGGTTACCAGCGCGACAACCGGCCCAGGTGTTAGCAACAAGGTAAGAATCGACATTATGTAAGTAGATAAAAGCACCAGATTCATGCCAGTCCCCCTTCTTTTTTCATGTGTAAAGGGCATCGAGAAGCAGGCTTAGAATCGCTTTCACTCAATACGTATTGTTTCCACTCTAAGTTATCGCTGTCACCATAAAACCCCAGCTCTTTTGATACATGGCCTTTATTGTAATCAAAAACGCGTTTTCGAATCTTCTCTCGGATTTTGATGCCTTTGGTATTTTTATGGCTTGCTAATAAATCGAAGTGCTCACGAGGATTAATCACAAACACAACATGATTCCCAAGGTTGCGACTCTTAAGCTGAACGTGGCTAGGACAACTCACATTAATGAAAAACTCAACACCGCCATAACAGAAGGACCAAGCGGAATCTTCGACTTCAGAGGGAACCGATGCAGGCCATGGCGCTGTATCGTTATCGTGCAATTCTTGTATGCGCTGCCACGCAAATTCATGCTCCTCTTTTAATCCCTGAAAGTCGGCCCTCTTGAAAATAATCAACATTGGGCTGTACAGACGATCCGTAATATTCGTGTCTGCAATGCTTTTGGTGAATTCGGTCATGACACTTGTAAGTTCGTTGACGGAATTATGTTCACCAATAAATGCAAAGCGCAGTGATTCCTTTCTCAAGGCATTTCGGCCAAACAAACATGGAAAGTCTTGGCTTTCGAGGCAACTTATAATGTTACTGAATGCTTCAATGCGCCAATCATCAACTCTATACGTAGAGATATGATCTCTTGTGAGGTTTCTTAAATCAGATTGAATTACCACTTTTCCGTTACTAAGCATTTTTCTCTACTGTCACTATTTTAAAATGCGCCCATTATTCAAGCTTATGCGACTATTGAAAAACGGAAAAAAATAAAGCTTAATGTGAGTTAAACTCAATATAGAATGCTATTTATGTCGCTTCCACCACTCTACGCACTCCGCGCTTTTGAAGCTTCGGCTCGGTTTGGCTCCTTCACTAAAGCCGCCGCCCACTTAAATGTGACGACAGGCGCCATTAGTAAACACATACGAACACTGGAAGAATGGTTTGAATGTGAACTGTTTGTGAGAAATGGCCCAAGAATAGAAGTGTCCAATGCAGGTCGTTCTCTTGCGGTACAAATCAGTGAAGGATTCAACTTATTAGAAAGAGCCTGTTTAGAATTCAGCAGCATTCATAATGAAATTCGATTAAAAGCCCCTTCCACTATCACCATGCGCTGGCTACTTGATCACTTACATTCTTTCCATGAAGATAACTCAACATCAACTGTCGAAACCACCAGCATTTGGATGGACATTGATACGGTCGACTTTAGTAAAGAACCTTATGATTGTGCGATTTTATTAGGCAATGGCTTGTTTGGTCAGGGAACAGAATCGGCCCTGTTGTTTGTAGAATGGTTGGTTCCCATTTGCGCCCCAAATATGACAGACGAAGTGCTTGAAGATGTGCAGCGCTGTGCGCTTATCCACCCTTCACCCGATCGCAGAGATTGGCGACGATGGCTAAAAAGCACAGGGAAGTTTCGTGATTTAAACATAGCACAAGGCAAGGTGTTTGATACGTTAGAACAAGGCAACATGGCCGCTATGTGCGGCCACGGTGTGTCTGTCGGCGATCTTTTATTAAGCTCAGAAACCATTCAGAATGGCTTGCTCAACCTGCCCTTTAATGAAGCCGTGTCGACGGGCGAAGGCTACTATTTAGTCTGGCCAAAAGGCAGCTCAAAACAGAAACACATCGAGCAGCTATACACCTATTTAAAAGGCAAAGCGCCCTCGCCGCCTTCCGATGATATTGTTTACTTGAACCAATCAGGTGACGAAGTAATACCAAATTAGCCACTGTTTAACCACCAAAAACGACCGTTCGTTTGCCATTTAAAAACACTCGTTTTTCGACGTGGCATTTCACTGCGTTAAACAAGGTGACGCGTTCGATGTCTTGGCCTTTGGCAATAAGATCTTCGGCATAATGGGCGTGATTGACCGTTTGAATACCTTGGGAAATGATCGGGCCTTCGTCTAGGTCATTGTTCACATAATGCGCCGTCGCGCCGACCATTTTCACGCCTTTTTCCCACGCTTGATGATAAGGTCGAGCGCCTTTAAAGCCGGGCAATAAAGAGTGATGAATGTTGATCGCGCGACCATCTAGGTATTCGCACATGCTCGGCGACAGCACTTGCATGTAACGCGCTAACACGACCAATTCTGTATCGTACTGCTCAATCAATGCGCGCACTTGCGCTTCTTGCTCTAGCTTGGTTTCTGCGGTGATTGGTAAATGGTAATACGGAATACCGTGCCATTTGGCGAGTTCTTCTAAATCTGGGTGATTCGAGATAATCACCGTGACATCAATATTTAATTGCCCTGTACGAAAACGATACAACAAGTCATTCAAACAATGATCGTATTTCGACACCATGATCGCCACTTTTGGCGAGTGATTTGGAGCCGTCAGTTGCCATTCCATATCAAACTCGGCAGCGCGATCGGCAAAATGCTCGGAAAATACCGCATCGCTAAAATCATCGTGTTGCGGTAAAAATTCGATGCGAATAAAAAACAGACCCGATTCACGGTCGTCGAATGAATGGATTTCATCAATATAATTGCCCGCTTCTGCCATGTAGCGCGTCACAACGTCTACCGTTCCGATGATGCTCGGGCAGCTCGCAGTAAAGATCCAAGGTGCGATTTTTGCTTTCATAAAACGATCTCTCAATGTCTTAAGCTTTTTGCATCACGACAATGGCTGACCACTTAACGTGGCCAACCAACACCGTGAAAGAAAAGGAATGTATTTGAAACAATGACGGTTCTTGTCTAGCTCGTTTTAACGACAAGGCCGTATTCACGACTGGCGTCTTGAACCCATAGCCAAAGGTAATCGGCAAAACTACGACGAACCACCAGTTCGAATTGGTTTTCCCCCAGTCGGCAAACAATCGCGCCGCTCTTAGCAAAAATAGTCGATACCACTTTGCCCACGGGGAATTCACGGATATGCAAATCCACAGGAATCGACTTTTTCAGCATACTAACAACCTGATCGCCCGAAACGTCAAAGACCGTCGAACCACCGCTGATATTGACTAACGAGAAATGCCCACTTAGCGTTTCAAAAAAACGTGTTTCCAAATCAAACGCCTCGTCACCAGGAACGATAATCAACCACTCATCGGGGCCAACCCAACGCACCGACACTTTGCCGATCGATGTGTCGTCTTTCGTAACAGACGTCAGCGGCGCCATGGGCAAAGCCACGCCCAGCAAAGATTCAATCTCTTCTTGCTGCTGCGGCAATGGCACGCAGCGCAAGGTCAATAAACCCAAGAGTTTGTGCTCACAAAAATGCACACCACCTTCTTGCGGACCTTGACTCGCAATGCTGGCCAAATCCGCATGATGCAACGGGCTTTCGCCAACAATAGCGTCAGTCGGACGTTGATTTGTTACCAACTTTTTTTCCATTACTTCTACTGTGACATCAGACATGTTGACGCTCCCCTTTTGGGTCTAAAAACACAGGGCTGCAAATTTCAGCCTCTACGACTCGTCCATCAACCAATGGGTAAAAGACTCGCTCGCCCATTTTATCTAGCCCGCCTTTCACAAAGCCCATCGCCACCGAGCGATTTAAATTCGCACTCCAGTAACTGGACGTCACGTGCCCGACCATTGGCATCGGAATAGACGCTTTCGGATCCAGCACCCCTTGCGCGCCTTCCGGTAACACGACATTTGGATCGATCGTTTTCAAACCCACCAGCTGTTTACGATCGGCACGAACACAGTCTTCACGCTGCATGCCACGTTTCCCAATGAAGCTAAAAGGTTTCTGCATCGACACGGCCCACGACATGCCTAAATCGAATGGATGCACGGAGCCATCAGTGTCTTGTCCGGCGATAATAAAGCCTTTTTCCGCCCGTAAAATATGCATGGTTTCGGTGCCGTACGGCGTTAGATTGAATGCTTTACCGTGCTCAAACAAGGCTTTCCACACGTGCAAACCGTAGTTGGCTTGAACGTTTATTTCGAACGACAACTCACCAGTGAAAGAAATACGGAAGACACGAGCTGGCACGCCGGCGACGGTCATTGGCTTCCAATCCATAAACGCCATGTTGTCTTTTGACACATCGTAGTCGGTCAATTTCTCCAACAACTTGCGGCTGTTCGGGCCGGATATCGTCATGGTTGCCCAATGATCCGTGACCGACGTGAAATACACTTCCATCTCAGGCCATTCGGTTTGATGGTAAATTTCCAACCATTCTAAAACGTGCGCGGCACCGCCTGTTGTCGTGGTCATCAAGAAATGATTCTCCGCCAAACAAGACGTTACACCATCGTCGAACACCATGCCGTCTTCACCACACATCAAGCCATAGCGACATTTTCCGACCGCTAATTTCGCCCACGCGTTACTGTAAACACGACCCAGGAATTCACGTGCGTCTTTGCCTTGAATATCGATTTTACCTAAGGTCGATGCGTCCAAGATCCCAGCAGACTCACGAACCGCCAAACACTCGCGGTTCAAGCTTTCTTGCATGGTTTCCTGTCCTTGTGGGTAATACCAAGGGCGTTTCCACAAACCAACGTCTTCAAATTTCGCACCGTGCTCAACATGCCAAGAATGCATGGCGGTGTAACGTTTTGGGTCAAACAAAGCACCGCAATCACGTCCAACAATCGCACCGAACGTGACGGGCGTGTAGTTTGGTCGGAAAATCGTCGTGCCCGTTTGCGGAATGGTTTGATTCAAGGTTTTCGCCGCGATCGCCATGCCGTTGATGTTGCCCAACTTGCCTTGATCCGTTCCGAACCCCATCGCCGTATAGCGTTTCACATGTTCAATGGACTCAAACCCTTCTCGGCACGCCAGCTCAATGCCCGCGGCGGTGACGTCGTTTTGATAATCCACAAACTGCTTGGGCGCTTTGGATGTCGGTTTCGTGTGCGGAATATGGAACAAGGCCATCGCCTCGCCTTCTTCTATGTCTTGCGTTGCTGGCAAGCTGACATCAGGCTTCGTTAAATTCAAATGAGACAACGCCTCACAGGCCGCGCTTAAGCCTTCGTTCAACGCATTTGCCGTGGTGAAAGATCCATTAATCGCACCCGCCGTTAGTTGTTTCTGAACCGTTGCGCCCGGTGTAAAACCCAGAATCGCATCATTCCAAACCGGACGCGCGCCCGTGTGGCAAGACAAGTGAATTACCGGACTCCAACCACCAGACGTCGCCACCGTATCGGCTTTCATTTTCACGATAGCGCCGACAACCGCGTCGCCAGCGTCGTTTAATGGCGCAATCGAAACACTCGTTACGCGCTTGCTGCCATGGGCTTCAATCACGCCAGAGCCAACCAAAATGCTAATACCACGTTCACGTGCGGCATCAACCAACGTGCCTTGTGGGTTCTTACGAGAATCGACAACCGCCACCACGTTACGACCGGCATCGTGCCAATCGAGCGCCGTGCGATACGCGTTGTCATTTGACGTCATCAACACCAAGTCAATGCCCGGCGCCACGCCATAACGATTAATGTAAGTCGACACGGCGTTCGCCACCATGCAACCTGGTACATCGTTGTTGCCGTACACCAAAGGACGTTCATGGGCGCCCGTTGCCAACACAACCCATTTTGCACGCACACGATGCAAACGCTGCGCGATTTGCCCATTGGGCGCGCGGTCGGCGAACTGGTCGGTGCAATGCTGCTGAATCGTTAAGAAGTTATGATCGTGGTACCCGTTCACCTGCGAATGGGTGAGCATCATCACATCGTCAAAGCTTGCAAGCTCTTGTACCACGCTTGCTATCCATTCGGCAGCGGGTTTTCCGTCTAGGGTTTCGGTGCTGCTTAATAAGCTGCCACCAAATTCGTTTTGCTCATCGGCAATAATCACACGAGCGCCAGCGCGTGCCGCCGTCAACGCGGCGACCAAACCCGCGGGGCCTGCACCGACGATCATTACGTCACAATGCTGGTTCATCTTGTCATAAATGTCTGGATCGGTATCTTGTGGTGCGCGACCAAGACCGGCTGCTTTGCGGATGTAAGATTCGTAGGTTCCCCACAAAGACTGCGGGAACATGAAGGTTTTGTAGTAAAAGCCCGGCGGCATCATTTTCCCACCAATTTTGCCCACGTATTCCATCAAGTCTGTTTCAACGCTCGGCCAGCCATTGGTGGTTCCAGCCACAAGTCCGTCATAAAGCGACTGCTGTGTGGCGCGTACATTAGGAATTTGGGTGGCTTCGGTCGCGCCAACTTGCATGATGGCATTCGGCTCTTCTGCACCCGCTGCAACAATGCCGCGAGGTCGGCTGTATTTAAAGCTTCGGCCGACAATATCTACGCCATTGGCCAGCAAGGCTGACGCTAACGTGTCGCCTGCGTAGCCTTTAAGCAGCTTGCCGTTGTAGGTGAAAGTCAGTGATTTGGAACGATCGATTCGTCCGCCATTCTGAAGGCGATTTCTTTGGCTCATAGTGTCGCTCCTGACTGGCTTTCTAACGTATTTTCTAGCGGTGTTTTGCTGCTGTTCTGGGTATGGCTGTTCTGGACTTCGACAGCATTCGCCACTACAGACGGCTTTTCACCTATTTTGTAAACTTCTTTAATTTCGTAGGTTTGTGTGTCGCGTGTGATGTTAAAAAACTTACGACAACCCGCCGAATGCACCCAAAGTTCGTGATGTATGCCGCGTGGGTTCTTGCGGAAATACATGTATTCGCCCCACTCTTTGTCAGTGCAAGCGTCTGGGTCTAATGGGCGTGGAATATGCGCTTGGCCAGCGGCATGAAACTCTTCTTCCTCGCGGTGTTCGCAACAATGCGGGCAATAAATATAAAACATGGTATTTCTCCTAAGTCGGCTTTGCCCTAATTAATGCGCAACACCCGCTGCGCCGTGTTCATCCACCAGCGCACCGTTATGAAATCGAAACATAGAAAAAGGTTTGGCTAATGGGTGCATTTCGCCTTTTGCCAAAGACGCCGCAAAAACATGGCCGGATCCCGGTGTGGCTTTAAAACCGCCCGTTCCCCAGCCACAGTTGAAAAACAAGTTCTTCACTGGCGTTTCGGTAATCAGCGGACACGCATCGGGGCAAGTATCGACAATGCCGCCCCACTGACGGTTCATGCGCACTCGACTAAACACAGGGAACATTTCTAAAATTGCTTGAATCGTGTGTTCAACGGTGGCGTAAGAACCACGCTGACCGTAGCCGTTGTAACCATCGATCCCCGCGCCGATGACCAAATCACCTTTATCAGATTGACTCGCGTAACCATGAACATGATTGGACATCACCACGGTATCCAAAATCGGTTTGATCGGCTCGGAAACCAGAGCTTGCAGAGGATGAGATTCTAACGGCAACTCAAACCCGCCCATTTTCGCCAAGACGCTGGAATTACCCGCTACGACGCAACCGACTTTGTCGGCTCGAATGTCACCGTATTGCGCCGTACGAACACCAACGACAGTGCCATCTTCGATAATCAAATCTTGCACTTCGGTTTGTTGGATTAAATCCACGCCATGCGCATCGGCACCACGGGCAAATCCCCACGCCACGGCATCGTGACGCGCCACGCCCGCACGCGGTTGCCAAGACGCACCCATCACAGGGTAACGCGCGCTGTCTGAGCAATCTAAAACCGGTACGATTTCTTTAATTTGCTGTGCGTCTAATACTTCGCCATCAATGCCGTTTAAACGGTTGGCGTTCACTCGACGTTCGATGTCGCGCATGTCTTGCAAAGTGTGACCAAGGTTCAAACAACCACGCTGGGAAAACATCACGTTGTAGTTCAAATCTTGTGACAATCCTTCCCACAACTTCATCGAATGTTCGTAAAGGTGCGCAGCTTCGTCCCATAAGTAATTGGAACGCACAATGGTGGTATTTCGTGCGGTATTACCGCCACCCAAGAAGCCTTTTTCGATCACGGCGACATTGGTGACACCAAATTCTTTGGCTAAATAGTACGCGGTCGCCAAGCCATGACCGCCGCCGCCCACAATAATCACATCGTATTTCTTTTTAGGGGTTGGATTACGCCACACCCGTTGCCAGTTTTCGTGATGGCTAAAACTGTGCTTTAACAACCCAAAGCCTGAATAATGCTGCATCAGATCAGCTCCCTTATATAAACAATCGACTCAAGCGATTATCGTGGTGTGGTTAAAAAAGGTTGTGCCGCCCAGCAAGCTGAAGACGCCATAAAGTAAGCTTTCACCGTGATAATAGAGAGAAAGAATTTTGGCCTAATGCTTAGGAGCGTCCAGCGGATGACAATTTACGACAGAGGGATGAGAACCGACCAAGGAATAAGACGTTAACCCATTGCTTATTGCCTAATGGTGTAAATAGGAAAGCGTAATATGACGCGATTACCATGTAGGAAAAACACTAAAAAACTCACCATTTCGTGAGCTTATGTTTGGCAAAATCGATAGGTTATTTCACTTAAGAAAAGCGCACCTAAGATGCCATGTTTTTTTCTCAACACCATGATTTCAAATAAACCTAGCTCAGCTTTTATATCAATGTATGAAAGGCGACTGGACTTCCAACATGTCGAGATACCTTTGTTAACAAATCTAGTACGTTTATTTGCTGTTAATCTGTCCATTTTCATCTATTAGTTATAACGGAAGCTTATTAATGGATTAAATGGATCAATAGAACATGGCTGAAATTAAAGATTTTTCACCTCACCAGCCTCTTGGAAGTAGCACTTTTTTACAACAGTTGGTTGATTGCTTACCAATGGGTGCCATGATTGTTAACACCCAGGCAAACATTCTCTTCGTCAATGAATCTCTTGCCGACATACTCGGGTATTCCGCGGATGAACTGCTGACAATAGACATTGATTCCCTGTTACCGAACGAGTTCCAAGCGAACCACAAACACTTGATGAGCCAGTTCTTCAATCAACCCCGTAAGCGTCAAATGGGCGTCGGACAAGAGCTCCACGCTCAGCGTAAAGATGGCACGCATATTCCCATTGAAATTGGTCTGAATCCGCTGCAACACGAAGGTCAAACCTTTGTACTGGCGACACTGATCGACCTCTCTTCTCGCTTACGAGCAAGTCGAATGTTTCAGCGCTCCATCCAAGATGCCCCTCACGGGGTTTTAGTGGTTGACTCTGACGGCACCATTCAATTGACCAATGCTGTGTTATGCGCTTCGTTTGGTTACACACAAGAAGAGCTCCTAAACAAAAAGCTCGATATGCTATTGCCTGAACGCTACCGAAAACATCACGATGGTTTACGGCATTCCTTTCATCAAAATCCCATGCCACGGATGATGGGCGTCGGTCGAGATTTGACCGCGCTGCACAAAGACGGTCGTGAGTTTCCAGTAGAAATTGGTTTAAGTCCATTTGAAGACGAAGACAACAAAAACATGGTTTTTGTCTTCGTGTTGGACATCACTCAACGTAAACGCATGGAACAAGAGCTTCGCGAAACCAACACCAATTTGGAAGAGTTTACGTATGTGGCTTCCCATGATCTGCGTTCGCCATTGCGCGGCATTGCCGATTTATTGGATTGGGTCAAAGAAGACCTTGGTGACGGAACGCCTGAAGAAGTCACTAAGAACCTAAACAGAATAGAAGTGCGGATTCAGCGCATGGAACAACTAATTGACAATTTGTTAGCGTACGCCCGCGCAGGAAAAATAGACGCCAACACTCAAGAGATTAACGTCAATATTCTATTAGATAATGTTTTTGAACTGCTGGATGTTCCAGAGGGCATGACATTAGAGCGAGATGTACAGCTAGAACGTTTTGTTTCCACTTGGACGCCGCTGGAAACCGTAATACGTAATCTTCTTAGTAATGCGATTAAACATCACGATACAAAAAAAGGCACGATTGTCGTCCGTTGCAAAGCAGAAAATAACCTGTGTCATTTTGAAATTTGCGATGACGGCCCGGGCATTCCAGAAGCGGCTTGCAAACGCATTTTTCGATTATTCCAAACGGTCACCTCAAGTGAACGCAGTGGAACGGGCATCGGCCTTTCTGTTAGTCGTCGTTTAGTTGAAACACACGGCGGCTCCATTGATGTAAAAGCCAATACCACTCAGCGCGGAATGACATTCCACGTTTGGTGGCCTCGTTTTTTAAGGAAAGATAATCATGATTAATGATCTCAGTATTTTAATCGTCGAAGACGATGATGTTGCCGCAGAATCGATCAGCCGGAGTTTAAGAAAAGTCTCATCTGATATGAAGCTTGTCTATGCCGAGCATGGTCAAATGGCACTCGACATACTCAATGGTGCACATCCCACACGCAAACTGAGCTCGCCCTTTCTTGTTTTGTTGGATTTAAACATGCCCGTCATGAATGGCTTTGAGTTTTTGGAAGCCGTTCGTGACAGTCCGGATTTACAAAACGCGGTTATCTTCATTTTGACCACGTCGAATGACGACAATGACCGCGCTCGCGCTTACGACAATAACGTTGCAGGCTATATGGTTAAGTCGGCCGTTGGGCCTCAATTTGCGAAGTTAGCCATCTTACTAAACGCCTATAAAGAGGCCGTTGAACCTAATCATTAAGTTGGAAGTATCATGGATGTTTTAGAAGCTCATGGAAATCACGCCTTAAAACTATTAATTGTTGATGACGACGATGTTGATCGCGAGCGCCTACGTCGCATGCTGTCCAAAACGGACTTTGAAACCAATATCTCAGAAGCTTCTTCGATCGAAGACTCTATGGCACACCTCAATAACAGCGAATACGACTGTGTGATTGTCGACTACCGTCTCGGCTTAAATTCTGGGCTCACACTGTTAAGTAATATTCGAACCATTATGGAAAACCGCTGTGCTGTTATTATGATTACAGGACTTGGTGATGAAGAAGTCGCCGCAGAAGCTATGCGTCTAGGCGCCAGTGATTATTTACTGAAAGGGCAATTAAAAAGCGCTCAACTGATCCGAGCTATTATCAGTTCAATTCATAGAGCCGATTTAGAAAAAAAGCTTCATAACATGGCGCATTACGACAATCTCACCGGGCTAGCCAGTCGCCCACTTTTTTTGAAAAATCTACAAAAAATCATCGAAAAAGAAAACACCGCTGCCATCGCCTTCCTCGATCTTGATAATTTCAAACCGGTGAATGATAACTATGGTCACGACACGGGAGATTTTGTCCTTGTCACCATTGCCGATCGATTAAAAACCATCTTGAGCAAAAACGATACGCTCGCTCGTCTTGGCGGCGATGAGTTCGTTCTCTTACTACCCGACATCACCAATCATGTAGAATGCAGAGCCTATCTTAACCAAATCATTGAGTTAGTGAACATTCCAATTGAATTATCAGAATTTGATTGCCATGTTCAAGTGTCTGTCAGCATTGGTGTCGCGTTGGTGACAAATGAAAGCCTTGATGCTGACACCATTTTACGTCGAGCAGATCAAACCATGTATCAAGCCAAAAGCTTGGGCAGCAATAACATTCTTTTTTTTGACCCGGAAGAGGAAAGACGCCAGTATCATCGTCGACAATTGCTGCAAGCAGCGGAGATTGGGATAGAACGACGTGAATTCGAACTTCACTATCAGCCTCAAGTGAATATGATAAGTCACCAAATCATTGGTGTTGAAGCACTGATTCGTTGGAACCATCCAGAGTTGGGGTTTCTGTATCCTGGGGATTTTTCAGAGGCCTTAGAACACCCTAACATTGGTATTCTTATTGGCGAATGGGTTCTCAAAGAAGCACTACATCAACACACTCTGTGGGACATAAGCGACTTAGTTGTCAGTGTGAATATTGCGCCCGCTCACTTGCTCTGCAAAGGGTTTGTACAACGGCTATCTGATTTATTACTGACGTTCCCGAACGTAAACCCGAAAGCATTAGAATTAGAAGTTCTGGAAACGGTTTCCTTAGCAGATATAAACAGTGCGGTGGACGTGGTAAAAGGCTGCTGTGCGCTCGGTGTTCATGTCGCGTTGGATGATTTTGGCACAGGGTACGCATCGCTGAGCTATTTAAAAAAATTGCCATTGAACACACTTAAAATTGATAAGAGCTTTGTTCAAAACATCCTGTCCAATAAAGAAGATCGTTCGATCATCCAGTGCATCGTTGCCCTTAGTCAGGCTTTTGAATATAACTTAATCGCCGAAGGCATTGAGTCTATGGAGCACGAACAAGCACTGATAGACATGGGCTGCCATATTGGCCAAGGGTATTTCATCGCCAGACCAATGACGGCGGATGCCATGACAGACTGGATTCAGTTACACGGAAAAAACCGTAGTCTGCATTAACTCTTTTGATACGCTTCGCCCTCTCCTTTCATTACCGATGTACGCCTTTTTCGTTGTCAGTACATGCTCCCATTCTGGCGCCCTAAAACGTCACCCCCCCAACAAGAACCTTCCTTTAATACGTAAATAAGACGACAAAACAGCATTACAAAAGTTTCTAAAGCTTTCTTTAGTTTCATTAAAAGAAAAGTAACTTCCGCTTAGATCGAAGGTTGGTAGACTGCGGCGCAAATTAATACAAACAATAAATGAGAGTCTTCCATGATCACAAACGATGCCATGACGGTACAAGATCAGCGTACCAGTAAAATTATTTTAGCCATTGCCGCTATCACCATTTTATTAGCCACCTTTGCAGGCAAGATGCCAAGCGGGATGATCGGCGCTTTGGGAATCATGGTCATCACTGGCTTCATCCTAAATTACATTGGCGACAGAACACCGATAATCAATCAGTTTTTCGGCGGTGGTGCCATCGTGGTTATTTTTGGTTCAGCGTACCTTTTCCACAGTTCTATTTTTCCTGCAAGCGCCGAGCAAAATGTCACCACGTTTATGAAAAGCGGCGGTTTCTTAGCGTTTTATGTTGCAAGTCTTGTGACTGGCTCGATCTTCGGCATGGACACTCAAACACTAAAAAAAGCGGCGTTAAAATACATTCCCGTTATTCTTGGGTCTGCGTTCTTTGCCTGTCTTTTCACTGGCTTAGTTGGCATGTTGGTAAGCAAGAGCTTTTATGATTCTGTGATGCTGATTGCCTTGCCAATTATGGGCGGCGGCATGGGTGCAGGTGCTGTGCCTTTGGTTGAAATCATGTCAGGCAAAACGGGCATGAACGCCGAAACATTGATGTCTCAAATGGTACCAGCGCTGGCCATCGGTAATGCCATCGCCATTGTAATGGCCGGTTTGTTAAACAAACTAGGACAAGTTGCACCCAACCTAACGGGTAATGGTCAGCTTATTCGTGGACAAAAAGCCATTGAGGAAGAAGACCAATCGACTGCACCTCTTAATGTCACCACACTGGGTGTGGGTGCTCTCTTAGCGGTTACTATGTACTTTGTTGGTACCTTGTTATCCAGTGTCATCGACATGCACACGTACGCATTGATGATCCTGTCTATCGCGCTCATCAAAGTATCTGGCATTATGCCTACTGCCCTAGAGCAAGCAGCCCATTCTTGGTATAAATTTGTGGTTGGTAACTTAACACCAGCGCTTTTGGTTGGTATCGGCGTGGCGTATACGGATCTAAACCAAATCCTAGCGGCTCTTTCGCCTATGTACTTCTTGCTTGTATTAATCACGGTACTGGGTGCGGTGTTCGGTGCAGGATTAATTGGTTGGATGATGGGATTCTACCCTATCGAAGCGGCGATCACGGGTGGTCTTTGCATGGCAAATATGGGTGGTACTGGCGACGTGGCGGTTCTTGCAGCAAGTAAGCGTATGGAACTGATGCCTTTCGCACAGATCTCTTCTCGGATCGGTGGTGCTTTCATGTTGATTCTTGCCACAATGGTTGTTCAAGCCATCGCGTAAGGCGAATGACTAAGTATCAAATAATAGGGAAAAGCCCGATACGGCTTTTCCCTTTCTTTAGCCCGTCCTCTGTATGCTGTATCATTGCGCTTCTTATTTTCCATCAGTAATGCGCACATGACATTAAAGTCTTACCTTGCCTTAATCACCATTTCGACGATCACCATTATTGTTGTCGCCATTGCTCTGGTATTTGGCTATTCCTTACAAAACGCCTATTTAGACGGCATCAGTAAACGCGGATTAGAGTTAGCCCGTGTGGTGGCTCATGACGACAGGGTCATTCGCGCCATCCAAACGAGTAACCTCGGCCAGCCAAGCTCACTACAAGATCATATCGAAAGCCTGCGTAAGCAAACCGACGCGTCTTATATTGTGGTGGTGGATAAAAAAGCGATTCGCCTCAGCCACCCAACTCAATCCATGGTAGGGAAAGTATTTATCGGCGACGATATTTATCCCGCATTGATAGATGGCAAGGAACTCACCAGCGTTGCCAAAGGCTCGTTAGGGGAAGCCATTCGAAACTTCACGCCGATCAGAGACAAAGACGACATTATTGGCGCGGTCAGTGTGGGTTATTTGTCACAAACCACCAGCGAATTAATTTATCAGCATTTGCGTGAAGCTGGGCTGTTGGTCATTTTTGTGTATTTACTTGGTGTCATTATCGCCGCTGTTTTAATTGCCAAGCTAAAACGCACCTTTTTATCACTCGAACCCGAAGAAATCGTACAAAAATTCAAAGAACACGAATTGATTTTAGACAGTATTCGCGATGGCATTGTCGCCATTGACCATGAGCAAAACATTACCGCGATTAACGCCATGGCCATCGAATGGTTAACCATGAATGTGCTGAGTGTTTCTCAGGTGGTAAAAAAGCCGTTGAGCGAGCAGTCCCAAAGTCTTTCTCACTTTGCCTTGGAAGCCAAAGGTAACATCACTAAGAACCGCTTCAATCTTGGAAAGTTAGAATTCATTGCCACTCTGTACCCTATAAAAAGCCAAAAAGGCGACATCGGTTATGTGATTGTATTTTTCCCCGATCACGGAGAAAAATCACTCGAACAAGAACTCACCGCCACGAAAAATTACGCAGATTTATTGCGCGCTAAAACACACGAATACGCCAACCGCTTGAATGTTTTGTCTGGCATGCTGCAAGCGGAACACTATGTCGATGCGATTGAATACCTTCAGCAAGAAAGCGACGGAGACCAAGTCGTGCTGAGGCAAATCATTAAAACCATCGAAAACAGCGCCGTTGCAGGGCTGATATTTGCCAAGCACAATAAAGCCAAAGATTTAAAAGTCGGTTTCTTGATTGAAAGTGACAGTCAATTAGGCCGGTATTCACCGGACACCAACGAAGCCTTAGTGACACTCGTCGGTAATTTAATCGACAACGCCTTATTGGCCGCATGGTCTAACAGATTAATGACGCCGCCTTTTGTTAAGCTGTATATTAGTGACCGTAACGCCCACATCATGATTCAGATTGAAGACAGCGGCGCAGGCGTGGACGAGAAGCTAGAAAACCGAATATTAGACTTCGGTGTCAGTAGCAAACACTACACAGAACAGCACGGCATTGGATTATATTTAGTCAAAAAGGTCGTCGATCAATACCACGGCAGCCTTGATTGGGAACGAAGTAACGTGAACACCACTGTGTTTAGTATTTACCTAGAAAAGCGAGCACTAACAAGATGAGTCGCATTCCTGTGATGATAGTGGAAGATGATCTACGTGCTAGCTATGTATTAGAAAGTACCATCAACCAACACACCGACTTTTACGTTGTCGCTGCCTGTGAAAGCGTGACCGAGGCAGTACTAAAAGCCGAAGCGTTTGAACCTGAGCTGATCATGGTCGACATTTCTTTGCCTGATGGAAACGGCATTGATCTCATAAAGTCATTAAAAACCAATGGCATTCAAGCCGCGTTTATCATGACCACCGCCGAAAGAGAAACCACCACGATAGAAAAAGCCATTCAATTAGGCGTGATGGATTATCTTGTCAAACCCATTCGAATGTCTCGCGTGCTTCAAGCGCTGAATGATTATTTGGATTTTAGAAAAAGACTCAACAAGAACGATAAAATTGACCAGCAAGACATCGATGCGCTATTTCGCAAAAATGCCACCTCCGACAACAGTCGTAAAACGCCAAAAGGTATCGATGAAAAAACACTGGAAAAGTTGACTCAATACCTGAATACGCTCGACGACACACCGTTTACAGCAGAAGACATAGGCGACGCGGTTAATCTTAGTCGTATTACCGCCAGACGATATTTAGAATATTTAGAAGCGCAAAAACAAGTCGCTATGACGCTGGATTACAAAACCGGCGGCCGCCCTAAACAACGCTATACCAAAATGGGGTAATCATCACAATGAGATTGAATTTGATTACCCGTTTTCGTGCCCTATTTAAACGAAAACTCGCGCCCAAAAAAGTGATTTTTATTGGTATCGATTACTTGTGTTTTTCATTGTCTAAGTCCTTACTCGACAACAATAAACACACTGAACAGCAAATAGAGATCGCGGCATTTATTGATGATGAGCCTTGGAATAATCGGACTAAAGTGAACGGTGCGACGGTATATTCGCCCAGCGAAATTACGGCGTTGGTCATCAAGAGAGATGTGGATTTGATTATTCGAATACAAGGGGAGTCAATTAAGATAGCGGACAATATCTGGGAAAATATTATTAAGACGGACGCTAACATAATCACATTACAACAAGATCAAGACATAGCCACCATGCAGAAAATCATTTACCAAGCCTGCTAGCTCTGCCCCCTCGTACCGCCATCAATAAGCAGAAGCGGACGCCACGCGTTCGGCTGATAAACCCATCGCGATTTTTAGAGATTGCGTAGACGACATCGCCATAACATTCAATTGATCCGTGTAAACGTCATTAGGAAGCTGAATGTCTGTACGCTGCGCCATGACGGTTTTAAATTTTTCAATATCCACGGAATCAGGGCCGTTTTTAATCGAATTTAACTCGTCTGCTGTCAGGCTTGCCATGCCAGCACCCGGTAAATAAATCGCACCTGTAATAAAGTCTACGCCAAATGCCACCACACCAGGAACAAAGAAAAACAACAACCCAATGGCGTCAAGCGCCGCAACACCAACGTCTATTTGACCGTTAGTTTGTCCGCGACGTTCAGGATAAAGTAAGGTTCCGCATGCCGTTACCTGTGTAACAAGCAGCGCCGCTGCAATGCCTCGCGTGATATACGTAACACCTAGAGGTTTCTTCAAATACGTCATATTGATTCCTTATCAGAGATGAATATCGCGCCACTCTATATCGAAACACGGGGACAGCACAAACCAAACCATCTTTGTTTCACAATGCTTTCGAGCTACACAGACGTTATTTGCTCATCGAGCTTGTCGATGATGTAAGCACCAATTGGAAAGGCGCTGGTCGCCGCTGGTGAAGGCGCGTTGCATACATGCAGCGTTCTTGGGCTGTGTGCAAACAGAAAGTCATGCACCAAACTACCGTCGTTCATCACGGCTTGCGCTCGAATGCCAGCGGGGTATGGCTGCAAATCATCCAACGTAATCTGGTCGCAATACTTTTGCACTTGCGCTAAATAGCCCGGCTTATACCAAGAATTTTTGGTTTCCACCAAACCGGTTCGCCAATGATTCATCAACAGTTTCCAAAAACCAGGGAAACGCACCATATCAAAAATGTCTCTCATGTCGATGTTAATTTTGCCATAACCTTCACGTTTCCAACCTTGTACGGCGTTTGGTCCAACGGTGACCGAACCATCAATCATACGAGTCAAATGTACACCCAAAAAAGGTAAATCTGGGTCTGGGATCGGATAGATCAGATGGTTCACAATCTGGTTGTGCTTTTCAGGTAATTTATAATATTCACCGCGAAAAGGAATAATCTGAAAATCCGTTGGAATATTGAGCATTTTGGTCAGTCGATCCGCCATCAACCCACTGCAACTGACAAGATAAGACGCGTGAACCACATCGTTGTTTAATGTGATGGCAACACGCTCGTGACTTTCTTCCAAGCTCACAACTTGGCTATTTAAACGAAGCTCGCCGCCTTCTTTGGTAAAGAGTTCCGCCAGTTTTTGGCAAATTTTTCGATAATTCACGATGCCAGTAGACGGGACAAACAACGCCCCCAGCCCTTTTACGTTGGGTTCGCGGGCATTTAACTGCGCTTGATCCAGTTTATGAACTTCTAAGCCATTTTCATGACAACGTAGGTATAAAGCTTCCATGCGTTCATACTCCAACGCATTGGTCGCCACTAATAACTTCCCACACTCATCAAATTCAATGTCATGCTGATGGCAAAACGCTTTTGTGGCTTTTGCTCCTCTTTGGCAAAAATCGGCTTTTAAACTGCCTGGCGCATAATAAACACCCGCATGAATAACACCCGAGTTATGGCCAGTTTGATGCGTACCGACGTCCGCTTCCTTTTCGATCAATAAAATTCGGTAGGTAGGATAACGTTGAAGCAGTTGCCAAGCCGTTGATAAACCGACAATGCCAGCCCCAATGACCGCGATATCGTAAGTTCCTTCCTTTAATTGACTCGCCACAGCAATGCCTCTTTTTAAATGAATTTTAATTGTCATTATGTCACGGTTACGCGATAAAAAAACCAGATCAACATGTCTGCTGTCTGGTTTTATATTCTATTTTCCTTTGAGTAACGTTAAAAAATGGTCTTTATTTTTTCCCCACTGAATACGTCATGGAAACCTTTCTACTCGCTTGAAATTCCGCCATCGTTTCACCTCGCATGCTGGCATACACTTCTGGGTTTGACTTTCCTAACACGGCGGAAAGCTTTTCTAACCCAAAGAAGATCGCGCCATATTGGATCATTTCAATCCAGCGTAGATGTCGAATCATGTCTTTCTCTTCCTCTGTTAAGTCATACTCTGACATGAGCTCTTCTTGAGAAGATAAGAATTTTTCACGGTGTTCAGATATGGAAAGTCGACGCAAAAAATCATTGATTCGATACGCTTTATGACTCACTTCTAAGGTGAAAGGATAGGTTCCTTCTAACGCTTCAATACCGTCCAGTTGCTCATTCAAATACGCGTCAGGAACAACCTGCGCCACGGTGTCTGTGTCTTCATAAATAACGGTAGCGATGTTGGTCATAGAAGGCAAATAGGTACTTCGATGCACTTGCTTTACTTGATCCGACAGCGCACCACGCATAATAAGCCACATAATAACTTCTGCGCCTTCGTATCCGCCTTTTGTCGCGTATTCCGCATGCGTTAGCTCTGTAAGCGCACTAGGATCGGATTCGAGCTTATCGAGAAACTCGTTGTCCCACGCTTCATCGTTAAAACCACAACGCTCGCCATGAACTTGATGCGACAATCCACCCGTTGCGACAATTGCCACTCGCATATTGTCATCGGGAAAACTTTGAATGGCTTTGCGCAGCGCTTTGCCTAATTTATAACAACGTTTTGCGGTCGGCGCTGGAAACTGTAAAACCCCTACTTGAAGCGGTACAACTTTTCCCTCCCAAACACGGTCATTCACTTCTGGGGCGATCATAGAGAACGGAGAGAAAAATCCGTGATCCAGTGGCTTTTTCTGAAAGGTTGCCAGATCAAATTCGTCGTTCATCAAGGATTGAGCTATATGCCGTGACAAATCAACATGACCTTGCGCCGCGGGATAATCTCTCGCGCCACCGCCTTCGTCTGCGGTTTCATAGGCGTCATCCACACCGAGTGTGAACGGCGAATAATGATCAAAGAAAAACGAAGTTATATGGTCATTGAATATGAGAAACAGCACATTCACTTCCTTCTCATGAACCCAGTTTTGCAGTGCACTGAAGTCATCAAATATCGGCTTCCATGCCGCATCGTTTCCCTTTTTCGCATCTTTTGCAAACGCAATAGTAGGCGAATGTGACGCGCCAATGCCGCCAATAATTTTAGCCATGATAGATTTACCCTATGATTTTTTTTTGGAACAGTGGATACAGAAGAAGAATAATCATAAACTAAAAATACAACAATCCAGAAAATTGGAACGAACCGTTTCCCTATGAAAACAATAACCACAAACTTACAACACCACCTCAGCGATATCCCTGCGTTTGTACAAGTAGTGGAAACCAAAAGCATGTCACAAGCGGCAAAGCAGCTCGGGGTATCAAAATCAACGATCAGCAAATCCATTGCCCGTTTAGAAGAAACACTAAATTTGCGATTACTCGAACGAAACTCTAGAAACATTTGGGTAACAGCAGAAGGGCAAACACTGTATCAGCATGCTTGCCAAATCCTTCAACTCGTCAATGAAACAGACAATGCGATTGCTGGCCTGCAAGCAGAACCCGCCGGACGAGTTAAGGTCGCGATGCCGATGGCCTTCTGTCGTGAATTACTCGCTCCGAAACTCCATGTTTTTCAGTCTCGCTACCCTAAGATTCAATTGGACATTATGACCAGCGGACACTCACTTGATATTTTTCAGCACGAAATAGACATTGGCGTCATTGTAGGAAGTCTTGAAAATTCGGAACTTATCGCTACGCCATTGTATTCAGGCAAACTCAGATGGATTACGACACCTCAATACTTGTCGACGCAGGTCACTACACTAACGCCAGACACGTTAAAAACCCATATTCACATTTGTGAAACACGCTATGGGGGCGATCGCTTTCCAGTGCAATATGGAACAGAAAAAGTACACCTGAACCTGCAAACAAACATCACTCACTGCAACGATCCATTAACCGTACGCGAGGCGATATTGTCAGGCTGTGGCATTTCCCTGCTTCCGGAACAGTATTGTATGAAGCAAATAGCGACGGGGCAGTTAATTGAGGTGGCTAAAGAGATTAAACCCGACATTGAAGCCGCAAAGTTAACGGCGCTTTATCCCAGTAGGAAAAACCGTTCGCAGCGAATTGATATCGTATTGAGGTTTTTAAAAGAAGTATGCGATGAGCTAAAGAATGAAACAACGTAGCACGAAAACACGATGAATCAGCCCCGGTTCAAATTATAGCAAGACCGATTTGCTTAGTGCTTGTTGTCGTTAGAACGCCAATGCCGTTCAAATATAACCGGTGATCGCCGATATTTTTCAATACATTGTTGACACACACACGCCCTATTTACATCGCCTTCTGATAGTAATGCTAACAACCCTGATGGCACATGGGTATTAAAGCACCAGCAAGCTTGATCCGACTGAACGGAACAATCATTGTGCTCATGGCAAAATGGACAACGTTTCATAACAACACTTCATGATCAATTGATTTTATTGTAGACAAAAAAATCCCTGCCGAAGCAGGGATTTTAATCATCAGTAATGCTTTAAAAATGACTCGCTTACCAGCCAGTAATTTCTTTAAGACCAGCACCGATATCAGCCAAAGAACGAACCGTTTTCACGCCCGCATCTTCTAGTGCTGCAAATTTCTCATCTGCTGTGCCTTTACCGCCAGAAATGATCGCGCCAGCATGACCCATACGCTTACCAGCAGGTGCAGTAACACCAGCAATGTAAGAAACAACAGGCTTAGTCACGTTTGCTTTGATGTAAGCAGCCGCTTCTTCTTCCGCTGTACCACCGATTTCACCGATCATAACAATCGCTTCAGTCTGTGGATCGTTTTGGAACATTTCCAATACGTCGATGAAGTTAGTACCTGGGATTGGATCACCACCGATACCGACACAAGTAGATTGACCGAAGCCAGCGTCAGTCGTTTGTTTTACAGCTTCATAAGTCAAGGTACCAGAACGAGATACGATACCTACTTTACCTGGCATATGGATATGACCAGGCATGATGCCGATTTTACATTCGCCAGGAGTGATAATACCTGGGCAGTTAGGGCCGATAAGACGAACGCCTAAAGCATCACACGCTACTTTACAGTCAAGCATATCCAAAGTAGGAATGCCTTCTGTGATACAAACGATTAGTTTGATACCAGAGTTAGCCGCTTCAAGGATAGAATCCTTACAGAAAGGCGCTGGTACGTAGATTACAGTCGCTTCCGCGCCAGTTTGCTCTACTGCTTCTTTTACTGTGTTGAAAACAGGTAGGCCAAGGTGAGTTTGACCACCTTTACCAGGTGTAACACCACCCACCATTTTTGTTCCGTATGCAATCGCTTGCTCGGAATGGAATGTACCTTGTCCGCCAGTGAAACCCTGACAGATAACTTTAGTATCTTTATTAATTAATACAGACATTATTTGCCCTCCGCAGCTTTAACAACTTGGATAGCTGCATCTTTAAGACTGGTAGCCGCGATGATATCAAGATCAGATTTCGCTAGTACTTCACGACCAAGGTCAGCATTCGTACCTTCTAGACGTACAACAACAGGCACGGTAACGCCTACTTGTTCAACTGCACCGATAATACCTTCAGCGATCATGTCACAGCGAACGATGCCACCAAAGATGTTAACCAATACCGCTTTAACATTGCTGTCAGAAAGGATGATTTTGAATGCTTCAGCAACACGTTCTTTTGTCGCGCCGCCGCCTACATCTAGGAAGTTAGCAGGTTTGCCGCCGTGTAGGTTTACGATGTCCATTGTACCCATTGCTAGGCCGGCACCGTTAACCATGCAGCCAACGTTTCCGTCTAGTGCTACGTAGTTAAGTTCCCACTGTGCTGCATGCGCTTCACGCTCATCTTCTTGAGATGGATCGTGAAACTCTTGCATTTTCTTCTGACGGTAAACTGCGTTGCTGTCGATGCCAATTTTGCCATCTAGACAATGAAGGTTGCCTTCGTCAGTGATTACCAATGGGTTGATTTCTAATAGTGCGAAATCGTAGTCGTGGAACATTTGAGACAAACCAAGGAATACTTTAGTGAATTGCTTGATTTGAGTTGGGTTAAGACCCAATTTAAATGCCAATTCACGAGCTTGGTAAGGTTGAGCACCAACTAGCGGATCAATGATCGCTTTATGGATTAGCTCAGGTGTTTCCTCAGCCACTTTCTCAATCTCAACACCGCCTTCAGTAGAGGCCATGAAAACAACGCGACGTGTAGAACGGTCAACAACAGCACCTAGGTACAATTCGTTTGCGATGTCAGTGCAAGACTCAACTAGAATCTTAGCAACTGGCTGACCATTTTCATCAGTTTGGTAAGTAACTAGGTTTTTACCCAACCAGTTTTGTGTAAATGCTGCAACTTCTTCATAAGAATCAACAAGTTTTACACCGCCTGCTTTACCGCGACCACCAGCGTGAACCTGAGCTTTAACAACCCACTTGTCTCCGCCAATTTTTTTCGCTGCTTCCACTGCCGCTTCCGGCGTGTCTACTGCGTACCCTGTAGATACTGGCAGACCGTATTCAGCAAAAAGCTGTTTAGCCTGATATTCATGTAAGTTCATTTGATTCTTCCGCTCATCTGAATGATTGACATAAGCTCTGTCCGCTAAGACAGAAATTACCGGCTTTAAAGCCGGCAAATCTAATTTTTATTAACGCTTTTTACGGTTTGCAATATGGATGGCATGACCATCTACTGCCAACGCTGCTTCATGTACCGCTTCACTTACCGTTGGGTGAGCGAATACAGTCAAAGCGATGTCTTCTGCTGTGGAGCCAAACTCCATAGCGATAACCGCTTGAGCGATCAAATCAGCCGCATGGCCACCAATAATATGGCAACCTAAAATGCGATCTGTTTCTTCACAAGCAATCATTTTAACAAAGCCATCTGTGTCATTTGCTGCCATAGCACGACCAGAAGCTGCAAATGGGAATTTACCCACTTTGAATTTAATGCCTTCCGCTTTCAGTTCTTGCTCATTTTTACCAACCCAAGCAAGTTCTGGGTGAGTATAAATTACAGAAGGAATGCAGTCATAATTCATTTGCGCTTTATGGCCAGCAATAATGTCCGCAACCATCACACCTTCTTCAGATGCTTTATGCGCAAGCATTGGTCCACGTACGATATCACCAATCGCGAAAACACCTGGAACAGAAGTACGGCACTGCTCATCCACGAACACAAAACCACGTTCGTCCAATTTCACACCGGAATCGTCAGAGAAACAACCTTCCGTGAATGGCTTACGACCAACGGCAACAATCAACTTATCGAATGTTTGTTTTTGCTCTTCGCCTTTCGCATCAAGGTAAGTAACTTCTACTTCTTCGCCATTAATCTGGCTACCTGTTACGCGAGCGCCAGTACGGATATCTAGATGCTGCTTCTTGAAGATTTTTGCCGCTTCTTTAGCAAGATCTTGATCACAAACGCTTAAGAAAGAATCCTGCGCTTCAAGCACAACAACTTCAGAACCCAAACGAGCCCATACAGAACCCAACTCTAGACCGATAACGCCAGCACCAATTACGCCAAGACGCTTAGGTACAGCACGGAAATCAAGCGCACCTTCGTTATCAACGATGATGTCACCTGTGCGTGGCGCTGGTGGAATATTGACAGGAATAGAACCCGTTGCCAAAATCACGTTTTCAGCATCGATAACCGTAACCGTGCCATCGTGCGCCGTGAATTCTACTTTTTTGTTCGCTAGAACTTTACCGAAGCCTTCAAAGCTAGTAACGCCATTTGCTTTGAAAAGACCAGTAATACCGCTGGTCAATTGATCAACGATTTTGTCTTTACGGTCAACCATTGTGTTGACGTCCATAGCGACATCACCAACACTAATACCGTGAACGCCGTAAGCTTCTTTCGCATCATGGTATTTGTGCGAAGAATCCAACAAGGCTTTAGAGGGAATACAACCCACATTCAAACAAGTACCGCCTAGACGCGGCTTACTATCTTTGTCCAACCATTTTTCAATACATGCTGTTTTCAGACCTAACTGAGCAGCACGAATTGCAGCAACATAGCCGCCAGGGCCGCCGCCAATTACAACAACATCAAATTTATCAGACATAAGAGGTTCCATTTTTTCAGTCAAACTGAGCAGCGCTTTATGAGCGCTGCTGCAGAATCAATTCATACTCTACATTGGTATGAACACTTAAATTTACGTACTAAGATTTTAAACATTAAATCTCAAGTAACAGACGTGCTGGGTCTTCTAGCAAATCTTTGATTGTTACTAAGAACTGTACCGCTTCTTTACCGTCAATCATACGGTGATCATAAGACAAGGCTAAGTACATCATTGGCTGGATAACAACCTGACCATTTACCGCCATTGGACGATCTTGGATTTTATGCATACCCAAGATAGCCGTTTGTGGTGGATTAATAATCGGAGTAGACATCAAAGAACCAAACGTACCGCCATTAGTAATGGTGAACGTACCGCCTTGCATGTCATCCATACCCAATTTGCCATCACGTCCACGGATTGCAAAATCCATGATATTAGATTCGATGTCAGCCAAGCCCATGGCTTCTGTGTTACGCAATACAGGAACCATCAAGCCACGGTTAGTAGAAACCGCAACACCAATATCTTGGTAGCCATGATAAACCATGTCGTTGCCATCAATAGAGGCATTAACCGCTGGGAAACGTTTTAGTGCTTCAGTAGCCGCTTTAACGAAGAAAGACATAAAACCAAGTTTCGTGCCGTTATGGGCTTTCATAAACTCGTCTTTGTATTTCTTACGGATCTCCATAACAGGACCCATGTTGACTTCGTTGTATGTCGTCAACAAGGCCGCTGTTTGCTGAGCTTCAACCAAGCGCTTCGCAATCGTGGCACGAAGGCGAGTCATTGGAACGCGTTTTTCAATGCGTCCGTCAGCACCCAAGGCCGGCATTGCTGCCGCGGCAGCTGGAGCAGCAGATTTAGCCACTGGTGCCGCCGGAGTAGATACTTTCGCTTTTGCTGCGGCATCAACATCTTCTTTTGTGATACGACCGCCTTTACCGGTACCTTTTACTTGCGCAGCCGTCAAACCAGCTTCTGCCAATGCTTTGCGAGCAGCAGGGCCAGCAACACCATCTTCGTCCGCTTCTTCTGTAGCGGCAACAGGTGCTGCAGCAGCAGGCGCTGTCGCTGCACCAGAAGCGCCAACTAAGAAATTAGCCAACACTTCATCGCTTAAGACCGTTTCGCCTTCCGCTTTAAGAATATCGCCAATCACGCCATCCGCTGGTGCAACAACCTCTAGAACAACTTTGTCTGTTTCGATATCAACGATGTGCTCATCGCGTGAACAAGCTTCACCTGGCTGTTTGTGCCAAGCAGCAACCGTGCCGTCGGCAACAGATTCAGGAAAGGTTGGCGCTTTAATCTGAACAGATTCAGACGCTGCTGTTGGCGCTGCAGGAGCTGCTGAAACAGGAGCCGCTGCTGGTGCTGCTTTTTCAGCTGGTGCTGCAGATGCCGCTGCACCAGCAACAAAAGTCGCCAAAACTTCATCGCTAAGTACGATGTCGCCTTCCGCTTTTAATACGGTTTCAAGTACGCCGTCAGCTGGAGCCACGACTTCCAAGACAACTTTGTCTGTCTCGATGTCAACGATGTGCTCATCACGTGCACAGGCTTCGCCTGGCTGTTTGTACCAAGTAGCAACGGTGCCGTCGGCTACAGATTCTGGAAAAGTAGGTGCTTTAATTTCAATGCTCATTTTATACCCTTATCTCTTTGACAGGCTATGGTACTAACCAACTAATGCGTCGTTGACCAGTGCTTCTTGTTCTTCAACATGGATAGACATGTAACCAGCCGCTGGTGCAGCAGACGAAATTCGACCCGCAAAGCGGATTTTTAATTCCGGATACAATTTTTCCAATACTCGATTCATACGGTGACGATTGGCATGCCAAGCACCTTGGTTTTTCGGCTCTTCTTGACACCAAACCAAGCTCTCAACATTTTTGTACTGTTCTAACACAGACTCAAGGTCAGCGTATGGGAACGGGTACAACTGCTCTAAACGAATCACAGCAACATCATCTTTTTGCAGTTCTTCACGACGATTAAATAAGTCGAAATACACTTTACCGCTACAAAGGACAATACGTTTAACTTTGTCCGCTGCAATCGTTTCAGATGATTCTGGTAATACCGTTTTAAAGCTTCCTTCCGCCAAGTCTTCCAAAGTAGATATTGCTTGTTTATGACGCAACAAGCTCTTAGGAGACATAATAATAAGCGGACGACGCATAGGACGAATCGCTTGACGACGGATGATATGGAAAATCTGAGACGGTGTCGTTGGAACACAAACTTGGATATTGTATTCAGCACAAAGCTGCAAGAATCGTTCTAGTCTCGCCGAAGAATGCTCAGGACCTTGACCTTCATAACCGTGCGGCAACAACATTGTCAGACCGCATAAACGACCCCACTTATGTTCACCACTGGTAATAAATTGGTCAATCACCACTTGCGCACCGTTTGCGAAGTCACCAAATTGTGCTTCCCAAATAACCAAACCTTTCGGTGACGTACTTGCATAGCCATATTCGAATGCCAATACCGCTTCTTCAGATAAGTAAGAGTCATATAGATCCAACGTAGGCTGGTCTTCAGACAAATGCTTCAGAGGAATATAAGTACTGCCATCTTTTTGACTGTGTATAACAGCATGTCGATGCGAGAACGTACCACGACCAGAATCCTGACCCGTAATACGAATTGGGTAATCCTGTTCAAGTAACGTAGCAAATGCCAACGTTTCCGCATAACCCCAGTTAAGTGGTAATGCACCCGCTGTCATTTTATCGCGATCTTGGTAGATTTTCTGAACTTGGCGCTGAACAACAATGCCATCAGGGACGCTGGTTAATTTCTTAGCCATTTCCTGTAATTTGGCCATTGGGTATGTTGTATCACCCGCATCCGTCCATTCAACACCAATGTAAGGCTTCCAATCGACAAATGAACCGGTCTGAGATTCAAGCACAAGACTCTTAGAAACATGACGAGCATTGTCTAGATCTTCTCGGTTTTCATTCACCATTTGATCAGATTTCATTTGAGTTACAACAGATTCACCAACCAAACGCTCTGAGTACAAAGTACGAGTCGTTTTAAGCTTGCTAATCACACTGTACATCAATGGCTGAGTACCAGAAGGCTCATCCGTTTCGTTATGACCACGGCGGCGGTAACACACCATATCGATCACAACATCACGGCCAAACTCGTAACGGTAATCCAATGCCAGCTGAGTAACGAACAATACAGCTTCTGGATCATCACCATTAACATGGAAAATTGGCGCTTGAATGATTTTAGCAACGTCTGTTGCGTATTCAGTAGAACGCGAATCTTCCTGACGGTTAGTCGTAAAACCAACCTGATTGTTAATCACGATATGAACCGTACCACCTGTACGGTATGCGCGGGTTTGAGACATCTGGAATGTCTCCATCACCACACCTTGACCAGCGAAAGCGGCGTCACCGTGAATCGAAATAGGAACAACGGTTTTACCTGATGTGTCTTTACGACGATCTTGACGAGCTCGAACTGAGCCCTCAACAACAGGGGAAACAATTTCCAAATGTGATGGGTTAAATGACAGAGCGATATGCACTTCACCGCCCGCTGTAATCACATTTGAAGAGAAACCTTGATGGTATTTAACGTCACCAGACGTATTAACCAGTTTTTTACCTTCGAACTCATCAAATAGGTCTTTCGGGTTTTTACCCAAGGTATTAACCAAGACATTGAGTCGACCACGGTGAGCCATACCAATAACAACTTCTTTTGCACCCAGTGCACCAGAACGTTGGATCAGTTCGTTCATCATTGGAATTAGACTTTCAGCACCTTCAAGGCCAAAACGTTTTGCACCAGGGTATCGACTAGCAAGGTATTTCTCTAGGCCTTCCGCTGCAGTTAAACGCTCTAATAGGCTTTCACGGGTTTCTTGAGAGTATTCTGGACGGGAACGAACTGATTCGACACGTTGTTGAAGCCACGCTTTTTCCTGCGTATCAACAATGTGCATAAATTCATAACCGATGCTTCCGCAATAGGTCTTTTCTAATTCAGAAACGATTTCACTGAGCTTTAGTGATTCTTTATTAAAAAACAAAGACCCAACATTAAACTCAGTATCTAAGTCTGCACCTGTCAATTGATGATAACCAATATCAAGATCGGCTACTTTCTCACGTTTTTGCAACCCAAGCGGATCAAGTGTTGAATGTTGATGCCCACGAACGCGATACGCATTGATCAACTGCAATACATTGATTTGTTTCTGCTCATGATCTGAACTAGCCACTTGTCCTGTAGAAACAGGCATAGAGCGGAATTTGTTCTTACCAATCTGTAGAAATTGCTCTTGAATCACGGAATGAGGAAGATCCGTTGATTGTGCTTCGCTTACACGAGGCAATTGGTCAAAACATTTACGCCATTCTTCCGACACTGAGTTCGGATCGACGAGGTAGCTTTCAAACAACCCTTCTACATATTCCAAGTTTCCACCTGAAAAATGCGAGGTGCTCCACAGCAACTCCATTAAACTTTCGTGCATTCTCGATCACCCTTATGTTCGAGCCAGCTACCGGGGTCCCGGTATCAACCTAAGGCTTAGGTCGATCATTTTATCAGGCCCGTAAGGCTATTAAAGCCTCGATTTTTTGTTTATTTCCAGCTACTTTCGCCCTTTTACGTTTAATACTAAACCACTAAGAACCATTCATTTAAAAAATAAACCATCCTGAATCCCTTATCACTGAGTTAGTGGTTTTTCTTAGTGCATCCTTGCTCGTAAAGATCGAATTTTAAATTCTTTTCATTGCATTCTCTAGAAGAGAATACGCAAAAATGGCGGCATTGAATATGGATTCAAGCCGCCGGCTTTTCGTGGTCACACTATAGTATTATGAAAGACCACTCGAAGCATTATTAAGTCGCTCTTTGCAAAAGCATAGTACGAATATTACCAATTGCCTTAGTTGGGTTTAACCCTTTAGGACAAACATTCACACAGTTCATGATGCCGTGGCAACGAAACACGCTGAACGGGTCATCTAAATCACTAAGACGTTCCTGTGTTGCCGTATCACGGCTATCCGCCAAGAAGCGGTAAGCTTGTAACAAGCCAGACGGACCAACAAACTTATCTGGGTTCCACCAGAAAGATGGACACGCCGTTGAACAGCAAGCACATAGAATACATTCGTAAAGACCATCAAGCTTTTCACGCTCTTCAGGGCTTTGCAAGCGCTCAATTGCTGGTGCTGGCGCATCATTAATCAAGAACGGACGAATTTTCTCGTACTGCTTGTAGAATTGCCCCATATCAACAACAAGGTCACGCACCACTGGCAAACCTGGAAGTGGACGTAATATCAACTTACCTTTTTTGACCGCTTCTGACACTGGCGTAATACACGCCAAGCCATTCTTACCTGACATATTCATGCCGTCAGAACCACACACGCCTTCACGGCATGAACGACGATAAGAAATACTTGGGTCCTGAGCTTTCAACAAGTTCAAAACATCAAGTACCATCAGGTCTTTACCTTCAGGCAAATCAATTTCGTAATCCTGCATATAAGGAGCGTCGTCCTTCTCAGGATTGTAGCGATAAATACTAACTAACATTGACACAACTCCTTAGTATGAACGAATTTTAGGTGGGAAAGCTTCCATCGTTTTAGGCGCAAAATTGACATCGCGCTTAGTCACTTTCTTATCTGCCGGGTGGAACAACGAGTGTTTCAACCAGTTTTCATCGTCACGTTCAGTAAAATCATTACGAGCATGAGCGCCACGGCTTTCCTTACGGAATTCAGCAGGGATAGCGGTCGCCTCAGCAACTTCCAATAGGTTTTCAAGTTCAAGTGCTTCAATACGAGCCGTATTAAACGCCTGACTTTTATCTTCAAGGTGCAAGTTTTCAACACGTGCACGAATTGCTTTTAACTGAGCCAGACCTTTTTGCATTGCTTCGCCATCGCGGAATACACCAAAGTAAAGCTGCATAACACTTTGTAAATCATCACGAACTTGAGCAACACTTTCGCCGCCAGTCGTACTGTTTAGACGATTTAAACGAACCATCGCATTTTCAACGTTAGCACTATCGGCATCCAACAACTCAAACCCTTCGTCCAAAGATTTTTTAACCTGAAGACCAACTGCTCGACCGAAGACAACCAAATCAAGTAATGAGTTACCGCCAAGACGGTTAGCACCGTGTACAGATACACAAGCGGCTTCACCACATGCATAAAGACCACCAATAATAACATCTTCACCGGCTTCGTTTTGCTTAAGCGCCTGCCCACCAATATTTGTTGGAATGCCACCCATCATATAATGACAAGTAGGGATAACAGGAATAGGTTCTTTCACTGGATCAACGTGAGCAAAAGTACGCGACAACTCAAGGATACCTGGAAGGCGTTGATTCAACGTCTCTTCACCCAGGTGATCAAGCTTAAGCAACACGTGATCACCTTTAGGACCACACCCGCGCCCTTCTAAGATTTCAAGAACCATAGAACGAGCAACAACGTCACGCCCAGCAAGATCTTTTGCGTTTGGCGCATAGCGCTCCATGAAACGTTCGCCGTCTTTATTGATCAGGTAACCACCTTCACCACGACAACCTTCTGTAACAAGCGTACCCGCACCGTATATACCAGTTGGGTGGAACTGCCACATTTCCATATCCTGCATTGGGTAGCCAGCACGCAACGCCATACCGACACCATCACCAGTATTGATATGGGCATTGGTTGTCGATTGGAAAATACGACCTGCACCACCCGTTGCGATAACCGTTGCTTTCGCTTTAAGATAAACCGTTTCGCCAGTCTCGATACAAATAGCAATAACACCGACAACTTCATCTTTGTCATTTTTAACAAGATCGGTCGCATACCATTCGTTAAGGAAGGTTGTACCGCCTTTAAGGTTACCTTGATAAAGTGTATGTAGAAGCGCATGACCTGTTCTGTCTGCCGCCGCACAAGTACGAGCAGCCTGCCCGCCTTTACCGAAATCTTTAGACTGACCACCGAATGGGCGCTGATAGATACGCCCTTGTTCTGTACGAGAGAATGGTAAGCCCATGTGCTCTAATTCAAAAACGGCCTGAGGACCAACAGAACACATATACTCAATCGCGTCTTGGTCACCAATATAGTCTGACCCTTTAACAGAGTCATACATGTGCCAGCGCCAATCATCATTTGGATCATCACTTGCGATCGCACAAGTAATACCGCCTTGGGCAGACACTGTGTGTGAACGCGTTGGGAAAACTTTAGTAACACAAGCTGTATTTAAACCAGACTCTGTTAGCTGAAGCGCTGCACGCATACCTGCGCCACCACCACCGATAACAATGGCATCAAAAGAAATTGTACGAATATTTGCCATTACTTATAGCCCCCAAATAACCTGAACACCCCATACGACATAAACAAACATTGCTAAGCCACATAGAGATTGAAAGAAAAAACGAGGACCAGTAGCTTTAATATAGTCAGTAGAAATTGACCACAAACCAATCCATGAATGAATACCAATAGACAAAAGCACCATCAAACTGAAGATGCGCATCCATGTTGCTTCAAATAATCCGCTCCACTGATCGTATGTAAGATCAGGATTAAGCAACAAATAACCAATAATAAAAACGGTATAGAAAGACAAAACAAGAGCAGAAACTCGCTGCATCATCCAATCGTAAAGGCCTGACCGACCAAAACTTGTAATCTGAGTTACCATATCCACACTCCTGCTAACACAATGAGAACCGCAGCAATCACAAGGTTTGCAATAGCGGCGTTACGCCCACTTTCTAATTCTTCAAAATGCCCTAAATCCATAAACAAGTGTTTCACACCCGCTACAAAATGATACATCAATGCAGAAACAACGCCCCAAATAATAAACTTCGCAAGAAAGTTTGTTTGGAGTGCATTAACCACCGTATCAAAACCTTCTTGAGATTCTAGAGAAAGATCGAATGCATAAAACAAGAAAGCCAATCCTACGAAAAGGATAATTCCTGTTACACGATGAAGAATAGACACGATTGCTGTGACGGGTTGAGATATTGTTAAAATATCTAGGTTGACTGGTCTTTTTTTATTCACGATTTTTTACACCATCTTATCGATTGAATGGTCAATCACGACCCCATGTCTATACGTAACTACATTCGCTGTTGGATCAGAGTAATATAACCACGGCATAGGCCTGCTTTGAAAATCTCATCGATTTGCAAACAAATGTCTAAAAGCGACTCTCTTTTATCCATTAGCATAAACAAATCAATGAAATCGTCTGAGGCGCAATTATAGACCAGCGAAAAATACTAAGACAAATAGACTGAACAAGAGGTTTTCAATGATCACCATTCAGCAAATGAATGTAACCATAAGCCGAAACAATAATGGTATAAAATTACATGATTTTGCCCTCCTAAAAAACAAATAAAGACAATACTAATCAATAGGTTAAGGGCAAACAAAGACAACCTTGACTTTATAGCAACTCTCTACTTTGTCAGATAATTACAAAAATACGCACACGAATGTAAAGACTCTGTAAGCGATCAAGATTGACTTTCATAGGCTAGAAACAGTATTTTTTCCGCACCTTCTGGGCTAAGCAGGGTAAAACCACTCCCTTTTAGCTCCGAACCAGAATACGAAGGAGACCATAAATGGCTGATAAAAAAGCGCTACTCACAGTGGATGGGATCGATAAAACTATCGAACTACCTGTTCTTTCAGGCACATTAGGCACAGACGTTATAGACGTTCGCAGCTTAGGTGCTAACGGTGTATTCACCTACGATCCAGGATTTATGTCTACCGGCTCTTGTGAATCCTCTATTACCTATATAGATGGTGACGCAGGAATCCTTTTGCATCGCGGCTACCCAATTGCCCAACTTGCAGAGCATTCAGACTATCTTGAAACATGCTATTTGTTACTTTATGGAGAACTTCCTGATAAGGATCAAAAAGTAGAATTTGAAAAAACGGTTGGCAAACACACCATGGTGAACCAATCAATGCACAAATTCATTGAAGGCTTTAGAAATGATGCCCACCCTATGGCTATCATGTGCGGCCTTGTTGGCGCACTTTCTGCTTTCTACCAAGATCATATGGACATAAACAATCCTAAGCATCGTGAAATTGCGGCATTCCGCTTAATTTCCAAAATGCCTACGTTGGCAGCAATCTGCTTTAAGTATTCGAAAGATCAGCCAGTTATGTACCCACGTAACGACCTATCCTACGCTGAAAACTTCTTGTACATGATGTTTGCTACACCTTGCGAAGACTACAAAGTCAATCCAGTATTTGCTAAGGCAATGGATAAGATTTTCATTCTTCACGCTGATCACGAACAAAACGCATCAACCTCTACTGTACGCCTAGCAGGTTCTTCTGGCGCAAACCCATTTGCATGTATTGCGGCAGGTATTGCGACGCTTTGGGGGCCTGCTCACGGTGGTGCAAACGAAGCAGTACTAACCATGCTTGAAGAAATTGGTGACGAAGAAAACATTGATGAATTTATAGCAAAAGCAAAAGATAAAAACGATCCATTCCGCCTAATGGGCTTTGGCCATCGTGTTTATAAAAACTTTGATCCTCGCGCAAAAGTGATGCGCGAAACCTGTGATCAAGTTTTAGCTGAACTTGGCATGTCAAACGATCCTCTATTGAAGATTGCTAAACGCCTTGAACAAATTGCTCTCGAAGATCCTTATTTCGTAGAGCGTAAGCTTTACCCGAATGTAGACTTCTACTCAGGCATTATTATGAAAGCCATTGGCATTCCAACCAGTATGTTTACAGTGATCTTCGCTATGTCACGTACTATCGGCTGGATCTCCCACTGGAACGAAATGATCAGTGGGCCATACAAGATTGGCCGTCCACGCCAATTGTATGTAGGTCAACCTGAACGAGATTACCCTACCGACAAGTAATTTCTCATTTTAAAGACACAAAAAAGCCGCGTTTTTAACGCGGCTTTTTTTTGTCTAAAAACACACACTATTCTTCGTCTTCTTCAACAATCTCAGTCACTGTAGATTGGCCACATTTCAGGCATTCACCCTCTATCCATACCCTATCTTTCGTTTCAAACTCCTTAGGGTTACGCATACCTAAATCCACTTCCATACAGTGGTTACACCAAGTTTGAGACAAAAAATCATTTTGCTCCTCTATTGAGCGTGCAAAAAAATCACGCTCAATTACTTTCTCTTCCAACACGTCCGTCATTTATCGCACTCCACTGTATTGATAAGAAACAACCCTATTTGCATCCGGGTCCAATGCGTTTAATGGTGCCTTAATAAGCAAACGACTTAATGAAATCGAGTTGAAAAACTTCTCTTTGTCACCATCGATTTCAACAGAAAACGCGACTTTTTCCCCATCAACCTGCACCAAGATGACATCACGCACCACCCCGATACTTTCCAAATAAGATTGCACTTTATTCATGATTTTATAGCTCACAACCCCAGAGACCTGAACATTCAAACGACTGGCCGTACTACCATCACGCACCGACGCATAACGAGAGGAAAACACCTTCGCCAGCTTTGAACTCCCTTGCTCTATGATGTCGCTTAGCGTTTCTCCACTTAAATCAAATCGTTCCGTCTCGCCGCTTTTTAGCATTACTAGCAAACCACCACCAATGTGTCCGGCATAATGACTAACCCTCAACACTGCGACCGAATCTGTCTGATAACGATTACTCGCACTCGCAATGCTGTCTTCAAAAAAGCCCCATACATCCGATGCCGAAATGCTCTTTTTATCGACATCGTCCAATAATGGTGCATATATCGGCACCCCAAGCCCCCCCGTCACATGAGCAAATTCATTCAGCGTCTCTGAGGGCTCTCTTGAACCAGAAAGCGTTCTTACTCCGTTATTGTCACTCACCAACCAAATCAAAACGGATGGTCGGTTGTCCCCCCATACAGGCAAATTATGCTGAGACAAAAAATTGTCAATCGAAGCTTGATAAAAAGTCACCTTGACCTGCTTCCCAGGAACCAAACCATTCTCAGACGACAACAACTCACTTAAGGAAGCAACAGAGTGCTGCGCAACCCAAGTTGACGCTTTTTCCTTAGCTTGATCTAAAATATCGTCTGTAATCGCATCTTTATCGCCAGACACTTTCACCAGCACATTCTCTACGGCCAAACCAAATGCCTCATTCAGCATTTGTGCCTCCGATTGCGTTACCGGTAAATTAATTTCCGCCTTATAAAGCCCTTGAACAGGAACCGCATTCGCCGACGAAACAAACAAAACACTGATAAGTAATAAAAATATACGAGAATTCATAACCCTTCCTTCGTTTATTTGCCTATTCTACTGTCTTAATCGCAAAGAACCATAGCCCTAATGCGTCACTATGCTAAAATGCCTTTTTTTCCCTCGTACCATGATAAGGCATAGGCAATGACCAAGTCGGACAAACCATCGATTAGTTATAAAGACGCAGGCGTAGATATCAACGCTGGCAATCAACTTGTTGAACGCATCAAAGGCGTAAGCAAAAAAACTCGTCGCCCAGAAGTTATGGGTGGCCTAGGTGGATTTGGTGCCTTAACTCGCCTTCCAACAAAATACAAGAATCCCATTCTTGTCTCAGGCACGGATGGCGTTGGAACAAAACTTCGCTTAGCAATGGACCTTAACCAACACGACACAATTGGCATCGACCTTGTCGCAATGTGTGTAAACGACTTAGTCGTTGCTGGTGCAGAACCACTGCTTTTCCTTGATTACTACGCAACAGGCAAACTGGATATTGACGTTGCTGCAAACGTTGTAACAGGCATTGGCGAAGGCTGCTTGCAAGCTGGTTGTGCATTAGTTGGTGGTGAAACCGCTGAAATGCCAGGCATGTATCACGACGGAGACTACGATTTAGCGGGCTTCTGTGTTGGCGTTGTTGAAGAAGACAACATCATTGATGGTAGCAATGTTAAAGCGGGCGACAAACTTATCGCTCTTGGCTCGTCTGGCCCTCACTCAAATGGCTACTCTTTAATTCGCAAGATTTTAGAAGTAAGCAAAGCGGACCTCAATGAAAAAATTGACGGCGTGGCTTTAAAAGATGCCTTGATGGAACCAACCCGCATTTACGTGAAGTCTATCCTTAAATTAATGGAAAGCATTTCAGTGAACGCATTGGCTCACATTACTGGCGGTGGTTTGCTAGAAAACATCCCTCGTGTTCTTCCTGAAGACGCGGCCGCGAAAATCGATGCAGATAGCTGGAAACGCCCGGCTGTATTTGATTGGCTGCAAGAACAAGGCAATGTTGAGCAAGAAGAAATGTACCGCGTTCTGAACTGCGGCGTTGGCATGGTACTTTCCATTGATGCTGACAAAGCTGACGAAGCTCTTGCCATTCTGACAGCAGAAGGCGAAAACGCTTGGATTATCGGTGAGATTTGCCCTCGCAATGGCGGAAAAGATGTACTGATCTCTGATCTAGAGACGCAGGCATGAGTTTCCCTATCGTTGTCTTAATTTCTGGCAGCGGCAGCAACTTGCAAGCTTTGATAGATCAAAGCTTGCAAGGACAACTTAATATCAACATCTGCGCTGTTATCAGTAACAAAGCAGAGGCTTATGGCCTAGAGCGTGCCAAAGTAGCAGGCATACCAACTCATTCTCTAAGTCATAAATCATTTGATAGTCGCGAAGCATTTGACACTGAACTGCAAAAGCTCATTGATCAATATCAGCCTAAACTGGTTGTCCTCGCTGGCTTTATGCGTATTTTAACCGAAACATTTGCGCAACATTATGAAGGTAGAATGCTTAACATTCATCCGTCGCTGCTGCCGAAATATAAAGGTCTAAATACGCACCAACGTGCTATTGATGCAAACGAAACAGAACATGGTGTGTCTGTACATTTTGTTAGTCCAGAATTGGATGCTGGCGCGGTTATTCTGCAAGCCAGCACAACAATCGCAGAAGATGACACCGCAGAATCCTTAGCGAGTAAAGTCCACTCAATGGAACACATCATCTATCCTCTGGCCGTAAAATGGTTCAGTGAAGATCGATTAACATTCCATGATGGAAAAGCGTATTTGGATAAGAGCATGCTTTCAGAAAGCGGTATGCTTTATACCAAAGCGCTAACATAGATGTAGGAGAAAGTATGAGAACTCGTAAAATCCCAATGTGTTTAATGGCTATTTTTATGAGTATTCCCATGCTTTCTTTTTCCTCTACACCCGCACCGGATTCTTTCCTTACGCCTTATACTGCGGTCTATAGCACCGTTTGGAAAAAAGGCATCAGCCTCAAAGTGGAAGGCAAACAAACACTTTCAAAAAAATCAGACGACCTCTGGGCGTTCGTTTTTTCAGCAAACAGTATGATTGCATCTTTAGATGAATCCTCAACATTCCGCGTTGAACAACATCAAATCATTCCCATAATCTACGAATACAAAAGCGCTGTTCTCGGCAAAAAAAGAACCGCCACCCTCACTTTTGACTGGGAAAAAAACCTCGTCAGGAATGATGTAAAAGACAAGCCCTGGAACCTTGCTATTAACCCAAACACTCTAGACAAGTTGTCCATTCAATTGCAATTAAGGCAGGACTTGAAACTGGGTAAAAATGAATTCGATTATCAAATCGCCGACGGTGGTTATATCAAAAACTGGCGTTTTGAACGGGAAAAAATGGAAACCATTAAAACCAAGCTGGGCCGACTACTTGCCATCAAAATCATTCGAACGGACAATTTAGACAAAGGAAAGAGAACGTCTTTTTGGTTTGTGCCAAAACTGGATTATTTACTGGTTAAGCTTGAACATAAAGAAGATGGCGAATCGTATTATTTAGACATCGATTCTATTAAGTCACACTAAGAAGCAACATTAACTTAGCAAGTCTGGCGTATTCACATTGAGTAATTCTTCCGACTTGTCCCATAAAACCGAATCACATCCAAACGCCTCATAAAACGCCATGACGCTATAGCGCTCCCCCTTATCCAGAAACCGCTTTAAACATGCCAGAGAAGACTCAACAGGCAAAATAGCATGCAAAGGATGACCTCCAAAACCATCCGCCAAATACTGAATACGATCAGGAAACACCTTACTCGCTTCTTCAAGCCGAACAAAAGCATCGCGACTAATACAAGGGGTATCACAAGGTGAAATCAATAAATGCGATGTATTAGCGAACACTAAGCACGCCAACAATCCCGACAACGGCCCTTTATTCTGATAATCAGGGCCATCAGATACAACATCAAAACCAAGCGCTCCATAAGAATCGAGGTTACGATTAGCGTTGAGAAAAACAACGCTGGCCACATCCCGCAATACACGAGCGACCAACAACGCCATAGGAACCGACTGATACAGCATCAAGCCTTTATCCTGACTCAACATTCGCTCGCCTTTTCCACCCGCCAGCACCGCACCTGATAATGTCATGACCTTCACCTTTTATGCCGCTTTGATCAAACTATCTTTATTACGGTGTTGCCAAATTTCATCAGCCAACGCCAAGCACTCTTCATGAGTTACAACGCCGTAAATAAGCCCTGCAACAGACGCAAGCGTTTGCCTTACCGCCTGCTCACCAAACTGATCAATTTGAACACCACTCCAATGATCCGCCAGACGCGAAAGGTCTAAATTGTGCTTAAGACGCTTATGCTCTTTTTCCGCTTTTGGCCAGTCCATTTGACTTGCCATTCCATGCTGCCACTTTAGCAGCGTAACATCGCGTTCAGGGTTCACTTCCGCTTCACCATTGCCGCCTCGGAAGACGAGCACAGATGGATCGTTTAGTTGTTCACAAGCCGCGACATGCAAATCATCGTAACCACGATGAAACACACCGTGAACACTGTGATCCGCTCTAAATGGGTTCATCATTCGTACTACGGTATTTACAGGAGAACGTAAACCAAGTGTGTATTTTAAGTCCATCATTTGGCTTAACACTGGGTCTATACTATTCAATGAAATATACGCAAAACCAGTCTGATGAAGACGTTGCTTTATATCCAAATAAGAATGGCTAATAGGCAAACCCAAGCCCTTAATGGCTTCATCCACATAGATGCGATCTTCCCCCGTAAATGCATGACCGTGCATAACAACATTTAAGCCATTATTTGCCAATGCCAGCGCCGCCAACAAAAACCAAGGAAGCTCATTTCGCTTACCAGCATACGCAGGCCAATCTAGGTCCACTTTTATATTGAGTGTTTCTTTTTTCGCTAAGAAAAGACGCGTCGCCTTGGTAAAGCCTACAGTTTCTTCTACTGTTTCCTCACGAATTCGAATTAACATCCAAAAAGCGCCCAATTGCTCTGGGGCAACATCTCCGCGAAGAATCAGTGTCATGGCATGCTCTGCTTCCTCTACCGTCAAAGTGCGCGCGCCCTTTTTTCCTCTCCCTAGGATTCTGACATAAGGTGTGAAGTCGTTACTCATTCTGGTCGTCATGCGGACAACTCCGTGATAATAGGTATAAAGTGTTTCAATTCAGGAAGACAAGAACCGCAATTGGTGCCGCATTTAAGCTTCGCACCCAATCCCTCAACAGAGCAAACTCCGCCTGCGACGGCTTTTTCAATTTGCTTACTTCCGATCTGGAAGCACGAACACACTATCTCACCTTTGTCTTCAACATTGGCCGGTGAACCCACTAAGATAGCCATTCGTTCCAAATCCGATAGCACGTCATTATTAACCAATGTCATTGCTAACCAATCACAGGAAATCGATTCAGGTTTCGGATGCAAGTATACCGCGAGCGCCAGCTTTTGGTTATCAATATACGCCAGTCTTATTTGCTGAGTTTTGGGGTTGGTATATTCCAGCCACTCACCTTTTTCCTGATGCCCATCTGTAAATAAAGACTGGAGAGAAGCCACACTTTGCCCGACCGGCCAAACCACCTCGTAATGATAGCCATGCTCTGATGGGACGTAGCACCAATAAGTAAAGTCCAACGTTTCCAAGGGTGTTGCAGAAATCACCACACCATAAGCGCAGTTTTTCACTGCTTCCAGCGACACCTGAGCATGCTTGGATTCAGGTTGACCTGATAAAGGGTCGACGACTTGTGGAATAAGATTTGATACAACCGATGCATTCGAAAATTGCTGAGTCCAATGAATTGGCACAAACACATTCCCCGGCGCCACAGCACGACTGATTTTTGCTTTCAATAACACCTCACCATAAGGCGACGTAATACGAACGAGTGTTTTATCTTCTATACCGAGTTGCCTTGCATCTTTAGGATGAATTTCAACATAAGGCTGATCCGTATGCTTAGTGAGTAATGCCGCATCACCGGTTCTTGTCATCGTATGCCATTGATCTCGGACTCGGCCTGTATTGAGAGTAAATGGCCAGTCTGATGTTTTTTCTTGAAGCGGTAAAATGGGAACGATCGGCACAAACTTAGCCCGTTTATCTGGTGTAAAGAAACGGCCGTCTTCAAACATTCGCTTCGTTCCTTCCGGTCGGCCTTTTGGCACCGGCCACTGCACTGGCGTCAAAGCATCGTATTCAGACTTGGTAATCTGGCTAAAATGCCCAATATCAAAATCCCGTTTTCCGCTGTTCTCAAAAGCCGATAATGCAGCATGTTCTGCAAAAATTTCATGAACATTACGATAAGAAAATGCGGATTGATACCCAAGTCGTTTCGCGACTTCACAAATAGCCCACCAGTCATGTTGCGCTTCACCTGGCGCTGGTAATAGACCACGCTGGCGAGAAATCCTGCGTTCGGAATTGGTCACTGTGCCGTCTTTTTCACTCCAACCCGTCGCCGGAAAGAGCACATCCGCCATTGCTGTTGTGTCCGTGTGTGCTTTGCAATCACTCACAATCACTAATTCGCACTTTTCTAATGCCCGTCTAACTTGAGCAGTATCGGGCAAGCTCACCATCGGGTTCGTTGACATAATCCAAGCAACTTTAATTTTGCCTTCTTCCATTGCTTGAAATAAATCTACGGCTTTTAAGCCATTTTCAGTGGCCATATTAGGCGCCTGCCAAAATCGCTGAACCAACTCCAGCGCACCCGGTGTTGCAAAGTCCATGTGTGCCGCCAATTGGTTTGCCAAACCACCCACTTCTCGTCCGCCCATAGCATTCGGCTGTCCGGTAATCGAAAATGGCCCAGCGCCTTCTTTGCCTATTCGGCCTGTTGCTAAATGGCAGTTAATAATCGCATTACACTTGTCTACACCAGAGGAGGATTGATTGATACCTTGGGAATAAAAGGTCACCGTCTCAGGCGTTTCAACCCACCAATTGGCCAACTGCATTAAGTCTTCGTCACTAATACCACAAAAATTCGCGGCCGACGTCAACGTCGGCGTCGATTCCAACGCCTGATTTAGCGCCTCTTTAAAACCATTTGTGTGTCGAGATATAAAACCATTATCCAACACACCAGCCTGCACAGAGTGTTGCAGCAAAAATGAAAAAATAGCCGCATCGCTTCCCGGTTTAATGGCCAAATGCAAATCGGCAATATCGCAGGTGGCTGTCTCTCTAGGATCAACCACTACAACTTTCATATTAGGACGCTGCTTTTTCGCTTCCACTATTCTTTGATATAAAATGGGGTGCGTCCAAGCCGCGTTTGAACCGACCATAATCAATAAATCACACAGCTCTAAATCTTCGTAATTACAAGGCACCGTATCCGAACCAAATGCACGCTTATAACCCACTACAGCAGACGCCATACACAAACGAGAGTTTGTATCGACATTAGCCGTACCGATAAAGCCTTTCGCTAACTTATTGGCGACATAATAATCTTCGGTAAGAATTTGACCAGACAGATAAAACGCAAAGGAATCAGGACCATGATCTTTTACCACTTGTGCAATTTTTCCACTCACCGTTTCCAATGCTGAATCCCAAGAAACAACGTCACCATTCACGCTAGGAGCCAGTAATCTATCATCAGATTGCAGCGTTTGGGAAAGACTGCTGCCCTTAACACAAAGACGACCAAAATTGGCAGGATGATCAAGATCACCAGAAACAGGGGGAACCTCTGTCAGTCCAGATTTGGATGTAGAATCTGGAACCGTAAAATTGACACCACATCCTACGCCACAATATGGACAAGTCGTTTTTGCAATTGTTGCTGTCATGGACCTTCCTTTAAACCGTTTTCAAAAACACCTTAAAAAAACAAAAAAGGCCCAATCGCTTTTCTAGAAAAGCGATTGGGCCTCGTTGCCTTTTGTAATATCTGACTGCTTTATGTGTGAACCTTCGTCGGCTCAAGATGCATCAGTTATATAAAGTAAAGCAATTAACAAGCCAACTTCAAAAGGGTATTTTTACTTTCGTATCACTACTTTACAACCAATTAACGAACCGCATAGGCATCACGCTAGACACAAAGCACCAAAACGGCGCATCTATTTGAAAAATGCGCCGTCATGTTCAATGTCCGGCAATGTAAACATCATCGCCGTCTAACTTCACTTGCCAATGTGGCACACAAATATCTTCTTCCAGACACGCACCTGAAGACAAAACAAAGTGCTGCTTATACAACGGACTCGCAACAACCCAGACGCCTTGTAAATGTGCGATTAAACCTCTCGACAACACATTGGCTTTCCCAATAGGATCCCAGTTACCAATTGCAAAGATTTTGTCTTCTGATTCAGGTACATAAAAAAGCGCGACCTGCTCACCATTCACCATGGCAGCCACTCCGGCATCGACAACAAGATCACTTTGCTTACACACTAATTTCCACTGCATCGTCATCTTATTACCCCACTTTCGCTATTAACTGTTGTTTTTCAAAATCGGTTGCTGGGCGAACCTGATTACGCTCTTCCACAAACACGACATTCGTATCCGCGCCGTCATAGTTTACAAATTGGCGGAACGTTTTTAGCGCTTCTGGGTCTTCTAGCGTGGTTTTCCACTCACATTGAAATGTATCCACGACATGCGCCATGCGGTTTTCCAATTCTTCACACAAACCAAGCTTGTCATTAATCACTACGTCTTTGAGATACGCTAAACCGCCTTCTAAACCATCCATCCAAACTGACGTTCGCTGAAGACGATCGGCGGTTTTTGTGTAAAACATCAACACGCGATCGATGTACTTAATCAAGGTTTCGTCGTCTAGATCCGTTGCGAATAAATCGCCATGGCGAGGTTTCATTCCGCCATTACCACAAACATAAAGGTTCCAGCCGCCTTCCGTTGCTATCACACCGATGTCCTTGCTTTGCGCTTCCGCACACTCACGCGTACAGCCTGATACCGCGAATTTAATCTTATGAGGCGAGCGTAGCCCTTTATAACGATTCTCAAGGTCGATCGCCATTTTCATGCTGTCATTCACACCATAACGACACCACGTACTTCCCACGCACGATTTCACCGTTCGCAGTGACTTACCATACGCTTGCCCTGTCTCAAAACCCGCTGCAATTAACTTGGCCCAAATTTCAGGTAACTGGGCCAAGGTCGCACCAAATAAATCGATACGCTGACCGCCTGTCACCTTGGTATACAGGTTATATTCTTTGGCCACTTCACCTAACACAATCAATCTTTCTGGTGTAATTTCACCGCCAGGAATGCGGGGAACCACCGAATAGGTACCGTCCTTTTGCATGTTCGCTAAGAAACGATCGTTGGTATCCTGAAGACTGATGTGTTCTTTTTTCAGCACATAATCGTTCCAAACACTGGCTAAAATAGAACCCACAGCCGGTTTACAAATCTCACAACCATGGCCTTTACCATGTTTTTCTAGCAGGCTACCAAAACTCTTAATCTCTTCAATTTTCACCATGTTATATAAGTCTTGGCGCGTATAAGAAAAGTGCTCACAGATGTCTGTGCTGACCTCAACCCCAAGTGCAAGCAATTCATTATCAACCACTTTTTTCAACAGGGCCGCACAACCACCACAACCCGTTCCGGCTTTCGTCACACCTTTAACATCACCAACAGACAAGGCACCATTACAAACTGCATCGCTGATATCTTGCTTAGAAACGTTGTGACAACTACAGATTGAAGCGGTTGCTGGTAACGCATCAACGCCTAAGGCAGCTGGCGCGCCGTCCATCGCAGGTAAAATCAATGACTGCGCTTGTTCGGGTAGATCAATCGCGTTGAGGTAGTATTGCAGTAACGTATCGTAATAGCTGTTATCACCAACCAGCACCGCACCCAATAATTTCTTACCATCTTCAGAAACCACCATTTTACGGTAGCTTTGGCTTATCTCATCTTGATAAACAAAGACCTTACAGCCTTGTGTTTGAGCATGCGCATCGCCGACAGAACCTACATCACAACCAAGTAATTTAAGCTTTGTACTCATATCAGCGCCCGTAAAAGACACACTCACATCGCCTAACAAATGACCCGCAGCCGCTTTTGCCATGGTGTAACCTGGCGCAACCAAACCGTAAATACGGTTATTCCAAAGTGCACACTCGCCAATAGAATAAATATCTTCATCGCTCGTCTGACAATAATTATTAATGGTAATACCGCCACGCTCACCCATGTCTAAGCCAGACTGCTTTGCCAAGGCGTCTTGAGGGCGAATGCCCGCTGAAAACAAAATCAAATCGGTTTCAAGGTGCGTGCCATCAGCAAAGTTCATGCGATGAAAAGACGTTTCACCATCAACAATGTCTTTCGTCGCCGTGTCGGTATAGACCTTCACGTCCAAGCCCTCAATCATACCTTTAAGAACACTGCCACCTTTTTCATCGAGCTGAACAGGCATCAGGCGTGGTGCAAACTCAACCACACTCGTCTCAAGCCCTAGGTTTTTAAGTGCATTGGCGGCTTCCAATCCCAATAAACCACCACCAACCACCGTACCGCGCGTCACTGTTTTCGCACAGTCACGAATCGCATCCAAATCTTCAAGCGTACGATAAACAAAGGTATTGTCACGTTTGTGACCCGGAATTGGCGGCACAAAAGGATAAGAACCTGTCGCCAACACAAGCTTGTCGTAAGACAGCGACTCGCCGCTTTTTAGACAAAGTTGTTTCGTTTTACGATCTATTTCAGTGACCAAGCTATTGGTAAAATAACGAACACCGTTATCATCGTATAAAGTACCGTCCGTCATCGCCAAATCTGCCGCGCCTTTGCCAGTGAAATATTCACTTAAATGCACACGGTCATAGGCTAAATGCGGCTCTTCACCAAAAACAGTAATATGAAAAATTTCATGGCCACCTTGAGCGATTACTTGCTCTACAAAGTGATGGCCTACCATGCCGTTACCCACCACAACAAGATGTGGTTTATTCGCCGATAGAGGTGTATTGGAAGTCATCGTATTTCCCCTTGCTTACATTTTTTCTTATAACATCTAGAACGGCTTATTTAAGCTACTTGAGGACGGCAATACGCTTCGCCAAAAATCAGTAATTCAAGCATGTCAGAGATGTTTGTCTTGTTTTGAATAAGCTGGAAATACCAGCTTCCATCGGCGACGTTGCCATAAAGAATTGCCCCAACCAGTAAGCCGTCGTTGACCACCAGTTTGCGGTAATGATTTGCTCCTACATCTTTAAAAAAAATGCAGGAATCTCCCTGAGTTGGCTGAATCCTTCCGACTGAAAAAAGATTCACACCCGATACTTTGAGCTTGGTTGGTGTTGGCTCAATCGCAAAACGGGCTTCCTCTCCGTTCAACACCGCCATCAACACTTTGATCTGCGTCCAAATAGGTGCGACCAAACCAAATGTTTGTTGATCAAACTCACAACATTCGCCCAATGCAAACACATCCGAATGAGACGTTTGCATTTTTTCATCCACTAATATGGCTTGATCCACTTTCAAACCGGCGGCTTTCGCCAGCGCCACTTCTGGCGCAATACCAGCGGCCATTACGACTAAATTCGCCGCCATTTGTTCGCCATTCTGGCAAACGGCATGCGTCACCAAGCCTTCCTTCGATTGCAAAAATGAAGCGGGAGATTCACCTAATCGAAATTGAATCCCCATGCCCTCTAATCGTTTAAGCAAGAGTTGGGCCGATTCCACATCAAGCTGTCGATTTAACAACCATTTCGAACGATGAAACACGGTGACAACGTGACCACGCTTTGCCAGACCAACAGCGGCTTCCAAACCCAACAAACCACCACCAATCACACAGATTGGCTGTGCATTATCCAGTTGAGTCATTTGATCTACGTCTTGCCATGTGCGAAAACCCATAACATTTGACGCGCTTGCACCATCAATTGGCAATATTCTGGCTCGCGAGCCGGTCGCAATAACAAGCTTGTCATATGACACCGATTGACCGCTTTCTAAAACGAGTATTTTTCCAGCCAAATCCATGGAAACAACACCATCGCCAGAAATGATATGAATGCCTTCACGCTGCATTTTTTCGGTATCAACCAATGGCATTTCCGCATCCGAAATGTCATTCGCCAACAAAGAAGACAACATGATTCGGTTGTAGCCAACTTGAGCCTCTTCACCAATTAACGTAATGGAATAATGCGCGTTTTGTTGCTGCATTAAATCATGTGCCAGCTTGCTGCCCGCCATGCCTGCACCCACAATAACAATACGAACAAGATTCGATTGGAGAGTCATATTAAGCGTTTGCCACTTTATTATTTTCAGTGGGCTTTGCTTCTTTAACCGCCACGATGGGTTCGACCTTACGTTGCTTTTCATACAAAAAGGTCAGCACTTGTGCGCGGTAATCCACATATTTAGGGTCATTTGCTAACGCTAAGCGATCACGAGGACGCTCCAAATCGACACTCAAAATCTCACCGATGGTCGCTTCTGGGCCATTGGTCATCATGACAATACGATCCGATAACAGAACCGCTTCATCCACATCATGAGTAATCATAATGACGGTGTTGTTTAAGTCTTTTTGGATTTCCATAAGAGAATCCTGCAGATGCGCTCGAGTTAACGCATCCAAAGCACCAAAAGGCTCATCCATCAACAGCACGCTTGGCTCCATCGCCAGCGCACGCGCGATACCGACGCGCTGCTTCATACCACCTGAAATCTCATCTGGACGTTTATCTGCGGCGTGCGTCATGTGAACAAGTTCTAAGTTATGCATGATCCAATCGTGCATTTCTTTTTTGGATTTGGTTTTCTTAAAAACCTGTTTTACGGCCAATTCAACATTTTGATAAGACGTTAACCATGGCAGCAATGAATGGTTTTGAAAGACAACCGCTCTTTCTGGTCCTGGACCTTTAACCTCTTTACCATCCAATAGAATGCCGCCTTCCGTTGCGTCATACAGTCCTGCAACAATATTCAGCACCGTCGATTTACCACAACCAGAGTGTCCAATAAGAGAAACAAACTCCCCTTTTTCTATTTTTAAACTGACACTATCAAGCGCTTTAAATGAGCCTTTTGCCGTTGGGAACTCGATGGAAACTTTACTAATATCTAAATGTGTTGGCATGTTACTCTCCAATTAATCTGTCTCTAATGAACGTCTACTTAGCGCAGTACTTGTGTTTTATCCCAAGAGACATAGCGCTGAATCATTAACATCGCCCTGTCTAATAAAAACCCGATAAAACCAATCATCAACACAGCCACCATAATTCGACCTAACGAGTTAGAACTGCCATTTTGGAACTCATCCCAAACGAATTTTCCTAACCCTGGGTTTTGCGCCAACATTTCCGCCGCAATCAATACCATCCAAGCAATACCCAATGACAAGCGAAGTCCGGTGAACATCAAAGGAATCGCAGAAGGAATCACAATTTTCATCACATGTGTGACCCAACCCAAGCGCAATACCTTGGACACATTCAGTAAATCTTTTTCAACCGCCGCCACACCAACTGCGGTATTGATCAATGTTGGCCACATGCAACATAACGTCACTGTAAACATCGAGGTTAAAAAGGATTTCGAAAACATAGGGTCATCAGAAACATAACTCGCACTGACCACCATGGTCACCAAAGGCAACCAAGCAAGCGGAGAAACGGGTTTAAAAACTTGAATTACCGGATTAAGCGCACTGTACACAGAACTGTTCAAGCCGATCAAAATACCCAATGGAATCGCAATCAGACTCGCCAAACCGAAGCCTGCCAAAACGGTGTAAAGACTGGTAAAAATCTGATCGAAAAAAGTCGGCTTGCCGGTGTAATCTCTTAACTTACCAACATAGCTAGGGTCTTTCGCTTGACGTGCCGCAATACGTTTTTCTTGGCGCTCATAAAATTTATCTTCTTTAATACGCTCATTAGTATGCTCTGCAACAAGGCTATTCCATTGCTCATACACAACAACAGGGCCAGGAAACTCGCCCAAAGAAGTATGAACTCGACTTGCGCCAACCTGCCACAACAAAACAAACGCCAAAATACCAAAAAGAGGAAGCAGTAAACTTTTCACAGAAAAGTTTTCTACTTTCTCTTTCAATGACGCTATGGATAAGCTCGGTATATTCATATTTCTCTTCTCACTCTATTTGACGAAATAAGACAGCCAAATGACTGCCTTATTGTTTACTTCCGTTATATTTGGTCATCGCCTTTCAGACCAATTTTAAAGCTTTTCAAGTAATCATTCGGGTGCTTGCCGTCGTAGCTCACGCCATCGATAAAGTCGCTTTGCGCTGGTTTAAAACCATCTTCTTTATCAAAATCAGGAAACTCAGAGGCCGTCATCAAACCATCTTCTATCAAGGATTCAGCCGCTTGAGCATAGATATCAGGACGGTAAACATCTTTCGCAATCTTCATGAACCACTCGTCTGATTTTGGCTCTGCAATTTGCCCCCAACGACGCATTTGAGTTAGGTACCAAATCGCATCGCTGTAATACGGATACGTTGCGTTATGACGGAAAAACACGTTGAAATCAGGTACTTCGCGCTTATCGCCTTTTTCGTACTCGAACGTTCCTGTCATGCTGTTTGCGATGACATCGTAATCCGCACCGACATAGTCACTGCGTGACAATATCTCAACCGCTTCTGGACGGTTGGCATTGTTGTTTTCATCCAACCATTTAGCCGCACGTATCATGGCTTTTACGACACGGATGTGCGTATTAGGATTTTTTTCAGCCCAACCACTGCTCACACCAAATACTTTTTCTGGGTTGTTTTTCCAGATTTCATAATCCGTAATAACGGGAACACCAATGCCTTTAAAGACAGCCTGTTGATTCCACGGTTCGCCTACGCAATACCCTGAAATCGTGCCCGCTTCCATCGTGGCGGGCATTTGTGGTGGTGGTGTTACGGAAAGCAGCGCGTCTGCATTTATTTGTCCACTTGTGTCACCTTTCGCTGGTGCGTAGTAACCAGGATTAATACCTCCAGCCGCTAGCCAATAACGCAATTCGTAGTTATGAGTAGAGACAGGGAACACCATGCCCATTTTGAAAGGCTTGCCTTCGGCTTTATATCTGTCAATGACCGGCTTAAGAGCACTCGCACTGATGGGGTGAATCGGCTTACCATCAGCGCCGTTTGGAATGTTCTTTTTCATTTCCTTCCAAACGTCGTTTGAAACAGTAATACCGTTACCGTTTAGATCCATACTAAACGCCGTCACAATGTGCGCTTTCGTGCCATAGCCGATTGTCGCGCCAAGTGGCTGGCCCGCTAGCATATGCGCACCATCAAGCTGCCCATCAATCACGCGATCAAGCAAAACTTTCCAGTTCGCTTGTGCCTCTAACGTGACATAAAGACCTTCATCTTCGAAGTAGCCTTTTTCATAGGCAATCGCCAATGGCGCCATGTCCGTTAGCTTAATAAAGCCAAACTTCAGCTCTTCTTTTTCTGGATAACCTAACTCAGCCTGAGCCACTCCAGATAAAAGTGCAGAACCGACTAATAAAGAGATGCCCACTTTTTTAGCTGAATATGCCAGCTCAGGGAAAGGAAAAACCGCTTTCAAAGATCTCATGTTCATAGCTACGCTCCGCGTGTGGAAAGTCAAAAAACAAAAAAGGCGCGTGCAAATCACAATAATGTGTTTGCAGGCGCCTTTGCCATTCATAAACAGTTCTACATTGAACCATTAATAATGTGGGTGACAATCAAGCATCATTGCTAACGTCACCGAATTCTATATTTTAAATAATGCATGCATCATGCCAAAAGATACAACACACTGATTTATAAGAAAATAATGTTTTTTAACTTCTCACTATATGAATATAAACTGCCATCAACATCACGATGCTCGCACAACTTTCTTGCGGTGCGCACCATAAAAAGACACTCGATCAGTCTTTTTTCCTTGACGAGTCATCCGCATGAAAGTGGGCCTTACCTCCATCCACAGCAACCAACCATTCAGACTCTTCTTCAGCAGACAAACGCCATGAATCGTCACTCGCATCCTCAACCCCCAATGCCTTGAAATACAAATCTTGCCTGTAGACCTGCTCCGCGACATCACTTAAAGAGTCAATTTTGCCCAGCTGTTGCCAGCGATGCATTTGCGCCATGATCCACAATGCATAGCTCGGTAAAGGCTTGTTCGTTTCATGACCTGAGAAACGCTGATACGCCTCCATTGGCCAATCAAACTGCCCTTTTGGCTTTATGGAACCAAAACCATAAACCAATTGCTCAACGGTACAATTAAGAAAATCAGGATGGCTTAATATAGTAATAAGCTCAGTGTGATTTTTAGGATCATCGACCCACGCACAGGCTTTCTCCAGTGCTCGAATCATCGCCAAATGCCGTTCTGGTTCTTTCTCCGCCCACGCTGAATTCACGCCAAACACTTTTTCTGGCGTACTCCCCCAAATTTCATACCCCGTCACCAGCATATGACCCACACCCTGCTCTACCGCAAGACTGTTCCAAGGTTCGCCAACGCAATAGCCATCTATTTCACCTTGCTTAAGGCTGTCGACCATCTTGACCGGTGGAACAACGATAATTTGCACGTCTTTATCGGAATCAATACCAGCGCGGCTGAGCCAATCTCGTAATTGATAATTATGAGAAGAATAAGGATAAACCATTGCAAAACGCAGCGGTTCGGCTTGATCGTCACGGCTGTCTATGAATTTTTTCAACGCAATACCAGAACGCATCTCGGCAGAAGAGCCTGCGAATGACTGGAGTTGTTCATACAACGCATTACCAATCGTAATTCCGTTGCCATTATGGCTCACCGTAAAGCTGGTTTGCATGGCCGTTTTGATCGTGCCAATGCCTAAGCTCGCGGCAATTGGCATAGACGCCAACATGTGCGCGCCATCTAATAAATTGAACGCCACTTTATCTCGAATACTGGCCCATGACGCTTCTTTAGACAAAACCACGTCCACGCCTTCTTGGATAAAAAAACCTTTCTCCTGTGCAATAACAAAGGGAGCGCAATCGATTAATGGTATAAACCCCACACGAACAGGGGCGTTATTTTGAGTAGAACTATTTGATGTCTTTAGGCTCATCTTGAACCTCCCATCAGTTCCATCACTGAAATAATATTTCGAGCGACATCTGTCATACGTTGACTGCGATCCATCGCAAGCTTTCTAAGCGCTTGATACGCAGCAGGTTCATCACACTTTTGATGCTTCATAATCAAGCCTTTCGCTTTATCTATCAGTTTTCTATCTTCAAGCTGGCTCTTTACTGATTCCAGTTCAGAGCGCAGCGCATGAAATTCACGAAAGCGAGCTATCGCCACCTGCAACAGGGCTTTGACACTGCCACTCTGAACACCATCCACCACATACGCACTTACGCCAGCTCTTATGGCCGCTTCGACATGATGAGAATCGTCTTCTTCTGCAAACATCACAATTGGGCGCGGGTTGTCCTTAGTCAGTCGAGACATATTTTCCAGCATATCTCGATCGGGAGATTCAATATCAATGATAACCATATCAGGTTGATATTCGGTGACTGCCTCGGTTAGGTTTTTGGCATTTTCAAGACGCCTGATAACACGATAACCACTGTCCGTCATTGCTTGTTCCACAATGGCTGCTCTCGCGGGCTCATTATCAACAAGCATCACTGTTAACTCTTTTACTGGGGGCGCAGACATGGTGCACTCTCTTAAAAAACAATAAATACATTACGAGAGAATGCAAAATGTGCGCCATTTCGGCACACAAATAATGAATGAAAAAAACATCAGAAAGCCTCATTAAGAGGCTATTCGAGAACAGAAAGGAAGAATAGGAATAAAATAAAAATCAGAAGCGACCAAAAAAGGTGCAAGAGAACACTTTCTAACGGCTTATATTAGAGCGTGGTGTTGTAACTTTTCGCAAGTAACGCCAAAGCCAATCGATCCTTGGTATTGGTTTTTTTAAAAATAGACGTTAAGTGTGCTTTCACAGTACGCTCGGTAATGTCCATTTCAAGTGCTATCTGCTTATTAGGCCAACCTTTTGCAATAAGCTGCGTCACGCTCAACTCCCTTTCTGATAAGGTAGCCAGTTCACTATCATAGGTTTTTGCCGTAAGCGCCGACTGTTGAATAAGTTGTTGGATGAAAACTTTCCCACCCCAAATTTCACCCGAATCAACCACAGACAACACAAGTTTTAATTGCTCTTTACCAATATAAGGAGCGCATTGCCCACTGACACCAGCAGAAAAAAGTCTGAGCGCTGCGGCCTGGCTTGTTTGATTAGGAAATACGATGATTTTTTGGTTTGGGTACCTCGAACGCAATGCAACCACATCTTCAACTTGCGTTGAAAATGACTGATCTTCTAAATAAATAAAGCAATATTTAAACACGGCCGAAGCAGCTTTAAATGCATCATAGACATCTTCTAAACGCTCAACACGAACCAATGATTCTGCATCACCAACCACTTGATTCCAATGTTCCCATACCGCGTCATCTGTATTCCAACACAAAATTTTCAATATCAATCTCGTTTTATCAAGTGCAACCCAACTATTCTAACCAGCAAAAAAAACCGAAGTGTTAACATTTGTTACTCGTCTGCACTCCTAAAGATTTTTTTGTAATTACCGCTCACGAAGCGCATTCTGCTGCGCCTTTAAAATGGGCTTTAATAGGTAATCCAAAAGCGTCTTTTTGCCTGTAATAATATCCACTGTCGCTTGCATACCTGGAATAATAGGCAATGGTGCCTTCTCCGTTCCTAGGTAATTTTTATCGGTTCTAACACGAACCAGATAAAAGCTATTCCCTTCTTCATCAAGAATAGTATCCGCACTAATATTTTCCACTACGCCATGCAGACCACCAAAAATAGCAAAGTCGTAAGCAGATAGTTTTACGACGGCGCTAAACTTAGGCTGTATAAAACCAATATTTTCTGGTCGAACTTTCGCTTCAATTAACAAGGAATCTTCAATCGGGACTATTTCCATCAAATTCATACCCGGCTTAATAACACCACCGACCGTATTTAACTGGATTTGTTTCACGATGCCTTTTAACGGCGACCTAACCTGTGTTCTAGACACTTTATCTTGAAGAGAGACACTGGTCTCACGCAGTTGATCTAACTTACTTTTCACGCTCGTTAAGTCCTCTTGAGCATCCACCCGAAACTGAGCATCACTTTCTTCGAGTTTACTTTGTGCTTCTTTCAAGGCAGAACGAGCACGCGGAATCGCTAATTGAGTAGCGTCCAAATCCCCTTTCAATTGATTCACCTGGCGTTCCAATTGCAACAGCTCAACTCTCGATACCGCGCCTTGCTCAAAAGCAGGCCGAGTTAAATCCAATTCTTCTTTCGAAAAGACATAACTCTGTTTTAAATTATCTAACTTAGCTTGCTGCTCAACAATTTCTTGTTTTCTTTGCTCAATTTGCTGCTGGAAACCTGCTTGGTTCGTACGCAACGACTCCAATCGATTCTTGTATAAATCCAACTCTCGATTCACCACCAGAGGATATTCTTCCTTGGCGCTTTCCTCGAATTCCGGTGTCACACCATAAGATTCGGCCTGTAGACGCGTCGCACGAACCTGTAAATTAATAAACTCTGCTTGCTGCTCACGCAATGATGACAAGGCTTCCGTATTCTCAATGGTCATTAATATCTGACCACTATCGACAACCTGACCAACTTGCACGTTGATCTCTTTTAAAATACCACCTTCAAGATTCTGTATCTGCTGCACTTGACTGGAAGGAATGACCTTACCTTCTCCAACCGTTACCTCATCCAGCGACGTATAATTTGCCCACACCAACGCAACCGCGACAAAAACAAAAATAACCCACAAGATAATTCGTCCACCTCGTGGGGTTTTTAACATTAACGCAGCATTACGGTCGGTCAAATACTCTAAATCATCTTGTGAAATTTGGTTTTTGTTACTCATAATTAACTGACCTTCAGCTTGCCTTGACGCAATGCTTCGTGCACTTGCGCCTTTGGGCCATCCGCAATCAAGCGGCCATTATCCATAACAATAATACGATCGACCATATCGAGCATTGAGGCCTTGTGAGTAATCAATATTAACGTCTTGTTCTTCACGCCTTCTATTAAGCGGCGCTTCATTCGCGATTCTGTTGTATTGTCCATGGACGCCGTGGGCTCGTCCAAGATCAGAATGGGTGGATCAAATAACAACGCCCTAGCAATCGCAATACTTTGACGCTGACCACCTGAAAGCAACATACCTCGCTCTCCTACCATGCTGTCCAACCCGCTTGGCTTGCGATTTGCAAACTCCGACACACCAGACAAATCCGCCGCACGAATGATGGCATCGTCTTCCATATACGGAACACCCATTACGATATTGTCCTTTATGGAACCGTAAAATAAATTAACATCTTGCGAAACAGAACCGATATTACGTCGTAAATCGGTTGGATTTACTTGACGTAAATCCACGCCATCAATCCTTAGGGCTCCACTGTCTGGTGTATAAAGCCCTGTCATCAATTTCCCTAGGGTCGATTTTCCTGAGCCAATTCGACCAATAATCGCGACTTTTTCACCCTGCTTAATATTAATATTAATGGCGCTGACCGCTGCCTGCTCTTGATCAGGATAAGAAAAATTAACCGCTTCAAATTGAAAGTCCCCTTTAAACAAGGGACGATGCACAAACTTAACGTTATCCGGTTTTTCTACCGGCGACGCCATAATTTCATTCAAGGAAGTAAACGCCGATTTTGCTTGGTTATAACGCGTCGCCAAACTCGCTACCTGCGCCATTGGCCCAAGCGCTCGACCGGTTAACATCACAGAAGCCACTAAAGCCCCCATACTCATGTTGCCTTCCGATATCTGATAAACGCCAACAATAACAATAATCACCGTCGTTAACTGCTGTGCCACCATAGCAAAGGAGGAAGAGGATTGTGACAGCTGACGTGTTTTCACCCCCCAGTCTGCGATATTACCAACGGCATTTTCCCATTGTTGCTGAAAAACCCCTTCAGCATTATTCAATTTGACGCTTTCCGCGTTATAAAGACTTTCAATCAACACCGCATTTTTCTGCGACGCGGTTTTTTGACCTTCCTCTATTGAACGGCGCAAAGGTATTTGAATAATGATGCTGTATAAAACAATCAACGCAATGGTCACGATTGGAATGTAGCCCACAGGACCACCAATCAGCCAAATAACCCCAATAATCAAAAACATAAAGGGAATGTCAACTAAGGTCGTGATAGAGGCTGACGTAATAAAGTCTCGGATACTTTCGAATTCTTGAAGGTTTTTTGCAAAGGCGCCAACCGATTTTGGTCGAGACGCCATGGTGATGTTATTTACCTTGGCAAAAATCGTGGCCGATATCAAAATATCCGATTTCTTGCCTGCAATATCAATAAAATAAGCGCGAAGCATTCGCAATAAAAAGTCGAACAAATACACCACCGCTGCCCCAATAGCCAAGACCCACAATGTATCAAACGCGTTATTTGGCACGACCCGGTCATAGACGTTCATCACAAAAAGCGGACTCGCGACCGCAAAAATATTAATGAGCAATGAAGCAATAAAAACGTCGCGATATATACGCCAAGAACCAGAAACGGTTCCCCAAAACCAGTGGCCTTTTTTCAACTCTTCTTCATTGCTTTTTTCAGAACGTTTATCAAACTGATACAAGGGGCGAACAAAAAAACAGTACCCAGTATAAATCGCATTCAGATCGGCCAGTGACAGCAACACTTCACCCTCACCGGACTCAGGCTGAAGCACTTTAGCGACCCCTTTAACGCTGTCTACTTCTAATAAAATACACGCTTGTTTGTCTTCCAATAAAAGCACAGCAGGAAGCACCATATTTGGAACTTTCTTTAATGCTCGCTTAACAAAGCGCGAGCTAATGCCAATACGTTGTGAAGCTCGCTGAAAGAGCTCCGGTGTCATGGCATTATTTGTGATAGGTAAGCCCGCAGCAATTCCGTCCGCAGTATAAGGATTGTGAAAGTATTTACTTAAAAGAACGAGGCAATCTAATAGAGGGTTTGGATATTCTAGTGTTGTGTCATGCGTATTCCATTGTGGACCAACATTTCCAGAGTCATCTCCTTTTAGTTCTTCCATTATCTCTTCGCCAGACTCATTGATAATGTCACTTTCATCGTGTGACTTACTTCCTACAGGTGACGAAGAGTTCTGTTCTGAACGATCAGAGTCAGACATACTCTATTTTCTCCTAAACAACCGAAAATCTGATTTACAAACCAACAATACAATGGCTACAACTATAGTCTAGAATAGTGTTTATTAGGTAATATGTGAAGCGAACTAATAGCCTTAGTACAAATTGAAACATAGAAGGAAATCAACATGCTATACGCAAAAGTCAACGAAAATGGTGAGATTGTGGATGTCGCTACATCCCATTCAGACGAATACTCATTATTGGTGGCGCCCAACGAACCGACGGTTGCGAAGCTATTAGAAAATAAATTCACCACATCAAGCAAAAGCACACAGGACATGCTGACCAATTCAGACAGCGATATGATGCGAATTTTAGAAGATCTCATTGACCTTTTATCTGAAAAGCGTCTGATACAATTTACGGAATTGCCGATGGCGGCGCAGAAAAAGTTACTGAGCAGAAAGTGGGTTCGTGGTGTACATAATGGCCAGGATGATAGCCTGATGGTAGATCCCCATAAAGCGGAAGGCGACAGTGATTCTTTAATTTGATGCTCTTGCTTTTAGTCAAGCAAGAGCAGGTAGCCTCCCCTTCCCTACATTTCTTGGGCTCGGCCAATGACAAACCCTTGCCCACCAGCAACATCAAAGCGCTTTAATGCCATTAATTGCTTGTCGTTTTCAATGCCCGTTGCAATTACTTCAATATGCAAACTATTAAACATCTTACACAAGGTGTGCATAAAGAAGGACTCAGATTCCTTGCCTGCCGCCATACGAGTGTAGGATGAATCGACTTTGACATAATCTGGCATCAGCGTTTGCAAATACTGGAACGCTGAGAATTGCTTACCAACATTATCAATACCAAATATAACACGCTGTGTTTTAAGCATCTGAGCCAACGCATTTGACTGTTCTTCTTCCAGCAAAACACTCTGCTCCGAAATTTCAAACATCAGTTTGCTCTTAATATCCGGCGTCAAACTGTTTAGCGTTTTACCTAACCATTCAATGAACGCGGGTTTCGCATAAGACGATGCGGATAAATTCACCGTCAAAGGAACATCCACCGGTCTAGATTTAATATACTCAATCACTCGCCCAATAATCACCTGATCTATTTGACTCGCCAAATCAAACTGTTCAGCCAATCCTATAAAGTACCCAGCATGGTAGTTTTTACCCGCGTGATCCAACCCCATAAATACCTCTTCATGCAACATCGAAGGAGTATCACCAATGATCGTCACGACCTTTTGCTTCTTAAGTTTGAAAGCGCGATGTTGGATCGCAGATTCCAAAATTTCTTTCCAAGCGGTACGGCTAATCGACAGATTTTGCCCCATATTAAGATCAAAAACCTTACTGGTATTGCTCCCTTCACGCTTTGCTTCACGCAATGCGGCATCCGCTTGTGACATCGCATTGGAACGAACGACAGAGCCATCAATAGTAACTGCCCCGATATTGGCTACCGATTCTGAATAGCTGATACTGCCAACATTCAAATCCATCAACTCGACCATAATTTCTTCAACTACTTGTTGCAGCTGACTGTGATCGAAATTTGGCACCAGCAGTACAAAATCCGCACCAGACAAACGAGCCAATGTCGTATAAGAAGAAATGGTCGCGACTTTCTTCGCCAATATGTCAGCTGCAGATTGAATGAACATATCGGCAGATTCATAACCACGTTCATTATTCAATTTCGCCAAATCAGCAAGACTGATCAAAACCAACCCATCCACACCGCGCTCTCGTTCTGAAAAGTGTGACTTCATCTGATTTTCAAAAAAATGTCGATTTCCCAGACCACTGACAGGATCTTTAAACGCTTTAGCTTGAAGCCATTGAGCCGTTTCGACTTCCGACGCAAACTCTTTTTTCAGCTTTTCAGCCATTCGGTTCATAGACAGCACAACGGATTTCAGCTCCCTTGTTTTTGGAACCTTAATCATTTCGATAAATCGACGCTGCTGGATTGCTTCGGCTTGCTTTTCAAGCTCTGCCAACGGTCTAAATAAATAGCGTAACGCGATACTGCCCAAAATAAGCGTAATCGAACCGATGATAAAAAATGACACTAACAAATCACGCGTTGCCAACCAAAGTTGGTTATAACCATAGCCTGCGCTGCCGGTAATGTAGACCTGCCCTAGCTCACTCCAGCCATTTGAGATTACAGCTTTGGCCACAGGGACTTTAAAATCGATGAGATCAATAAACCAACTCGGCACACCGTCAATTTTGGTTTCATTGGCGCGAGCAATATCTTGGTCATTATCATAAACATGGATTTTCACCTCAGAGAAATAGCCACTGTCGAATACCGCATTAATACTGCTTTCTACAGACGCATAATCTTCTAACGCCATAAAATCCGACACGGACATACTTAATGATGTTGCGGAATCCTGAGTGGTAGATTCCAGCTGCCCGATTAAATAGCCTTTAGTGGTGTTAAAGTTGATGCCCATTACAACAGCAAGCATCAATGAAAATATGGCGATAATCGTTATCATTAATTGGCGGAACAATGTCATCTATGTTCTCCTAATTTGTAATCGTATTAAGTCGATTATTTAAATCTGTCCATAAGCTCAATCGTGATGAGCCCCCTACCAACACACCGCGTCCTTTTTCTTTTGAAAGCCATAAATTTTCAGCATTAAAGGAATAAATGGGCAGCAAATCATTTCGCTTTGACGCAGGTTTTAATTCTTTATCAAGATTATCGAGCAAAACAGGGACAGAGGTTGGTTTGTGGTAATAGGCCAACACCATATGATGCTGATTGAGCTTTAACGCCTTAACATACACCAGTCGAAGTTTTTCATCAGGCACGCCCAGCTCTCTTAAGGTAAAATATTTAGCGATGGTAAAGTCTTCACAATCCCCCGCTTGCATCCCTAAAAATTCAATAGGCGTCGCCCAATAATCTTCTTTGCCCCACAGTTTAATATCGTCAACAAATTCCATTTGATTAAAGAAGTCATTCACCTTCTTGAGTTGATCGACAATGGAAAGGGATTTAGATTCGTCAACCAGTCTGCGCCAAGCCAAAATACGTTTTTCTGCACCAACGCCATACACCGCACCCGCTTGTTTAGCCAACGTGCGATATTTTGATGAAACATCCGCGTACAACCAAAATGACGAAACGCAACACATGACCATAAGCACACAAACACAACGTTTGGCGCTATTGAGAAAGAAAAAAAACGAACCGAGTCGTTTTTTCATTTCACCGTCACTTATCAGACTTAAACTTTACATCAAAAGCGGCCAACTGCTCTGGTGTCGCTTTTGGTTGATACTTGTTTTTCCAACTCTCATAAGGTTCACCATAAACAAACTCTCGCGCCTCGTCGTACTCTATTTTCTCACCTTGTTGCTCAGCTTCTGCCATATACCACTTACTTAAACAGTTACGACAAAAGCCAGCCAAATTCATGAGATCAATGTTCTGTACGGATTTATTAGCATCAAGGTGCTTCAAAAGGCGACGCAGAACGGCGGCTTCAATTTCAGTTTGCTTATTCATAATACGCTCTAATCTCTGTTTTAATTTACCGTATTGACCACACGTTTATAAAAGCGATCAATCATGACGATGACTCAGTGGCTGCCTTCTCCATTGCCACGCTTGTGCCGCTACCATGAACGCTCGTAACGGCTGCATATTCTCGCCTGACACTTGCTCAATACTATAAGCACACGCCTCTAGAGTCGACAAGGACACATCACTTGGCGATTTTCGAATACTGTACTGCCCCGACGGCGGCCGTGAAAAACACACCGCATCAAATCGGTGTAACAAGGGTTCCGTCAAATACATTTTTTTGGCCTTACGCCACGTCGCATCGAGTAAAATTAGCCCTTCGATGCAACTCGCTTCCGACGCCGTTATAGCCTCAACGGGCATCGCGTCATCCGAAGGAAAAACCAATCGCCATTTTGCCGCGTCTTTCTGTATCAGCAATAATTGCAAGGCATCTACATCATTCGTTGAGACGCACGTCACTGATGCCAACCCCAAACATAATAATGGCACAGTATTCTTAGCGTGCGTCGCTTCTTTTGGGTCTTGTACGATCAATATTTTTAAGCGCGTAGAAAGCGCGGGTATCCATTCGCAAACGCACTGAGTCAGTAGAAAGCCACAGTTTGCGCAAACCGCTCTACTAACTCGTTGACCTGAACGTTCATCAAGACAATTTGGCAAGGTAGGCCTTCACCACATTATCCCAACCAAGATCCAATGCCTCAGCCGTCAACGCGTGCCCTATCGACACTTCCGTTATTTTCCCTTGCTCGCACAACGTCTGAACATTGTTTAAATCCAAATCATGGCCTGCATTCACTCCTAAGCCAGCATCCAGAGCTGCTTGAGCTGCCGCTTGATACGTCGCAAGCACATCACTAAAACCGTCCTTCCCATACGTATTCGCGTATGCTTCCGTATAAAGCTCAACTCGATCTGCGCCGATGTCCTTTGCCAATACCATATTTTCAACATCGGGATCCATAAACAACACAACACGAATCCCTTTCGCTTTCAGTTTTGCAATCACTGGGCGCAAAGCGTCTTGATCTCGTGCGAGGTTCCAACCATGGTCAGAAGTCAGTTGATTCGGATCATCAGGAACAAGCGTGCATTGATCTGGCTCTACTTCCAAAACGACGTCCAAAAATTGCGCATCTGGAAAACCTTCAATGTTCAATTCTGCGCCAGGAAAACGTTTTAGCAAGTCTTTTAAATCATGAGCATCTTGATACGTTGCGTGACGCTGGTCAGGCCTTGGATGAATCGTGATACCAAAAGCACCAAGTTGTAATGTTCGCTCAGCCATCTCGACCATATTTGGGTAATTTCTTCCTCGAGAATTTCGAAGCAAGCCAATTTTATTCAGGTTAACGCTTAAGTGTGTCATTCAAATTTTCTCGATAGGACCATTTCTTCGCATTATAAGGCAAACAGATAGTGTCCATCACTAAAATACCAAACAAGATATGCGTTCAACCCACTTTATGCACAAAAGCTTATGATAAACTGAGCGCAACAAAACAGGAGCCTAAGATGACATATGAACGCTTCCAATCCATATACGATAGAGCCGCGCTTCGTCATGGTGGAAAAAACGCCCTTGAAGAAATGTTCTGGCGGCCATTAAACACAGCCCAACTCAGCCTAATGAGCGACGACAGGTGGTTATCGGCCTTTTCCCAGAAAGTGTTTCAATCAGGCATTAACTGGAAAGTTGTCAGCAATAAATGGCCAGGATTCGAAACAGTATTTTTCAATTTTGATATTGAAAAAATGCTGCTCATTCATGATGAAATGTGGGAGGAAAAAGCCAAAGACATTCGTATTATTCGCAACCTTGGCAAAGTCATGACCATTCGTGAAAATGCTCTAATGATAAGCGAATGTCAGGCAAGTCATGGCTCCTTTTCTCAGTTTGTTGCCAGCTGGCCCAGCGACAACATTACGGGGTTGTGGGCTTATCTAAAAAAGCACGGTGCAAGACTCGGCGGCAACACTGGCCCTTATACTCTCAGAGCCATGGGAAAAGACACCTTTATGCTGACAAAAGATGTTGAAGGGTATTTACGTCTAAACGACATTATTACCACAGGCAGAGACACGCAATCAGCATGGAAAGCCGCACAGAATGCGTTTAATCATTGGCATCAAGAAAGCGGCCGTTCTTACGCGACAATAAGCCAATGCATTGCGCTAAGCGTCAACTAACTATTTTCGAACTTTATATTTCATATTTTAGGAGAACCCATGGCCGATTTGCGTATCGACATTATTTCTGATCTCGTTTGCCCTTGGTGCTACTTAGGTTATTCACGCTTAAAACAAGCCATTGAACAACTCGGTGATGATTATCGTATCGACATTCGCTGGCAGCCGTTTGAGCTGCACCCAGATATGCCAATTGAAGGTGCCGACAGAGAAACCTACCTCGGCGAAAAATTTGGCAGCCCTGAAAAGCTAAACGAAGCGACACATGCACTTCAACAAGTTGGCATTGAAGCAGGTATATCATTCAATTTTTCAGAAAAAGATCGCTTGCCGAATTCCAAACTTGCGCATCAGTTTGTGCACGCTGCCACAAAATCAAATTTAGCAACGCCTTTTGTTTTGGCGGTCTTCCACGCCTATTTTACGGATGGGAAAGACATAGGATTAAAAAGCACATTAGAAGACATTGCGTTGAGTATTGGTTTGCAAAAGTCGGATATCGAATACGCACTTAGTCCTGAAGCGAAAACACTCACAGAGAAAAAACTGCAGCACTTACGCCGCTTAGACATAAACTCCGTACCAACATATGTGATCAACGATAAGTTTCTGATTCAAGGTGCGCATGATCCTGAGTCTTTTCTCAAAGTACTTAACGACATTGCAGAAAAAGACGCTTAGCCCCGAGAACACATTTCTCATCAGAGGGTTAAAGGCCTTTTTTAGCCCTCTCTTCAATAATCTATTAAAAAAACTATCAAAGAATACAAACAGATAAATTTTTATCTATTGATAATCATTAACATTAAAAATACAATCGTGAGATTAAAATATTAGTGCGAGTGATTTTCATTTATGTACGTTTGTATTTGTAATCAAGTATCAGACAGAGCCATTAAAGCCTCTATACAGGAAGGAGCGACTACCATGCGTGCCCTGTATAAAGAGCACAGCATTGGTAGTCAATGTGGTAAGTGTTGCCAGTGCGCAAAAAAGCTACTCAATAACGAGCTGATCAAAATTGCTGAAACCCAATTCCAAGTAGCTTAAATCACAACAAAACCATTACATCTGAGATTGAAGGTAATTCTCAAGCCCAGAAACACCGATTAAATGCTGCTGAGTTTCCAACCAATCGATTTGCTCTTCTTGCTCTTCTAATATTTTTTCCAGCGTATCACGACTCATAAAGTCCTGTTTTTGCTCACAAACGTCGATCGCCGCTTTCAGCGCCGACAACGTATCCAATTCAAATTCCATGTTGGCTGCAATCATTTCTTCGCTATTTTCACCAATGCGCAGACGACCAAGGTCCTGTAAATTCGGCAGGCCTTCTAAAAACAAAACACGCTCAATCAAACGATCGGCATTTTTCATTTTCTGAATAGACGTTTTATAGTCCGCTTTATCCAAGGCGCTAAAACCAAAATCTTTGAACATACGAGCATGAAGAAAATATTGATTAATTCCCACCAATTCATTCGCCAACACTTGATTCAGCTTAGCAATAACGTCGCGATCCCCTTTCATAAAGTGTCTCCTTAGTTACCCATTTGCGATTGATAGTAATTCTGCATGCCAATTTTTTCCATTAACCCAAGCTGTTGCTCTAACCAGTAAACATGATCTTCTTCTGTATCAAACAATAGCTTTTCAAGCGTTTCACGCGTTTGATAATCGCCTTCTGACTCACAAACAGCAATGGCATCGCGCACACAGCTAACCACTTCTAATTCAAGTGTTAGATCATTTGAAATCATAGAGCGCAGATCAGAACCGATAAGCAAATCACGGCGTTTTGTCATACATGGAACACCTTCCAAAAACAAAATACGCTTAATCAACCAATCCGAATGCTGTGTTTCTTCTTCCATTTCATGATTCAGGCGTTCATACAATTTATTCAAGCCCCAATCATCATACATGCGTGAATGTATAAAATACTGATCAATTGCAGCCAATTCATTTGCCAATAACGCATTTAAACTGTCTATTACTTTTTGACTACCTTTCATTGTCGTTTCCTCTTATTGGTCGCGAATCCACTTCACGTAATGAGTCATTTACTCAGTGTTTTATCCAAATTGGCACGGTGGTCTAGCCGATAAGTCTATGACCACAACGCCTATTTATCCATTTTAAAATAAATCTTGTTTCGTTGGCTCATTCACTTTAGCCAGTTTTCCTTCCCCAGCTTTAACCTCAAGAGCATCTATACGTTGGAAACCTCTCGGTAGTTTTAAACCTCTACGTCCCCGCTCCCCCAGGTACTCTTCCAAGTCCTTTTCAGCGAAAGACATAAAACGTTTACCGGCATAAGCAGTTAACAAGTCATTAGGCTGAACACACGCCATCGCAACCACCAACTCTTCTCGGTCGGCTGCCCGTGCAGAAGGGATACTGATCATTTTATTACCCTTGCCTTTTGCCATTTGCGGCAAAGAAGCCACATCAAATGCGAGCATGCGCCCTTCATTTGATATGGCTACAACGCGACCCTGCTCCGGATGTTGAACCAACACTGGCGCCATGACTTGAGCACCTTTAGGCAAGCTCAACGTTGCTTTTCCGGCTTTATTTTTCGCGTACAAATCTTTCAGCTGCGCAACAAATCCATAACCTGCATCACTTGCTACCAAATAATGCGCGTCTTCGCTGTCTAGAATCATCGACACAATGGTCGCGTCTTTTTCCAGTGATATTCGACCGGTTATCGGCTCACCTTGTCCTCGAGCGGAAGGCAAAGTATGCGCTTTGACGGAATAGGTTCGACCATTAGACGCAAGCAGAACCAACGTTTGATTGGAGCGCCCTTTTGCACTGACCAGAAACTCATCGCCCGATTTGTAGCTCAAGCCATGCACATCAATATCGTGACCTTTCGCAGCGCGAACCCAACCTTGTTTAGAAATCACCACAGTGATTGGGTCATTTGACAATAAGTCTTCTTCGCTAAATGCTTGAGACTCTTTGCGAGCAACCATCGGAGTACGGCGATCATCACCAAACGCATCGATCGCTTCTTGAATCTCTTCTGTAATCAGTTTTTTCAACTTACGGTCTGAAGACAACAAACCCTCTAATTGCTTGCGCTCTTTTTCCAGCTCATCCTGCTCGCCCTTGATGCGCATCTCTTCGAGTTTGGCGAGATGACGCAATTTCAATTCAAGAATCGATTCAGCTTGCATATCGGTTAAGCCAAAACGCGCCATCAACTCAACTTTTGGCTTTTCTTCTGTGCGTATAATATCGATTACTTCATCAATATTTAGATACGCGATTAATAAGCCTTCTAAAATGTGTAAACGATTCAGAACTTTGTCGAGACGAAATTGCAAACGGCGACGTACAACATCGATACGAAAGCGCAGCCATTCAGATAAGAAATTCTTAAGGGGTTTTACTTGAGGCAAGCCATCTAACCCAATCACATTCATGTTTACGCGATAGGACTTTTCCAAGTCTGTCGTCGCAAAAAGGTGCGTCATGACAGCATCAATATCAACACGATTGGATTTAGGCACAATGACTAAACGTGTTGGGTTTTCATGATCTGACTCATCTCGTAGATCGACCACCATAGGCAATTTCTTCGCCTGCATTTGCGCGGCTATTTGCTCTAGGATTTTACTACCAGACGCTTGATGAGGCAGTTCATTAACAACGATTTCACCTTCTTCAATCGTAAAACGGGCTCTGGCTTTAATCTGGCCTTTACCCGTTTCGTATAACTTAACAATGTCGCTCTTCGGCGTGATAATCTCACTGCCTGTCGGGAAATCTGGCCCCTGAACAAAGTTAAGCAAGTCATCAAGGCTTGAATCAGGGTTGTTCAACAGGTGAATGCAAGCACCGCCAATTTCACGCAAATTATGAGGCGGAATATCCGTTGCCATACCAACAGCGATACCTGTTGTGCCATTCAATAATAAATTAGGTAATCTTGACGGCAGCACAGACGGTTCTTGCAACGTACCATCAAAGTTTGGCGTCCAGTCTACTGTGCCTTGACTTACCTCTCTGAGTAATACATCCGCGTATTTAGAAAGTCGAGATTCGGTATAACGCATCGCAGCAAACGATTTTGGGTCATCTGGCGCGCCCCAGTTACCCTGACCATCAACCAATGGATAGCGGTATGAGAAAGGCTGAGCCATGAGCACCATGGCTTCATAACAAGCACTGTCACCATGAGGATGGAACTTACCCAACACATCACCCACGGTACGAGCGGATTTTTTGTATTTCGCGCTGGCTTTTAAACCCAACTCGCTCATCGCATAGACAATGCGTCGTTGTACTGGTTTTAAACCGTCGCCAATATGTGGCAATGCTCGATCTAAAATAACGTACATGGAGTAATTTAAGTACGCTTTTTCTGTGTAGTCTTTTAATGAAAGGGTTTCATTCGACTCGAAATTTGACAACTCACTCAAGGAAACTTTCCTTCTACAATCGTTTGCATGTGCAAATTATCGACACACACGGATTTCATAAACTATTCTGGACTCAACTATAAAGAAACACCCCAACACACTGCAACACTCACCGTAAAATTATCGTGGAAAGGTCCGTATTCTCGTGCTTCAATACAACGGATATTTAAAAAGGTACTGATAATGAACTTATCTGATCACAATACGCTCGCCCCAATGAGCTATAGCCTAGGCGAGCCCAGTAAGCACACTATCATCTATCAACAAGATGACCTTTTTATTGCGCACGAACATCTTTTTCAAAACGCTACGCCAACTCGATTTTATCACCATAAAGACGATAGTTTTCTTTTTGTCATTAAAGGCGAACTGTACTTACAACAAAACACATCAGACGATGAAAAAGAATCTGCGCTAAAAAAGCACCAAGGGATTTGGCTACAAGCTGGCTCGATCAACAGCATCACTTTATTGAGCCCGACTGTAGAGCTTTGCTTGATACGATTACAATCGACCACAAAAATAACCATGGGAAGTCTGTTTAAGAAAGTATCATCTGGTACGGTTGAATCAACCCTAGAAAGAAACAAAATCAAGACATGGCCACTTTGGCAGGGACAATCAGAACATATCGCACTGGAGCTGTATCCGCCACACTACAGAGAAACGCTTTACTATCAAAAAATGGCGACTCAATACTACCTACCACTCAACGGCATACTTTATATATCCAACGAACAAAAGCTGCCCACGGCCTGCCCAAGCCTAGGTCAGGTTATCCCTAAGAAAACCCCAAGAGCGATTTTAAACCCGAGCTCAGAAAGCATTACCGTTCTGACGGTGACGACGCAACAGCACTCAAAAGGAAGAGTGTTGTTACTCAAAAAAACCTCTTAAAAAAGGTTAATGCTTTGATTAATCGTCTTTAGCGGAGTGTTAGTGCCGTCAGAATATGATTTTCCCATTGCCCATTGATTTTCAAATAATCTCTCGCTGTGCCTTCTATGTCAAAACCCAGTTTATCCAACACCGCCGCACTTCGAACATTTCTAGGCATATAACTCGCCTGTATCCGATCAATACGAAGATCCTTATGAAGGTACTTTAAGCCAGCGCTCAGAGCCTCTTGCATAATACCTTTCCCTTGCTCACTCTCGCGTAAACTATAGCCGAGATTACAAGCTTGAAAGACACCGCGAATAATATTCGAATAGTTACTGTACGCGAGTATTTTGTCTTCATTAGGAGTCAAAAAACACAACACAACCCCAGTATCTTCTAAAAAATCTCTTCGCATTTCTCGAACTCGTAACTGGCACGTGTCAAAAGAATAGTAGCCTTCACTTCTCAGTGGCTCCCATGGCGCCAGAAAATCTTTCTCTTCATTTATATAGTCATATAAAAGTGAGGCCTGAGCTTCTTCTAACACCTTTAATATGCCTCTTTCTGTCTCGATTCGTGGAAAACGAGAAGCATGCAATTCTTGCAAAGCATTTTTAAATGATACGTCTCCTTTCACCTCTAGCAGCTTTACGGAATATTCCTCATACCAAAAACTCTCACCGATAGACAACGTTCTGCGCTGCATATCATGATTAAGCCACGCATCGGCGGCTTCTCGAGTTTGCCAATATGTAAGCAGTACATCCATTTCTCCAGCCGCATACTCAGCCCCTAAATAGCCAGGTAAGTCTTTGGCCAAAGCCAGTGTTTTTTCAGCCATGATTCGATAAGTAAGGTCACTCAACAACAACTTACTAGACAATAAAACAGCAAAATAAGGCAGTGTATTTGGGGAACTAAATACGTTCATCGTCTCTCTATAGTAAGTGGTTAAGGGTTTAAATGAGGGTGGACTGTCGATTATATCCGCGCGTATTCTAAATCTCAGACTATAGTTAATATCTACGTCTTGGACAGATCTATACTGACGAGGACACTATCTCTCATAGCGCCTTGTAATACAAAGCTCGCAATTCGCTTTACATTGCCGTCAGATACACATGTTGCACTATTTTTAAACTCTTTTTAGGCTTCGAAAAGCCAAGTGCAAGTAGATCTTCCTTATTGAGATTCCTCCCCTAAATCAATAAGGATATGGATAGCCTTGTGCCCGCATACCGCGGGCACTTTTTTGTTCTTTGACTATTTTTCCCAAGTAATTCCAGCACCTGACGTGATCGCTTGATATTGATCTGGTCGACGGTCTCGAAATAAACCAAAAGACCGACGCGCTTTACGATTCGCGTCTAAGTCATACTCCGAGTACAAAATAGTACTTTCATTTCGATCAGCAACGCATTTCATTGCGCCCATTTCATCGGTCATAAATGACGAACCGTAAAACTGAATAAAACTGTTTTCACCTTCTTCTCGACCCACGCGGTTTGCTGCAATAACCGGCACCATATTCGCGGCAGCATGCCCTTGCATGGTTCGTTGCCAATGATCTTTCGAGTCCCATTCAGGATACGGTGGCTCAGAGCCAATGGCCGTAGGGTAAAAAATCAATTCAGCACCCTTTAAAGCAAGCTCACGAGCCAATTCTGGGAACCATTGATCCCAGCAAATACCGCAACCAATGCGGCCGAACTGGGTGTCCCACACTTTTATTCCAGTGTTTCCTGGCGTGAAATAGTATTTCTCTTGGTAACCAGGTCCATCAGGGATATGTGTTTTGCGGTACAAGTCCATCACATCGCCATTGGCATCTATCATCACCAAAGAGTTATAGAAAACATTGCCATCGCGCTCAAAAAAGCTAATAGGCAAAACAACGCCCAACTCTTTTGCAAGTTCGCTCATCGTTTGAATGGCCAAGCAATCATTAACCGGCTGAGCCCAGTCAAAATACGCTGGTTTTTGATCGATGCAAAAATAAGGCCCCATAAACAATTCTTGCAAAAGAATGATGTTTGCCTTATTCGCCGCCGCCTCTCTTACTTGTAAAACGGCATTGTCTAAATTCGCTTGAAAATCCTTGCTGACCGCCATCTGAACGCAGGCCACTTTTACATTACTCATTTTCCACTACCTCCAAAAAAGTATGGACCGTCATTAACACAACGGTATGTTTTATACCTGAGTTAGATACGTTGTGCCTTCAAGCACTTTTTTATAGGTTGCCAAAAGCGCAACTTGTTCATCTTGACTCAATGGGCTTGACGCCACTTTATCTTGATAGCGTTTCATTAATTCATGCTCATTATAGCTAACCGATTTGAGTACATCCTGAACACTGTCACCCTTCAAAACGTGATCAATTCTAAAACCATCGTCGGTCAAATACACATCAACAGAACAGGTGTCACCAAACAAATTATGCAAGTCACCCAAGGTCTCTTGATAAGCCCCAACCAAGAAAAAGCCCATTAAATAGTCTTCCCCTTTTGCTGGCGGTGGTGGCAATGGCAAAGATGACTCAATACCTTGACCATCAACATAGCTGTACAAGCAACCATCTGAATCACAGGTAACATCTTGAATTTTTCCTCTAAAAGAAGGCGCTTGTTCCAACCCTTGCAAAGGCAGAACAGGGAACAATTGATCAATCCCCCACGCATCTGGCATAGATTGAAAGACGGATAAGTTAACAAACAATTTTTCAGCCAAACGCTCATTCAACTCATCGATAACAGAACGATGCCCTCTATTACGGCTGTCTAATCTAGGCAACAAATTACGACATGCAGAAAGAAAAAGGTTTTCCGCTTGCGCTCTTTGAGAAAGGTTTAGTTGGCCATGATTGTACAGGGCCAAACTGTCGTTAAAGTCATCTAACAAGTCATGATAAACCTCAACCAAAGATCGACTCTCTTCATCATCCTGACCTTTTAAACTTTGATAAGAGCTCCACAGTCGCTGTAACTCCAACACACTGTCATCCGCTGGCTCCTCAATAGGCAAGTGTTCAGCGCCATGCGAAAAAACATCCGCAATCATCATGGCATGGTGAGCCGTAACCGCGCGCCCAGACTCAGAGATTAAATGCGGATGTGGGAGTTCGTATTGCTCACACACATTATGAAAAGCGAACACAACATTATTGGCGTACTCACCAATACTGTAATTGGCCGAGAAATCATTTTGACAGCGAGTACCTTCATAGTCGACACCCAAACCACCACCAACATCGACCCACTTAACCTCAACACCCATTTGGTGAAGTTCTGCGTAATAACGAGCGCATTCTTTAAGACTGTTTTGAATATCACGAATACGGGTAATTTGTGAGCCAAGGTGAAAATGAATTAATTCAAGGCAGTGCAACAAGCCAAGCTCACGTAAACGATCAATAGCTCGCAATAGTTGAGATGTCGTCAGACCAAATTTAGATTTTTCACCACCGCTGTTGCCCCAATGCGTCGTGCATGTCGATGCCAAGCGAATACGAATACCAATGCGAGGTTGAACACCAATTTTTTCGGCTTCCTCCAAAATCCAGTCAAGCTCGTGCATTTTTTCCACAACGATAAAAACCTGATGACCCATCTTTTCAGCCATTAAGGCAAGATGAATAAACTCTCGATCCTTATAGCCATTACATACGATGATGCCATCCGCTTTTTTATGCATCGCCAGCACCGCCATCAATTCTGGCTTACTGCCTGCCTCCAACCCAACGGTAGAAGGATTATCCGGCTGACAAGCTGCAATTTCTTCGACAACCCGTCGCTGTTGATTGACCTTAATTGGATACACAATGGCGTATTTTGCTTGGTAATCGTAATGCTCTATCGCCTGCTGAAAGGAGTTACTGATTTTTTCAATGCGCGAATGAAGAATATTAGGAAATCGAACAAGACACGGATAAGGGATCCCTTGCTCTTTCAGTGCAGAAGAAAGCTCCGTTAAATCAATGCTATTTTCCCTATCAGGCAAAGCAATCACTCGACCTTTATCATTGATTGAAAAAAAACCGCTGCTCCAATGACTAACATTGTAAAGCTCCATAGAGTCTTTGATTGACCAAGGCTTCATATCATCTCCATAAATCTAACGAACTGTAAACTAGCGCCCTTTTTATAGAGGCACATCATTGTGAAACACAGATATATTTTAGTTTCTTTTAGCATAAAAAAAGCGGGGCTAAGAAATATCTTAACTCCGCTTTAATGTAGCCGTCGAACACATTAAGAAACGCGTTCGCCATGTGCTTGCTTGTCTGCGTGATAAGACGAACGGACCAAAGGTCCACACGCTGCATGCTTAAAGCCTAAGTCTTTTGCCACCTGCTCATAACGAGCAAATTCTTCAGGTGGTACAAAGCGTGCCATTGGGAAATGATGCTTAGACGGTTGCAAATACTGACCGATGGTCAACATATCAACATTGTGCGCTCTCAAGTCTTTTAGCACTTCCACAATTTCTTCAAACGTTTCACCCATACCAACCATCAAACCAGATTTAGTTGGTACATCAGGACAACGATCTTTGAAATTTTTCAATAGGTCCAATGACCACTGATAATCCGAACCCGGTCGCACTTGGCGATATAAACGTGGGATAGATTCCAAGTTATGGTTGAACACATCAGGCGGCGCGATAGATAACGTATCAACTGCAACATCCATTCTGCCACGGAAATCAGGCACAAGCGTCTCAATTTCAATGTTTGGACTTTCCGCGCGAGTCTCTCGGATACATTCAACAAAATGCTGCGCACCACCATCACGAAGGTCATCACGATCGACAGAGGTAATCACTACATATTTGAGCTTCATATCGCGAATAGCGGCCGCCAACTCTTTAGGCTCATCTTCTTTCAACGGATTCGGGCGACCATGGGCCACATCACAGAAAGGACAGCGACGGGTACAAATTTCACCCATAATCATGAAAGTAGCCGTACCATTACTGAAACATTCACCTAAGTTCGGGCAATTCGCTTCTTCACAAACAGACGCTAATTTATGCTCACGCAACGTGGCTTTAATACGAGCGATCTCAGGCGAGGCTGGCATACGAACACGAAGCCAATCTGGCTTCCTAGGAATCTCTTCTGTTGGAACAATCTTAATAGGAATACGCGCCATTTTATCGGCACCGCGTAGTTTTTCCCCTTGGACAACGCGCTTGCGTTCTGCAGTCATTCTATTTCCACCCTTGTTGGATAGTCGGATAGGTATATCCGAGTTGTTCAGCCAGCTGATTCGCCAACTGAACTTTAACATTCGATAAAGTTACATCTTTGTTTAGACGTTTCATATCAACCATCTGTAAGCCTTGATAGCCACACGGGTTAATACGATTAAATGGGGTGAGATCCATATCAACATTTAAGGCAAGTCCATGAAATGAACAACCTCTGCGAACACGCAACCCTAATGATGCGATTTTTTGTTCGTCCACATAAACACCTGGTGCATCTGGCTTTGCATATGCTTCAATTGAGTTCATTTTCAAAGTATGAACCACAGAGTTTTCAAGCACATTCACCAAATCACGAACGCCTATTCCAAGGCGCTTTAGATCAATGAGAACATAAGCCACCAATTGACCTGGCCCATGATACGTGACCTGACCACCTCGGTCGACCTGAATCACCGGAATATCACCGGGGGCCAACAAGTGCTCTTCCTTGCCAGCTTGGCCTTGTGTGAATAAAGATGGGTGTTCCAACAACCAAATTTCATCAGCATCGTCCTTTGAACGAGTCTGAGTGAAATGTTTCATTCGCTCCCATGTGTCGGCGTACTCAACAACACCTAAGTCACGACCTATTAAATCAAGCGCCATCTACATGACCATCTTAACGGCTTCAATCGCCATCAAATCACGATGCAACGCCGATAATTGAGCTTCACTGTGCGCCACTATTCGGAAACTATAGCTAACAAAACGACCTTTGCTAGAGCGATTCACACCCTCTGCGTTTGTGTCCATTTCAGGCGCATGAATAAGCAGACGCTGTGTTATTTCCGCATGAATACCATCCACATCAAGCGAAACCACTTTGATGACATAATTGTCGCAAGGAAATTCTATTTTGGGTGCATCTACTGCTTTCTCAGCCTGATCACCGTCTTTTGTAATAAGTGCCATTAACCTACCATTCGCCCATTCAGGCTTAAAACAATTTCATGAAAAAGAGTTTTATCTTATCAAACATGCGTTTGAAGAAACCGCCTTCTTCTACCGCTTCGAGCGCGACAACAGAACGCTCCAATAAGATGTTACCCTCTGAGCCAACAACAATTTTACCCAATACATCACCAACCGCGATAGGTGCAATAATTTCTTTTTGCATATCGAGTGTCGCTGGAATTGAAGCCCCTTGCTGACGCGGCATAGTCACAAGAACATCATCAGCAAATCCGACCTTCACATTCGATTCACTACCACCCCAAACACGGGCATTATTTACTACTTGTCCACGACTGTATAACTTACGTGTTTCATAGTATCTAAAACCATAATCCAATAATTTTTGAGATTCCGCAGCGCGAGCAGCATCCGATTTTGTCCCCATAACAACGGTAATCAAACGTGTGCCATTTCGTACTGCTGTGGCAGCCAAACAATAACCCGCCGCATCAGTATGGCCTGTTTTCAAACCATCTACTGTTTTGTCTCTCCACAACAACTTGTTGCGGTTAGGCTGGCGAATATTATTGTAAGTAAAGTCCTTCTCAGAATACATACTGAAATTTTCTGGGAACTGCAAAATCGTCGCACGGGCTAATTTAGCCAAATCATGCGCACTGGAATAATGATCTTCAACAGGAAAGCCCGTTGCGTTCACAAAATGCGTATTCACCATTCCAAGTAGCTGTGCATGCTGATTCATTAAATCAGCGAAGGCTGATTCACTTCCCGCAATATGCTCCGCCGCCGCCACACTCGCATCATTACCAGACTGAATAATGATACCGCGCATCAAGTCTTCTAATTTTACTTGAGTCCCTTCTCGTATAAACATACGAGAACCTTCCATTCTCCAAGCCTTTTCGCTGATATTTACCATATCATCTAATGACAAATTACCACGAGCAAGCTCATATTCGATGATATAAGCCGTCATCAATTTAGTCAGACTGGCTGGCGGCAAGGCTTGATCCGCATTATGATTAACCAAAATATCGCCCGTGTAAGCATCCAATAAAATATAGCTGCTTGCAGACAATTGTGGCGGTGCAGGAATGAGAGAAGGGGCGGCAAATACAGAGCCGCTAACAAAACAAATGACTAGGGATAAAGTAACTAGGAATTTTTTCATGCTCAAAAAAATCGTCTTCTTAAAAAATGTGAATAAATGATACTAGAGCACTCTATTAATCTCTAGCCCAAACAAAGAGTACTTAAGGAATTAAAGCCACCCTGACAGGGTCACCAAAACCTTCTTGCTGTAATTTTTTCTGCCACTCATCTAATTCAGCGGCATTGCTAAACGGTCCGACTAATACCTTGTACAAACCATCCTCTTGCTTGTTGACCAACACATTTACGCTTGTATCAAATGCTTCAAACAGACGGAGTTTCAATCGATCGGCAGAGTCTTCCGCGCTAAACGCGCCTAATTGAAGGTGAGAAAATACCAGTTCAGATGTCGCATTCGAAGCACCGCCCGGTAAAGCCGTAGAAGCTTTTGCTGGCAAGGCTTCTGGCGTAACTTCATCCACCTTCTCCGCTGCTTTTGATGGCGTATAAGTCTGCCCTCTAGCTGGCGTAATTGCTTCAATACGAACCCGCGCCAAACCTTTTTTATGGTAGCCCAATCGAGCTGCAGCGGCGTAAGAAAGGTCAATCAATCGGTCGCCATGGAATGGCCCTCGATCATTCACTCTAACAATAACAGACAACTGATTGTCTAGGTTCGTCACTTTAAGGAATGTCGGCAAAGGGAGCGATTTATGCGCAGCCGAGAAGGCATACATATCATATATTTCCCCATTTGAGGTTTTATGCCCATGGAATTTCTTCCCGTACCAAGACGCAGTACCTTCCGCAACATATCCTTGAGCTGAATCCATTACCCAATATTTCTTACCCCAAACTTCATAAGGGCTTTTATTGCCGCCACGGGTTTTTGCCTCCCATCTCGGCACTAAATCAGGAAGGTGGTCGACTTTAATGTCTCCCGTTGGCGCATGATCTTGTAAAATAGAGTAGCGGCCGCCCGCAGAGGCCTTGTCGTAGTCTATATTGTCTTTTCCCAATACATGACGCGTACTCATACAACCATTTAGTAGCAGCAAACTTATACTGGCAATAAACAGTATGTTAATGGCTTTCATAGTTTCCTATACTCTGAGCAAGTTCCAACACTGACATCGCATATCGTCGACTCGGGTTGTAATCCATAATGGTAAAAAAGTTTTCATAGGCCAACCAAAAAGACACTTCATCTGGACCTGTACGCAGACCAATAAGACCTGTTTTTTGAAGCACAAAAGGTTGAGTTGGCAATACATCTAACGATGACCAAGTCGCCATGTCCGTCGTCGGCACTCTTCCACGATTGATGTCGTCCACGACCTTATCCTGATCCGCAACATGCGCAGTGACAAACCAAGGCTGAGCCGTTTTCCAACCATGATGTCTTAGGTAATTGGCCACACTGCCAATGGCGTCGGCTTCTGAGCCCCATAAATCAATATGGCCATTTTCATCATAATCTATGGCCAATTTCTGATAGTTACTGGGCATAAACTGCACCATTCCCATCGCGCCACTGTAAGAACCTTTAGTTTCCCCTATGTTCCAACCTTCTTTACGAGCCAGCAACAAATAGGCTTCTAACTCACTTTGAAAGTATTCTTTACGCCTCGGGTAATCAAATGCCAAGGTCGTCAACGAAGTAAACACATCCTTCGATCCTGTAATGCGTCCGTAATAGGTTTCCACCCCTATCAAAGCCACAATCACATTGGATTCGACACCAAACTCTTGCTCTGCTTTATTCAACCATGCCGCGTTTCGCTTTGAAAACTCACGACCCAAACTTGCCCTATCATCGTTCACAAACCGAGTTTTATATTCATAGTAAGGCGTTATTACTTCGGGCTGATTATCGGATTTTTCAATCACTTTCGGACGAAGTTGAATGTGTGAAAAAGCCAATTCCAAACGAGCTTTATCGTAGTTATGTTCTTTCACTAAGCGATTAATAAACCGCTGAACTTCAGGGTTGCCCGCATAGGAATTTGCCCATTCTTTAGGCATATCTTCAAGCAGTGTGTCGCTCACACCTGAATGAGAAGGCAATGTAGAATGTTCTACACCACTGCACGCCGCAAGACTAAGCGTTAAAATGAACAATATAGATTGCTTAATCATTACCTTGCCCTTTTGTGTGTTTGTATAGACATGAGAATACCAAATGTCGCCATGATAGTAATAATAGAAGTACCACCATAACTAACGAGCGGTAAGGGTACCCCAACAACAGGCAGAATACCTGACACCATGCCAATATTTACAAACATGTAAACAAAAAAGGTCAGCGTCAAACTGCCGGCAAGAAGTCGTGCATAGTTATCGGCTGCATTTGCGGAAATGTACAAGCCTCGCGCGATCACCAGTAAATACGCAAAAATCAACACCCCACAACCAAGCATGCCAAACTCTTCAGCAAGCACTGCAATGATAAAATCCGTGTGACTTTCCGGTAAAAAATCCAATTGAGCCTGAGTTCCTTCTAACCAACCTTTACCATAAAGGCCACCCGAACCAATCGCCGTTTTGGATTGTATGATATTCCAGCCTGACCCAAGAGGATCACTCTCTGGGTTTAAGAAGGTTAATACACGTTGGCGCTGATAATCGTGCATAAATTGCCACAATACATAACCGGCAATCGGAGCAACCGCAGTAGCACCCAAAATATACCGCCACCGGAGCCCCGCCAGAAACAACACAAAAATACCTGAAACAGCCACCAATAAAGACGTTCCTAGATCCGGTTGCTTAGCAATAATCAACACGGGTAAAACAATTAAACCTAGAACGGTCAAAATGTGTTTGAAATTTGGCGGAAGCTGTCTATCTGAAAAATACCAAGCAATCATCATTGGCATGACAATTTTCATAATCTCCGAAGGCTGAAAGCGTAAACCTCCTGGCAAAGCCAACCAACGCTGGGCACCTTTCGCCCCAACCCCAAACAACAACACCCCCACAAGGAGAACCGTGATAAAAATAAACAATGCAGGGGAAGCACGACGCATATATTTGGGAGGCAACTGTGCCAATCCCACACAAACCAGCAAACCAATTACGAGTCGAAATGACTGCCTTTCTACCATGGCAACATTTTGGCCAGACGCAGAATATAAAATAAACAGCCCGCCCCCTATCAGCAACAATAAGGCGCCCATTAGCAATACATCAACATGCACCAACTTCCATAAACGGGCATTGGTAAAAGACAAGGCTCTACGATAAAAGCTCTCAGTCATTTTGCTTCCCTTTTAAATAGTCATAACGGTCAGGGTAATCATCGTGTAAGTAGGCATCAAACAGTTGTCGAGTTAAGTCTGCGGGTTTAGAGCTGCTTCCGCCGTTTTCAAAAATAGCAAATACGGAAATCTTAGGGTTTTGAGCCGGAGCAAAACCGATAAATAGCGCATGGTCATGTAAGCGTTTCGCTAGTTTTTCAGAGTCATACTCTTCATCTTCTTGCAAACTGAATACTTGACCTGTTCCTGTCTTGCCCGCAATATCGTAGTCCGTTCCCTGTAGACGTCGCGCCGTCCCATGCGAGTCTGTGATAACTTTTCGCATTGCATCTCTCATGCGATCCCAATTCCGTTGGTCTTTCAAAACGATATCGTGCTCACCGCCGAGGCCACTTTCAAATTCCACGGGTTGCTCCCCTATCAAGCGAGTCATACGCGGGTAAAAATAATGCCCTTTACTAGCAAGTGCTGACGTCGCAGAAGCAATCTGCAATGGGGTCGCCACCATAAACCCTTGCCCTATACCAACATTCACCGAATCTCCCGGATACCAAGGCTCCTTGTATTTGGCTTTCTTCCATTCATTGGATGGCAATAAACCATTGCTCTCGCCATTCAAATCCAGCAAATTACTTTGACCAAAACCAAAACGCGTTAAAAAATTATGAATTGGCGTAATGCCCATTTTGTTGGCCAACTGATAATAATACGTGTCTACAGATTCAATAATGGAGCGCTCTAAATTGATCCAACCATGTCCAGTTCGCTTCCAATCTCGGTAGCGACGTCCATCAGGGTTGATTTGATAGTAGCCTTTGGCAAAATATCGTTCCGTCCAAGACGCAAAACCATATTCAAGACCTGCCAACGCCATAAAGGGTTTTATCGTAGACGCTGGCGGGTACCCTCCACGTAATGCACGATTAAAAAGAGGAAGTTTTTTGGATGTACGAAGGGCGGTATAATCTTTTACAGAAATACCTCGAACAAATAAATTAGGGTTATAACCAGGCTTCGAAACCAGCACTAGAATCCCACCGGTCGTCGGGTCTATGGCTACAACAGATCCTGTGTAATCCCCCAAAAGATCATAGGCATATTGCTGCAATCTAGCGTCAAGATACAAATGCAAATCTTTCCCGGGTGTCGGGTTTTGCCTTTCAAGCTCAGACATAATACGACCACGAGCATTAACCTCAACTTTACTAAGCCCCGCCTCACCAAACAGCGTTTTCTCATAAAAGCCCTCAACACCTGTTTTGCCGATAAACAAAGCGCCTTGATAGGCTTCCTTATCCACTCTCTCCAGGTCTTTCGAGGTAATTCGACCAACGTAGCCAATCGCATGAGCAAATGCCTCACCGAACGGGTAATAGCGTGTTAACTGCGCTTCCACTTGAACACCGTCAAGTTTATATAAGTCGACTGACACCCTAGCCCACTCTTCGTCTGTGAGCTGAGATTTTAATGTGAGGGATTGGTAAGGACGACGGTATTCTTTGCGCCTGTCTTCAAAGTCTTCCCATTCACTATCACTAATATCGATAATGCCAGAAAGCATTTGTTTTAATTGAGGGAAATCAGTAACTCGTTCAGGTATAACCGTCAAACTGTGTATTGGGCGATTATCGGCCAATACAACACCATTGCGATCATAGATCAAACCTCTCGGTGGCGGCTCTGTCACCAACATCACTCGGTTATCGTCCGCTTTGGTTTGATACAACTTGTGTTCTATAACTTGAAGATAGAATAAACGAGCCATTAGCACGACGGCTAACAGTAGAACAAAAACAGCAGAAGCTAGCACACGACGCTGTGTGAGCTGCTGCTCTTGACGATAATTACGGAAGTTTTGATGCCGACGACTCATCAATTCCTCCTTATCTATGATATGGGTGATTATTCATTAGCGTCCAAGCACGATAAATTTGCTCCGCTAACATAATTCTCACCATTGGATGCGGTAACGTAAGGCGGGATAATGACCAAACTTGATCGGCACGAGCAGTACACCTTGGGTCGAGCCCATCAGGACCACCAACCAATAAGCTCACATTATAACCATCCATTCGCCACTGTTCTGTTTGATCGGCAAGTTGCTCCGTGGACCACTCTTTTCCAAGCACTTCCATCGCGATAACTTTGTCTCCAGAAGGAATAGCTTCGAGCATACTATCTCCTTCCTTACGAATCGCCTTAGGAATATCCGTATTTTTTCCACGCGGTGACATCGGAATTTCAACAAGCTCTAATGCAAAGTCTTTCGGAAGACGTTTAGAGTACTCATCATAACCTTCCGTCACCCACTTCGGCATTTTAGTACCAACAGCTATCAAACGAACACGCATCTAAAGAGCCTTACAATTGTTCTGGTTTAATATCCCACAACTTTTCAAGATCATAAAATGCACGAGCTTCTTCCGTCATTACATGAACGACAACATCGTGTAAATCAACCAATACCCAATCACTTCCCATGCCACGACCTTCAGAACCTAATGGCTGAAGACCTTGTCCTTTTAAGTGTTCGAATACATTTTGGCCCAACGCGTTAACATGACGCTTCGAGGTACCAGTACAAATCACCATGTAATCCATCATGTCGGTATGACTGCCTACATTTAACACAGTGATTTTGTCGCCCTTCACATCTTCTAATGCTTCAACAGCAAAAGCCAATATTTGATCTGCTGTGAGGTTAAGTTGACTCATATAATTACGTTACCCTATCGATATAATTGATGTTCTTCTATGTATTTCTGGACTGGTTCTGGCAGTAAATACGCAATCGACTCATTCTTACGAGCTAACGCTCTAATCATGCTAGAGGATATCCCTAAAGGAGTGAGTGTCTCGAACCAGACCCGTCCTGAGGGCGCGCATTGTAACTCATGCGAGGATGCGGCACGATAGTTTTCGCAAAAAGCACCCAATTCAGAAATCAAGTCGGGCTCCCAACCAGGTCGAGAGACAACTAAAATGTGTGCATACTGAACCAATTCTTGCCAATCCTGCCACGTTGGAAGTGACAAAAAGCTGTCCATTCCTAACACCATAATCAGTGACTCATCCGGGCCAATCTCAGATCGAATATCCCGCAATGTATCCACACTGTAACTCGGACCTTGTCGATCCATTTCACGAGAATCAACACTCAGTCGATCATCACCAGAAACGGCCAATTTTGCCATTTCTAAACGCTGAGCAGGACTCACACCCGGCCACCCTTTATGAACAGGCTGATAACAAGGAACCAACTTCAACGCAGAATAATGATAACGGTCCAATATCTCAACAGCGGTCCTTAAGTGACCATTATGAACAGGATCAAACGTCCCGCCCATAATCGCCAAACCAGACGATTCAGCCCTACCTTTGTCTTTAGTTGTCACGAGTATGACCGTCACCAAGCACAATGTACTTTTGGCTTGTTAAACCCAACAATCCAACCGGGCCTCGAGCATGAATTTTATCGGTAGATATACCAATTTCAGCACCAAAGCCGTATTCAAAGCCATCAGCAAATGATGTGGAAGCATTCACCATGACTGATGACGAATCGACTTCCGTCATAAACGCACGTGTTTTTGAATAGTTCTGCGAAACAATCGCGTCCGTGTGATGAGACCCGTACTTATTGATGTGCGCAATCGCCTCATCCATATCTGAGACAATTTTAATAGACAATTTCGGCGCTAAATATTCCGTGTACCAATCCTCTTCTGTCGCCACACCTAGTAGAGAACTAATGTGGCGAGCTAAATCACACCCAACCAACGCAACCTCTTTTTCTTGGTAAGCAGCAACCAACTTAGGCAAAATGCTCTCTGCAACGGCCGAATGAATAAGCAGAGATTCCATCGCATTACATACACCATAACGACGTGTTTTGGCATTCATAGCGATCAGGAACGCTTTATCCAAATCAGCTTCATCATCTATATAAACATGACAATTGCCATCTAAATGCTTAATAACCGGCACGCGAGCGTCTTTACTAATTCGCTCAATTAACCCCTTGCCACCACGAGGCACGATGACATCAACAAATTCTGGCATGGTAATTAATTTGCCTACCGCTTCTCTATCGGTTGTATTTAGTACTTGAACCGCGTGTTCTGGCAACCCCGATAAAACAACACCTTTTGTTACCGCCTCTGCGATGGCTTGGTTTGAATAGAAAGCCTCAGAGCCACCACGCAGGATTGTGGCATTACCAGACTTCAAACATAAGCTCGCCGCATCAATAGTAACGTTAGGGCGAGACTCATAAATAATACCAATAACACCAAGCGGTACGCGCATTTGTCCGCGCTGAATGCCGGATGGCAAAAAGACCATACCGGATATTTCTCCAATAGGATCAGGCAAAGACGCAACTTGCTTCAAGCCTTCGATCATGCCATCAATTCGAGCATCATCTAATAACAAGCGATCCAATAACGCTGGATCAAGACCTTTTGTTCGACCATTCTCCATGTCTTTTTGATTTTCCTCAATCAATCGAGGTCGTGCATCTTCCAAAGCGTCTGCCATAGCAAACAACGCCATGTTTTTTTGCTGAGTGGATGCTTTAGCAAGTAGACGAGAAGCCGCCCTAGCTTGCTGACCAATTCGATTCATATAAGATTCTAAAGACATTTTTAATCTCTAATAAAAGTAAAAAGAACAAACAGTAGATCACCAAATAAGTCGTGATCCCATTAGACAAGCCAGTATACTATCACATTACTTTTATTCATTTAGTGACGTTTTTCACGAAAAGGATCATCCTGTGCCGCCATCAGACTCATTTTCTTTATCAACAATTGGCACAATACACTCTTGTTACAAAGAAAAATTTGGCATTCCTAAACAGCCAGGTCTGGTAGACGGAGCGACCGCCCGGCTAGAACTCCTTCCTCCCTATAATCGACTAGATACTCTGGATGGATTAAGTGATTTTTCACATATCTGGATTCACTTTATCTTCCACGCTTGTATAAAAGAGGGCTGGAAGGCAAAAGTACGCCCACCACGTCTAGGTGGAAATAAAAAGCTGGGGGTTTTCGCCACAAGAGCCACACACAGGCCTAACCCGATAGGCTTGTCCGTCGTTAAAATAGGCCGCATATATCAAGAAGAGAAAAGAGTATTCATCGATCTACATGGCGCAGATCTACTGGATGGAACCCCCGTTGTAGATATAAAACCTTACTTACCCTATGCAGATAGCATTACAGATGCAAAAGGAGGGTTTGCTCCAGAGCCGACACACACAAGATCTGTACGATTCTCCGACCTCGCCAAACATCAATGCGAGAATTATCAGAGCTTGCACAACAAAGACATTAGCACTTTAATAAAACAAATCATCGAACAAGACCCAAGACCGTCATACTTATCTGAACAGACAGATAGAGAGCATGGCATTAAGCTTTGGGACATCAACATAAAATGGTGCGCAAGAATTGACCATTTTGAAATTCTTAGAATTGAACACGAGTAAGAGAGTAGAACATGAATAAAAAACAGTTCTTAAACACTTACAAAAAAATTGATGCAATGGAGAAAGCAGAGACTAAAGCCGATGATAAAAAGCCACTTTATCGCTCAGAACACGACGAACGCCTCATAAAAGACTTTCATTACGCGAAGTTTCAAAAAAATCTTGATAATGCCCAAAAAAGTGATGCACTAAAAACCCTCCTTGAAAAAGAAAACTGGGATGAAACAGACACTGAAAAACTTTTAGAATCCTTACGCTAAAAAACATACACAAGGTCTATACCCATGGTTATCCACATGTTTTGTGTATAGTTTTCCTGTCAATAAATTCACAAATTTTAGGCATAAAAAAAGCGGGCCTAGGCCCGCTTTTTAATAACAGCTAAAAATCAAAACTTAGTTTTGGTTTTCTAGTTGCGCTTTGATCAAATCACCGATAGTGGTAGGACCATTCGCTTCAACTTGTTGTTTCTCAGTATGAGATTTCAACGCTGCTTTTTCTTCAGTTGCATCTTTTTGCTTGATAGAAAGAGTAATAGTACGCGCTTTACGATCAACATTAATGATCGCAGCTTCTACTTTATCGCCTTCTTTCAATGCAGTTGTTGCATCTTCAACGCGCTCACGGCTAATTTCAGATACTTTCAAAGTAGCTTCAACGCCTTCAGCAAGAACAACTACAGCACCTTTCGCATCAACTTCAGAGACAGTACCGTTAACGATAGTGCCTTTGTCATTTTCTGCTACGAAAGCAAGGAACGGGTCTTCTTCAAGTTGTTTAACACCCAAAGAGATACGCTCGCGCTCAGCGTCGATAGACAATACTACTGTTTCTAGCATATCGCCTTTCTTGTATTGACGAACTGCATCTTCACCTGTTTCGTCCCAAGATAGGTCAGATAGGTGAACAAGACCGTCAATGCCGCCGTCAAGGCCAATGAACACACCAAAGTCAGTGATAGACTTGATTGCGCCAGAGATTTTGTCGCCTTTGTTGAAAGAAGTAGCAAACTCTTCCCATGGATTCATGGTGCACTGCTTGATACCCAAAGAGATACGACGACGCTCTTCGTCAATGTCAAGAACCATAACTTCAACTTCATCACCAATCTGAACAACTTTAGATGGGTGAATGTTTTTGTTAGTCCAATCCATTTCAGAAACGTGTACTAGACCTTCAACGCCTTCTTCAAGTTCAGCGAAGCAACCGTAGTCAGTCAAGTTAGTAACTTTAGCCGTTACTTTTGTGTTCTCTGGGTAACGTGCTTTGATAGCAACCCATGGATCTTCACCCAACTGCTTAAGACCTAGAGACACACGGTTACGCTCGCGGTCGAACTTAAGAACTTTAACGTCGATTTCATCGCCAACAGCAATGATTTCGCTTGGGTGCTTAATGCGTTTCCAAGCCATGTCAGTGATGTGTAGAAGACCATCAACACCACCAAGATCAACGAAAGCACCGTAGTCAGTAAGGTTCTTAACGATACCTTTAACTTCTTGACCTTCTTCAAGAGAGGCAAGCAATGTTTCGCGTTCAGCGCTGTTAGTCGCTTCCATAACGGCACGACGAGAAACAACAACGTTGTTACGTTTTTGATCAAGCTTGATAAGTTTGAACTCTAGATCAACACCTTCCAAATGAGACGTATCGCGGATTGGGCGAACATCTACCAAAGAACCTGGTAGGAAGGCACGGATGTTAGCGATATCAACTGTGAAGCCACCTTTGACTTTACCGTTGATAACACCGTGAACAATGGCGTTTTCTTCGTAAGCTTTTTCAAGCACAGACCAAGTCTCTGCACGTTTCGCTTTTTCACGAGACAATTTAGTCTCACCGAAACCATCTTCAACAGCTTCAAGTGCAACTTTAACTTCGTCACCGATGTTTAAGCTGAACTCACCACTTTCCGTTAGAAACTGAGAACGAGGAATTACGCCTTCAGATTTAAGACCTGCATGAACAGTTACCCATTCGCTGTCAATATCAACAACAATACCAGTAACAATTGAGCCTGGCGCCATTTCGACGGTTAACAGGCTTTCTTCAAACAGTTCTGCGAAGCTTTGAGTCATTGTATTTCCTATATGATCGGTTTAGCTAGGCCAAACCTTAATCCACATTGCCAGCAAATATGGGTCAGTTTTTTTGGATGATGCGACAAAGGCCTGCTGGCCCTTTGTCGACTTGAATAACATTTGATCTATTCTAGCACATTCTAGGTGCAAAAAAGTAGACGCGAGAAAGAACAGGTTATACAAGACCCGCCTTTGCTGTTTCAGCAAAAATCATCTCGACAACCTGCTCTATATTCAAATCTGTACTATCGATAACTAAAGCACCTGCAGCAGGCACAAGAGGCGCAATGGTTCTATTAGCATCGCGTTCATCTCTCTCTTTAATCGTCTTGACCAATTCCGCTAGATTAACAGTTTCACCTTTTTGCTGCAATTGCTGCAAACGCCTCTGAGCACGCTCTTCGGCGGATGCTGTTAAAAATATTTTAATCTGAGCCGATGGAAAAACCACTGTCCCCATATCACGCCCATCTGCCACCAAACCCGGTGCCTGTGAAAAAGCACGCTGACGCAGCAGCAACCCTTCGCGGACCTCAGGAATCGCCGCTAACTTAGACGCCCTATTTCCGACATCTTCCGTTCGAATTGCCTGAGTAACCGTTTCACCTTCTAGAATAATTTCAACTTTACCTTCATCAGACTGCTGAAATTGAATATCCAAATGCTCCGCTAAGACCTTTAACGTCTCCACATCGTCCGAAGACATTCCATGATGTGAAACAGCGAGAGCAAGCAATCGATACAAAGCACCACTGTCCAGTATGTGCCATCCCAGCTTTTCTGCGATTAACTGACTTACAGTGCCTTTACCGGCACCACTTGGACCATCAATCGTAATAACTGGGCCTTGGTTGATCATAACTATTCCTCTTAAAAAACTATTGCGCCACTAAGCAATGAAAACCTAATTGCCTAGCAACACTCTCCAACTCACTAAACTCTTCTAATAATTTTTGACAGTCATTCACTTTCGTCACTGACTGACTACGCACTCCCAATACAAGCATGGCAAGCGCCAACTTATCATCGCCAGCACAATCAAGCTCTCCACCTTTCGGCAAACCACCTTCAATAACCAACTCACCACTTTCGTAAGCACAGGTAATTTTCATTTGCCTAAGTGCATCCACTAACGCCAGCACCCTGTCTTCATGATGGTACGGTAAAGACCCAATACCCTGAATACGACTTTCGCCCGACGCATACACCGCCGCAACACACAATAAAGGCAATACATCCCTAAATTGATAACTTTGCTCAGCCGTCAAAGAAAACGCCTTTAATTCTGCAAAACCTGAACGAAGCTCACCTACCGACAATCCCAGTTCATTTTTCGGAGACATTAAAATATCGGCGCCAATCGATCTCAAAAACATCATAAAGGCAAACGAAGTTGAGTCCAAACCTGAATTCTCAATCAACAATTCAGAACCTGGCAACAAACTGGACAACAACACCAACCAAGATGCTTCATACTCATCGCCTGATAACACAACATCGACGCCTATCAATCCAGCCGGCAAAACTCGAAAACCTGCCCCATCATCCAATATTGACACACCAAAATGACGTAACAACACCTCACAATGAGACAACCCCGGCAAAAACGGCACGACTCGCCCCTCAAGAGGCGAATAGATCGCCGCCAAAAATGCAGACATTCTAAGTCGCTCAGAGCCCGTGTTTAACTCAATAGACACATCCAAAGACACATCTGGCGATAGGTTCACGGGCAAGCAGTCCGCTATCTCAGATTCAACACGGCCGCCCATTTGACGAACCAGAGAAAACAAATCACCAAATGATTGATTTAATAGTTTGTCTTCCGCCACAACAGACACAGAAAAAGGCTGCCCCGCCAACACGGGTAACAATAAATACAAACTTTCTCTGGATTGATGAACATTGATGGGAGCTATAGGCGCTTTTAGTCCACGAAGACCAACGCCATGAACTCGCAAGTAATCCGCAGTAACTTCTTCGATCACCACACCCATATCGCGAAATGCCTGCATGGTGATACGAACATCACCAGTCAGATCTATGTTCTTTATTTCGCTCACACCTTGTGACAGCGCCGCTATTGTAATGGCTTTATGTGACAATGATTTGTCACCCAATAAAGAAATATTGCCCTTTATCGACGATGCAGGCAAAACAGAAACCGACATTGGGCGCACTTCTTTTACCGAACCAATGGTACGCTGCTCCAACAAACGAAGAAAATGATCTCGAGCCGACTTTGCCCGTGTAAAAACACCAAACATACTCGCCCCATCTCCTTGCTCTATCGCGGTTCGCATATCAGCAAGTCGATCGGTAAAATGATCCAATGTGGCTAACGTGGCGTCTTTGTTAGCCATAAAAACATCTCGCCACATAACAGGATCGCTCGATGCAATTCGCGTAAAATCACGAAAACCACCCGCCGCAAACTTAAATACATCCTGACTACGATCGCCATTAGCAAGTGCATCCACCAGAGTATAAGCAAGAAGATGCGGCAAATGACTTGAAGAAGCCAATACATGATCATGGTGTTCGACATCCATACTCACGACATCTGCACCAACCGAACGCCACAAACGATGGAGACGATCCAATAATACTGGATTACTGTCTGACAACGGCGTCACAATGGCCATGTGTTTTTCAAACAGCAAAGGATTGGATGCTAATACACCACTTTTTTCTGCACCCGCAATAGGATGACTGGGAATAAAATTAGGAGGCACGTCCGAAAACACGCGACGAGCAGAGTCAATCACACTGCCTTTTGTCGAACCAACATCCGTCACCAGTGTCGTCGGTAAAAGGTACGGCTTAATTTCAGATAAAACAGATTCCATTGCCCGAACTGGCGTCGCTAGAATAATGATATCCATTTTAGTGACATACTCTGCCGTCAGTTCCGCAGGATAATCAATGACACCAGTAGAAACACCTAATGCCAATTCACCGTCTCGGCGATCTGCACCATACAATGTTGCTAAACCTCGCTCTTTCAGCGCTTTAGCAAATGAACCACCAATCATACCAAGACCGATAATCATGACATTGCCGAATTTCTTTTTTGCTTTAGATGCCATATCCGCAGGCATCTGAAAATCATTCTCACCAGTCAAAGTACAACACTCTTCTAAAATTTCTACAACACAGCCACGGGATAGGAGCCTAACACCTTAACTTCCGACGCCCGCTCTCGTAACTCATCAATGACAGCACAACATTTTTCGTCTAAATAATGACCGACAAAATCTATGTAAAAAATATAACCCCAGCGACTCACTAATGAAGGACGTGTCTCAAGTCTCGTCATATCAACACCGTGGCGTTCAAACGCCTCAAGCAAATGATACAAAGCACCCGGCTCATTTTTAGCGCTTATTAACAAAGAGGTTTTGTCTTTTCCACTCTGCGGAACATCTTGATCACCAACAATCAGAAAGCGTGTTGTATTGTCTGGACGATCTTCAATATTGGCAGACACTTTTGACAAACCATACAACTCACAAGCCACCTCACCGGCAATCGCAGCAATGGCTCGACCACTTCGACCAGCCTCTGCAACAAGGCGCGCTGCCTCCGCATTTGAACTTACCGCCACACGCTCCGCGTGTGGCCAGTAACGATCCAACCACGCACGGCACTGCGCCAAAGACTGCTGGTGCGAATAAATGTGCGTTACGTCCTCGGAGTTGATATTTGGACTCACCAAAAGATGATGATGAATCCGTTCTTCCACTTCTCCACATATTCTTAAACGCGAATCTCGGAAACTATCTAAAGTATGATTAACCACACCTTCCGTCGAGTTTTCAACCGGTACAACGCCATAATTCGCCGCGCCAGATTCCACTTCACGAAACACCTCATCAATCGCCGCCATTGGCGCACTAATAATAGATTTTCCGAAGTGCTTTAACGCCGCCTGCTGAGTAAACGTACCCTCTGGCCCCAAAAACGCAATACGCATCGGCTTTTCAAGCGCAAGGCAAGAAGACATTACTTGGCGAAAAATTTTTGCCATTTCTTCATTACCTAAAGGCCCTTCGTTACGCTCCATCACTCTACGCAAAACTTGCGCTTCACGCTCAGGACGATAAAAAACGACCGATTCATCACCTTGCTCAGCCAGCTTCACTTCAGCGACTTTTTGTGCACAACTTGCACGCTCATTGATGAGCATTTGAATTTGCGAATCAATCGAATCAATACGATCACGCAATAAAGGCAGCGTTTCTGGCACCACCTGCTTAGAATTCGACATATTAATTATTATCCGTGAGTTTTTAATGTCTGCAAGGAACTATTGTCCGTGACGTTTTTCGAAAGCGCGCATGAAATCAATCAAGGCAACAATACCTTCCATCGGCATCGCGTTATAAATGCTCGCTCGCATCCCACCAACAGAACGATGCCCTGCTAATGTACGTAACCCCGCCGCCTCAGATTCCTCAATAAAAAGCGCATCTAACGAATCATCCGCTAAAATAAAAGGCACATTCATACGTGAGCGAAAAGCGGGATCAACAGGGTTTGAGTAAAAATCACTCGCATCAATAAAATCATACAATGCTTGTGCCTTACGAATATTAACCGACTCTATCGCTTCAACACCGCCTTGCTCTTCCAACCATTCAAATACAAGATCCGCTAAATAAATAGCAAAGGTTGGTGGCGTGTTTATCATGGAATCATTCGCCGCCAAATGAGCAAAATTCCAAACGGATGGCAGATCATCACTGCTTCGAGCCAATAAATCCTTACGGATAATACAAATCACCACACCCGCCGGGCCAACATTTTTTTGTGCGCCAGCGTAGATTAAACCGTATTTACTCACATCAATTTTGCGAGACAAAATCGTTGAAGACAGATCCGCCACAATAGGAAGACTGGTTTCCGGCAATTCAGAAAACTCAACACCACCTATGGTTTCATTTGGGCAAATATGTAAATAAGCCGCTTCGCTGTCTAAATTTAAAGTAGACAGATCAGGCACGGTAGAATAATTCTGCTCCTGAGAAGACCCAACAACATCAACATTAACGTATTTTTTGGCTTCTTTAATCGCCTTTGAAGACCATGCGCCTGTATCCAAATAACAAGCCGAGTCAAAGCCATTGGCTAAATTTGCAGGAATCTGAGCGAACAAAGTAGACGCGCCCCCTTGAACAAACAGAACCTCATACTCATCGCTAATATTAAGCAAACGAGACAAACGAGCTTTAGCCGATGCAAGAATAGACATAAACTCAGCACTACGGTGGCTCATCTCCATCACGGATACACCAGCACCATGCCAATCCAGCATTTCAGCCTGGGCTTTCTTCAAAACAGCTTCCGGAAGCGCTGCTGGACCAGAACAAAAATTATATACTCGACTCATCCCGCTCATTACCTCTAAATATTTTCAGGACCTAGCTACAACAAAAGCGACGCACCTAGGTGCGTCGCTTTATTTTCTACTCAGTGTCTGTATCGACGATATCAGGAGATTCATCACCATCATTTGGTGACGGATTAACATCGGCGCCATCAGCCTCGTCAATCTCAACATCCTCTTCGTCGTCTTCAACGACACGCTCGATTCCAACCAAATGCTCATCATTCGTCAAACGAATCAAAGTAACACCTTGCGTGTTTCGACCTTGACAAGACACTTCCGTCACTCGAGTACGAACCAATGTACCTTGATCTGTGATCAGGATAATTTCATCTGTTTCATCCACCTGAGACGCGCCAACCACAGGGCCGTTACGATCAGATACCTGAATACCGATCACACCTTGACCACCACGACCGTAAACTGGGAAATCTTCTACCAATGTACGTTTACCGTAGCCGTTTTCACACGCCATCAATACTGCAGAACCGTCTTGAGGAACAATAAGGGAAACTACTTTCGCACCTTCACCTAATCGAATGCCTCTCACGCCTGCCGCTGTACGACCCATTGGGCGAACATCGGACTCTTTAAAGCGGATAGTCTTACCAGAAGATGACACCAACATAATGTCATTATCACCCGTCGTAACGGACACACCAACAAGCTCATCTGTTTCGTCTAAGCTCAATGCAATCAGACCCGTTGAGCGAGGACGAGCAAAGTTTTGCATCGCTGTTTTCTTCACGGTACCGTTTGCGGTTGCCATAAAGATGTAGCTGCTTGCTTCCACATTTGCATCATCCGCAATCTCTTCATCGCCTTCTTCTTTTTCTGCGTCTTCAACAACAGGCAAAGGCAACAAGGCAGAGATTGACTCGCCTTCTCGTAGCGGTAACAAATTGACGATAGGACGACCTTTTGCACCACGGCTGGCGACCGGAATTTCAAATACGCGCAACCAATACACTTTACCAAAATTACTGAAAAGCATAATAGTGTCATGACTGCTCGTAACCAAAAGATGTTCGATATGATCTTCATCTTTCATGCTAGCTGACGATTTACCACGGCCACCACGACGTTGCGCCTGATACTCTTCTAACGGTTGAGATTTTGCATAACCGGTATTCGAAATTGTCACAACCATTGGTGCTTCATCAATCAAATCAGCAATAGTCAAATCTTGACGAGACGTTAGGATTTCAGTACGACGAGCATCGCCAAACGTATCACGCACTTCTTCAAGCTCTTCGCGAATCACTTCCATCAAACGATCAGGGTTAGACAGAATATTTAGCAATTCACCAATAAGCTCAATCAGAGACTTATATTCGCCGAGCAGCTTATCATGCTCCAAACCCGTTAAACGATGTAGACGCAAGTCCAAAATCGCCTGTGCTTGGTCTGGTGACAAATGGTAAGCGCCATCAACAAAACCATAACCTGCTTCGAGGTCATCTGGACGACAAGCATCGGCGCCAGCACGATCAAGCATGGCAACCACATTACCTGGCTCCCAAGACTCACTTACGATCTTTTCTTTTGCTTCTGCTGACGTCGGTGACGTACGGATCAATTCAATTACACGGTCAATGTTGGCTAAAGAAACAGCCAAACCTTCAAGAATATGACCACGCTCACGCGCTTTGCGAAGTTCAAAAATAGTACGACGGGTAACCACTTCACGGCGATGCTTAACAAAGCATTCAAGAATTTGTTTGATATTCAATAACTGAGGACGACCATCAACCAAGGCCACCATATTGATACCAAACACAGACTGCAATTGAGTTTGCGTAAAAATATTATTCACAACGACATCTGGATTCTCACCACGTCGAAGCTCAATAACAATACGCATACCGTCTTTGTCAGACTCATCACGTAATTCACTAATCCCTTCCAGCTTTTTGTCTTTCACAAGCTCAGCGATCTTCTCGATCACTTTTGCTTTGTTTAGCTGATAAGGAATTTCGGTGAAAACAATGGACTGACGATTGCCTTTTTCCATGTCTTCAAAGTGATGACGGGCGCGCATGTAAATACGCCCACGGCCTGTTTTGTAGGCTTCAATAATACCAGCACGACCATTAATGAACGCCCCTGTCGGGAAGTCAGGCCCTGGTATATGTTCGATAAGATCATCGATCGTAATGTCTGCATTATCAATAACAGCAAGACAACCATCGATGATTTCCCCAAGATTATGAGGCGGAATGTTCGTTGCCATACCAACAGCGATACCGGCAGAACCGTTGACCAACAACCCAGGCACACGTGCAGGCAACACTTCAGGCATAAACTCTGTGCCGTCGTAGTTAGGCACGAAATCGACCGTTTCTTTCTCAAGATCCATCAAAAGATGATGAGAAATTTTCGCCATTCGGATTTCGGTATAACGCATTGCTGCAGCGCTATCGCCATCAACAGAACCGAAGTTACCTTGACCATCAACCAAGGTATATCGCATTGAGAAAGGCTGCGCCATACGTACAATCGTATCGTATACTGCAGAATCACCATGTGGGTGATATTTACCAATTACATCACCGACGATACGCGCCGATTTTTTGTACGGTTTATTCCAATCATTTTTAAGTTCATTCATCGCAAATAGAACGCGACGATGAACAGGCTTTAACCCATCTCGTACATCAGGCAATGCTCGACCAACAATTACGCTCATTGCGTAATCAAGGTAAGATCCCTTAAGTTCATTTTCGATACTGACGGGAATAATTTCTTTGGCTAATTCACCCATAGATACAATCGATCCTTATGCCTTGGAGTCTGACAGACATCCTAATATCTTTTTTATAAGCGCCGCATCATACCATAAGGAAAAAAATAACACTCCTTTCGGTGGCATGTTTTGTCACCCTTTTGCGTTTATTCAATCGCCTTTACTCAAAACCTTGTTTGCCTTCACCAAGCGACACTGTCTATTATCAAGACAATACAAGTTTACTATTGGTCAGCTATTACGATAACGCTATACTAGTCCAATAACACTTCGGCTCATACCTACCCGAAGAAGTAACAACAACACACACATTTCACCGCTCCAACACCGAGCGCACATATTCAAGTTATCGCAACACAAAATGGAAGCCCGATATGCCAAATACACAAAGTAGCAATGTAGACCTAAATGAAGTGGCAAAGTTTGAAGCGCTTGCAAGTCGTTGGTGGGACACAGAAAATGAATTCAAGCCACTGCATGACATCAATCCATTGCGCACAGGCTACATTAACGAACGAGCGGCAGGGTTACAGGACAAAAAAGTCATTGATATCGGCTGTGGCGGCGGAATTTTATCGGAAGCAATGGCAAAACTCGGCGCCAAAGTAAAAGGCATCGACATGGGCGAAGCCCCCCTTGCTGTCGCAAAACTACACAAAGTCGAATCCAAGCTCGACATTGACTATGAAAAAATTACCGCAGAAGAAATCGCCCAGCGCGAAGCGGGTCAATACGATGTCGTAACCTGCCTAGAAATGCTAGAACATGTGCCAGATCCTGCTTCGGTTATTAAGGCCTGTATGACGCTTGTAAAGCCTGGCGGGCACGTATTTTTCTCCACCATTAATAGAAACCCAAAGGCCTACCTTTTCGCCATCATTGGCGCAGAATACATTCTTAACATGCTTCCAAAAGGCACTCACGATTACGCAAAATTCATTCAACCTGCTGAGCTCAACACCTATGCAAGACAAGCTGGACTGGAGGTAAATCATATGACAGGCATGAGTTACAACCCTCTAACCAAGGTATACAAACTGAATGACAAAGACGTGTCTGTAAACTACCTAATGCACACTCAAAGACCCGACGCCTAATTAAGGCATCAAGGAGGAGATATGTTTGATTATCAAGCCCCAAGCCAATTACTTAAAAACAAAGTAATTCTTGTTACTGGCGCAGGCGACGGTATAGGAAAAGCCGCCGCTATCTCATATGCAAGACATGGCGCAACGGTCATCCTATTAGGGCGCTCAATTAAAAAGCTTGAGTCCGTTTACGACTACATCGATAAACAGCACCTTCCTCAAGCCGCCATCGTTCCGTTAAATCTCGATGGCGCAGCGGAACACGACTACATAGAACTTGCCAACACGATTGAAACGGAATTCGGCCACCTTGATGGCATTCTTCACAACGCCAGTTTATTAGGCGAACGTACCACACTAGCAAACTATGACCCAACCCTGTTTGAACAAGTAATGCGCGTCAATGTCACCAGCCAGCTCCTCCTTAATCAAGCCCTGCTCCCTTTGATGCAAAAAGCCGGCAGCGCCTCTATTATATTTACCTCTTCCGGTGTGGGCAGAAACGCCAAAGCCAACTGGGGCGCTTACGCGATATCAAAATTCGCAACAGAAGCCATGATGCAAATACTGTCAAGTGAACTGGCCAGCCAATCACCAGCAATTCGGGCTAACGCAATCAACCCCGGCGCCACTCGAACCAGTATGAGAGCAAACGCTTACCCGGAAGAAAACCCAGACACCCTTCCCTCACCAGAAGACATTATGCCGCTCTATCTCTATCTAATGGGCAAAGACAGCCTAGAAATAAACGGGCAATCTCTCGATGCACAATAACATTTCGCTCACATGCAATGGGCGCCAAGCACGCCCATTGCATTGTACTACACACTTCAGATAGTCTGATTAAATGACTCAAACCCTAAAAAACACCCTCACCTATTTCGCCTTATCACTTCCTCTATTTATATCTTGTTATGCCCATGCGGATCTTAAACCACAAGAACACACACCTATTGACGTAAAGAGTACAATGAGCGAAAGCAACATGGCGTATCAAAACCAAAACACAATCAGTGACAACATCCTAAAAATTCAGAATAAGAGCCTAACGGATAAAAACGACTATTACCTAACAACACTTCCCAACAACCTGAAAGTACTGCTTATTAGCGACCCGAAGGCTGAACGTTTTTCCGCTTCACTTTCCGTCAATGTCGGCAGCTTCCAAGACCCAAAACAACAGCAAGGCTTAGCGCATTTTTTAGAACACATGCTTTTTCTTGGCACGAAAAAATACCCAGAATCAGGAAATTATCAATCTTATATTAATACCCATGGCGGCTCACACAACGCTTACACAAGCACAGACACCACGAACTTCTATTTCGACATAAAGCCTTCTGCCTATGAAGGCGCCTTGGATCGATTCTCACAATTCTTTATCTCCCCTCTTTTTAGTGAAACACTCACCCAAAGAGAAAAAAACGCCGTCGACGCCGAATACAAAGCAAAACTAAAAACAGAAAGTCGCCGCAACACACAAGCATTGAAAACACTTATCAATCCCGAACACCCTTACAGTCACTTTACCGTAGGCAACTTAGACACACTCAAAGACAGACCTAACAACCCACTGAGAGAACAACTACTCAATCTATATAAAGACAACTACTATAGCGCCAACATGGCTTTAGTAATGGTTGCCAATCGTCCATACAAAGAAATGGCAGCATTAGCTCGCCATTACTTTTCTGAGATCCCAAATAAAAACAGAACGATCAAAAAAACAGAAAGCAGCCCGACGCTCATTCCTGTTGGTAAACCCCACCTACAGTTTGTTCGCTCCCTCATAGACAGCAACACTCTGAGCTTTTACTACCAAATTGATGCCCAACAACACAATTACAAAACACAGCCCACCCGCTATTTGTCGTATATTTTAGGCAACGAAAATAAAGGTTCTCTATACGCATCACTAAAATCAGAAGGCCTCATCAACGGTATATCGGCAAGCACAAGCCCAGACTATGAAGACAACGCCTTCTTCACAGTCAAAATACACCTCACCAACGAAGGTCTGGAAAAAATAGACACGGTAGCAAAGCGTTTTTTTTCCACCATTAGCCTATTAAGATCATCGCCAATTAATTCACTGTATTTAGAGGAAGGACTAAAACTCAGCCAGCTTAGATACCACTATCAAGGCTATGTCGATCCACAAAACCTAGCACGCTCTTTATCTGCCAGAATGCTCAAAATCCCTACAGAGGACATTTTGAGCAGCTTCCGCTTAGAATCTGTCGCAAGTAAAAAGCAACTTCGACACCTACTCCAACAACTAAACCCTGAAAACCTACTAATTCAGGTCGCCACAAACAAAAGCTTCCCAGAAAGCTGGGCCGTCGAAGATCAGGCCTGGAAAGTTGAACCTTGGTACCAAAGCGAATACAACAACAGCGCATTAAGCCAATTATTTTTAGATTTAATCAATCTGTCCGTCAAAAACACCCACGTTAGCCTCCCAGAAAAAAACAACTTCATTCCGGAGTCTTTAGAATTAATTGAAGAAACAGACCCCACACCCTCTATCGTTTTTCAAAAGGAAGGCTTTACCTACTGGAACAAATCGGATCCAAGCTTCGACAAGCCCGTCATGATGAACTTTCTTGGTATTCGTTTTAACCATGCCGCAGACACCCCTCAGCACACGCTGCTAAATAAACTATGGAGCCGGCTATTTAACGACAGCATTAGCGAGTCAACCTACGCGCCATTTGTCGCTGGTTTAGGCTATGCCTTTTACCCACACACAAACGGCGCCACCCTAAGAACCAACGGCTACTCAGACAAACAAAGCACATACATCACCTGGCTAATAGACCAACTTTTCTTATTCCGGCCAAACCTAGCTCGCTTCGAACAAGCTAAAATCGAACTACAAAAAGACCTAACCAATCAAAAAAGCAGACAGGCATACCGTAATGCAAACAGCGCGCTAAGCACCTTAATTACGAAAAACAGCTTCGCTACAACACAACTTGAAAACGCACTCACAAAAATTTCTTTCGAAGAACTTCAAAATTACACAAAAAACGCCCGCGAAGACTTTGATATCATAGGCTACAGCACGGGCAACTCAACCAAAAAGCAAACCCAAAAGCTTGCCGATTCAATTTATAAACGCTTTGCAGGACGCCTTACACCAAAAGAACCACAACAAATAGAAACCAAAAAACTTACTGCTCAGCAAAAACACCACTATCAATTCGACTCCACCAGCGACGACAGTGTCGTTTTATACACACTAATAGACACCAGCAAACAGACATCAACCACCAACAAAGCCATCAAAGAAAAAGCCGGCTTTGCCATACTCAGAAAACTAATCAGCAGCCCGTTTTATCAAGAATTGAGAACCAAACAACAACTCGGCTACATTGTTGGCGCGCAAGATCTCAGTATACGCAACACACCTATTTTAGGGTTACTTATACAATCACCTAACAAAGACGCCATAACCATTATCAAAGCCATAGAGACATTTTTAGAAGAACAAAAGGAAAGGCTGCACAACCTTCCAGAAGGCGAGTTTGAAGACGCGAAAAGCACACTACTAAGTGAACTAAGAATGACAGCAAAGAACTTAAGCGATAACGCCTTAAGCGAATGGCACCAAATAGCCAAACCTGAACCAGATTTTCAAACAAGAGAAGAATGGATAGCGAGCGTGGAGGACATTCAAAGACAAGACTTTGTCGCATTCATTAAGGAAAAGCTTCAATCAACTGACAGCGCAAAGATCATCATTCACAACAAAACATTCCCAATAGAGCTGATTGATCAACACAACTGGATTGAAGCATCACCTGATACGCCAAACCTATAGAACAAGTACGAGACACATCAGAAGAAAGAAACAATCGAGTAACTCCCCCTACCCACCAATGAGTTTATTCAGTTTTTCTTCGGCGCTAACAGGAGCCGATTTTGCACCCGAAACACCGTCAGGAGACACATTTTTTCCGATAGGAGAAAAATCCCCTTCATCCGGCGCTGCATTTGCATCAGACGCCTCACTAGCTCTCATTTGATCACCGAAAACCCCAATTTCCGGCATCATACGAAGACGTTTTTCTTGAATATCATCAGGAATATTGCCCGTAAACAGCACGGTAAAAGGCGCATCTTTTGTGCGTCGATTTACCTCGTCATATATCTCTTGTTCACGCTCTGCTATGGCATTTTCCTCTAAATAGGACGAGCCTTTACCGTCCCCTGAAACAACCACGTTAGGCCCAAGTGTTTCGATCGTTTTTTCTGCAGAAATAATCGACACCTCGTCACGCGAGCTAACCACAATTTGATGCTGAGTTCGTATAACTTGATTGCCATAAATAATATCAATAGGCTGAACTTCTATCGTTTGCGCATTTACACACAACGACAAAGCCGCTAGCAACCCCAATGAATGCTTCATAATCACCCCAAAGTAACGATCCTTTCACTATAAGAGATAAAAAGGCATAAAAAAAGGAGCACAAGCAGCTATGCTTGAACCCCTTTTCGCTTCTTCCACAAAAAGTTAAAGCGTAATAACGTCAAAGTCTGCTTCAGGGTTGGCTTCCGCATCGTAATCAACACCTTTCACGCCAAATCCGAACAACTTCAAAAACTCATCTTTATAAAGCTGATAATCTGTCTCTGCAAACAAATTCCCGTCATTAATTGTCGGCCAAAGATCTCGACAAGCCTGCTGAACATCTTCACGCAATTCCCAGTCATCCAAGCGCAAACGATTTTTATCATCCGTTAACTCCGCCGGATTAAGGTTGTTATAAAGACGTTCAGAGAACAAACGATAAATCTGATCCATACAACCTTCATGAATACCTTCTGCACGCATCACCTTGAAAACCATCGCCAAGTACAAAGGCATCACTGGAATCGCAGAAGACGCTTGAGTAACAACAGACTTCAACACCGCGACGTTAGCACCACCAGCTAATGGCGCCAGTTGCGCATTAATTACACCAGACGCACGATCTAAATCTTCTTTCGCTTTACCTAACGCACCGTGCCAATAGATTGGCCAAGTGATATCAGAACCGATATAAGAATAAGCCACGGTGCGAACACCTTTCGCCAGAACGCCAGCATCACTAAGAGCAGACATCCACAACTCCCAATCTTGCCCACCCATAACGGTCGTTGTTGCTGCCACTTCTTCTTCTGTCGCTGGCTCAATTTCCGCTTCGATGATGATGTCTTTATTGGTATCAATCGCGGTAGACTTGTAAGTTTCACCAATAGGCTTAAGTACAGAACGAATCACTTCACCGGTATCTGGCATTTTGCGCACTGGCGAAGCCAATGAGTAAACCACCATGTCAATTTCACCAAGGTCTTCTTTAATTAGCTCAATCACTTTCGCACGAGCTTCGTGTGAAAATGCATCACCATTAATGCTTTTGGCGTACAAGCCTTCTTCTTTTGCTACTTTGTCAAACGCCGCAGAGTTGTACCAACCCGCTGTGCCTGTTTTTTTCTCAGTACCTGGCTTTTCAAAGAAAACACCAATGGTTGCTGCACCTGAACCGAATGCCGCTGCGATACGAGAAGACAAGCCATAACCGCTTGATGCACCGATCACGAGTACTTTTTTAGGGCCATTTTCAACAACCCCTTTGCTTTTAGTGAAAGCAATTTGCTCTCTTACATTCTGCTCACAACCAACTGGATGAGTTGTTGTACAAATAAATCCGCGAATCTTTGGTTTTATGATCATAATAATCTTCTCAACGTCATGTTTTGCTTACGTCTTACCTGACAATCCCTGCAAACGAGGCAGGTAAGACAAATCTGTTCGCCATGATACAATAGCTAAATGAATATGTCCTGATTCTCGCCTAAATCCTGAATCTAAAACACCTTTTTTACCTGAGAAAACACTGTGCACCTACTTGTCATTGGCTATGTTTGGCCCGAACCTAACTCTTCTGCTGCCGGCAGCAGAATGATGCAACTACTCAACTGTTTTCATAAAAACCAATGGCAAGTTTCTTTCGCCAGTCCAGCCCAGAAAACAGAGCACATGGCAGACTTGTCTCAACTCAATATCCAAGCCGAGCATATTGAACTGAATAACGCCTCTTTCGACCATTACATTGCCGACAAAAAACCAGACATTGTCATGTTTGATCGCTTTATGATGGAAGAACAATTTGGCTGGCGCGTAGAAAAATTCAGCCCCGACACCCTACGAGTATTAAACACCGAAGATCTTCACTCATTAAGACAAGCAAGACATGTTGCACTTAAGCAAAAAAAACCATTTCAAACGGAAGATCTTTACAGCGACCACGGTATTCGTGAAATCGCCGCCATCCATCGTTGCGACTTAACGCTAATGATCTCTGAAGTGGAAACCAAGCTACTTATTGAGGAGTTTCAAGTACCGGACACCCATGTTTTTCACCTTCCATTCATGCTGCCATCGCCATCAAAAACAGAAGATCTCACCCCTTTTGAACAACGCCAACACTTTATCAGTATAGGCAATTTTCGCCACGCGCCGAATTGGGATGCTGTTCTGCAACTTAAAACAGAAATTTGGCCAAAGATTCGCAAACGCCTACCCAGTGCCGAATTGCATATTTATGGTGCTTACCCACCACCAAAAGCGACTCAATTGCACAACGCCAAAGAAGGCTTTCTAGTCAAAGGCTGGGCCGAAAATGCACAAGACGTCATGCAGAAAGCACGCATATGTTTAGCACCATTGCGCTTTGGAGCGGGAATAAAAGGAAAATTAGTGGAAGCAATGCAAACGGGCACCCCGAGCATTACCACTCACATTGGCGCCGAAGCCATGCATGGCATTTTACCTTGGAACGGTGTCATCACAGATGACATTGACACCTTCATTGACGCGGCAGTTTCTCTCTATGATGACAAAACAAGTTGGCAGCTGATGCAACAAAATGGCAATGAGATATTAGCGTCACGCTATCAAGCAGAAGAGTGGGAGCCTAAACTCATTAACAGGCTAACACTGCAAACAACACTTAAAGACAAGCTTCGAAAAAAGCACTTTATTGGGCTAATGCTTCGCCATCATAGCCTAAAAAGCACTCAATACATGTCGCAGTGGATTGAGCTAAAAAATGCAATAGAAGAGAAATAACAAAGAAGCGTTGAAAGGCCAAGTCATACAAGCAACGCTAGTTGCTAACGAATTGGCTTTTCGATTCACGTTCACGGATTTTTTTCATTACCGCGAGTTGAGATGCTTTATTCATACTACCCCACAAGCTAATTTCTTTGCCGGTTCGATAACAACCCACACAGACATCGTCGTCATTAAGCAAGCACAAGTTAACACAAGGGGATTTTACTTGAGGTCTAGGCTTGGCCATTTCATCTGCCTTTTCCATTATTTGATACTGCCTTTATTTAAAATAAGCGCTGACAATACGGACGCATCGTCAGCGCTTTTTGCATTAAAATTCGGCGTTATGATAAACGTTCTGAACATCGTCTAAATCATTCAATAGATCCAGAAAACGCTCAAACTGCTCCAACTCTTCACCTTCGATAGGCGATGTGTTTTGAGCAACAAATTGAATTTCATCTACGTCAAATTCAATGTCACCAAGCGCTTCCGTTAGTGCCGCTTTCGCCTTGCCGTAATCGGTGTTTGGCGCAAAAACAGTGACTTTCCCATCTTCTAACTCGATATCAGTAACATCTACATCCGCCATCATTAAGGCTTCAAGTACCACTTCTTCGTCATCGCCGGCGAAAACAAAAATCGCACTGTGATCAAACATGTGACTCACACTGCCTTGGCCGCCGATTTTGCATTTCACTTTGTTAAAGCAAGTACGCACGTCACCAAAAGTACGGTTTGGGTTATCAGACAAACAGTCGATAATTACCATGGTATTACCCGGACCAAAACCTTCGTAGCGAGCCGTATCGAAATCTTCTCCACCACCGCCTTTCGCTTTATCAATCGCTTTGTCGATAACGTGCGTTGGCACTTGATCTTTTTTCGCGCGATCAATGAGGGAACGCAACGCCAAATTGCCATTTGGATCAATACCACCGGATTTTGCACAAACATAAATCTCACGGCCGTATTTACTGTAAACCTTGGCTTTTTGATCAGACGTTTTTGCCATGGACTCTTTGCGGTTCTGGAAGGCTCTGCCCATTACATATTCCTATTCTATGCAGTCTTAAAAGCTAGATTCTAACGTGTCACCCAAAAAGAAGGAACTGCTTGCTCTGCATAAATAGTATAAATACCTGCGCTTAGCGGTATAAAAGCAGTAAGGCGAAAGCCTTTTAATGTATTAAACAGAGTACCGATGAACCAATCAGACCATAGAGCGTCGAATCACGCCCGATAAAATATGTATGGCTTGCTGAATTTCCTCCAAAGAAAGACGAGCAAAACTCAGACGTAAAAACGCATCCTCTTGCGAGTGTTTATTTGGAAAAAATGGTGTGCCAGGCAAAACTAACACTTTCTTTTCTAACGCTTCAGTCATTACTTGTTTAGAAGAAACACCGTCAGGTAGCGTCAACCAAAAAAACATACCTCCAGCGGGTATGTTGAATTCAACCCTGTCACCCAGCTCTGCAACCAATGCTTTTGACATGGCATCACGTTTTTCTTTGTAGGATTGCTGAAGCTTAGCGATATGCGCTGGAAACATTTCAGATGCGACAAACACTGCAATCATATTTTGCCCCAAACGATTAGTGTGCAAATCTATAGCTTGCTTGATTTTGACCAAATGAGACGAAAATTCAACGCTGGAAACCACATAACCGGTACGAAGCCCTGGCCACAATACTTTCGAAAAGCTTCCCATGTATAACCAAGGCGCCTGCTTTAACAAGGCCGTGATGGGAGTGAGGTCGACCTCTTCGTAACACAGGTCTCGATAGGGGTCATCTTCAATCAGCAAGACCCCTTTCTCATCCAACAAAGCAGCAATGTCTTTACGACGCTTCAGGCTATAACAATGCCCCGTTGGGTTCTGAAAATTTGGAATCAAATACACCGCTTTCGGGTTCGCATTTTCTATGGCATTCCGCAATGCTGAAACCGACATCCCTTCACTATCAGAAGGCACGCCCTGTACCTTGGCACCTTGCAATTTAAACACCTGACAAGCGGCAAGGTAGGTGGGTTGCTCTGTTAAGATAGTCGAGTTTTCATCAAGGATGAGACGACTGATAATATCCAAACCTTGCTGAGAGCCATTGGTCACCAACACATTATCAGGCGTCACGTGTAAACCTCGCTCCTCAACCAGTCTGGCAATGATTTCCCGCAAACCCTTTTCACCCTCGCTTGCGCCATATTGTCGACTATCGGTTAATTGCGCCAACGCAGGATAAGCTGGCATTAATTTTTCATCAGGAAGGCCACCAGCTAATGATAAAATATCGGGTTGCTGACTATAGTGAAGTAATTCACGCACCAATGAGGCTTGCATATTAATGGCGTGTGAAGTGAGTAAATGAGAGATGTCCATATTAAATGCCCCGAATACTGTTGAAACAAACAGCATCAGGGATTATTCATACAGAAAAAAGATACAATTTTCAGGTTTTTCAAGGATACAGAATCAAACCTTACACAGATGCTATGTAAGGTGTTTAATAGATGGAAACCTACTTTGTCTTTTCAGATTTTGTCATACGTTCTATCCGTTGATCCTTTTGACGCCACAACTCATTCACCCACTGCTGGAAATACGCTCTGTATTCCGCATCGTTTTGATAATCCCCCAGCAACGTATTTTCAATCGGCATCGCGCGGGCGTGAATTTTAACCTCAGATACTTTTCCGCAAAGATAATCAAAAAAACTGGGAATGCCGTCAGGATAAACAATGGTTACATCAATAAGCTGGTGAAGTTTACCGTCCATCGCATTCAAGGCAAACGACAAGCCCCCTGCTTTGGGCATCAGCAAATGCTTAAACTGGCTGGATTGTTGAGCATGTTTTTTAGTTGTAAAACGAGTGCCTTCTAAAAAGTTCATTATGGCGACAGGAAAGTGCTGGAATTTATCGCACGCTCTTTTGGTGATTTCTATGTCTTTCCCTTTTAGCTCTGGGCGTTTTTGCAGCAACGCAGGGCTGTAACGTTTCATAAACGGAAACTCCAATGCCCACCACGCAAGTCCGATAAATGGCACCCAAATTAATTCTCTTTTTAAGAAAAATTTAATAAAGGGAATACGACGATTAAAAAGACGCTGGAGAATCAGTATATCGACCCAAGATTGATGGTTTGCCGTCACCATGTACCATTCATTCAGTGAAAAGTCCTTTTCCCCTGATACGTCAAGAACAGCCTTCCCCAAGCAACGCTGATTCAAATTATTGATGCCAATCCACAACGTTGCTATTCGATCTAGAATAACGTTTAGCACAGCACGCACTGACGCGAATGGCATCACGCACTTACAGAGCGCCAAGACCATAACAGGAACAAAACAAATCAAGGTATTTATGACAATCAAAAAGAATGAAACAGAGCCCTTCAACACAGACATAACCAAACCCAAATACAAAAAATAGCGGGCAATAATAACAGGAAATTATTGATTAGAAATCCTCATTATTTACACTACAACCAAGTAGCCAGCTTTCACATTAAAACTGTATAGTAAACAGACGATTAGAACGATGAATGAACACATTCGATATTTAAGGTATTTTGACATAGTATCGATGACTAACAACCACCTGCACATTTAGTGTCGCAGAAACAATAGGATCTCAGCCTCATTTATGGCTATTACAAAAGGGTTAAAAATTCGGCACAAACTTTTTGCCGTTTTTGTTTTGAGTAACATCCTACTCATTGTATCTATGTGGCAAGTATTTCAATGGAGCTTCGATCGAGGTTTCGTCTCTTATGCGACGGAACGTGACCGCGACTTCTTAGAACAAATGGCCAACAGAACCGCCAACCTCTACATCTATTACGACGATTGGTATTTTTTAGTTCAAGAAAGTCGAATGGAGAGAGAGTGGCATCAAGCGAAATTAGAAAACCTTCGCGATTTAGTACCACCGCCTAGCACACCAAATTTGGATTTGATTTACCCATCGCAATATTACCGTCAGCGCTTTCTCTTATTCGATGAGCAACAAAAGCCCATCATAGGAAAAACTCGTTTCACTGATGCAGAAACCCATGCCGTCAAAGTAAACAAAAAAATTGTTGGTTACGTTGGCCTACGCTCCATTAGAGAGCTTGTTCAGGATCAAACGTTGCGCTTTGTTCGCCAACAAGGTGAGGCATTCTTACTTATTTCGGCATTCATGTTAGCCATTGCCGCGCTCTTAACTTGGCCTTTAGCTCAATGGCTCAGCCGCCCAATTATATCTATGCAGAAAGCCACAAAGAAGCTGTCTGCTGGAAAGTTTGAAACGAGAATCACTGTGAAAGGAGCGGACGAGCTATCAAGCCTTAGCTGCGACTTTAATAACCTCGCCTGCACGCTTGAACACACCAGAGAGGCACGTAAACGCTGGGTTGCCGATACTGCACATGAATTACGAACGCCAGTGGCCATTCTCAGAGGCGAAATTGAAGCGATGCAAGACGGCATTATAAAAGTCTCTCCCGAGAGCCTTGCTTCACTCCACCAAGAAACACTGCACATTGCGCGTTTAATAGACGATTTAAACCAGCTATCCATGCATGACATGGGCAGTTTGAGCTATGAAATGGACGATGTGCTAATAAACGACATACTGGAACAAACAGTTCAGTCAATGACACTCCCATTCAAAGAAGCCGGTTTGGGATTAGAGTTTGAATATTTGCAAAAGAAACCTATTGTTATAAATGGTGATGCGGATCGACTCCATCAGCTCTTTTCGAATTTGATGAATAACTCATTAAAATACACAAATTCGCCTGGCAAATTAATGATCAAACTCTGCAAGCAGAATAATAAAGTCGTTATTCTCTTCGAAGACACGGCACCCGGCGTTTGCGAAGAAGATAAAAACCGTATATTTGAACAGTTTTATCGAGTTGAAAATTCGAGAAATAGAGCAACCGGAGGAAGAGGCCTCGGCCTTGCCATTTGCTCTAATATTGTAGATGGACATCAAGGCGTGATAAACGCCTACCACTCTCAAGATGGTGGTTTAGGAATAAGACTAGAATTCCCCTTAAATTAATTTGGAATACATAATATTATGAGCAAAGTACTGATTATTGAAGACGAACCAAAATTAGCAGAATTAATGGCCGCGTATTTAGATCAAGCTGGCTACGAACACCACCACCTTGATCGCGGAGACATCGCGGTTAATTACATCAAAAACAACCAAGTGGACATTGTCCTATTGGATTTAATGCTACCAGGTTTGGACGGTGTGGAAATTTGCAAACAAGTTCGCCAATTTAGCGGTGTTCCTATTATCATGGTCACTGCAAAAGCAGAAGAAATTGACCGTTTAATTGGCCTTGAAATGGGCGCAGACGATTATGTATGCAAACCTTTCAGCCCGCGTGAAATTGTTGCTCGTGTAAAAGCAAACTTACGTCGAGTTGAGCTTGATCAAGCCGAATCACCAAGAACAGATGGTTTTGACCTAGATGTAGACCGCTTACGAGCAACCTACAAAGGCGAACTCATCGACCTAACAACGGTTGAGTTTCAATTACTTCAATTACTTATTAAAGAGCCCGGCCGTGTGTTTGGCCGTGACCTTATTATGAAAAGTATTTATGCAGACAGTCGCGTCGTTAGTGACCGCACCATTGATAGTCATATCAAGAAACTTCGCAAGAAAATTTCTGCGGTAGCACCAGAATTAAATGTTATTCACTCTGTTTACGGCGCAGGCTACCGCTTCGAAAACAACGATTAATACACTCTCTCTAAGGAATGGCGTTGAACAACTTTTTAGACGTATTGGTGTTTTCTTTCTCTATTACCATGCCAATATTTTTAATATTGGTATTAGGGGTTGTCCTTTACCGCATTCGAATCATCAATGATAACTTCATTGATGTTGCGTCTAAATTGGTGTTCAACGTTACTCTTCCTGCTCTGCTTTTTATTAGCATTTCCAAGACAGACTTATCCAGTAACACTCATTTTTCGTTAGTGATTTACGCTATGGTTGCGGTTACTCTTAGCTATTTCATTCTCGATTTCATCTTGTCCATTTGGGAGCCAGATAAGGCCGATAGAGCCGTTTTGGTTCAAGGCGCATTTCGCTCCAACATGGGAATTATTGGGTTGGCGTATTGCGTCAACGCTTACGGGGATGAGGTTTTCTCTGTGGCATCGGCGTATCTTGGTGGGGTCACCGTACTCTTTAATATTTTGTCCGTTATTGGCCTAAACCGTGCGTTAGGCGGAGAGACTAATATAAAAGGAATTCTGAAAGGAATCGCAAAAAACCCTCTTATTATTGCCATTTTAGCGGCTTTTTTGTCGTCACTCACCGGATTTACATTACCGCAAACCCTCCACAAAGCCGGAGATTATTTTGCTCAAATGACACTGCCTTTAGCATTATTATGTGCAGGCGCATCGTTAAGCTTCAAATCATTAAAAAGTGGTATGCTGGGCGCACTAATGGCGTCGGTAGGAAAATTGATTTTTATTCCTTTTGCACTAACGCTTGGCGGTTACCTATTAGGCTTTAGAGGGATGGAACTTGGCGTGCTATTTTTGATGTCATCCGCTCCCACCGCGTCAGCTAGCTATATTATGGTTCGGGCGATGAATGGTAACTCTGCTCTCGCCGCCAACATCATCGTGATTACAACCATCGCTTCCTTGATTAGTACCAGCATTGGCGTTACTTTGTTACGCAGCTTTAACCTAATCTAATAAAACCCTGCACTGATTGATCATAAAAAGGGTAGCGAGACTCTCTTTGATTTCACAATTCCGCAAACATCGCCTTTTTTTTCTGTCCCTCGGGGGCGCCGTACTTACTCTTCTCTTTTTTGGCGTCAACACCATCGCCTATCAAACACTGATTATAAGCAAGCATTCTGAAGGACAGGACCAGCTACTTGATTACGTCATTGAATTAAGAAATGAATTAAAAAATTACCATATACTGCCCTACGCTCTCGCGGATAACCCAACATTATTAGCGTTTATGGACAATCCAAACAATCAGGTACTAGAGCAACGCCTTCAGCGGCAATTAGAAGATTTGACTCATGTTTCCAAAACTCAAGATTGGTTTATTCTGTCAGCTCAAGGCGATCTGCTTGTTTCAAGCGAACAAACATCCCATTTTTCTTTAGAAAACTATTTTAACAAACAAGACTTAAGCAATGTCCTGAAAGAGCAGCAAGGGGAATACATTCTCGTCTCAGGCTACGACCCCCAGCAATTTAAATCTGCTCACCTCGTACTTGCTCCCGTGTATACATCAACAGGGCTAGCTGGTGCAGTTGCGGTTAAAATAAATGTCAGTGATTTAATTGAGCGCTGGAACCTTCACGAAGACATTGTGGTCATGACAGACCAAAACAATCTAATTTTCTTAGCCAATAGACTCAACCGGCTCTTAGTAAGCGATTGGTTAAACAATCATACTGACGTCCAATTTTTAAACAAAACCCGTTCAAAAATCTATCACCTCAACGGCGAAAACTATCTTTTGCAGGACGTCACATTAGATGACCTCAAATGGCATATTCATTACCTATCTAACTTAAAAGGCATACAAAGAAAGGCCCAGAACATTGCGTTCATTAGCCTAGGCATATTCGCATTAATCTTTCTATTTTGGCTCTATCGTCGGGAACGCTCCCTTAAAATTGCCTCTAAATTGGAAAACGAAATACTCATTGCAGATAGCGCTCAGCGCCAGCGCGTATTAATAGAGAACACACACGTCGGATTGTTACAACTTACTAAACGGGGTGAAATATCTTTCGTAAACCCGATGGGGCTGCGTTATTTCGGACAAAGAGCACAACTTAATGAACATTACTTATATGAGTTTTTACCTGACTGCTTAGAAAACCAAAGCGCCCTCGCCTTTATTAAATCATTACCAACACAAGAAATAGAAAACGCTGCACTTACAACCAACCTGCTAGAGCAAGAAGTCATCCTACAAAAAGACAATGGACAAACCTTCCCTGCGTTGCTTTCTGTATCCTCTCTTAAGTGGAGTGATTCACAAGGCTATCTGGTGACACTGATCGACATCAGCAAACGTAAAAAAGCAGAACTCAGTTTATTAGATGCCAACTCCCGACTGGAAGAACGCGTTCTAGAAAGAACAAAAGCGTTAGAGGCTGCACAAAAAGAGCTATTAAGAACAGAAAAGCTCGCCGCAATAGGACAAATGTCCACCGCCATTGCTCACGAACTTAATCAACCATTAACCGGCATAAGAACATTAGCCTATACCGCCGAGCTGCTACTAAAACGTCAAGACTCAGAACAAGCCTTGAAAATACTCATTGATTTGGAGTCCTTGGTGGTCAGAATGCAAAATCTCACCAGTGAATTAAAGGTACTGGCTTATCGAAGACCTGAGCAACTAACACCTACGTCCGTCAAAGAATCTTTGCAAAGAGCCATTGACGGTCTTGGGGACGAGGTTCATGGCGTTCACTGGGAAATAAAACTAAACGATTTAGATAAGGTGATGGCCGAACAGACCAGATTGGAAAGAATATTTTTAAATCTAATCAGCAATTCCATTCAAGCCTGCTCTGAACGAAACATCACACCCAGTATTAAAATATCTCTGCATACCCATGACGAGCAAATAACCATAAACTATCAAGACAATGGCCCAGGTATAGAAAAAAATAAAGTAACTCATATTTTTGAACCTTTTTTTACCACAAAGCCCATAGGCAAAGGGTTAGGGCTTGGACTTGCCATCAGCGCAAACCTCGCGAAAGATATGAATGGCACACTCACTGCACACTATAACGACAATTCGCAGCTGATATTTCGACTAACTCTGCTTAAGGCTTAACATGGAAAATAACACGAATAACCAAATTGAAATTTGGTTGCTTGATGATGACGACATCGTTCGCTCAACAACCGCTCAATGGTTACGCCTATCAAACTATGCGGTAAGAGAGTTTCAAGAAGCTCAGGCGTTAATTAACGGCTTTCAGACTGGCCTACCTTGCATCATTGTTAGTGACATTCGTATGACGCCCATTGATGGCCTTACCCTAATGAGTAATTGCCTAATCATCGAGCCAGAACTGCCTTTTATCCTGATTACGGGTCACGGTGATATTGATACCGCGGTAAACGCGTTACGCGACGGCGCATTTGATTTCCTTGAAAAGCCCTTTGATCCGAATCGATTACTGCAAACCGTCGAAAAAGCCATTCGCCTTAGAACCGTCCAGCTGCAACATGCTAATCAGTCACAATATCTCGGAGACCTCCATGGCTTGGAGGAAACCATCATAGGCCAGAATGAACAAATTATTCGAGTCAGGCAACAGATCCACACTTTTGCCAGCATGGACACGCATGTCATTGTTTATGGTAAAACTGGCTGCGGCAAAGAACTGGTCGCAAAAGCGTTACACGACTGCAGCCCTAGAAAAACAAATCCTTTTGTGGCAATCAACTGTGCCGCTATTCCGGCGGAACTGTTTGAGAGCGAACTTTTCGGACATGAAGCCGGCGCCTTTACGAGTGCAAACAAACAAAGAATCGGTAAACTCGAGCATGCCAGCGGTGGTACTTTATTTCTCGACGAAATAGAAAGCATGCCACTTGCCATGCAAATTAAATTACTGCGAGTCTTACAGGAAAATCAACTAGAACGCGTTGGCAGTAACAACACGATAAAAATAGACCTTCGTGTCGTGGCGGCCGCAAAAAGTGATTTGCAAACTCTAGAAAATTTCAGACAAGATTTATTTTTTCGTCTTAACGTATCGCAAATTCATCTGCCAGATCTCCGCAATAGAGGCTCAGATATCCCTCTACTTTTTGAGCATTTTTGCCGCATGGCAGTCAAAGAACGTGGTGGAGATTTTAGGCAACTGAGCCCAATAGACCATGAGACTCTGACCTTATACGGATGGCCTGGGAACGTACGCGAACTTAGAAATGTAGCGTTACGCTATGCTTTAGAACCCAACACAAGTGTGGCTAAAATTTTAGCGGGTTACCAAGCTCAAGACGACATCGACACCATCACGCCTCTCCCGCTCAGCGTTAAAGTACAAGAATTTGAACGCAGCTTAATCGAAGCCAGTATTCGTCAACAAAAAGGCAACATACAACTTGTGTTAGAGCAGCTTCAATTGCCAAGAAGAACACTCAACCAAAAAATGCAAAAATATGGCCTAAATCGAACCGATTACCTAGACTAACCCCACATCACACCATCATATCGCTTAAAAATATTAAGAAAGTGATTCTCATATATATATTTTAATGAGAATCACTTGCATTAATGGTTAAAAAACTTTTTAATGATAACCATTATCATATTAGAGGCGACATACAATGCAAATCGACATGCGCAACGTGTATGACAACACTGGAAAAATCACAGAAAAAGTTTCGCCATGGCTATCTGGTCATAAGCAGTTGCTCGCTCTGCTACCGAATTTGCAGCTACTTAACCAGCACCTAAGTAGCACTACCAATGTCTCTATTCAGGAAGAAGCGCAAACAGGGCTCTACTTTTCGTTCCTAGGCACTAAGCCTATAAAAACAGCAAAAGATATAGAGTCTGTACAGATTTCATACCAGCCTAAAAATATCAGCGGTCAATTTTTTATAGAACAAGGTAAAGAGCACAGCTTATTGCAAGCACGCATCAGTCCAGCCCACTTAGCGTCGGTCTTGGGCGAAACAGAAGATCAGATTATTCAACACTTCAGCACGATGCGTGACAAGTTAGGAAATGACAATGCCGTCATTCAGCTCCCTGTTACAGAAAGAACCACGGATATCATAAAACCAATTTTGGCGCACAAAGGCCACTCTATCAGTTTAGCGGGCCATTTATATTCTCTTATTTTTACATTAATAGAACAGCTACAAATGCTTAGTCATTTATCGCAATGTGAAGATTGCCAAAGCAAGCTGTTTCACGCTCAGAACCTATTAGAAACACCAGAGCATGACGCAATTAATATCCAACAATTAGCGCAAAAAGTTGGCTTGAATACAGAAGCACTGGCTATCGGTTTTCATCTAATAGTGGGACAATCTATTGAGAGCTACGGAGCACGTAGCCGTATTAAATATGCAGCAGCCCTACTGAGACAAGACCCTGCCGCCAAACTCCATATTGTAGCGCAAAGCGGTTTTTCAGAAGACCAATTTGAAGCGGCCTTTATTAAACACTTTGGTGTAAGTAGCCACCAATATGGACAAATTCATTAAGTAATAGGAACAGCATTAAACATGGCTCAATCATCCATCGCCCTTATTTATGGCACAGATACAAATAACACAGAAGAAGTTGGACACAAGATTGCTAAACAATGGGAAGATCTTGGTGAAACAGTAGATATATTTAACATCAAGGACATAGAACTTAGCCAACTTGAGCAATACTCCTTACTCATTTTAGGCATCCCTACTTGGGACTTTGGTGGTATTCAATCCGATTGGGAAGATATTGGAGACAACTTAGGTGAGCTCGCTCTAGGCGATACAGCAATCGCCTTATATGGGCTAGGTGATCAATTTGGCTATGGCGATTATTTTGTAGATGCCATGGGATGGTTATACGAAAAACTACTACCAACAAGCGCCACTTTTATCGGTCAATGGCCGACAGAAGGTTACGACTTCGAAGCATCAAGAGCTTGCGTTCATGATAAAGAAAATTTTATTGGTCTCGCAATAGATGAAGATCAACAGTTTGAACTCACTGATGCTCGTATCGAGCAGTGGGTTATCCAACTTTACGCAGAAAGAGCAGTAGAAGCTGCATAAATCATCACCTGACTGGCCATTGTATAGAAGCAAACGACTCAAATTTGGTATACCAAACATTCGCTGCCCTGAATGCCCAAATTTAGCTTCTATCAATGAGATGATTTACAGTTTGCTCTACACAGCGTAAAGAACGTGGCTACCTCTCCTTTCTCTCCTGCTTGGAGGTAGCCACGTATTTCTTTCTCTAGCCACTGTTTTTTTCTAACCACAATTCGCTATGATATTGGACTCTCACTCATTTATAGTGGATCTGCATGAACCTACAACTTTCCGACATTGTCATTCTTTTTCTAGTCTTTACCGTCATTTATTCATGGTGGCGAAACGCATCCATTCGAGAACAAGCACTTATCCAAGTAAAAAAGCACTGTGAGTCTCTCAATTTACAATTATTAGAAGGCAGCGTTGCTGGGGAAGAATGGAAACCGGTTTGGCATCATGGGCAAATTAAAATCAAAAGAGCATACAAATTTGAGTTTAGCTCAAGCGGTGTCGCTCGTTACCCTGGAAAAATAAGTTACTTAGGACAACAACAGATAGGGATGTGGTTAAGCCCACACGACTTCTAAGCTGACACACCATTTTACAAACTTACAATTCTTTAAACGCTAAGTACTTATGCATAAAGAATAAGGTCAATATATCCATATTTTTATGTCATTTAATTGCAAATAAGGCCATAGTAGAAATAGAATGGTTAAGTAAATATTTGTAATGCTTTGATGGACATGAGCATAAGATAAAAAGTATCCGCTATTTCTTATCTTAACGTCTATCGTTAAATCTATAATAAAAAAGTGCAGGATAAAATATGTTGGCAAACCTTAGTTTTCGCACCAAGTTGCTCTCCTTACTGATTGCAGCTATTCTTGGATTCGTTGTTGTAACTGCTGTTGCTTTACAAGGATTGAATGTACAAGAAACCTCCTCATCGAAATTTGAACGCCTTACCTCCATAGACAAAGATCTCTCCTTAGTTGTCATTACCTTAATGGAAGAGTACGAAACCCTTTCAAGCATCGACAACAGTTCTTATGAAAGCTTCCTTGAGCAATTAAACACTGGGCACGATGAGTTCACTGCGACATTAAAAAAAGACACGGGTACCGTTCAAGACCCGAATATTAGAAAAAACCTCGACAACATCGCTATATCACTAAACAACTACAGTGACGCGTTAAACCAATTGGTAACCCAAAGACAAAAAGTAGGTTTTAATGGCTCTTCTGGTCTAAAAGGTGAAATTTCACAATTGGGAGAAAGAGTCACAGAAGAAATTTCATTCTTAAGCCTTGTTAAACAAGAGTTCCTACCCGTACGTGAAGCGGAAAAAAACTTTATATTTGAGCCAGTCCAGGCAAACAAAGACGCCTTTATGGAACGCTTTGAGAAGTTTAACAAGCGCGTAATAAATTTTGGGCTTGAGGAGCGATTTGGCGAAGTCATTAACCAATATTTTTCTGCTGTTAATAATTTCGATCAAGAAAACCAACAGCTAAAAAACCTACAATCAAATTTTTTAGCAAGCAAAGAAGACTTTAATCAGACTCGCTTAGTTGCCGTGGACTACATGCAAAAAGCCGTCATTGATGCACGCCAACAAGCTGCGGCCAGCTCTAAACAAGCAAGCATTAGCTTAATTATTGTAAGTATTATTGTTGCTGTCGTCGCGGCCCTCATGATGATGGGTATCGGAAGCAGCGTTAACAAAACGCTTAATCAAATTATTACAGATTTAGGCAAAGTAAAAAGTGGCGATTTAACCGCCCGCTTGCATGTAAATGATAAACGTAATGATGAATTCGATTCTTTGTGTAGCTCAGTCAATGAAATGACCAATGGACTTGGCGCCGTTATTGGCGAAGTCGTTAGCACCACTCAAGGTGTGAATGGAATGGTAGCGGAGCTCAACAAATCGGTAACCAATATTGCGGACAGTAACCGTTCAGTCAGTGAGCAAACCAATTCTTTGGCCGCTGCAACAGAAGAGATCTCAACCACTATTTCTAGCATTTCTATCACGACAGAAGACCTCAGTAGCCAATCTCAACATACTTATGAGTCAGCAAAAGTCGGTGCAGAAACAATAAAAGGTGCGCTATCTAACCTTACAAGTACTATCAGCGTTGTGAATAAAACCAGCGAGCAGCTAAATGAGCTTGGCCAACTGTCGAAAGACATCGACAACGTCATCGGAATGATTAATGACTTGGCAAATCAAACCAACCTACTTGCGTTAAATGCAGCCATTGAAGCAGCACGAGCGGGTGAAGCAGGACGCGGCTTCTCGGTTGTTGCAGATGAAGTTCGTTCTCTTGCTGAAAAAACCGTCGACGCAACCGCAAAAATCACTGATATTGTAAGCACGATTCAATCGTCTACTCAAACCGCCATTGAAACAATGCAGAGCGGCCAAGAAAGCCTACACGCTATTGAAACATTTAGTGAAAAAGCAGAACTGGCTATTCGAGAAATTGAGCAAAACGCACAAACAAGCTCAGCGTCATCAGTCGATATGGCTCGCTCTATTCAAGAGGTGTCTAAAACAGCCGTACACATGAGTGAAGAAATGGACAAAATTGCACAACAACTGCAACGTGATAACAGTTATATCAACAGTATTGAAGGCAATACGCGTGACATACATAATCAGGTAAGTAGTTTAGACAAAAAGACGAGTGTATTTACCACTCGTGCTTAGTAATTGCATAAAAACTAAGACGAAAAAAAACCGGCCTTGATAGCCGGTTTTTTTTACTTTAACAATTCACTAATATTTATAAATCTGCGAACTCTTTTTCCCAACGCTTCGCTTCTTTCTTAGATGGCCCGCCCAAAACGTTTACCGCAGTACGCATTCGCGCACGGGAAATATCAGAACCTAAGATGGCCATAGAATCAAAAACAGAAACAGACGCTGTTGTTCCAGATATCGCAACAAACAATGGCGCAAAAAAGTCTTTCGGCTTAATTTCCAACGTTTGCGCAAGGGTTTTCATTTCATTGAATATTTCGTCTTTTTCCCATTTATTTAATGCTTCCAAGCGCCACAAAGCAAACTGCATAGCTTTACGAAGTGCTTCTTCTTCTATTTTGACAGAAGCAAAATCTTCTTTCGTAATTGGCAACATACCTTTCAAGAAAAATCCTGCGACATCTGCAACATCAGAGAAAGTTTCAACACGTGGAATCACCAACGGAAGAATTTTCATCAAATATTCTGGATTAAGCGCCCATTCAACGTATTTCTGAGCAAAACTCTCTGGCGTCAAATTCTCTCGAATCCACATACCATTTAGCCAACTCAATTTTTCTACATCAAAAACTGGACCACCCAAAGAAACACGCTGAATATCAAATTGCTCAATCATTTCATCTAATGAGAATTTTTCACGCTCGTCAGGCATCGACCAACCCATACGACCAAGATAGTTAATCACCGCTTCAGACATGTAACCCATACGTTGATAATACAAAATACTGGTCGGGTTTTTACGTTTTGATAACTTTGATTTGTCTGGATTTCGGAGCAACGGCATATGACATAACGTCGGCATATCCCAACCAAAATATTGGTATAACAAAATATGTTTAGGCGCAGAGTTAATCCATTCTTCACCACGGATCACGTGGGTAATCTTCATTAAATGGTCATCAACTACGTTGGCCAAATGGTAAGTAGGCATACCGTCTGCTTTAAGCAACACTTGCATGTCTACCTGAGCCCAATCGATTTCAATGGTGCCGCGTAGCATATCTTGAACGACACACGTTCCCTCTTCTGGGATTTTCATGCGGATAACGTAAGGTATGCCAGCATCAAGCTTAGCTTGAACATCTTCTGGCGTCAGGGACAAAGCACGACCATCGTACTTTTGTGGCAAGCCCTGCTCTTTTTGCTCAATTCGCATTTGATCCAACTCTTCCGTTGTTTCAAAAGCGTAAAAGGCATGCCCTTTATTCACCAACTCCATTGCGTATTGACCGTAAATATCACCACGCTCACTTTGACGATAAGGTCCGTATTCACCACCAACATCTGGACCTTCTGCCCAATCAAGCCCTAACCAGCGTAATGCGTCTAAAATCATTTTTTCAGATTCAGGCGTGCTACGAGTCTGGTCTGTGTCTTCAATACGTAAAATGAACTTGCCGCCCATTTTACGTGCGAACGCCATGTTAAACAGTGCAATATATGCGGTGCCTACATGCGGATCACCCGTTGGTGATGGCGCAATACGTGTTCTAACCTCTGACATAAAAATCTCATTTATCCGTTATCTGAAATGCCGCCATTATAAGCCTCTCAGCGTCTATGAGTAAGAGGTCTATCGCATATTTTCGAGTTAGAAGTTTGATATTTTTTAAACTTCAGTTACCCAACCGCATAACGCACTCCAAAAAAGCACGCCCTAAAAAGCAAGCACCAAGAGTGAGCGCCTTAGAGAAACACCCAACGTAAACTAAAATTTTCTATCAACAGCGAGCCGATTAGACCTCGCATGAATAAAGGGACTGGAATAAAAACAACCATAAACTCTGTCATGGTCTATTTATTGCTGTAAATAGAAAAACATTATTAAAAAAAGAACGAAAAAATCAGTAATAAGGACCCCCTCTATGCTACTGACCCCAGGCACTATTTTGATTGCAGCTCTGCCGTATTATGCTCGCTTACTTATTGTCATATTACTCGGTACTATTACCATTTCAGCTACATTCATCCCCGGTATTTTTACTCAACCTAATATACCAATTACATTGTGCACAATGTTGTTAGTGTATTTTTCAATGTCGACCAGCAAACTAACAAAACAGCGAGTAAAAGAACTCTCCCGATATTTAACCAATGTAGAGCAAACTTCCGTAATAAAACTGTCCTATAACGACTCCGAATTTAATGGATTAGCAAATCATATTAACGGGCTATTACGGATACTAAGCAGACGTGAACACCTATTACAAAGTTGCTCTCAAGAAACACGCTATACCGCAACAGAACTTCAAAACTCATCCAATGCGGTCGCCGATGGAGCACAAGAAGAATATTTAGCGCTAGATGCCTTGCTAGTTACGAGTAAAGAAATGAGTTTAACCATCAGTGATATTCTTTCTCGAATCAATTCAACATCAGAAACCGCCAGCCTTACAAGACAACAATCTGAAGAAGGTCAAGTGGCGTTAGAGGAACTAAAACAGCATATCAATGACATGCAAGCTAAGGTCAGTTATAACCAATCACAAATGACTCAACTCATTAAAGTCACGCAAGACATCAGCAGCTTTGTTAGCACAATTGAGCAAATCACATCGCAAATTAACCTACTGTCCTTAAACGCTTCGATCGAAGCAGCAAGAGCAGGCGAAGCTGGAAGAGGTTTTGCCGTGGTCGCGAATGAAGTTCGATTACTGGCTGAAAATACCGAAAAAACCGCTCAAGACATCAGACTATTAGTGTCTTCTATTGCCGCTCAAGTTCAAACGTCAGAGCAAACAAGTCTAGAATTAATGGAATTCTCTACGAGCGTATCGAGCGGGTCAGATAAAGCCGCTTCTTCTTTAATCTCTATCCATCAAGCCGCCCAATCTACTCAAGAAGAAATCCACCATTCAACCCTTCTAATCAAAGAGTTCGATTCCGCCAACACAAAAATGTGTGATCGATTACAAAACATCGCTAGCGTTAGTGAGCAGCACAGCCAAGCCAGTCGAGACACAAAAGACATGGTGAAATACATGGAATGGCTTTCTTCTCGATTAGAACAAAAGGAAACAGAAGTATGATGGTAACCAGTCTCTTCGCTCTAACCTGCATCACCATAATTCTACTCGCCTTTGGGCGCTTAATATGGTCAAAGAAAGCGTCTAAGCGGCGCGCAATCACTGGAATATCTGGCATTACATTATTCATTGAATTAATCAAAATCACACAACAGCATAGGGGGATGCATTCTGGATTTCTGAATGGAAATCTAGAATTTGAATCAAAACTCATCAGTCTCGAATCAGACATCACCAAGCTCTACACCAGCTTGCTCAAATTTGAAACTGAGAACGCTTATCCACCTTCGATCAGCACGCACTACCCATACAAGCAATGGCAGCGCCTAATAGACAACAATACACTTAAAAGTGCAGAGAGTTTCCAATTACACTCGGGTCTTATTGCTCGTCAATTGGATGCCGTGTGGGATATGTCTGATGAATTTTCATTAACATCCAACCACCAAGAACACATACAAAATTCGGCTCAGCAACTGGTTAAAACCTTACCAGAATTGGCAGAATCACTTGGCCAAGTCAGGGCATTATCCGTGCAAGTAGCTTCCAAACATGAAATGAGTGCCGACAAAAAATTACAGCTATTATTTACCTTAGGGAAAATAGAAGAACACCATAAAAAACTCACTACATCACTCCCACAAGCAACCGAAAAACGACTTATTGCTTTTATCCAAGAAATAAAAAACAGCATCAATCATTCAACATTGGATAAGCAAAACCCCGATGCAATCTTTGAGGAGGCCACTCAAGTTATAGATGAAATTTTCGTCTTTATTTTTGATGGTTTTGATTCTTTAAAAACAAGTATTAAAGACATCAAGGTCTTGTTTTAGCAGAATACCTAAGCTGTGAAAGGCGGACACCAACATCAACGTCCGTCTTTAATGCAACGAGTGACCGAGATTGCAAACATTGCTCATAACCGCCCGCTAACATGGACTGAATACGTTCTGAGAAAAACGTTAAATTCGCATATATTTCTTCTATCGTAGGAAAGCTATTTATGATGGTGAGCGCTGTTTTCGGACCGATTCCTTTCACTCCTGGAATTCGATTGGTGGTATCGCCCACTAAAGCCCAATAATCGACCAATTGATGTGGTTCAACACCATATTTTCCAGGCACCCAAACTTTGTCATAACCTAATTTGGCAAAATAATCGTATTGAAGAATACGCTCATCATCTAATAGCTGAGTAAAGCCTTTATCGGTAGAAACAATATAAGACTGTACATTGTTATGCGCTGCTTTGACCGCTAACGTCGCGATCAGATCATCAGCTTCCCAACCATCTAATCGTAAACATGGAAAGTGATTAAAACGGAAAACTTTCGCAAAATCAGGCAAAGCGTCCAGCAGTGCATCATCCATTGGAACGCGGCCTAGTTTATATTCAGGGTACAGTTTATGGCGCCATGTTTTGCCATTAGAATCAAAAACAACAACCGCATAGGATGGATTAAATTGATCCGCTAACTTCACTAATGCGTCGATGGCAATACTTTGCGTGCGTTCAACTCGACGTACTAAATCCTGTTCAGACTCTAATGCAGCATAAAGACGTCGAATCACATTCAAACCGTCAATAATCAGTAATTTTTTTCCCACTCCAAACCCTTATTTTTGCTAGATTAGATTGCAATCATATAAAGTTATTAGGTTACCATGAGTGAGCCTACTTCACGATAACGAGTATGATTGAATACACACAAACAAAAAGGACTCTTTGATGAAAAAGCTATCTACCGATTTTTACATAACAGCTTTTTTAGCGGTTGTTATGATTCGCCCTGCTTTTGCAGAACCCATAAGTGCGGTTATTGGGCTAGAGAACAGTCAGATCGTAGAAAACAACCAGCCTCTTAGTCTCACGCCTAATATCGGTACATTGATACCACTCAGCGACGCCTTTTCACCGATTACGTTTTTACAGAGCGCCAATAATGCAAACTGGTTTGATGAAGTAGGCAAAAAAATCCGGGTAGAACACAAACAAAGAGACTTAAACTACACAGGCTTACTCACCAAAATTGATCAGGACACGGGCAACTTTTCACTATTGGTTCATGAACGCCCAACCACATTACCGATTAGCGATTTCTATATAATTCCTCTTGAACAAACAGATAAACCAACGGATGTAATGGCTTCATTCCCCGTCAGCTATCAAACAGGACAATTATCGTGGACACCTCAGCTCAGTCTAATATTTGATAACGACCGTGTTTTAGTCTCTCAACAAGCGCTTTTGCATAACAACTCAAATACCAATATTGAAATACAAGACAGCCTGCTGCATTACTCTAGAAGCTCATCGCCTCGACTCTTCAAAGCAGAACGAAACACCCTAGCAATGAGCACAGCACAACAGGACGTAAATTACCAAGACAACGAAATTAGCTTATCGCTTGGCCATCACCTCATCGCAATCGCGCCTTATTCAAACACGCTTTATGCTTTGCCAAGCAACCACTCTAAAATAGACAAACAAACACACACCGCCAATGTTTACACTCACCAAAACAGTTCAGGAAGAACAGATCTGGATTTTAACAACAAGGTTACTTTCACCTTAAAAAAAGACGGTCTTCCAGGGCAATACCGAACATTCTGGAAAAGAAACAATCTTCTTATTCCTGGAAATACAGTTACATTAAATACCGTTCGCGCAGACTACCCACTGAATATTGTCACAAACAAAAGCCAAGATATAACAGGCTATCTAACGTTAAAAAGTGCGTCTTCACAAAAGCTTCCGAGCACGCAAGTATGGGAAGTAACCATAGAAAATCACGCCAATAAAGCGCAAAGCTATTCAGTAGAACAAAACACGAACGGCATTATAGAGGTGTTGGAAGGAAGTAATGCGGCAAAAGCAAATGCCAATAGCATTATTGTTGCTGGTAAAATCAAAGCGAATTCGAAAAAAACGATTACGTATAAAATTGAATTAAAGAACTAAACTTTTGGAATGGAAGAAGAATCGCACTGAAATAACCACGACTCTTGCGTTAATTTTCCACAATCGAAGCCTATTCAAAGTATTTCGTTATGATATGGTCAATAGTCATAATAGATATAGCGAGAATGGCACTGCCACAAGCGAAAAACTTGCGGTACTATTATAACTATATTTCATACTACGAGCCCACAGAGATCTATGAAAAAGCATATTATACCCTCACTCATCGCTGCAGCCGTTCTAAGTAGTACAGCTGCTCACGCAGAAAGCATTTACGAAGTTTATAAACTGGCGAAGCAAAACGATCCTGGTTTAAGAGCGGCAGCCGCGACTTATCAAGCTCAAAAAGAAGGGGTAACCGTGACGAAGGGGAACTTATATCCTCAAATCACCTTCAGCGGTAGCCTTGGATATGAGTCTCTTGATAGCCCTGCAACGGATTATGACAAAACGTCTAACTCGCTAGCGCTTAACATGGATTACCCTATTTACTCTCCAGCACTAAACTACGCCGTTGACGCAGTAGAACTGAGCTCTAAAAGTGCCGGTGTAAGCTATGAAAATTCTGAAGAAGATTTAGCGCTAACAACACTCACTGAATACTTTAATCTTTTGATTGCACAATCAACACTTCAAACTACTGAAGCCTTGGTGAAAAGTACAGCAAGTCAGTTAGACCGATCTAAAAAACAATACGAAGTCGGTTTGGCTTCCATTACCGACCTACAAGACGCTCAAGCAGAATATGACTCCGTGCGAGTCACGGAGCTTACTGCTCGATCAAGCGTTGCCTATGCTCAAAAAGCACTGCTCCAGCGCACAGGCCGCGAAATTAAAAGCATTCCTGAGCTTGCTAAAGACTACCCAATCTCTCTAAATAAAAGCCTCACGGTTGACTCTTTAATTGATCAAGCTCGACGCAACAACAAAGAACTTCAGATTCTTGACATCACGGTTGAAACTGCCGAAAACAACATCAGCATCCAAAAATCTAGCGGCCGCTCGCCAACCGTATCGTTAACGGGCTCTCTGTCTCGCACCGATGCAGATTACGATATTGTATCAACGTCTGAAGGCGTAACGAATGATGCCACTATTTCATTAGGTGTTAGCATTCCATTGTATAGCGGTGGTGCAATCAATGCTTCTGTTCGCCAAGCAACGGCACAAGCAGAATCTGCGACTGAACAAAGAGCAAGCTCACTGCAAACGATCGAACTTAGCATTCGTAGCCTATATTTAGACCTACAAACCGCGGTTGCTCAAATAGCAGCACAACAACAGCTAATTCGCTCTCGTACAAGCGCACTTGAAGCAACGAAAGCGGGCTATGATGTTGGTACACGTAACCTTGTCGAATTGCTTGATGCTCAGTCTAATCTTTATGACGCACAAAATACTTACGAGCAATACCGATACAATTTTGTATTGAAAAAGCTAAGCCTACTTGAAGTCACTGGCGATCTGACAGAAAACAAGATCAAAGAGCTGGACAAATGGTTAGTTGCAAAGAAATAAGCGTTAATTGATCCATAAAAAAACCGTAAAACATTGTTTTACGGTTTTTTTGTGTCTAATGACTGTAATAACATCCACTCACTGAACTTGCCACATTTAGCGAGCAATCAATTTATCGCGCTTTGTGAATCGAGTTAATACTTTATACAAACCGTAGGCGTCACGACTGCCCGCCAATTCACGAATAGAGTGCATACCAAACGTAGGCAAACCAATATCAATCGTTGGCACGCCAATTTCACCGGACGTAATCGGCCCTATCGTACTGCCACAAGCCATATCACTGCGCACCACAAAGCATTGAACTTCGTAATTTTCTTCTGCCGCAATATCACGATAAACACTCGCTGTTTCGCTATTGGTTGCGTAACGTTGATTCGCATTTACCTTAATAACGGCACCTTTATTGATTGCAGGCGCATGGTTTTTATCGTGCTTATGCGCATAATTTGGATGCAATGCATGCGCATTGTCCGCAGACACCAACATAGAACGCTGAATAGCCTGAACATATTGCTCTGGATCTGGCGTTAAGCGATGCAATACATCTTCTAAAAATGGCCCGTTTGCGCCACACGCTGACAAACTGCCAATTTCTTCATGGTCCGTACAAATAAGCAAACTCGGGCGTTGCAAATCAGAATCCAATAAAGCGCGCAAACCAACAAAGCAGCTCAACAAGTTATCGAGACGAGCGGAGCAAATATATTCTTTATGCAAACCGACCAACGCTGCTGGTTGTGTGTCATATAAGCTCAATTCAAAATCTAAAATGGTTTCGATGTCCAAATCCGCATGTTGTTTTTTGAGTTGTGTTTTTAACAATTCATGCAGATCAAATTCATTTTCCGCGCCACACAATATTGGCAGAATTTCTTCTTGAGGATTTACAGAAAACCCTTCATTTGCTTGTCGATTTAAGTGAATCGCCAAATTTGGGACAACGGCAATCGGGTCTTTAAAATCCACCAAGCGACTTACGATGTTGCCATTCTGAGTCTTCAAAGTAATCCGACCCGCAATAGACAAATCTCTGTCTAGCCAAGTGTGAAGCAAAACGCCGCCGTAAACTTCCACGCCAAGCTGATGATAACCAAAACGATCTACTTGGGCATTTGGTTTTAGCTTAAAGCAAGGGCTATCCGTGTGCGCGCCAACCATGCGCCAACCTGTTTGATTAAACGTAAGTTGCGGTGTCGTAAAGGCAATTAAGGAAGACTCATTACGAGTAACAAAGTACTTTCCACCCTCTTCAATAACCCAGCTATCTTCTTCTAATAACTCAACATAGCCTTCAGCAAGCAATGCGCTGCGCATACTGTCTGTGGCATGAAACGGTGTCGGAGAAGATTGTAGAAATGACAATAAATCGTCGTTAAAACTTGAATGATCCATAATTTCCCATAAGCACAATGCTTTAAAAAAGTGACTTTTTAACACTTAGGCTAGCCTTACAGCCCCGTGTCTAATATGATTTTGCTAATGACGTATAAAATAGACTGAGAGAACCCTTACCGGATGAACTATAAACGCCTTTTATTTTGCCTTTTAGCTGGCTATACCTTTGCCTCGACGCCTGCGTCAGCTTACCAAGAACTGCAGCCACCTCATGAGTACGACAAAGTCTCAAAAGAACTCGTTGAGATGCTAGAAGGCATTCATTATAACAGACCTCATATTGATGATGCCATTTCAGCAAAGGCCTTTGATTACTATATTGACGCCCTTGACCCAAGTAAAAGCTTCTTTCTTAAAAGCGACATCGACACACTATCAAAATACCGAAACAGCTTTGACGACGCCCTAAGAAACGGCGACACGCAAGTTGCCTACACGATTTACAACCTTTACCTAGAACGCCTTGAGAAACGCCTATCAAGCCTTCAAGAACACCTTCCAGAAATGATTAAAGGCTTTGACTATAACATTGACGAAACCCTCAATGCGGACCCAGAAGCCCAAAAATGGGCTAAGACAGAAGCTCAACTGGATGATTATTGGCGCAAACGCCTCAAAAACCGCGCCTTAGTACTTAAACTGAACGGCGAAAACGAAGAAAAAATCATTTCGACGATTGAACGTCGCTACAAAAATCAATTAAAACGCGTGGACCAAACAAACGCGATCGACGTTTACCAAACCTTTGCAAATGCCATTACCGCTGCTTTAGACCCCCACACCAGTTATTTTGCACCGCGAGCATCTGAAACATTTAACATCAACATGAGCCTTTCACTCGAAGGAATCGGCGCTGTATTGCAAATGGACGACGATTACACAAAAGTCGTTCGACTGGTTCCTGGTGGCCCAGCGGCAACCCAAAGTGAACTTTCACCCAACGATAGAATCATTGCAGTTGGCCAAGAAGGCGAACCTATGGTCGACGTGGTAGGCATGCGACTTGATGACGTTGTCGACATGATCCGCGGCGAGCGAGATACAACCGTCATACTGGAGATCACGCCAAGCAAAGGTGACACACAAACCAGTAAACGCATTAGCATTGTTCGCAAAAAAGTGAAGCTCGAAGATCAATCCGCGAAAAAAGAAATTGTCGAAGTAGAGCGTGACGGAGAAACCTACAAAGTCGGTGTCATTTCACTACCGACCTTCTATTCCGATTTCGCGGCCATTCAAGCGGGCGATAAAGACTATAAAAGCTCCACGCGAGACACAAAAAAGCTGATCGAAGAACTGCGTGATGAAGACATTTCCGCCCTTATTCTTGATCTACGAAACAATGGCGGTGGCTCCTTACAAGAAGCCAATGCCTTGGCTGGTTTGTTCATTCCTTCTGGCCCAACAGTACAAATACGAGACCAGAGTGGACGAGTAACCCCGTTAGGCGATACTGATACCGCCATCACCTACAGTGGTCCAATGGCCGTATTAGTGAACCGAATGAGTGCTTCCGCGTCGGAAATCGTTGCTGGCGCCTTGCAAGATTATGGTCGCGCCTTAATCCTTGGTGACCAAACCTTTGGTAAAGGCACAGTTCAAGTCTTACAAGAAGTAGACAAAGGACAACTTAAAGTCACACAAGCCAAATTCTATCGTGTCTCAGGCGAAAGTACGCAGCATAAAGGTGTCATGCCAGACATTGCTTTCCCTTCTTTAATCGATAAAGAAACCATCGGTGAAAGCGCATTAGACAACCCTTTGGCTTGGGATAAAATCCATGAAACCCGCTATCCGGTTTATTGGAACATGCCTGCTTATTTACCTATTTTAGAGCCTCGCCATGAAGCTCGTATGGCAAAAGACCCTAACTTTATTGCGATCAACGCTCAGATAAAAGAATTCAAAGACCAGGTGGAAAACTACAAGTCCATATCTTTGAAAGAAAGCACTCGCATACAGCAAAAAGAAGACGACAAAAAGAGAGAGCTTGAACGTGAAAATAAACGTCGAAAAGCGCTTGGGTTAGAACAATTGACATCGGTTGATGACATAGAACCTGTCGAAGAAGATACCTATGCAAAAGAAGCATCGGAAATTTTATTAGACTTTATTGCCACCAATCAAATGGCGCAAAAACAGGCTGAGAAACAAACTGCTCAAAAGTAACAACACAAGAAAGTGAGAAGCCGCGATAACGGCTTCTCACTTTCTTTTTTTGAATCATCGAAAAACGCCCTCCTTTCACCTTAACGAATGTAATGAGACCATGGCAAAAGCGTCATCCGACCGGAACACCATCGACCTATTCGGCAAATCTGCTGGCAGACCCCGAACCCAACCGCTCAATAGAAAAGACCAATTAAAACTCAACAAACGCGCACAACGCGAAAAAGAAAAAGCGCAAGGACTTAAGCGCTTAGAGTTGCTCATTGAGCAAGAAACCATCGAAAAACTCGATGCGCTTTGTGAACTGAATGGCGTCAAGCGCGCAGAATGGTTGACCCTGCAAATCCATAAAAGCCTCGATAAAGCAAAAAAGAAAATCAGAAATTAACGCCCTCTTACTCCCTAAGAAGACGCAATAATTACCGCAATGAAAAAAGCCCACTCAGAATAGCGATTTGATATACTAGTCGGCCAAATTACCAAGCGACTGATTAAACAGACTCAATATGGCCAAACTGTACTTTTATTACTCGGCAATGAACGCCGGTAAATCGACCGTTCTACTGCAATCTGCTCATAACTACAAAGAGCGAGGCATGCGAGTTTTATTATTAACAGCGTCAATCGACGACCGGTTTGAAACTGGCCAAATTGCCTCTCGCATTGGTATATCCGCCGACGCCAGTTTATTTGATAACAGCACAGACATTATTAACCTAATCAAAGAAGAAAATCAGCAGCAGAAAGCGTTAAGCTGTATCTTGATTGACGAAGCGCAGTTTTTAACCAAAGACCAAGTTTACGCCCTTTCCGAAGTCGTCGATAATCTGCACATTCCAGTGTTGGCCTTTGGCATACGCACCGATTTCCAAGGTGAATTATTCGAAGGCAGCAAAGCATTACTGGCTTGGTCTGACAAATTAATAGAATTAAAAACCGTGTGTCATTGTGGCAGCAAAGCCACGATGGTTATTCGATTAAATGCACAAGGAATTCCCGTTAAAGAAGGCGCACAGGTAGAAATTGGTGGCAATGATCGCTATTTATCTGTGTGCCGAAAACACTTTAAAGAAGCCGTGAGAGACTAATTATGTGGTTCAAGAACGCCCAAATATTCCAATTAAAAGACACAGAATCACTAGATACAAACGAACTGATCGACAAAATCCCTGAGTTTCCACTGAAAGAATGTGGCTCTCAAGAAGAGTTCTCTTTCGGCTGGTTACCGCTTATCCGTAATAGCGAACAATGGAGCCTAGCCAGCGATCATTGCTTACTTTTTCGTGCAGGCAAAGAAGAAAAAGTACTGCCTTCTGCCGTTGTACGTGAAGAACTGGAAGCCAAGGTCGCAGAAATCGAACTGATTGAAGGTCGTAAAGTCGGCCGCAAAGAAAAGTCCGACATGAAAGACGAATTGGTGTTTACACTTCGTCCAAAGGCCTTTTCAAAGCGTACAGACATCTGGGCGTATATTGATTTAAAAGCCAAAATACTGGTTCTCAACAGCACCAATGCCAGCATGACCGAACAACTTTTCAAACACTTGCAAACCACCCTTGGCAGCTTCCCAATGACACCATTGCAAGCGCAAATCTCGCCTTCGTCTTTGATGACCGATTGGCTCGTTAAAAACGAAGTGCCGGCCAGCTTAGAAACCGGTGATGAATGCGAAATCCAAGACGCCTCTGAAGACAAAGCCACCATCCGTTTTAAAGCGTTAGAACCTCTTTCCGAAGATGTGACACGCCACTTAGAACAAGGCATGGCGGTTAAAAACCTCGCTCTTCGTTGGACTGACAAACTCAGCTTTGTGTTACATGACGACCTAACCTTACGCAAAATCAAATTCGACGATGCGCTAAAAGAAGCGGCGTTCAATGACTCTCAGGGTGGCGGTTTATCTGACATGGATGCCAACTTCTCTTTGATGTCACTCACCATGCGAGAGTTCTTTGGCTCTTACTGCTTATGGTTTGAAATCAGCTAAGCGATTTCTTGCTCAAGCTTTTCCACAGATATCGTGGATAAGCTTGGGGAGAACATTCGCCAAGCCAGTGAAGATGGTTATGCGCTTTAAATACCAAAGAACCAACACCAAATAAAAACCATCACAACCCAACTACGCATCATTTTGAGTGGATAAATGTCGAAACTTAAGCAAGAACAAGACATAGCAAAAAGAGTCACACTCGTCGGGGCTGTGTGGGACGCTATTTTAGGCTTGGCTAAAATTGTGGCGGGGTATTTTTCTCAATCTCAAGCATTGATTGCAGATGGCATTCACTCCCTTTCCGACTTAGTCACCGATGTGTTCGTCTATTTCGCTTCCGCCAACTCTCGCCAAGGGCCAGACGAAAACCACCCTTACGGCCACCTTCGCTTTGAAACCCTCACCACGGTATTTTTAGGCCTTGTTCTCATCATTGTAGCGCTCGGCATTGCCTTCGAATCCATTACGCAACAACAGACGCATGCGCAATTTACTTGGTATGGATTGGGCGCAATACTCGCGACGATTGTGATCAAAGAAGCCATTTTTCATTACACGAAAAAAGCCGGTGATGAGATAGGAAGTAAAATGCTTGTTGCTAATGCATGGCACAGCCGCAGCGACGCACTGTCGTCTATCGCCGTGTTAATCGGCCTTATTGGCGTGTACTTCGGGTACCCTTGGGCAGACATGGTTGCCTCGATTGTGGTTGCTCTATTGATTGGCAAAATGGCCGTCAGCATGGTGTGGGAAAACCTTGCGGAGCTCGTGGATACGGCACCAGACCCAAAGCTCATCGCTCAAATCAAAGACACGGCAAACAGTCTAAAACATGTCATGGCGCCTCATGATGTCAGAGCTCGCTCCATGGCGGGTAAAATTTATTTGGATATGCACATTCACGTGCCAAGCCATGCCAGTGTGAGCGAAGGTCATTACCTTGGCGACTTAGTGGCTTACACGATCAAACAAGCTCATCCGCAAGTTCAAGATGTGATGGTGCACATAGACACAGACGAGAAAATCCAGATCGAAAGCTTTATCCATACGCCGACATCTGGAAAGCCTGCGCACTTAAAACTGCCTGCTCGTCATCAAATACTCGCTGATTTAGGTTTTCTATTACGCCAACACACGGCGTATGTGGATATTCCCAACACACGACTGCATTATTTGAACGATCACCTACACATCGAGATCATCGCGCAGTCAGAAAAAGCGCCCGAAGGCGCAGATTTAACACGACTGACTGCGGGCATTTTACAAGACTTACAGACAACGCATTACATTCAAAAAGCCACCGTCTTGTGGGCTTTTCCTTCGTAAACTAAATAGACTAAGTATCGGCCTCGTCAGTAGAAGTGTCATTAAGGTATTCGACTGGCAAGGCCTTACTTGTCTTAGCCCCCATCGATTTAAGCTTTTCCGCTCTCGCAATAAGATTACCTCGGCCCATAGTGAGTTTTTTCAACGCCGAATCATGTGTACGAGTCACGGCCTCTAGCTTGACGCCGATGTCATCCATATCCTGAACAAAGCCTGAGAATTTATCGTACATCGCGCCCGCTTGACGTGCGATTTCAACCGCATTTTGGCTTTGTTTTTCATTGCGCCAAATGTTCTGAATCGTGCGCAATGTCGCCAACAAATTCGACGGCCCAACAATAATAATATTGTGTTCAAAGGCCTCACTGAACAAACCGTTATCACCTTGTAACGCCAAGCCAAACGCTGCTTCAATCGGAATAAACAACAGCACAAAATCCAACGACGTAATACCAGGTAAATCATGATACGACTTTGCGCTTAGCTCTTTCATATGGCGGCGAACGGCGTCTAAATGCTGCTTTAAAGCTCGATTTCTGGCGTCGTCTGTTTCAGCTTCCATGTACGCTAAATAGCTAACCAACACCATTTTCGAATCAACAATAATTTGCTTACCTTCAGGAAGGTGTATCACCACATCTGGTTGTAAACGCCGCCCTTCTGGTGTTTGATAAGACGATTGCGTTTCGTACTCTCGGCCTTTTTCCAAACCAGAACGCTCCAGAATTCGCTCTAAAATCACCTCACCCCAACCGCCTTGCAGTTTATTTTGTCCTTTCAAGGCATGCGTCAAACTCACCGCATCATCGCTTATTTTTTGATTTAGCTGTTGCAGCCCTTTAATCTCTTTCACCAAGGAAAAGCGCTCACGGGCTTCTTCTTGATAACTCTTTTCAACGCTTTCTTGAAACTTCTGAATCTGCGAGCCTAATGGCGTTAATAAAGAACCAAGCTGTCGCTCGTTTTCTTTTGCCAAATGCTGACCTTGTTGACTCATGATTTCATGGGCCATTTGCTTGAATTCTGTCTCGTTTTGCTTTTTTTGCTCGCGATAGAAGGCTTCTTTTTCCTGCCAAACACTTTGTGCTGCCGCAAACTGTTGCTCTAAGGTAAGCGATTCTTTTTCCAAATAATGGATCTGATCCTTGGATTGCGCTAAAAGCCGCTGTAATTCCTCATTTTGTTGCTGCATTTTTTCCTGTGCATGCTGCCACTGACGCCGCATAGCCTGTACAATAGCCGCAGCAATACCAGAAAGAAGAATCGAGCCGATGCAAAAGCCCGATAACACCCAAACTGATTGTGAAAGCCAATCTGTCATATAGTTTACAACCTGCTATTTTTTATAGAGAAAACAATCGAAGTTTACATGGATTACTACCTAAGCCCAACACACACACAACGCTTCGACCTCGAAATCAAAAATAGCCAATTCATTACAACCGTAAGCCGCACGAAAGGGCGCGAGGCAGCCAAAGCCTTTATCAACGAAATGAGACAGCGCTACCCAGACGCCAATCATCACTGTTGGGCATTTGTCGCCGGTGCACCCAACAATGTGCACTTGTGGGATCAGAGTGACGATGGCGAGCCAAAAGGCACGGCCGGAAAACCCATGATGAATGTGTTACAGCATTCAGACTGTGGCGAAACAACCGTGGTGGTGACGCGGTTTTTTGGCGGTGTGAAACTGGGTGCAGGTGGATTGGTAAGAGCATACAGCCAAGCCGTGCAAGAAGCGCTTTCGCAAACAGAATATGAAAATGTATACCCGCGTAGCCCCGTTCAGCTAAAAATCGCCTACCCTTTATTGGGGAAAGTAGAATATTGGCTGGAACAAAGCGACATAGAAATAACCAACAAAACATACAGTGACAGCATTGTGATTGACCTTGCTGTCATTGAACGTACTTGGCCCGAGCAAAAAGTCATATTGACTGACTTGTGCCAAGGTAGCTTAACTTTAATTGAACCGGACAAAGCATAATCATGTACCAAACTGGACAACGATGGAGTAGCCGCAACGAGCCTGATCTCGGCGTAGGCATGATAGTAGACAAACAAAATAAATCCTTTACCTTGCATTTCCCCGATGCAGAAAGTGATCGTCAATACTCAAACGACCAAACTAGTCTAGTTCGACGTACCTTAACGGCGGGCGACCAACTGCACTTTCAAGATGAAACCTATACCGTATTGGAAGTAGAAGAAATTGACGACCTAATCGAATATCGCATCAGCGATGATGACGATTGGTTAGAAGAATCGCTGATTCAATTCCCTCGTAACGACAAGAACGAGCTCGATTCACTATTGGCGCTTTCGCCTGCTCGTCGCATGTGGTTTGACCTACGTCGCCATACGCTTGAACATCAAGCCGCCAACGCTGCGTCACCAGTGCGTGGTTTAATGGGCCTTAAAGCCGAGCTTTTACCGCACCAAATTTACCTCGCGCACGAAATTGCCAATCGCCCTAAAGCACGCGCATTGCTTTGTGATGAAGTGGGGATGGGAAAAACCCTAGAAGCCGGTTTGATCTTGCATCAACGCCTTCTAAATGGCCTTTGCAAACGCGTCCTTATTTTGACGCCAACCAACCTACAACACCAATGGTTGGTTGAAATGCTCCGTCGTTTCCATCAGCCGTTTTCATTGATCAACGAATCCGTGTACGAAGATTTCATCGACGGTGACGACAACCCATTCGAGCAACAACCGTTTGTTATCGCACCGATTGATTGGGCAAGCCAACACCCTAAAGCCGCTCAGCATATGTTGGACGCAGAATGGGACATGGTCATTGTCGACGAAGCGCATCACTTAGCGTGGCACCCAGAAACACCGAGCATTGGCTACCAAGTTGTCGCTCGCCTAGCAGCAAAAACAGAATCCCTTTTGCTACTGAGCGCCACACCTGAACAAACTGGCGAGCGCGAGCACTTCTCTCGCTTGCAACTCTTAGACGCCGATCATTACCACGATTTCGAGCGTTACCAAGCGCAGCAGAAAGAATTCAAGCAAGCCGCAGAATTGGCCGAAGCCCTATTGCCTTATTCGCAAGAAGGCGACACATCAGCGCCACTGGATTGGCAACACGTTTTCGCCAGTTACCTAGAAGAAGTGAAAGCCAAAGATTGGTTTGTCGCATTAACAAATTCAAACGGCAAAGATCGCACACAAGCCGCGCAAGAAGCCATCAGCTGGTTAATTGACCGTCATGGAACGGGTCGCGAAATGTTCCGTAACACACGCGCCGCTGTCGGTGGCTTCCCAGATCGCTACTTGCATTCTTACCCATTAGAAAACAACGAGCACTTTGTATCGGCCAACCGTCACGTTCAGCCAGAAACAGAAGTCGCTGATGGTTTATGGGAAAAAGACCCGCGCTGGAACTGGCTAAAAGAATTCCTTGAATGCCAAGCAGACAAAGTATTGGTTATTTGTCATTCTGCCGACATGGCTCAATGGCTCAATGATCAACTGACGTTTGCCGGATTCCAGAGTGCGGATTTCCACGAACAAATGCCACTGATTCACCGAGATCGTGCTGCGGCGTATTTCGCAGACGAAGACGGCGCGCAAATTTTAGTCTGTTCAGAAATTGGCAGTGAAGGCCGTAACTTCCAGTTTAGCCATCACATCGTGATGTATGACCTGCCAGAGCACCCTGACTTGCTTGAACAACGTATTGGTCGCCTAGATCGCCTAGGACAACTGAATGACGTGCAAATCCACGTGCCTTTCATTAAACAAAGTGTTCAAGAACGCCTATTCAACTGGTATCACCATGCGCTTAATGCATTTTGCCGTACCACAGGCGCGGGCGACAAAGTAGAAGAAGCCTTCGGCGATAGCTTGCACGCTTACCTACATGGCCAAGACGACGACAGCGACTTACTGAGCGAAGCGCATACTTACCACGAAGCCTTGCTAAAACAAATGGAAGAAGGCCGTAACCGCCTGCTGGAAATGAGTTCGTGCCGCCCTGAACAAGCCCGCGATTTGATCGAACAGATCAATCATCAGGCGACAAAAGGTCTGCACCACTACATTGAACAAGTAACGCACGCCTTCAATATTTACGCTGATTGCATGGACGATGACCCAAAAAAAGCCGCATGGTTCCTTCGCCCTTCTACCGACATGATGCTTGAAGCACTGCCGGGTATTGAAGAAGAAGGCAAAATGCTCATGCTGGATCGCCGCCAAGCCAGCCAACGTGAAAACGTCGCGTTTGCCACTTGGGAACACCCGCTTATCACTATGCTGATGGACGAAGTACAAGGCTTTGATTCTGGTAAATTGACCTCAGCAATCTTACCGATTGGCGCGCTTCCAGAAGGCACCGTTTTGGTTGAAAGCATGTTTGTCATCGAAGCCACTGCGCATCCGCGCTTGAAGCTAACGCAATCTTTACCGATGACACCAATGTGGCAGCTGTCTGATTCCAATGGCAAATTCCTTCATCAGCAATTTACAGCGGATAAATGGGCCGAAAAACTCAAGGGCGTGCCAAACCGAGTCGCGGAGCAATGGGTTGCGGCCTTGCGTAAGAACTTGATCGAAGTGCTTCAAGCTCACCAGCTGAACGCTCAAGACCAAGCGCGCCCGATTGTTCAAGCCGCTAAATCCACTTACCAACACCGTTGCCAAAGTGAAATTGATCGTCTGATCGAATTGAAATCCTTTAACAATGCGATTCGTGACGAAGACATCGCACTGCTTGAAAACAACATGCAGGAAGGTTTGGTTCGAATCGATGAACATCAGATCCGTCTGGATGCAATTCGTATCATCTTAACCACCAAGCCGGAATAAACGTCCGTGCGAAATGAAAACACAGCGCCGGTTCAACCACCGGCGCTCGACATACTCTACGAAGACGACTGGTTTGCTGTCATAAACAAACCGTCTAATTGCTTATCTGTGCCCGGTCGCGGCCCAGATAAGCTCGATTCAATTTTGCATCGAGCAGAGTGTTTTTTTGGCGAAGCCTTCGTCGTACATCGACTCGACGAAGCCACTTCTGGCTTGATCCTCGTGGCGAAAACCCACGAATGTCAAAAACGCATGTACGCGCATTTTCGTGAACGAGAAGTCCAAAAAGAATACCGCGCCTTGCTGCGCGGTACACTCTTAGGCGAACGTGGCGAAGTCCGAAAACCACTGCGCTGCGATTGGCCAAACCGCCCAAGACAAATCGTTTGTACCGACGAATGGAGCAAAGATTCCATCACCTTTTGGGAACCCATTGCGTACGAAAACAACACAACCCGTGTCCGACTCACACCGCACACCGGTCGCTCCCACCAGCTACGTGTTCATATGCAAAGCCTTGGTCACGGCATTATTGGCGATGAATTTTACGATGACCAATACACCAACGAACCGCGACTACTATTACACGCCTATCGGCTGGAATTTCGGCATCCTTTCACCAAAGCATGGGTCGCTTTTGTCGCGCCTTGCCCTTTTTAAATTCCCATCCCTTTCTTCAGGGGATTAGGGCGCGGTTAATTTTTTCTTTAGACTCCATTCAAACGCTTTGCATTTCCAAACTTCATTTCGCTCTTTAATTCAGAGAGAACTGGGCGGGCAATTTTTAAACATATTATCCACTCGATTTAACGAAACGTTTGGCAGAACGATTTATATAAGTAAAGCAAGAACAAAACGCCAACTGCAATTTGTCCGACTTTCAAAAATAAAGAGTACATCGTACTCCCTACAACAAATACGCTTTCCATATCTGATCCGCAGCTTGATGCAGGAGACTATGTCGCCATGCGACTTTTTCTTCTTGTCTATCGTAACCACCACCAATAACGCAGGCAGTGGGTAAGTTGAGTGCAACGCAGGTTTCGATCACATATTTATCTCTGTCTAAGATGCCTTGGTCGGTTAAGTTGACGTAGCCGAGTCGGTCGTCTTTATGAACGTCGACGCCAGCGTCGTAGAAGATGAAGTCTGGTTGGTGTTCGTCAAGTATCGCGGGCAAGGTATCTTGTAGAATCGATAAGTATTCTTGGTCGTTGGCCCCTTTGGGGATGGCGATGTTGATGCCGGCGGTCTGTTTTATTTGCGGGTAGTTTTCTTCGCAATGCCACGAGACGGGAACAATGTCGGTTTTGTCTTTGAAAAATGCGATGGTGCCGTCACCTTGATGTACGTCGCAGTCTAGGATGAGTATTTTCTTGGCTTTGCCAGAATGGATCAACGCGGAGGCAGCGACGGCCAAGTCGTTAAAGATGCAAAATCCAGATCCATGAGAAGGATGCGCGTGGTGCGTGCCACCCGCAAGGTGGCACGCCAATCCATGTTGCAGCGCGAGTTCGCTGGTTAATAGAGTGCCGGAGACAGCGCGTAGCGTTCGCTCAACCAGCCATTCAGACCAAGGCAGGCCGATTTCTTTTTCTTCCTGCGTGCTGAGTTCACCACGAATAAACCGATGCACATACCCTTTGTCGTGAGCGGACATGAGCACGGAAAGCGATAATGGCGCGGGCGCGTATTCGTTCTCAGCCGTGAGTATCCCCTGCTCTCTTAGCGTGTCGGCCAAGAGCCGGAATTTGGACATAGGAAAACGATGCCCAGCTGGGAACGGAATACTGTAATGCGAGTGGAAAACAAGCGGCAACAAAGTGGTGTTCATAAAACCAATAACTTAACCAAATCCAGAGCACACAATGCTATCAAGGGACGCAGAGGTTTTGCTACTTTCTTTTTGTGAGATACTTTCTTTTTATTCGATCACTTTCACACCGCTCATTTAGATAGTGTTTTCGACATTTGTTTTTCGTTATTTACTCTTTGCCACTAGCACTTTACGAATGGCCCCATTGAAGGATTCAATCATATGGGGCGGAAAACCTTTCCCACTTTCGAAGTTAACCATTTGCACCGCGCGCATGGCGCTTTTGTTGTAATCGCTACCGGATTTCCCCCAGACGATATCAATAAACATCACGGCCATGGAGAGAATAAAAGCGCCTTGAGGGATTAACGAACCAACCAAACCTTCGGGGAATCCTGTGCCATCAAAGCGTTCTTTGTGCGATTGCACCATCTCGACAGCGTCTTCCCAGCCTTCATGTTTGGAAAGTAATTTGGCCCCTACCATGGGATGATTTTGCTCGGCTTTGGCTTTTAATTTTTCGTTGTCTTTGCAATTTAAGATGAGCGCCATGCCCATGTTATGCATGTATGCCGCGGCGCTTAGTTGGGCAGGATCAACGGATTTAGAGCACTCAGCATTGATTAACTGGCACAGTTTAAGAATTCGTTCGCTCCGTTCAGATGAGTATCCCAATAAACGGTTTAGCTTTTGACTAAAATCAATGAACAAGCGAATGTCTTCTTGTTGCGCATCGGTGAATTCTACTTTAACGATCAAGGATGCCGCATCGGCGTCCGTATCACTTTTTTCTTCTTCTATAGCTTGATTACATTTCCCTAACAGTACTTCGGCTAATTCAGGTCGTTTGCTGTCGTCTTCTTCTGCGTATATTGCATCTAAGCCCACTTGCAATAAATCGCGTATGTCGCTTTCTGCGACATGAGATTGATAAATTTGCTGCAATAATGAATAAACCTGCTCAATAACCACATTGATCAAATCCCCCAAATGAGGATGATATTTAATGTAGCCGCCACGCATACCATCGACGATTTCTTCTAATTTGTGCAGTACGCCAACCAAAGGATCAAGAAAACAAACAGAGCAATTGCCCTTCATACTGTGTAAAGATCGAAACAATTGGTCCAGCTTATCGAATGAGAAGCCATCGCTCTCAATGCTATTTATAATGCTTTCTATTTCTTGCTGCGCTTCCGTGTAGCACTCTAATAAATCGTCCTTGATTTCTTTTTCTAATGCTGAAAATTCTTTACAAGCAAAGTGGCTCATTATTCTTATCCATTACAAGGCGCATCGCGACCAAAATACATTGAGGCGAATATTAGGTAATCTCGTATCATCACCCTCCTATTGTAGATAGAATATTTGTAAGCGTGAACATATTGTATGTTTCATTGTGCAAACGAGGTATCCATGACCCATTATTGGTTGATGAAATCAGAACCTGATGCGTTCTCAATAGACGATTTAAAACGACTCAAGAAGTCCCCTTGGGATGGCGTTAGAAATTATCAGGCGCGTAATTTCATGAAAGAAATGAAGGAAGGCGATAAGGTGTTTTTTTACCACTCTAGTTGCTCACCCTCTGGCATCGCTGGAACCGCCAAAGTCAGTAAAAAAGCGTACCCAGATCATACAAGCTGGGATGCTAGTAGCTATTATTTTGACCCAAAATCAACGCAAGATAACCCAAGATGGTTTATGGTTGATGTAGAGTTTGTAGAAAAGTGGCCTTCTATACTGACATTAGCTGAGTTAAAGCAAGATTCTGTACTGGCCGATATGCTATTAACAAAGAAAGGCAATCGGCTTTCTGTTATGCCTATCACGAAAGATGAATGGGAATACATTACGGTAATGTTAAAAAAGTAACGCTAACTTTTCTTCTTCTGATTCATTGAAGGGAGAATAGTTATGATTGCCATCTATTTAAAAATACCTCTACGCATTTTGAGAGAATAAAATGATCGCCAGAATAGCAAGGATCGCTATTGTTTTTTTCGGATTATACAGCGCCTCATCAATTTGTCAGCCGCTCTATTCCAATATTCCTATTCGCTCGTTAGCTGATTCAGATTTTGATGGGGTTATTGATGCCAGAGATAAATGTCGCAACACACCAATCGGAAGTGATATTGATAATACAGGCTGCCCATTAACGACTCTTGAATTATTCAGTTTTCATTTTGATATTCAATTTAAAATAGGCAAGCACCAGCTCGCACCTGAATTTCATTCTAGATTAAAAGCCTTGGCTTACTTTTTACAACAGGCACCGAATACGCTTATATTAATCGAAGGGTATACCGATAATATCGGTGTAGAAAGCTACAACATTGCGCTTTCTAAAAGACGAGCAGAGTCTATTGCTAAGGCGTTAATCACTTCATTTAACATCTCACCAAACCGCATCAAAACATTTGGCTACGGTCAGCACGATCCATTGGCCTCCAACGAAACAGAAGTCGGACGAAAAGCCAATCGCAGGGTAAATGGTCACATTGTCATTCCTTTTCAATACGATAAACCCAATACAGATTCGATTTCAGACAATCAACCCAATGTGGATCATTACAACGTCAGCGTGCCTTTTAGTAGAAACCGGTATGGTATTAAAACGCCCTATCGTCCCTCAATAGAAAGCTTAGGCCAGCTACTGCAAGACAACGAAGATACGTTGGTTATCATTGAAGGGCACACCGATAACACAGGCAGCAAAAAATACAATGTCGCACTTTCCCTAGAAAGAGCAAACAACATTGCCGACTTACTCAATACTCAGTTCGCCATCCACCCTTCAAGATTAAAAGTGCTTGGCCATGGACCAGATCGTCCAATGAAACCAAACGACACACAGGAAGGAAGAAAATCAAACCGCCGAGTCGACATGGAAGTAGTAAAAGAGTTTAAAGTGAAAAAGGAAGTGATCGTGCCGAAATGGACGATATGGAGCGTTGATCAAATGCAGTAAATACGCTCGAAGAACGTATCATTCATAACACTAGTGAAATTGCTTTTCGCGTTGTTTTAAAGACACGGCGTAATCAAAATAATACTCAACCACCACACCGGCATAATCATAATCCTGACCGTTTCTCGCAATAAAGCCAATGCTGCCCATTTGATGGTATTTTTGGGGTTGGTAATAGGTTTCTAAGCGCCAGCCTGTCTCTTGGTCGTTGTATTTTTCTCGATAGAAAGACGTACGTAAATCGTCATCAAAGTAGTAGCCCAAGCCAATCCGTGAGCTTGTCACGTTACTCAATGTTTTATCGGTCGTTATATAGTTTGTTGTTAACGAAAATGAGCCTAAAAACACTTCACCAATAAACTGCCCAATCACTTCTTTTTCCGTCTCGAGTTCTGTGTCCATGGGCTCCAATTCCGTCACACCAATCCCGACCCCCAGACGACCATAGTCATTTCGAATAAACCAATTGGAAGAAAGCTCCGATTGCGCAAAGCTGTCTTTCGATGAGCCAGTAATCAAATAGTTACTGTTCAATAACACTTGAGTCGAAAGGTAATCATTGATCGGTATGTTCACCTTAAAATCGATGTTCATTAATGACTTTTGATTCAAAAGCCCATAACCCAGACCAAAAGCAAAATTTGGCAACTCTGTTTCTGCTTGAGCCTCGGCACTCATAACAACAGAAAGAACCACAGAAAAAGCAACAGTTCGAGATAATATCGTCAAAACAAACCCACGTTCACAATCAATAATACCGCTATTGTGACCGCTCTTTCACAAAAGCTCCAGTAAGAAAACGGATGACTATTTTCCGTTCTTTTTTTGCTTTAAAGTACAGGGAATTCAGAACACCTCTGTGATTCGGAAGCAAAGCCCAATATAATAGTCACAAAGTCGATTAGACGAACACATTTTAGGTTTATACGTTACATGGCAAAAAAACTTTTTATCCAGACTCATGGCTGTCAAATGAACGAATACGATTCCTCTCGTATGGCAGATTTACTTGGCGAAAGTCATGAAATGGAACTAACAGATAACGCAGACGAAGCAGACGTTCTTCTTCTAAATACTTGTTCTATACGTGAAAAAGCCCAAGACAAGGTGTATCACCAATTAGGACGCTGGAAAAAGCTGAAACAAAAAAATCCTAATCTGGTTATTGGTGTGGGTGGCTGTGTTGCCAGTCAAGAAGGCGATGCAATCCGCAAACGCGCCAAACACGTAGACATGATTTTTGGGCCTCAAACACTGCACAAACTTCCAGACATGGTCAATGCAGCAGGTAAACACATCCCTATTACCGACGTTACCTTCCCTGAAATCGAAAAATTCGACCACCTTCCTGCACCTCGTGTTGAAGGTTCTGAAGCGTTTGTCTCAATCATGGAAGGTTGCAGTAAATACTGTACATTCTGCGTTGTGCCTTACACTCGTGGCGAAGAAGTTAGCCGCCCATTCGATAGTATATTAGTAGAAGTCGCGCAATTGGCAGAGCAAGGCGTACGCGAAATCCATTTACTTGGCCAAAACGTCAACGCTTATCGCGGTGAAACCGCTGAAGGCGACGAAGCGGATCTTGCCGACATTATTCATGCGGTCGCTCAAATGGACGGAGTGGAACGCATTCGTTTCACCACGTCTCATCCTGTTGAATTTACCGACAGCTTAATCGAAGCGTTCCGCACTGAGCCGAAACTGGTTAGTCATCTTCACTTGCCTGTTCAAAGTGGTGCAGATAAAATTTTGAGCGCGATGAAGCGCGGCCATGATCGTCAATATTACATTGATAAAATCAATCGTATTAAAGAAGCTCGCCCAGGCATCAGCCTGTCTTCTGACTTCATCATTGGCTTCCCAGGTGAAACGAATGAAGACTTCATCGATACTATGAACTTGATTCAAGAAATTGGCTTCGATCACTCTTTCAGCTTTGTTTACAGCCAACGCCCAGGCACCCCAGCGTCGAATCTAGAAGACGACACGCCAGATGATGTTAAAAAAGAACGTTTGTCCATTTTGCAACGTCGTATCAGTCAACAAGCTTATGACATTAGCTTGGCCATGGTTGGCGACGTGCAGCGCATTCTAGTGAGCGGTTATTCACCTCGCGATCCTGGACAACTTCAAGGTCGAACGGAGAATAATCGAATTGTTAACTTCCGAGCATTCGATCCTCAATTGATTGGTAAATTTGCAGATGTTGTTATCACAGACGCGTACCCAAATTCTCTGCTTGGTGAATTGGTTAGCTCTGAACTCGACACCGATTTTGTACTTCAATAAAAGTGCTCTTCAATAATCAAAGGTAACTCTTGGAAATCACACAGACAACTCAACAAATTCGCTTAGCCCCTGCCGAAGCCGACGCTTTGGTTGGGCTATGTGGTCAATTAGACGAGAATATCAAGCTAATCGAAAAGCGGCTGGACGTCACGATTCGATACCGTGCGGATTTATTCGATATTTCCGGTGAAGACCCTGAGCATGTGGCGGCAACCAAAACGCTGTTAGAAAACCTCTATCGCGAAGCCTTAGCAAACAGTCAAATCACACCAGAAACCATTCATCTGTACCTTCAAGAATCGGCGATCGAATCTCTCACCAATAATAAGAGAGAAAAAGGCGATCAGTTGGTGATTAAAACGCGCAAAGCCTTTATCAAACCGAAAGGTGCCAACCAGCAAGGTTACGTGAAACAGATTCGTAAGCATGATATCAACTTTGGTATTGGGCCAGCCGGAACAGGAAAAACCTATCTAGCCGTGGCCTGCGCTGTGGAAGCACTAGAAGCAGATCGTGTTGAACGCATCATGTTGGTTCGACCTGCGGTAGAAGCGGGTGAAAAACTGGGCTTTTTACCGGGTGATCTTTCTCAAAAGATCGACCCTTATTTACGTCCACTTTATGACGCTTTGTATGAAATGCTCGGTTTCGAATTGGTCGATAAACTCATCGAAAAAAACGTCATTGAAATCGCACCGCTTGCGTTCATGCGCGGCCGTACATTAAACAATGCGTTTATCATTCTAGATGAAAGCCAAAATACTACGCGCGAACAAATGAAAATGTTTTTGACGCGCATTGGTTTTGGTTCAACCGCGGTCATCACTGGCGATACGACACAGGTCGATTTACCTCGCGGCACCACGTCAGGCTTAGCACAAGCTATGCATGTTCTAAAAGGCGTCAGCGGTATCAGCATGACCATGTTTAGCTCGTCAGATGTGGTTCGTCACCCTATTGTGCAACGCATCGTCGAAGCCTATGACCGTTTTGATATAGAAGAAGAAGCCGTAAAAAAAGCTCGTACGGATGCACGCTTAGCGGCACAAGCAGAGCAAACGTCGGGGGACAAATAATGGCAATTTTAGAGCTCGATCTACAAATTGCCACTGAAGACACCAAGCATTTACCAAGCGAAGCGGATTTCAGACTTTGGGTTGAAACAGCCCTTGCCAATTCCGATGAAGAGCTTGAAGTAACCATTCGGATTGTCGATGAAGAAGAAAGCCATGCGCTAAATCACGAATATCGTGGTAAGGACAAACCAACCAACGTTCTTTCCTTTCCATTTGAGGCACCTCCTGGCCTAGAGCTCCCTTTATTAGGAGATTTAGTCATCTGTGCTCAAATCGTACAGAACGAAGCGGAAGAACAAAACAAAGTGCCTCTTCATCACTGGGCACATATGACGATTCATGGCATCTTGCATTTATGCGGCTATGACCATATAAATGATGATGAAGCAGATGAAATGGAAGCGATAGAAACACAGTTACTGTCGTCTCTGTCTATTTCCGACCCTTATTTGATAAAAGAGTGAGCTAATACCCTAATGAGTGATGACCGATCGAGTGTACCAAACGATCAACAAAAATCTTGGTTTGAACGTTTAACCCAAGCTTTCAACGATGAACCGCGTAGCCGTAGTGATATCGTCAAACTACTAGAAGCCGCTGTAAAGTCAGACATCATAGACCGTGACGCCTTTACGATTGTTGAAGGCGCGCTAGAAGTGTCAGAAGTGCAAGCTCGCGACATTATGATTCCACCGTCCCAAATGGTGATAATCAAGTCCGAAGATGACCCTAAAACGTCCATTCGTAAAATCATAGATTCCGCTCATTCTCGATTTCCTGTCGTTGGCGAAGACTCCGATGAAATTCTCGGTGTGTTACTCGCGAAAGATTTGCTGCCACTGTTGTTCAAAGACGGCAATGTCACGATAGAAGATATTTTAGCGCGCTTGCGCCCTGCTAACTTCATTCCGGAAAGTAAACGCTTAAACGTATTGCTGAATGACTTTAGAACCAAACGCTACCATATGGCGCTTGTGCTGGACGAATACGGCAGTGTTTCTGGCTTAGTGACCATCGAAGACGTGCTTGAACAAATCGTCGGCGAAATTGAAGATGAAACAGACAAGCTTGAAAACGAAGGCATTCAAGTGACAACCGAAGCTGGGGTATATCTTGTTCCCGCGCTGTGCACCATTGAAGACTTTAATGAATTCTTTAAAGTCGATTTCAACGAAGAAGAGTTTGATACGATTGGCGGTATTCTTGTTCAGCAATTCGGCCATGTACCATTGCGCGATGAAGAATTGATCTTTAGTAACTTCCACTTTCGTATTGTTAAATCTGATGGACGACGTGTTAAAACGATTCGAGTCACCAAACCAACAGAAGACACACTAGAATAATATGACGACACCTCACCCCGACTTAATCGACACGAAGGCGGGGTGGGAACCTCGTTTAGCAACACGCCTTTCTAAACTACCCTCCACCATTATTTATAGTATTGCCGCCATCTTTGGCGCCATTGGTGTAACCAGTTTTTCACCCTTTCATTTTTGGCCCGGTTATTTCCTGAGCCTTATTGCTTTTAGTGCTCTAATTATCACCAGTCCAACAGCAAAGACGGCATGTTGGCGAGGTTCATCCGTCGCATTAGGATTCTTTGGCACTGGGGTTTCTTGGGTGTATGTCAGCATTGCCGAATACGGCCAAGTTGGCAGCATAATAGCTGGACTAATCACGCTCGCCTTCGTGGTGACGCTGTGCGTATTTTGGGCTTTTTCGTCTTGGCTTTCGTGGCGCCTCATTCAGCGTTTCCCACAACTGCCAGCGAGCTTATGGATTACACTTACACTACTGTTAGGTGAATTTGCTCGAAGCACGCTTTTCACTGGCTTTCCTTGGCTACTACCCGGTTACGCTATAGAAAATACATGGTTATTTGAACTGTTACCGATTGGTGGGATTTGGCTCACCAGTGCGGCCGTGGTACTGACGTCTAGCGTGATTGCTGGTGCGTTATTACACAAAACCAACTTACTGGTTCAAGCGTTCGCTTTATTCGTAATTTGGGGCGGCTCTGCCTTTTTGAGTTATTCTCCAGTGGCGTGGGTTCAACAAACGGGCACATTAAAAACCACCTTGATACAAGGTAATGTAAGCCAAGATGAAAAATGGCTCGCCCAAACGGCAGGAAAATCACTCGCCTACTATCAGCAAGCTACTATCGAGCATTTAGACAGCGAATTGGTGGTTTGGCCAGAAACCGCCATCACCTATTCTTACCCACAAATTAAGCCTTACTTTTCCTCTTTTAGCGAAGAGTTGGCGAATACAAACACCACATTAATTACCGGCATTCCAGACGTCGGTGAAGACAAAAAGAATTACTACAACGCCATTTGGGCGACCGGTGATGGTTTTGGGCTGTACTACAAACGCAGACTGGTTCCTTTTGGTGAGTATATTCCATTTTCAAACTACATTGGCCCCATTCTAGATGTGTTTGACATGCCCATGTCGAGTTTCAAATCGGGTGACGAAAATCAACCTGTCTTGCAAGTTGGCGAATGGGGCGTGGCACCTTTCATTTGTTACGAAATTGTTTATTCTGAACAAGTTCGTCGCATGGTAAGGGACAGTGATTTTCTAGTAACCATCAGTAATGACGGTTGGTTTGGCACATCATTTGGCCCTTGGCAGCATTTGCAAATCGCACAATTTAGAGCCAAAGAATCAGGACGTTATGTGATTCGAGCAACCAATACGGGTGTCACCGCGTTTATTAATGAAAAAGGGGAAGTAGTGGCTCAAGCGCCTCAGTTTGAAAGAACAACTCTCACCGCTGAAGCGAAAGCATTTAGCGGCGTTACACCTTATGTTCAATGGGGTTATTGGCCAACAATAATACTGCTTTTACTCTGTGTGGTTTTTTCGTATTTAAGTGGTGTTATCGCGCGACGAAAGGCGTAAAAAATTGTTCTGCAGTAGTGCTCAAGGGAGTTGATCACTACTGCAACCCTCACGATATTACTCGCTGACAGCTCGACTCTCATGAGTCGACATCAAACCATAATGGCAAATTTCACAAGGCGCTAAAGTTTGCTTGGTTTCGACCACATTATCATGACCACACGCCATACAATGGTAAGTTCCTGCGTCCGCCATCGTGCCGGCAACATGACAATCTTCCAATGGAACAGGGTTATTATTGGCGTGATTAATAAGCCATAGCAGTGCCGCATCTTCTTTATCATCAAACTCTTCGACCAATTCATGCCCTTCATCCAGTACTAAATGCCAATTAGCGTCCACCCAGGCTTCGGTATAACCCATTTTGTCGTGCCAATATGCGGTCATTAAAGACACATCTTCTAGCAACCAATCTTTGGCGCCGATCAGTGTTTTTCGAGCTTCTTCTACCAAACTGGTATTGATTTCGGTTTTTGACGGATCTTTTTTCATAGAATTCATAACTCCTCCTCGATGCGCCTTCTAATTAGAGCGCCATCTCTATAAAATAACGGATATTTTCAGACTCTGTTGGCCATTTCGCCATTATTTTGCGCTATGTCGCTATAATGCGCCTCTTTCTAAAAGAGAATACAGGTCTACTCACCTCTCGTCGATCATGGGATAAGAACACATCATGCAAGAACAATATAATCCGCAGCAAATTGAACAAGCGGCTCAATCTTTTTGGGACGAAAATAAAGTCTTCAAAGCCGTCGCAGATACCAACAAAGAGAAGTTCTACTGCCTTTCTATGTTCCCATACCCAAGCGGTCGCCTGCACATGGGTCACGTGCGTAATTACACCATTGGCGATGTTATTTCTCGCTACCAACGCATGCAAGGAAAAAACGTACTTCAACCTATGGGTTGGGATGCATTTGGTCTACCCGCAGAAAACGCTGCCATCAAACACAAAACAGCGCCAGCGAAATGGACAACAGAAAACATCGCCTACATGAAAGGCCAGTTGAAAGAGCTTGGTTTTGGTTATGACTGGGATCGTGAAGTTGCCACTTGCACACCGGAATACTACAAGTGGGAACAATGGTTCTTCACACAATTGGTCGAAAAAGGCCTAGCCTACAAAAAAACCGCCGCGGTTAACTGGTGCCCAGAAGACCAAACAGTGCTTGCTAACGAGCAAGTAGAAGACGGCGCTTGCTGGCGTTGTGGCACAACCGTTGAGAAAAAAGAAATATCTCAGTGGTTTATTCGCATCACAGATTACGCTGAAGAATTGTTAAATGACCTTGATCAACTGGACGGCTGGCCTGAAAAAGTAAAGGCCATGCAACGTAACTGGATTGGTCGTTCTGAAGGGTTAGAATTTAGTTTCGCCGTTGAAGGTAAAGAAGATCGCCTGTCTGTTTATACGACTCGCCCAGACACCATTATGGGTGTGACTTACGTTGCCGTTGCGACGCAACATCCATTGTCTTTGGAAGCGTCTAAAAACAACCCGGCATTGGCGAATTTCATCGCTGAAAGCAAGCTGATGTCGACCACCGAAGCCGATATGGCAACAGTTGAGAAAAAAGGCATCGACACCGGATTCAAAGCGATCCACCCTATTACCGGCGATATCGTTCCTGTTTTTGCGGCCAATTTTGTCTTAATGGAATACGGTTCTGGCGCGGTGATGTCAGTTCCTGCACACGATCAACGTGATTTCGAATTTGCCAAAAAATACGATTTGCCAATCAAGCAAGTCATTAAACCCGCTGACGATGTGGCATTTGATATTGAAAAAGCCGCTTACACTGAAAAAGGCGTGTTGTTTAACTCTGGTGAATTCGATGGCTTGGCGTTCAAAGACGCTTTCGACGCCATTGCCGCATGGATGACGGAACACAAAGTAGGCGAAATCAAAGTCAATTACCGTCTACGCGATTGGGGCGTAAGCCGTCAGCGATACTGGGGCACACCGATACCAACCATCAACCTAAAAGACGGCTCTGTTGTACCTGTTCCTGCCGATCAATTACCTGTCGTATTACCGACGGATGTTGTGATGGATGGTGTTAATTCACCCATCAAGAACAACCCTGACTTTTCTGCCATTATGTTCAATGGCGAAGAAGCAGAACGTGAAACCGATACATTTGACACATTTATGGAGTCGTCTTGGTACTTTGCACGTTACTGCTGCCCAGATTCAAAAGATGCCATGTTAACAGAAGAAGCAAATTACTGGCTTCCTGTTGACCAGTACGTGGGTGGTGTTGAGCACGCGATCTTGCATTTATTGTACTCACGTTTTTTCCATAAATTGCTTCGTGACGCGGGCTTAGTAAACTCTGACGAGCCGTTCAAACGCCTATTAACGCAAGGTATGGTTAACAAAGACGGCACCAAAATGTCGAAGTCAAAAGGCAACACGGTCGACCCTCAAGAAATGATTGAGAAATATGGTGCAGACACGGTACGTTTGTTCATCATGTTCAGCGCACCACCAGAGCAATCACTTGAATGGAACGACTCTGGCGTTGACGGTGCGTCTCGCTTCTTACGTCGTTTGTGGGCACTATCTTACCGCCACATGAACGCTGGAAAAGTAGGCAAACTTAACATTGACGCGCTGAATGGTGCTCAAAAAACGCTACGCCGCAAAACGCACGAAACCATCCAAAAAGTAACGGATGATATCGAACGTCGCCAAACCTTCAACACAGCCATTGCCGCGGTAATGGAGCTTTGTAACGAGATAAGCAAGTTTGAAGACCAATCTGAACTGAGCTTAGCGGTAGTACAAGAAGCGCTCGAAGCCGCCACCTTATTGTTGTCGCCAATCGTACCTCACATTGCCCACCAGCTTTGGGCTGACCTTGGCCACACAGGTAACGTAGTGGATACACAATGGCCAATTCTAGATGAAACGGCATTGGTAAAAGACGAACTAACCATCGTTGTTCAAGTGCTTGGTAAAAAGCGCGCCGAATTGACCGTGTCTGCCAGTGCAGACAGCAAAACCATTGAAGCGGAAGCATTAGCTCACCCTGGGGTGACTAAATTCCTTGAAGGCAAAACCGTACGCAAAGTGATCGTGGTTCCTGGTCGCTTAGTAAATATTGTTGCTAACTAAATGAAGAAAAAATAAGGGATGGCAGAGGCGTCCCTTATTTTCTTCATTGTATGACTTCTTAATCATCCAGAGATCACGGATATGACAGCCACATTGATACAAACCACTCGCTTACTGTTATTAGCTTTGCTGGCCATGAGTATTGTCGCTTGTGGCTTTCACTTACGTGGCGAAGTAAACGTGCCAAGCAGACTGAAGACCCTAACACTGACGTCTGACAGTGGCTCGGACAGCTTTGACCAATCACTGCGCATTGCACTAACAAAAGCCGGTGTTGTCATTATTAACAAAGCCAATGCAAACAAAAGCACGTTAGAACTCAAAATCAATAAAATCACGTCATCCGACATAGAGCTAGCACGTAATGCATCCAATGATGTGTCGCAAATTCAGCGCACGTTGAGCAGTCATTACTTTATTCGCCAAGCGGATGGAAAATCGCTTTTCGGCCCAAGAGCCATCAGCACAAACAAAACCCTAACCAATCAAGATGCTGAAGAAAGCGCTAAGCTGTCTTATAACACGACCCAAACTGACATCATGAATGAAGCTCTCGCCAGTCAGCTCCTTTATGACTTAAGTTATGCGCCCCTGTAACCCGTATCACGGTTAAGCCAACACAATGAAAGTTAGAGTTGATCAGTTAATCCAACAGCTCAAAAAAAACCTCGCGCCCATTTACATTATCTCTGGGGATGAGGTTTTATTGTGTCAAGAAGCCGCCGACAACATTCGTAAAGCCGCTCAACACCATAATATCGATGAGCGCTTACGTTTTGTCGCCGACTCTCAGTTTGATTGGCAAGATGTGATTAATGAAAACCAAAGCCTGTCGCTGTTTTCCACTCGTCGACTCTTCGACATTCAAATCGACAAAATGGGCGAAAAGCACAGCAAAGCACTTGCTCAACTCGGTCAGTCACTCAGTGAAGACAACATTATTCTACTGACCTTGCCTAAAATCGATGCTCGTACTCAAAAGGCAAAGTGGTTTACACAGCTAGAATCGCAAGGCGTGTTCGTCCAAATTTGGCCAATCGATGCCAGTCGACTGCCTGCTTGGGTACAACAACGTGCGCAAGCCCTCGACCTTTCGTTAACGCGTGACGCAGCCAGCCTCATCTGTGAACGCGGCGAAGGTAACTTATTGGCGCTTTCTCAAGAGCTTGAGAAGCTAGCTTTACTGCATGGTAAAGGTTGCCAGATTGACGCCGAACAAGTGGTTGAATCCGTTGCCGACAGCAGCCGCTATTCCATTTATGATCTCAGCGATCGCATTCTCATGGGTAAAGCCAAAGACGCGATGCATTGTTTGAATCAACTCATGGGTGAAGGCGTGGAAGCCAGCATTATTCTTTGGCTGTTTAACCGAGAAATCCAAACGCTTAACAATTTATATCAAGCCATGCAATCGACGAGCTTCAGACAAGCTTGCCAAGCAGAAAGAATCTGGGATAAACGCATTCCATTTTATGAAAGCGCCATGTCACGTCACAACAAAATCACCTTGCCTTACATGCAAAATTATCTAGCCTTAATTGATAAAAGTATCAAAGGGTTAGAAGGGCCAGGCAGCGAGACAGGGTTTCGCAACTTAGTCATGATGTTTTGCGGTTACAAGCCCGTGGCCACCGAATTAGACATACCCGCTTAACACATATTTTTACGATTCAGCCAAAGACCTCTGCAGGCAAAATACCATGAGCAACGCCCCTATCATCGAAGAAATTAACGTATGGACGACACCGCTTTACGTTACTCAAATGCCAGACCATGATTTTTTAAAAGACGCGCTACTCGCCGCAATCTACGAGCAAAAAGCAGCCCAAACAACGGCGATTGAAAGTCGAATAGCCCCCAAAGCCAAACACGCACTTCATGAAAGCACATTAGATTTTCTAGATCTTGCTGATGCCAACATCATGGAAGCCAAACGCACACTAGAAGAACTCATTTTAGAAATCGCGGCCTCAGTGAACCAAGCATTCTGGCCAGAAGACATGGAAGCCGACGCACATATTATTGAGTCGTGGTATCACGTCACTCAAAAAGGCGGCTATCATGACGCCCACTCACATCCTAATTGCTCTTGGTGTGGTATTTATTATTTAGAGCCTGGTGATGCCGCAACAGAAGGCAACGGTGGTTTGAACCGTTTTTACGACCCACGAGTAAATGCAGAACATTACGCCGATCCAGGCACCGCGTACCTTGGAGGTCATGGTGTATGGGACTTTGTGCCAACAGAAGGGCAAATTGTTATTTTTCCGTCCTACTTAAAACACTCTGCACTGCCTTATTTTGGCGAAAAAGATCGTGTCGTGATTGCCTTTAATAGCATCATTGAAGCCTACTAACGAACGAAGCCCAAACCTCAATCCCCCGAGCCATCGTGACATATCACACTGGCTCGCACTCCCTCTCCCACGACTTGTTACAATAAATTTCATAAGTTTCCACTCAAACATTCACAACTGATTGGTATCTGTAGTAATTTAACAAGACATGTTTCATAACAACGGGGGAAGTCTATGCGTTTCCAGTTTGATCAACTCAGCGGCAATCAGCGCTATCATCTGATCACTCAAACCATTACACCGCGCCCTATTGCGTGGATCATGACCAAAAACGAAAACGAGAGTTTCAATCTCGCTCCCTTTTCTTATTTTGCCGCACTCTCCTCCGACCCTGCTCTACTGGTCGTTTCCATCGGAGACAAAGCCGATTCAACGGCGAAAGACACAAAACGCAACCTTATACGTGAAAAGGAATGTGTTTTGCATATTCCTAGCGGCGACCTCATCCATGCCGTCAACGACAGTGCCGCTACTTTAGATTACGGCGTTTCTGAGCTTTCAAAGAACAATTTATCACTCGCTGCGTTCGTCGATAGCTTGCCACGAATAGCCGAAGCAAAAGTAGCGCTTCATTGTCGATTGTACGACAGGCATAAATTGGGCAATTCTTCTTTAGAAGCCTGTTATTTAGAGATACTCAATGTACACATTGACGATGATATTTTAAGCCAAAGTGACGATCGCACTGTTGTCGATAATAAAAAGCTCAACCCGCTCGCACGACTCGGTGGCAATGATTATGCACTCTTAGGCGAAACCGTAACGATCAAACGCCCTAACTAGCAATATAGATTTGAGGTATAGAAAGATGAACGTAACAAAACACATTAAAGCTTTCCCTTTCATGGCAGATGTTGATGCAGAACTCATGTCATCTTTAACCGACCTTGCTAGCATCAAAAAATTAAGCACAGGAGAAGTGCTGGCCAAACAGTTTGAAATTGGTCAGCACCTCTATTTTCTATTAGAAGGCGAAGTCGGCATTTCTGTGCCATTACAAGAAACAGGAAAATCCTATAACGTTGGCCTGATTAATACCCTATTATCGCCTATTGGCTGGTCTGCGTTCCGTCACCCTTCACGCTATGCCACCACATTCACAGCAACAAAGTCTTCGACTTTACTTGTGTGGCCAATCATTGAGCTGCAAAAAATCCTCGATGCCAACTTGACCTTCGCAAGCCAGTTTTTGCAATTTGTGTATCAAGAATCGCTGCCTGTTCTGACCAATGTGCAAAACCAAACGCGCCCCTTCTTCTCCAATGAATCGTTGGCATTTGAAGAAACTCGCCCACTGGTAAACTATGAAACACAAGCCCATGCACTCAAAGACGCTATTAGCCTGCTAAATTACGCACCGTTTTGTGAGACGTTCACACAGGTTGAAATTCACACTCTGGCCAAAAAGGCGTCTATATTGCTCGCACATCAAGGCGACATACTGTGCCAACAAGATCAGCTCGCTGACGGTCTGTACTTACTGATAAAAGGCAAAGTGGTGGTCAGTTACCAAACGGAATCTGGTGATATCATAACCACCCGATCCATTTCTCGCGCCGGCACTGTTCTGGCTTGGGCGACACAAAACACCACCCTTAAAAATCGCACATCGATTATTTCATCCAGAGACAGCAGCATCTTATTCATCAAACAAGATGACTTGCTAGAAATCTTCAATGAGAGCCCTAAATTTTCTGCGAAGTACTTATATCGATTAATTTGGTTGATTGGAACGCACTTATTAGCCGCTCGTATGCGTTATTTATCTCAAATTGCCAACGATGAAGTATTGGCCGTTAGTAACGTAATTGAACAAAATGCCGCGCTATTACCAGTGAGCTCACCGCTTTACAAGGTGAGCGAATTGCTCAAAAGCGCCATTACCACAGACGAAGCCTTTGGCGTTCTCTATAAATGTTTGCATTTTGGCTGTGTATTGGAAAGAACCATTTCTGGTATGTGTCTAGATATATTAAAAGACTTACAGCGTGAAAATGCCTTTTATCGCCACCTCCAAAATGTGTATGACACAATCAATAGTTTACCGAAAGAAACGCCCGCTTTGGACGCCAGACGTTTAAGTACAGAACTTTTTAAGCAAGCGTTCCAACAAGTTCCTTATGTTATTAAAGGCTTAGAAAACCTGCCAAAAAAAGCCGGTTCACTGTTCATTTATAACCATTTATTAGGCTCACCAACTAACCGCTTACCGAATGGCTTTCGCTTCTCTATGGACGCGCAATTTATTGGCGCTATGGTCATCGATAATGAATACGGTGTTTCTGGGCAGCGAGTAGTGCGTCGTAGCAAGGAGAGTGAATTCTGGCGAGATGATTTTTATAACCGATTCGGGAATATTTTTATCAACAGCTGGGATGACCTCTGCAAAGACACACCCGAGTACGACGATTTCATTTCGCAGTCTCAGGAAACATTACATCAAAACTTCCCATTGATGATTTCTCCAGAAGGTCAAAGTTTTGGCACACATCAATCACCAGGTACATTTTTACCGCATGCCTTTGAACTTGCTGGTTCCATGGGCAGTGATGAGCCTTGGATAGTGCCTATCGTTGTGGCTAACTTTGACAAAAGAGCAGATCACAACATATATACCGTCATTATCAAACCCGCCTTCAAACTGTCTAGTAAAGTCGATTACACGGATAAAAAAGCCCTAAATGCCTTTCTAGCGTCTTATCAAGAAGAGTACAAAGGCTACGTCAGCGAAGCGGTTGAACTGTCTAGAGAAATACATAAGTACCCTATTTTCAGTGGTAAAAATGGCTACCGGTCCAATGTGATGAGTTTAAACCAAATTGACGTCGAATTTGAATCCGACGTTCGCGAACTCGAATTTCATTTGGCGTATCAAGAATATAAAGAGCAACCTGTGGCTTTTTACGGTTCATCCACCATGCGCTTATGGAGTGATTTTGCAAAGCACTTCCGCGATAAAGACGGAATAAACCTTGGTTTTGGCGGAGCCACTTTAGAAGCCTGCGTCTACTATTTTGAACGTATTATTTTGCCGCACAAACCTCGCTCCCTGGTTATTTACGCTGGCGACAACGACATCGGTAATCATTGTGACAGTAACAAAGTTGTTGAGCTTTATATTGAACTACTGCAAAAAATTGATCGTCATCTGCCGGGGATTCCTGTCACGCTAATCAGTATCAAGTGCAGCCCAGCTCGTATCGCAATGCGTAGCACCATTGAAAAAACCAACATTCAATTGGCTCGATTAGCTAAAACTCGACCAAATACACAATATCTTGATTTGTTTTCTACGCTCCTAGACAAACAAGGAGCAATAAAAGAAAACCTATTTGAAGGCGATAAACTACACTTGAACCATAAGGCCTACGACCTTTGGACCAAGCAATTACTTGAAACAGAAGCGTTTATTTTTAGCAAATAATGAAACGTACTTTGATATTGCATTTATAACTTATTAAAAAACGGGATATTCATGTCAACAACATTTCGCTTAGTAACACGCAGTGACTTCGACGGTTTGGTTTGTGCCGTCTTACTCAAAGATTTAAACATCATCGACGATATTCTTTTTGTTCATCCCAAAGACATGCAGGATGGCAAGATTGACATAGGGCCAAATGACATCACCACCAACCTTCCTTATGTGGAAGGCTGTCATTTGGCTTTTGATCACCATTTAAGTGAGACCGTACGAAACGACAGTCACATTGAAAATCACATCATTGACCCAGCAGCGCCTTCGGCAGCGCGTGTTGTTTATGATTATTATGGTGGCATTGCTAAATTCCCCAATATCTCAACAGACATGATGGAAGCCGTCGACAAGGGCGACTCAGCGCAATTCTCAAAAGAAGAAGTGTTAAACCCACAAGAGTGGGTTTTATTAAACTTTATTATGGATGCAAGAACAGGACTCGGCCGTTTCCGTGATTTCCGTATTTCCAATTATCAGCTCATGATGAAACTGATTGATTATTGCCGCGACCACAGTATTCAGCAAATACTGGCGTTGGAAGACATCAAAGAGCGTGTCGATTTATATCTAGAACACGACGCTCTTGCACAGAAACAAATACAACGCTGCGCAAGCCAACACGGCAACCTGGTGGTGTTAGATCTCACCGAAGAAGACATCATTTACGCCACCAATCGCTTTGTTATCTATGCGCTTTATCCTGATTGCAATATATCGATCCATAAAATGTGGGGATTGAAAAAACAAAACATTGTCTTTGCGGTCGGTAAGTCCATCCTCAACAAATCTTCCAACACCAACATTGGCGAGCTCTGCCTTTCTTACGGCGGTGGCGGACACCTCAATGCAGGAACCTGCCAAATCAGTAATGATCAAGCGGACAAAGTACTAGCCGAACTAATCAATAAGATCAACGCTGACGGCTAAACATCCAAATGGACAATAAAAAGCGCTCATAGGAGCGTTTTTTATTGCCACTCATTTTTCTATCAAACGCCACACCATAACGGTCGTAAGCAAGGTAATTCCGGCTCACCCATTAACCACAATGCAACGTAAAAAATACGTTAAAGAAAAATACTTCAACATATTGACCTTTATTAAGAAAAACGTCAGCATAGAAATTCAAGTCAATAAATGAATCTTTATCTTTATGAACAACAGTGTCTTTAATAAACGCAACGGCGATAAACGTAAGGCTAAAAAGCTTTGCGGTGCTGACGTGCGGAATTAAGATACAAACAACTCCCCGGCAGCATTCTCGCTGACGGTCTCCTTTTCTTTTCAGCAGAATGCATACCGGCCTAAAATGAGGCATTAGTATGTTCTACGGCGCAATTACAGCATTAATCACACCATTTCGTAACGGCCAATTAGACGAAGCCGCTTTGCGAAATATTGTTCGCTGGCAAATCGATCAAGGCATTAACGGCCTTGTTCCGGTTGGCACCACTGGTGAGTCACCCACCCTGAGCGAACATGAACACAAACGCGTGATTGAAATTACCGTCCAAGAAGCCAATAAAGCAGTGCCTGTGCTCGCAGGTGCAGGTTCCAACAACCCTGTGGAAGCCGTTAATTATTCTGAATACGCTTATCAAGCAGGTGCCGACGCTACCTTGCATGTGGCTGGCTATTACAATCGTCCTAATCAAACTGGTTTGTATGAACACTTCAAATACGTTCACGACAACAGCAAACTGCCTATTATTCTTTACAATATTCCACCGCGCTCTGTGGTTGGTTTAGAAGTCAGTACCTTGGCTCGTCTTGCGGAGTTACCCAGAGTCATTGGCGTCAAAGACGCAACGGGCGACTTGACTCGCCCTATTCGCGAACGCGCTTTAATTAACAAACCCTTCAATTTTCTAAGTGGCGACGACATCACCACCGTTGCTTATAACGTTGGCGGTGGCAATGGCTGCATTTCGGTTACATCAAACGTCGCACCAAAACACGTTGTGGAATTACAGCGTCTGTGTCGCGAAGGAAAATTCGTGGAAGCGGGTCAGCTGCAGGACAAACTATTTGTTTTGCACAACGCACTGTTTATTGAACCCAACCCTGCCGGCCCGAAATACGCCATGTCATTATTAGGTCTTTGTACTGAGGAATGCCGTCTGCCTATGGTGCCACTGCAAGACAGCACAAAATCCACCATTCGTCGCATCATGGAAGAGTTAGAACTTATCTAAGTTCTGGGGTTAAACATCACCATCAAAAAAGCCCGTGTCAAAAATACGGGCTTTTTTATTAAAACAAAGATACGGACTGATTCATTAAAAAAAGGGGCAATCTATGATTTTGCCAGACGTACAACATACAGCAGAATAATGGCTCCGACCGTCGCCGTCACCAATGATCCTAAAAAACTGCCCGAATACAAACCCAGTAAGTGAAAGGTAAACCCGCCGATAAAAGAACCCACAGCACCAATTACGATGTTACCAATCAAACCAAAGCCACCGCCTTTCACGAGTTGACCTGCTAGCCAACCCGCCAGCGCACCAATAAATAAAAACGCTAAGATCTCCATAAAATAATCCTTATGTTATGTATCGCCCTTTAGGCTAGCACTTATTCATTTAAGCACCTAGTGAAGCCACTGAATCCCCTATACAACTAACCCATTTATTCTTTTTCTGTTACTTTGTCATGAAAGCACCATGCTTTTTCAAAAAATGTTGATACAGTATCCTTGATAAAAACAGACAGTTAATTCGGCCCTTTCAAACACAGCGACGTTCAGCTTCAATGAGGAAATTTAAATGGGTAAGGTACATTTTGTAGGTGGTGAAAAAGGCGGGGTTGGAAAATCCATGACCGCGCGTGTTTTGGCTCAATTCTATATTGATAATGATCAACCCTTTTTAGGATTTGACTGCGACAGTTCACACGGTACTTTTTCGCGTTTTTACAATGAATTCTCGTCCCCTATTCTGATAGGAGAGGAAGACAGTTTGGATGGTATGTTAGCCGCCATTGAGGAATATCCCGATCGCGATTTCATTATTGACTTAGCAGCACAAGCCGCAGAGCCACTCGGAAAATGGATTGAAGAAACCGATGTATTTGGTTTAATGGATGAAATGGGGTATCAAGTTTGCCTTTGGCATGTAATGGATGACGGTGCGGATTCTGTCACATTGTTAGACGCGCTGCTTGACCGCTATACTCAACCTTCCGTTGATTTTGTTGTCGTGCAAAACCTTGGTCGAGGAAGCGACTATTCTCGTTTCCAGAAGTCGGACACCTTCAAGAAAGCCATTGCACGTGATGCTTTGATCATTGAGTTACCTAAACTACAAAGTAAATTGGCGCAAAAAATCGATTTTAACAACAGCAGCTTTTGGGCTGTAGCAAATGACAAAGGCATCATGAACATTGCTGAGCGTCAACGAATGAAGGTTTGGCTGCGCAACGCTTACGAGCAATTAGAACAATTGGGCTAACGACAGCCTCGTTGCGACAAACACGTTTCGTACTGCCACAAAAAAGGCCAACGATTACGTTGGCCTTTCTCGTTTTTAATACCTAAAAGCCGTTTTAGTTTACTCTTGGACATCCATATACTTGTTCGCCCACACGCGGTTTTCTTCCAATGTAGAATAACGCGTCGACAATTCGGATGCATTTAATGTGCCTTCTGCAATGCCACGTTGCTCACGCAAACAGTCGTAAGTTGCCTTGATCGCTGCGAAATACGCCGCATGCCCATTGACAACAATACGCACACCATTCGCGGCAAGACGCTCACGATCTCGTAATTCAGGGTTATCATACGCCACCAACATAACGGGGATCGTAATGTGCTGGGTAATTTCTTCTAGATGTGCAAAATCACGAATCCCGACCATACAAATACCATCAACACCAACCGCCTGGTATGCTTTTACTCGCGCAATGGTTTCTTCTGTCGTCAATTGACCTGCATTGGTACGAGCAATGATGCTCATAATAGGGTCGATACGCGCTTCTAGTGCGGCTTTTAGTTTACCAACGGCTTCTTCTACCGGAATCAAATCTGTCGATTTATGACCATACTTGGCAGGCAACAGTGTGTCTTCAATCGTTAACGCGGCAACACCGGCACGCTCAAGCTCGACAATCGTTCGCATCACATTCAACGCGTTACCGTAACCATGATCCGCATCCGCAATAATAGGCAAGCGGGCAACACGACCAATACGGGTCGCTTGTTCGGTAAATTCACTCAATGTGATCAAAGCAAAATCTGGCGCAGCCAATACCTGCAATGACGCGACAGAACCTCCTAAAATACCGACTTCAAAACCAAGGTCTTCAGCAATACGTGCCGACATAGGATCAAAAGTAGAAGCGGTGTAATAACATTTCCCACTTGCTAATAATGTTCGAAAGTCATTGCGTAAGTCATGCTGCGAAGGTGTTGCCATAAATATACTCCTAAAAATGTCACTAAATTTCATATAGCGTAATTGGGCGCGATTATACTATTGTTGGGCGTTGGCTTCATTATAAACCAACCATTTGGTTAGGTTTTGTAACTAAATTACAGAAGAAAATGAGTAAAAAATTACCAATATGCGTCATAAACCTACTTTATTTATGAGGAAACGCATTAGGTTCACTTTTTGTACAGTGAAACCCGTGACAGTGGCAACCTCTAGGGATAACATACAGTCCCAGCATCCCCCCTATGCACCTTTTTTTGAATTTCATCTTACTGATAAATGTTAAGGTTCTCGAATGAACGCTTGGTACCTCATCTGTTTTCTATCGGCATTAGCGGTTTTTATCGCTTTTACCAACCAATACATCCTAAAAATGCAAACCACTATTGCCATTACCACAGGCTCTGTAGTGATTTCTTTGCTTCTGATTCTTGCGGTAAAAATGCTGGGGGATGAAACGGCATTATTCATTACACAAGTCGTCGCTGGTATCGATTTTAACCAGTTGCTTTTGAAAGGCATGTTAGGCTTTTTGTTGTTTGCTGGGGCGTTAGAAATTGACCTTGCCGCATTGAAACGACAACGATGGGAAATCACCATATTGGTGCTGTTTTCCACGCTCGTCTCAACCTTTATTGTGGGTTATTTGAGCTACTATTTATTCGAGCTTTTAAGCTTCCCGATTCCTTTTATCTATTGCTTGCTGTTCGGGGCTTTGATCAGTCCAACTGACCCGATTGCCGTTTTGGCAATCATCAAGCAAATGAGCGCGCCGCAAGGCATTTCGATTCAAGTCGAAGGGGAGTCCTTGTTTAACGATGGTGTTGGCTTGGTTATCTTTACCACTATTTTCGCCGTGGCATTTTATGGTACAGAAGCCAGCTTCCAAGAAGTGGCCGAGCTATTCTTAGTCGACGCCATTGGCGGTATTGTGTTTGGTCTTGTCATCGCCGTTGTCGGCCACTTTGTCATCATTAACTGTAAAGACATCAACACTCGCTTACTTGTCACCTTGACGATTCCCTCAGCGGGTTTTGCACTTGCCAATATTTGGGAAATTTCTGGCGCATTGGCCATGGTGACCAGCGGTATTCTTCTTGGGAACATTACCCGTGCAAAAGCCTCTAAAAGACGCGGCCCAGACGGTACGCGCTATGTAAAAGATTTTTGGCACGCTACCGACAGCTTCCTAAATGCTTTGCTGTTCTTGATCATTGGTATGTTGATTGTGACAATGCCGCTGTCATGGGAGATTATAGGCTTAGGTTTGGTCATGGTGCCTGTGGTACTTTTCGCTCGATTTATCAGCGTTGGTACACCTTACCTTTTCTTCAAACGCTATCGCGAATACGACAAGCACTCCGTCAAGATTCTAACATGGGGTGGTTTACGCGGTGGGCTTGCGCTTGCAATGGCGGCGGCTATTCCTTCTAATCAACTTAAAATTGAAGGGTTGGATCTGCATGACATTATGGTCATCATCACCTACGTTGTGGTTATTTTCTCGATCATTGTTCAAGGCTTAACCATCTCACCGTTAATACAAAAAAGTATCCAAGCGGCTGAAGAAAAAGCGAAATAACATTAATTTTCACCTCTTAAACAAAAAGACCAACCGTTTAACGGTTGGTCTTTTTTTTTCCGATATGCGGTTCCCAATACAATGGCCATTGGGCAAAACACGCATCGCGCTATAAAAATGTTATCACTCTCGACTCACGGAAAAAATCGCGCCATCTCCATAGAATTTAACCAATTCGCGAATCGTGAATGACGTCACCTCATCGGCGTAATAGAAGGCTTCTTTGACTTTGCCGTTATGCATGTCTTTTCTAATGCCGCTTTTCCCATCATAGGCATGGGTACTGCTTTGCACTTCAATAAGATTCATATCAACGGACACAACAACCATAGCACCGTATTTATAAATAGGGTCTTCATTTTTAAAGATCTTTGAAAAATCAACACCGTAAATATCATTTACCCTAGGGTTTTCAAGGTAAATAAGCGTTTTACTTTCTTGCTCCGCGTTAAAATAGTCCACGCCTAAAAAAACAAAAGGAACCATGACAGCCCATACTTCGATTGGTAAAAACAACAAAGTATGCGCCGGTGACTTGGTCTTTTTTCCAGTCTCTGAATCGACCTCTATGATTCGATCTCGATTATTCAATAAATAGCCAATCCCGCCAAGAATGATAGCGACGACCACCAATGCCAGAATTTTCACCCATCGATTATCGCTATAGAATCCCTCACCCATGAAGTAATCAATAACGACCTGAACATCAACAAAAGCAGCGATGAAAACAACAGGAACAATCCAACCTTTTCCTTTCCAAATAGCCAACATCGCTACACCTTATCGCATTCAATCTACCATTATTATTTTGTATGTTTGTTTACAACAAAAAGGCACCGCCCAGTAATGTTATTAAATGTAGCCATCAGAATGCTCAACATTTAAATTCGCTTAAGTTGGCATTCAAATCGGCTAAACGTTTGCCGATATCTTCGTTTGATTGCACCGCTGATTGCGTATCAGTTCGAGTCTGTTCCGATATTTTATTGATGTTTTCGATACTCACTTGCACTAATTCGGCAATTGACGCTTGCTCTTCCGTCGTTGAAGCAATTTTCGTATTAAAAGCATAAATTTCATTCACAGCCACGGCCGCTTCATCAAACACCTCAGACGTACGTTGGCTTTTTTCCAGACACTCTTCTGTGACGGCACTGCCTCTGTTCATACTGTCCATTGCTTTTGCCGCTTCCGCCTGAAGCTTCTCAACAAGGGATTTAATATCAACCGTTGACTCTTGTGTACGCTGCGCTAAAGAACGAACTTCATCGGCCACAACGGCAAAACCTCGACCTGTTTCACCCGCTCTAGCAGCTTCTATTGCGGCATTAAGCGCAAGTAAATTAGTTTGTTCAGCAATGCCTTGTATCGTATCCAAAACGGCACCGATATTGTCAGTTTCTTTGACTAACGCACTAATATCCTTAGACGTTGTTTGAACATCTAGCGCCAGCTTTTTAATGATCTCTTGAGATTCATTCGCCGAGTTTTTACCTTCCAACACCCTTGTTTTCACTCGCTCCGCAACCGCTGAGGCATCTTGCGTATTTTTCGCAACTTCCACCGTTGTTTCACTTAAATGTCGAACCGATTCATTTACCTGCCTCGTTTCTGCACTTTGCTTTTCGACACCATCTAAGGTGTTATTAATAATGCCTATCGCCGTTTCAGACGACTTACCGAGGGACGCTGCAGACACATTAACATTCTTAATAATGTGTTGCAGTTTTGCCATAAAGCTATCAAAAATGTTCGACACGTCACCAAGCTCGTCCTTGCTTGGACTGTTAATTCGATACGTAAGGTCTCCACCCCCATTCACAACACCTTGAATTCGGTCGATCAAAAGATGCAATGGCGTTGTGATAGAACGCCCAATAAACAGAGCAATAAGAATACCGAGTAAAAATGCAATGCCTAAAATGGTTGAGATATACACGATTGCCTCTTTTTCATCTTGCTCCGCTTTGTTCGCAGCATCCAAAGAAAATTTCTGAGCTTTATCTAATAAGGCAACCAAGTGAAAAGAAACCAGTTCGTTTTCTTTTTCAAGGTTATAGATTTTATCTAATGTGGCTTTGATGCCAGAGGTTCTAATCTCTTCAAGCAGCACAAATATCTGCTCTTCAAGGTGTAAAAATTCCTGCTTTATTTTTTTAAATTCGACAAGTAAGTCTGCATATCTCTCCGCTTCTGCTGCAGAGTGTGACTCATTAAAAAGTGTATTTAGGCGCGCCTCTAATGCAAACAACTCGTCATGAAGACTCTTTGTTTTTTTGTCGAGTTTAGCAATTAAATCCAACGATTCTTTTGATGTGCCTTTCCCTTTAACAAGATCAACAAGAGAGTGAGATACCACTTTTTCAAATAGTACAGACTCTTCTAACTGATGCTCCGTAATGGTTGAGATACTTCTCGCAAGAGGAATATTCTTATGCGCGATATCACCGATCTCTTCACCCACTTTAAACATGTTAGAAAGACTGACATAACCCAGTAAGGAAATTATCAATAACTGGACAACACTCATTAATAATATTTTGTGTGAAATTTTTACATTTTTAAGCATGACGTTGATCCAAGTTGAAAGTTGATGACTTACGTGAGGCCGTGAAGCGCGTTGCCACAAGCTAAAAATATTAATTTTTATGATTTTATCTATGTAACACACTGAAAAGCTTAGCTTTACTGTAAGGACGCCTTTGCTTCAATTACGATGATGTGCTGAGTAAACCACTAACCTCCCTCAAAAATAGTCTTAAGCCAAATACGGACCACCAATGACACTGGAGGCCTCACTTTTTGGCTAAAGATGCATCCATAATTGTAAGCCTGTCCACTCTTTATAATTTGAGTAATAACTTTAATATGACATTTGAATATTTACTATCAAAAAAAGAACCTTATTACATTTTTACAACATTTTTTTACTGTTTTTCGTCCAAGATGATGCACGTTTTTTTTAACACTTAATATTTCAAAAATAACGAACAATGCTTCCTAGCGGAATGAATAAAAGGCTGCTATACCTAAACTCAATATATCGTCATACCTTCACAACAAGACATTTTCCTCAATAATAAAATCATTTCGGTTTACATGAATATTTCAAAAAAGCTAATGCTCATTGTTATTCTTACGACGGTAGAAGTCAGTATTACCGTTTTTTCTGCATTTGAAATAGCCAAAGGAGCCAAGTTTCACCAGCTCAATTTTCTGCATTTGAAATATATCAACCAGCTGTCCAAATCCATTAATGAAATCGAGATTGATAAGTCGATCGACACGAAGACTATAGAGTCCAATATCCTAGCAATAAAGCAACAGCCAATTGATTGCTTAGAAGAAATCAACATACTGAACAAAGTAATAATGGAGATCATCAACACCAATCAAGCGCTCACTATTTGTGAAAAAGACATTGAAGTCGCTGACACAGCGCTGTCATCCCTGAAGCAATATGAAAATAGAGCGATAGATAGACACACTTTTTTAACGAGCCTTAATCATGCACTCTATAATTTCAATGAACATTCAGAAAATTTCGAAGAGCCAATCAGAAAAACGGTGTCTTTTATACTAATAACCTTGATCCCTCTGGTATTAATAATCTCTCTCTTCAATATACTTTTTATAAGCTATTTATCACGCACTATATCAAACTCAATTCATAATTTGACCCTGCTTTTGTCAAGCAAACCAAAAGACAACATAAACCTAGATGAGGACCTTGAAAAAAATACGACAGGCGAATTGAAGGCATTAATAATTGCGGCCAGACAACGCATAAGAGAAGATTTTTTTAATTTAGAAAACAACAAAGAGCTGCAAGCCATCGTGAAGACACAAACAGCATCACTACAACAAGCTAACGATGAACTCGCGCAATTCGCCTATCGCGCATCACACGACCTCAAATCCCCTCTTTCTGGCGCCAAGTCTTTGGCCCAATTTGTTATCCTAGACATTGAAGCGGGAGACACAAAAGAAGCGATCAACAACGCAAAAATAATCTATCAGCAAATGGAAAAACTTGAGACGCTCGTTGTTGATATATTATTACTGGCCAAAGCAGATATCAGCAGCGAAGACATTACACCGATTGATTTTGATCAGCTCATTATTGATATGAAAGAACGCTTAGCATGGTTAATGAAAGATAACCCTTGTACGCTGGAAACCAATATAACCCTATCGAAACCAATAACATCCGATAAAGCCCGCTTTGCTCAAATCATTGAAAACGTCATTTCTAATGGTTTAAAGTATTATGATAAAACAAAACCCTCACCCTACGTAAAGTGTGACATATTTGATAAATCAGATATTCTTACTATTATTGTTTCAGACAACGGCATAGGCATTCCAGAACAACACCAAGACGAGGTGTTTGATATGTTCAAACGTTTCCATGTAAAAAACAGCACAGGGTCAGGACTCGGTATGGCGCTTGTCAAAAAGCACATTGAGTTCCTAAAGGGTGACATTTCATTTGAAAGTTCTAAGGATGGCACTATTTTTACAATCACTATTCCAATGGATAAACAAGTATGAACGCAGTCAAACCACCAATACTGATTATTGACGACGATGAAGTTGATCGATATGTACTTAAACGATTGATAAAAGAAGCAAAATTAGAGCTAACGATTTTTGAAAAAAATGACGGACAAGAAGCACTAGACTTCCTGAATGACTATGAGAATAACAGACAAGAGTACCCCGAAGAATTCCCGCCCATATTAATTTTTTTAGACATTAATATGCCGAGAATAAATGGCATTCAATTTCTTGAGGAGTTTTCTAAACTGAGGACCAAAGTCGACGACATTCAGTCTTGTGTCGTGATGATGTTTAGCTCATCTGAGCGGGAAGAAGAGAAAGCGATCATTATGGCCCATGATTTTGTGAAAGGGTATTTGGTTAAAGGGACGTTTAAGGCACAGGAATTAAAAGAACAAGTCCTCTCTGTGATAGATGCTCCGGTGAGTGATATTTAAAAGAACAGACGTAATCTGCTACTTCTTAAACGTCTTTGCGATGTTATTTGCAATAGGGTCAATGACTTGGTTAAACCAGCTAGCAGACAGTGTTTGAACCATTGTCGAATAACCGTCTGATTGCAGTGCACTGTTCACATAAAACGTGTCTGACACCGACAGCTCTCCAGTTGCCGAAATAAGCTGCCAACGCCCTGAAATATAAATCATGCCGTCTAAATCGGCATAAAAATCATCCACTTCAATATTCAATAAGGCAATCGCATAGGAAGGCAAGTGCTGCCCGCCAAACCAAGTAACATTGGGTAGCGTTTTTTCTAATCGTTGTTGAGTTAACCTAGTCAATTGCGGCGACAGTGTTTCTGCCCATAAATTATTTTGCGACCGATGCACTTCTCCTTGCTTTGACACCAAGACAATCTCATTGCCCGCTAAATAGTTAGCGACAACAATCGGCATTAACTGAACCGATGCGCTGTTACTTGGTTGAGCCTGTACGCGAGACAACCCATCATCCATGAGTAAATATTCATTACTAGGGGGGACTGGCGTGGCACAGCCACCCAGTACACTACTCAACCCAGCTACCCACAATATACGCCACGTCATTATTTTCATCTTGCTCCCTTACATTATCCCGCTATCTTGCCGCTTTCGGCTGAACGTCTAAGCGTGGCTTACTATCAAAAATTAAGGTATTCGGATTCTCCCTAAGCTGCCTAAGCAAAGGCTGTAACTCATTCAATGCTCGACCTAATGACACCATATTTTCTCTTAATGGTCGTCCAATCTGTCCATTTGCCTGATACGTTTCGAGCGTTAAATTCAACTCAGCCATCACATCCGATAAATCCGCTGGCAACGCTTGAGTTTCCGACTGGTCTAATAGCAGTTTGACACTTTTACTCACGGCTTGTAATTGACGCAAGGTTTCATTCGCTTCTCCCATTGTTTTACCCAGCTTATCAAATGTTTCTTTAAGCGGTACATCGGCCAATTTATCCAGCACAATTGAAACCTTGCCTTCAATATTTGCTAAAGAATCAGGGCCAGTGGGAAACACCTGATAACCTTCAAATGTTTTCAATTTTATCGGTGGAGGATTGTCCATAAAATCCAGACTAATGACTTTCGCGGCATTGAGATAATTGCCAATTTCAAGCCTCGCCCTGAGCCCTTGGTGGATACGATAGTCCAATAATTCTTGCCATTTTTTCAATGATACATCGCCAGACACTTTCCACGCGTTCAAACGTTGCGGCTCAATACGGGCAAGCACAGGAATAACCGGTCTTTCATGAGAAGTTAATGTATCCATCGATATTCCAGTAAAAGGCACTTCCAATACCGTCCCAATTCGAACCCCACGAAACTCAACATCCGCACCCGCAGCAAGCCCGCTCACATTAGAATCGAACAAAAAAACATATTCGAGCGTCTGATCATATAAGTTATTATCTGCGTCTTCTTTTGATGGATATAAGCGGAATGAGGTTAAGTCTTTGACTGGCTGACCTGCCGACCGGCTCTTACCTAACCCAAATGAAATACCACCAGACAAAAAGGTTTCTAACGAGTCTAACCTTACTTCAAACCCTTGTACGGAACTTTTAAAGGACAAACCAGGCGTGACCCAAAATTGAACTGCATCGTTCACCAAGGCATCATAAGGCGGCTTCACCACAACACGATAGGTGATGGAACCTGAATCGGCATCAAAGCCCACCTCTTCAATGTAGCCCACTTCATAACCACGAAAATGCACCAAGGACCCCACATCCAATTTAGAGCTATCGTCGCTGTGCAGTAGAATTCGGACACCTTCCTTTTTGGTCGACAGTGGCGGCTGGCTTAACAAGGTAAATTCCGTGCTTTCTTTACCTTGTTCACTGGGCGCCATATCAATATAAGCACCAGATAATAAGGTACCTAAGCCACTCACACCTTCTCGTCCAATACGCGGTTTTACCACCCAAAATTTGGTATCTTCTCGTAGCATTTTTTGCGTACCTTGATTCATACGCACCTGAATAATGGCTTTATCAAAGTCGCTACTAAGGCGAATACCAATCACTTTTCCGACATCGACATTGCGTGCTTTCAGCTTAGTTTGACCCGCTTCTAACCCTTCTGCATTAGGTGCAGTTAACGTAATAACAGGCCCTTGGCTGGACCAATTTTGATATAACATCCAACTCGCCACCATAATCGCCACGAGCGGCACCAACCAAATAGTGTTAAAACGTACACGTCGAAGGTTCTCGACATTCTTCTTTTCCTCTATCACTCTTTTTTCTCCTGTCGAGGTGTGCTTACTGAGTCCCTGTTACTGTCCCATAATAATCGCGGATCAAATGTCATTGCGGCCAACATCGTTAGAATAATAACCGACATAAATGACAACACCGCTGGCCCCGGTAAAATGGACATTAATTCCCCCATTTGCACCAACCCCGTTAACACAGCCACCACAAAAATATCAATCATCGACCAACGCCCTACTAATTCGGTTATGCGATACAAGCGTATTTTTTGCAAGGTTTTACGTTCTGTCGGGTAATAACACTGCCAACACAACCAGCTTAATGACAAAATTTTAACCAGAGGTATGACCACACTGGCCATGAATATCACCAAGGCAACCGGATAAGACTCTAAAGACCACAATAACAACACGCCGCCCATAATCGTCGACGGCTCGCTTCCACCTAAAAAAGTGGTCTGCATAATAGGGAAAACATTCGCTGGTACAAACATGATCACAGAGGCAATAAGAAACGCGATCGTCCCCGTTAAACTGTGCGGACGACGACTGTGAATTGAATGTCCACAGCGGCTACAATGACGTGCAGAATGATGCAATGTCGCGCCACAAAAATGACAACCGATCAGTCCATGTTGCTGAGCCGATTCAAACACGTCAGAGTCCGTCCGCTCTATCAAAAGATAATCTGGCCCTTGGCCTTCTATTTGATTCCAAAGCCAACGTCGATCCACCAAACTGACGGTTTTTAACAGCAGCAATACATAAGCGCAAAATGCCCAAAATGACAGCCCCAGTTCAATATCCGCCAAACTGTCCATTTTGACTAAGGCCACTAAAATTCCGACCAAAAAAACATCAACCATTAACCAAGGTTGAATGGCAATTACCCAACGAATTAAATAACGCATGATGGAACGACGTATATAACGATGACGAAACGACCATACTAATAAAACGACCGCTAACAAATAGGCAACAGGAAAGACAAACAACGCCAAACTAATCACCGCACTGAGCAAGAGATAATCTTGATTAATCAGTACACTAACAACAGTAAAAAGAGTGATGCTTCGCTCAGCACCATTACTAGAAAAACCAAGGAAAGGAAATATTAAAGCAAACACTAACATGAAGAGAGAGGAGCACCCTGCACTAAAAATGCGTCCTTTTACATACGCATGCACATTGATTAGTACATGGCCGCAACGTGCGCATTTAAAACGCTCGCCACTTTTTAACGGCGGTATTCGGTGAAGTGAATCACATTCATCGCAGGCGGTGACACTGTCATAAAACAATGGACGACTCATACCCTTCCAAAAAATAAAAAACGTTCTTCGTAAGACCTACCTACACGCCGTAATCAAAGCGCTTAATCTTTGTATATAACACGATAAATATGACAAATGATCAAGCTATCAAAGATATTCAATTTTTAACAAATGTTTAATATTCCAAAGGAATATGCACATGAGCTCACCTTTTCACCCATGCTGTCAGACATAACAAGATTGCTTTATAGGCCATCCGATTATTTTTCACGATAAAAACCAAAAAGCCCCGAGCGTTCATCAACATTCAGGGCTCTCTTTAATAAGCATACACATCGCAGTGAAATTCCTCGCTATCTCGTTGCTTTTTCTAAATGGGATAAGCTCGAAGGAACAATAAGCTTGTGCATCGGTGCGACAAACAACATATAAAATTTACCAAGGCGGTTTTTCACATGCACTACGGTGGTGAGATGTACCTTAAAACGCGAGCCTTCTGGCTCTAAATACAGGGAAACCTTCACATCAAGGTGCTTATCTTTGTCTTCCAAGATCACTTCGTATTTCTTATTTAAATAAACAGAGAAAATCCCCACTCTGTCACCTTCTAAATAATCATCACCATGCTTCGCAAGAACTACGTTGCCGAAAGTCCCAAGGTTCTTCAAGCCGACAAAAGACACCATGAGATTTCGCAATGACATCAACGCATTGACCCACTGGGGCGTTTTTTTCATCAAATCCAACCAAACGTCCATCGCGGTTTGGTTTGGATCGTCGATATAGCCGATAAAACAATCTTTAAAATACGCACCTTCTAACATCTTAGAAATATCGGCGTCTTCAGGTATGCTATTCATTTTTTACTTCCTTTTAAAAAATGCACTTACTACAACCAAAGTAAGCTTAAGGGCATTTAAATAAGCAATGCCCTGTATTTTCGGCTAAACATTAGCTCATCGGCTTAATACTTGCTGAGTCTTGAATTGCAATGGCGTCGACCGCCATCCTGCTATATCCGTATCCACCTTTGCCCCCACGTTAACATCTACTGCAACAGGGTCCGAGCTGGTTAGCAAACGATACAAGTTCATTCCCATGTCACTGATACCAATCGACAATGGAATGGAGAGGGTTTGTGTCGACCCTTTGGGTAAGTCGATGGATTGTATTTCACCTTGCCCCAATGACTGACCTTCTGCCTTTAAAGCATAGCTCACATCCTGCAAATTGATCTCGAAAACATTAGGGTTTGTAATCGAAAGATCCACATGCAACTGAACGCCACTAAAACCAATAGCGTCCACACTGACTTCTTTAAAAACCACCTCAGGTTGCTTTGGTATCGGTAGCACACCTGAAAAAGACACCGGCATATTCCAATCTCCCAGTACAGGGAGATTGACCACTACATTACCGTCTATGGCGTAATTGAATTCAGTGTTTGTCGACAACCCTTCCACGCTCTTCATGACTTGATCGAACGTCAAAGTCACGGGTAATTGAAGACTGTTTTTACCTTTCGCAGGCAATGTGAGGTTTGAATCCGCCTGAGCAACAGACGCTATTTTGCGGTCATTGATTAGGAAATCCAGATCAAACCCTGCGGTTTTTATAGCAAACGAATTCGGGTTACTGACTTCCACATCCACCAATAAAGTCACGGCCTCCATTGATAAACTATCAACCGAGACACCCGTTACCAACGCTTTTGGCTTGCTCACTTCCATTGTTTTTTGCAGTGCCGAGCAACCCGATAAAAGCACAATCACCGCGGCACAGAAGAATGTATAAAAACAGGTATTACGTCGATAAATCATCATCTACTTCGCTCTTATTGCAGGAAGATAACGTTGTATTTCCTCTGGCAGCTGCAATACAAATAACGCCCTCACCGTTTGCCAATAAACAGACAACATCAGCAAAAATGCGCCCATTACCACACCGGTTGCCGCTAGGCTGTAACCAACACCACCGTAATTTTCGAACAAACTCGACAAAGCATAAATCACATAAAAAAGGGAAGAAACCATAAAAGCACGACGATCTATCGCGACGGATATGACCGTCATAAACACATACAACAAAACAATCATCGTCATATTGTTCAAACTTTCATTACCATCCAGAACACCCAGGCTTGAAAAAATCGGATGTATAATCAAAGGAGCAGACAAAAGGTGTAGCCAAAATGCCACATCTGACTTACGTGTCGTTCGGTTCGTATCCGCCGCATCCCAATACATGGCACAGACAAACGCAATACAACCGCACACAAACAAGGTCACCATTAAGATATCCGTCCGGTCAGGGACAATACTGATCACAACAGAAGCCAGCATGGCCAACGCAGCGCCAACGCCTACCGCAACAGTAATCGGCACGTTAAAACGCCGCCAATGAACATAAGCCGTCACGGTCGACAGCGCCGTCGCAACAATAACGGCGTAACTAGACTGCCACCCAAATAAAGATTGGGTGAAAGCAAACACACCGCCAACAAAGGCCAGCAACAACACAATGGCAGGCAGTGCCATTTTTCGGCGCAATATAAAAACTTCCGACAACCCCCACGATAAGGCGGCAAAAACAAAATACCCTAAGCTGTCATTAACCGATTGAAGCACCCACAACGACGAAAACAACAACAAGGCACAGGCGATGACGACAAAAATATCGTTAAAGCCACCAACCAAACGAAAGTTCTCTTCATCGACAGAAGACGTCCCGCTGGATGACGACATAAGGTGACGAAATTCATCCACTGACGCTGTTGTAAAAACGCCCTTTTTAATCGCCAAATTTAGATCTTCATCTGTGTACATATTTACTCTAAATCCCTAAAAGTTATCACACGCTAAAATCAGCGAAGCAGTAAAGTCTACTCAGACTACAAGATAGCGAACATACATAAAAAAAGGAACGCCGAAACGTTCCTTCTTTTATCGATGAGGCGCCGCACCACCGCCACTGTGACCATGTGGGCCTCCAGCAGGTAACATAACGCATGCGGTGACACCAAACATTAACACGACTAAAAACACAGGTTGAACCAAGCGTTTCATTATTTTCATCCTAACCTCCTATTCCCATTTCTATTCGAGGGCACAACGAATAATAAGAAGCGAAAAAGGGTTATACAAACAATCCCTCAACACTGTCTACATACGTCCTTAGTTGTCGTTAAATCCACCACAAAACTGACATTGAGCCTTATAAACGAACCAATCAGCGCCTTTATTTCGCACACAAACATGATGCTGAAGGGCATGACTAAGTATGCCTTTCTCTTCTTCAAAAATAAGAACATACTGATTGAGTTGCGAAATATGGTGACGTTGTTGATTGAAATCATACGCAATATACCGCCCTTACGTTGACGAAAGCCAACCTAGGTTAATAACGTGATGATGCAAGGTGAATGTTATGAGCAAAGGTCAAGACAGTAAGAAAAATGCGAAAAAGAAACCGCTTTTAACGGCAAAAGAAAAGAAAGCGGCCAAGGTTTCTAAAAAATCGACAAGCAATGTTCTAGGCAACTAAGACTCACTTAGCCACCGTGACTCCACGGTGGCTCTTTAAACATCGGTTAACTCTGATCTAACAAACCATTACGGACGTGAAGAACGTTGCGGGCCACCTTTGCCTTTTGCAGGGCGCTTACCATTGCCTGTCGGTTTACCGCTGCTTGGCTTTCCACTATTGGGTTTTCCTGCACCACTCGGCTTTCCATTTCCTTTGGATGTACCGGAAGGTTTCCCGTTTGGATGTTTGCTATTGCCCGTTGGCTTTTTCGGATCACCAAAAGGACGTCGATCTTTGCCTTTAGAGCCACCAGCCGGTTTACGAGGATCTTCCTTTTTCGGGTGTTTCGTATTGGCTTTTTGTACTGCGACAGGCTTTGATGCAGTATTCGTTCGATTGGTATTTCTTGGCGCCTTACGGGCTTTTTTTGCTGGCGTTGTACTTTCTGATGAAGAATCTTCAATCGACTTTAACAAAACCGCCAACTCTTTTTCCGTCAAATCACGCCATTCACCAACAGGGACACCTTTTAAATTCACGTTCATGATGCGCGTGCGTTCTAGCTTTACCACATCGTAACCAAAGTGCTCACACATACGACGAATTTGACGATTCAAGCCTTGTACTAGCGTGATATTAAACACATTCGCCGTTACCTTGGTGACGGGGCATTTTTTGGTCATCGTACCCAAAATAGGAACACCGCCCGCCAAGCCTTTAATAAAGTCGTCGGTGATTGGCTTATTTACCGTGACCAAATATTCTTTCTCGTGGTTGTTACCAGCGCGCAAGACTTTATTCACCAGATCGCCGTTATTGGTCAAAAAGATCAAGCCTTGAGAGTCTTTGTCCAAACGACCGATCGGGAAAATTCGCACACCGTGACTGACAAAATCAACAATATTATTTCGTTCCGAACTTTCCGTCGTACTCACAATACCTACTGGTTTGTTCAGTACAATAAAGACAAAATCATCCGCGTCTTGTGGCTCGATCAATTGTCCGTTCACCTTGACCGTATCGCCCGCCGCCACTTGGTCGCCCACCTTGGCGCGCTTGCCATTAATGAAAACATTGCCCTGTTCAATAAAGCGATCTGCGTCTCTTCGAGAACAAATGCCGCTTTCACTGATGTATTTATTTAAACGTGTGGATGATGCGTCAAACATAAAGTGCCGTCTTTGTGTGTAAAAAGGCGCTCGGTTAAGAAAGCGCTTAAACTAAGTGAGTCGTAAAGAACGATATGGCGCACATTATATAGGAAATAGAAGGTGTATTTCAGGCAGGAAGGCAGAAAATAATAAATAAGACATCAACAATCCGCACGAAACATTGTCAAACTTCGAGACCCATTATTGATGTGTTTCAAGATAGTATTTTTCTTGCTCAAGAATTCGATCCGTATTGAGCGAAGCAATACTAATATCACCAGAATGCGGCAGCATGCCAATGGTTTGCAGATGCAAATAACGCATGGCACACACTCGCAGAAAAGACGTGAAATTATCAAGATTGTGTCCGGCATCCAAGGCTTCGTGGTTTAGCTTGGCGATCATTTGTGACAAGGACAACTTGTCTCGCTGAGCGATCTCTTCCAGCGTGAACCAAAAAAAACTTTCTAACCGAATGCTAGTAACCATGCCATCAATCCGCAATGAGCGGGTGACGTTTTCCCATAGACTTGGATCAGAATTCACAAAAAGCTTACACATGGTATTTATCCTACTGAGTGGCGAAACGGGCTCGCGTATTTTTGTTATTGGCGTCTCTGTTGGAATCTATCGTGGCGCGGTGCAAACAGTCTAGTTCAAAACAATCGTGGAAGTTAGGCGGATTTCACATTTTACTGTCTCATGACAATGTTAAATCCGCCTTACTGAAACGGGTTCCCTTTAGAGAATTACTTCGCTAACAAGGCATAAAACTGAGCCAACCAAGCGGGATGCGCTGGCCATGCAGGTGCCGTCACCAGATTGCCATCCGTCACGGCTTGATCAACGGGAATGTCCATAAACTCACCATTAGCAAGTTCCACTTCAGGCTGACACGCTGGATAAGCGGAACATTTACGATTCGTTAACACACCAGCAGCGGCCAATAACTGCGCGCCATGACACACCGCTGCAACGGGTTTATTGGCATCAAAAAAGTGTTTCACCATGGCAATGACGTCTTTATTGAGGCGAAGGTATTCTGGTGCACGACCACCGGGAATCACCAAGGCATCGTAATCTTCAGCGTTAATGTCAGCAAACGTCGCATTTAGCGCAAATCGATGGCCCGGTTTTTCCGTGTACGTTTGATCGCCTTCAAAATCATGAATTGCCGTCGCGACCGTATCACCAGATTTTTTGTCTGGGCACACCGCATGCACCGTATGGCCAACACTCATCAACGCCTGAAACGGCACCATGGTTTCGTAATCTTCCGTGAAATCGCCCGTGATCATTAAGATTTTTTTATTAGACATGACACTTTCCTCTGTTGTGTTTAAAACGTCCTCTGTTTTAACAGCTAGGGAAAGCAAAAAGGTATTAAGGGGTTATTACATTAATTTCAATAGTTCGGTTTGGGGACTTGCTCAACTTGGACCTCCATACTCAACAGCTCAATGGGTACGCCAAACTGAGTATAAATAGCCACATCGGTTGCATCTCGCCCAAAGGCGATGGCGACTCGTCCACCCTGTAAATCGGTTTGGGTAGGATCGAAGGTGTACCAACGGTCACCAACATAGGCTTCAAACCAAGCATGCAAATCCATCGGATAAAGGCCTTCAAGATACCCAACCACCATTCGCGCCGGTATACACAACGCGCGGCAACACGCGATACCTAAATGCGCCATGTCTCGACACACGCCATGACCTTGTCCATTCACTTCGGAAGCGCTGATGGTCTCCTGACCGTGTCCCGGCGTGTATTCTATTGTTCGACGAATATAATCCACGATAGCCGCACACTGATCATAACCAGGCGCATAACCCATCGCGATCGACGCCGCCATCTCCGTAAAATGATCTGAATCGCAATAACGACTAGGAAGCAGGAAGGGTAAGGTTTCATCCGGAAGTTGTGGAACCGCAATAAACGGCGCTCCCGGCGCGATATCAGAATAGTCTGCGGTCTCTACATGCACCAGCGTTCGCAATGAAAAACGCCCTACTGGCGCCACAAGACGTTGACACAAGTTACCAAATGAATCGGTGAATTCGACCGCTGGAACACTCGGCGACAAGACATAATCTTCTCGCGAAATCCATTGCTGCTCACCACTTCGAGGTCGCAACATCAAGATAAACGGCGTCGGTACAGAAGCATGAAATTCAAACATGCAAGAAGCCTTTAACCACATCAGCCTTACCTCCACACAAAATACATTAGCGTTATTTATGACTCACCATAGCAGCTATTGTCCATGTTTATTTAAAAGCTTATCCACTCTCGCGGCTTTATCTGACTGAATGGCGAAGGCGTAATGATGAAAAATGAAAGGCATGTTGACTTGGAGCGTTAGAAAAAGGAAACGCCGTGAACTCACAGAATGATCACGTCAAAGATCAGTATAGAAAAGCGATGTCAAAACAGCCTCACCCTTGCCCCTCGAAAAGGGCAAAGATGAGTAACAACGGCACTCATTACTCGCCGATGTGCCAACCGTTGGTGATGGGATAACGACGATCTCGACCAAATCCACGAGCCGTGATGCGAACACCCGTTGGTGATTGGCGGCGTTTGTATTCGTTCACGTCAACAAGACGAAGTACGCGATACACGGTTTCTCGGTCGAATTTCTTCGTAGCCAAAATGGCTTCCGCACTTTGATCTTCTTCGATGTACATGCGTAAAATCTCATCGAGGATGTCGTAGCTTGGTAACGAGTCTTCGTCTTTTTGATCGGGCGCGAGTTCTGCTGACGGCGGACGTGTAATCACACGTTCTGGAATCACATAACCCAAGGTATTTCGGTAGCGACACAGTTTAAAAACGAGGGTTTTAAACACGTCTTTTAATACGGAATAACCACCAACCATATCGCCATACAAGGTGGCGTAGCCGACGGCCATTTCGCTTTTATTGCCGGTCGTCAGCACCATCAAACCCTTCTTATTCGAAATGGCCATGAGGACAACACCGCGCGTTCGAGCTTGTAGATTTTCTTCTGTCGTGTCGTTACCAAGACCTTCAAATTCTGGCGCAAGCACGTCGGTAAACGCAGACACCATGGATTCTATCGGCAACACGCTGTATTTCACACCGAGCAACTTGGCCTCTTCTTCCGCATCGTGCAAGCTAATGGAAGACGTATAAGTGTAAGGCATCATCACCGCTTGAACACGATCCGCTCCGATGGCGTCCACCGCAACTGCCAACGACAAGGCCGAATCGATACCGCCACTCAAGCCAAGGACAATGCCTTTAAAACGGTTCTTAGTAATGTAGTCTCGTAGACCAAGCACCATGGCTTGGTAGACGCTGGCTTCCACGTCTAATGCTGGCGCAATATGACTAGAAACCGGCTCAACTTTATGAGGCTGACTTTCATCGACAATCATATCTAGACAATACAAACCCGCTTCAAACCACGGCGCTTGCATGACTTTTTCGCCTTTGGCATTGACCGCAAAAGAACCGCCTTCGTAGACTAATTCGTCCTGCGCGCCCATGTAGTTCACATAGACGATCGGCAAGGTGACTTCCGTCGCACGTTGATGAAGCAAGGCTTCACGTTCACCCATTTTTTCGATGTGATAAGGCGAGGCATTCAAGTTAAGAATCAGTTCCGCGCCCGCGGCTTTGGCTTGTGCGATCGGCTCTGGGTGCCAAATATCTTCACAAATACTCAACCCCACTTTTACGCCTTTGATATCAACAAGACCCGCATCGCGACCTTCACTGAAATAGCGTTTGTCATCAAACACAAGGAAGTTAGGCAATTTTTGCTTTGCGTATTCCACCAGCAAACTGCCTTGATAAATCACACCAGCGCAGTTAAACAATTCGCCATCGATACGACGTGGATAACCCACGACCACGTAAATATCACGCACATCAGCCAAAATTTTTGCTAAGGCGGATTCAATACGTGGGTCCAAACTGGAGCGCAACAATAAATCTTCTGGTGGATAGCCCGTTAACGTTAACTCAGGAAAAACCACCACATCGGCGCGTTCTTCGTCGCGGGCTTTACACGCCGCATTAATCACAGATTGGGTGTTTTTCGTGATGTCGCCGACCAGCATGTCCAGCTGGGCCATTGCAATTCGTAATGTCATACAGTTGCTATCTCGTGAACTCTGTTAGAATATGCCCGTTATTGTCTGGAATAACCCAAGCTAGGTAAAGTATATGATCGTACGATTGATCGTTTTTGTTGCTATTTTCTTTATTGGTTGGTGGTTATATCGCCAATTTGTCCTTTTCAAAGGCAGTAAATCGCCAGAGAAAGCCCAAAAAACGGATTCGGCCAAAAAGGACGAGTCGCAAGAAAGCATGGTTCGCTGCGAAGAGTGCCAAACTTTTACGCCTCGCTCTCATGCCATTCACGACCAAGATGCGCGACCATTTTGCAGTGCGGAACATTTAAAAGCCTTCAATAAGAAGCACTAACCCAGCCTTCTGAAAGCAATGTGTCACCACGCCACCACCAGCATCGATATGCTTGCTGGTTTTGGCTGGCACAAAGCCGATAAGACACGACGGTTTCTCCCGTTTCCTGTTGAATAAATTCATCACGTTGCCACTGATAAGACAGGGTCTGTGCGTTTTTCTGCCATGTTTTTTCTTGCCCAAACAGTTCTAAAGCGCAGAAACCGGAACATGGACTCAATGTGGCTGACGAAAACAAAGGCGACAGAACAAACGCCTGTTCGAATTCCGTCCAAATTTGTTGTTCATTCTCAATGTCATTAAGCTGACCTCGCCATTGGTAAGACGCTTGTAACCTTTGCTGATATTGCACCGACACCGTAGAGATGGCCAATAAGAGCACAATAATCGGCAACGACACCCACCCGCGCACAGTACGAACACCAAACACCTTCATCGTTTTCACATTCCTTTTAATACAACAATGTGATTTCCGATGCCCTGACAAGGCGCCAAATAATGCCAATCACCGCCCCTCATTGAATGATAATCTTGGGCAAAAGCGTCTTGCCGATCCAATTTGCAATCGGTTAAGCGATATTGATATTCCACCCATAGCGCACGAAGCTTTTTCAACGAATACTGCCCATATCGTGTATCGATAGAATCCACCAGACCATTGTCATCATCGTCTAATAGCGGAAACACCGACAAACGCTCTATGCCGTTCAACAGTTCCAATGAATTACCACTTTCTTCTGGGGTTCGCCAAAATGCGTTGCTACCTTCTTTGCCAGGAGACACATACCAATAAAAGCCATCTTGGCTTTCCAATATTCCAGATTGCCCGATCGCCAAATCGTCCGTTAACGCTATTTTGCTGCTATGACTACTGACCGACAGAACTTGACCAATATTGCTCAATGCGCAACTTGAGAAGGTCGCTCGGTCGCCCGCCTTCCAATGGCATGATAGATCCGTTTCAAATGGATTACCGGAGACCGTCATCGCGCTCCGACACAAGCCATAATCGGTTCCCTGAATCCAATCCGATGTCTCAGACACCGTGCGAGAAGCAAGCCGAACAGGAGGTGATTCACCAGACTGAATGGTTAAAAACAATGCGCCATTCAACCTACAATTTGCTGGCACCAAACGCGACCATTGCGACTGAAAGTGTGCATCGATGGCGGCTTTGATCTCATGTTGATCTTGGTACGTTTGCGCCAAAAAGTGGCGCTCTTGCAACCGAGCTATCGCGCTCACCAAAAAAGGCAAAAACAACGAAATTAAAGCACAAGCCACCAGCAACTCAAGCAACAAACTGCCCTTTATTTTTACGCGAACGTTCATAAGGCGATTCATTTTTCGCCTCCCAACGTGGCATTCGAAACAGGGTGCAGCGAACCATAAAACCAACCTTCTAATTGACTCCCAGAGCAAGTTTGACAATCTGGATAGGCTTTTTTCTCTTGATCACTCAGCCAAGATGAAGACCCTGTTAACGCCACCATCGCGGCTTGCTTTTGTTGGTTTTCTTGCCGATTTCGTTGCGCCTCCATCTTTTGAATAGCGTTCCATTGGACTTGGTTTTGGCGTTGCGCAAGATGCAAAACAACCGCAAACAGTGCCAAGCAAAGAATGACTTCAAGCATGATCCAACCCCGTTGATGGGATGGCGATAAAAAACGAATGGAAAGCGGCTTTTTCATAAACACGCCTCCGCGCTTTTGGCTTTCGGATCAGACGTATAAAAACGACCGCTTTGGTTCAATACCAAATCGGTTTGCCAAGCGCCTAAGCAAAATTCAAAGGTGCCATTTTGATAACCAGATAAACCGTTGGAATGGAATTCGATTTGCTTTTTTTGCGACGGAAAACCACGCCAAGAGACATTGAGTAAATCATCAAAGACAATGTGCCGATAAACTTTGTCTAAACCACCGAAAGGCACAGCTTGATAGAGAGTAAAACCAGAAGACCAGTGTCCATCGCAATGTTCACCACCACACAAAAAACTGGTTTGACCACTGACAACCGCTAATTGGCGAGCCTGAATAAGCGCGTCCGATAAACGTTTCATCTCTGTTTTTAACGCGTTTTTATCTTGGGTATTTTGACTGACAGTTAGGAATTGCGCGGAACCGACGTACGCTAAAATACTTAAGATAGCGAGAACACATAAGAGTTCGAGCAAAGAAAAGCCATGTTGATGGCCCATAGAAAACCTCCTTGTTTTACCGTTTTACCGTTTTACCGTTTTACCGTTTTACCGTTTTAGAATATTGAACGAGAACGAGCGTCCTGCTCCTTCCCTTCTTCCATTCGATTTAATGCATGTTAATTCACTGAAAACCATTTGTTAATGTGATTCGCAATTTGCCTTGGTTTTTGAAATGGCAAAGAATGATCACAAGCGCTCATGGTTTTGTGCTGCCAAGCGTCGTTTTTCATGCTCAACAATTCGTAATGTTGTTTTAATGCATCGTGACTGAGTTCGCCCGAGAATAAGAACACCTGCTCCGACACACCAATCATGGCGTCTCTTAATTTTGGTTGGTTCGCCATGATTTCAACATGATCTGTTACCGCATCCAGCGCATAAGCAAACCCAAACGGTCGATGCGCGAGACGAGATTGCGTCGTCGCTTCGGCCACGGGGTGCTTGCGACGATTCGGCGACACGCCATCCATAAATGACGCCACGCCCAACTCCACATCGCCGGTGTCATGAATCAATTGAGACGCATGACGATATTTCTGACGAACGTCCATTAAGGTAGACAGGTCTTCACGGTCCAAAGAGGCCGGTTCTAATAAAGCCATTTTTACGTTTGATTTACCTTTTAAACGGCGCTGATAGTTCAAATTAAGCGCCACCAATCCACCCAACGAATACGCCACAATATCAAACGCATCCCATTTCACATGGGTTAGCAACCCATCGACTTCTTCCGTCAATTCCGCAATCGACACCGCCCCTTCTTTGCCATGCTGATGAAAGGACTCGCCCATGCCTTTCAGGTCTGGCACCAACATCCAACGCCATTGCGTAAAAAACGGCAACATCGGAGAAAACGTAATTTCCCCGGCGACACCAGCACCGTGCAACAGCAAACACGCTCGATCGGTGTCTGCGTTGGGGTTTTCGTAAAGGCGGTACGCTATGTCCGCATTGGGTAAAGAAAGATAAAAAACATCAGACACTTGTAATTAACCTGTGAGGAACCTATCTAAAAGAATACAATGTTTATCAAATAGAAAACGACTGCATTGAGACCTTGCGCACTGTGTTTCGAACGAAACCAAAACGAATAAGCAAATAGACAACAAAACGAAAATCATGATGCATAAATGAACATCTAGAGTCTATTTAAACTTCGTCTTGATCAGATTAAACAACGTATTGGCCAGCGCAGATCTCATATTACTAGGTATTAAAATAAATGTCAGAAATCGAACAGGTAAACCTCCCTTATCAGGCGTCTTTATTGTCTTTCTTTTCTGCCGTAAGAGACTTGCCCTACCCTGCACTGCTCGACAGTAACCATGAACATTTCCCAGATACCCAATACGACATAGTCGTGGCCAACCCACTGGCGCGCATTCACCCGCGCGCGAACAGCCAACCCATTACGTGGCGCACGAAACCGCTTTATACATTGAGTGAAACGGAGAACCCGATGTCCTTGATGAATGAGCTCATGACGCTTATTTGCCAAGAACCGTGGGCAAAAAACGCCCCCAAAGACCTGCCTTTTATCGGCGGGTTGCTAGGCTACTATGGATACGAAAGCGGCCATTTTGTTGAGGCATTACCAGACACGGTAAAACACGACATTTCATTAGAACCCCTCAGTGTTGGCCTTTACGCGTGGGCCGTGGTGACGTCTCACAAAACAAAAACGACTCAACTGATCATCGCACCATGGTGTGATCAAGAAGAAGCCGCCGACATTATCAATCGCCTTACCAGCGCCTGTGACGATGTGCTTGTAAAGCACGATTTACATCACGCGAATGCGTTTTCCCTGCAAACGCCTTTTGCTTCAAACATGACAGAAGCAGAATACGCACAGAAATTCGCCACGGTACAAGACTACATTCAATCCGGTGATTGCTATCAGGTGAATTTGGCTCAGCGTTTTTCCAGTACTTATCAAGGCGACACCTTTACCGCTTACCAAACGTTAAGAAACGTCTGTCCAACACCGTTTTCGGCGTACATAGGACTTTCGCCGCAGCAAAGTTTGCTGAGTCATTCTCCGGAACGTTTCTTATTGTGCGATCAAGGTCGAGTAGAATCCAAACCGATCAAAGGCACCGTCGCACGTGGCACAACACCGGAAGAAGACAAAGCCAATGCTAATTGGTTACTGGCTTCCACCAAAGATCGCGCCGAAAACCTAATGATTGTGGACTTGCTTCGCAATGACCTAGGCCGAACTTGCTTGACGGGCAGCATCAAGGTTCCATCTTTGTTTGCGTTAGAAAGTTACGCTAACGTGCACCATTTGGTCTCGACGGTGGAAGGAAGAATAGATCAAGCGGACCACGCCATTCGTGTGTTTCATCAAAGCTTCCCCGGTGGTTCCATTACCGGCGCACCAAAAATTCGCGCTATGGAAATCATTGATGAATTAGAACCCCATGAGCGTTCAGCGTATTGCGGTTCCATTGCCTATTTCAGTGCCAACGGACAAATGGATTCCAGCATTACCATACGAACGCTAGTAGCAGATCATGGCAACCTACATTGCTGGGCGGGCGGCGGATTGGTCGCCGATTCGAAATGCCAAGAAGAATACCAAGAAACCTTTACCAAAGTAGGTAAATTAACCCATACTCTAGAACAAGACTTTTTGAAATAGGCCGTATCATGTCTGACATTGAGCAGTTTTTAAGTGCTCCTCCCATAAACTTGAGCTTGGATGACATTCGCGCAGCTTTAGACAAAGCGCCTTACGCACAACAAATTCATAACCCCGACGAAGAAATGTTCCCCAGTGGTTATGATCTAGACTATCGTTCCGCGGCTGTGTTAATCCCAATCTGGCGCGAACCTGAAGATGGAGAGCTCTATGTTCTCCTTACTCAACGCGCCTTGCACATGCGCAATCATCCCGGACAAATTGCGTTCCCTGGGGGAAAACATGACCCCGATGACGCCAGCATCCAATACACCGCATTACGCGAAACTCTAGAAGAAGTCGGCCTCGCGCCAGACTGTTTCGACCTACTCGGTGAACTGGGCGAGTATTGCACCTTGTCTGGGTATTGCATCAAACCCATCGTGGCAGAAATGACACGGAAAAGTGAATTGAGCCTGTGTGAAGACGAAGTAAAGTCTGTCCATTGGGTGCCTTTACGACACCTACTTACTCCCGAAAACTATCGCTTTAAAAAGAAAAAACTCGACGCTATTTCACGCGGCTATTTCGAAATCGAATACCAAGAAATTCGTATCTGGGGCGTCACCGCTGGCATTCTGTATGGGCTTTATCAAACCTTGGCCAGACACATCCGCTGAACCGCTTTTAAGTCCATTTTAAACACCATTATGAAGCACCTTTATTAACCATTATAAGGTTAGCGTTCTTTCGTCTTTTCCTTCGTGCCTGCAACTTGATATGGTACAACCAACGTAACTTAGAACAGGGTTCACCACCTATGTCTGCATTTGATTTAGCGTCTTTCATTGCCAACAACAAAGAAGACGAAGCACAAAAAATCATCCATAACGCGATGAAAGCGTTCGATAATATTGCCATCTCCTTCAGCGGCGCCGAAGACGTTGTATTGATCGACATGGCTGTGAAAGCGAACAAAAACGTAAAAGTATTCTCACTTGATACCGGTCGTTTACACGCTGAAACCTACCGTTATATCGAACAAGTCCGAAAACACTACAATATTAAAATCGACATACTTTCACCTGATCGTGAAGCGCTTGAACGTTTCACCCAAGAAAAAGGTCTGTTTAGTTTTTTTGAAGATGGCCATAAAGAGTGTTGTGGGGTTCGTAAAGTTCAGCCTCTTAAACGCAAACTGGCCACGCTCAACGCTTGGATCACCGGCCAACGCAAAGATCAAAGCCCTGGCACTCGTAACGTTCTGGCGTTTGCCGAAAAAGACAGCGCGTTTAGTACCGATGAAAAAGACCTGTTCAAATTCAATCCGCTGGCGAACTGGTCATCGGAAGACGTTTGGAACTACATCAAAATGTTTGATGTCCCGTACAATGAACTGCACGTAAAAGGCTTTACGAGCATCGGTTGCGAGCCTTGTACTCGCGCTGTTTTACCGAATCAGCATGAACGAGAAGGTCGTTGGTGGTGGGAAGAATCTGAACACAAAGAATGCGGTTTGCACATTGGTAATTTAATACCGACGGCGCAACAGTAAACCGTGATTTTTCATAAAAATGGCTGATATGCATCAGCCATTTTTGTTTTCATCCTTGTCACTACTTGGTGTTGCACAAACACAAGCTTGCCATGATCTGGTGAAACTGTCGTAACACGTTTCTAACTCTTTCACATGGCGAAGTAAAACCTTACCTGCTTCCGTCATCTCGGTCGTACGACCACGACGAATCAACAACGACTCCCCCAATCCTCGTTCTAACTTTTGAATATGCTGACTAACCGCTGGCTGCGTTAGCCCCAATTTCTTGGCCGTTTGGGTAAAACTTCCTGTTTCAACCAAGGCCTTAAATGTCGTGAGATGCTGTGTATTAAACATAAAGATTCCTTATAGTAGACGCTATTATGCCCAAGGCCTTTTTTACGAACATTGACCTACATCGTGTTTTCGTGAAAGATTGATAATTATTGACACAATTGGATTACCAACATGGCTACCGCACAAGATGAGATGTTACCTTGGCACGAAAGACAATCTGGCCACCAAGAATCTCGTGAAAACGACTACCGCACGCCTTATCAAAGAGATCGCGCTCGCATCATTCACAGCGCTGCTTTTCGTCGCTTACAATCCAAGACTCAAATTCTTGCCATTCGACAAAATGACTACAGCCGCACACGCTTAACACATTCATTAGAAGTGGCTCAAATTGGCAATGGCATTGTCCACCAGCTTAAACACAGCTCACCAAAAGAAGCGGACTTCCAAAAATGGCTGGCGGACGACGCCTTAATTGAAACCGTCTGCCTCAGCCACGACATTGGCCACCCTCCCTTTGGCCACGGTGGCGAAGTGGCGCTCAACTACATGATGCAATCCCATGGTGGTTTTGAAGGCAACGCGCAATCATTACGCATTTTAGGCAAACGTGGCTCCTATTCTCCGACGTACGGCATGGACGTGACTCGCCGAACCTTGCTTGGGATTTTAAAATACCCTGTTTTGCACGCCACTGTCGTTGGACAATACCCAGAAAAACCGTCCAACTTTCGCCAATTCAAAGCCTCCAATTGGGCGCCGCCAAAATGCGTTTATCAAGAAGAACAAAACCTGCTGGATTGGATACTGGAGCCTTTCAGCCAAGCCGATAAAACGTTACTGCAAACCGTGCAACGCAAGCAGCCGAATAGCCACGCAAAAGCCACCCATGCGAGCTTCGACACCAGCATCATGGATCTCGCCGACGACATCGCCTACGGCGTACATGATCTAGAAGACGCCATCGTATTAGGCATGGTCACCAAAGACACATGGCTGGAACACCTAGAACCCAAACTTGCTGCGCTCGCGTCACCATACTTAGCCGAAAACCTAAACAGCATACGCACGCAACTTTTTAGTCGGCAAAGCCATCTTCGTAAAGAAGCCATTGGCAGCCTAGTCAGCTGGTTTATCACCTCTTGCCAAGTCGTGGAAAACACCCACTTTGAACACCCATTACTGCGCTTTCAAGTCGGGTTACCAGAAGGCCAACGACAAGCACTAAACCTGTTAAAACAGTTTGAAATGCAGCACATCATCCAACGGCCAGAAGTGCAAATGCTCGTCTACAAAGGCCAGCAAATGTTATTAGAAATGTTTGAAGCCTACACCGCCGATCCGAGTCGATTACTCCCTAGAGAAATCGCCAGCGAATGGCAGAAAAGCCAAGAACGAGGCGAAAATGGACTTCGTATTATCTGCGACTACATGGCCTCCATGACCGACGACTACGCTAGCCGCATGTACAACAAACTTTTTGTACCGAGCTTAGGTTCTGTGTTTGAACCCATGTAGTCAGTCTAACAAAAAATAAGCCTTTCCCTTTATTCAAGGGAAAGGCTTATTTTAAATAGAGACAGCAACGACGCTCGTCAACCTGTCAGCTTACAACCGTCAATAACTCATCCCTAATCAAGCACAACAAAAAGGTTTCCCGCTCAATCGACATGCCTTTTTTGTCGCTATTTTCAATCGTATCGAGATTATGCTTAATGGCATCGTGAACATTAATCCACACCGGTTTCATACCATTTTTGACTTCATAATCCTCAAGGCTCGTCTCGCCTAATTGTTCGTCAATCTCACAGGTGTAACAGTAAGACTTCATCTGCATGACATCGAAACCATCCCTATTCCAAGGCCGAAACTCCTCATACAAACCGAACGCCTCGACGTTACGAATATTCCGCGCCCCCGTTTCCTCCGTTAACTCACGGATCAAACCTTCCGCCTGATTCTCGCCTTCATCAATCCCACCACCCGGTAAGGTGTAATCATCGTAACGCTGGGTATACAGCATCAAAACATCCTCGCCTTTTAAAATAATCCCACGAGCAGCAAGGCGTAAAAAAGAGGATTGATCGAGAGACTCAAGACTGGGATGGATAGACGACTTTAACAAACGCATAGATTGGGGCACTTCGTGAATTTAGATGGGCTGGATAATAACGATTAGCGGGGAGGTGAGCAAATTGGGTTCGATTCAAACACTTTGGATTCCCGCCCCATATTCCGCCCTGCTGGGCGCGGGCTTAATCCCTTTCCCTTTTGCCTTCCAAGGGGAAGGCGGAGGAAGGGGTTGTTCTTTGGGCCTTCAAGTATATTTGTTACTTCTCAATGACTCTGAGCTGCAAGCTCATTCCGCTCCGCTGGGCGCGGGCTTAGTCCCTTCCCCTTTTGTCTTCCAAGGGGAAGGTTAGGATGGGGTTAGTTTCTTCTTCGGGCTATCGCCCAAACGTCTCATTCACTTTACTTAGCATCCTGATTAGCAAGACGACTTATATCGTAAGGCATAGATTGGTTTTGCTGTTCAAGGGATCCTTTCCGTTAATGACTCTGAAACTCCATAGGGTCGCGCAATCGGGACTGATTCGAAGGGGGTTATTATGAAACTCGGAGTCAAAGACAGATATATGATAGTAAAAATGAAGGTATGATCAGATCTCGACTTAAATGATCTTTGTAAATTGTATAGTACTCGCCCAAGAAATCCTCATTAGATCCTCTGGCTTATCATGAGAAGCAGTATACCTAGTAATTCTGGTCTTTCTTTTTTCTAAATTAACGTGTTTAAATGCCACAAAACGAAGACTATAACTACTCATAAAATCAGCCTGCCCAAAGAAATCACTTGCAACAATCTGACAATATTTAAACAAACAAAAACTACCTTTTAATTGCTTGATAATATCACTAGTATCAGAAGCCCCTTTCTTCATTTCAATAAAAACCACTACCTTCTTTTCCTCTGAAACAATTATATAATCTGCTCTTTTGCATTCCCCCTTACTATTTGAGAAAATTTTTCCATTATTAAAATTACTATCTATATCTATTACTATTGCATCATTTGGCACATTATGCAGCTCTAATGATGAGTCCGTAGTTCCATGTTCAATAAGTACGACTTTCTTTCTGTCATAATGATCCTGAAGTGAAATTTTAGCTATATCTTTTATCATCTGGTTAAGAACATCCATATCAGCCACCTATCATTCCCCCCAAACAATTTCATCTTGAATACGAGCCATATCTTCAATTGTATTATCAAAAGATTCTATAGCTATTCCACTTTCATTTGATACTAAGGCTTTCACTAATGTATGACAACGAGATTTTCGCTTCTGTCCCTCAATTGAAACCAAAGATTCCTTAGCAACATAAACACTCAATTTTTCGCCACTTAAAAGCTCTACAGGGCTATATTTCTCGCGCTTTGCTAAAGATTTCAAACGATCACCACTATTATTCAAAAGAATCAAAGTGTTAAATTCTTTTATAATATAATCGCTATGAGTTGTAATAAAAACTTTAATTCCGTGATTCACTAACATAGCAAAAAGTCGAGCTAATTTCCGCTGATTTTCAGGGTGTAAATTCAACTCAGGCTCATCAACAATAAGAATATCACCAACCTGAGCTACATGTCTCAAATAGAACCCTATATCTAATAGTGAACGCACTGCACTAGAACTCTCAACTAGCGATAACTTTATTCGACGATTATTATCAGGAATAAATTGAATTTCATCATCTTTCGATACTTTATATTCACCACCAATAATATCTTTAAAACATCCTAATATTTCAGGATGTTTTTTTGCAAAAAAACTCTCTTTATTTTTAATATTTGGTAGATTCCTAATGAAATCTATATTTCTTTTAACAGGGATGGGGTATTCATTTTTAAACCCACCAAGTAATTTAGAGTAACTAAATTTCGAATCTTTATCGCCTAACATATCCACCAAACGACTTCTAGTGAAATCTAATTCTTTCTGAAAAATAGCTGCGCCAGTTCGTTCTGCACTAGCAATAAATGGCCTTGGGACTTTATCTTTAAAAACTAACTCACGAACAGCTGCGCTTATCATATTTTCAATAAAAGAGCGGGGAGGTAAATCCTCAGAACTTTTATCTACTAATAATGAAATAGTTAAATTATCGTCGCCCGCGTCACTCTTCACTTCTAAAAAAGTTCTAGTAGCAGATCCAGCCTGAAAACTAACACTATTAAGCCTATAATCTTTAGATTTATCTACATTTACAGATAATGAAGATTTATCAAAAAGTGATTCTTTTCCCGAAAAAACCTTATCAATATGTTGTGAAAAAGAAAAAGATGCTTCTGTCAATATTTTATCCGCATCTTTAGCAAAAACTTCAATCCCTACAGTTATTGCCCCTTTATCCATTACTTGAGTAACAATATCACTGGGAATGTCAACAGATAAATCTTTATGCCAATAATCTAAAAAACCATAGGTGGCATAAGTGATGTATGTCTTACCAGTATTATTCTTACCACAAACAATAGTTAAATCACCCAAAATAAGATTAGCTTGTTTTATAGGGCCTAAATTATTAAATGTAATATCCATTGAGCGAAAATCTCTTGAGTTTATAAATAATTATCTATTTTTAGACATCATGATCTAATCGTATGCATTCGTTATTGCTAGGTCAAAGCTTTTATCAAACTATAACCATAGTCGAAAAGATGCTGCTCCTAAAAAATTAAAGCTTCGCTTTCAACGGCGGATCACGGTCGTACCTCCCTCATCGCGCCCTACGATTAGTTACGAAGAAGTCTGTTCGACGCGACGAAGTTGCGCGACTTTATGGAGTTTCAGGGTCAGTTAAAAATGCACCTCCTCATATCATCAAAAACAATCTATGCCTTACGATAAAAATCGTCTTGCAAGACGTGATGTAAAACAAAGTGAATGAGACGTTTGGGCGATAGCCCGAAGAAGAAATAACCCCATCCTAACCTTCCCCTTGAAGAAAGGGGAAGGAACTAGCCCGCTCAGCAGAGCGGAACCAAGCTTGCAAACTAGGAAGCGCTGAGAAGTAACAAACAGAGTTGAAGATCTCAAGATTAACCCCTCCCTAACCCTCCCCTTGGAAGACATAAGGGGAGGGAATTTAGACACAAAAAAAGAGACCGAGGCCTCTTTCTTAAAATAACCAATTTGCAATGAAAAACTAGTTCTCGCCTGAAATCCGGCTACCCACTGCGGTGGTTTGGTTTTTGTATTTCGCGTTTTCACGTTTGTTATAAGGGCGATCGGCGGAGCCTGACATGGTTTCGAAGTTGATGGCGCCGATGGTCATGCCTGGGCTTAGGGCGATGGGTAGTTTACCGCCGTTGAGGAATTCCAGAACGATGCCGCCGCTCCAACCTGGGTCGATGCGGTGTGCGGTAACGTGAACCATTAAGCCAAGGCGCGCTAAGGATGAACGGCCGTCGAGCCAGCCGACTAGGTAGTCAGGCACGGTGACGGATTCTTTGGTGACGCCAAGCACGAGTTCACCCGGATGAATGAAGAAAGGTTTGCCGTCGTCGACAAGAATTTCTTCGCTCATGACGGATTCAATGACTTTGCTGAGATCCGCTTTTGAACTGCTCAAATCAAGATACGGCGCTGGGTGACCTTGAAAGACACGAAACGAGTTGCCCAATCGTAAATCAACGGACACGCCGCTGATGACGCTGTTATCTGGGCGAGGTTCTATAACAATAGAACCCTCGTCTAGGGCTTTGATGATATCTCGGTCACACAAACGCATTACTTTTCCTTAATCGACTGTTTAATCGCTCGGGGCGACGTCTTTACTCAATCATCGCTCATGCCAATGGTCGGCATGGTGAATTGATCGTCTTGTTGGGATGCAAGGGTAGCACCAAGCTTGCGTGCAATCGACTGATAAATCGCGGTGGTATCACTTTCTGGTGCATTCACAACAATCGGTTTGCCCGCGTCGCTTTGCTCACGAATGGCCAAGCTTAGTGGCAGTTTGCCCAAGACATTAACATTGTATTCTTTCGCTAGGCTGGCGCCACCTTCGTCGCCGAAAATCGCTTCATGATGGCCGCAATTAGAACAAATGTGCGTCGACATGTTTTCGACCACGCCCAACACGGGGATTTTCACTTTGTTGAACATTTCAATGCCGCGACGCGCGTCAAGCAAGGCGATGTCTTGCGGTGTTGTCACGATGACGGAACCAGCGACTGGCACTTTTTGCGCCAAGGTCAATTGAATATCACCGGTACCCGGCGGCATGTCGATGAAAAGGTAATCCAAATCATCCCAATCGGTTTGCGTCAAAATTTGCATCAAGGCGCCTGTAACCATTGGGCCACGCCAGGCCACGGGCGTGTCTTTGGTGGTCAAAAACGCCATCGACATGACTTGCACGCCGTAGGCCGTTGGCGGGATGAAAAACTTGTCTTCGCGCACTTGAGGTCGAGTGCCTTCGGCGAAGCCCATCATCATGCCTTGGCTTGGGCCGTAGATATCGGCATCTAGAATACCAACACGAGCCCCCTCTTTCGCCATAGCAAGGGCGAGGTTGACGGTGGTGGTGGATTTACCGACGCCGCCTTTTCCAGACGCCACAGCGATGATGTTTTTCACGCCTTTTAAACCAGCGATGTTGCCTTGTGTCGCGTGGCTTTCTACTTTGTGCTCAATGTCTAATACGATCTCTCGGCTTTCACCTAGCTCGCTTTTAAGACGCGCTTCGAGCGAGGCATGCTCTTGTTGGGCAGGATACCCCAACGTCAGCGTGATATGCAGACGATTGTCGTCGCTTAGCAGAGTCCAAACAGCGCCGTACGGCTGATCGCTGTTGTTGTCGATCAGAGATTCTAATGTTGCCTGTAGTTGGGCGTCGGTTTGCATTCAAAGCTCCTAATAAGGCCGTGATAAGAATAAATTTATATTATGAGCCAAGTGTGGGGGCAAATTGCGGAAAAGCAAGCCTAACCCTTGCACACTGGCCTCTGGGTCTTATAATTACGCACTCTTCGTACTATCCGTGTTTTAGGCTTTTTAATTGTTCGTCATCAGCCCCTAATTATTGATAGAATATCCGACCTTTTTTAATCCAGCAGGCTTATCAAAAATGGCTCAATCGCAACGCAAAATTTTAGTCACCAGCGCCCTTCCTTATGCAAATGGTTCTATCCATTTGGGGCACATGCTGGAACACATCCAAACGGACATCTGGGTGCGTTTTCAAAAAATGCGCGGCCATCTTTGTACTGCGGTTTGTGCAGACGATGCTCATGGTACGGCGATTATGATCAAAGCCGCTCAAAATGGCATCACCTCAGAAGAACTCATTGAAGGCGTTCGCCAAGAACACATGGCCGACTTTAATGATTTTTTGATTGGTTACGACAACTACCATTCCACGCATTCTGACGAAAACCGTGAAATTTCAAACAGCATTTACACTGCCCTTCGTGACAATGGCAAAATCGCGGTTCGTTCTATCGTACAAGCGTACGACCCTGAAAAAGAAATGTTCCTTGCTGATCGCTTCATCAAGGGCACTTGCCCTAAGTGTAAAGCAGAAGACCAATACGGCGACAACTGTGAAGTCTGCTCTGCGACTTACACGCCAATGGAAATGATCAACCCTCGCTCCGTTTATTCTGGCGCGACACCCATTGAAAAAGAGTCTGAGCATTATTTCTTTAAGCTACCAGACTTCCAAGACTTCCTAGCGAAATGGACGCGCAGCGGCACTCTGCAAGACCAAGTGGCGAACAAACTCGCGGAATGGTTGGATTCTGGTTTGAAAGAATGGGACATCAGTCGTGATGCGCCTTACTTTGGCTTTGAAATTCCAGACGCACCGGGCAAATATTTCTACGTTTGGCTAGACGCGCCAATTGGCTACATGGCGAGTTTTAAAAACCTGTGTGATCGTACCGAAGGCTTAGAGTTTGACGATTACTGGGGCAAAGACTCTGACGCCGAGCTTTACCACTTCATCGGTAAAGACATCATCAATTTCCATGCCTTGTTCTGGCCTGCGATGTTGGACTGTGCTGGCTACCGCACACCAACCGCGGTCAATGCACACGGTTATGTCACAGTAGACGGCGAAAAAATGTCTAAGTCGCGCGGCACCTTTATTAAAGCACGTACTTATTTGAAGCATTTGGACCCGCAATACTTGCGTTACTACTACGCCGCAAAACTGAATTCTCGTGTTGACGACATCGACCTTAACCTAGGCGATTTCTTGCAGCGCGTAAACTCTGACGTGGTGGGTAAAGTGGTTAACATCGCGAGCCGTACAGCGAGCTTCATCAACAAGAAGTTCGATGGTCAATTGGCTAGTGACGTGAGCGAAGCGGAAATGATCCAGTCTTTCATCGACGCAGGCGACGTGATTGCTGAGCATTTTGAAAGCCGTGAATACGGTAAAGCGATTCGTGAAATCATGCGCCTTGCCGACGTCGCAAACGAATACATTGCGGTTCAAGCGCCTTGGGTATTGGCAAAAGACGAAGCAACCTTGCCAAAAGTTCAGGACGTTTGTACGGTTGCCTTGAACTTGTTCAGCATCTTAGCGACCTACTTGAAGCCCGTCATGCCGAACATGGTGGCCGACGCCGAAGCGTTCCTTGGCAAAGCGTTAACATGGGACAACCGCAGCGAATTGTTGTTTGGCAAGACAGTCAACAAATTCAAACCACTTATGGGCCGTATTGAGCAAACTCAAATTGATGCCATCATCGAAGAAGGCAAGGTAGAAGCCGCTGCAGAAGCCGCCACAAAAGAAGCCGCGCAACCAACAAAAGTCGAAACGGAACTGAGCAAAGAGCCAATCGAAGCAGAAATCAATTTCGATGACTTCGCCAAAGTCGATTTGCGCATCGCTTTGATTGTTAAAGCCGAGCATGTTGAAAAAGCCAATAAGTTACTAAAATTGACCTTGGACATCGGTGGCGAAACACGCACTGTGTTCTCTGGTATTAAGTCCGCTTATAAGCCAGAAGATTTGGAAGGCAAACACACTGTGATGGTGGCTAACCTTGCACCACGCAAAATGAAATTTGGCCTGTCCGAAGGCATGGTGTTGGCCGCTGGCCCTGGTGGTGAAGAGATTTACCTTCTAGAACCGCATGCTGGTGCGAAACCTGGCCAACGCGTGATGTAACACGCGAAATGGTTGTAATGATGTGGCTCCATTTGTTGAGAATCATTCTTAATAAGTGGAGCCTCAGTGTTTTACCGTTAGCATAATTAAAATCTATATAATGAAATCCTATTATCTATATTCTAAATCGGACTATATTTCAGCCTCTTTTAGTTTTAATAGTTATAAGCTACTTGGTATAGTTACGATCTTTGGTATATAGGCGCATTCGCCTCTACTCTTTGAACTCATCGAATACTTTTTTGGACTTGAGATGACTGAATATCTCCTAATACTGGTCAGTACCATTCTGGTTAACAACTTTGTACTGGTACAGTTTTTGGGACTTTGTCCTTTTATGGGCGTGTCTGGGAAACTGGAAACCTCCATTGGCATGGCCATGGCAACGACGTTTGTTTTAACGCTGTCGAGCCTGTGTAGTTATCTCACTTACACCTATATACTCCAGCCCTTTGGTCTTGAGTACTTGCAAACCATTTCCTTTATCTTGGTGATCGCCGTTGTCGTGCAGTTCACTGAAATGGTAGTGCGTAAAACCAGCCCGCTTCTTTATCGTGTCCTTGGTATTTTCTTACCGCTTATCACCACCAACTGCGCTGTATTGGGCGTGGCGCTGCAAAACATCAGTAAGCAAAACGGTTTTGTCGAATCCATTTTGTATGGCTTCGGCGCGGCGGTGGGGTTTTCTTTCGTATTGATTCTGTTCTCTGCCATGCGCGAACGCATTAACGTAGCAGACGTACCAACGGTGTTTAAAGGCTCTGCGATTGGCATGATTACCGCTGGTCTAATGGCGCTTGCCTTCATGGGCTTTACCGCCCTAGTGCAGATTTAGGAGCCGTTATGTTGACCGTTTTACTCGCTATCGGAATCTTGGTGCTGTTGTCGCTTATTTTTGGCGCTATTCTGGGTTACGCCAATGTTCGCTTTCATGTAGAAGGCGACCCTATTGTTGACCAAATCGACGCCATTCTTCCGCAAACTCAATGTGGTCAATGTGGTCATCCCGGTTGCCGACCTTATGCCGAAGCCATTTCCAATGGTGAAGCCATTAACCATTGCCCTCCTGGCGGGCAAGCGACCATTCAAGCTTTGGCCGACTTATTAGACGTCGAAGCCATTCCATTAGACGGTGACCACGGCACAGAAACCGCAAAACGTGTGGCGGTGATTCGTGAAGACGAATGCATCGGTTGCACTAAATGCATTCAGGCCTGTCCTGTTGACGCTATTTTAGGCGCGGCAAAGCAAATGCACACCGTGATTGCCGACGAATGTACCGGCTGTGACCTGTGCGTAGAACCTTGCCCTGTAGATTGTATAGATATGGTAGAAGTCGGCGTGACAGCAAAAACTTGGACATGGAACAAACCGCAAGGCATCGCGGAAACCTCGCTGAACATTATTGCTACTGACCGCCAAGCGGAGGTGGTTCACTAATGCAAACTGCGACTATTTTTTCGTTTCACGGTGGCATTCATCCACCTGAAAACAAAGCCCAATCACTGCAACTGCCATTGGGCAAACCAAGCCTACCACGCGAGCTTATTCTGCCGCTTGGACAACACATAGGTCAAAGCTCTCGCCCTTTAGTCAAAGTGGGTGACAGCGTGTTAAAAGGCGAAACCATTGCCATTAACAACGGTTTTCTAAGCAGCTTTTTACACGCGCCAACGTCTGGCACTGTTTCCGCCATTGAAGAGCGATTGATTGCTCATCCGTCTGGTCTAAGCGATCTTTGCATTGTGATCAAACCCGATGGACAAGACACTTGGACCACGCTTGCGCCTCTCTACGACTGGCAAGAAAACAGCCGCACAGACGTGCTCGCCTATTTGTCCGAAATGGGCATTGTCGGCATGGGTGGCGCTGGCTTTCCGACGCAAGTAAAACTGCAAGGCGCTCACAAAAATCCACTGACGCATTTCATTATCAATGCGGCAGAATGCGAACCTTATATCACCGCAGACGACATGCTGATCCGCGAGAAAACCTTAGAATTGGTGTTGGGCATTGAAATACTCCAACACTTGGTAGAAGCAGACAATGTCGTCATTGGTATTGAAGACAACAAACCAACGGCCATTGCGGCGCTAAAAGCGTTAATCACTCAGCGCAAAAGCAAAATTCAACTTGCCGTTGTGCCAACCAAATACCCTTCTGGCGGTGAAAAACAGCTAATCCAATTGCTCACCGGCAAAGAAGTACCCAGCGGACAATACCCAGCGGACATCGGCATCCTTTGCCAAAACGTCGGGACTTGTGTCGCGGTTCACGATTCAATTTACCTTGGCAAGCCACTGATTTCACGATTTACCACCTTGACCGGCGATGCATTAAACGCACCGCAAAACGTTGAAGTATTACTCGGCACGCCAGTTGCGCATCTATTAGATTACGCCGACTCCGCTGCTGACAAACTGCACCGATTGGTGATGGGTGGCCCGATGATGGGCTACACATTGGATTCCGCCGCGGTGCCAATTGTCAAAACCAGTAACTGTATTTTGGCCGCCAGCAAAAAAGAGCTGCCTGCGCCCGCACCAGAACAAGCGTGTATTCGCTGCGGCATGTGCGAACAGGCCTGCCCTGCCAGTCTGTTACCTCAGCAATTACTTTGGTTCAGCAAAAGCCAAGAACACGAAAAAGCCGAGCATCACAACTTATTCGACTGCATTGAATGTGGTGCCTGCTCTTATGTTTGCCCAAGCAGCATTCCTTTGGTGCAATATTACCGCCACTCAAAAAGCAGCATTCGCGAAGCCCGTGAATCGAACGTGAAAGCCGATTTGGCGAAGCAGCGTTTCGAAGCACGCAAAGCGCGTCAAGACGCCGAAGCCGCTGAAAAAGAGGCAAAACGCCTTGCTCGTCAAAAAGCCGCGCCAAGCAAATCCGCTGGCGACAAGAAAGCCGCGCCTGCGAAAGTGGCCCCAACGGCAGCCCCAATCAGTGATGATACGAAAAAGCTAAAAGTGGACATTGCGATCGGCAAATCCAAACTGAAAAAATTACAGAAGCAATTGCTTGAAGCGCAAGAAGCGGAGCATGTTGAAGACATCAACGCACTTCAACTCCATGTCAGCGAGCAAGAAAAGAACGTCGCCTCATTGGAAGAACAACTAGCAAAAACAGCGCCCGCTGCCACACCCGCTCAAGCACCGGCCGCTGCAAAAGCGCCCGTTAGCGACGAACTGAAAAAAGCCAAGATCGATGTCGCTCTGATTGGCGTGAAGCTGAAAAAAGTACAGAAACAGCTAGAAGCCACGCCAGACGATCAGGAACTTAAAGACAAAGTCGCCAGTTTTGAAGCCGATTTAAGCAAGGCACAGGCCGCGTTAAGCGCATTAGGCGCGAGTACGCCTGCCGCCGCCGCACCAAAAGCCGCCATTAGTGACGACTTGAAAAAGCTCAAAATTGACGCCGCCATCGCCAAAGCAGCCGTGAAGAAAGTCGAGAAAGCCCTTAAGAAAGCAGAAGAAATTCAAGCGCCAGAAATCGATGCTATTCGTCAGCAATTACAAGAAGCACAAAAAAGAGCAGACGATCTAGAGAAAGCGCTCCTGAATCCTGTTTCGACAGCGGCTCAACCAACGGCTAAAACAAACGAGACTGCGACAAACCTTGACGCCGATGCCGCGAAGAAACGCAAAATCGATCTCGCCATTGCCAAAGCAGGCATCAAAAAGGCCGAAAAGAACATCGCCCTATTGAAAGAGCAAGGCAAAGACGAAGCCGAAATCAAGGCATCGGAATGGCCACAAAAGCTGATCGAGGCGCAAAATAAGCTCGCGGCTCTTGAAAAGGAACAAGAAACGGCGGCACCTATCACCACAGCGCCGACGGTTTCACCGGCTGCGCCTGCTGACGCCGATGCCGCGAAGAAACGAAAAATTGACCTCGCCATTGCCAAAGCGGGCATCAAAAAGGCCGAAAAGAACATCACCCTCTTGAAAGAGCAAGGCAAAGACGAAGCCGAAATCAAGGCGTCAGAATGGCCACAAAAGCTTGCCGACGCGCAAGACAAGCTCGCTACGCTTGAAAAAGAACAAGGTGCAAACAGCGACACTGCGACAGTCAAATCAGCCAAGCCAGAACCTAAGCAAGTCGAAGCAAAGGCCGAATCTATTGCAACGCCTGAAGCAGATGTGGCCACTCAGGTGAAAAAACAAAAAATAGCCGCCGCCATGGCGAAGGCGCAAATCAACAAATTAACCAAGCGCTTAGAAAGTGCGCCTGAAGACGCTGAATACATTCAGCAAGAAATAGAGGCCACACGTCAAAAACAACAAGACGCCGAAGCCTTGTTAGCGCAACTCACTCATTCGCAAGACAATACGTAAGAGAATCGTTCGATGGCATTATTGAGGATTACTTCACCCCATACACAACGCGCAGGACATCGCACAGCTTGGGTGATGCAAATGGTCATTTTAGCGACCATTCCTGGCATTATTGTGCAATCTTGGCTATTTGGCTGGGGCACGTTAATCAACTTGGTGATCGCTTGTATCACGGCATTGGCCAGTGAAGCCGCTATATTGGCCATACGTCGTCGTGCCGTCGGCTTTTTCTTAAAGGACTACAGCGCACTGCTCACTGCCGTTTTGTTGGGCGTTGCATTGCCGCCGATCGTACCTTGGTGGGTAACGGTAACGGCTGTGGGTTTTGCGATCATTTTCGCCAAACAACTTTATGGCGGTTTGGGCAATAATCCATTCAACCCTGCCATGGTAGGTTATGCGATTGTTTTGGTGTCATTTCCGGTTCCAATGAGCCAATGGCTCGGCGTACAAGACATCATTGCGTCCGGCAACACCTTGTCTTTCATGCAAAGTCTTCAGGCTATTTTCCACCATCTTCCTGCGGTCGATGCCTACACCATGGCGACGCCGTTAGATGGCTTTAAACACAAAGATTTATTAGACAGCCAAACGGCATTCAGTACGATTCCTGCATTACAAGCGGCCAGCCTAAACAGCTGGCTGTGGGTCAATCTGGCGTATCTTGCCGGTGGTTTGGCCTTGCTTTGGTTGCGCATTATCACTTGGCACACACCAGTAGCGCTGTTGGCGGCCCTGTTTGTGATGGCCACTGTGTTTCATCTTATTGATCCAAACAATACTGCCACGCCACTGTTCCATCTGACGACTGGCGCCGCGATGTTTGGGGCTTTCTTTATCGCCACTGACCCTGTGTCGTCTTGTACCAGTAACCGTGGCAAGCTGATTTACGGCGCTGGCATTGCCATTTTAATTTACATTATTCGCTCTTGGGGCGGTTACCCTGATGGCGTGGCTTTCGGTGTTTTGCTGATGAATTTCGCCGCACCATTGATCGATTACTACACACAACCAAGAACTTACGGTCATAAAAAAGCCAAAACGGGCCTTAAAATTGGGGAAGATAACTAATGGAATTATTTGCCTCTGTTCGACGTAATAGTCTTGGTTTGGGCATTTTTGCTGTGTTAACAGCAGGTCTGATCGCCATTACGCATCAGCTCACTGACCACACAATCAAGGACAATATACTTGGCGCGCAAATCGCTGCGTTCAATGAAATACTGCCTGCGGATTTGTATGAAAACGACTTAACTCAAGATGTAGCGACCTTAGCCGCCGACCCTTTACTGGGCAGCGAAGAAGGCATCAAGATTCACATCGCTCGAAAAGACAATATGGTTACTGGTATTATTTTCGAAACCATCGCACCACGTGGTTATAACGGCAATTTAGACTTGCTGGTTGCCATCGATAGAAATGGCGTCGTAACCGGAAGCCGAGTCATCAGTCACAAAGAAACACCTGGGCTTGGCGATAAAGTCGATCTCAAAAAATCCAAGTGGATTTTAAGCTTTGCGAATAAGTCTCTAAGCAATCCAGCCCTAAAAGGCTGGGCCGTGAAAAAAGACGGTGGTAAATTTGACCAATTCACTGGGGCAACAATCACCCCTCGCGCTGTTGTTCGCGCGGTCAAAAATACATTAATTTATTTTGAAAAAAACAAAGATGCGCTGCTTGCGCGTTAGGATAATTCGATGAAAATGAGCGCCGAAGTCACCACAGACGAATCCACGCAAGACAGCGGCCCTAGCGCCAATTACGCTGAAATCATTTATAACGGCATTTGGAAAAACAACCCCGCATTGGTCCAGTTACTTGGCTTATGCCCTATGCTGGCGGTTACGAGCACCGTAGTGAACGCATTAGGTTTGGGTCTTGCGACCATGGTGGTTTTGGTTGGCTCAAACATTGCGGTGTCGTTAATTCGTAATTATGTGGCTGATGCAGTACGCTTGCCAGCGTTTGTGATGATCATTGCTTCCTTCACCACGTGCATCGAACTCATTATGCAAGCTTATACCTACGAGCTGTATCAGATCCTTGGTATTTTCATTCCGCTCATCGTGACCAACTGTGCGATTTTAGGCCGCGCCGATGCCTTTGCCAGCCGCAACCCCGTACTGCCTTCTGCATTGGATGGCTTTATGATGGCATTAGGATTCATGGTGATCTTGGTAACATTGGGCGCGATGCGTGAACTGATCGGTCAAGGCACCTTGTTTTCAGACATGCATTTACTCTTTGGTGATATGGCCATTCATTGGAAATGGGTCGTCTTCGAAAACTACCCCAATGTATTATTTGCTGTTTTACCGCCCGGCGCATTTATTGGGCTTGGCCTGCTCATCGCAGGAAAAAACTATCTGGATGAACGAGAAAAGAAACGCCTTGCTGTGCAAAAAGCACAAGACGGTCCAAGCGAATCCAAGCGGGTTCGAGTGACAGGGCAAGCAAGCTAATTCTTTTGATAAACTAAAAATAACAACCCCACCCTAACCCTCCCCTTAAAGATAAGGGGAGGGAATAAAGACACAAAAGTTCTAAGCTCCTCCCCCTGCTAAGAGGGAGGTTGGGAGGGGGGATTACAATAAGACGATTAAAATAAATAAAGGCCATTCAAGGTGAATAAAGAAAAACGCTACGAGATTTTTTCTCGCTTACGAGCCGAAAACCCAAATCCCGTGACCGAGTTAGAATACAACTCACCGTTTGAACTCTTGATTGCCGTTCTGCTTTCCGCGCAAGCCACCGACGTTAGCGTCAACAAGGCCACTCGCAAACTGTTCCCAGTCGCCAACACGCCTGAAAAAATGTACGCTTTGGGTGTGGATGGTTTAAAAAGCTATATTAAAACCATCGGCTTATTTAACGCCAAAGCCGAAAACGCCATCAAAACCTGCAAACTCCTCATTGATAAACACAACAGCGTCGTACCTGACACACGAGAAGAACTTGAAGCACTTCCTGGCGTAGGCCGAAAAACCGCGAATGTCGTGCTGAATACGGCATTCCGACAAATCGCCATGGCCGTGGATACGCACATCTTTCGCTTTGGTAATCGCACCAAAGTCGCACCGGGAAAAGACGTGTTAGAAGTGGAAATGAAACTGCTCAAGTTTGTGCCCAAAGAATTTTTGCTCGACGCACACCATTGGATGATTCTTCACGGCCGCTACATTTGTGTAGCCCGTAAACCCAAATGCGACGCCTGCATTATTGAAGACCTTTGTGAGTTTAAAGACAAAACGTCCACCTAGCTTTCTCTGCACGTCCGCCCTCTTTTATTAAGCATCTTTAGTGGCCCCTTTTAGTTAGCTCTCTTTAGTTAGCTCCCTTTAGTTAGCTCCCTATAGTTAAGTAAAGGCTAACCTAAGAATAAATAACATCAAATTTATTAAACCTTTCTCGCTCGGCATTCTCTCTTTTAAATTCATTTAATTATTGTGAGGGTTCCATGACAAACATTGCCAAATCACGCCTAACTCAAGCTCAACTTGATGCACATTGGATGGCCTATACGGGCAATCGCCAGTTTAAAAAAGACCCTCGCATTATTACCGCCGCGTCAGGCCACTACTATACGGATCTTGATGGCCGAAAAATCTTCGACGGTTTATCTGGTTTATGGACGTGCGGCCTTGGCCACAGCGTTCCCGCCATTAACGAAGCCGTTGCTGAGCAAGTGAAAACCCTCGACTACTCACCTGCGTTTCAATTTGGTCATGAAAAATCGTTTTTACTGGCGGAGCAAATTACTCAGTTTATGCCCGAAGGTTTAAATCGAATTTTCTTCACTGGCTCTGGTTCTGAATCAGTCGACACCGCTTTAAAAGTGGCACGCGCGTATTGGCGTAAAAAAGGCATGGGCACGAAAACAAAATTCATTGGCCGTGCAAAAGGCTATCATGGCGCCAGTGTATCGGGCTTCAGTGTGGGCGGCATTCCCGCCAACCGTACTTTATATGGACAAGGCTTAGAGTCTTATCACCTGCCACACACTCAAGTCCCCGGTACTGAATTTTCTAAAGGCATGGCGGAACAAGGCAAAGAACGCGCTGAAGATCTGATTAATCTCATTACGATGCACGATGCGTCGAACATTGCCGCTGTGATTGTTGAACCCATGTCCGGCTCTGCAGGCGTTATTGTGCCACCACAAGGTTACCTAAAACGTTTGCGTGAAATTTGTGATCAACACAATATTCTCTTAATTTTTGACGAGGTGATTACAGCGTTTGGTCGTATGGGGGCAAAAACAGGCGCTGACGCTTTTGGTGTAGTGCCTGACGCGATCACCATGGCGAAACAAGTGACCAACGGTGTCATTCCGATGGGCGCGGTTGCGTTCAAACAGGAAATTTACGATACCTTTATGGACACGGGCGGCCAAGATTACATGCTTGAAATCCCTCATGGCTACACCTATTCAGCGCACCCTATCGCTTGTGCGGCAGGTTTGGCGTCATTGGGAGAAATTAAGAAACAAGGGTTAATAGAACGTGTCAGCAACATGAGTGCCGCGTGGGAAAACAGCGTCCACCAGCTAAAAGGCGCGAGCTCAATGATCACCGACATTCGCAATTACGGTTTTGCTGCAGGCATTACCATTGCACCGATGGGCAATGAGCCAGCAAAACGCCCTTTCCAAATTGCCATGGCCATGTGGGATAAAGGCTATTATGTGCGTTATGGTGCGGATACGATTCAATTGGCGCCGCCGTTTACGACAGAGCAATCTGAAATTGACAGCGTCATTAATGCATTAGGCGAAACCATTAAGCAGCAAAGTTGAGTCATTTAACCTAACAATGGACTGCGTTTACTCGAATCGAGGTGTTGTCTTTAACAACATCTTGATTCATATCATTTTTTTCCCGCTATCGCTCTTCTGCTATCTTGCACTATAATAATGCTCATAGATAAACCCTACATACTCTGGGGCCTTCAGCCCAACAAGGATAGCTACCTGTGCCTATTTCACATTCCCCTTATGTTCGTTGCTTTTGGACAGGCTCTCTTTATTTAACCAATGGCAAAATGATGCCAATGCATTGCACTCACATATCAACAAAAATGATAGAAGTGGAAACACCAGAAGGTTTGCAGGGTTCTAAAATGGTGAAGCTTGAAATAAAAGCCATTCATGAAGGGGAAACCACGACAATCAAGATACTGTGCGATCCGCAGCTTGATGTATTTAATGAGCACAATAAGCACTATATTAAACTTGCCTATCATACTATTTCAGACAAAGACTTGGCCTTTATTAAAGCGTTTGCCGACTTTCATTCCTAGCTCATCGCAGAAATGAGCTAGGTTAAAACGCGAAAAAGCAGTCGAAATCGTTACTCAGACTCGTTATCTTCTTTTTCCACTAAGTCTTCTGCTTTCTTAACGCGAATTTTAGAACCATCTACGTCCATGCCATTCAATGTTTTGATGGCGACTTTCGCTTCGCCAACTTTTGGCATTTCAACGAACGCAAAGCCCTTTGATTCGCCAGTCTCTTTGTCCATAACAAGCGTACAGGATTGCAATGTTCCGTGAACAGAAAACAAACTTTTTAGCTCTTCTTCTGTTGTGTTGCGCGCAAGGTTTCTTACTAATAATTTCATTTCAATTGTTCTCTTTTCAAAAGGCGCTTAATCACCTTTTATTCATAACGGCAGAATGATTGGATTCTGCAATAAAAAAGGCATGAGAACACGGTCTCATGCCTTTTACTAGCAACTTTTCATAAGTTGTCTATTAAAGACAAAACACTTAAGACAAAGTCGTCTCAAATAAACTTAGCAATTTCTCGCTGTCCACTTCCATGCAAACTTGCGTCATGGGAACATCATTCCAATGCGGCTCTGGAAAATCCATTCCTTGTGGTGCAAAGATAGTTTGGCCAATACCAATACCTTCACACGCCACACGCACGGCGCCCAGTTCAACACCAAAGATGCTCGGGTCCATCACATACGCAATGGTCGAAGCATCATGGAAATAACAGCCATCCATATCAAAACGGCTGCTGTAAAAATTAATGTAATGCTGAGCGCAATCGTATAAAAACGCGCCTTCTGTAGGATTGGCTTTCTTAATGCGCTCCAAGATATTGTTATCCAGCAAGACTTGATGCGTCACATCCAAGCCAATCATGGTCACTTGCCAAGACGCGGTGAACACCGCATCCGCCGCATGAGGATCGTTCATAATATTGGCTTCTGCTACTGGCGATACATTACCGTATTCGATCGCGGTGCCACCCATTAGAACCACTTCATCAACAAGGCTGGCAATTTCCGGATCCAAAATAAGAGCGGAGGCCAAGTTACCTAATGGGCCCAATGCAATAATGGTCACTTCACCAGGATATTTGCGCACGGTATCGACAATAAATTGCGCCGCACTTTTATCAATCGCTTTGCCTTTTGGCGCTGGCCAATTGATATTACCAAAACCATCTTTACCATGAACGAAGTCAGGGTGAGGACGTGGTGCGATCACAAAAGGAACCGAAACGCCTTGAGCAACAGGCACATCGACTTTCGCAATTTCTGTCAGAGTAATGGCATTCTGTGTTGCCAATTCAACCGGTACATTACCGAATGTCGTTGTCAGTCCTAGCACATCAAGCTGCGGTGCTTGAAAAGCAAAGAAAATCGCCATTGCGTCATCTATGCCCGGATCTGTATCAATAATAATTTTACGCGCCATGTTTATTTCCTCTTTTAACGGTACGTTTTTGGCTAAATAGTTCTCGCTAAGTGCTTTTGGCTAATTCTTTTTTGAACAGTGTTTTTAGCTAACTCTTTTTGGCTAACTCTGTTTAGCAAGAAAGGCTGTCACTTCATCTTGTGTTGGGATGGAAGAAGCGGCGCCCAATCGAGTAACACAAATCGCGGAAGCGGCACAAGCTCGAGTGATTGACCGCGTAATGTCATCGCCATTCATTAATGACGCTAAACAGAAACCAATAAAAGTATCGCCTGCTGCGGTCGTGTCGACGGCCTTCACCGAGAACGCCTTCACCGATAACTTCTCATTACCGTTAAAGTAACAAACGCCCGCTTTGCCAAGCGTCATCAATACAGCAAGCTCAGGATAAGCCTTTGGAAACGCTTCAATGGTGCTGTCTATATCAGACGTACCGATCAAATCCATGGCTTCGACTTCGTTCACAATTAACAAATCAACTAAATCCAATACATTTTTAGTCAATTCAGCGTCCATCGGTGCCGGATTAAACGCCACCTTAACTCCATACTCTTGTGCTTTTCGCATGGTGTATTCGATCAGGTTGGTTTCGTTTTGCAACAATACCCAATCGCCTTCACTCGCATTAGAAAGTACATTATCAATTTGTTCTTCCGTCAGCGCATGGTTTGCGCCTTGATACAAGATAATCGAGTTTTCTGCTTCTTGATTCAATTGAATGATCGCATGACCTGTCGGTACATCGATTTGGGCGATCAACCCCGTGTCCACACCAAGCGATTCAAGCTGCTTAATAATGGCTTGGTCACTGTGATGTATCGCGCCCACATGCTTCACGTTTGCGCCTGCTTTTGCTAACGCAACCGACTGGTTCGCCCCTTTCCCGCCCAATAAACACTGATAGCTATTTGAGGCCATGGTTTCGCCTGGTCGAACAAAATGATCAAGCTGATAAAGGTGATCGAGGTTAATCGATCCAAAGTTATAAATCGTCATAATTCCCTTCCTTCAGGGTGAGCACGTCGGCTGTTATTCTTTTCATTATATTGTCGATCTTGCCACTTTAAACAGATAAGCGCTGACGACAAAAATAAGACGAATCCGCATTTTATGCCAAATGAGCCAATAAATCTTGACCAATCGTACAAAAATAAAAAACGCCCCAATTCGTCACGAATGGAGCGTTTTTAAAAGCGTTCTATCTATCAATAACGAGTGCTTATTTGTCGCTGTCTAAAAAGCCACGGCCTTTCTGAGCGGCAATACGCATGCGCAATGCATTCAATTTAATGAAGCCCGCTGCGTCTTTCTGATCGTATGCACCAGCATCGTCTTCAAAGGTTGCGATAGAGCTATCGAACAAGCTGTTTGGAGACTGACGACCAACAACTGTTACGTTGCCTTTGTACAATTTAAGACGAACCGTACCGGACACGTATTTCTGAGACGTATCGATCATCGCTTGCATCATACGGCGCTCTTCAGACCACCAGAAACCGTTATAGATGATTTTTGCGTAACGCGGCATCATTTCATCTTTTAAGTGCATCGCTTCACGATCCAACGTGATCGACTCGATTGCACGATGCGCTCGCATCATGATCGTGCCGCCCGGTGTTTCGTAACAACCACGTGCTTTCATACCAACAAAACGGTTTTCTACGATGTCTACGCGGCCAATGCCGTTCGCGCCACCAATCTTGTTCAATGTTTCCAAGATCGTCGCTGGAGACATAGCTTCACCATTGATAGAAACTGGGTCGCCTTTTTCGTAACCGATTTCGATGTAAGTTGCTTCGTTTGGCGCGTCTTCAGGAGACACAGACCAACGCCACATGTCGTCTTCTGGCTCTGTCCACGGATCTTCAAGCTGGTCACCCTCGAAAGAGATGTGAAGCAAGTTCGCGTCCATAGAGTAAGGGGATTTTTTCTTCTTAGTGGAAAAATCCACTGGAATATTGTGTTCTTCACAGTACGCCATTAGGGTTTCGCGGGAAGTCAGATCCCATTCACGCCATGGGGCAATCACTTTAACGCCAGGTTTCAATGCGTAAGCGCCAAGCTCAAAACGTACTTGGTCATTACCTTTACCTGTCGCGCCGTGAGAAATTGCGTCAGCGCCCGTTTCGTTGGCGATTTCGATCAAACGTTTTGCGATCAAAGGGCGAGCGATGGAAGTACCAAGTAAATACTCGCCTTCGTAAATGGTGTTAGCACGGAACATAGGGAAAACGAAATCGCGGACAAATTCTTCACGCAAATCTTCGATGTAGATTTCCTTAATACCCAACGCTTGAGCTTTAGCGCGAGCTGGTTCAACCTCTTCACCCTGACCCAAATCAGCGGTAAAAGTAACCACTTCACAGTTATACTCTTCTTGAAGCCACTTCACGATTACGGAAGTATCCAGGCCGCCAGAATAGGCAAGCACTACCTTCTTCACGTCAGACATTATCTCTATTCTCCTCAACGAGCTCGCGCTCCCACACCAATGCTTTCAAACCAGTACACGGTGGCGCAAATAATTTAAAAAAGGGGCTGTAAGTGTAAGATCTCGATTCTTGCTTAGCAAGTAAAAAGCCCCGTCTCGCGTACATTATTGAGCGAAACAGGGCGCTTTTTTTGGAAACCGTAGAAAATCAAAACGTTTTAGAAATCAACTCTCATCGTTTTTTTCTAAACGTATCGTAACGCGTCGATTTCGATCTCGACCTTGCGATGTTCTATTTGTGGTCGAAGGATAACGTTCACCATGATAACGAGACACTATTTTGTCTGCTGGCACGCCTTTTTCGAGTAAATACGCCGTGACTTTTTCCGCACGCGTTTTTGATAACTCACGGTTTTCTCGTCGAGTACCCAATGAATCAGAGTGACCATCAATGTAAATATAACCAACACTAGGGTCTGATGATACATACAAGGCCACCAAATCCAAACGCGCCCTGATACGATCCGTTAGGTTCACGCCGTTAGGTGGAAATAAAGCCGCCGTTCGTGCGATTTGATCGTAATTGACCGGCAATAAACTCGATAAACAACGACGAAATTCATTGTAGGCAGGCGCAAAGTTAATATTCGACAAACTCACTTCAACGGTTTCACGGTTATTTTCCCACGCCGTTCCCGCCACAATAGGATGACGACCTCGATCCAAGCTGGTCAGCATTCTTTCTGCTACTTTACCGCCCACTTCCACCGTCAACCCATAACCAGGATAGGGAAGAATGCCAAGGGTTTCTGGTTTTATACCGGGCGACCAATCAGGCGCCTGAGAAATAATATACACCTGACCCGGACCCAGTTTTTCATTCTGCGGCTGCAAAATAAATTTCATGGGTTCACCGGCTTCTTTTATGAAATGACCTTCGCCATAATGAGGAACGGGGTGCGTTAAACTGCACGAAAAAATATCACCCGAAAGTAACCACTCAGAATCCGAAATATCGGATTGGTAATGCGTTAATGCATTTGCTTGCCCAAATGGGGCATAAGCAGCCAGTAAAAACGTAGTGCGAATTAGAAGTTGTTGGGTAATTCCCATTTAGACATCTCGTTCAAGCATTATCAATTGTGTTATGATCCGATCCTATTGTACACCGTCACTGTTGATCAAGCGGCAGAATTAAGGACCATCTTTTGTCAAACCATGAAATCAAAGATCGATTCCGCGGCTTCCTACCGGTTGTTATCGACGTAGAAACCGCAGGCTTTAATCAAAAAACCGATGCATTACTCGAAATGGCTGCCAGTATCCTGCGAGTGGATGAAAATGGCGACCTCTATATCCATGAAACATTAGAGTTTTTAATCAAGCCATTTGAAGGTGCAAACCTTGAAAAAGCGGCGTTAGACTTTACTGGTATTGATCCTTTTGCACCAGACAGACAAGATATTCCAGAAGACGAAGCGCTGACTCAAATGTTTGCAAAAGTCCGCAAAGAATTAAAATCTGTTGGCTGTAAACGCGCTATTTTAGTGGGTCACAACGCGGCGTTTGATCATGGCTTTTTAAATGCAGCCATTGAGCGAGCAGACATAAAACGTAACCCGTTCCACCCATTTTCGAGCTTTGATACCGCAAGCTTAGCGGGCTTGGTGTATGGGCAAACTGTATTAGCGAAAGCCTGTGAAGCCGCCGCGATTCCATTCAGCAATTCTGAAGCCCATTCCGCAAAATACGACACAGAAAAAACCGCTGAGTTGTTTTGTGAAATGGTGAACAAATGGAAACGTCTTGGAGGCTGGCCTCTTGTTGAAAACGAAGTTCAAGAAGACAACATGGCCGCCATTTTCAATTCTGGCAAATAGTGCAAAAATAAAAACGGACCTTATTTTCTAAGGTTCGTTTTTTCTTTATCTATATGGTGGGTCTCCCTATGCAAGGAAAGCGAATTTTCTATTTAATATTAGGGTGGCTTTCCCTCGTAACCGGCATTATCGGTATATTCCTCCCTCTTCTTCCCACCACTCCGCTTGTTTTATTGGCGGCCTGGTGCTTTTCTAAATCCTCTGAACGATTCCATACTTGGCTGCTTGAACACAAATTCTTTGGCCCCATTGTGCATGACTGGCAATCCTCTGATGGCATTCCAAGGCGATCAAGAAATCGTGCTATTCTGTTTATGTGGGCGGGCATGGCCATTTCCATGTTTATTGTGTCGCGCTTTTGGGCAACCATAGGACTGGTGACTATCGGAATCTGTGTCAGTATTTATTTATTAAGAATGCCAATACGCACTGAAGCACCTAAAAACAATGCACGTTTAGAAAACGAAGACGATAAAGACAACCCCATTTAATCCCAACCAAAAACATTTTTTAAAGGCAAATATAATGACACGCCGACACTTTCGACACTTTGTCTTTTATCCTTTTGCGATTATTACCGCCTTAATCACAGCGTTATGGTTGGCCGCTCCTTTTGTTGCAAAACACTACCTTTCAGAATACTTCCTAGAGCAAGGCCAAGATGCGTCCATCGAAAAATTTTCCATCGACTTTTTTCCGCCAAAGATTGATCTAAAGAACCTCACTATTAATGACCAATCCCAAGACACTCTCACGCTGAAGCGCGCGGTTGTCGAAATGGAAATATGGCCGCTTTTTACAAAGACAATCCACATTACGCAAGCTCGCATTGAAGGACTGGCGCTACAGATCGTTCAGCAAGAGAAAGACTGGATCGTGGCGGGTATCAATACCACTCAATATCTAACGGAAAATGAAGAACCGACAACAGAAGCGCCAGCAGCCAGCAATGACACCGCCAATGTAAACGCCCCTTGGAATATAAAACTGCCGTCTTTTAGCGTCACAAACAGCCAAGTGAATCTGTCTCGCCAGCAAGACGCCGCGATACCAGCGACACAAGACACATTCACCTTGTCGTCTTTCACCGTCAAGGGATTATCGGGGCAGGCATTGACTTGGAAAGGCAATGTTGCCCTCTCTGCTATGGTAAACCAAGCCGCACTGACCGTTAACAGTCGCGTCAATTACACCCCTGAACACGCCAAGGCCACTATCAGCGTAACAGACACACACCTACCAATAGACAGCTTTCGTCATTTTTTACCTGACCCCTTTCAAGACAGCAAAGGCGAATTTAGCCTAGCGGGAAGTGTCGATCTGGATTTCAAACAAAACGAGGGCGCTCCTAAAATCACCCTTACTAAGCTAAATATTGAGTCTCAAGCCACCGATCTCGACGTCAATATAAATGAAAAAGATCGCGTCAGTACCACGTCGACGACGCTTAAACTGACGCAATCTACGATCGATTTTATCTCGGCCGATCAACTGTCACTTACGGGTGAACTTGCGCTTCAATCAGAACAATCACGTTTTACTCAAGCGGATCAAGTGATGCAATTTGGGCATCTCGCGCTTACGACACCCTTTGATGTACAAAAAAATGAACTGGGTCTTACAGCAAAAAGTGACTCAACCCAAATGGACATGAGCGACTTATCGATCGCGCTCGACAGTCTGGGCGTGGAAAACCAACAGATTCAGGTTAGCTTAACGGATGTGGCTTTTATGATGGATCCTCAACACGCACTGACGGTGTCCTTATCGACCGAGATTCAAAGTAGTAACCTGTCTGTTTTGCAAGCTGGTAATACCGCGCACTATGATATTTTCAATCTAGCCAATACGCTGTCTATGCATAAAAATGGCGCAGACATTTCGGCAAGCAATACCGCTTTGGACATCAATATTGAAGGCTTAAAGGCCAAACAAATTGACGGCAAACAATTCTCGCTAGGATCTGCAACCGTTACCGCAGAACAGCTCGATTTTGATCAAGAAGGCCAACAGCCAGCCATCGTAAAAGGCGTCAATCTAAACGTTTTCAGCCAGTTACTCGACAGTCTGTTAACCGATAAAAAGCGCATTGCATCCTGGAAAAGCGCAGACATCAGCCACCTTTCATTTACTCAGCAGGAACAAAACTTTGACGTTACGCTAGGCACCTTAAACATCGCCGAATTGATTTTTTCTCAAGCGCTGGCCGATTCAACAGACACACAAAAACAACCACCGCTAAGTCAAATTGGGCTCATCACGATCAACAAACTGGACGCCAATCAAGATGGCGCAAGTATCCACAGCATCACAACCGATTCGCTCAATGTCAGCCTTATTATTGATAACCAAAAACGCATAGAGAATCTGGTTTTTATCAATGAAGATCAAAAAGACAACCCAGACACACCATTGAGCAGCGCCAGCGCGCCCAAAGCAAAAGACGTTGAAAACACCATCAATGAACAAGATCCAGCCTTTAAAGCGCCCTATTACGTCATTTTGGATGCCTACGACGTAACCGGCGCTTCAAGTGTTAATGTACAAGACAAAAGCATTTCGCCGGCCTTACAGCGCAGGTTAGAAATAGAAACCTTATCGATCAGAAACATCAACACGCTGAACAAGGACCAAGCGACGGTATTGGCACTGAAAGCGCGCAGCGGAAAGTACGCAACCTTGCAAAGTGACCTGACAATTTGGCCGCTGGCCGATCGACTTACCATGAAAAGTGAATTGATCATCAAAGAAGCCGAGCTGCCACCCTACTCTTCTTACATTGCCAATGTGCTTGGTTATCAAATCGATTCTGGGCAATTAGACCTAGACCTTAAGCTGCATTCAGACAATGGCGTATTAGACGGAAACTCGCACATTCTATTAAGAGAGTTTGATTTAGGCGGGCGCAAAGACAGCAGCACCGCCATCAAAGCCGGTGCGGTTCCTCTTAATATTGCGGTGAGCATTCTAAAAGACAGCGACAACAACATAGACTTAGAAATCCCACTGTCGGGTGACATTGATAACCCAGAATTTGGCTGGAAAAGCTTTTTACTGTTGCCCGTCAAAAAAGCCCTCTACACAGCATCGAGTAACTATCTAATGCAAACCTTTGTGCCCTACGCGAATGTCATTAGCATCGCGCAATTCGCAGGCGATCAATTATTGAAAATTCGAGTCGAGCCACTGCTGTTTGACCCTGAAGATGGTCAATTAAATGCTTCCCAAGCGATTTTCTTAAAACAGCTTGTCGCCTTAATGAAAGACAAAAAAGACAGCCAATTAAAAGCCTGTGGCGTAGCGAGCTATGTGGATTTAGGATTTGAAAAATCGCCCGCATCCATTGATAACGCAACCGCAGAAATTGCCACTGCACTGGGGCAAGAACGAGCGGAAGCCTTAAAAGATTACTTGGTCAACGAGGGCATCAGCTCGTCTCGCATCTATCTTTGTTCACCGGAAATCGACTTATCAAAATCCAGCAAAGCAAGGGTTGAATTGAATTTTTAACGCCGCTATTTGCAGCAACGCATTATCACAAACAAACCATCAAAGCCGCGCGAGTAAAACCGCTGCGGTTTTTTTCGTCAAAATGCAGCAAAGAAAGCCACCTAAAAATGAAACCTTGCATAAACTGAAGGTTCAGCGTTGAAAACAGTGTGAAACAGACTATTACTGTTTGTAATAGTATGAGGAAAAACTGATCCGCATCAAGAATCGATCAACTCAACTAGGCTAATCTAAGATAAAAGCAAACACAGACAGGAGGCAAATATGCCAATCGAAGACCACAGCTTAATCAACGAATTTCCAGAGTTTAAAGACGACATTCACCAACTAAAAATGGACGATGCCCACTTCAAAAAGCTCTATGAAGAATACAACCACTTAACAAAAGAAGTGGAAAAAAGGGAGCAAGAGATCATCCCTACCACCACAGCAGAAGAAGAAAAATTGAAGAAACAACGCCTTCAATTAAAAGACACCATTCAAGGCTATATTAAAGCGACAAGACTCGCTGCCGAAAAAGCGTAGCGCTTTTGAAATAGAACTGTTTTAACCGTTATGGCTTTAACAGTTCTATTTTTTCTCCCCCAAACACGTTCCTTTCTTTCTGTAAAATCACCGTCGAAATAGTAGACATAGCGTTTTGAACGTTTTCTATATTAATTCTCATTTGAAAATGATTCTCATAAATATTATTATGCGCGCCTCATTCCTATCTATTTGGCTGCTTTATGACGTTGATGAATTTTTTTTCCAATCGCCACTCTCCTTTTAATGTATCCACAGCACTCTTTGCCTCTTTGTTGGTTTCTAGCGCTTTAATTTGCAACACGGCTTCTGCTGATACTTCAGAAGACGAGTCTGCAAATAGCACCACTAGTGAAACGACACTTCCACCGCTTAAAGTCGTCGGAGACAAAGTAAACAGCGAAGCAACCTCTGAAACCTACCAACCTGTTCTATCTTCTTACCTTATGAAGTCTGATACGCAGATCATTGATATACCTCAGGCCATCAACATCGTACCGGAAGAGGTGCTTAACGATCTGCTTCCTAAAAACTTAGATGATGCCTTAGCGAATGTCAGTGGCATTACCCAAGGTAATACACTTGCCAGCACCCAAGACACTGTCATGAAACGAGGTTTTGGTGGCAACAGGGATGGTTCGATATTACGTAACGGCGCACCGATTATTCAAGGACGCAGCTTTAACGACACAGCTCAAAGTGTAGAAGTATTAAAAGGACCAGCCTCTCTACTTTATGGCATCATGGATCCAGGTGGTGTCATCAACATTGTTTCTAAAAAACCTCAAATGGAAAGCGCCAATATACTTTCTGCAGGCCTTTCCACTTATGGTAGTGGAAAGAATGGAAGCTCTTTAGGACTTGATTCAACAGGTCAAATTGGACAATCAAATGTTGCATATCGACTGATTCTTGATGCTGTTGATGAAGACTATTGGCGCAACTTCGGCAAGCGAAAAGAACAACTAATCGCTCCGTCTATTCGCTGGTTTGGAGAAAATACTGAAGTACTGATTTCTTACGAATACCGTGATTTTCTCTACCCTTCAGACCGTGGGACTGTCATTGACCCAACGACGAACAAACCTCTTAATATCCCTGCTACGCGCCGCCTAGATGAACCCGTCAATACGATGGAAGGTCATTCACAGCTTTTCCAAACATCTGTCGATCATTACTTAAACGATGATTGGAAACTGCACGCGGCTTACAGCTACAACGAAGAGAAATACAATGCTAACCAATTGCGTGTCACCGCTATTGATACAACCACAGGTACATTAACCCGTAAAAATTCAGGCACACATGATGCAGTCAGTACCGACAGCTTCTCAACCGTATACCTAAATGGTCATTTTGATATGGCGGGCATGGCGAATGACATCATGGTAGGGGTTGATCATGAGTCTAGAGAGTATTTCCGTGAAAACATGGTTCGAGATGCTATCGCTGGCTCTTTTAACTACCTTGACCCAACTTACGGCACCGTTGGAGAATCCACTACCGTTGACGATAGCGCCAGCGACCAAACAGACAAATTAAAAAACACCTCTGTCTTCTTTCAAGATACGCTGCATTTGACAGATAAATGGCTATTAACTACTGGTGCACGCTTCCTTTCTTACGACCAAGTTGCTGGTAAAGGTCGTCCTTTTAATACCAATACCGATCTATCTGGTCATAAGTTATTACCTCGTCTTGGTGTAGTGTACAAAGTGACACCAGAGGTGTCTTTATACTCCAGCTACACACAATCCCTAAAACCAACATCAACCATCGCTGCCAAAAGCGGTATCGTTGTAGACTCTAGTATAACACCTGAAGAATCAACATCTTACGAAATAGGTACCAAGGTACAATTAAAGAATGGCATCACTGGAACACTTGCGGTTTTCGATATTCATAAAGAAAACGTTCTTGTATCTGAATACAATGATGCAACAAGTGAATCTGAATGGCGTACATCAGGTAAAGCACGTTCACGAGGTATCGAACTGGATGTCTCTGGTCAAGTAACAGAGAAACTACAATTGATTGCCAGCTACGCTTATATCGACGCAATCACAACGGAAGATCCAGATTACGAAGGTAATCGCCTAGTGAATGTAGCAAAAAATACCGCTTCACTGTCTTCCAACTACCAGGTGAACGATGCAGTCTCCGTTGGCGGCGGGTTCCACTATGTTGATGATCGTGCAGGCGATTCAGCCAACTCATTTACTCTGCCGTCTTACACAATAGCAGATGTGTTCGCCACCTATAAAACAACGTTCCAAGGTAAAGACCTTACTTGGCAGTTAAATGTTAAAAACTTGTTTGATAAGGTGTATTACACGTCATCAACTAATAAGTACTTTGTTTCAATGGGTGATTCTCGTCAAATGCTTTTAACAGCAAAACTGGCCCTTTAATCACAATGCTTTAACGGCTTAATGCTGGCCGTATACATACCATTAAGCCAAGTGTCATAAAAACCTAAAAAAGCGGATCACATGATCCGCTTTTTTTATGGTTTTTCTTAAATTTTTGACCTACATCAAACCCACTTTATTTAAACAAGCAATCCCACCGCCAGCACTTGAGTTCAACTAACACACAGGTAAACTCCGCGCGTTTTGATTGATCGGTGCGCCTTATGTCTCAAGAGAAAATGTTTCAACAAGCAAGCTTTAAACCAGAGTTATTGTCGCCTGCAGGTTCGTTAAAGAACTTGCGATATGCGCTTGCCTACGGCGCAGACGCGGTATACGCCGGACAACCGCGCTACTCGCTTCGAGTTCGCAATAACGAATTTGATTTAGAAAAGCTGGGCATTGGTATCAATGAAGCCCATGCACTGGGTAAAAAACTCTACGTGGTCAGCAATATCGCACCTCATAACGCGAAACTAAAAACCTACCTTCAGGATTTAAGCCCTGTTATTGACCTCAAACCAGACGCAATCATTATGTCCGATCCGGGCCTTATCATGATGGTTCGCGACGCCTTTCCCGATCAGCAAATTCATCTATCCGTACAAGCCAACGCGGTGAATTGGGCAACGGTCAAGTTCTGGCAACAACAAGGCATATCCCGCGTTATTTTATCGCGTGAGTTATCGCTGGATGAAATCGAAGAAATCCGTATAAAAGTGCCTGAAATGGAACTGGAAGTCTTCGTCCATGGCGCCTTGTGCATGGCGTATTCTGGCCGCTGCTTGCTGTCAGGCTATATGAACAAACGTGACCCAAACCAAGGTGCTTGCACCAACGCCTGTCGCTGGCAATACAACGCCCACGAAGCGACACAAGACGACGTTGGACAGATCATCGCCAGCAGTGACTCTTCTGTACAAATTCAAGAGCCAAGCGATCAGCTCTTTTTATTGCAAGAACACGGCCGACCAGACGAATACATGCCCGCGTTTGAAGACGAACACGGCACCTACATCATGAACTCGAAAGACTTACGCGCCATTCAACACGTCGAGCGTTTGGTCAAAATGGGCGTGCATTCGTTAAAAATCGAAGGCCGTACCAAGTCGTTTTATTATTGCGCCAGAACCGCACAGATTTATCGCCAAGCCATTGATGACGCCGTCGCTGGCAAACGCTTTGATAAAGGTCTGATGAGCAGCTTAGAAAACCTCGCTAACCGAGGCTATACAGACGGCTTTTTACAACGCCACCGTCATGTTGATTTGCAAAACTACGAAACCGGCAATTCCATCAGCGAACAGCAACAGTTTGTCGGCGACATCATAGAAACCAACGGCCACTCATTAACCATCGATGTAAAAAATCGCTTTAGTGTGGGCGATTTCTTGGAACTGATGACACCCAAAGGCAATATCACCTTTCTATTAGCGGAACTGAACGACAAACACGGCCGACCGATTGACGTCGCAAAAGGCAGCGGTCACGTTGTGTCAATTCCTTGCCCACAAGGTATTGATGCATCAATGGGCATCTTGCTAAGAAACCTACAAGCAGGGCAAACCACTCGCCAACCTCACGCTAACGCAGCAGTCTAAAGGCAACGCAATGGCATTAATAATCAACGACCGCTGCATAAACTGCGATATGTGCGAGCCAGAATGCCCGAACGACGCCATCACCATGGGCGCTAAAATCTACGTGATCGATCATGAGAAATGCACAGAATGCGTTGGTCATTACGACCAACCCACCTGCGTCGCCGTCTGTCCGATCGATTGTGTAAAACCCGACCCAGACAGGCGTGAAACCGAAGAAGCGTTATACGAGAAGTTTGTTGAAATGCACTTTGAGATTTGAAGCTAAGGTTTTAAAAAACTGCCAAAAAAGATATGCGTAACATAGTATTAAGCAAGTGCCCGCATCACAGCTTTTGGCTCTTTTACCACTACATTTAACAGTGCTAATGCTGGCCCATGAGGTGTTCGATCACCCCTTTCCCAGTGACGTAGAGTCGATACACTAATACAAAATTTTGAGGCAAATTCCAACTGAGTTAACCCAAGCTTACGACGTAGTTCACCAACATCAACAGGTTCTAAGCGATGTGTTTTAGCCGCAATATCTTTACCCTTGTTTAGGTCAATTGCTTCTTGAAGCCCTTTAGCAATACTCTCATACGCGTTAGTCATAATTTTTCTCCAAAGCCATTGAAACGAGAATGCCAACTAATTTAGCAAGAGAATTTCTATCTGTTTTAGACAAATTAGCCCTTTCACTTTTTCCAAACATAGTTAAAAGATAAAGGGGGATTCTCTCGTCGTGGTAATAATAAATTACTCTAACACCACCACTCTTCCCTGTATTACCACGACTCCATCTAAGCTTACGAATACCACCAGTACCTTCCATGACATCTCCAGCTTTTGGATGTTCAGAAAGGTAATCTATTACAGCCTTACGTTCAGATTCAGAAAGCAAAGAATCCGCCCGTTTGATGTATTCTGGTAATTCGGTAATAGTATTCTGCATAAAACGAATTGTAATCCAATGGATTACTCAATGCAAAACTAGCCCCCCCCACTTAAACAGCAGGTAAATTCTGAGCTAACCACTGTTGGAATTGTGCTTTTGGCAAAGCCCCTGACAAACGCGCCACTTCTTTGCCATGATGAAATATCATCAAAGTCGGAATGGAACGAATATTATAGCCACCCGCTGTGCTTTGGTTCTGCTCGGTATCTAGCTTCACAAAACACGCTTGAGTCGACATCTCACCCGCTACTTGTTCGAAAATAGGCGCAAATTGTTGGCACGGCCCACACCATGTAGCCCAAAAATCAACCACCACCGGCAAACCGTTGTCCGTAATATAACGTCTAAAATTTGCATCGCTGCCCACAATTGGATGTGTTGAAAGTACCAGTTGCTTACACTTCCCGCAAAGAGGCTTATTGCCAAGCTTGTCTTTTGGTACGCGATTTTTTGTGGTGCAACGTTGGCAAACAATTTGTATAGGGGAATCGGTCATCTTAAACCTCAATCAAAAAGGGCTCGAACATTCGTTAAAAATGGAGCCTGTATATTAAAAAACAATCTTAATCGGCCTATTTAATGACGATCAACGTAGAAAAGCAAAAAGCGAATCATAGGATCCGCTTTTTGGTCTTTGTTCGCTTATTATCGCTTAACTAATCATCTAGATCCGCATGAGACACCGCTTTAAACGTGTCCACTTGCTCGAAGTTTTCCATCCAGAAATACGAACTCACCAAGCTAAATTGACGCGTCAAACCGCCGTCTGCAATCTGCTTCAACTGCCACACAAGACCTGGTGCTTCAGGGAATTGTGTGCCTTGAATTTGATCTTCGTATAAACGATTAATCAACGCATCGTCGCCTTGCCCACTCGCCAGCAAACGCACAATGGAAGAATGCAACGACTCATCAAAAATCGCCATGTCTTCGTCATGCGCGGCCGTTACTGTAAACGTCAGTTCAACGCCCGTTGGTTTAGCAAACGTACCGTTAAAGGCTTCTCGCAGCAGTGTATAAGCATTGAAAAGACGCTCATGAAAAAGACAATCTGGGTACTCTTCCCATGACCGATCGTCGATCATGTCGTGGCTAATCTGATCTATTTTACCTTTAGACAACTCAGGAAATAAATGCGTTAACAACACCTTCGCAGCTTCATCAGGATCAAGGTCATTTAACGACATCATGCACATTTCTCTAAGCTCGGCCGCATCCATTGCATCAACATCATCGTCAAAATCCATAATCGTCATCAGGGCTTTAAAGTCCTCATTCAACCACGCATTTTGAATCTTGTTAACCTTGTGAAAAGTATCGATCTGAACCGTAAACTTTGATTGCATCTAGCACTCCTATTTGAACGCCAATATTGCAGGAAATAACGCTGGTAAGCTTTGTAAGTAACCAATAAAGACCTAAAAGAATGGACAGGTCGAATAGTCAATGTACAGGGACTGGAAGCAACATACCATCCATAGAAAGAAATATTTTGGCGCCGCTTTAGGTAATAATTTCAAGCCAGGTTACATGCCGAAAAGAGCGTTATAGCGAACGAAAAACACGCTCTATTTCCCATCCACCACAAATCGATTTTCAATGTCTTATCTGAGTCATTTACCTTTATTCATATAGGCAAAAACAGCGTTACCATTCCAAATGCCACGACCCCACACAAAATCGGCAAACCCATGGATCGGGTACGAGTCCAAACACCGAAAGTAGCGAGCATCCCAACGCCAGTCGCGAACCAAGACAAGGTATCAGGATGAGCCGGTACTAAAGACGTACCAAACATCGCCGCGATCATGGTTGGGCCTAGTATCGTTAACCAAGTCGGCATTGAACCAACACCGTCCTCTGTTTGTCTTTTCGCCAAACTTCGTTTCATCCAAAGATATGGCACAAGACGAAGCAAATAGGTACCAATGGCAATACTGGCGAGGGCCAGCCACATAGAACTGTCCATACCTATTGTTCTCCCAAAATGCGCTGATTTTTTAACGTGTAAAACAACGCCGCACCGCTCATCGCCGCTAGTGGAATGGCAATATTCGGATAGCCTGATATTTTCAACACTAACGCGGTAACAGCAGACAAAATAATGGTCAGTGACCATAGAGGATTACTGCAACGTGGAACGATTAAAACGAAAAACAGAGCGGGTAGCGCAAAAGGCAAAACATCGTTGATTAATGGCCAGCGCTGCGTCAATTCACCACCGGCAATAGCACCCAGTGCGGTTCCCACAATCCAGCTAAACCAAGCCAACACGGCCGCACCTGTGTACCAACCTATCCTCGCCTGTTCAGGCAGCTGAGGCAAACGGGCATGAGCCAGCGCAAAGATTTGATCCGTCAAACCATGCATTAATGGTAGCCATTTCTTATCATGGTTTAAGTAAGGTGAGAGATTTGGCCCGTAAACAACGTGACGCGCATTGATTAGCAGCGTCATAATGACCACCAGCCATAACGGTGCGCCAGAAGCCGCCATGGCAACAAAGAGAAACTGTGACGCGCCAGCATAAATAAAAGTAGAGATAAGAATGGTCTCTAACACGCTAAAGCCAGACTGAACGGAAATCAGACCAAAAGAAATGGCCACTGGAATGTAACCGCCCAGTAGCGGAATCGCATCTTTAATACCTTGCTTCCAAGGTGTTCCAGCAAGCGTTTGCGTTGTCGTACTCATAATTCAACATCCTGTTTGGCATCGCCCTGTTTAGCATAGGTAATGACCATCATTAACGTCGCCCATGAATCGTCAGTTTGATAACAGTGCGGAACATCGGCCGCAAAAGTACGCGCTTTACCAATCTCCAAATCGTGCAGGGCATTGTTTTCTCCCGCCCGCAATTTTCCGCTGATTAACGTGATAGTCTCCGTCGTGCCAGCAATATGCGGTTCGGATTGCTTAACCGTATTTGGCGCGCAAGACACCCAATACACATCAACCCGCGGATTGCCCTCGCCTTGATCAATCAACCTAACCTGCACACCGTTTTCGCCCAGTGGCGATTCCACACTGGCAACAAGATCCCCAAACGGAGCATCCAGCTGTACCGCCAAACGCCAAATCGTATCAATTGTCGGATTGCCCTCACCTTGCTCAATACGAGACAAGTTAGACTTCGCCAGTCCCGCATCTAACGCAAGCTGAGACAAAGACAGCCCCTTTGCCATACGCAACGTTTGTATAGTTCGACCCAACGAACCGAGAATAGGTTTATTCATCATGCATCCAAATTGTTCTTTATATAGAACGTTCTATATAAAGAACGGATGGATGTCAATGGAATTGTGGGAAATGGAGGCGATTCGGAGAGGGAGACAGGTTCAACGAATCACGCTTTGATAGACTCATCTGAACATTATTTGCGATTACTTTTGTAGGTCGGCCTTTAGGCCGTCAAAACGTGACTTGTCATAATGCGTTCTTTGTCGGCAAATAACGCTCTACTCGATATATAACTGAGGCAATGATAATACCTGCTGAACATCAAGAAACACTTACTTGGTGTAAGGCCCTATTTTCATCTGATCCTAAATTATTTAACACTGAGTTCAGTTGCAAAAATACCTGGCGCTATATTTTGGAAACCAAAATTCGTGACAGATATTTTTGTCAATTGAAGCGTTTTTTTATACCACTTGTTCGAAGACTGTTTTCAAACAAATGGTATGAGCGATTTATATATTTCTACATTATCGAATTTGTTTTCATGTAGAAATTCATTCATCTCTGAAACCAATTTATCTTGGTCTTTCCCTGGACCAATAAAAATACCTTCAATACATGATTTAGGTAACACCATCTCAATATATGGAATATTCATTTCGCCCCGTTTCCGATGGAGAACTGGTGTATTATCAGTTTTATCTAGAGAGATAACAGCTCTATGTTCTTGTTCGCTATAAAATGCATGATGCTTTATTGATGTGGCATCATAGACTAAAGATCTTATAAACCAATCTTTATGGGCACCTAGATAGTAGTGATCATATAAAAATGGTAACGAATCAAATTGTGTTGATAAATTAATATCTTTATAAGTTTTAGGGTAGCTGCATGATTGAACTGAATTTTGTCTAAATGAACCTTCACAAGTTAAAGCTAATGTAACTAAACTCATATTAAAAATCACTGCACAATTACCATATGTTCTCCACATTGTCAGCTCGTCCCCAGCTAAACAAAGAGATGAAACAAATATATCCAAATCATCCAAGCTATTCATTATTTCATTTTTTAAGGTGTTTTTTTCTGTGTTAGATAATTTTTTTGCATCCGAGACACTATCGACAAGAATTTCGATGCCTTTCAAAACTTCAGAATAATCATTTAGATATTTATAATGAGTAGCCCACAACTTTCCAGTCTTTAAAATGTTTTTTACTGCATTTAAATCCGTATACTGATATATATGCATATAATCATAGCCTTTATACTTTTTTACACAGTGGAAATTTAGTGGTATAACGCCCCGCTTAGAGGCAATGACACGTGGGCTAAAATTTGGAGCGAAGCGACTGAGCCCACGTGTGATTGTCCCAGGGAGCTTGCGACCAACTACAGCTGTTTGTTATGCGCGCTTCAACAAGCGTTTAAAAAAAGAGAGATAACTTTTATATGTCAGTCCATTTTTTCTGCACTCTTTTTTAAAGTCATCTAAGGAGTAAATCCTTTTTTTACTGAATCCTGATAACCTTGTTCGATGGATGTCATAAGAGGATTGAACTAGAAACCTGTCGGCGTCTGCACCTAATTTCCTTATCTTTTTGGCCGTATTCCTATGCATTTTTCTCGCCCAAACTACAGCCAATGCTCCGAGCATTGATATTTCAGAATTAAAATCTACATTTAGAGGTAAGCAGACCGCCCCCTCGTACTGTATAAAAATCAAGTCACTTTTATCAAAACAATAATCATTGCTAAATGATATTTCAATTTTTAAATAATTATCATGTTTAAGTTCATTTCTTGACATCCAGAAGGTATGAATAGATCCAATCTGCGAATCATCCATTAGAATTCCGTTCTCGCCTGTCAAGGCGTCTAATATAGGTTTTGTAATATTATCCAAGTCACCGACTTTATCGGTTTCTTGTCTTTCAATTGCATTTAGATACCAAACCAATTCAATATTTACAGAATCAGAAATCATCCACTGAAATTTACCTAGTTCTTGATGAATGATATTAATTAATTCTTTCTGTCTCTTTTTTTGAGACTGCATACTAATAATTTTTTCAAACTCTAACTCGACAATGACCTTGGCGCTAGCTAACTCTTTGATAAGAAAATGCTTATCTACGGCGCAATTGTCAGTCGTAATTTTTATTTCCATTCATACCTCAGAATTGGAATTGGCGCATAACATTTTAATAATGCGCATGCGCGTTTACACATTACAGAAACTTTCCTGAAATCACTATAAGTTACTAACTCTAAAGCGAATAATAGGGATATCAACAAGAGCCAAGTCTGGAAAAACGCGCATGCGTGTTATTTCATTTACCCACAGCGCGTTATTTCTGTTGCGGATATTTTTATTCATTGATATTACGAGACTTTTTTACTTTCCACCAGTACAAAATGCGCACAACGGATTTATTTAAAATGGCTAAACGCGCAAGAAAGTGACCATTTAAAAAATAAACTGTATCTCCATCCATTAATTGCGTTTTGGTTTTCCCCCTAAATAAGTCAGTTCGACGCAACGAAGTTGCGCGACCCTATGGAGTTTCAGAGTCCGTTAAAAACGCCCTTCCTAGCATCCGCAAAAATAATCTATGCCTTACGATAAAAGTCGTGTTGCTAAACGCAACATAAACAAAGTAACTGAGACGTTTGGGCGATAGCCCGATAAAAGATCTTTTGGTTACTTTTGCATCGATTGGCAAAAGTTACCCGCTCAGCAGAGCGGAAAAAAGGTCGGGAATACAAAGCGTTTGAATGGAAACCAAAAGGGGAAGAAACAGATCCCCCATCAGCTAGCTAAAATTTAGCTATACCGCAATCCCCCAGCGGTTGTCGATTTCTTCCAGTAATATTTCCTGTGCGGCTTGCTGTGCTTCGGCATCAGAAAGTAGGTCTAGAAAGTAGCTAACGGAGTTGGTTTTCTCTAGTTTTTCCATGAATAGAGATCGAAGTGCAGCATCTGTCGTTCGGGGGATGTCTGACTGGCCTTTTTCGTAACGCGCTATCGTTTGTTCTGATACACCAAAGCGGTGTCCGAGCATTTTTTGCGATAGATTCAGTTCTATGCGTAAAAACTTAAATTCCGCCGGACGCAGTGGCTTGTGACTGTCTGCTATTGTTTGCGCGATGGCGACATGCAAGTTATTCATATCATCGATGCTGGTGTAGTCTTCGCCGTCTATATGTTCAATGGTAAAACCGTTTTTTAGATAGACATTTGGTAAACCACATTCTGTATAGTGATACATCGTTTTACTCCTAATGAACCCAAACTGTGATGAGAATTGAAGTCGGGTTATCATTATGGTTCTTAATGGCGACACTGAGCTCTATAATAGATCCTGCCGCCATTCCTTTTATGTTAAATTTCCAATCACCATTAATCTCGAGATAAGGCCCTTCACGGAATACCGAGCGCTTACTCTTCAGTAAAGCCAAAACCTGCCCCGTTGTCACACCACGCTCCAGCATTCTCTCTTTGATATGCTTACTCCAACGGATTCGATCGGTATGATTTTCTGCTAGATCATTAATGATTTTTCGCGCTGTATATTCACTAAGAGTAAACACCACGGTTCCTTGTGGATTATTCTTTTTCATGTCACTCATCCATTGAGTTAATACCTATCATATTGATAGGTCGATTGGGTTTTGTCAAGAATACTCAATCTAGAAAGTTTCGTTTATGATTCCCTAGAATTTGCAATAACAAAGGCGAAAATTGCTCGAATTTATATGGCCTCAAAGCCCCAAAGAATAACCCCACCCTGCCCCTCCCCTTGGAAGACTTAAGGGGAGGGAAAAAGAGCTACAGTTCTATTACTCTCGCGTTGTCGCCGAGTTGACTGCTGACGTGGCTGACCAACAGTAAGATGGAGGGTTTGTAGGCGTTCTGTAGCGAGTGACAAATGGTTGCTATGGTAGCTTTGTCGAGTCCATCGAACGGTTCGTCTAGTAGTAAGACGGGAGATTGTCTTAGCAGCAGGCGCGCTAGGGCGAGGCGTTTTCGTTGTCCGCCAGATAAGTTGCGGCCTTGTGAGCTGAGCAGCGTTTCTAAACCGTTGGGGAGGCTTTTTGCCCAGTCTGCCAAGGCAACGGCGTCGAGCACTGACCAAAGGGCTTCGGTGCTTGCGTCTGGGTTGCCAAGGCGTAAGTTGGCGGCGATGCTTTGCTGGAAGATGTACGGTGTTTGGGGTAAGTAACTGAGTTGCGATTGGTAACCACGGTTGCCGTAGAGGTCGCATGCTTCATCGTTGATAAAAGCCTTGCCTGTCGATAAACAATCGCCGGCAATAGCAGCCAATAACGTTGATTTCCCTGAGCCACTGTCACCACGAATCCAGACTTTTTCGCCTGCGACCACGGATAAATCCAATGCGTCGTTGCCCATTCCGCTGGATGCATAAAAGCCACGCCACTCGCTAAAAGTCATTCGATCAATCGTCTGTATTTTGCCATCGGGTTGAACTTGGGCGTCTTGGTGAAGTTGATTCAAACGACGTAAACCCACTTGCGATTGGCCTTGTGCGACGAAAGATTGCACCAAAGGCAACACCAATTCATTCACCGCCAATAGCGACAAAACGAAGCCAATAAACCAAGTGCCTTGCACGCCGTCCACCAGCGTCCAATTGTCTGTCGATGCTTGATAAACGCTGACGAGATAAAAACAACTTACTAGTAACAAAATGGTGACAAGGTACGCTAAAAATCGCCCTACGCTCACAGCTTGTTGAATGACGATTTCGCTTCTGCGTTGGCGCTCATCTAGCTGGTCGAGACGTTGTGCGTAGTCTTTCCAGTGACCACGAATGGTTAAGGTGATCAAGGCGGAAAACAAGCTAACAAAGCGACCACGACGATGCACGCCGAGGATCTGCCCGACATGCACGGCATGGCTGGCGAAATAGCCACACACGAACGGCACAATGAAGATATGAAACACAGCGGCAATCGCTAATGGCCACAGCAAGTTAGGTAAAATGAAATAGGCCAAAACCGACACGGCAGCATAGCTCAGTAGCGCGTATATCCACGGCAAAAACACCACCAGCGGCCAACGAATAATTTGGTCAAGGTCGCTGACAAGACGCTGCAACAAATCGCCTCGGCTTTGTTCATGTAAATTAGCGGAGTCTTTCGCGACACGCTGATCCCATACCCAAAGGCGTAACGTCCGTAACAACCCTAATAAATGATTGTGCGCAGAAACCTGTTCGCCGTAACGGCCCGCGGTACGGAAAATGGCCAAGCCACGAACAATCGCGCCAGGCGTTAGATAGTTGAATACTAACGCGCTGCCGATTGCCGAAGCCAATCCTGCCGCGGATATAAACCAGCCCGAAACACCCAATAACGCCACGCCCGCCAAACTCGCGATAATGCCCACCAATACAGGCACAGCAAAACCCCAAGGGTTGGCGAGTAACAGGCTTTTAAGCGATAGCTTCGCGGTTTTCGTTGCGTGATTGCTCATGCAGGCCTCCTTTGGTAAGCGACCAATGTTTATCGGCCCAGGCAATTGGGTGAGTATCATGACTGACGATCAATAAGGTTTTGCCCGTTGAAACATGATGCAAGGTGTCTAATACCGCTTGCGCGGTGTCTTTGTCCAACCCCGAACACGGCTCATCGAGCAGCCAAACATCGGCTTTCGACAACAGTGCGCGCGCGATGGAAAGGCGCTGCATTTGGCCGCCGGATAATCCAGAGCCAAGTTCGGTCAGCTTGGTGTCTAAGCCGTCTGGCAAGGCTTGAATAAAGTCGTCACATTGGCTTTTTATCAAGGCGGCTTGTAACTCGGCTTCACTCGGCGCGGCTACGCCTTCTTTGCTTCCAAGACCCAAGAGTAAATTGCGACGAATGCTGCCATTTACCCATTCTGGTGTTTGCGGTAACCACGCCAATTTAGCTCGCCAATCGGACAAGTCGATGTTTTGAAAGGCTTGGCGATTAATGAAAAGCTGACCTTGATAATCTTCTTCGAAGCCGAGCAAAAGGTGCAATAAACTGGATTTTCCTATGCCAGATTCGCCACTCAACCAAACTCGTTCGCCTTGAGCAATGCCGCCGGTAATAGGCGCAAGTCGATGGTGTCCAGATTCTGACCAGCCCAGTTGATGAAAACCAATAAACGCGTCTTTATCTACAACCAATGCAGGCACGACGGATTCAGACTTTGTTGCCTGTTTCCGTGTATCAGAGAGCGGCGTATTAAGTATTTCCAGCAAATCCGTTGCGGCGGCTTCGGCTTTTTGTTTGGCGTGGTAATCGTTTCCAAGCTGGCGCAAAGGCAAATAAAATTCTGGGGCGAGTAATAAAAGAAACAAGGCTTGAGTGAGAGTAACGGGGGAACTCCCCACTTGCCACGGCAACACTTCTAATAAACCTAAGCCTAAATACAAGGCGATCATCGCGATCGACAGCGACGCGAACAGTTCAAGAGTAGCGGTCGATAAAAAAGCGAGGATCAACACGCTCATGGTGGTTTTCTGATACGCACTCGCGCTATCAGACAAACGCTGTCTTGCTTTATTCGTCTTGTTGAGTCGTTTGAGTTCCGCTAAGCCTTGGCTCAGATCCATAAATTGATTGGATAACATAGCCAATACGCTGAATTGTCGGCGGTTGGCTTGAGCGGCTTTATGACCCACAAAGATCATGAAAATAATAACCAAGGGCGCCGTCATCATGAAGATTAAAAAAGCGACCCACGAAACAGGCGCAACTGACAACAGAATCACACAGGGAATCAAGGTCACCATAAACACTTGTGGTTTATAGCGACTAAAAAAATCGTCTAACGCATCAACTTGTTCATAAACGCGTGTAGACAGCGCCGCATCTTCTTCTATTCTTAAGCGGGCGGGACCCAACTCAGTAAGATGCGACACCAATGTACGACGCAAGCCGTAACGAATGTCACGGCTTGCGCTGGTGCAAATGCGCTCTCGGCCAAAGTTAGCCAGAGCCCGCAGTAACAGAGCAAATAAACCCAATAACAAAAGAGGCAAGGAAAAAGACTGGTGCAGCGCCATGTCCGAAAACACATTCGCCAACGCCCACGCTTGAAGCACCAACGACACCGCAAACAACACGCCAAAGCCTTGAGCAAGTCGATATTTTGACGACTGCTGGTTTGCTAATTCGCCCAAAAATATTGCTTCAGGCGTTTTAATTCGACCCGCTCGATGTGCTGTTTTTGCTTCCTTGTTCTTTCTCATTGAATTTACTGTTGCTCCTCTTCACCGTCATAACCACTAAACTCTAACCAAACGGCATTAACAATACCGAAAGAACAGGCTAATAATACGCCTAGAACCCAAGCAAAATACCACATAACGTATTCCTCTATTTGTTGCTAAAAGACAGAGCCCAAAGCGGCTCTATCTTCTTTGCCAATGACTAGTAAAGTGAATGATTGTTTTCTTCGATGTGTTTATTGGTCAAACGACCGTACATCACAAAGTAGTTCCACAAAGTGTAAGCCAGAACAATCGGTACGAAGATACAAGCGACCACAAACATGATCATCATGGTGTTCTCACTTGACGTCGCATCCCACATAGTCAAACTCATGTTTGGAAAACTTGAAGAAGGCATTAGGAATGGGAACATGGAACCACCCGCGGTGACGATAATGCCTGCAATACCCAATGATGAACTTAAGAAAGACAAGAAGCCTTTTCTCATCATGGCAGTCAAAGCGGCGAATAACATACCAGCAATACCAATAATCGGTGCCAACATAAGCGCAGGCACTTTTTCATAGTTGGCCAACCATGCGCCAGCTTGAACTTCGGCGGTTTTCATCAAAGGCGTTATCACTGCATTGCCATCAATGGCACTCGTCAATACATAACCATCGATGCCGAAAGCCAACCAAAAACCCGCAAGGATAAACAATAACGCGGCTAAAACACCCGTGATGGCTGTGATGCGACTTGCTTTCTCAAGTAACGCCTCATCTGTTTTCATTTGTAGCCAAGCGCCGCCTTGTGTCATCAGCATCAACAAGCTTACTAAGCCACACAAAATCGCAAACGGATTCAATAAGGCGAAGAAAGAGCCTGTGTACGTCGCACGCATGTATTGATCAAATTCAAATGGTACGCCTTGTAACAAGTTACCAAACGCCACACCGAAAATGATCGGCGGAACAGCAGAGCCGAAGGTGATTCCCCAGTCCCAACTTGTACGCCATTTTGTGTTTTCAAGTTTAGAGCGGTAATCAAACCCAATTGGACGGAAGAACAACGCGGCCAATACCAACAACATAGCAAAGTAGAAGCCAGAAAACGCAGTGGCATAAACCACAGGCCAAGCCGCGAACAAGGCACCACCTGCTGTAATGAACCAGACTTGGTTGCCGTCCCAATGGGGCGCAATCGAGTTGATCATAATACGGCGTTCAGAATCTGTGCCGCCAATGACTTTTAATAAGCTACCAACGCCCATATCAAAGCCGTCCGTTACGGCGAAACCAATCAGTAATACACCGATCAATGCCCACCAAATCACTTTTAATAATTCGTAATCCATCTTACACCTCCTGCTTCAGCTGAGCCGTTTCTTGTTCAAGCGCGTAACGTCCAGTGTGCAAACTAGAAGGCCCTTGTTTCGCAAAGCGAATCATTAAGTACATCTCAGCAATTAGGAACGCTGTATAAAGAAGTCCGAAGCCTGCAAGACTGATCCAAATTTCCGTTGCGGTTAAGCTAGATACCGCCACATGAACAGGCAAGATCTCACCAATCGCCCAAGGCTGGCGACCATATTCAGCAACGAACCAACCTGCTTCATTGGCAATCCAAGGAAGTGGTAAACAAATTACGATGAATTTAAGGAACAGAGAACTTTGACCAATGCGACGACGCGCGTTTTGATAAAACGCAGCGGCAAAAACGAACAGCATTAAGAAACCACACCCCACCATGATACGGAAAGCGAAGAACAGTGGCGCCACTTTTGGAATAGAATACTCGACCGCCTGATCAATTTCTTCTGACGTCACTTTATTGATGTCTTCATTAAAGGCAGTGACTAATAAACCGTAGCCAAGATCGTCTTTTACTTTTTCAAAGTTCGATTTAACCAGAGGATCAGTTGAACCACTGCGAAGCTTCTCTAGTAACTGATTTGCATAAATACCATTAATAATGCGCTGGCGATTATGCTCTTTCAGCTCTTTAATACCTTCCACTTGACCGTCAAGTGATCGAGTCGCAATTAAGCCCATTAAACCGGGAATCTTGATGGCGTATTCGGTTTCTTCAAGCACTTGATTCGGGAAACCAATCAAGGTGAAATCGGCAGGGGCTTCTTGAGTTTCCCATTCCGCTTCTATCGCAGCCAATTTCACTTTTTGCACTTCGCCTAGCTCGTAACCTGATTCGTCACCCAACAGGATAACGCTCAAGATAGACGCCAGACCAAACGCAGAAGCGATGGCAAAAGAACGACGAGCAAACGCAAGGTCGCGGCCTTTAAGCAAGTAGTAGCTTGAAATAACAAGAACGAACATGGCACCTGTTGTGTAACCCGCTGAAACCGTGTGAACAAATTTCACCTGCGCCACTGGGTTGAAAATTAAAGCGCCAAAGTCGACCAATTCCATTCGCATGGTTTCGTAGTTGAACTCGGAACCGACTGGGTTTTGCATCCAACCGTTGGCAATCAAGATCCACAATGCAGAAAGGTTAGAACCTAACGCCACACCCCATGTCACCATCAAGTGTTTTACTTTACTTAAACGATCCCAGCCGAAGAAGAACAGACCAACGAGCGTTGATTCAAGGAAGAAAGCCATCAAGCCTTCGATCGCTAACGGCGCACCAAAAATATCGCCAACATAGTGAGAATAATAAGACCAGTTTGTTCCGAATTGGAACTCCATGGTCAAACCCGTTGTTACCCCTAGCGCAAAGTTAATACCAAACAATTTACCCCAGAACTTCACCATGTCTTTGTACACTTGCTTGCCGGTAATCACGTAAACCGATTCCATGATTGCCAACAAGAACGCCATCCCTAATGTTAAAGGGACAAACAGATAGTGGTACAGAGCAGTGAAAGCAAACTGAAATCGCGATAATTCCACTACAGCTTCGTTAATCATATAACTTCAACCCATTCATTTGACTGAGAAAAAAGGCGATCGTAGACACTTCCTTTCTAGAGTGTTCTTGTTATCCAACGCCCACCGAAGCCCCAAACGACTCGGGACTTACTATAAGGCGTGATTATGATTGCTGTTCCGCTTTAAAACATTGCGTTAGATCAAGATAAAGAGAGTGAAAAAAATATGTAGGTAAAAAGCATGACATGGACACGGCTATACCCTATAGATCAATCAATAAGCTAAAATGGTAAAAATCCTCTCGTATGTAAGCGAGATGAGTAGAGAGATTCGTAGCGAAAAGGCATGACGCTTTTCACATCAAGCATATTGACTACGCTATCTTTAATTTTGGAGCCGAAGCCGTGAAATTTGCCTTGAACACCGTGAACCCAAGCCTGAAATTCAGTTTATTCAGCGTATTGGCGCTTTTATTAGCGGCTTGTTCGATGCCAAAAGAACTGGAAGAGAACGACGAAATTGCTCAACAATTAATGAAAACACCTGGGGCAATCCAGAACCATGTTCTGTATATGAAAGGGTCAAAGGGCGAATTCAAGCTTCATTATGTGAACAGCGACCCGAGCAACACACCGCGCGACACCGTGGTGTTCGTTCATGGCACACCAGACGACTGGACGTCTTTTGCCCGTTACTTCCAAGAGGAAGCCTTTACAAACCGCTTCCGACTAATTTCAATTGATCGTCCCGGTTGGGGGAAATCGACCTACCCCGATTCGTTCCCCACACACTTACAGACACAATCCAATATGATTGGCCCAATGTTAGAAGACATTTGGCAACAAAACGGACAGCAAAAGGTCATTCTGGTGGGGCATTCTTTGGGCGGTTCATTGGTGCCAATTTTGGCCGTAGATTATCCGCAATTTGTGCGTGGTGTAGTGATTTTGGCGGGAGATTTAGAACCTTCTTGGGCCGCAGCCCGTTGGTACAACAGATTACTGAATTGGGCGCCAGATTTTGCCATTCCGGATAAATGGAATCATTCTAATATGGAAGTGTTGGCACTCACCGAGAGCCTTACCTTGGCACAACCTAAACTGTCTGGTTTAACGCTTCCGATTACCCTTTTACAAGGCACAGAAGACACATTAGTTGACCCAAAAAACGCCGATTACGCCGTGGCGTTGTTTCACAATAGCGAGTTAGGTATTGGGAAAATCCAAAGTGCGGGCCATCTTATTAACCTGCAATACCCAGACAAAGTCATCAATGCCATTAACGACATAAACCTTCGCAGCACCCAATAAGCCGTCTTATTTTAAATACTGTTCTGCTTCTGTTCGTCCCATGTATTTCGACAAGATCGACACTGGGACGCTTTTTAAATTCACCACAATCAAACCGTCCAGCGAATCCTGAAACGCAGGATCGACATTAAAACACACCAATTTTCCGTTCATTTTTAAATACTGGCGAATCAACACAGGCAAGCCTTTCCCTTGCTCCATTCTGGATAACACTGTCGACAACAAAGAAACCGTGGTTAAGGCTGCCAACAAATTCGGCTTCCAGAAAATATCATTGCTGGTTTTTAAGGGGGTTGATGCGCTTACCAAATTGGCTTTGTCTTTATCGTAGTGATGAATCGACAAGGTCGCCGCAATCAACTGACGCGACACGTGGCTGTAGTCGTTGCTGATGCTCACCGGCCCAAACAAATGCGTGTATTTAGGATTCCGATGAACAAAAGTCGCGATGCCTTTCCATAACAACAGCAGCGAATTGAGGTTCTTCTGATACGTCTCTGCGACCACTGAACGGCCCATTTCGAGACTATTGTCCAATGAATCTATAAAGGCTTGATCGTATTGAAACAAGCTTCTGGAATACAAAGCATCTAGCCCATGGGCGGCAATCAGTTTGTCCACCATACCCATACGGTACGCGCCAACAATTTCTTTGTTACCTTTATGCCACACAAACAACTGATGATAATAAAGGTCGTACTCGTCTAAATCACACGCCAAGCCACTGCCTTCGCCAACGGCACGGAAGTTCTCTTCTCGAATTCGCCCAATTTCTTGTATCAAAAGCGGTATCGATTGCGTTGGTGCGCAATACACTCGGAACTCGCCCTGCTCTAGCAGCAACATATCGGCTGGCAACCCAGTGATTTCCTCCTGCAACGCATCGTTATCGATGGGGTCAATGATGGGTAACACCACATTACGACTCGTTTTTGCCGCGTCGTTCGCGTGTTGCGGGCTCATTAAGTACGTATTCAAACGCAAATAATTGACCAAGTCCTGCGCGTTTTCAAATGCGCTCACTTCGGAAAACGGTATCGCGCTGCCAATGGAAATATCGATGACCGAGGCTTTTTTATTCAACAATTCTCGACCTAGCAACGCCGTGCGCAGCAACGGATGAATGCGACCCGCGTGATAAAACATCGCGCTATTTTGACCCTTGATAAAAATGGGCACGGTAACGGCTTGGCTTCGTTTCAAAAATTTGGCAACAGATTGACTCCATTCGATGTCGGCTAACGCTTTTTCGCCTTTTGGATAGGTTGACACTTCACCGGCAGGAAACACCACCAGTAAGCCGCCGTCTGCCAAATGCCGATGCGCTTCTCGAATGGCTTGCCCATTGGTTCGCTGCGCCGACTTTCCGCCAAACACATCCACCCCAATAAACAAGTCACGAATTTCAGGCAAACGCTTGAGCATTTCATTGGCCAACACTTTGACATCACGGCGCATTTGGCCAATTAAATCGGCCAAAATCACCCCTTCAATGGCCCCCAGCGGATGATTTGCAACGATCACCACAGGGCCGTCTTTTGGGATGTTCTCAAGGCTTCCCTTGGCAATGGAGTAATCAATATTCAACGCATCCAAGGTGTAGCGCATGAATTCAAAACGCGTCTGATTGCTGGGTCGTTGCTGATACAGTCGATCCAATCTAGCAAGTCCTGTTGCCCATTCAACAAGCGATTCACCAACGCCAAAAGGCGTCACTCTCGGTAAACGAAAAGGACTGACTGTCATGATTATTCTCCGCTGTTCACAAATTTAGAGACAAATGAATGCAAGCAACCTTCGCGATCTTTTACGTCGCGAATCGATAAAAACGCCGCGCTCAACCAAACCAAACAGGCCATGACAAACAGCAATCCGCCATCGTTACCAACCACTTCACCAAGGTGATTGAACTCTGGCATCACCACGCCAAGCGGCGTAAATAGGTGAAAAACAATCGCACCACTCATAATGCCCACGCTCATCAAAGCCCCCAGACCATGAACGCGAGTGAACAACAATATGACCGCAATCAGTTCCGCCACGCCAATGATGTAACCGCCATACTGGCCAAAAAACGCCAACCCCGACCAATCCCCTAACACACCAAAAATATAGTCTGTTTCATAAGAACCCGTAAATTTGAAGAACAGCGATTGCACAAACACAAAAGCGATAAACGCCGTTGGTAGGTATTTCAATAAGGTCTTTTTCATTTTTCTGGCCTGTAAGTATCGAACGTTATTTGTTGATTAGCGCAGGCCAATGAGCGTCCGCTTGTTGGATGTGCAATGCAGGGTCAAGATCCCACTTTTGTTTAATCGTCTGGTCGTAGTTTAAATACAGTTTGCCGTCGACAATCGCCCACTTGGTTGGATCCGATGGCGCGAAATCATTTTTTGCCGACACCGCCCACGCGCAATAACCACCGTATTGCGGCGCGTATTTTTCAGGATCAATCAAAAACAGATCGAGATGTTGTTGTGAAGCAAAATACCAATCAGCGCCTTGGTATTCAGTGACAAATTTTGCACTGCCTTCTACCGCTTGGTTGTCCGTAAAATACGCCACGGTGTCATAGCCATTCAGCGCTTTGTTGCTAAAAAAACCTGTAGAAATCGCGTCTTGCGCATAACTCACTGAACTCATAAACAAGGCGATTACCATCAAAAAACGTGTCATATCAACTCCTAGTATTCGTGTACTAAAGAAAAGGTTTTGGGTAACACATACGTCAATGCCGCCAGCGTGGCGGGCGACAAATGCGTGCACGGCGACCCCGGTACATAACTCATTTCCATTCGATCGCCCGACACATGAATACGCGTAAAACTGACGGTATCGGCGTCTTCTCTGTGCATGCAAACCGACAAATGTGGCTGCTCTGGATGATGATTTGAATGGAACGCTAGGTAAGCGTCGGTGTTTTTTATTGGTGCTTTGTCATAAGTCGATTGCCGATACGCGGACGCTTTTTCCAACGTCACCGCAGAAGAAAACTGCGGGGACGTAACATAACCAACGTTTGCGTGTTTACCATCCCATTCAAAGGCACGAACTTGGTTATTCGAGCGTTCAAACGCCAGCAATATAAAAGGCGCAAATCGATCCAGTGCAAGTTGTGAAAACTGCGCTTCGACATTCGCAATACTGCTTTCGCTGGATAAACTTTTTAACAGTTGTCCTCGACTAATGAGCGGACCTTCTGGCTTTTGACCTTGGTAGTTATTCAACAAACACAACGACACACCGTGTTCATTCAAACTGATCCAACTGCCGTTGCCCACTGGGTCAATCGGCATTAAGACATGGGTTTGTTGTTGGAAAAAAGATTGCGGAACCAAGGCTGGCTCGCGTGTTTTTTGCTCATCACGATTGAAAAATAACTGATAGCCCGACGTATCCAGACACCATGAAACAGAACACATATTATTGGCCTCGCAAAAAAGTGGCGGTGGCAGGCGCAATGCCGAAGTCGGCATCGATCGGTTTATTCATCAAATTCGCGGTGACTTTTATCATGGCAAAATGATGATTCGCGTGCAGCGCCGCAAAGGTAATTTCTCGTTCTAAGGTCGACGACATACAACACGCTTGCGTGTGAGACAGCGCCACTTCCGTAATAATACTGACACTTTTCTTGAGTTCGCTCTCAGACAAACACGCCAGCCAATCGGTCAATTCTGCGATTTCAGACTGGGCCATAAAACGCGAGGTTTCTATTGCATGACCTCGACGGCGTTGGTTGTAATCAATCACACTATTGGCTGGATAGTTCGCGTGATGGATGGCTTTAAAAACGTCCAACCAATGACGGAAATGCTCGCCTATGGTACTGGTTACATACGGCGTTGCTGACGAACGATAGTCGTCATCGCCAAACACCTCGAGGCAGCGAGATGCTTGAGACAACACTTCAAGACAGCCTTCAATTGCGGATGAATGCACAGCGTGCTTAAACGCTGGATTCTCTGTCTTTTTTAACACCGAATGCATGATGATTCCCTTTGGTTATGTGTGTCTGTCGTTCATTTACGGCTTAACATTTGTCTGCACTTGATCTGAGCTAATCTGTACTTGGGTAATGCTGCGTTAAGGCTTTCTCTTCTCGCCACGCTTTCCATAGTTCACGCAAAGTGGGTGACGTGTGACCTCGTTTTTTCTGCAACGCGCCAATCTCAAATAAGATCCGATACTGCTTTAATAAGGTTTTAAAAATGTCTGGCAGCTTGGTGTTTCTGTCCCAAATGTGCGTCGCTTCGCTGCTCGCACCGTTCATTTCCAAAATGGAAAAATGCTCGCCTTTCATGAAGGATTCCATGTCGGCAAACTTGATGTCCAAACGACCGAAGTAATAACCATCAACGTCTTTGAGAATCTCATCCAATTTACGCGTCAGTGCTGCTGTGATGTATTGATTACCATTGCGAAAGATGGATCCGCGACTGTGACTGCCGGCAAACGCCAACGGGTATTCGATGCCTTCTTGCGGGATCCAATCCAGCTTGTGAGTATGTCGCGGAAAATACAGATGCGTCAGTTGGCCTGCGCGTGGGCAACGTTCAATGAGCTGTTTGAGATTGTGAATACCATCGCCAACAACGCTGGGGGCGTACTTCAAGGTAATGGAAATAATCTCGCCTTGTTCTTGACCGGGATAGCGCACATAAAACACGCCCGCTTCGGCTTGATACGGCGCTTTACGCTGCAATAGGAATCGTGCGGATTCCGGAAAGTCTCGTATGTAATCGTAAAGCTGCATTTTAGACTTCAGTAATTTCACACCAACACCACGACAGCCTAAATCTGGCTTGGCGACGATCGGAAAAGACAATCCTGCAGAAGCCATCGCAAGCACGGCCTCTTCCAGTTGGATCGTTAGATTGTCGGCATTTTTAGTCAGCGTAATAAAGGGTTCAATCCATTGTTTCGCGATGGGTCCGGCCAAGTTTAAAATGTCGGTCTTTGATTCGCCCACCATGCCGCTGAGTTTGATGCTTGGATTGGCCATAAGCGGCAAGCAAACATCACCATGACGAAGGCCAAGCAGCAGGCTTTGCACAACAACCGGCGCGTAAAAAAACCAGCTCGGCATAAATTCATACGGTGAAATACTGGCGCCTTTCTCAACCTGAAGTAACGGCATTCCTGCATTGATTTTGTTGGGGTCGATGAATTGCCCCTTTAACATGACACTCATGACAAACCTCTCGTAAAGGATTTATTAAGCAAACGATTCATAAAGAACAATAAGGTGAGCGCCACAGGAATTAGTCCCCATTTAAATTCTGACAACGACATAAAAACGCTGCTGCCCAACAGATAAATCAGAGAAAACACCAGCACAGTCCAAACGGACGACGCCAGCAGCACCGCCGTTAAAAATAAAGGGAGAGGAATGGCAAGAAAGCCACTCAGGGTAAAACCTATGGTGCGTAAACCTGGGATAAAACGAATAATAATGAGGTTAACAAACGCCCTTTGCTGCAATTTTTGACGGACCACTTTGAAGGACGGATTGGTTAATGATCGGTAACGCAACCATCTGATTTTTCTGGCGTATCCACCTAGGAGATACAAACCAAGATCGCCTGTGACAATGCCAATAAAAATCGCCATCAACGCCAACGTTGGCGGCAAAGTGCCATTCGCAGAAAGTGTCGCAGCGGTTGCAATCGCAAGGTCTTCAAGCAAATAAGACAACAGCACAATGCCAACACTCAATAAAGTGATGGACGTCGTACCCGATACCAACCATGCCTGTAATTCTGAAATCACCGAAAAATCACCCGTTAACCGTCTGTGAAACTTGGCAAGCGCCAAGCACCATTATTGTGCTTATGCGAGTTAGACGGTGATGGAAAGCGATTTATTACAGTGGAATGCAGAAAATTTTAAAAAAGAAATGCCAAATAAAAGAAAAGGCCGTAATGAGATAAGTTAAAACAATAAGGCAAAAGAAAAACGAGGTGGAAAAGTGAGGGTTAAAAAATTATCGGGGAGGTCGTTGGTTTTTACGAATTAAACACTGGTTCAAAATGTCGTGCTTTTGACTTTCGGTGCTTTTATGCCAATCCATAATTTCCTGAATGGTTCGATAACACCCCACACAAACATCGTCCGCATCAAGGCAGCAATGTCGAATACATGGACTCTTTATCGTTTGCTCGGCGTCGTTCATTATCACCTCTTTCAAGCATTTTAAACGTTTGGTCTTAGTCCCAATTGCTGCGCCTCAAGCTTTTAATTTGGCCTTTTTGTTTTTTCTGATCGATGCGTTTGCGCTGGGAAGAACGCGTCGGTTTGGTCGCACGGCGGGCTTTTTGCACGCGTACTGCATCCAGTATAAGCGCTTTTAAGCGCGCTAATGCATCTTCTCGATTGAGTTCTTGTGTGCGATGTTGCTGTGCTTTTAGCACAATATCCCCGTCTTTGGTAAGACGAGAATCACTGATCGCCAACAGCCTTTCTTTATAAAATTCTGGCAAAGAAGAACTGGCAACATTGAATCTAAGGTGAATCGCCGACGAGACTTTATTCACGTTCTGTCCACCAGCGCCTTGCGCTCGTATTGCCGTCAGTTCTATTTCGTGGTCTGGAATCGCCACGGCGAGAGTAATGGGTAACATGATATTGGCTTTATACGTCTGTTTGGGCTGCCATTGTAACAGCCTTATCAAGTATATGCTTTTGGCACATCGTGCAGGAGGAACTTATCCGCTATAATCTGTCTCTTATCTTTTTGGCGTTATCTTATTTTTTCGGTTTATTAGGAGTTTTTTGTGACCCAATTCCGCCCTTGTATCGATCTACACCAAGGCAAGGTAAAACAAATTGTGGGTGGCAGTCTGAATGACAAAGGCGCCACAGAGAACTTTATCAGCGAGTACAATGCGGAACATTATGCGCTTATGTATCGCGAACATGGCCTTATTGGCGGTCATGTTATTGCGTTAGGCAAAGGCAACCAAGAAGAAGCGCTCAGCGCCCTTCGCGCTTACCCTAATGGATTACAGTTTGGTGGTGGCGTTAACAGTAACAATGCCGCGAACTATCTAAACGCCGGTGCATCTCACGTTATTGTCACGTCGTACTTGTTTGAAAACGGTGAGTTCTCATGGGATCGTTTAGATCAAATTAAACGGGAAACTGGCACTGACCGTTTGGTGTTAGATTTAAGCTGTCGACGCACTGAAAACGGCTGGTACATTGCCACGGATCGCTGGCAAACCATTACCTCGACACAAGTAAACCAAGAAAACTTAATTGAGTTGGCGAATCATTGTGATGAGTTTCTTATTCACGCGGCGGATGTCGAAGGTTTGCAAGCCGGCATCGATGAAGACCTAGTGCAATTACTGGGTCAAGGCTGCCCTGTTGCCGTGACGTATGCTGGCGGCGCTCGTTCTTTGTCTGATCTAAAACGTGTACATGAACTGTCAAATGGCAAAGTTGATTTAACCATCGGTAGCGCATTGGATATTTTTGGCGGGGAAGGAGTCACATTAGACGAATGCATTTTGTGGAATCAATCGCAAAAATAATTCGTTCATAGCACACCTTACAAAGAAGCAGGTTAATTGCCCTGCTTCTTGTTCTTTGCTTCTTGTTCTTTGCTTCTTGTTCTTTGCTTCTTGTTCTTTGCTTCTTGTTCTTTGCTTCTTGTTCTTTGCTTCTTGTTCTTTGCTTCTTGTTCTTTGCTTCTTGTTCTTTGCTTCTTGTTCTTTGCTTCTTGTTCTTTGCTTCTTGTTCTTTGCTTCTTGTTCTTTGCTTCTTGTTCTTTGCTTCTTGTTCTTTGCTTCTTGTTCTTTGCTTCTTGTTCTTTGCTTCTTGTTCTTTGCTTCTTGTTCTTTGCTTCTTGTTCTTTGCTTCTTGTTCTTTGCTTCTTGTTCTTTGCTTCTTGTTCTTTGCTTCTTGTTCTTTGCTTCTTGTTCTTTGCTTCTTGTTCTTTGCTTCTTGTTCTTTGCTTCTTGTTCTTTGCTTCTTGTTCTTTGCTTCTTGTTCTTTGCTTCTTGTTCTTTGCTTCTTACTCTCTCTTCACTTCATTCTCCATACACTTTTTTATTTCACTCAAATTTTACGCATTCTTTAATAAAACACCGGCACGAGTAATGGGCACTTCGGCTCGACATACAAACCACCATACCGCATACTTAGTGACTTAATTTTCGCCTCTTATTTTAGGATTTTTCAATGCCTTTATTTCGCTCTGGCCTTTTACTTGCAACGCTTTTTCTCAGCGCTTGCTCGATGCCAATTTTTCAAGAATCCCAATCAACAACAACGGAAAAATCGATTTCTAACGACACGATCGCAGAACAAAAAATACAGGCAGAAGACACGGTTGTCGTCATCAGCAATGATCAACTTATCGAACAACTCGATGCTCAGAAAAAGCTGGCAACAAACAATTTCAGTGAACTCAAAAACCGTGTTGGTAGCGCACCAGACATGCCAAAATCATGGGTTGCTAAAGAATCAAATTCAAAAGACATTCGCTCCGATATTCAGCAATTTCGCACCTATGTCAGCAAGACAAACACGGGCTTAGCGGTGTTAAACGAGCGTGTGGATGATCGACAAAAACTCGCTGTGAAAGGAGATTTGATTCAAATTTTCTTATCCGATGCGACCATCACTCACAATAACGTCACATTCAAAGCGCAACCGCTTGTGGGTCAATGGGTACGAGGTGAAAGCCGCGTGATTCGTTTAAAGGACAATATTTTATTCGAAAACCCAAAGTCTGAAGATTTGCATATTACGTTTTCAGAAACGTATCAGTTGGTCGTTAATAACCGTATTATCGCCACCGTTAATCCTCATAAAGAAAAGAACAGCGCCAGTTTTAACGTCACGACATTTGATGATGCTGGCTCAATTGTTGGTAAATTAGATTACCGCGTAATCGGCAGCAAATAATGTTTCAAGAACCTAACAACGCACCTCGTTTTTAGGTTCTTTTATTTGTCTATTAATTTCGCCAACGCGCGTTGACGCTGAACGTTATCCAACACCATTTGAATACTCGCCAAGTAATCAATGATCATTTTAGCGGACACGTTATCGTCCAGTTTTTTGACCCATTTTCCTATACGCCTTAACACTTGCCAATTGACCGACATGACGCGGCGGATAGCATACTTATCGGGCGCATTAAGCGCCGACAAATACGCCGCCGCAATATAACCCGGCTCTGGGTTCATCGTTCCCGTGTCTCTTAACAACTCACCGACTTGGCTCAGTAATCGTTCGGCGAGCCGACGGTACAAAGAAGACACCTTTTTAAACAACTGTTTCTCCAACGTATTCCCAACGCGTGCGTATACCGCTGAGTTGGCAAAAAAACCATCAAAGCACATCGACAGCATGTCGCACAAAATTGAAAAATCCGTGTTTGGGCTAAACGCGGTTTCAGAACGAGGATCATCGAACATTCTCTGTTTCCTTTCAAAAAAGGGTGAACTTTGTGCAAACAAGGATGATTAAGACCGTGAATACTGCAAAGTCACGGTGAGGTGACTATGACTGGCTCCAACCCTATGATTTCATCCGTCTCTGTCGTCTTTTCGTTTTATTCAGGGAATAATAATGATGCCTACACCAAAGCTCTTTTTGCACATTCAAGATCCATCATTGGCGTCGAGTTTGCTTTCTAATAAGAGCGTTCGACAATATGAACTGAACATCAGTCATCAGAACGAAGGCTGGCTCGAACAATTGGAGGCAGCACAATGTGATGTCGCCCTGATTGAAGTCGGTTCGTTGCAAGACAGCAGCCTGAAAGCGCTGGTTAATAGCCCTATTCTGTATCAAACAGAATTCTTGTTTTTCAGCCAAGGTGGACCAGATCCACTACTGGACAATTTAATGCATAAGGGCGCGGGTTTTCATTATCGAGCGCCCTTTAATGTAACGTTAGTCGCGTCATCTTTAGAAGAGTTTTTTTGTGAGAAAAAACACACAAAAAGCCTCGTCAGCACTCAAAACAGCTACCTCGATCAATTTGGTTTATTAGTCGGTTCATCAACCGCCATGCATGCTCTTTACCGTACTATTCGTAAAGTTGCCGTCACCAAGGCAAACGCCTTCATCATGGGAGAAAGCGGCACAGGTAAAGAACTCATCGCGAACACACTTCATGTGGTCAGCCAACGAGCTGAAGGCCCATTTGTGGCGATTAACTGTGGCGCACTGAGCCCTGAGCTCATCGACAGTGAACTCTTTGGTCACGTAAAAGGCGCGTTTACGGGCGCACACAAAAACCACCAAGGCGTATTCGAGCAGGCAGAAGGTGGCACGCTTTTCTTAGACGAAGTCACCGAAATGCCTTATGAACATCAAGTAAAATTATTACGGGTGCTCGAAAGCGGTGAATACAAACCAGTCGGCGCTCAATACGTTAAAACTGCCAACGTCCGTATCATTGCGGCAACAAACCGCGTATTAAGCGACGCTATCCGTGACGACGTCTTTCGAGAAGACCTCTATTTTCGTTTGGCTCAATTTCCTATCATGGTGCCAACATTGCGAGACAGAGAAGGCGATGCTTGTGGGCTCGCACAACATTTTTTGGCTTACCGCAACGCGCAAGAAGACAAGCACAAACAGTTTTCACCTCAAAGCCTAGACAGAATCAGCCGTTACACTTGGCCCGGCAATGTCCGAGAATTAAAGCATGCGGTTGAGCGCGCCTATATCTTGGCTGACGAGATTATTGACCCTGACCATCTGATTTCCCATGATTTGAATGACCAAGTCGAAATCGATGAAAGCGCCGGAATTCCTGTTGGTATGCGCTTGGATGATATGGAAAAAATCGCCATTTTGAAAACCTTAAAGAACAACGACGGCAATAGAACCGACACCGCCAATCAGCTCGGCATCAGCATCAAAACCCTTTACAACAAACTGGATAAATACGAAAACATTGGTTTTTTGTAATCGCATTTATTATGGCTATTACGGTTCAAGCTCGCCTGTTAAACCAAATAAGAGGGCCACATGAGCCCTCTTATTTAAAGATAGATTAACAATCTGTGTCAGTGGCGTTCATGCCTTCTTTCGCGTCTTCACAGGTATCTTCTACCGCGTTGCCGGCATCCGTCATCGTGTCTTCTATTGCGTTACCCGCACTATTCAATGCATCACCAGCATCATTCATGGTTTGCTCAACCGCATCGCCTGCATTCGACATCGTACTTTCTACTTTGCTTTCGTCTGCGTCTTGACCACATGCTGTCAATGTTGCTGCCGTCACCAGTACCAAAGCCGTGTTTAATAGTGTGCGTTTCATGTTCATCATAACCTCCATTTCGTTTTTATCGGTTTGGGAACCACTGCGTTGTGTATTAACTGCTTTCCCAAACGCGTCATTCAACAGCCTGAACAGAAGACCTTCTGTGTTTGCCATTGACTTACTCAAACTATTGCGAAGGCTGTGCCAACTTTCAAATAACCAAATAAACCATTGATAAATATAGATATTTAAAAAAACAACAGCGACAGAGCCATCCAGCCCAAACGCCATCGAGTATTTTTTACAAAACCGCTCGGTAAAGATTTCCGTCGAGGAATAGTAAAGACGTAAAAATTGTGACCTGAACGCACTTAACGGATCACAATTTACCAATCAAAATAAGCCGATCAAAATAGACAAAAATATTCTTGTATGTTTTTGCCTCTAACATAGAATTGGCGCAAACCTTTATTGATATAAAGTGAGACGCTTTATGAGCACAACGCTGTACACCCCAAGACTTGATGGCTTTCACATGCCGGCTGAAAATGAACCGCAAGAACACGTTTGGATGGCTTGGCCGACACGCGAAGACAACTGGCGCGAAAAGGGCAAACACGCTCAAGCTGAGTTTGTGAACGTTGCCACTGCGATTGCACAAGCCACGGACGTGACCTTTATTGTTGATGCGGCGCACTTTGAACAAGCCCGTTCCGCACTGCCTAGTCATATTCAATTGGTTGAAATGCCATCCGATGATTGCTGGATGCGTGACATCGGTGCAACGTACGTCATTAACAATAAAGGCGAACGTCGAGCAAACAGCTGGAAGTTTAATGCTTGGGGTGGCGACATTGACGGCCTATACGATTCATGGGAACAAGATGACGAAGTGGCTGAAAAAATGGCCGCGTTAACAGGCGATGACGTTTACAAGGCCCCTTTTATTCTTGAAGGCGGCTCCATTCATGTGGACGGCGAAGGAACGTTATTTACAACCGAAGAGTGTTTGCTTCACCCGAGCCGAAACCCTGATTTGAGCAAAGAAGACATCGAAGACTTGTTAAAAACCTATCTCAATGTCGACAAAATCGTCTGGTTAAAAGACGGCCTTTATAATGACGAAACCAACGGCCACATTGACAACATAATGCACGTCATTCGTCCTGGCGTAGTGGCATTAACCTATTGTGAAGACAAAAACGACCCTCAATACGCCATCAGCCAAGACGCCTTCAGTGTATTAAGCAACACAACTGACGCAAAAGGCCGTATATTAGACGTCATCAAGTTACCCATGCCGGGGCCTCTTTTTGTCACGCCAGAAGAAGCCAAAAACTTAACCGAAAGCCAATACATGAATCGCAAAGTTGGCGAGCGCCTTGCTGCGTCTTACGCGAACTTTTTAATCACCAATGATCGTATTGTTTTTCCGTTGTTGGATGAAAAAACCGATGACCAAGCAAAGCGAATTTTGCAAATGGCGTTTCCTCACCATTCCGTCGTAGGCGTGTCTGCCAGAAACATATTATTAGGCGGAGGAAACATTCACTGTATTACTCAACAAGTACCTAAAAAACAATTGATTAAAATCAACTAATACCATTTAAAATCGGCGTATCTTTTACATAAATACACATAAAGCCCGCCTTTTTATGCGCGCGATATTTCTGTTTGTAGCACACTCACACTATGATAATCTCGCGATGAAACATTGATATAAAAGGCTTAAAACACCTCAATGTTTTAATAACTTTCTGGCTAGAATAAAACCCGTTTTTATTCGGTTGTACTAATTGAAGCGCATTGCTTCTTATTTACGAAGGCGTTTTTCGCTTGGGGTAATAGTAATGGATTCCACGTTTACTTTATTGGATTTAGGCTGGCAGGCTTATTTCCAACAACAGTTATCATTGGATGATTTAGAATCTAACCGTATTGCTCGGATCTGCTCACAAAAAGGCAGTAATTATGAGTTAATAAGTGAGTTTGGTTTGTTTTCGTTAGAAAGTGATTCCGACATGCCAAGCATGACGGTCGGCGATTGGGTAATTACCGACACCGAACATCGTTTTTTACGCCTTTTAGAATCCAGTTCCATCTTTGAAAACAATGCCGCGAATATCGACACGATTTTCATCATGTGTGCATTAGATCAACATTTTAATTTGGCGCTTATCAAACGCTATTTAGAGTTGACTCATAATGCCCAAGCCGATGCCGTAGTGGTGCTTACAAAAGCAGACCGCTGTGAAGACGCCACAGAGAAACGCGCGCAAGTTGAAAAGCTAGACCCGTTACTCATTGTCGAAACCGTCAACGCGCTGGAAGCACAGAGCTTACACTGCCTATCGCCTTTTCTGAAAAAAGGCAAAACCGTTGCACTACTTGGCACTGTTGGTTCCGGTAAATCCGCATTAATTAACACCTTGATGCAAACAACGGACGGCGGCAAAACACCGCAAAGTATTGGCGATTCTGGCGCTTTAAAAATCATGCCATCTGGTGCGATTTTGCTCGATACAGAAAGTATGCGTGAACTGCAACTGGCGGAATTTGATAACCACGCTCTTGGCAGTTTTGCGGATATTATTGCACTGGAAAAGCAATGCAAATTCAGTGATTGCCGACACCAAGGTGAACCAGGTTGTGCGATCAAAGCCGCCGTGTCCAACAAACGATTAGGCGAACGCCGCGTGGCAGATTTTATGCTCCTTCGTAACGAAGACTATGATGACAATCAAGTCACCAAATCCAAACCTCAGGGAAAATTCTACCGCAGCGCGCAATCTGACGTCCGTGCCCGAAAGCACAGCGCCACTGAATAATACCAACTCGGTTTGTTCTATCGAAAACGGCCTAGTAAAATAGGCCGTTTTTTTTGATGTTTAAAAAAACAACGTTCATCCGCCCGCTTCTTTCCGTCGGCAACCTTTACAGCGAGCCTTTGAGTGTTTATAACAACCCTCTCATTAAGCGTTTGACCGACTCTTAACTTCTTTTTTAGAATCGATTTCGAAACACGGCTTTATAAAGCAGCGCTTTAAACCCACGCCAACCGAGGCAGTTTTTCTGAATTATCATGTCTAATACTTTGCTTATCTACTCGACAACCGACGGCCACACCAAAAAAATCAGCCAAAAAATACAAACTGTCATTGAAGAGCAAGGCCACACTGTCACGCTATTGCCTGTAGAAGACGCTACAAAAGACGCCATTGCCAACCATGACTCAATTATTATTGGTGCGAGTATTCGTTATGGCAAACACCAAAAGATTGTCACTCACTTCATTGAGCAACATAAAGCCCTTCTAGAGAGCAAGCCGACGGCGTTTTACACCGTGAATTTGGTCGCCCGTAAAGCGGAAAAATGCCAACCCGATACCAATCCGTACATTATTAAGTTTTTGGCTCAATTAGATTGGCAACCCAGTTTACAGGGCGTTTTTGCGGGAAAATTAAACTACCAACAATACGGCCCAATCGATCGCAACATGATTCGCTTTATTATGTGGATGACCAAAGGACCAACCGATCCAACAACCAACATGGAATTTACCAATTGGGAAAGTGTCGATGCCTTTGCCTTGGCAGCCAGTAAACTGTCTTAATCTTGTAAAAAACGAGCGCTTTACCTTACGCCATGACTTCACGCTAGATTTTAGGAATTCAATGAAATGACCGACGCACTATTATTAGCCTTTGTTTTTCTTGTCGCTGGGGTGATTTCTGTTCCTATTGCGTCGCGCCTTGGCTTGGGTTCAGTGCTCGGTTATTTGCTCGCCGGTATTATCATTAGCCCGTTATTAGTCTTGTTAGAAGTCGACATTAATTCACTTCAACACGTTGCTGAATTAGGCGTCGTGTTAATGCTCTTCCTGGTTGGATTGGAACTAAACCCTAAAAAATTGTGGGCATTGAAGTCTAAATTGCTCGGATTAGGTGGCGGTCAGGTCGTTTTGACGGCAGCGCTTATCATGGGGTTGGGCATATTATTCAACCAAGATTGGCGAACCAGTTTGGCAATTGGTTTGGTGTTGGCGCTTTCTTCAACGGCTATTGTGATTCAAACGTTGACCGAGAAAGGCTTAATGAAATCGGATGGTGGACAATCGTCTTTTGCCGTATTGCTTTCCCAAGACATTGTGGTCATTCCCATGTTGGCGTTTATTCCTTTGTTGGCCACACCAGAGCTCATAGCGTCCTTAAGCCAAGTTGCGAGCGTAGCCACCGCGGGAAACCATTCTGAAACCGTATCTTTCATCGCGGGCTTAGCGTCTTGGGAGAAGATGTTGGTGACAATGGGCGCAATTGCCATCGTCATTATTGGTGGCAGCTATTTTGTGACCCCTATATTTCGCTTTATTGCGGTTGCGCAATTAAGAGAGTTGTTCACTGCTACCGCATTAATGTTTGTTATAGGAACCACATTATTGATGTCCTTGGTTGGCCTCTCTCCCGCGCTTGGCACTTTTTTAGCCGGCGTGGTATTAGCTAACTCACCGTATCGTCATGAGTTAGAAAGCGATATTGCCCCTTTTAAAGGTTTGTTGCTTGGTTTGTTCTTCATGACAGTAGGAGCTGGCATTAACTTCACGCTGCTGTTTCATCACTTTCCATTGATCCTTGGATTAACCCTTGGTTTGATCTTGGTGAAAGCCTTTACGCTGCTGATATTAGGATGGATATTTAACATTCGTGGGTCGAACAAATGGCTGTTTGCCTTAGGGTTGGCACAAGCGGGGGAATTTGGTTTTGTATTGTTGTCGTTTACCGTCAGCAGCGCCGTTATCTCTCAACAAGTGGCCGATATGTTGCTGCTTGTGGTGGCGCTGTCCATGTTACTCACCCCCATTTTGTTCATCGTATACGATCGCATCATTGCGCCGCGTTATGCCTCTGACCAAACGGCGGGGCATCATGAAGAATTCCCCGATGAAAATAAAATCATCATTGCGGGCTCAGGCCGAGTCGGCAGCACCATAGACAACATTCTTCGACTGGCAAACTACCATTCCACAGTGATTGATTTCAGCGTTAAACGACTGGAAGCACTGGAACAATTTGGCGTTAAAAACTATTTTGGTGACGCCACCAGACCCGACTTATTGGAAGCCGCTGGCATTGACGAAGCCTCTCTCTTTATTATTGCCATCGATGATCCTGAACAAATCACTAAGCTCGTCAAATACGTAAAAGAAAAATACCCAGATTTACATGTCATTGCGCGCGCGTTCGACAATAACCATGTTTATGATTTATGGGCGTACGGTTGTCGAGACATCATTCGAGAGAATTTCGACAGCAGTTTACGAATGGGGCGATCCGCTTTTGAAGCGCTGGGGATTTCCCATGAGAAATCAGGTGAAATGATCGACGTCTTCAGCCAACACGACAAAGTGTCTATGGTGGAAGTGGCCGACGCGCATCAAATTGGCGTACCATTCCATGAAAACAAAACCTTCATCGCGCGTCTGAAAAAATACCTTGAAGAAAAAAACCCTCAACTTCAAGCAGAAATGAAGCGCATCCAAGACAAAAACCACGACTAACGTCGACCTAACACGATGAATTCAGGCTCGGCCTGAGTTCATACGATCAATGCAAGGTACGTTTTTTTAGTCGTTCATTCCATTTGCCCGCGTGAGATCGTTCGCACGCTTCCTCGGTATCAAAGCTCACTTGCTGACGAAGATGGTTGAGCTTGATGTTTACCGCATTGAGTTCATGGCTAATCAGTGTGTAAAAATAGTCGTCATGTTTTTCATCGAGAGCACGCACAAGCTGCTGGTCTGTTTCAAACACACAAACAACGCATAAGGAATTCGGAAAAGCGTTGTAATTCACCGTGTGCGTCAACCAAACAAAGCCTTCCACCGACCCCAATGCGCTTTCACACACCTTTGTCAGAGCAGTACGAAGTGCGTTATCGATTTTCTTATCGGACTTTTTCATAGGTCACCTTATGCGGGCTTTTTGATCGCGCTTTTAGATCATCAAATAAGCCGCTTAAACTACATCAGACCGCCAAGCAGAGTAAAGCGATTCATTGCACATCAATGGGGGTAGAAAACCTCTTTTTTTCAATATTAAGCCCTGCGCTCAACTATTCAGCTAAGGTGTTATGCATTACACTATTTGCTTTGATTTAAGACATCCCGTAAGGATCCCCTGCTGTGAAAAAAGTATTTATTGATGGTGAAACTGGCACGACTGGCCTACAAGTAAGAGAACGTCTGATTAACCATCCAAACATTGAAGTCATTAGCATTGACCCGTCTAAAAAACGCGATGTCGAAGAAAAACGTCGCCTGATGAAAGAAGCCGACGTGACCGTGCTTTGCTTGCCAGATGACGCTGCCGTAGACAGTGTTATTTTAGCCAAAGAAGAAGGCTGTCGTATTCTGGACGCCAGTTCCGTTCACCGTGTTGCTGAAGGCTGGGTGTACGGCTTACCCGAATTAGATGTCACACAACGCGACAAAATCAAAGACGCACAATTTGTCTCAAACCCTGGTTGTTACCCAACTGGCGCGGTTTTGTTGTTGAAACCTTTGATCGAAGCCGGCTTACTGCCAGCAGCGGGCGATTATTCCATCAATGCCATTTCAGGCTACAGCGGTGGCGGTAACGCATTGATCGATCGTTATGAAAGCACTGACAACGCCCCTATTTTTGGCGCGTATGGTTTAACGTTTAACCACAAGCATCTACCAGAGATTAAAACCTGGTCAGGATTAAGCAAAGCGCCGATTTTTGTACCGAGCGTGGGGGATTTCCGTCAAGGCATGTTGACCTTTTTACCCATCCAGTTGAAAGGCGACGTTACCATGGCGCAACTGCAAGCCAAATTGGCAGAAGTGTATGCCAACGACACCTTTGTTACGGTCAATGGCTTTAATGTGATTGCTGATGACGCGGCGCCATTCTTAACACCCCACGATCTAGACAACACCAACCAAGTTGAATTGTCTGTTCTGAGTGCACCTGACAATCAGTCTGGTGTGCTTGTGGCGAAATTAGACAATCTTGGCAAAGGCGCATCTGGCGCAGCCGTACAAAACCTCAATATTATGTTGGGCTTTTCAGAAGAGATCGCGGTAAATCTTCGCTAATTAGACAATCAGGCCTTCTTTAACCGATGAAAGAAGGCCTGACGTTTACCCGTTAGGATTTTTCATGAGCCATCAAAATCATACGCCACAATCGTCCGTATCAACGGATAACACGTCTTTGAAAACCACATCAAAACCCAACTGGCCACTGTATTTTATTCTCATAATAACGCTTGCCATTACCGCCACTGCTTATCAATTCCTGACGGTATCCCAAGCACTTGTGTCGGGTTTGCTTTTTATCTGTATTGCCTTTTGGGCAACGTCACTAGTGCCGGCTTATTGGCCTGCGCTGGGGTTATTTACTTTTGCAACGGCAACGCAGCTTGCGCCGAACAACGTTATTTTTGCGGGCTTTTCATCGTCTACTTTTTGGTTATTGTTTAGCGGTATGATCTTTGGCGCAGCAATTAATCACACGGGGCTTAATTCCCGTGCGACCAGATTACTGATGATGGTGTTGGGCAACAGTTACCAAGGCACCATCATTAAGATTGCATTCTTTGCAATGGGGTTGGCATTTCTGATTCCTTCTGGCGTGGGTCGAATCGTTTTAATCATCCCTATTATTGCTTCGCTCGCTGATCATTTTGGTTACGACAAACACGCTAATGGTCGTAAAGCCATGCTACTTGCGGCGGCATTTGGCACTTTTTTACCCGCCTTTTCTATCTTGCCAGCGAATGCGCCAAACATGCTGCTGTCCGGTATGACAGAAGCACTTTATGACACGCCGTTTTCCTATTGGGAATATTTACTGTTGCACTTCCCCGTGTTGGGTTTAGGAAAGCTCATCGCGACGATTATTGTCATTTTATGGCTTTTCCCTGATAACGCCCCAAGCCAAGCCATTCAGGTGTCCATTGAAAAATCGGCCATGACGTCGGTTGAAAAGCGCTTATTGTGGGTCTTGTGTGGCTGTTTTGCTTTGTGGTTTACCGACGCCTTACATCATATTTCTGCAGGCTGGATCGGCTTAATGGCTGCGCTCGTTTGTCTATGGCCAAAATTTGGTTTAACCGGAAAAAACTGCATTGATAAAGACCTACAATACGGTACGCTTTTGTTTGCGGCAGGCATTATTGGTTTAAGCGCTATTATCGCAGATTCAGGGCTTGGCCGAATATTGGTCAATTACCTAACAGACGTCATTCCATTTTCACCTCACTCGCCGCTGCTCAATTTAAGTTTGCTGACGTTTATTTCTACTTGTGTGGCGGTGGTCACCAATCTGGCAGGCGTGCCAGCCATCATGACACCGATGGCGGAGCACCTTGCGGATATAACAGGACTTTCCAAAAATGCGGTATTAATGACTCAAGTATTGGCATTTTCCAATGTGTTACTGCCTTATCAGGCGCCACCGCTGATCACCGCAATTGCGCTTGGTAATCTTTCTATCGGTGCGGTCAGCAAAGTTTGTCTGGCCACTTTTGTGATAACGAGCTTAATATTATTGCCTATCAATTTTCTCTGGTGGCAATGTCTTTCGGTGTTTTAAGCTAAATAACGCATTTAAACGTCAGTAGATAAAAAGCGCAAAGCGCCTATTTGATAACAGCTTTTTGAACGAAAATATCGTATTATTCACCGCTATTAGCCATTAACTCAGCATCCTAACTATTGATTCCTATGATTCGACTTTCCAATATCCAACTTCCCCTAGATCACGACGCCGCCGCACTGGAAAATACCATTTTATCCATGCTTGAAATTTCCACCAAGCAGCTGGTTCGTTTTAATGTATTTCGTCGCGGCTACGATGCGCGTAAAAAAACCAACATCATGCTGATCTACACCTTGGATATTGAAACCACTTGTAACGACGACCTTTTGGTTAAGTTTGCAGAGCACCAGCAGATCAAAGAAACGCCAGATTTGGATTATCATCCTGTTGCACACGCGCCAATCACCTTAACAGAGCGCCCTATCGTCATTGGCTTTGGCCCTTGCGGTTTATTGACCGCATTAGTATTAGCACAAATGGGTTATAAACCAATCGTTTTAGAACGCGGTAAAGAAGTGCGTGAACGAACCAAAGACACCTTTGGTTTCTGGCGTAAGAAAGTGTTGAATACCGAATCCAATGTTCAGTTTGGTGAAGGCGGTGCAGGAACCTTCTCAGACGGGAAACTCTACAGCCAAGTCAAAGATCCTAAACAATACAGCCGAAAAGTCCTGAATGAATTTGTTGCGGCGGGCGCACCGGATGAAATCCTCTATGTCAGCAAACCTCACATAGGTACATTCAAGCTGGTCGCCATGGTCGAAAAAATGCGCGCGCAGATTGTTGAATTAGGCGGCGAAATTCGCTTTAGTTGCCGTGTTGATGACTTGCACATTGAAGAAGGTCAAATTACCGGCGTTACATTGGCAGATGGCGAGCAACTACACTCGAAACACATTGCGATTGCCGTTGGTCACAGTGCGCGCGATACCTTTGAAATGATTTATAAAAAAGGCGTATACATCGAAGCCAAGCCTTTTTCTGTGGGCTTTCGTATCGAACACGAACAATCGGCGATCGACAAAGCACGCTTTGGTCCAAACGCCGGTAATGAGATTCTTGGCGCGGCGGATTACAAATTGGTTCACCATTGTAAAAATGGTCGTTCGGTTTATAGTTTCTGCATGTGTCCTGGTGGCACGGTTGTGGCCGCGACGTCTGAAGAAAATCGCGTAGTAACAAACGGGATGAGTCAATATTCTCGTAACGAACGCAACGCCAACAGCGCTGTCGTGGTTGGCATTGACCCTTCCGATTATCCGGGTGGCCCGCTCGCGGGAATCGAGTTCCAACGACAACTAGAAAGCCATGCGTTTATTATGGGTGGAAGTAACTACGATGCGCCAGCGCAAACCGTCGGTGCGTTTTTAAGAAACGAAACACCGGAAACGCTCGGCACAGTCTCACCTTCATTCAAACCGGGCATTAAGCTGACCAATCTTGCCGATGCGCTGCCTGACTTTTGTATCGAGGCGATTCGTGAAGCCATTCCTGCGTTCAATAAAAAAATCAAAGGCTTTTCATTTGAAGACGCATTATTAACGGGTGTAGAAACGCGCACCTCGGCGCCAATCAACATCACGCGTGATAGAGAAAGTCTAGAAAGCATCAACACCAAAGGCTTGTACCCTGCTGGTGAAGGCGCTGGTTATGCTGGCGGCATTATGTCGGCAGCAATTGACGGCATTAAAATTGCTGAAGCCATGGCATTAAGCATCAACGCAAAAGCCACGCAGTAAGCATTCGTCTCAATACATTAAAGTCACCCAACAACATTAAGTAGTTGGGTGATGATTGCGTTGATATTCTTCGCAATTCATTTGTCGTATTAACGACCAAATACCAACTCACGAAAAGGAATTACCTGTGAAGAAAATACTCGCCTTAGTGGCCTTCATTCTAGTCACTGGTTGCGTTGTCTTACCAAAACTCATCGCGCCGACGTATCAAGAAAACGTCGAAAAACTGATTAGTAACATCGATCATGCCCAAGGTTACAGCGCTAACATTGTATCAACCGAATCCGCTTGGTTTGGGTCGATTAACAAGGTCATGATTGGCTTTGATCCATCACAGATAGATGCATCCCTTCAAGGAGGAACACAAAAAGCGGAACTCATTATTGAGTCGCATTTTGGGCCACTGCTCTTCTCTAACAACCTGTCGGTGGGTTTATTCGCAACGAAAGTCCGCTTTGATGGCGAGACGCTGCGAAAGGACCTAAATTGGGAAGAAAACGCTCCTTTCTATCAACTTTCAATTCTTGGTGGTTTCACAGGAAATTTCCAGCTTACGGATGCTATTCCTGCGTTTAGCAACTCAGAAAAGACCGTCCAATTCAGCGGATATTCGGGTGAAGGAGAAATGAACAACGAAGCATTCACCTACGAAGGCACATTCGATCATGCGAAGGCCAGCAATGCTTATCGCGAAAGCAAAGCCGAAGGCTTTACTCTGTCTGTCGAACTATTAGCCAACTTAGACACCATTATGAAAGGTGGATTTTACGACAGCATGATGAACCTAAGCCTAGATACTCTGGTTCTCGACGCGGACACCGAATTGTCAGGTCTATCCATTGGTTTAGGCTCTGCACTCGATACAGACACACAGCTTGGTAGTCTTGAAATGAGCTACCTGATCAATGGCCTCGTTTACGGCGACTTTACAGCGAATGACTTGTCACTGGTAACGGAGTTGGATCGTCTCAACAACCAGTTTTTCCTCGATTTTAAACATTTTTCCGATGGTATGCTGCCTAACACAAACAACTCTGACGTTATCAATAAAGAAACACTCACCTTCCTGAAAGATAACCTGAATCTATTGCTGGGCGACAAACCTGAATTCAACATCACTAATTTTAGCGGGACGTTTCCTGAAGGCAGCTTCAATGCCAATTTAAGCACTCACCTCGCAGACATGAATACACCAACAATAGAAGACCTATCTGTTCCTGAATTTTGGCTTTACAACACCGTTGGCTCTGGCGCTATCGAAATTGATGAAGCGTTATTGCAGAACTTAACGGAGCGATTCATTGCCAGCAAAATGCGAGCACCTATTACGACTCCGCAAGTCAAACAGCACGCTCGATTGATCATTGACGGTTTATTGGAGCAAGGCCTTGTAACATTAGAAAATGATAAATTTCTCAGTGACATTGCCATTAAAGAAGGTCAGTTGACCATAAACAACGCCCCCTTCCCTTTGATGTAACCTTCGATCTCATATTTAGTAAATCAAGATACTGAGTAATGAAAAAAGGCGCGTTGTGTGTTCCATTTAAAACACACAACGCGCCTTTTTTTGTTTCCCACAACCGCTTTAGTTTGTGGCGAAAGCATCTCCATTGTATTGCGTAACCAAGCAGTCTTTGCCTTTTTCCTTCAGCATTTTACAAAAGTCTGAGCTGTAAGATTTTTCAACAAATGGCCCAACTTTTAATTGGTACATCATACGGCCATTAACGTCTTTTTGATTCACCAACGGCGTTAACCCATCAAAGGAAGTTGGGTATGCTTTTAATAAGACTTTCCAGCCTCGAACGGCTTCATCTCGATTGCCATAAGAAGCCACTTGCACCCCGTATTCTGATGTTTTCTTGGCCATTGGTGCGGTAACAACTGGTGCCACGACCACAGGCTCTACCGCCGTCAAATCAGCATTCATGTCAGCCATTGGTGCGGCATTCACACTATCGTTTAATGGTGCCTGTGTAACCGCTGGCGCGACGTCGATGGCGGCCATACTTTCATCGGTGAGCATGTCGTCTTCTACCACAACACTTGTTGTCATATCAGAAGATGAACCGGACATTTTGTCCTGTTTTAGCGCCGCCACTTCCGCTTCAAGCGCATCAATCCTATCCAGCTTCGACTGTACTGATTCCCATTGTTCATCATGAGCACGGACTTTTTCTTGTAGGTCACCGTAGTTCATAAAGGTATTTTTACCACCTGTACTAGAACAAGCACCCAATGATAGTCCTGCGACAACAATAATCAGTTTTTTAGACATTCCCATTATTCTATTCTCCATGTACATCATTAAGACATGTCGCTCACCATTTGCACTACACGCTTTATTTCGCGTTCTTTTAAGGCATTAATAGTAAGTGTTGTCCCCACAAAATTAAGGCATAACGAGCCGCCTTGCCAATCAGAACCAAAGGTAAAAAATACCAAATAGGCGTACGAAACACCCCCGATACTAAAGCAATCCCATCACCAACAACAGGCAGCCAAGTAAATAATAAACTCCAAACACCGTAACGGTTAAACACGCGCTCGGCTTTTATTCGTGTCTGCACACTTATCGGAAACCACTTTTTATGCTCGTACCGAACCAAATACAGCCCTAGTAACCAGTTCGTTAAACCACCTAGCGTATTACCTAAACTCGCCCACAACCACAAAAAAAACACAGACATGGTCGCGTCATTGGCGTAATACAGTAATACGCCTTCTGACCCCAGAGGTAAAATGGTCGCCGATAAAAACGAAACAAAAAAAACCAATAAATAATCCAACTCGACTTCTCTACCTGCGGCTATCAATTCAACAAAACACCTAAGCGCAAAAACAATGACTTAGCTCAATGTTTCGCTACTAGGCAATATAAATAAAAACATTTAACCTAGAAAAACCACCAAACTTTTACTATTACGCTCGGATGATTTTATATTTTTTCTTATATAACAAAGCGTTATATTCATTATGCATTCGTCGCGTTCGCTAAATGGCCCAGATCAAAACGAAACCGAAACACCCTAAACGCTATGGAGACCACATGCTGGATCGCATCAATGATATAAAAATTCGTTACAAGTTATGGGCGATTATTGGACTTATGTCCATGGGAACCGCCGCGCTCATTCTCGTCTCCCTTACGTCATTGTTTAACAGTCATGTTGATGCTCGAAAAGACCGAACACAAGACATTTTAGACATCGTCAACACGACGCTTTCGCCTATTTATCAACAACAACTGTCTGGTGAACTTTCCGCTCAACAAGCGAAGCAACGCGCTATTCGTGTTTTGTCTGACTTTAAATACGGTGACAAACAAGGCCTTTGGATCGTCAATCAAAGTAATCGTACATTACTTAGCGCGCCTTCCATTTATAAGAGCACGACCACGCCTCCTTCTCTCAACGAGGCGTTAAAAAAACCGCCACAACCCACATCTGTAAAGAATTATCAGTCGATCACATTTGAGTATCAAGGAAACGATCGTTTGGCTCACCGAATGATCGCCAGCGCGTACTCTTTCACACCTTGGAATATCACGATTATTGCCACGGCATCCATGGATGAAGTCATGCGATTTTTCCTAAATGCCTTAGTGGATTACGCGATTTTAGTCAGTGTGTTGACCGTTTTAGTGGGCGTAACGGCGCTCTACATCATTCATTTGGTCACCAGTCGTGTTACTTCATTGTGTAAAACCATGACGTCGGTACAGGATTCTGGTGATTTAACAAAACGCGTTGATTTCACAGGGCAAGATGAAATGGGGGAAATGGCCTACGCATTTAACAGCATGATGAATGACTTTCAAACCATCGTTCGTAACGTCAGCCATTCCAGCGAAACGCTAGACAGTATCGTCGGGCAAACCAATCATTCAACGCAAAAAACAGCGCAAGGTGTTGCCCAACAATTGTCCTACACAGGCAAAGCGACCGAATTGATGCAAAGCCTGATGACGTCCGTTGAAGACACGCTCGCCATTGCCGAAAAAGCAAATCACACGACCCAAGAATTAGGCCAGCATTCCAAACAAGGCTTAGGCGTGATGAACAAAGCGAATCAAGACATCCAGCAACTGTCTATTGAAGTGGGAGATGCGGCGGTACAAATTCAACAATTGCGAGAAGCCGTTACCCACATTAATGACCGATTGGGCATCATTGCGGAAGTCGCCGATCAAACAAACCTACTCGCCCTCAATGCCGCCATAGAAGCCGCGCGAGCGGGCGAACAAGGTCGAGGATTTGCCGTGGTGGCCGATGAAGTACGTCACCTCGCCCAGCGCTCCCAATTAGCCGCCACCGAAATTGGCGGTTTAATTGATCAACTAACACAACAAACATTGACCACGGTGGATGTCATGGAGTCCGCTCGAAATACGGCAAATCAAGGAGCGGAGCAAACGTCTCAAGCGGGTCAAGCGTTCACCGAGATTGCCAATGGTGTGCTGTCAATCTCCAAGCTGAACAGTAATATTAGCCAAGCGGCTGATCGTCAGTTCGACACATCTCAAACCGTTCACCAAACCTTAGCCAGCATCGCCAATGTCTGTGAAGAAACCGATCTCAACTCTACCGACATTCAAACCTCGGTCAATAATTTACAAGACTGTGCCAGCCAACTTCGTCAACTGGTTCATCAATTTAGTACCTAACAAAAGAGAGGCTAAGTCCATTCGAACACTTAGCCTCTCTTGATATTCTACAAGCACAACTTACGCTCACAAAGCCTTTCAATACCGCATTCCAATACACTTTCATGCCCAGCTTTTGTGCATAAAAATTGATTTCCATACAAATTCTACGGTTTCAAAAATTTAAGTGAAAAAGAAGTGACTTTACGAGCTTAACTGCTTGGTGAGTTTCATAATATTTGGGTATAGTAGTTTTTAAATCAATTCACACCTATAGTCTAAGTTCGGCCTAAAGCCTACGAACAGTTGCGTTTTATAAAGGATCAAACATGGCGTCTGACACACAAGATAAGCTAGATTCTCTTTACCAACATATCCAAGCGGTTATTTTATCCCGCCAACACCCAGTAACAGGACTTTTTCCTGCCAGCACAAGCATCAACAACCACGGTAATTACACCGACGCTTGGGTACGAGATAACGTTTACAGCATTCAAGCGGTTTGGGCTTTATATTTGGCTTATAAACGCGCTGCCAATCCACATAAGCGTACCCATGAACTCGAATTTGCTTGCATAAAGATGATGCGTGGACTGCTTTTTGCCATGATGCGACAGTCTCATAAAGTCGAATCTTTCAAGCACAGCTTGGACCCAAAAGACGCACTGCACGCCAAATACGACACCAAAACCGGTTTAGAAGTCGTCGCCGATGACGCATGGGGGCACTTGCAAATCGACGCCACCAGCTTTTATCTGCTGATGTTGGCGCAAATGACCAAAGCGGGCAGTAAACTCATTTTCTCGCGCGACGAATTTAACTTTATCCAAAACCTTATCTATTACATTTCGCGTACCTACCGCACACCAGATTACGGTATTTGGGAACGAGGCAATAAGGTCAACAACGGCAAAGCGGAAATAAACGCCAGCTCTGTGGGCATGGCAAAAGCCGCTATGGAAGGCATGGATGGCTTAAACCTTTTTGGTGAAGATGGTCCAGAATGGGCGGTGGTTCACTCTTTTGCAGACGCGGTAGCCCGCGCTGGCTCTGTCTTGCAGTCTTTGTTGCCGAAAGAGTCTCGTTCTAAAGAAGTCGACAGTGCGATCCTCAGTATCATCGGCTTCCCTGCTTTTGCAGTAAACGATGAAAAACTCACACGACGCACACGCAAAGAGATTATCAACAAGCTGGGAGGCGAATACGGTTGTAAGCGCTTCTTATTGGATGGTCACCAATCCGAACTCGAAGACCAAAGTCGAATTTATTACGAATACGATGAGCTGATTAATTTCGAGCACATTGAATCCGAATGGCCACTTTTCTTCACTTACCTTTATATCGACCGTTTGTTTGCCCGTGACTGGGAAAGCGCGAACTATTATCGTCATAAATTAGAATCGTTAATGGTCGAAAAAGACGGTCAAATGTTGCTGCCTGAGCTCTACTATGTGCCTCAAGAAAACATTTTAGCTGAGAAAGAAAACCCTGGGTCACAGAAACGTGTGCCAAACGACAACTTGCCGTTAGTGTGGGCTCAGAGTTTGTTTTTGGTGGGCAAAATGCTTGATGAAGAACTTATCAATACCGACGACCTTGACCCTCTCGGATTGCATCGTATTCAGCACAGACCAAACAAAGTCACCACATCCATGGTGATTTTGGCGCAAAACGACAAAGTAAAACAAAAGCTGCTCAATGCAGGCTGTTTATGCCAAACTCTAGAAGACATCGCGCCGCTGAAAGCCATTAGCGCAGGCCAATTAGTTGAAACCTACCGTCATCTTGGTGCATCGGATACGTTGGGCCTAACGGGTCGACCTAATCGCGCGCTAAACAGCTTGGCAACGTCTCAAGCATTCAGTATTAATGACGAAAGCTATTTGTGTTTATCCTGGATTCAGAACGAAGACAAAGACTATCGGAAAATTGACCCAGCCCTCTTCCAAGCGCATATACGCAATGAGCTTCAAACCATTGCCGATCATTGGTATTACCAAGCCAATGCCGTTTTCAGCATTCTTATTGATGAAGCAATGAGTGAAATGCAGGGTTGCGACGAACTGTTCGAGTTCATTCGTTTACTGCAAAAACGCGAGCATGAAGAGTTTCGTGTTATCCCTCAATCTGCGAAAAATGCGTTTAAATCCGGTAACCGACGCGCCATTATCATCAATACACTTGACCATCATCAATTGGGAGTAAACCTTCCGGTTCATGACGCGCCTTGGCCAGTTGCGAAAGAACCTAAGGTGTACGACGTAAAAGCGATTAAAAACGCGGACACCGATCAGTTACTCATTCAACTCAACGATCAACCAGATTTTAATGAAGCCATCGATTGCTTGATGGAACTCGGCAGCCGTCGGGCACTAATGAACACCATACCAAACTCAACACCGGCAATAACCGCATATAAGGTGCTGAATAGCGTGTACCTGCAAGCCTTGTTGTCAGAAAATTGGCGCTCTGCAAGACAGCTTTATTCCTTGTTAATCAAACCCACAACGGATTTGGCGACCTATATTGCCGACATCACGGTGCGTCAGCGTTTGCTTGTCATCGGCGAAACACCAGAAACGGAAGACGATATCAGCACACCGCTTGATCAAGACGTTATTCTAGACAGGCTCAGAGCGGTGTCTTCAACACCGATTGGTTTGTCCATTTCACATGAGTTAATTGCCATAGCGGGAACGCTCATCAAAGTACATCCGGAGTTTTTCTCTGGGGTTCGAACGATTCGTATTCATAATCTTGCCTTGCTCTGTGCTCGGCAGTTTGACCCAGAAGAAAACGAACCCGTTTTCGATACACTTTCTAATGTGTCGCCAAGTGCGCTTTACGAAGCACTTAAACAAGTGTTACAACAAAAGCACGATGAGTTTGCGCACGTCGCCAATAATATGCGTTATCACCACAGCACAGACGCACAAAGCAAGATGAAAGACGTCGACTGGTTTGACTGGCGTGCGGATCAAGGCATGATCACGAAGCTACCTGAATCCATGCTATTACAACTGTGGGAAAGTTTGAGCCATGCCAATACGATTGTATTTGGTGATTTACAAAGTAATACGGCACTGGACTGCAAACGCGCTCTTAGCTCAATGACACCTGGAGAAGACACCTTTGCACTCTTGATCGAATCTTTAACGTCGGACATTCACCCAAGCTGGTATAAAAGCCTTATTTTTGAAGGTTTGTATGCCTTCATTCAGTTTTGCCAACAACACAAAACCTGTAAGTTTGATCAAGAAATCAACCTGCCTGTTTTGGTTTCTCAGGCCGCATTGGATCATGCCAAACAACACCAAGTTGAGCACCCAGAAGACAGCAGAGCGGATGCTGCACTAGACGAATTTGCACAAATAACACCTAATAAAGTGAACCAATATTTGCGTTGGGCGGTGAGCAAGCTTCATAGCCACCAACACCAACACTCATCGAGTTAACACGCTCACTCTTGCTGGAGAAGTGAATGGATTTAATTAAAAATGCCCTAATTGGCGATGTACTCAACACACATTGCTCAGACCCATTTGGCTGCTTAGGGCTGCAGGAATCTTCCTCTAAAAAGGGTTTGTCGTTGATTGTATGGCAGCCTGAAGCTACCGCTATTCGTGTATTGGCTATTGATGCCGACACAGAATTAGCCACCATGAATCAAACCAGCCATAAGGGTTTGTTTTCAGCGCATTGGCCAAAAGAGTCTACGCGCTTTCATTATCGACTAGAGATCACCTATACAGACAACAGCACTTTCACTATGGTTGATCCTTACCAATTTCCCAACACAACCTTCGTCGATCCAGAACACCACCAAGCCAGCTTATACAAAAGCCAAGGTGCGATACGAGCCAGCGCCAAGGTCAATGATCAACTCTCGATTCAGGGCACTCGCTTTGCGGTGTACGCGCCTGCTGCACGCTCTATTTCTGTTGTCGGTGATTTTAATAGTTGGGATGGGCGCACACATCCGATGTCGAGCAACGGTGACGGCATCTGGCGCTTATTTGTGCCCGATATTAATCATGGTGCACGCTATAAGTTTGAAATTCGCGCCAAAAATGGTGACATACTTCCTCATCGAAGCGATCCCTACGCACAGCGTATTGAACAATTCCCTTCGTTTGCCAGCGTGACCTGTTTTGACGAAAAACATCAATGGCAAGATGAAGCGTGGGTTAAACGCCCTATTGAAGACATCTATGAAAAGCCCATGAGCATCTATGAGTTGCATCTAGGTTCATGGCGCAGAAAAGGCAAGAACCAGCCTCTCACGTACCTTGAAATAAAAGATCAACTTGTTCCCTATATCCAAGAAATGGGCTACACACATGTAGAATTATTGCCCATCACGGAATACCCCTTTGATGGTTCATGGGGTTATCAGCCAGTGGGGTTGTACGCGGTAACGTCTCGATTTGGTACGCCAGAAGACTTTAAAGCACTGGTCGACGCGCTCCATCAAGCCAATATTGGCGTAATTATGGATTGGGTTCCGGCTCATTTCCCCGCCGACAGTCATGGTTTGGCCAACTTCGATGGCTCCAAACAGTACGAATACCCAGACCCCAAAAAAGGCTGGCACCCAGAATGGAACTCACTGATTTACGATTTTGGTAAAGAACATGTCGTCAATTATCTGATCAGCAATGCAGTTTATTGGTTGGAAGAATTTCACATTGACGGTTTACGCGTCGATGCCGTTGCGTCAATGCTGTATTTGGATTACTCCCGTGAAGATGGCGAATGGATCCCCAACAAAGACGGTGGGAATCATAACTATGAAGCGATCGATTTCTTACGCCGTTTGAACGAAACCGTGTACTTAAATCACCCTCATTGCTTTACCGTTGCAGAGGAATCTACTGCGTTTTCAGGCGTGTCCAAACCCACGTACATGAACGGTTTAGGCTTCGGTTTTAAATGGAACATGGGCTGGATGAACGACTCTCTCGATTACATCAAAAAAGACCCAATCTACCGACAACATCACCAAGGCGAACTGAGTTTTAGCATGGTTTATGCCTTTGATGAACAGTTTGTTCTGCCTATTTCTCATGATGAAGTTGTGCATGGCAAAGGCTCTATGATCACAAAAATGCCGGGGGACACTTGGCAGAAATTCGCCAACCTACGCGCCTTTTCTGCTTACATGTATTTTCATCCGGGTAAGAAGCTCAACTTCATGGGCAATGAATTTGCTCAAGGCCAAGAATGGAGCCACGAACGTTCGCTGGATTGGCACTTACTCGAAATCGAATACCACAAAGCTCAGCAAACATTATCAAAAGACTTAAATCACCTTTACCAACATGAAACAAGCTTGCATTATGACCATTCTCATCAAGGCTTTGAATGGATCAGTTACGACGACAACGTGAACAGTATTTTAGCCTTCGTACGCAAAGCCAAAGACAGCGACGCGCATTCCGTGGCTGTCATTAACTTCACACCCACACCCCATGACAACTATCGAATTGGTGTGCCTAAATCGGGCTGTTATCAGGTCATTATAAATACCGACGACGATCAATACACGGGCAGTAACTTCAATGAAAAGCGAGAATATCAGACTCAGACAGTGAACAGCCATGGTCGAGACCAAAGTATAGAATTGCACATTCCACCGCTGGCCGGTGTTTTATTAAAATGGTTAGGCGACGTTTAGGGCGTTATTCTTACATGGCGTCAACAATACAGAGGTCTTCATGAATTCAGCAGCGTATCAAGTGTCCACTGGCACCCTCTTTCCTCTTGGTGCAACCGTGACCGACAAGGGCGTTAACTTCGCCGTTGTCTCTGAAGACGCCACTCAGCTTTTTTTATGTTTATTCGATTCAGAGGGAAATGAGTTAAGCCAACTGCCTTTTGTGTCAAAAAAAAGAGGCATTTGGCACATGGAAGTACTTGGCCTAAAAGAAGGTCAGCATTATGGATTACGGGCGAATGGCGAGTTCAACCCAGAACAGCAGCTTGCGTTTAACCCTCTCAAATTACTCATTGACCCTTACGCCAAAGATCTGAGTGATAAACTCGTCTGGCACGAGGGTCAAGCCGCCATCACAAGGGAAGGCCTGCTGCACCCAGTGGATTCTGCTTACTGCGTTCCTAAGTCGATCGTTCGGACTGTTGACGTAAATCCAGAGCGTCCAGCCAGAATCGAGATAGCCGACACCAGTCGCGCGTTATATGAATTACACATAAAAGGCTTCAGCCAAAATCTACCCATCGATGACGACTTAAAAGGCACCTATCTAGGGGTGATCTCTCCCGCTGGAATAGCGCATTTACAACATCTGAATATCACCACGATTCAATTAATGCCCTGCTTTAGCTTTATGACAGAACGGCATTTACAGCAATTACAGCTGAATAATTACTGGGGTTATAACCCCATCAGCTTTTTTGCACCCGAACCTTCTTACGCAAAACAAGACGCCATTACTGAATTCCAACAAATGATCGATGGATTACGTGAAGCGGGTTTTGAAGTTATTTTAGACGTAGTTTACAACCACACAGCTGAAAGTGAATTCGACCAGTCCAGCGTTTGTTTTCGGGGGTTGGACAATGCCCATTACTACCGTCATCAAGATGGGCAATATTTGAATTACACCGGTTGCGGTAACTGCATCGATACTTATCAGCCCGCCAGCGTTCGTCTTATTTGTGACAGTATGCGCTATTGGGTCGATGTGATGGGTGTGGATGGATTTCGCTTCGATTTAGGCGTAGATTTAGGCCGTACCGATCATGATTTCACACCTAACGCACCCTTGCTTCAAGCCATTTTACAAGACCCTGTATTAAGCAAAACCTGTCTTGTGATGGAGCCTTGGGATATCGGACCAAATGGCTACCAAGTTGGTCAATTCCCAAAAGGGTTTCTGGAATGTAACGACAAATATCGCGATACCATTCGTCGCTTTTGGCGTGGCGATGACGGTGTGGTAGCAGAATTTGCCACTTGTTTTATGGGATCCAGAGACGTGTTCCATAAAGGCCATAAAAGCGCCTTAAATTCGGTTAATTACATCACCTATCACGATGGTTATACCATGAAGGATTTGGTGTCTTATCACCAACGTCATAATCTCGCCAACATGGAAGAAAACCGCGATGGTCATGGTGATAACATCAGTCAAAATTTTGGTGTGGAAGGTGAGACTGACAATGTCGAAATTCAAGTTCAGCGCCTTAATCAACAGTTGTGTTTTATGGCCACGTTATTGCTGAGCCAAGGAACGCCGCATATTTTGGGCGGAGATGAACTGTCGCACACTCAGCATGGTAACAATAATGCGTATTGCCAAGACAATGAAATCACTTGGCAAAATTGGCATGATAACGAGGATCGATCCGCGCTGAAGCAGGCAATTTCAACACTCATGGCGTTGCGCAAAGCCTATCCGATACTGGCAGAAATGCACTTAGACGATGATCCACTTTATCAACATACAACACCGGATCAAATCGAATGGCTCAACGAACAAAACAAACCAATGGCAGAAAAAGACTGGGCAGATAGTAGCCGACATTATATTGCTTTAACGCTTATTCCAGCTGACCTTTCTACTCGTTTCTGGATCGTATTTTACAATGACGATGCCCCGATCGATGTGCCAACGCCTGCACAAAGTACTAATATTGATGTGCTTTATCAAACACCTGGCATGTCAGTGTCTGACAATTCCTTGCATTGCGCCTATCGCGGTGTCTTTATTGCTAAGCTTTAAATTTGAAAGTTAAAAAATAGGAATCCAGTGAAATCATTCAACGACCGTCATGCAACGACAGCCGTTCAATGAAAACCAGAGAACTACGACATACTTAACTCACTTTGACTAAACTGCAAGTCTGCCAAACGCTTATACAAGGGGCAACTTTCTAACAGTTCTGCATGAGTGCCTTGGGCGATAATCTCGCCTTGATCCATTACCATAATGCGATCCGCATTCAACACCGTCGCCAACCGATGCGCTATCACCAAGGTGGTTCTCCCTTTCATCAAGGGAACAAGGGCCGCTTGGACCTTGTTTTCACTTTCGGCATCCAGTGCGCTGGTTGCTTCATCTAATAACAAAATTGGCGCGTCTTTCAAGATAGCGCGAGCAATAGCAATACGCTGTCTTTGTCCTCCAGATAAACGTACACCGTCTTCACCTAAACGTGTGTCGTATCCTTTGTCTAATCGCGTGATGAAGTCATGTGCATTGGCTTTTTCAGCGGCATCTTGTATGGCTTCGACACCCGCGCTGCGGTTTGCATAACCTAAGTTATCAGCAACACTTTGATCAAACAGCACTGTTTCTTGAGGAACCAACGCAAAATGCTGACGTAACTCAGCCAAGGCATACTGCTTAATATTTTGATTCGCTAATGAAATTTTACCTTGTTGAGGATCATAAAAGCGCAGCAACAATTCAAATAATGTCGACTTACCGGCACCAGACGGCCCAACTAAAGCAAGCATTTCACCCTGCTTAATCGAAAAAGAAAGGTTTTTCAAAGCGGCGTGATCCGGTCTTGAAGGGTAACGAAATTCAACCTGTTCGAATCGAATTACCTCTTCGCCGTAGCGAATTGCATTCATTGCCTCTTCTGGGAATCGCTCTGATCCGCTAACGACGGCACTACGAGCACTCAATAATTCCATAATGCGCTCTGTCGCACCCGCGGCTCGTTGTAATTCGCCCATGACTTCTGAAATCGCCGCGACAGCGCCAGCCACCACAATCGAATAAAACAGAAAACTCGCCAAATCACCGGCGCTGATCTCGCCTGAGATAACATCTTTACCACCAAACCACAGCATCACACCAATGCCGCTCATGGACAACAAAATGACCATCAAAGTAAGCCAAGAACGCTGCTGAATGCGTTTAACACTTACGTTAAACGCCTGATCGACTGTATTAGCAAATCGCTGAACATCATGTTTTTCATGCGTATAAGCTTGCACTACTTTGATGTGCCGTAACGCCTGAGACAGATATCGCCCTACATTGGCTATTTCATCTTGGCTATCACGAGATAAGCTTCGTACTCGACGACCAAAATACAGCACCGGAACAATGACAAAAGGCACGCACGTCAGCAAAATCAGTGTCAGCTTAAAATGCATAATTAATAAAAACAAAATGCCGCCTAACAACATCAAGCTGCTGCGTAAGGCAATCGATAACGAAGAACCAATCACACTTTGTAAAAGCGTGGTGTCCGTGGTGATACGAGATTGAATCTCGCTGGGAGAGTTATCTTCGAAAAAAGAAGGTGATAATGTTAAAAGGTGTGCAAAAACCGCTTGCCGAATATCCGCAACCACACGCTCACCAATCCACGACACCAGATAAAATCGGCAAAAGCTTCCCACACCCAGCAGAAAAACCAATCCCATGAAAATCAATAATGCATGAATCAATCCCGCTTCTGAGCCAGACGCCAATCCTTGGTCAATTAAAAATTGAACGCCTTTCCCCAAACTCAGCATTGTGCCAGCGGTTACTACCAACGCGATTAGGGCAAACACCATCTGACGCCGATAAGGACGCAAAAAAGGCAACAAGGTGTTTATAGCATTCCGATCATTCAACGGCTCATTCATAGATCAACCCCACAACGTTTATTTCCCATCACTATACCGCATCTAAGCGTGAGCAACGGGGAAAAACGCCGCACCGTTTTTTTATGGCCGTTTGAAGCTCAAGCTACGCTTCCGACTTGAAACCCATTCTAAAACCACCCCAATGCTGCCCGTTTACAAAAATCGGGACAGACAAGTCATGAAGAATTTCACCAGTATCGCGTTTATAAGTTTGCAGTAGAAAAGTGTCGGTGTGCGCCCCGCAGCGACTGCCCGTAGGATCGTTAAAAATTCGTTTGGTGCGGTTGTTTACCAAATCTTTGTCATAATCGCCGCTCAAAGGCTGGCTGAATTTTTTATTATGGGTAGGAAAATACCCATTTACATCAACCGCGCCGGCAAACATTACGTCTTTATGTTGTTCTAATACGGCTTCTTGGATGGCGGGAAAACAACGATCGCTAAACGCATCGTAGGAGGTGCTGTATTTCTGTGGATTCGTCTGACTTATCGGTTGATAGTCACGAGAAAAAACCGCTTGCTGAGTCAATTCGCCTTTACTAATCGCGTCTTCAAACGCGCGGGCAATTCCCTGCGCCGCCGCTTTAGCCACATTCAGTAATTCAGAGAAGAACAATGTCTGATCGACCTTGTCTAATTCCCTAAATACAATTTCTGCACCATTGCTGAGACTAGATGCTTCTTGTGACAATCGATCACTGCGTTGCGAGATGTCCTGTAATGAATCGCTGATACGTGAAATGGACCCGCTAATTTGCGTACTCGTCGCCCCTAATGCTTCACCCGAACTTTCAACTTCAGACAAAACCGCCGACGCATTTTGCACATCCTCTGTTAACGCAATAAAGCGCTGAGTTTCCCCTAACAACGTACTGGAAAGAGATTCGGTTAAACCTTTTAAAGACGACATTTCTTGATTGGTTAATTCACTGTTTCGGCGAACATCGGTAAGCAAGCTGGATATTTGTTCTGATGCATCCGCGCTCTTAGCCGCCAGTGCGCGCACCTCATCGGCCACCACAGCAAAGCCCCGACCCTGTTCACCAGCTCGGGCAGCTTCAATTGCCGCATTTAATGCCAATAAATTGGTTTGTTCTGATACGCCCTTGATAACGGAAGTAATGCTGTCGATATCATCAGCACTTTTTGTTAGCAATGCTAACTGCTCGCTGGCGGTATGGACCTTGGTCGTTAATTCACTAATTTGCTCGGCACTTTGAGACAGCGCAGTTTGTGCCGTCCGACTTGATTCTGCGGTGTCCGCCATCGTACGGGCCAATTGACCGAGATTATTTGAAAGCGCCAAGCCGGTATCCGAAAGAGTGCCTACGGCGCCTGAAATCTGTTCGCTGTCATCGCGAGTGAGATGGATGTCTTTACTTAATGTATCGACAAAATGAGACACCTCTGCAGCACCCATGGCCATTTTTGACGTGGCATGAGTGACGGTTTTACTTACCCCAGAAAACGAGCTTTCCAGCGTTTTGGCGTCGGATGTTAAATGACCTTGCGAAGGATGGTTCGTTGTTTTACGCATTGCCCTTGGTATCACTAACATCGCACATAAAACGATACCGATAAAAGCATAAGACTGAGGAATACCCCCTTGCACATAACCCGATAGAAAAAGCGCAAGAAGCCCTAAAAAGCCACAATACTGGAAGTAAACCATCAACCATCCCTTCTTTTAATTATTATTTTTTCTAGTGTTTAACGATCACCATAGTAGGTCAACACAAAACAGAAAACTTACGACTAAAGTCGTACTGAAAAAATCCTTTATGCTGCTATCTAAAAAATAGCGTCACTCTAAAGAAACACGTCCTTCCCCAAACCAACCACCAAAAGGAATAAATCATGCAAAATTAATAACAAACTCAAAAAATTAAACCTCAATTTTTTAAAAACCACACATAAATAGCAAAACATTTTCCTAAAAAGCTAACTAAACTAGAAAACGCGCTCACAAAGCACGATAAAAATAATAACACCATCGCGCACAACCTGCCGATGCTCTCATTGAGGATTGAATTATGATTACTGACAAGCCAAACACAGACGCCTTCTATCTCGAACTGGGCCAACTTACCGCAGATAGCGTTAACCATCTTGTGCCATCGTTTGACCATTTACCACCCAATCCCTATGCCGATGGTGCCTTTCGTTTACGTCGTTATTCTCGTTTTAGCATAGACCACGGAACAATAAAGCGACTGCCTACTCAAGCCTTTGTTCAAGATGAGAGCATTAACCATTTTCAAGGAAATGTCGTTCGAAGTTATGAAGAAATTGATGACAGTATTGTTAAAGATGCCGCGTTTATTGAGTTGTTTGAACACTTTCAAAAAATGGCAAATGTATCGGATCATACGCCAATAGAAGTCCATCAATTACGAGTATTCGCCGATCACAAAAGCGCCGAAGTCGCACCAGAAGGTGTTCATCAAGATGGTTTTGATCGTATCGGTATTTACGTCATGCAACGCCATAATATCCAAGGCGGTAATATTAACGTTCACCTTAGTAAAAACAGCCCCGCACTGATTAGTCATGATTTTGATAACGGAGAATTTGTGGTCTTAAACGATCGTAAATTTTTTCATAGCGCCCAACCTATTAAACCCATAGATGGGGATCAAGGTTATATGGACATTTTTGTATTAACCGCCAATTTGATGCATTAACTCACCGTCTTCTTTACGAATTTTCTGTTTTAAAAAGCGAATGATTATTACCAACACTCTGTTATAGCGTTCAGAGTGTTGTGTCTTAAGGCTTTTTTTTACTTCTTGAATAAAACACACAACATTAAACAACTAAACAATTCATACCTATCCATTTGATATTTAACAAAATATTAAAAACCCTTACGAATCGTGAACTTAAAACGATCATAACGGTTAGGATTTTATATTCGTGCATGCTATAAACAGAGAAATAATAGATACATTTCAAACATAAAGAGTCGGGATGCACTTTTGACAAGTCTAACTGCCCTAGGCATTGAAAATACAAACGATATTCATAAAAACATAATCGATATATCAAAAAAGCGTGTTCTAATCATCGAAGACATCGGTGAAATGCGCCTTATGTTGAAGTCTTTAATGACCTCTATAGGCTATTCCAATATCGATGTAGAATCCTCTGGGCAAGCTGCAATCAAGCGTGTATTAGAAAAGCATTATGATGTTGTATTATCCGACTTTAACCTCGGTGGCAGCATTGATGGCCAACAGATTCTAGAAACCTCTCGAAAAAACTATTCGCAAGACCATTCAACTATTTTCATTATGATCACTGCCGACACGGCATACGAAAGCGTCGTCAGTGTTTTAGAATATCAGCCAGACAGCTATCTCGTTAAGCCGTTTCCACCTGCGGCTTTTTTCAGACGATTTGAACGTGTAAAGAAACAAAAGAAAACCTTCGAAGGCATCAACAGCGCACGCAAGGAAAAAGACTTTGATAAAATGGAAATGCTGGCAAAAGCCGTCATGGGAAAATTCCCCAACCTTTCCAGCCAATGTTTAAAAATCATTGGCGAATCCCTTTACGCTCGAGGCCGTTACAAAGACGCTAAAAGCCATTACATGCTGGTTATTCAAAAAAGTAAGAATTTAGCCTGGGCACACTTTGGCATTGCAATGTGCGAACTAAAATTAGGGGCAGTTGCCGCGGCAATCAACAAACTTGAGCACACGATTGGTTTAAGTCGTCACTTTTTATCCGCATACGATTTACTGGCCGACGCCCAAGAAAGCCAAGGTAATCTAGTCAAAGCGCAGGCGGCGATGGTCAGCGTCCTAGAAGTCTCTCCACGCTCTACTGAGCGCGCACTGAGACTCGCTCAAATCAGTATGAAGCTAGAGGATTGGTCTAGCGCTGAACAAGCGTATTCACGAATCATTCGTCTAACTCGCGGCACCGGAAATGAACAAGTTGAGTATTATTACGACTATTTAAAATGCCTAACCAATTTGATGGCGAAAGGCACTGACAATGCAAAATATGCCGATAAATTCAAACGAACTCTGATTCGTTTGCGCACCTTTGGTAAAGCAAACCCTGCTGCTATTTCCAATTCATTTCGCATCGAAATACAGCAATACCTTGTTCGTGAACACACAGGTGAAGCGATAAAATCTTGGACTCAATGGAATAGATTGATCGAATCCGGTCAAGCCTCCCCTCTCACTGAAGCACAAACACACACACTTAAAAAACGTCTCGGCTTGCTATAATAGTCTGGCACCGTTAAGGTCATGCGTTGATTTTTTCGAGCGTACCATTGCGTCGAAAAACAGACTATTTTTCACTTCTTTTGATACCAGAGTCCTAAAATTATGTCGGCTACTCATTCCTTTTCAAGCCTTGTTCCGGATGTCATTCTAGACGCCGTTGAATCAACTGGACTATGGAGCGATTCTAGAATCTACCCCTTGAACAGCTATGAAAACCGCGTTTACCAAGTCGGTATTGAAGATAGTACGCCTGTGATCGCCAAATTCTATCGTCCAGACCGTTGGAGCGAAGCGCAAATATTGGAAGAGCACCGGACGTTATTGGCGCTAAAAGACGAAGGGGTTGCCGTTGTTGCGCCACTGGCGTTTGCTGGGAAAACACTGTTTTGCCATAACGACATTTACTTCTGTTTATCACCACAGCTAGTCGGACAGCACCCCGAAGCGGATAACCTTGACGAGCTTTATCAACTTGGCGAACTGATTGGTCAAGCGCATCAAAAAATGTCGACGCCTTTTGTCGAACGCATTAGTGTTTCTCCGTTAGCTCAAATGGACGACGCCGCGAAGCAAGTTTGGCTTGGTAAACACCTTCCAGAAAAGCTCAAACCTCTTTATAAAAAGCAGATATCCACTCTGCGCGACTTGAGTGAATCGCGTATTCAAGCGTACTGGCCTACTCAACTCCGGCCAGTGCATGGCGACAGCCACCGTAGTAACTTGATGCTGCATCAAGGGCAATTCCACTTACTGGATTTTGATGACTGTCAGAACGGCGTCGCCGTACAGGATATCTGGTTACATTTAACGCAGACAGAAAATCCAAGACAGCAACTCAGTGAAATCATCGAAGGTTATGAGGTATTTTTGCCATTTGAAACTCGCGAGCTGGATCTGATCGACGTTTTCAAAAGCGCACGAGTCATCTGCTATGCCGCTTGGTTACAAAACCGCTGGAGCGATCCTGCATTTGTGAGAGCCTTCCCATGGTTTGGCAGTGATGAATATTGGATAAACCACCTAAACGAGCTTAAAAATTGTGAACTTGAATGGGGGAACATTTCCCGATGATGCCAATTGAAAACGCGCTGCATTCCTTATTCGGCTTTGATGGTTTTCGTGAAGGACAACAACAAACCATAGAGCAACTGTTGTCCGGAAACTCGTCGCTTGCTGTCTTCCCCACCGGCTCCGGTAAATCGTTATGTTACCAATTCAGCGCCACGCAATTGCCCAATTTAACCTTAGTCATTTCGCCGCTCATCGCGTTAATGCACGACCAGCTGGATTTTCTTCGTACCAAAGGCATTGCCGCCGCTAGTCTGGATTCAAGCCAAAGCAAAGAAGAAAGCCAAGCCGTGATGTCAGGCGTTCAAAGTGGCGACATTAAAATTCTCATGATTTCGGTTGAGCGCTTCAAGAACGAGCGTTTCAGACGCTTTATTAAGCGTATCCCTATTTCCATGCTGGTTGTCGACGAAGCGCACTGTATCTCCGAATGGGGTCACAACTTTAGACCCGATTATTTAAAGCTACCATCCTATCAACAAGAGCTGGCGATTCCTTTGGTGTTACTTTTAACGGCGACAGCAACTCGTCGTGTGCAACGGGATATGGCGCAAAAATTTGCGATTCATCCAGAGCACATAGTGCAAACCGGTTTTTATCGTCACAATTTAGACATCGACCTAATAAACACTCAATCTCATGAAAAACTAAACCGATTAAAAGCCATACTAAATGACACGCAAGGCGCCAGTATTGTTTATGTGACCCAACAAAAAACGGCGGAAGAGGTCGCCAATGCCCTACGAGCCGATGGCTACTCCGCAACGGCGTATCATGCGGGACTTGGTAATGACATTCGCAGTGCGATTCAAGCGGATTTCATGGCCAGTAAAACCCGCATTATTGTCGCGACCATTGCGTTTGGAATGGGTATCGACAAGTCAGACATTCGCTTGGTGGTGCATTTTGATTTGCCTAAATCGATCGAGAATTACAGCCAAGAAATTGGCCGCGCAGGACGTGACAATCAAGCAAGCCGATGCGTGTTACTTGCCAGTTTAGAAGGCCTAAGTACCTTAGAAAATTTTGTTTATGGCGACACGCCAGAGCCTCAAGACATCGACAACCTGCTGCGCGCGATTGCTGAACAAACCATCGAACAAGAATGGGAAACGCAGCTTTACGGCTTATCAAACCAAACCAATATTCGCTCATTGCCATTAAAAACCTTGCTGGTTCAGCTCGAGTTGTTGGATGCGATCACGCCAAAATACAGTTATTACGCCGATGTTCGTGTTAAATGGGAAGGCGATAGGCTCGCCTTTGCTAGCCAAGTGCCAGACGAATGGCAAGTCGCTTATCAGGCTATTTTGAAAGGTATTCAGTATAAGAAGATTTGGGGTACACCCGATTTTGATAAATTATTCAATGACGCTGGTTTGTCTCGTGGTGACGTATTACAGGTGTTGGAGTTTGCGGCAGATAGAAATATTCTCACGCTGGAAAGCAAAGGACTTACAGAAGTTTATCAGGTCAATGCATCGGCTTTTCACCATCAAATACTGGCAAATCAATTGCACCAATATGTTGACGAAAAACAAGGCGCAGAAATCGAACGCATCGCGACCATGATCCGTTTTTTTCAGCTGGATCGGTGTTTGAACCACAATCTGGCGCGCTATTTTGGTGATCAACATTCGCCAGAGCATTGCGGTCATTGCTCGGTTTGTCGAGGAAAAGTCCTATCTTTTGAACCGTCACCAACCACGACAAAAGATGACAACGCATGGCAAGATGGATTAGCAAGCTACGTGCAAGAATTTGCTCACCACCTTGGCGCTAAAAGCCCAACCACACCCATCAGTGCCGTTTTGATTACACGATATTTAACGGGATTAACCCAACCTCTTTTCACCAAGGTGAAAGCCCGCCAACTTAGCGGGTTTGGGGTGTATGAAGAACAACGTTATTTATTGGTATTAGAAGCGATTACTCAGCGTCTATCGGATCACTGACAGGCTCTTGAGTGTCTTCGTAGACGCTTACTTCAATAAGGTTATTATCAGGATCATTAAAATAGACGGATTGGATAGGCCCTTGAGCACCAGATTTACTCACTGGGCCTTCTAGGATGGTGACGTTATTGGCTTTCAAATGATCAATGACATCGACCATGGTCCAATTCGTAATCAAGCACATATCACCGGCCCCTTCCATGGCGTGATTTCGAAGCTCTTGACCAAGTAATTGAAAATTGATTTTTTGCTGACCAAAGGTCACCGCTTTTCGCCCATTAGCAAAAGTGACAGACTCCATTTTTAGCACGGTTTCGTAAAAAACCACCGCTCTGTCTATGTCGGCCACCGTCAATACGATGTGATCAAAATGACTAATCATCACTCCTTGCCTCCCTACGCAAGTCATCAAAAAACAAAGGCCATGCTACGAATGATTGCTTAAAAAGACAAGTTAAGAAACACACTCTTCTCGTAAAGAATGTAAAACCAGATCCCCATCTATTAGGCTGAGTTTCTGACGCTTATTCAGTTTCTTTACTCTGTATTCTAAAATCAACGCCTCACTCTTTGTGCCAACCGCTTCATGCCACACTAACTCCAAAGGGCCTTTTCCTTTTAAATAGCGAGCCGCGCGCTTACTTGCACCTGAATGCTCTTTGAAACGTCGATCAACATCCGTGCTGATGCCCGTATACAATGTATTCATGCGCGTCTTTATCATATAAAGACTCCACTCGTTATCATTCAAGACATTTAGCTTTTCTGATTTATCTGTCACGTGAATACGGTCTCCTGCAAAGCATTAAGCGCTTTATTCTTATACTTAATGGCCGACGATTAGCAATAACGTTGAGGCGGTGGCAATGCCCATTCCATAATTGAAAATTCTCTGACGCTTCTGATCAGTTAACCACTGTCTAATTCTCACACCAGCCCAAGCCCAAATAGAAATGGCCGGAAATCCCACTGCAGCAAACAAGACAATCATCCAAAATCCTGATTGTGCGTACAAGTCACCGGCAATGGCAAACGTGCTTACACAACCGATCGCCATCATCCAAGCTTTGGGGTTTACATATTGGAATAACAACGCTTGCCACCAATTCATGGGAGAAGATGGGGCCTTTTGGTTCTCAAAATCCCCCACTGGTGCGCTGCCAATTTTCCAAGCAAGCCACAACAAATACCCACACCCAATCCACTTTAGTACATCGTATAACGGTGGATACAAGGCAAACAACGTGCCTAATCCAAGCAAGACCGACAACAGTAATGTCGCCACGCCCATCACAATGCCAATCATATGGGGCAAGGTTCGACGAAAATCAAACTGCGCACCAGACGCCAATAACATGATGTTATTAGGCCCCGGTGTGATCGATGTCACAAAGGCGAACATCGCAAGCGCAATAAAAAAAGAGAGATCCATCATAACATCCGACCTCTTTTTTTCACTTTCGCCATTAGGTCGTTCAAAAAGCCCTTTAGAGACGCTTGCGACATTTCCATTTTCTGGCGCTCTTTTGTCATGCCAATGTCCATCATTTGTTGAGAAGTCAATGTCGCCAATCCTTTGCGTGTCTGGTAGCGCGTCACACAATATTGAACATGAACAAATAAGCTGACGATAAGCATAACCTTCTCCTTCTGAATCGCACCTTTTTAGAGATTAAAAACGTGCTATGTGTATGAATATCTACTTTAGAAGAAGTGCCAAACACAATACAGATTCAGAATTCTTCAATATTAAACACACAGAACACGGTTCTTCTGATCTGTATGGTGTAATAAAACCCAATCTGTATGGTTATTTCGTCACTATTATCCCTCTACAATCAATACAGATTCAGCATAAGGTCTTTTTTACAAAGGAGCAGCCATGACACTTTACCAAAATCTAGCCAACCGCTTGCGAGAGCACATCCAGCATGGTTTTTACAAACCGGGCGACAAATTGCCTTCTGTTCGGCAGTTGGCTCAAGAACATGGTGTCAGTATTTCCACAGTACAAGAAGCTTACCGTCAACTTGAACAAGAGCAACTTGTTGAAGCCAAACCTAAATCAGGCTACTTTGTTTGCTCGCGTAAAAAAGACAATTTACCCAGTATTTCAAGGCCGCCACAGCGTCCTTTAGAAGTGTCCCAATGGGAAGACGTCTTCAACATGCTCATGAATCGCAGTGGCGACAAAGGGGTGCAATTGCAACACGCCATGCCCGACATGAAAGCGCCAACATTAAAACCCTTGCTAAAGACACTGGCCGATCTGTCCAAACAAAAACCTGAACTTGGGTTAGGTTACGCGGACATTAGAGGAATGGAAGAGCTGCGCACGCAACTCTGTCGTCTCACCGTCGCATCGGGTTGCCAACTGCACCCAGACGATTTGGTTGTCACCTCAGGTTGCCAAGAAGCCATTTCAGTTTGTTTACGCGCCGTGACCGAACCCGGAGACATCATTGCGATAGAATCCCCCAGCTTTTATGGCTCTATGCAGGCTATTAAAGCGGCCAATTTAAAAGCCATGGAAATCCCGACACACCCAGAAACGGGTATCAGCTTAGAAGCGCTGGAACTGGCGCTTGACCAATGGCCAATCAAAGCCATTTTCGTCACGCCTACTTGCAGTAATCCTATGGGTTACACCATGCCTGAAGCCAAAAAAGAACAGCTTTATCGACTCGCACAAAGCTACGACATCGCCATTATTGAAGACGATATTTACGGCGACATTTCCTATCAATTCCCTCGCCCAAAAACCATTAAATCGTTTGATACCGATGGGCGAGTATTGCTGTGCTCTTCTTTTTCAAAAACCATCGCGCCTGGTATGCGCGTTGGCTGGATTGCCCCGGGGCGTTATCGAGATAAGGTGACTCACATAAAATACGTGAGCAGTTCAATGTGTCCGGTAATGCCTCAACTTGCTATTGCCAAGTTTATTCGTTTGGGCGGTTACGCCAAACACGTTCGTCAAATGCGACAAAACTACGAACAACAGCGCGATCATTTATTAAATGCCATAAAGACCTATTTACCCAGTGATACCAAAGTCAGCTTTCCAGACGGGAGCTTCATTCTCTGGGTCGAACTTAACCCTAACATTGACACCATGGAGCTGGTTGAACGCTGTCGAACAGAAGGCGTAGGCTTTGCCCCCGGCCCTTTATTCTCAGCAACGGGAAAATATCGTAACTGTTTTCGCCTTAACTTTAGTGAGCAAAGTTCGGAAAAGCGCGAATGGGCAGTAAAAACCTTGGCTGCCATTTTGCAACGTGCAGTCCCCCTAAAAGCAAACACTGTAACGCCCCCAAATAACGCTGTATTAAGCCATAATTCTTAGCTAAATTAATGAATTGTAAAGAAGTGAAAATACACTTAATGACTGACAAAAAAAACGCAACAATTCGACAGATTATATGCTCAAATTTTCCACATAACGCTCACTGATTTTGACCCTTTATATTAGGACACATGGAATGCGTAACCCGTCATTATTAACCGTAGGCGTGCTTTGCCTTAGTGTGACATTAGCCGCCTGTAGCAGCTCGGAAAAGCGTGAAAACTACGCCAATTTAGCCCAGCAGGAGCTAAGCGCCATCGGCGACAATAAATCGTCGCAATGGTATAAAATCGATAACGTGGCTGCGGTGAGTTTCTTAACCGATTTGATTGCAGATCCTCAATTAGAAGACCTCATCACTCAAGCCTTGGAAGCCAACCCAAGCTTACAAAAAACACAACTCACGCTACAAGCCAGTTTATGGAGCATCAAGAGCCAGCATGGTGATTCGTTACCCAGTGTAGAAGCCGGGTTTTCTGGCAGCAAATCAGAAGGCAGCAAAACAAAGTACACCGCAGATTTAGGCATCAGTTGGGAAGCGGATTTATGGCAAAAACTTGCACAATCTGAACAATCCGCCGCAAAGTCTCTTGCCAGTGATGAGGCGATTTTTCAAGCCAGTCGAGACACATTAGTGGCGAACGTCATTAAATCTTGGCTCGCCATAACCGCCAAACAACACGCCATTAATATTGAACAAAAACGTTTAACATTACTCGAAGCCAACGAAAAGCTCATTCTTAAACGCTTTAGAAATGGTCTGGGGGATCTAGAAGAACTCGACGAATCTCGCACCTCGGTTTCTCAATCCAAATCCGACTTAGTGGAATACAAAGAAAACCTTGCCATTGAAATACGCAACTTACAGCTCTACTTGGGCCGAAATGACGCGCTCAGCTTTATTGCTAACACAAATTACCCTGATGTCAGCCTGTCTTTTCAGAACATGCCAATACAAAACTTACAACGTCGACCCGACTTAAAAGCCGCCTATTTGGCGATTGAAGCCGCCGATTTAAACACATCGGTCGCGTACAAAGACATGTTGCCGAGCATCAGTTTAAGCGCCACACTCAGTGAAACTGCAGAATCCCCGCGCGCCGCATTATTTGGCTCTCCGATTTGGTCTTTACTCGCACAAATCACCCAACCACTTTATAAAGGCGGACAATTAAAAGCCGCCGCAGAAATAGCCAAACTGGAAACCGCTAAAGCGTATCAAGATTATCGAGACACCTTACTCACCGCCGTTAACGAAGTCGAAAACACTCTTGGGCAAGAGCACGTATTGTCGCTGCAAGAACAGCATATTCGCGATGCGCTTAACAGTTCAAAAAAGAATCTCAGCCAATATGAGAAAAAATACCGCACAGGATTGATCGAAATTAATGACCTGATTGACGCACAAACCACCACCTACGATTTAGAAGCACAACTCGACGACATTATTTACCAACATCTATCAAACCGAGTCGATCTAGGACTCGCATTAGGGCTCGGAGTAGACAAACAATGAAACGCTTTTCACTATGGATTACGTTAATTTTGGCCCTAATTTCTATCGGTGGTGTGTATTTCTACATAACCAGCGCCATAGAGGATCAAAACAACAAAGTACGTAATCCCCGACCTGAAGCCGCGGAGCAAGCATTAGAAATATCCGTAATTGAGGCAGAATTAGGCTCTTATGCCGCCCAGATAAAAGCCTCTGGATTAGTCGAACCAAGGTATTCACTGACCATCACCAGCCAAGTGAGCGGAGAAGTCACTCAAATATCCAACCAGTTTGAATCGGGTCAGATTGTCAAAAAAAGCCACCTTTTAACCACACTAAAAAACACGGAATTAGCAAGTTTAGTGGCCAGCGCAAAAAACTCTGTTGCCAGTGCGGAACTCGCGTTGAAAGAAGAAGTACGCCAAGGCGAGCAAGCAAGAGCCGAATGGGATGCGTCCGGCTTTAATGAAGAGCCAGACTCGGATCTCGTCTTACGTGAACCTCAATTGGTGGCAGCGCACGCTGAATTAGACTCAGCGAAAGCCGCCTTAAAGAATGCAAAAAGCGATTTAGACAACACAAAAATCACCGCGCCATTTGACGCTCTCATTGTGAAACGCTTGGTATCACCAGGTTCCTATCTGAGCGCTGGTAGTGAGATTGGTACGATTTACAGCGTAGATCGCGCCGAAATCACAATCGACTTATCCAACAGTGATTGGCTAAAATTGCCCGACACAAACGTCCTGCTAACGTCTAACTGGCCCGTCACCATCGCCAGTATTGATGACAACGCAACGTGGCAAGGAAGCATTCTCCACGTGGGTCTTCATATTGATGAAACAACACGCATGCGCAGCCTTACCATTGGCTTGAATAAACCACTGGAACAAGCATCGCCGCTCATTCCTGGGTCCTTTGTTAGTATTTCTTTAAAAGGAAAACAACTGGACAATTTATGGCGTTTGCCCAATACCGCGCTGAGTCAAAAAAGCGAAATTTGGTACCTCGATAAAAACAACCGACTCGCCGCGTTTGAAACCACGCCTCGCTTTGTCGATTCTAAGTATGTCTATATTCAAGTGCCTGAAAACATGCGAAAAGGCCGTTATCAAGTCTTGATCCAGCCCTACAACAGCTACGTCAAAGGCACCTTAGTTGCACCGATAAAAGCGTCACCCCATGCGGCAAAGGGCAATAACCCATGAGCCCAATTGATAACCAATACAAAGGCATTATTCCATGGTTTGCCAATAACCCTGTGGCGGCCAACCTATTATTAATTCTCATGATCACGTTGGGCGTGATGAACATGGGCTCCATCAATAAAGAAGCATTCCCGAGTCTGTCGCCAAACAGAGTGGCGATTTCCGTCAGTAATGACAGCGGCTCCGCGAAAGAAAACGAGGAAGGCATCGCTATTCCAATCGAGCAAGCGTTGCAAGGCACGTCGGGCATTAAGAACATCACAACCTCGTCCTCGGCAAGTTCGACCAGTGTCAGCATCGAAATGGTTGACGGTTACGACATCGATACCTTGATGGACGATGTAAAAGATGAAATTGACCAAATCACCTCTTTCCCAGACGACGCGGATCCAGCAGTCGTATCCAAAGCAACACGTGAAGAACATTCAATCTGGATTCAGCTGTACGGCCAAGCGGATCGACGCACCTTACAAAAACTCACCGATGAATTAGAATCAGACCTGCTCGCCAAAGAAGACATCAGCGCCACGTCTATTTCTAGTTGGTTAGACCCGACCATGATGGTCGAAGTCGACAAAAACAAATTAGAGTCTTATGGCCTCACGTTAACCGACATCGCCACGGCCATTAATGCGGAATCCTCTACTGCGAAAGTCGCCACACTGCGTAATGAAGACATTTATTTAACCATTAGCGCCTCTGAGCAAGCCTATGTAAAAAGCCAGTTCTTACAAATCCCCATTCAAACCACCACCAATGGCGGCAAACTACTACTGAGCGACATCGCCACAATTCGCGATGTGTTTGATGAAGATGAATTCGTTTTATCACGCTTTAATCGACAAAATAGCTTGGCCATTCAAGTTCTCACCACGGGGAAAAGTGATATTTCAAATTCTGTCATTGCCGCCAAGGCGGTCATTCAAGACTGGCAAGACAGTGGTAGATTGCCGCCAAATGTGACATTAGGCACTTGGTATGATCGCAGTGAATCGATCAACCAGCGCTTAGAGTTGATGGTGAAAAATGCCATTACTGGTGTGTTTTTGGTGTTTGTACTACTCGCTATTTTTCTGAACATTACCGTGGCCTTTTGGGTAGCCATGGGGTTGCCGTTTATCTTTTTTGGCACGCTTTTTTTCATGGGCACAGACAGTGTCGGCCTGACGCTCAACATGTTCACCACCTTTGGTTTTATTATGGCCTTAGGGATTGTGGTCGACGACGCTGTAGTGGTGGGTGAGAGCATTTACACCGTACGATCGAAAGAAGGCGATACGCTCGGTAGTACGGTCAAAGGCACGATGATTGTTGCCATACCAACACTATTTGGCGTATTCACCACCGTTGCCGCGTTTTGGGCCTTATCTAATGTGGAAGGTCGTTTGGGGCAACTGTATTCGCAATTCGCGATTGTTGTGGCCATCTGTCTCATTCTGTCGGTGATTGAATCAAAGATTATTTTGCCTGCACATTTGGCTCACATTAACACTCGAAAATCGACCAGAACGAACCCAATTGCCAAACTATGGGCCATGATCCAGCGCGGCGCAGACAATGGTTTGCAGTGGTTCAGCGACCGCGTTTACAAACCCAGCATTGATATCGCCCTAAATCACCGATACGCCATTTGCTTATTCTTTGTCGCTATTTTTTTACTGGTCATGTCCATGCCGTTTACCGGCGCGATTCGTATTAGTTTTTTCCCACAAATTCCTGGAGATACAGTACGCGGTAGTTTGACGATGAATAACGATGTCAGCTACGGGCAAACCAACCGTGTTTTATTAACACTGGAAGAAGCCGCGTATCAGGCTGATATTGTCTTGCGCAGCGACACAGGCGAACGCCGTCGACCTGCTAATAAGTCAAATTCAGATGAAAGTTCGCCTGCTAAGCCTGCGGACCGTGCATCGATGAAGAACGAGCAACAACCCAAAGGGGATGTCGCTATAAAGAACCTACAAGTAACCTCTAGTGATGACCAATCTGGCAACATCCGAATTGAATTGATCACCGACAGGCCTTACACCTCCGCGCAGTTTGCGACGAAATGGCAGCAATTGTCTGGCATGCCAGAAGGCGTGAAAAACCTGCGTATTCGAAGTGCTCGTGAGAGTGTCGATGCGCTGAGAATTGAATTACGAGGAAACGACGCCAGCGTATTAAATGGCGCCATGATGGAATTACTTAAACAACTTGAAACGTTGCCTGCAGTCACGGGTATCGAACAAAACACCGATCCAACCGAATCTCGTCTCATTTTAAAACTCAATGAACAAGGTCGTTTATTGGGTTTATCCACCAGCGATCTCGCCTCTCAAGTGTCGGTTAACTTTGATGGTCAAGTGGTGCAAAAATACCAACGAGACAATGCTGAAGTTGAAGTCCGTTTGGGCTACCCGAATGACCAACAAGAATCGCCCTCTGCCGTCATGAACACCAAGGTAACACTGGAAGATGGAACGCGTATTCCACTGTCTTCTGTGGCATCCATGTCGCAAGAAGAAGCCGAAACGACCATTGTGCGCATAGACGGTAAACGTTCGTTGTACCTTTCCGCCGAAGTCGATAAAGATGAAATGTCTTCCACCGAAGTGGTCGCGTATTTAGAAAAAGCCGTCGTGCCACAAATGAAACGTCAGTTTTCTGGTGTGTCCGTGTTTTTCTCTGGAGAAGCGGAGCAGAGAGCCGAAACGCAATCGTCTATGTCTGAGATGTTCCTTATTGCGCTCTTAGTGATTTATGGTTTGTTAGCAATTCCGCTTAAATCGTACAGCCAGCCGATCATCATCATGATGGCCATTCCATTCGGCATCATCGGGGCGTTACTTGGCCATTGGATGAACGACTTAACGCTAGGTATTTTCTCATTGAACGGTATTTTGGCGCTCAGCGGTGTGGTGGTAAACGACAGCTTATTGCTGGTCTCACGCTTCAATGATTTACGCAATGAAACCATGCACGTAAAAAAAGCCATTAGCTTGGCTTGTCGAAGTCGTTTACGCGCCGTATTACTGACGTCATTCACCACCTTCGCGGGCTTGATTCCGATTCTGTGGGAAACCTCTCGCCAAGCACAAATGCTGATACCTGCCGCGGTTTCCTTGGCGTATGGCATCATGTTCGCCACCGTCATTACCTTGATCCTAATTCCTGTTTTACTGATGATCAAAGAAGACATACACGCTTTGATGCAACGCGTTAAAACCAAGCCCAAAGACCCAGCAGAAATCACGCTGGACTTAACCTAATTCAGACCGAACACGGCTTGGCCACTGTACTTTCAGTCGTTAAGAAATGAAAAAGCCCCAATGAGTTGGTTCTCATTGGGGCTGCTTTCGTGCTATCTGCTATCAAGGTTACACTTTAAAACCTGCGACCAACGTATCGAGCGTTGAAGACAATGTTCGTAACGCTTTGCTGTTATCTGACAAGCTGTTAGCGGTTGTCACACTTGTTTCCACCGAGTTTTGAATGCCGGTGACATTTTGAGCGACATCTTCAATCGCCAACAATTGCTGCTCTGTTGCAAGCGCGACTTGTTGGTTAATCTTATTCATCGTATTCACTTGCTGCGCAATACTGTTTAGAGATTGTTCAGCAATCTGCATTGATTCCACACCGTCATTGGCTATTTCTTGCCCTGATTTTGATGCGATTAACGCTTTGCGAGATTCCGATTGCAGTTGATTAATCATCTCTTGAATTTCATCGGTTGATTGAGCTGTACGCTTAGCCAAGTTCCGCACTTCATCCGCTACCACAGCAAACCCACGCCCTTGCTCACCAGCGCGAGCTGATTCTATTGCTGCGTTTAAGGCAAGCAAGTTAGTCTGCTCTGATATGTTACGGATGACTTCTAGAATCCCACCAATTTGCTCTGAATTCTTCGCTAACTCTCCAACGATCGTTGCTGTTTTTTCACTCTCTTTCGCTAAATTTTCAACTGTCTTTTTCGCGGAAGAAACAACGTTAAGGCCAGAACTGACTTCACGCTCCACAACATTCGCAGTATCAGCCGCTTGCGCAGCATTGCCTGACACTTCTCTAACGGACGCTTCCACTTCATGTATTGCCGATGCGACCATAGCGGTGCGTTCACTTTGTAGTCTGGCATCCTTTAACATGGTGTCGGCTGAATTCAACATTTGTTCAGAAGCATCGTTGAGCTGATTACTGGTTTGGCTAACCTGTTTCACCATATTGTGAATCACACTGACGAATTTGTTAAAACCATTACCAATACTCGCCAACTCGATTGGGCCATCATCACGAAGACGATGACTTAAATCGCCTTCACCTTCTCCAATCTCTTTTAAATTATGAGCCACGATTTCAAGCTGCTTAACCAAGGTAGAGCCAATCAAGAAGGCAACAATTACTGTGATGATACTGAGTAATACACCCATTAATAACAAAGAACGCCCCATTGATGAAACACCACCAAACACCGCTTCATTTGGGATTTCAGCCACCAAAATCCACCCCATTGCGGGAATATACTGACTCGCCAATACCGAGTTTTCAGACATCACAATGTTTAAGCCATCTTGTTTCAACAGTGTTTGGCCAACGCTCTCGCCGTATAAATCTGTAACCGTAGTTTTTTCTAATAATTTGTCATTGCGATGCACTTTTAATATGCCATCTTGCGAGACTAAATAAACAAAACCACCGCCGTTAAACGTGAAGTTATTTAGATAATTCGTCATCTTATCTAAATTCATACCAAAGCCGGCTAAACCTCGACCATTGGTATTTTGATAGTTCACAAACAGTTTAACTTCACCGCTCGATTTACTGCGGTAAACACTGACGTTTTTGCTGTTTGACGAGTCTGTGAATTGAAAAAACCAACCGTCGCCCTCTGGGGTCAAGGTTCTTAGAAAACCATCTTGATTCCAATATTTTGCAGTCTTTCTGTCCGCCCAAGAAGCGGTATCAAGACCTAACTGCTCTTTAATGTTACTCAATAAACCGACAATATTTTTCTCACCAGACTCAGAATAACCATTTTTCGCCCACTCTAAAATCATCGGGTTATTGGCCAACATTTCAGCATTGATCGCCAATGTTTCAATTTGGTTTTCCACTTCATTTTTTATCTGAGTAATTTGAGCGGGTAATTCTGTGTTCGTCGTGCGATCTAACATCACAGACCTAGCTTGGTAAAAGCTCAGCAACCCCATTGAAATAGTCGTTATTAAAACAACTATAACGAATGTATAAATAAGACGTAATTTTAAAGACACGTGTTAAGACCCTTTTCTCAATGAGTGAATATGCACAACGTAATGTTCAAAGTAGAATAACTATTGACCAAATGGTCAGTAATATTCTATCAAAAAACTGGGCGAATAGATTGCCGTTCACATTAAGGTTTTATTGCACATAAAACCTGTGCCAAATGAAAGCCTTCATTCAACAATATACTCATGGCATAGCATGCTCGATCACCTACTTTCAGACACGGACTCACCTTTTTTATCAGGTCGTTCGAGACCTTTTTAAGTCACAAAAAAACCAAAGCTCAATAAAATCGCGCTTTGGTTGTTTATGAATACTGAGTACCGTGAAAAACTTACGACAACTTGTAGGAATTCACCTCTTTTAATACTTCATCAAACCGTGCGTTTACGGTTTGAGTGTCTTTATCCGTTTGGGACACAGACTCTAGAATGCCCTGAGACATATCATTCACTTCCTGTACGTTTCGATTCACCTCTTCAGACACTTGAGATTGCTCTTCTGATGCCGTGGCAACACGCTCAATCGTTTGATTCAAGCGGTCTATCGATTCAAACAAAGATTGAATCATAGAAACGTTTTCATTGACGATGCCCATGGTTTGATCCGCCATTTGAGTACATTCGCCCATGGAATTGAGTGCATTTTTGCCCGACAAAATCAAAGACTCAATGGTTGTGCGTATTTCTTCCGTTGATCCTTGAGTACGTTGCGCAAGCGTTCTCACTTCATCTGCAACAACCGCAAAACCCCGCCCTTGTTCGCCAGCTCGTGCAGCTTCAATCGCCGCATTCAGCGCCAGCAAGTTAGTTTGTTCGGCGATGGATTCTATGGTTTGTAAGATGGCTCCAATAGCTTCTGTTTGCGTCGTGACGTCTTGAACGGCTTTATTTCCGCCCATCACTTCCTCGGATAATTTTTTCATCGATGCCAGTATTGAACGCATACGCTCGCTGCCTTGCGAGCTTTGTTGTTGCATGCTTTCTGTTTCTTTCGATGCCAATTGCATGTCTTCAGAAATGGCGTTGCTGGTTAACGACATTTCTTCGACCGCTACTGCAATTTGGTCTGTTCTTGCGAATTGCGCCTTGGTTTCAGACAAAACATTGCGTGAGGCAATGCCCAGCTGATCCATGCTTACTTTTGAGTCACTCGCTTTTTCGTGCATCAAAAAGAAAGACGTTTTTAAATGTTGCAAATGGCCATTCAAGGAAACAATTATCTGACCAAGTTCATCATTGGACTTATTGTTAATATTCGTCGTGAGATCTCGTTGCTCTGAAACCGCATGAAGCGCTTGGTTAATCAACTCAACTCGTTGCGAAATGGATTTAATAACGATTCGGGCAAATACAATAATCGGAATAATCACCAAGAAAAAAGCCACAATCAACACAGCTCTAAAGAGCGTCGCTTTTTGGTCTAATTCATGACTTACCACAACTACTTCTCTTTCAATTTTGTTTGATAATGTTTTTATCAAGCCGATTTTTTTCGTTGCCATTGCAAACCAATTCGCAGGACCTGTTACCTCGTCCAAGCTTTCCGAAGCCAGAAAATCGTTAGCAATTTTATTCACATTCCCCCAGTCTGCGTGGGCAATCATTGTCTTGTACAGCACCTTATCTTGCTCTGTTGCGACTTCTAAATACTCTTCCTGCCAATACTGCTCGTCTTTGATAAAAGCCTTAATATTCGCCTGTTGTTCGCTCGAACTACGACCTTCCGTAAAGACACCATTTAATGCGCCTCGATATTGACCAGCTCGTTCTTTCATCCATAAAAGAGACAACCACGATTCCAGAATTTTGGTGGCATGAGGGTCGCGAATTTCGAAAATGGCGTGTTTAATGGCCGCCAATGAATGTCTATTTAGTTCAGAGTAATAGAAAAATGCGCCATTATTAGGTGAAAGTGCGTCAACCGATTGTCGAACCGACGCTTTGTCTTCGAAGCCAACTAAAATCGGATGCACTAATAGTTCAAGTTGAGTCTGATCCAATGCCTCAAAATCATTCGCTGTCAATCCAAGTAAAGTAGACTCTGCTTGATCCGCCACTTGTCGCTGAGCGGATAATTCGGCTTTATTTTTTTGCCCCTTACTGGCTAAAAAACCTGCGGTTAATCCTCGCTCTACTGCATGATTATGAGCAACTGCATCCATTGCCATTGAAAGCTTTACGATATCCTTTTCCAATTTGCCCTCTTTCACACCTTCATTCAAATACGAAACTAAGAGCGCCATGATGACAACAGCAAATACAGAAGGCACCACACCGACTATGGTCACGGCATGAGATACCTTGAGATTAGACAACACTGACATTTTCAACTCCTTTTGAGATTTTTTAAGAGGGGGAAGCTAACTTATAGATTAAAAACACAATAATAAAATGACAAAATTGTAAGTTATTGATAACGAAGCCTTTAGATATACAGCTTTCAGGAATATAAAATCAAAAAACGTGATCGACCATTCCATGAATTTACAGTGATATTCTTGATACAAATTTTGTTTAAAACATCATGCACTTTTTGCCATTAACCTACCAATTAACACAGAAAATAATGAGTATTAAAAGTTACATTTATTCTTAAACTGAAAAGATATCGTATTTATTTAATTTATTTATTCTTTTTTTTGCTGCATTTTCAGAACTCACATTCCGTTATTCCTTAGTACTAAGGAATAACATTTCAGCCTATTGAAACAATCGCCCCAATATGAAAACATATTCCAATAAATAACCAAAAAAGAGAACGAAATGCACCTTGATGAGATAGATTTGCAACTACTTGCCTTAATACAAAGTGATGATAGTATTTCGACGGAAGGCATGGCACAGCAAGTAGGCCTATCAAAAACGCCTTGCTGGCGACGAGTTCAAAAGCTGGAACAAGCTGGTTTTATCAAACGCCGCGTAGCGTTGCTGGATGCCGAAAAACTAGGGCTTGGAGTCTCTGTTTTTGTTCAGGTTAAAACCAACCAACACGATGCAAACTGGGCTGACGAATTCGCTCGCGTTGTAGCCGAATTTCCTGAAGTGGTTGAATTTTACCGCATGGCAGGAGAATACGATTACTTGCTGCGCGTGTTGGTAAAAGACATCCCAGCGTACGACAAATTTTATAAACGATTAATTAGTGCCACCGCACTGACTGACGTTAACTCAAACTTTGCCATGGAGCAGATCAAATGGACAACGCAGTTGCCTTTGCCGAGCCTCAACGAAAAAGCAGGTTAACAATGGGTAAAGGCGGTAAGTGCAAATAAGGAACCACCAATGACAACCGCGATCAAAAACCACATTCAAAACCAAACAAACAAAGAAGCATTATTTGCCCGTATTCGTCATGCTGTCATTGGTCACAACGCTCAGATCCAAACGCCATTTGGGCGAAGAACATTAACTTACGCAGACTACACGGCTTCTGGCCGAAGTCTGGATTTCATCGAAGACGCACTTCGCGATCAAGTGCTTCCGCTTTACGCAAACACTCACACAGAAGCCAATGCTACCGGCCAGCAAACCACAGCCTTTCGAGAGCAAGCACGCCAACAAATTCGAGACGCCGTTAACGCCACAGTCGATGACCTCGTTTTGTTTTGTGGAAGTGGTGCCACCAGCGCAATCAACACCTTAATTAGCCAATTAGGCTTACGCCAACTAACACTGACAGAAAAGCAAAACGTGTGTGTGTTCATTGGGCCTTATGAACACCATTCTAATGAGTTGCCGTGGCGAGAATTGGACATCGAAGTTGTTCGTATCCCTGAAGCCAAAGACGGCGGTGTCTGCTTAACATCATTAGAAGAGCAGCTTAAAAGTCATCAGAAAAAACAACTGATTGGCAGCTTTAGCGCCGCATCTAATGTGACTGGCATTCAATGTGATCAAGATGCCATCACCACGCTATTACATCACTACCAGGCCTTGGCTTTTTGGGACTTTGCCGCGGCCGCACCTTATGTTGAACTCAATATGAATCCAGCTGAAGCAAAAACATTGGCCAAGGACGCCATTTTCTTTTCAACCCATAAGTTTATTGGTGGCCCCAGTACGCCGGGCATTTTAGTCGTTAAAAAAGCCCTCATTAAAAATGACAAGCCCAGCCTGATTGGAGGAGGCACTGTGTCTTTTGTCACACCGGATGATCATGCTTTTTTACCCATCGGCGAACGTCGAGAAGAAGGCGGCACACCCGGTATTATCGAATCCATCCGTGCAGGGTTGGTTTTCCAGCTGAAGCAAGAAGTCGGGGCAAAAACGATTGAATCGCGTGAACATGAACTCGTTCAACTAATCGACAAACGTTGGAAAAATCACTTACACATCGAGCGATTAGGACATTCCCAAGCCGCTCGACTGTCGATTACCGCCTTTCGCATTAAAACTGACTTTGGCTATCTGCATCATGGGTTTGTGACGGCGTTATTGAACGATCTCTTTGGCATTCAAGTACGTGGAGGTTGTTCGTGTGCAGGGCCTTATGGGCACCAGCTGTTGAACATTGATAGCGTACAATCAGAGCGCATTCAGCAAGCCATGAAACAAGGTGAAAAACTCGTCAAGCCCGGTTGGGTAAGATTCAATTTGAACTATTTTTTAGACGATGAAGAAGCGAATTTCATTTTGGACGCCATCGATTTTGTGGCAGAACACGGCCTGACTATTCTACCTTTTTATGCGTACGATCAAACATCAGACTTATGGCGGTTTCAGGGAAAGTCAACCACACCAATGTCGCTAAGCAGTTTGTTATGGCGTCCATCAACGACAGAATACGTCCAAAAACAAACAGATGATAAAAACACCTATTTGAGCCAAGCCAACACGATTATAATGCACTGCAAAACAGGTAAATACACACCTCAAACACAACCATTTAACAAAGCGTTTGACGATATAAAATACTTTGTACTAGCGGAAGACATTGTCTAATCCATTTTTCAAACGTCATTCATAACGTAGGGACGTTATGAATGAATCAGATTATTTATTTCTGGATTAAGTTAAACTGCATACCGGCTCGTAATATTCCCGTGCTTAAGACATTGGCTCTTAAACCACCACGGTGAAGCCAAGCTCGAACCACTTGTGACGATGTCAATGAATCGTTAGCAAGGGACTTCCCTAACGACCCACAAGGTTCACATAATTCCACGCCATAAAAACGCACGTCACCAATAGAGAACTCTTGCCCAACCAGCTGGTTAAGCCTGACGCCTTGAGTAAGGATATTTCTTCTTGTCGCTGAATGAACAATATGTTGACCAAAATTCGCATTAAACGCGGCAATCTCTTCACTTTCTACAAACGTAATATTTGGACCATCAATGCCTTTTTTACCGTAGTAGCGATCGCCAACAATGCCCTTACCAGCATCGACTTTCACAGCGTCAATTTCTATCTGAGGCTGCTTAGATTTTTTTGCTACATAAATCGCTTGAATCAAGTATTACCTCCAAAAGTAGACTGGCTTCTCTATTACGATGTCTTTTTTCACAACGAGACTGGAAGAATGACCGACATTTTCCGATAAGGAATGCCCCCTTTAAAAAATCGTTCACCTTGTGCGCTCATGCCACAGCACTCATAAAGTGACATGGCATGCTCTCGAGCATCACACCAAAACACACTGACAGATTGCTGCTGCATTAACGCCATTATATGCCTTAAAACAAAACGCCCAATACCTTTATTCTGATATTCTTCGATCGTTGCAAATTTACGTAATCGTGCAGTGTGTTGTGTCTTATTAAAAAGCGCTGCATTAAATATTTCCGCCACAAAAACCGACGCAACGCACACCAAGGTGTCATTAATAAAGACACCAAAATGTGCGCCATTTTCGTCGTCTTCTAGGCGGCATTCTTCCATGTTTTTATTCGGCCACAATACTCGATGACGAATAGGTAACGCGTCTTCCACTGTGATACAACGAATTTTCCAAGGCTTATCCATCCAAGCGTCGCTTAGGGTTGAATTCATTCCGCTAGCCACTCTAATTCGTCATAAGGTGCTTTTCTTAGCGACTCTAGGCGAGTTGTTAATGACCCCGAATGCAATTCTAATTTATGCCCATCTGGATCTTCAAGGTACAAAGAGTCACCTTCGCTGGTGTTTTTCTGCCATTGTGTCACGCTTGGAAACCCGTCTTTTTGAGTAATATGCCACATTGCAGCCGCATCAAAAGAAAAAGCAACATGCGTGTAGTCCTGACTTGAAGAAACATTACCAAGTGACAAACACAGCCAACAATTACCGTATGACAAATACGCGCCTGTTGCCCAACGCACTTCGCCAGAAAAACCAAGCAGTTCACTATAAAATGCTATAGATCGATCCAAATCAGAAACACTGAACGTCAGATGGTTGAAACCTTTATAAGCGGTTGTTTTGCCTAAAGGTTCGCCTTCTATGGATTTCACCATGGCGTAAATTTTGGTGGCTTTTTCAAAGTGATTTAGCTGATGTTTTTCAATCCACCAGCGGGCCACATTCATGAGTAAAACGGGATCGTCGTTTTTATTGGCAAAAAAAGCATAAAAGGAAACTTGAACCGCGTCGCCCTTTTGTTTTATTTTTTCCAAACATACTGCGAGAATTTTTTCTCTAATCCGTAAATTCATGTCTTTTCACTCTTTTTTTCATTTTTCGCGCATAGATCACGCATTAAAAATGTTCGCTATTTTCACGCCTTATGCGACTAAAGTCTGACTTCTTATTAAGCAGACGCCTGCTAAATTAATAGGGCGTATAAAAATAATTATAAGGAGATCTATCGTGTCAGATCATACCACTAATGCAGAAAAATACTGGCAAGCTAACTTGAGGCTGATTTTAGGCAGTCTTGTAGTTTGGGCGTTAGCGTCCTATGGCTGTGCCATCCTATTCAGACCCCTACTCTCAGGCATCCATATTGGCGGAACCGATCTCGGCTTCTGGTTCGCTCAGCAAGGATCCATCCTCGTATTCATCGGTTTAACTTTCTTCTACGCTTGGAGAATGAACAAACTAGATGAAGAATTTGGCCTTCAGGAGTAAGTCGTATGGATCAGTTTACTATCAATCTACTTTTCGTCGGCGGTTCCTTTGCGCTTTACTTCGGTATCGCGTTTTGGGCTCGAGCTGGCTCAACGAAAGAGTTCTACGTCGCCGGCGGTGGTGTTCATCCTGTATTAAACGGTATGGCAACCGCAGCAGACTGGATGTCTGCGGCATCTTTCATTTCCATGGCAGGTCTTATTGCTGCGGGCGGTTACGCTAACTCTACCTTCCTTATGGGTTGGACTGGTGGTTATGTATTGCTTGCAATGCTATTGGCACCTTACCTTCGTAAGTTCGGTAAGTTCACTGTGCCAGACTTCATTGGTGATCGTTTCTACAGCCGCACAGCGCGACTGGTTGCGGTTGCGTGTTTGATTACCGCATCGGTAACCTACGTTATCGGTCAGATGACTGGTGCGGGTGTTGCTTTCTCTCGCTTCTTAGAAGTAGACAAAAGCACAGGTCTAATGATCGCTGCGGTTGTGGTTTTCTTCTACGCGGTATTAGGTGGTATGAAAGGTATTACCTATACACAGGTTGCTCAGTACGTTGTATTGATCATCGCTTATACCATTCCTGCGGTGTTTATCTCTCTACAATTAACAGACACCTTTATTCCTGCTATTGGTCTTTTCTCTACACACACAGAATCTGGTTTGCCATTGTTGCAAAAACTGGACGAAGTAGTACGAGAGCTCGGCTTCCGAGATTACACAGCGGATGTTGATAACAAACTGAACATGGTTCTGTTCACTCTATCTCTGATGATAGGTACAGCCGGCCTTCCTCACGTTATCATTCGTTTCTTCACAGTGCCTAAAGTGGCTGACGCTCGTTGGTCTGCTGGTTGGGCATTGGTATTCATCGCATTGTTGTACCTAACAGCACCTGCTGTTGCGTCTATGGCTCGTCTAAACCTATTGACGACTATTTACCCATCTGGTCCAACTGAACAACCGATTGAATACGCTGAACGTCCAGATTGGGTTCAGACTTGGGAAACAACGGGTCTAATCAAATTTGAAGACAAAAATGGCGATGGTCGCGTACAGTTCTACAACGATGTACCTGCATTCCAAGACGAAGCAACGGCTCGTGGTTGGGAAGGTAATGAGTTAGTGGTTAACCGAGACATTCTTGTATTGGCAAACCCAGAAATCGCAAACCTTCCAGGTTGGGTTATTGGTTTGATCGCTGCAGGTGGTCTTGCTGCGGCACTGTCAACCGCCGCTGGTTTGTTGTTGGCGATATCGTCCGCCATCAGTCATGACTTAATAAAAGGCTCGATAAACCCCAATATCAGTGACAAAGGGGAATTACGAGCAGCAAGGATATCCATGTTCGTCGCCATTCTTGTGGCAACCTATCTGGGGATGAATCCACCGGGCTTCGCGGCTCAAGTGGTAGCACTGGCCTTTGGTATTGCTGCGGCCTCTATCTTCCCTGCGTTGATGATGGGTATCTTCTCGAAACGCGTAAACAGCACAGGTGCTGTCGCTGGTATGCTAGCGGGCTTGATCTCAACCTTGGTTTACATCTTCTTGTTCCTAGGTTGGTTCTTTATCCCAGGTACTGCGTCGTTCGCGAACACACCTGATAACTGGTTATTTGGTATTTCTCCACTGTCATTCGGTGCCATCGGTGCAGTGATTAACTTCGCGGTTGCGTTCACAGTGTCTTCTATGACGCCTCCACCACCGAAGGAAATTCAAGACCTAGTTGAAAGCGTTCGTTACCCTCAAGGTGCAGGCGGTGCGGTTGACCATTAAGGTTTAACCTAATCGACTTGCATTAAAATCGGGCCTTACTATGTTGTGAGGCCCGATTTCCTTATACTACAAATCCACATACACAAAAATCAAATAGAGAGCGCTTATGTTTTGGGAACTCATTGCTACCATTTTTGCCGGTATGGGTGGCGCAGGTATTGCTCTGTTATTACGAAAAATCACCAAACAAACCGCCCCTAAATGGCTGGTTCCTGTGTTTGCAGGTACCGCGATGCTGGGCTTTCAAGTGCAAGGCGAATACGACTGGTACGATCATCAAACCAGCCTTTTACCAGACGGCGTTGTGGTGGTAAAGGCAGTCCAAGAAGAAGCGCCTTGGCGTCCTTGGAGTTACGTTTTTCCTCAAACCGTTCGTTTTATTGCCGCTGATGTCGCCAATTCAGCTAAAAATAAAATTGATCCAAACCTTATTCTCGTCGACTTATATTTCTTTGAGCGTCGACACATGGCAAAACGCGTTCCTCAGGTTGTCGATTGCGTACAAGGTGCAAGAGCAGACTTTACTCAGTCATTTAGCGCATCCACAGCATCAGACTCTAAATCCACATGGCATGCATTGGAAAACGATGATCCATTACTTAAAGCGGTTTGTACTGGGTAGATCAGCGAATCGTAACATCCGATTACTGACCGCTGATCACCAAACAATTTTCAGATCATCAACAGGCAAAGACAACTCATTTTAGTTATGCATTTTTACATTTCATAAGGAGCTCGGCATTTCGATACGCCCGAGGCGTCATTCCATATGATACTTTGAAGCATCGGCTAAAATGAGCACTACTACTGAATCCCCAGCTAAAAGCAATGTCTGTAATTGAACAATGGCTAAACCCAGGATCAATCAACTTCCTTGCAGCCGCTCTCAATCTTCGATCCCAAATATAATGCCCAACACCGCCAATTTCACAGTGTTTAAATAACCGATGAATGGTTCTTACAGAGCAGTTATTGGCTTCAGCAATTCGCTCTATGGTTAGCAATGGGTCGTCGAGATGTTGCTCAATATAGTTTTTAACCGCCTGAGTAGTAATATCAGTCGACGTACCAAGAAGCTCAATATCCTCAACCGTTCCTTGATCTAGAATATTAGGTAACAACTGTAATACAGACTGGCCTAAGCTAATTTTCGAGTCTAAATTCAGAGAGTCGTAATTAAAAATAGACTCACTCAACATGCCATAAAGCAACTTAGTTAAGCCGTGATCATTACATAGCTTATGCCCTAAAGTATTAAAAAAGCCATTTGCTACTGATAAGCTATTACGAGGTATCGCCACAACAAGCTGATCTGAATACTCGTCATTTGAAATCTCAAATGTATTACGAGTATCAAAAATAAAGGCAGAACCGGGTTCAAGATATTCTTTTGCTCCAGAGCTTTTTAGACAAGTGACACCATTTAACTGAACAACAAGAAGTATCGGAGTGGCGGCGAAGGAAGTCGGTGCATTCAATGATCGCCTAAATCGATGGGGGCTCACTCGCAATCTAGAAAGCTGAAGACTGCCTAAACTACCACTTTCTAAATTCCCTTCAAATTCCCCTTTACCTATCGGCTGAGAATGAACTACCTCAGCCGGTTTAAAAGGATCTGGGCCCTTACCAACAAAATTAGTAATGTACTGTACCCAATTGGATAAACGATATTGTTCTTCAATACCTTCGGTAGATAAATGCATCATCGATTCAGTTTGCATATCGTCCCCCTCTTCTCACATTCAGTCAAAAAGATACTCAAATTGAGACCTTGGCAGGATATTTCCAGCGAAGGTCTCGAATAGGGTTAAACCGGATAATTCGAGTGCGCTTTTTGCCAAGTAACCCAATGTGTACGCGTAAATTCATCAACCAAATAATCGCCGTTAAAGCGACCAAGCCCAGAATTTTTTTCACCGCCAAAAGGAGCATTAGGCTGGTCGTCGATTGTGATGTCATTAATATGCGTCATTCCCGCGACGATACCGCGAGAAAAATTAATGCCTCTGTCCATATCTGAAGTAAAGACAGCACTCGACAATCCATATTCGGTATCATTCGCAAGCTGCAAAGCATGCGACTCATTATCAGCAACAATCAGAGACACTACTGGCCCAAATATTTCATCTTGTGCTAACGCATGGCGATTAGAAACATTGCCATAGACATGTGGTGGTAAAAGTTGGCCTTGATGCTCACCACCAAACAACTTATCTAAACTAGCGTCAGCGTGCTTGATCTTATTCAGCAAGCCATTAAGTTGCTGCTTGTTAATAATCGGCCCAATGATTGTGTCTGCTTCAGATGGATTACCAACTTTAAGATTACGGACACGTTCAACAAACATCTCGGAAAAATCAGCGTAAAGCGACTTATCAACAATAATACGATTTGTACTCATACAAATCTGACCTTGGTGCAAAAAGCGCCCAAGTACTGCTGCTCGTACAGCTGCATCCAAATCCGCATCGTTAAGCACAACAAGAGGACAGTTACCTCCCAACTCTAACGCTATGCGCTTAATGTATTGTCCGCCCGTTGCAATTCGACCAACGTTACGACCTACATCGGTAGAGCCGGTAAAAGAGATTAAGCTTGGTACTTTATGCGCGGAAAAATAATCACCTATTTCACTGCCCGCCCCCACAACGACGTTAAAAACGCCTGGTGGTAACCCTGCTTCATCCAGAATTTTAGCAATCAATAAAGCACCCGTAACAGGTGTGTCACTTGCAGGTTTAACAACAACGGTATTGCCAAGCACGATAGCGGGAAAAATAGAACGAATACTGAGATAAAGAGGGAAATTCCAAGGGCTGATGACACCAATAACGCCAAGCGCTTCTCGAAAGACAAAACTCTTCTTGCCATTAACAGGATGGCTCATCATTTTGCCTTCAACACGATCAGGGTAACTCATGCATTCTTTTGTTAATGCATAAGTACTCTGCCATTCTAGAGTTGCCTTAATACGTGTACTGCCACTTTCTTGAATAATCCATTCAATAATTTCTTCTTTGCGATTGCTCAGGATAGAAAGAATTTTCTCTATGTAGCCAATTCGCTCTGCAGCATCTCTTTTTGCCCACGATATCTGTGCAGATTGAGCGCAATGAAACGCCTTATCAACATCATCACATGAAGCAAGTTGGATAGTGCCAAGTACATCATTGTTAAACGGATTGATATTCTCTAAGGAACGAGATGAAGATCCGGAAACCCACTCGCCATTTATAAACTGTAGTGAGAAATCGGAATATTTTGCTGGGTTATTATTGTTTATATTCATTTTTTACAAACCTCGCGCTGATCATAATCAACTTAGTTGTTTTTATAGTCATGATTCAAAGCTCTTTAACCATCTCCATACGCTAAACAACACCTAAAATTAAATGAGTGATGCATTAAAAGCTTAGGAAGGTCATACTTTAAAATCAATATATCCCACTATTTGAGATTTATCAACAAGTACATATTTTGAGAATTGTATAAAAACGTAACCAATAAGGTTTACCTGACAAAACAGTGCCCGCTAAAAAGTAGAAACTTCTCACACTTTAGCCGTGACAGATGGTTTCAACTTAACGAATAAACTGGGCTAGATCCGCACTCTGGTAAGCTAGGTAAAAATACTAAAAAAAGAGCCTCAGATGAGGCTCTTGAAATGACAGAAATTTATGGGATAACAAGGGGATTATCATCCCATTTTTCTAGATCATGTTAGATGTTCTGACGGTTAATTTTGGAAGGAGCAGTTTCCTTTAAAAAGAGGGTCACAATGAACCCCAAAACCATTGCCCCAGTAGCAACATATAAAATATATTGAATACCAAAGACTTGTGCGACCATACCGACCATAAAAGATACCACACTGCCAGAAAATATCTCTCCTGTACCAATGACCATACCCGAAGAGCTAGAACGTAAATGCTTAGGCACAGATTCCGCGCTAATAGGGCCAACCGTTAATGCTAGTAAGCTGTAGATAAAAAATACACAAACAAACACAACCGTGAATAGCGCGGTCATACTGCTAGCATCCATACGGATTAGCATCAGCAAGGATAACGCACCACCAAGAGCTGACAAACTCACTGCGGCTTTTCGTCCTATTTTATCTGATAAAGCAGGTAAGCATATCGTCCCGACTGTGCCACCAAAGCCAATAGCGGACAAAATAAAGCCCATTTGGTTTAAGCTTAACTTTAGATAATCCGTTAGGTAGTTTGGCAAGAATGCCGCCAATACTGTCAACGCGGTTAACCAGCAAAACATGGATACAACACCTAACGATACATTTCTATATTTAAATATGTCGTACCATTTACTCGCTGGCACCTCTTTAATTACCGCCTCAGCTTTTTCTTCCTTGGGACTGTTTGCCAGTATGTGTGGGTTATCTCTCAGTATTTTATACATGAAATAAGCAACAACAAATCCAGGCAAAGCGACTAAGGCAAAGATAAAATGCCAATCAACCACATTTAATAATTGTGTCACTAATACAGGCGCAATCCCTAAACCAAACAGTGGAAATGCCGCCTGTTGAAGACCGATATTTAACCCCACTCTCGAAGGCTTCGAAGCATCCAGCGTCGCAATAATACTGCTCGGAGTATAAGCACCCTCAACTAAACCAATGCCAATACGAATCAGTAACAACGAACCAAGCGTTGTCGCCAATCCACTGAAACCGGCCAGTAATGAAAAAAGCACTAAAGAAGGTATAAGAATGGCTTTATGCCCTACTTTATCTGAAAACCTTCCCATAAATATGGAGGAAAATCCCCAAGCGATACCCAGCGCTCCAGTGAGCAAGCCAATATCGCTATAATTTAAATTGAGCTCTTTTGCCAACACAGGGAACATAGGCATGATGATAAACCTATCGATCCCAACCAAACCAAAACCTAAAAAAAGCAGGAGAATAGCTTTTACTTCATACGACTTATCCCAGTCCTTTCCAGAGATTTGCTCTATTTTATGTTCGTCGATACTAATAGACATAATAATTTTCTCTCAATTATAAGTAGGCTCAACGCGTTGTTTAGAATTTCTGCGCAATTCTAAACTGCAGTTTCAATTCGTTTCTGAATCGATTTTCAACCATACTTTCTGAGTATGTATTCACCCAAACATTGGTGTTTTGATCCTTTGAACTCCAGAAAACACCCGGTCCGACACCAAGGACTTCTTCTTTAGAATCTGCCAGCGTATCGCCATTCACCTTGTCATCGGTTAATTGTTTTAAGTAATAACCGTTCAAACCTGCGCGTAACCCCGGAAAAATCTCATAGGATGTCGCAAAGTTCATATAAAACGCCTGACCAGCCTGAGTATCACTTACTGCACCTCCATTCCAGTCCATAGGGGAACTACCTGCTGGTTCAGAGTTTTCAAAATTATAAACATAATTGATACGGCCACTCACTTCGACACGAGGAGCCGGCAAGATGGTAAATGACCAATTGGGGATTAGAGTGACGTAATTATTTGATTGGTTAAAATCTTTATCTGCATCATATCCACCTGTTGGAAGAATCACATCAACGGCAGCACGATGAGAAAATATAGGGTGACCATCTTTTATGACTGGTGAAAATTGAAGATAAGGGGAAATAGTAAGATCTCCCAGCTCAGTGCCATTATCGTATAATGTTGGTCCATTGCTACCAAACGTCGCATCAAAACTAACAACAGGAAGTAATGCGGTAATACCAAAACTGTTACCAGACTCATTTGGCTCAAATTTATAGTCAATTTGGTTGATTGCAATAGTCACATCAAGGTTTGGCGAGTCAAAAGGAGCTGCATTCTTACCTTCGTTATCTTTCAACGATGTGCCGTTTTCCCGTTGAATATACAACAAGTAAGTCAGTCCTGAAGAATCCCCAGAAAAACCATCGAAAAAGCTCGTTGACCCAATACTTGTCCCTTTAGGCAAACTTACTGTTGGCGTAACCGATAAGGTATTAGCACTGTATACAACAGCCAAAGACAACAATGTTTTTGAAAATAGTGCATCTGCTTTGATAAAATTATTTTTATATTCTCTCATGGTAAAGCCTCTTATTTATTGTTATGACTAACAAAGTAAACCAAGATGAAACTAAATAATTGTCTAAAAATGTCACTTTTGCATCTTAGTGACAACATAGTAAAAAATTATTGTATTTATTTAAGTCACCAAAAAATAAATATAATAATAAAAAATATCAGACAATAAATAAGTTTTTATTTTATGCTCTAAAAAATCACTGCTGAAAAAATTCCATACAGTACTTTTAGGTTAAAATAAAACTAAATTCGGATTGCTTTTTCTTAATCAAGCAGGAACAGCGGTTGATTGAAAGAAAATGAGTTTCCACTCTTTCCCATATTGCTTCCAAACCTCCATAAAGTAAGACTTTGGGTAATTTGGAGTATCATTGCCTTGTTTATAAAGACACATAGTCATAGCACCAGAAATGATCGCAACATCACCTATTAAAACAATGTTCCGATCATTGGTTTCGATATTTATGTATTTCACACTTGGAACAAATTTTAAGTAACTATCTCGATTATCAACTCGGCCTGTTGCATGAACATAGCGTAGTGTTGATGCCGATAAATCAGCAAGAACATTCATATTCTGCTCGATGAGAGCCTTAGCTCGTGACAAATGTGCTTGCAAGACTAAGCCCTCATCCACTGAATAATAAGACGCTTCCATTTAGCCTCCTAAAAGTTCATTGTCAAAGAACACTAAAGTAATCCTAAATACCCAGGCAGCCATAACGACAACATGGGCACTATATTAATTAGAGCCATAAACAGAAACATAGCCAAAAGAAATGGCATCATCGCCATAAAAAGCCTAGACATTGATATATTCGTACCAGCCATAACCACAAATAATCCAGGACCTAAAGGCGGTGTCACTAATCCAACTAAAGTAGCTAAACTAATAACCACACCAAAATGTATTGGATCAATACCCATAGCGAGCGCGGCAGGTAATACAATCGGAACCATAACAATTAGAATGCTCATACTTTCTAAAAACATTCCTAAGAAAATAATCAGTAGATTTACCAACAATAAAAAAACCAATGGTGAATTAGTCCATGATGACATGGCTTCCACTATACGATCTGGAACACCCTCAAATGAAAGAGCCCATCCAAACATGGTTGCCGCGGCAATTAACCCAGTTATTAAAGCGGAATTAAGCGAGACCTGAAAAAGTGCATCAGGTAGTTCCTTCCATTTAATGGTTTTATAAACAAACTTACCGATTAAAAGAGAAAGTAAGGCGCCAATCGCGCCGGCTTCCGTCGGGGTCATTACACCCGCACCAATACCAGTAACAATCAGAATGGGGATCGACAATGGAGCGAGATTACTTAGCACTTCCGTAATGCGAACTTTAGGAACATCTTTCTCAGTATTTTCTGGAAAACCAGAAATCCAACCGGTTAAAAAAATGACAATTCCAAAGGCAAGGGTCAGAAGCAGACCGGGTAATACTCCAGCCATAAACAAGGTTCCTACCGGCTGATATGCAATAACACCGTAGATAATCATCACCATAGATGGTGGTATGATTGGCCCTAATAACCCACCAGCAATCGTCACAGCAGATGAAAAACCTCGGTCAAAGCCTTTTTTCTCCATCGCGGGAATCATGACTCGGCTCATGACGGCGATTTGTGCAAGTGCTGAGCCTAAAATAGAGCTGGCAATGGCGTTTGTTAAAAGGTTTACGTAGGCAAGCCCACCTTTAAATCGGCCCACAAACAGGAAAGCCAAACTAATCAATCGATCAGTTAGACCACCTCGATTCATCAACTCCCCTACCATCATAAACAATGGAATAGCCAGCAAGCCGCTTTTTTCAAGAGAACCATAAAACTGTAGCGGTAAAGACCCCATTAACATATTTAAGTCAGATTGCTCTAGGAACACCAATGACCCAATGAGTAAGGTGGTAAAAATAGGCAGACCTAAAAACAAAGTAATAAAAAAGACGAGTATCGTAGCCATTATGATTTTCCTCCACGAAACAGCTCGCTAAGGGATTTGAAACAGTGCCTTAACTGATGAAAGCTCATCGAACCTAAAGCAATCAGTAATATCGCATAGTTATACCAGCGTGGTAGCTGAGTCGTTGGAGACAGTTCATTTTGAACCATTGGCTCAGTTACCCATTGAAAGGTAAGAACCAGCATAACCATTAAGGTTAATAGCGAGATAATTTGAAAGGCACACTCTATTGCCAACCGAAAAGAGGATGGAAGTATCAGAGTAATAAAATCAATCACGACCAACTGTTTTTGATAAATAAGATAACTCACACCAAAAAAACTGATCGCCACAAAAACTTGAACAGCCACTTCCTCTGCCCAAAATAAAGGACTATTAAAAACATAACGCAAAAAAACTTGCGCAATAAGTAGAGTCACCAAACCAAAAGTTAACGTTATTAACAGTATTTTTTCTACCCGAGAGAGCCAATCATCAAACCAACTTAACAAAGCCAACATCACATTCTCCTCACTCACTGCAAAAGATTTCCAGTGAGTATCGATATATTATTTTTGTGCTTTCACTTGCTCATAAAATTCAGCAATGGTTGGGCTTTTCTTAACGTATTGATTAAGAATATCGGTCGCATTATCAACGTAACTACTCTTGTCTATTTGAGTAATCGCAACGCCAGCGTCTTTAAGAGCGTTTAGATTTCCTTCATCCGCCATAACTTGGGCCTTGACGCCCCAGGCTTCAGCTTCTGCAAACACATCACGAATAACGGCACGCTGCTCTACACTTTTGCTTTCCCACCATTTTTTCGAAACCACCACAATACCTGGGAATGCCATGTGGCTAGTCATTGCTAAGTTAGGAGCCTGTTCGTAAAGCTTTAAAGCAGCGACAAGATCTAGATCAGCATCCACTACCTCAATGAGATTGATTGCTAATGCTGACGCAATTTCCGGCATAGGTACGGCGGTTGGTATGGCACCAAAGGTTAACCACCAATCATTAAAGATAGGAACAGGGAAAATACTGATTTTTTTACCTGTGATATCACTCAGGCTCTTAACTGGATCAACTGAAATAAGGAGACGCATACCGGCAAATACATAACCTAACCCGACCATTCCTTGACGATCTAACTCGGCTAACATTTTTTTAGCGGCAGGTAACTGGGTCGCATCACCAGCATCCTGTACACTATTAAATAGTCCAGGTAAGAACCAAGCATTCAACGATTCTTCGCTGTTTGCCATAAACGCAGCAGGAATAACAGCGAAATTCAGCGCTCCAGTTCCAACCATGATGGCATTTTCAGGATCAGTGCCTAACTCTCCAAACGGGAAGACTTTGATGTCTAACTCACCATTGGTTCGAGCTTTTAAATCCTCTGAAAATTTCGTCGCAACCTTGGTGAAAATATGATTTGGCGGGACTGGTGTACTGAAACGTAACGTCTCTGCAAACAACGATTGGCTACTAATACCCATCATCAAAGTCGTTATAACGACACTAGAAAAAACACCGAGCGCTTTCAGGTTTAGATTTTTCATCTTGATTACCTTTTTTATTATTATAAATATTCGATACGTACATAATTTAAGAAATATCCAAACAACCTCAGTTCATTGAAAAAGATTCCAATGAACTGATCGTCGAGTTATTTCTGAGCTTTCACCTGCTCGTAAAACTCAGAAATTAACGGTGTCTTATTAACGTATCTATTCAGAATCTCAGCGGTACTGTCTGCGTAACTACTTTTATCAATTTTAGTTATCGCAACACCGGCATCTTTAAGCATTTTTAAGTTTTTCTCTTCTGCCATAACTTGGGCTTTTATCCCCCATGCCTCAGCATCTGCAAATACTTCACGAATCACAGTTTGCTGCTCAGCTGTTTTACTTTCCCACCATTTTTTCGATACCACCATAATGGCTGGAAACGCCATATGATTGGTTATTGCCAAGTTAGGAGCTTGCTGATAAAGCTTTAGAGCCGTTACCAGATCTAGATCAACGTCAACAATATCGATTAAATTTGTCGTTAATGCTGGTGCGATTTCAGGCGTTGGTAATGCGGTAGGAGCGGCACCAAAAGTTAACCACCAATCATTAAAAATTGGCCCTGGGAAAGTACGAATTTTTTTATCTTTAATCTCTTTCAGATTTGATATCGGGTAGACTGAAACAAGGTTACGCATTCCTGAAAAGACATAACCTAGCCCGACCATGCCTTGTTTATCTAATGCCGCTAACATCTCTCGAGCAGCGGGCAATTGGGTCGCAGCTCCAGCCGCTTCAACATCATCGAACAATCCTGGAAGCAGCCAAGCATTTAACGACTCCTCTCGATTAGCCATAAATGCAGCGGGAATAACGGCAAACTGAATCGCCCCAGTTTGAATCATTAATGTATTTTCAGGATCGCTACCCAGCTTGCCAAATGGGAAAACTTTAATCTTAAAGTCCCCATTCGTTCTAGCGCTTAAATCTTCGGCAAACTTCGTTGATACCTTAGAAAAAATATGGCTTGGAGGAACGGGCGTACTCAGACGTAAAGTTTCTGCAACCGTCTGCATACTAGTAACACTTATTGTCAAAGCAACGGCTGTTGCACTACAAAAAGAACAAAGCTTTTTCAAATATAATGTTTTCATCTCGATTACCTTTTTTTTGTTATTATCAATTTTAGATGCATCTCTATTTTTCATATTTCTATTAATTAAAATATTACCTAATTACTTACCTCATTCTTTTAAAATGATATTTAATACTCAAGAAGGAACATAATTAGGTAATGAATCAGCCATAGATGCTAAATTCTTTGGTGTTATTTCTGCGACAATATATCTATCTGGTCTTATTAGAAATATTGACGATGATGAACGATTAAAAATCCACTTTTGCGCTTCATCTTTATGATCTCGAACAACCGTCGCATCCTGAATTTCAACAGGATTCCAAGTCCTAGGAGTAATACAGACACGATGAATTTTGTCGTTATAAATAGCACTATAAGGTTTGAGCATATCGAAGGCGGATTCAGGGCAATCAGAATAGGCGACTAAACAAAACCCAGTTTGCAAAATATCATCCAACAACACTTGTTTACGGTCAGGTGTTTCTAAACAAGGTTGCGCAACCATCAATCCTGTTGATGAGTTTTTGTCAGATGCATCTTTAACGAACCAACCACTAGGAAATCGAGGTTTAGGTTTGTAACGCATTTGAGTTACATAATCACGGGCAGGTTTATAAAGACCAAGCAAACGGAAAAAGCCTTGGATCAACTTTGCTCTAAACACCGTTTTAGGCATCATTATCCGTCCTAGCATCTCAGCCATTTCGATCAACTGCCAAGAATGAGGCATACGCTCTTCTTCATAGGTTGCTAAAATTTTGTCAGACATGCCGTGTTTAATAACCCAGGCAAGTTTCCAAGCCAGATTAGCAGAATCTCGTAATCCACTATTCATGCCTTGTCCAGCAAAAGGAGGAGTTAAATGAGCAGCATCACCTAATAGGAAAATACGCCCGACTTTCCATTGCGCAGACTTACGAGCATGAAAGGCATACACTTGTTTTCTAACGATAGAGGCGTCACGATCTGGGCCGTACTGATCCATTAACCCTCTAACAAAGTCTTCTTCTACAACCTGTTCATCGGTTTCACCAGGTAAAACCATAAACTCAAATCGACGAGTGCCATTTGGCCCTGGTAAATTAATCCCAGGTCTTTTAGGGTTGCAATAGACTCGAGTCTGGCGGAAGGTATCTTTCGTGCCTTTTATATCGATTATTAGCCACTTTTGACCGTAGGTTAAACCTTCCAAAGGAATCCCTAACGATGTTCTAGTGAAGCTTCTTCCGCCATCAGCCGCCGCAAGATAATCGGCTCTGACCTCATAGGTTTGTCCTTCAGCCAAAACGGTAATAAATACTTCATTATCATCTTGAGTAAAATGAGTCACGACATGACCAAAGCGAACATCAACACTTTCGTATCTCGTTGCGCCTTCTCGCAAAGTCGCCTCTAGATCAGGTTGTGAAAAAGCATTACGACGAGGGTAACCATATTCGCTGGCAGTAGGCTCAATTTTGGCAAAAGGTTTAGCATCAACGCCGAAGTAAACAGACCCATAGTCCAATGCACAAAAAGACTTCACCTTTTCGTGTAATCCAATGGCCTGCATCGTTCTTAATGATTCATCGTCGATCGATACGGCTCTTGGCTCTAATACCGTGTGTTTATTTTGCTCAAGAACAAGCGTTTTCACACCGTATTTACCCAGTAGGTTAGCAAGCGTCATACCACTTGGCCCACCGCCAATAACGACAACTTCATACTTTTCGTTTAAGACTTTTTCACTCATATTCATTAACCGCTCCAGCCGCACGACTGAATTTCCATCATGCCCATGAAATTTTGTTGATACGCCTGTCTAGAAAAACGTTTTTAACTTCTTAAAAACGCTTGTCCCCAATAATTCAAGGTTTTAGGTTCATGAACCCACTCCCCTGCTGGAGCATCTACAGGAACAACTTGTAGCTCTGCGGAAATTTCCAACCAATTACCATCTGGATCATGAATGAAAATGAACAGGTTATTGCCTGGGCCATGGCGGCCAGGCCCCCATTTAAGTGGAATATCAAAAGTCGACAAATGGTCTGCCCAGTCACGAATGGCGTTCCAATTGGAAGATTCATAACAATGGTGATCGAACCATTTTTCTTTGGCTTGGAAGATAGCTAATGAATGGTGCTCGTTGTCACTTCTTAAAAAGGCGGTTTTTAATTTTTTATTTTCATCAAACACATTATCACTGATTAAATAACCAACAGTGTTCTGATAAAAATCTACCATCTCTTCAATGTTGTTTGTCGCAAAAGCAAAATGTTGTAAGCGAGCAGGTAATTCGGCTTGAGAGTTATTTTTTTCCTCAACGCCAAAGGTTAACCAGTTACCATCAGGATCTTGAAGGGCGAACGCTTTATCATCAAAAAGAGGCGATGGTGAAGCACTTAATTGAATATTCTTCGCCAATAAAGCATCACGTAAGAGGTCTAAATTTTCCTCAGTCATCCCCATGGCAAAATATTTAAGTTCTTTCGCTTTACCAGAAGTGAACAAAAGCTTTCTGCCTGGGCCAGTAGAAAGATAACCTTGGTCAATTTCTTCAATGGTGTTGCCCATGGTTTTTTCATAGAACTTTGCCATTACTAATGGGTCAGGACTACCAAGTGTCAAATGGCTTAAATGTGCATTAAGTGCCATACCAACTCTCCTTTAAAAAAGTGAGAATAAAAACTCTTTATTATTGTTAAGAAACCAAAAGTGCCCCATTGCTCCTTCTTTAAATACAAACAAGAAAGAGCAATGAAATGGGACTACTCTATTTTTGTTCTTCGTCTACAATCGTATTTCTCAAGATGCCTATTTCAGAGATTTCTACTTCAACCACATCACCAGGTTTCATCCACACTGGTGGCTGACGAAATGCCCCTACGCCACCTGTGGTTCCTGAAACAATCACATCGCCAGGAGCCAGTTCGGTAAAGGTGGAGCAATACTCAATCAACTTCTCGACAGAAAAAATCATGTCGTCCGTATCGGTATCCTGCATTACCTCACCATTTAAACGAGTTGTTAGATGAAGCTTTTGTGGATCTGGAATATCAGAGGTAGTAACAAGGAAAGGCCCGAAACCGCCAGTGCTAGGGAAGTTTTTTCCTGGCACAAACTGAATGGTGTGTTTTTGCCAATCACGAACACTGCCATCGTTGTAACAAGAGTAACCTGCCACATAATCTAAGGCGTCTTTCGCCGCGACATGGCGGGCTGTTTTACCAATAACCACAGCAAGCTCACCTTCAAAATCCAACTTGTGCGAGATAGTTGGTCGGATGATTGCTTGCTCATGTGCCACTTGAGTATCGGCGAAACGAGTAAAAATCATTGGATATACAGGCATATCACGGCCTGTTTCTTTAACGTGAGTCGCGTAGTTAATACCAATGCACAGCGTTTTGTTTGGGCTGGCAATGACAGGTAGATAACGAATCTCATCTAATTCAATTTCCGGCATATTCGATAAATCGAGTTGCTCTATCTTCGTCAAATTACCGTTTAACAAAACCTGCTGAAGGTCCTGTCCTAGCTTAGACTTCATTGACTCAAGGTCTTTCACTACGTGATCTACCACCACACCATAAGAGCTACGATTCTGGAACTCAAAAGACACTAACTTCATTCTTCCCCCTTATGACATCCTCACAATAGCGCGGTATGCCATTTTTTTGATTGTCAGATTTTTTGTTATGAACACACTATAATTTCAAATTGATAAAAAATCAACAAATCCTGCAATATGGGATTATTTAATTGTTTCATTTTTTATTTTGATATGTATCAACTACATTATTCAAGCAGGCTAAACTCTAGGAGGTTGATTTCATTACAAGGTATAATTCAACAGGGAATGGACACGCCAAGGTATTGCACTTAGTGAGTGGATCAGTATCGTTAAACATGACTAAATAAAATGGGCTGACAAAATTGGAAGATAAAAACACAGAAATTAATGATAGAGATGTAAAACGCAGCAGTTTAGAGCGAATGCTGCGCATTTTAGACTTGTTTACCCAAGAAAAGCCTATTTGGTCTGTGGACGATATCTGTACTGAATTTGACTACACCCGATCTACCGGATACCGATACACCAAAGAATTGGCAGATGCCGGATTGCTGTTTCAAACAGGAAAAAGCAATTACAGCCTTGGTTCACGTATTATTCAATGGGATCGTCAATTACGCTTATCTGATCCTCTTGTAAGATTGTCCAAAGAAATTGAGGAACAACCGTACGAGCTAGAAGGTAAACAAGCTTGGTTAGTTTGCAGACTATTTAAGGATCAAGTTGTCTGCGTTTATCACTTTGGTAATTTAGAAACTAGCCTTAGTTATTCAAGGGGAATTCCAAGACCCTTGTTCAGTGGAGCAACCTCTAAAGCCATACTGGCGTTTTTACCAAATGCTCAGCATATGCGTCTCTTTGTAGAAAACCCGAGTGAAATAGAACAATCCCATCTAGGTACAAACTGGAAAGATTTTAGAGCGAACCTGCAAAAAATCAGAGATGACGGCTATGCATTATCAATATCAGAAGTTGATAAAACAGTATTCGGTTTAGCGGTTCCTATTCTCAGTCAAGATGGCAAAATTCAAGCAAGCATCAGCTGCGTACGCTCTGTGAAAGATTATGATTCAGACAAAATCAAAGCTGAGGTTGAGGTTCTTAAAAAATACGCCATTAAACTAAGCAGCGGACTAATTTAATATCCCCCTCTAACAACCTATTAAAAAAGGCAGGGTGACTGAAAGTCACCCTGCCTTTTGCTTTTTTGTCTCAGCCTAAAAAGTCTGAGATCAATTAGCTTTACGCAAAAATTACGCCTAATATTATTGTTTTGCCTCAAGAATATTAGGTGTCGCGCCACCTTTCTCTTCGTCTTTTTTATCAGAGAAGCCTGCACCTGCGCCAATAGCGATTTGCAGTGACGCCCACTCTTTTACAGCTGAATTATGAGCGGATGCTGCATTAATTTGTGCCGACGCTTCAGAACGAACAGTGTCCAACAAGTCTAAAAGTGTCATCGCACCATTGCGGTAGTTATTACGACCTAACGCTAATGCTTTCCCATAAGAAGCAGCCGCTTTACTTAATAGCTCCGTCTGCTCTTGATATAAAGTAAAATTGGATTGAGCAACTTGCACATCTTCAACCGCTCCTCTCACACTAGAACGCCAATCTATTTCAGCTTGTTTTGCTACTGACACTTGAACGTCATGCTGTGCATGAAGCGCACCGCGATTAAATATACTTAGTGAGATGGATGGACCGAAGCTCCAGCCATTAACCGAGTCCGTGTTTGAAACGGTACCGTTCAGGCTAATCGATGGGTAAAGTGAGGCTTCATCTACACCAACTGTCGCAACCTGCTGATGAAGAATAGCCTCGTAATAACGAACATCTGGTCGATTTCGTAACAAATCAGCAGGCAAACCTATACTAATGCCAGTAGGAACAGCTAATTTCTGAGATGTCAATTGAACGTTTCTTAAAAAGTGAATTACCGATAAAAGAAAATCTTCGCCTGTTAATGTCTGATTTCATGCAAGCTGCGACATCAAATAGAGAAGAACTACTTATCGTATTAGAAATTGTTCGCACTCATCCAAAAGCAGGACAAATCCAGTTAGCCCGAATGTCAGAAGCTAGAAGCCATCTCAGCGAACTACTCGCAATGAAGATCGAAAACAACTCACCATTGGTACTAGATATTTTAGCTGAGGTGCTTTTGTTTAGTGGATGGACAGGCATTTTACGTTGGTTAAAGGAGTCAATAGAGCTCCAAGAAGCATTTGATGAGTCGTGGGAAGCACTAGGAGAAGTCACCAAGATTTTGGCCGTTTAAGCACAAAGAATACGTTAAGAAAATCAACGAGAAATTAGTTAATAATAAAGCAGCGGCCAATTTTACTTGACCACGGCTTTATTAAATTTAAAGACTATTTAGCTGCTTTTAGCTTCATTTCCATAAAAAAGAATAAAATTATCAACAGCATCAGCCACCAGCGCCTTGATGTCGTCCTCACTGGGTAAAGAATCGATTCCCCAGATCAGCTTTTCAAACATTGTCCCTTCACATAGGGCTTTAAAATGCACGGCCATTTTATTCGCATCTTGATCGACAAGGGCCCCTCTCACCACGAGAGAATCCACAGCCAAGATCAGGTTAGCAAGTGTCCGTTTAGGACCAACAGCATAAAAACGCTGAGCGAGCTGTGGAAACCGCTCCGCCTCACCAATGATGAGTCGATTTATTGAAATAACCTCTTGTTTTGTAATCAATTTTAAATAAGCCGTTCCTACCCTAAATAAAACGTCACGGGGAGTCATGTTCTCATCGATCGCCGCAACCAGCTGCTCAAATGCCCCCTTTCCAGCCTCAAAAGCCCAAGCTTCAAATAGCTCTTCTTTAGAAGAAAAATAATTATAAAGTGTGACTTTAGAGCTATTTGCTGCTGCAGCAATAGACTCCATAGTAACCGCTGAAAATCCATAATTCAGAAATAGGCTACCTGCGGCCTCTACAAATACCAATCGTTTTGCTGCTGTTTTTCGTCTCATACCAACCTCATTCATAACTGTACTAGATAGTACAAAAAAGTTGACCTTTGATCTAGATCAGATCTAAACTGTACATAGTCGTTCATTTATAAAAATTATTACGTGACGCTTTAATAGGAAGTTATCAGACTTTACTTAGGCTCATCTTCTTTAAAAGGTGATAAACGACAGCCTCAGTCGCTACTATAGGAAATGAATCTTTTCAGATTCTCTATTCAGGCGAATTGTTTAAAACACCACGTAAATTTTCTAATATGAAACCTCATTAAGGAGGCTTATATGAGCTTTACATTCCCAAACACACCAGAATTTACTGGTCTTTATAAACCCAGCCGAATAGAAGCAGAGGTGAAGGATCTCGAAATTGAAGGCGAGTTACCAAAGGAAATTAACGGGACTTTTTACCAAGTTGCCCCCGACCCTCAGTATCCACCAATGTTAGGCACTGATATGTTTTTCAACGGTGATGGCATGGTAAGTGCTTTTCAATTTGATACTGGGAGTGTGAGCCTTACTCGTCGTTACGTAAAAACAGACCGTCTGATGGCACAACGCCGTGAACAACGCTCATTAAATGGTATTTATCGTAACCAATATACAAATGATCCTCTTGCGGCAGACAACAACACCACAGCAAATACCACTGTGATTGAGCACAATGGCGTACTTCTAGCGCTTAAAGAAGACGCCTTGCCTTGGGCAATGGACTTAAACACTCTTGAAACATTAGGCGAATGGGATTTTGATAAACAAATAAAGTCAGCCACCTTCACCGCACACCCAAAAATAGATGTCGATAATGGCGCTCTGCTTTGTTTTGCTTATGAAGCGAAAGGCGATGCCACCCCTGATATCGCCTACTTCGAAATTTCAAAAGACGGTAAACTAACCAAGGAAATTTGGTTTCAAGCACCTTATGCTGCAATGATCCATGACTTTGCCGTCACCGATAACTATGTCATCTTCCCTGTTATACCCCTAACCGTTGATGTAGAGCGTATGAAAGCAGGCGGCAAACACTTTCAATGGCAACCAGATCTTCCACAGCTATTTGGTGTTCTACCACGAAATGGCTCAGCAGAGGATGTTCGTTGGTTTTATGGACCTAGCAATGGTTTTCAGGGGCATACATTAAACTCCTATGAAGAAGAAGGAAAACTGATTGTTGATATGCCTGTCACTTCTGGAAATGTCTTCTACTTTTTTCCTCAAGCAGATGGTCATGTTCCCTCTCCACAGTCGTTAAAGTCGGCTCTAATGCGCTGGGTATTTGACTTAAACTCAGAAGAATCTCAGGTAGAGCCTGTGATGATCACGGAGAACCCATTCCCTTGTGAATTCCCTCGTTGTGATGCTCGTTACAGTGGTAAAAAATACTCATGGGGGTTCCTACTTGCCTTTGATCCAAGCCTACCATTTGACTTTGCTTCACTAGGAGAACCCCCATTCCAGTTCTTCAATCAATTAGCGCGCATCAACATCAATACAGGCAAAAGTGAAACATGGTATCCAGGGGATGCACATTGCTTTCAAGAACCTATCTTCATACCACGATCAGCGACTGCCGATGAAGGCGATGGTTGGGTGGTTAGTGTGATGAATAACTTACGGGAAGAAAGTTCAGAATTGGTTGTTATGGACACTGCCAGCTGGAGTGATGGCCCAATCGCTAAAGTAAAAGTGCCTTTCAGACTAAGAATGTCATTACATGGCAACTGGTCTGGTGCTTGATAACGTTTGCGATTCAGTACTTCAACTACACTATGCGTAGTTGAAGTACATTTTATCTGGAACTCCATATTCAAACATTACTAGATTGTCGTACCAATAAAAGCAGATATAAGGTAGGTCTACTATCTGTGCAAACTGACTATATAAAATAAGGATAAAAATATGAGCGTTTTATTAAGCATTGGTGGCCATGATGTAAAGGCCAGTAATAATAAACAATATACACGTCTTGACCCTGTTACTGGCGAGGTTGCCTCTGTATCGGCAGCAGCGACATTAGACGATGTTAATACCATCACTAAAGCCGCTCACAAGGCCTTTACTTCTTGGGCTCAAGTGGGACCAACAGAACGTCGCACTTTATTAAATAAAGCCGCTGACATCATGGAAGCTAAACAAGCTGAATTCACCGCTGCGATGATTACTGAAACTGGCGCAACAGGACCTTGGGCTGGATTTAACGTCATGTTAGCCGCTGGCCATATTCGTGAGGCCGCTGCACTGACCACGCAAATCGGCGGCGAAGTTATTCCATCAAACAAGCCGGGTACCTTGGCGATGTCAGTAAATAAACCCAAGGGAGTTTGTTTAGCGATTGCGCCATGGAACGCACCTATTATTCTAGGCGCTAGAGCAATTGCCACACCGTTAGCATGTGGCAATACTGTTATCCTCAAGAGTTCAGAGTTTTGCCCACTAACCCATCGTTTACTCATTGATTGCTTTATCGAAGCAGGTTTCCCTGACGGAGTAGTTAACGTAATTTCCAATAATCCAAGTGACGCGCCTAACATCGTAAAAGCATTAATTGAAGCACCTGAAGTACGCCACGTAAACTTCACTGGTTCTAGTCCAGTTGGACGAATTATTGGTCGACTGGCTGGCGAAAATTTAAAACCTGCTCTGCTTGAACTTGGTGGTAAAGCACCACTTGTGGTGTTATCAGATGCCGACATAGATGGCGCTGTTAACGCGGCTATATTTGGCGCTTTCATGAATCAAGGCCAGATTTGTATGTCTACAGAACGCGTCATTGTTGACTCAAAAATTGCCGATGACTTTGTTAAAAAACTAAGTGCTAAAGCGTCTACATTACCTTGGGGTAACCCTCGTGATGTGGTTGTCTTAGGAGCTTTGGTTAATCCAGAAGTATCAGACAAAATGCACGCTTTGATTGATGATGCTGTTGCCAAAGGCGCCAAATTAATCTGTGGAGGCGAAAGTAAAGGTGCTCTTTTTTCCGCAACGCTACTAGACGGCGTCACCAGTGACATGCGTATCTATAGTGAAGAAAGCTTTGGCCCAGTTAAGTCTATCATTCGTGTAGACGGTGATGACGAAGCCATTAGAGTCGCCAATGACAGTGAATACGGATTATCTTCGGCTGTATTTTCTCAAGATATTAATCGCGCACTCGCCTGCGCTAACGCCATAAAAAGTGGCATCTGCCATATTAATGGCCCAACAGTAGGCGATGAGCCGCAAATGCCATTTGGTGGCGTCGGTAATTCTGGCTATGGTCGTTTTGGCGGCAAAGCAGCCATCGCAGAGTTTACAGATCAGCGTTGGATCACGGTAGAAGATCCTAACCAGCATTATCCTTTTTAATTCATACGCAATATAACAATAACCTAAAAGCAGCCAATACTCACTATTGGCTGCTTTTTTATCTATATCTTCCTCCAATCACTTCTAAAAAGCCTCCCAAAAAGTCTTTCAAGAAAATCCTTCAGCTTTAAATAGCCAAACCCAGAAAAATACATCTCAACTCGAGTTTTCCTCATTGGCATAAATTGATTTCAATCCCCATAATAATCTGCTTTCCATAAAACAAACAAAAGTCGATTATTATGAACATCAGCCAAGAAGAACGAGACGCGGTCTACAAAACAATTTTTTCGCGTCGTGATGTTCGCCGAGAATTCAAACCCGACCCTATTCCAAATGACGTTTTAGAGCGCGTTTTACTGGCCGCACACCATGCCCCTAGTGTTGGTTTCATGCAGCCTTGGGACTTCATCCTTGTCACCAAACCAGAATCCAAAAGCCAAATCAAACAAGGATTCCTGCAAGCGCACGCAGAAGCCACAGAACTGTTCGAAGGTGAGCGTCAAACGCAATATAAAAGCCTAAAATTAGAAGGGATTGAAGAAGCGCCATTGGGCATTTGCATTACATGTGATCGCAGCAGAACAGGCTCTGTCGTACTAGGGCGAACTGCGAAGCCTGAAATGGATTTGTTTAGCGCTGTGTGCGCGGTGCAAAACTTATGGTTAGCGGCGAGAGCGGAAAACATGGGCGTTGGTTGGGTGAGCATCGTCCACGATAAAGTCATACGCGACACGCTCAACATCCCCGAGTCCATCGATATCATTGCGTATTTATGCGTCGGTTATGTAGAGACATTTCATGACACGCCCGACCTAGAAAGAGCAGGATGGCTTCCCAGAAGAGACGTTAGCTCAGCGGTTCACTATGAATCTTGGCAAGAACCAGAGTCGCATGAACCAGAGTCGCATGAACCAGAGTAATGACACGCAAGGCGGATGACGTTCATCCGCCTTATCAAATTGGATTTCAATTAAGCGCAACATCCAAAGCATGAATCAACTGATCCATTTCTTCTTCACTGGTATAATGCACGAATGACAAACGAACCACGCCGGTTTCTGTGTCCACGCCCATAGCTTCTAATAGACGCACTGCATAAAAGTGCCCTGCCCCGCAGATAATCCCTTGATCAACCAGCTTCTGGGCGAATGCTTGAACCGTTTGACCTTTAGGAATAATTGACACCGTAGCGGCTCTTTTGGTCGGATCAGTGCCTCCAAGCAAAGTCAGCTTGGGGTGCTGCTCAACAAAATTAAGCAGCTTAGCCAACAAGATTTGCTCCGCATCATGCAGCAAATTTCGCACACGCTGAGCTTTTTCGGCAACAGAATCCGTCGCATCAAAGTGATGATCGTGCAGGGCATCAAAATAATCCAATACCCCACGACTCGCGGCTATTTGAGCGTGATCAGGCCCCGCTGGTACAAACCATTTTTGGCGATAAGCCTGATTAAAGTAATGCGCCTGATTGCCGAGTTTATCCGCCATATCATCTCGAATAACCATAACACCAAGGTGCGTGCCATAGGCCTTGTAAAGAGAGAACAAGTAAATATCTGCGCCCAAAGCACCAACATCTGGCAAACCATGACCAGCAAAAGAAACGCCATCGACCAATGTGACAACGCCAGCCACTTTTGCGCGCGCGCAAATATCCGCGACAGGGTTAATGTCTGCAACAACATTGGAACAGTGGGTAAAAGCCAACAGCTTAGTGTGCTCAGTAAACAGTTGCTCTAAATCATCCGGGTTTAATGATCCGGTTTGAGCATCCACTTGCCACTCTTTAATGACCACCCCGCGCGAGGCTAAAGCACGCCATACACCAATATTTGCTTCATGATCTTGATTGGTCACAATGATCTCATCACCCGCTTTCAAAAGCTTACCGAAGGCTTGCGCCAAAACATAAGTGTTCTGAGAGGTAGAAGGCCCAAGGTGTACGTCTTTGACATCAACATTCAAATAAGAGGCTAAGCGCTCATGCGCTAAATCCATCTGTGCCCCCGCTTTTTGGGCCGCAGGATGAAGGTGGTAAGGCTGAAGTTTGGTTTCTCGGTAATATTGATCTAAATGATCAATAACGGCCTTACATGCGTAGGAGCCGCCGGCGTTATCGAAAAAGGCCTGACCAGACAAAGAAGGCTCTCTAAAAGCAGGAAATTGAGAACGTACAAACGCTAAATCTAATAAAGATGCCATAACCTTATTCCTTGATAAAAGTAGTGTGAAATCGCCCATAAAAAACAAGTGGACATCACAAAAGTATAGAGAATACTGCACGCAAGTTGTTTGCTATTTACAGGTAAAACTCATAACTTAATACAAGATAATTGTTTAAATAGAGACTGATATGAAAGAAATCACCTTAGACCGTACAGACTACAAAATAATTCAAGCACTAGAGCTGGACGGCCGAATGAGCAACACACAACTTGCTCAAACGATCAACCTCTCTCAGTCTCAGTGTTTAAGACGCTTACGCCAACTGGAAGAGATGGATATTATTAGCGGTTATCGTGCGCAGGTAAATTATCAAAAACTGGGTTATAGCGTGATGGCATGGACACTAGTGACCGTCAGTAAAGATGTGCCTAATGCGCGAGATAATGTGATGTATTTTCTACAGCAGCAAAGCGCTGCGATCAATGTTCATGGTGTCACTGGCGATGTGGATTTAATGGTAGAGATTTGTACCGAAGACATGACACAGTTTACGAATCTAGTAGTAAAACAGCTCTACGCCCACGCCGATGTCGTCAGTACAAAATCCTACATTCGATTAGACACCGCCAAACAATACGGAAGCCCGCTGGATTCAATGTAAAATCCAGCCTCTTTTTTAAAACGCTACACTATCCCGTCGTAACATCATCGTTTTATTCGATTGGTTAGTTTTATTCAGCTATTGGCGTATTTTTTATCGTTTGTCTAATTTACCTGAGGTTTCTATTATACAAGCATCAAAACACAGATTGTTTTGATGCAGATTTCAAACAACCATAGACGAGGAACACACCATGAAAAAGAATCAAACTATTGCTGAATTATTAGCAAACGTAAACTCCGCTTACCTAACAGACGCAGAAAAATACGAAGCAATCGCTCGTGCAGAACGCGCTGAATATATTGTTGAAGGCATTTCTTCTGCATTTAAAGCGATTAAAAAAGCGGCACTAAAACTTAAAGCGGCTTTCGTACCGACTTCTGCTCAGCACGCTTAATTACTATCGTTGCAACAACGTTCAATTGGGTAAGCGTCTTCTATTAAAAAGCAGACATTTTGGCTTACTCCATCAGGCTTCATGAAACAGGCCTTATGACACAGGAAATGGCGCGAGAATAATACAATAAGCGCTACCTGCTCCTTTCCCCCTACTTTTCCTTGTCACTTTGTTCTCCTCAATCATTACTTTACTTATTTTTCATTACTTCATTTTGTGCTTCGCAAAACTGTTCTATCGACTTTTTCCAATCCTGCTTTAGCCCTAGTAAAAACAGAAGTTCAACAAAGACGAATAAGGGCCCGATAATCAATCCTGTTACATCGTCTAGAAATGCTGGTTTTTTACCTTCGAAAAAATGTCCTATAAATTGAAAAATCCAACCAACCACAAACAACCCTATTCCTGATACTAGCCAAAACGTCGTACTCTGTGAGGCCGCATTCTCAGCAACACCAATAGACAACGCAAACAAAACCGTCATTGCCGCACCGACCGCTTTATCCAATCGTAAATAAAACACACAACTGGCAAGTGCAATAATCAGGGCTGGCGTAAAAACAATGTCTAACAAGGTAAAATGCGGGCGAGACAAGAGAATAGTAATACCAACAACAATCATCGGAATGCCCACAAAGTGCGTCGCCACATTACGACGGTCTTGGTGATAAAAGGCGTATTGGGATAAGTGATCAAGTATCGTTTTCATTGAATAGACCTCGTTGTTATTATTTTATAGGTATTAGTAAAACGTATTTCTAACCATCTTTGAAGTGATTTATTGTTATATCTTTTATGAGATTTCTACACTGTCTTAAGGTAAATGAACGCATAACCACATCAACGCTTTCATGTTCATGATGCAACATACTAGGCATAATATAGACGGGTATAATTGAAAGAATAAGATAGGAAAAAGTAATGGTAACTTGGCATTGTCAGCGGTTTGATGAGCTTTCGACACACACGTTATATGACGTTCTGAAACTGCGCTGTGATGTGTTTGTGGTTGAGCAGAATTGTGTCTTTCCTGATTTAGACGATTTGGACACACTCGCCGACACTCGACACCTTTTTGCAATGCAAAACAAGAAAATTGTCGCCTATGCAAGACTGCTCGCCAAAGGTGATTGTTATCCAGAACACAGCAGCATAGGTCGCGTCGTGGTTGCTAAACAAAATCGTAAAGACAAAATGGGTCATGAGCTAATGAAGCAGGCCATTAACGAAACCGTGACGTTATGGCCAAACAGCCCAATCAAAATTGGTGCACAATCTCATCTTGAAAGATTTTATCAATCCCATGATTTTGTCACAGTTTCTGAACCATACATGGAAGATGGCATTGAACATTACCATATGACACGTCAGGCGAAATGAGCGGCAAACCTCTAAGTTGCAGCGTAAACTAAAGTCAGGTTACAACTCAAAAAAAAAGCGACTTTCGTTTCCAAAAGTCGCTTTTCGTTAACGCTGTTTAGGCTTATAACCTAGTGGTGATGACCGCCTTCACCGTGCACATGGCCGTGCTCTAGCTCTTCAGCCAATGCTTCACGTACATCAACAATTTCAACATCAAAATTTAATGTTTTGCCGGCTAAAGGATGATTACCATCCAACATAATACCGTCGTCTTCTACCGCAACCACCGTCACTGGCTGTTGACCACCTGGCGTTTGCGCCATAAATTGCATGCCAACTTGGATATCATCAACGCCTTGGAAATTTTCCGTCGGTACTTTTTGGATGAGCTCTTCATGTATCGCGCCATAACCTTCTTCAGGCTCTACGGAAACAGCCAACTTATCGCCTGCCGCTTTACCTTGAAGTGCTTTGTCTAAACCATCGATGATGTTTTGTGCGCCACTTAGAAATACTAAAGGCTCTTGACCAACAGAAGAGTCTAGCTCTTGGCCTTGTTCGTCTGTCAACGTGTAGTGCATGCTCACAACGGCGTTTTCTGTAATTTGCATTGTATTCTCCTGCGTATAAATGAATAAGGGAACGAGCGCTTGATACCAGCAAACAATTTGCGCCACACCGCCACAACACGAACCCAAACAATAGTTTGTAGCAATATGATAACGTTCCATAAGCGCAATAACTACCGTATAAACCTAGAAGTTTGGTACGTTCGACGATTTTTAAAGGGATGTTTGCATATTTATTTGAAAACCCACAATAAGATGTATGAGATTGATCAGATTTAAAACGAAATTTGAAAGACTGACTGTGTTTTTACTAACGAAAACCCTAAGGCCGAATAGAACTTCTTCGCGTCATATCGAATGTCATTTGTTCGAACTCGCAAAGACACATGTTCCTCCGATGCCCAGGCCTTAACGCGTTCCACTAATGCTCGCCCTGCCCCCTGAAAACGACTCTGCTCAGACACAGACAACCCTAATATTTCAATAAAATCTACAGAAGCCATCCGAAAAGCATGTTGCGCATGAAGCCAGCCAATAACAGTACCATTCAGCTCAGCAACCCACACACGATCATATTGAGCATCAAGTAAGTACCCAAGTGCGTTTTCCGTTAGGCTTTGCTGCGCTTCCATTTTATAACCCAATGACAAGGCTATTCCAGCAATAGCCGCGGCATCATTGACACTGGCGAGTCGAATTATCATGGCTGCTTTATACTCCATTTTTTACTCTAATAGCGCATTCGATGGTTTGAATTGTGACACATCCAGAGTGTACGCCCGCCCTAGCCAACTCACACCTTGAGTATGATCAAAATAATCATCTCCCGTTACAGGATGAACAAAAACACTTAAAGTCTGACGATTTAACATCAACCAAGGGATAATTTGACCGAAGTTTTCGGACGCAAACGAAAGCTGACAGCTCCAAACAGGGTGTGGGCCAACGGGCTTCTCGTGGAAGCGACCAATGCGAATATCAAATTTTTCCGCCGCTTGCTCTGCCACTAACTTAGCCATGATGACGCCCGCATCATCTGTGTAATAAAGGTGCGCATGAAAGGCTTTTATATGCGGTAGGGAAACCTGTTGATTCATAATAATTCCTAATTGGTTCTAATCGAAGCAAAGTTTAACACTCCTCTCTTTTCAGCCAATGACAACCAGATCAAAAAAGAGTATTTCCAGATAAGAAACAACAATCTAGTCTCACTACGCGACCTAAGTCGTAGAGGATTGTTATATTGACTGTGCTACATTAAGTGTAAAACAACAATGACGTTTCAGCCTTCGTTCAGGTAATTTATTCAATGACTGTTTTCTGGATCCTGTTAGCCATTCTCTATGTCCTAGGTTTATTCTGGATTGCCATCTGGGGTGACAAAGAAAGCCCAGCCGCCAAAAAATTGACTCGCCACCCGCTGGTCTACAGCTTGTCTTTGGCTATTTACTGTACTGCGTGGACATTCTACGGCTCGATCGGTGAAGCGACCCGTTCTGGCTGGAGTTATTTACCCATATTGTTGGGGCCAATTCTGCTGTATGTCTTTGCCTTTCCCCTATTACGTAAAATGATCACCGTCAGTCGAAAGCAGAACATTACCTCCATTGCCGATTTTATTTCTTCTCGATACGGTAAGCGCCCTATTACCGCTCCCTTGGTCATACTCATCAGTATGCTCGCGGTTATTCCTTATATCGCCTTACAGCTCAAAGCCATCGGCTCTAACTTTGCCTTATTTGTGAATCAAGACGAATCTTCTGCCAGCTTAGTGGTGTTTGTCGCGACCATATTAATTGGTATTTTTGCCATGTTATTTGGCACTCGAAAAGTCGAAGTAACCGAATATCGCTCTGGCATGATGCTCGCCATTGGTACCGAGTCATTGTTTAAATTAATCGCGATTGTCGCCGTTGGCCTCGTTGCGATCATCATGACGCAAGACCTAAATATGGAAGAGCTTAGTCAGAATGTGGATTATTCCGTTTGGCACTCTGAGCAATTTTTGTCTTTCCCCTTTCTGATGCAAACTTTCATGTCCGCAGCCGCCGTCATTTGCTTACCGCGACAATTCCATGTCACCGTGGTTGATCATCAAAGTGATAAACAATCCAATATGGCGCGTTGGTTGTTCCCATTATATTTGCTGATTTTCGCGTCCATTATTCCGCCTATTGCCATTGCTGGTCAGAGTCTTTTTTCCGCCGATATTAACCCTGATACCTATGTGATTCAGTTTGCTTTGGTATCTGACAATCTACCATTGCAAATACTGATTTTTTTAGGCGGAATGTCCGCGACAACCGCGATGATCATTGTGGCGACATTCGCCTTAAGCATCATGATCAGCAACGATGTGATTTTACCCATTATGTTGGCGCGAGCCAGTGCGCAACAACAAGCTTTACCCCTATACCGACGTCGCATATTAACCATTCGGCGCTTAGCGATGACCGGCATTTTACTATTGTCCTTTTTGTACTATCAAAAAATGGCCAACAACGAATCTCTCGCTGGCACCGGAGTCTTAGCGTTCTCCCTCGTACTTCAACTCATGCCTGCCGTGCTAGGCGGTTTGTACTGGAAACGTGCACACGCCCACGGCGTATACACTGGCTTAACATTGGGTTTTTTATGCTGGGTATTGCTCATGATGCTGCCTCTTTCTGGCAACATGGATTGGGGGTTAAACAGCGCACAATCTCGTTCAGAACTGATCAGCTACGGCGCATTTATCAGTTTATTGGCAAACATTTTTGGCTACGTGGTTGGCTCTTTGTTATCGACTGAACGCTTGATCGATAGAATCCAAGCTACGGCGTTTGTCAGCCCAACCACAGAACTTGAAAAGGGCTTTTTCAAACCAAAAAGCAAAGCAACCAATGGGGATTTTTTTGTTCTACTGGAAACCTTTTTAGGCAAACAAAAATGCCAACAAGTGCTGCTAAACTTTGAACAAGATTACAGCCAAACCATTCCTGGCAACGCTTCGCCGAACCGATTATTTGTCGATTATTGCGAACGAATTTTAGGCGGTGTTTTAGGCGGTTCTTCCGCTCGCACCATCATCAACTCCATCTTGGTTGACAAACAAATCAAGGTAGAAGAAATGGTGACGTATCTGGATGAAACCACGCAAGCCATTCAGTTCAGCCAAAATTTACTGTTTGTCTCCATGGACAATTTAGACCAAGGCATCAGTGTCGTCGATAAAGACCTAAGAATTGTCGCGTGGAATAAAACCTACCTATCGCTTTATCCTTATCCAGAAGGCATGCTGACGGTTGGTTTGCCTGTTGAAGAGCTGATTCGCTTTAACGCTGAACACGGTGAATGTGGTGTGGGTGATATAGAAGAGTTGGTCAATAAACGTTTAGAACATCTTAGAAAAGGCACCACGCACCGATTTTTACGCCGCCGCGCCAGCGGTCGAGTCATAGAAATGGTGGGTAACCCTCTACCGGATGGCGGCTTTGTGACCAGTTTCACTGACGTCACAGAACACATTGAAAGTCAGCAAGCGCTCAAAGAAGCCAATATTGATTTGGAGAAACGAGTAGAAGCTCGCACCGAGGAAGTTCAGGGTGTTAACCATGAGTTGATGCAAGAAATAGAACGCCGCAATCAAGCCGAAAAAGCGTTGATTAGCGCCAAAGCTGAAGCCGAACAAGCCAATGCTTCTAAAACAGAATTTCTTGCTTTGGCCAGCCACGACATTCTACAACCACTGAATGCAGCCAAACTCTATATGGGCATATTGCAATCTACGCAACTTCCTAATGACACCAACCAAGTCATTGATCGATTATCAGATTCTCTAGAATCCACCGAAGCGCTCATCTCAACCTTGTTCGAGATTGCGCGCTTGGACCAAGGTGCTATTCAGCCAAAATTAGTGGATTGTAATCTACAAGACATTCTCACTCCGATTGTGGCGGAGTTCGGGGTTATTGCGGACAGTAAAAACATTCGATTAACCACACACATGCGCCCTTTTCGAGTACACACCGATCCTATTTATTTACGTCGAATCATCCAAAACTTCGTCTCTAACGCGGTGAAATATACTCAAAAAGGACGTGTATTATTAAGCGTAAGGCCGCGTTCAGGTGCGGTGTATTTACAAGTAAGAGACACAGGAGTAGGGATTCCTGCGTCTGAACAAACCAAAATTTTCGACGACTTTTACCGCTGGGAAAACACGCAAGAACCCGGTATGGGGTTGGGGCTTGGCCTTGTTCGACGTATGCAAAAGCAGCTCGGCTTGACGACAGAAATACATTCTGTTCCCGGTAAAGGCAGCTGCTTTAGTATAAAAATACCCTTAGCTCAAAGCGATCTGGTGGTAGATTTGCCAACTCCCCCACCCGCTTCAATACCTCAAGAAAAACTGGCGCATTGTTATGTCTGGTGTATTGATGATGAACGAAACAATCTAACAGCAATGAATACGTTATTAACCCACTGGCAGTGCGATTGTCGTACATTCAATCACTTTGATGACGCTATAGAAGCCGAAGGTGAAGCCGAGTTATTGCTGGTGGATTATCACCTTGATGAAAACAAAGACGGCTTGTCTTTGATTAAGGCACTAAGAACGCGAGCAGGCAAAGACATTCCTGCCGTGCTGATTACCGCATTACGCGATCCTGAATTGATCAGTGAATGCAAAAAACAGCAAATTACCTATATGGCAAAACCAGCAAAGCCCGCAAAATTACGGGCTTTGGTTCAACACATTCATCAATTAAGAGAAGCCAAAAAATAACATAAGAAGCAACGCGACGAACTAGCTTTCGGTGGGTAAACTCAGGCCACAACCAGCAAGAATAATCCCGCTTACGGTGTCACCGATCCGCTGTAAATCTCCGTCGGTCAGCGATTCAACACCGCTTAGCGCTAACACTTGCGCTTCGAAATCGGCGTAATGTTGCGTGGTTGACCAGATCATAAAGATCACACTAGCAGGGTCACATTGACGCATTTTCCCCGCGTCCATCCAACCTTGAAGCAATGCCACTCGTGACATAAACCAAGGCCTAAGCTCTTCTTTCAAATAGTCGCCAATGTGCAGCGCACCACCAATCACTTCCATCGCAAACAACCGCGACGTCGCACCTTTCTCGAAACTTTGCTTGAGCTTCACTCGAATAAAGCCGTCCAAGACATGCGCCGGATCATCGTTTATCGTCGCGCGATCAAAAAGGTCGTTCCACCCCATCAATGTTTGATCAAGCACTTGTTTATACAAATTGGCCTTAGACTGAAAATAATAAATGATATTTGGTTTAGGCAAACCCGCACGCTCAGCAATATGCTGCAGGCTGGCGCCATTGTACCCTTTCAAGCCAAATTCAATTTCAGCGGCATCCAATATTTTAATAAAGACTTCTTCACGGTGATTTTGACGTTTGCTCATGGGAAAACTGAGTCCTTAGTTCTATTGTTTTAAGCCAGTAATGCAGTGAGTTCTTCCGCTGTCGACAACATACCTTCGTCTTCGATATTCGGGAAAACCGCTACTGTCACATTGTCTGCCATAAGGTTGGGCAACCACTCGGTTTTAAATGTATTAAGAGACACAGATACTGGCTCGCAATCCTCCCAATCTTCCGTTGCCCATTGGGCTGCAAACGCTTCATCAGGCCAAACCATGACACAATCACCATCGTCGGTTTCAAGCATTATGAAACCTTCTTTGTCACTCAAGCTCCACACCAATTCAGTGGCTTTAGTGTGTTCAACAAAATACGCTAAACGTTCGCTGTCAGGCGCAACCAAGAGTTGAACGCGCTCATCTATCGATAATTCTTTCATGCTTACTTCTCTTATAAAATCGTAATTTATCAAACGGCTAAGTGATTAAAAGTACGCGACTTCTTCTTCAGTCAGCGCACGGAACTCACCAATGCCTAAGTCTGTATCAAGCGATAAAGCACCAATCTGATCACGATGCAGTTCTTCTACTTTGTTACCGACTGCCGCCAACATTCGTTTTACCTGATGATATTTCCCCTCTTGAATCGTCAGATAAATATCACATTCACTAATACGCTCAGCCACAGCAGGTAACGTCGGTTCTGATTCACCGTTCAGCATGACACCTTCTTCCAACTGCTTTAGCGCTTCATCACTGATGCGTTCACTCAACATCATACGGTAACGTTTGTTACAAGCACTACGTGGCGATGTAATTCGATGTAGCCATTGTCCATCGGTTGTCAGCAGCAATAAACCCGTTGTGTCTTTGTCTAAACGCCCAACAATGTTTAAGGTTTGGCCAAGGTGCGAAGGAATAAGGTCTAATACCGTTGGGTGTTCTGGGTCTTGGTTTGCACATACATAACCAGCGGGTTTGTGCAGCATGTAATAGCCTTCTGAAGGCCATGCTAACAAAGTGTCATCAAGACAAATTTTATCGCCTTCCTGCACTGTGTAGTTGGCCTTTTTTACCACCTCACCATTTACGGTAACACGGCCTTTTGATGCCGCAATTTTGGCCGCTTTACGTGCTAGTTCAGTCACGTGGGATAAATAAAAATCAAGTCTCAATGGAGTCGCCTATGGCTTTATAAGGTTAAGAAAATACTTCGTGGGTGGTTTCAATTTCTTTGTAGAAGAACGTGGCATTGTGCAACATACCGTTTGCGCTGCGAGTGTATCCAGGCACTTCACCAAAGGGAATATAGCCCATATTAACATACATATCATGGGCAATATCGTCGCTTCTGACTTCCAACATGAGGAGCTGCCTTTGCATGGCGGCAGCAACACGTTCAACACCTTGCATCAATATGCTGCCAAGTCCGTTCTCTCGTGCTTGAGTATGAACCATCAGCTTTTCGACATCGCAACGGTGCAATGCATTGGCTTTTGGCGACATCGCAATTTGTACACTGCCGACCACTTTATCGTCTTCACGAACCAATAAAACTTGGCGGGCATTTTCTTGCAAATCATCATGAATGGTTTGCCAGTAAGCTTTCGCTTCTAACTCGCTCATTGGTGGTAAAAACCCAATCGGAGCGCCGGAATCAACGGCGTCACACAGCAACTCAACAAGATCATCTAAGTAGGGATTAAGATTGTCTACTTTAAGTAACTCCAAACTCTATTCCTCTGTCTTTTTGATAGGCGTAATATTACCTGATGGACAGCCTCTTAGGAATCGTCACCTCAGCTTAAGCTTTCATAGGCACAAAAAAAGCGGCTAATATATAGCCGCTTTCACAGTATCCATCACCGTAATCGATACGCTCTAGACATTTCCCATGTATCGACCCGGTTTATGATTGACCGCAATGATCATGTTCAGCGCAATCGCTCCCACGATAGAGATAATGATTAAGGTGTAATCCACTACAAACACGGAGAGTAGCACGATCATACAATCCACCATCATCTGAAATTTCCCCATTGAGATACCATATTTTTCTGATAAATAGCGCGCCAGAATGTTTAAGCCACCCAAGCTTGCGTTATGACGGAACAGCATCAAAAAACCCACCCCCATCAGGAAACCACCTGCAACACTGGCGTAAATAGGATTTACCTGTTCAAAGGTAACTAACATCGGCGTCACATCAGAAAAAACAGACAGACAAAAAACAGACAAAAACGTCTTGATCGTAAATTCCCAGCCAAAGTGGATAACCGCTAGAAGATAGAAAGGAATATTAATAATGAAAAACGCCTGACCAAACGTCAAAGACGTTGAGTATTGAATCAAAAAAGCCAGTCCAGCTGAACCACCCGTTAACAAACCAGCATGAGTAAAAAGATTAACACCTAACGCGATAATTAAGGTTCCAAGAATGACGGCTTGGGCATCTTCAAGACGCGTGTGTTTTTTCACCTTAGGTAGCTCTGCTGTCGACATGGATTTCTCTCTGACTTAATAAAATAGTAAGGATTTTGAAGCGAGGATTCTAGAGAAAAATAACCGTAAGACCAACATCAGAGCGCAAAGCAATTTTGATCAGATATAAGAAAGTGTCTTGTTTTTTGTACACCTAATTAAGACGCGCAGATACGCCCTATAACCTTACCTATAACCCGTCGTGACGATACCCAACCAATACGCTCAGATTGCAGGCTCTTATTACTTTCACCTCCTAACCAAAGCTGACCATCTGGTGCGATATGCAGAACTTTTTTTACAATAAACCCATACAATGCATGGTCCACTACAACAAGATGTCCCACTTTTAGTTTTTTATACCAGCGACTGGTAAACACAAAATCACCATTGCATAAACGAGGGGCCATACTTTCCCCTTCTACTTTAATTAAGTGAAGCATATTTGACTCCTTTCATCATTTCACAGTAAGCCAGTGATATTAAGGGCATAAATAATCCCTTAATATCACACGTTAAATCACCCTTTTAAATCTGGGTATACGATATCTAGCATAGGCGGATATGGGCAAGACGCACGATACGTCGGTACGCCTTTCGTCAACCAAAAAGCTTCTGCAAATTCATTCACTAAAGCAACTAACTTTTCACCTTCCGCTCGGTCAATACCTTGCTTACACTTTGACGCCTGTAACATAATGCTGTGCGTTAAATTATGCGCACTTGGTACCTGCTCAAATTGAGGCGCTTTAAAATAGTCTCCCCAGATAATGCGAATCGCGTCTTTAACCTCGGTGCTAGCAGACTCTTTTTCACCCACTAAACGAGCTATCTGTGCGTAATCCGCTACAGCCAATGCGCCTTTGTCTTCGACCTCTTTGATCAAATCCATCAAACGAACACAACTTAACGCCGCTAACTGAGCCGTCGCTGGGTCATAAATTTTGCAGGGGATATCGCAATGGGCTTGTGCTGTTTTAAAGCGAATAACTTTGTCGAGTGTTTTAATCAAACTATGCATCATGGTTAATATCCTTCTGCTCGAATTTTTTACGACGGCGAATACATTGCTTATAAATCAAGCCACTCACTATGAGTCCACCAATCGCGGACATGGTCAAAATATGGATAGGTTCACTTGACCAATGGGAGTGGTCATGGCCGGGGTGCGCCTGAGCTATTTGGCTCATAACCACAAAACAACTGAACAACATGGTAGTAAAAACAGATTTCATATAATTATCCTTATGAATCATGTTAGATGGAGAAAACGATTAATGGCGAACCATTACTTTTGAACCAGAACCAGAAACGGCATGAGACAAGGCCTGCATTAAGGCTTTGCTCTGAGCGGAGACATGCTTACTGTGGCTTTGCGTGAACAACTCCCATTCGAAACGAATATGCGTCGCTGTTCTCATAATCAAACCTCTTTGCTCATCATCCACATCAGGACGAACAATAATGGCTTGTAAAAAGTTGACCGCATTTTCATATTGAGTATTCGCAGAAATGAAATCGCCCAGCGCGGTATACGACTCAGCGATGTTTAGAAAGCTAACCGCAGCCGCCGCAACAGCCGATTCAGCATCACGATAAAAATCATCATCAAATGACATTTCTGCTTGCGATAATGCCTGCTGATTGAGTTCAACAGCTTCCGAAAAAGCATGATTTGAAAAAGCTCTATTTGCTTGTCTTGTTAAACGCTCCCAGTTCTGCATTATTTTCTCCGCGATCTTTGTAATGGATTAATAAAACCTAATGAGAATCATTATCGTAAAAGATCTGAAATAAATCCAGCTTATTTGAGAATAAATCTCATTTAATTTTTAGCGCGCGGTGGTTACATCAAGATAGACAAGACGATGGTCAGATGTGTTTTTAAGAAGAGAATATGTAGCGTCGTGCAAGCTTGGCCAAAAGACCGCCTGCCCTACCGTTTTTAGCAAATAGCTAGGCCTAACGTAATCAGCCTGCATTCGCCACACGGCAGTATGATAAGCACTGTATTTTTTATTGCCTTTTGGAGAGTGATCAATGCCACCCACGCTGCGTGGAAAATCTATTGCAGACATCATAGGGTGTGTTAATAAATTGTGAATCGCTGATCGATCCGAATCACCCTCATAGGATGATGCATTCAAATCGCCCATCAACACAAAGTCGGCAGAATTAATATCATCAAAAGCAAACCCACCTCGACGTCCTTGATCGTCAATAAAATAAGGCGCCTTTGAAAGGTAGTCTGACCAAAAACGAATTTCGTCTTGGTTGCGACAAAAGTTTCTCCGTTCAGCGCCATCAAAAACAGGCGGTGTAGGATGAGAACACAAACAATGCAGATCTTGCCCGTTCACCTGAACCACAATATCCCAATGCGATTTAGACGATATTGGCAACACCGCCAAATCACCCTCATCAAACCAAGCGTCACCAGATGGGTGTTTTGGTAAACGTGCATTTGGCATATCACGCCATAGGAAGTGTTGAAAAGTCCGAGAAGCCGAATGATTTATTGGAAAGCGAGACAATAACAGCATGCCATATTGGCCAGGAAAATCCCCAAAACCTAAGGCATCGGCGCCTTTATTCGTAGCAACGCCGTCTTTGTCAAAATCTCGACCTGAAGGCATGCCAGTATTGACTGGCTGACAAAAAGAAAAGGGGTAGTCTAAACCCGGATTGGAAGCGGAAGGTTTTCTTAGTAAGCCTTGTAAAAGACGGGCGGTCTCGCCAGAAGCATCAAAATCCACCTCATTCAGCAAGAGTATATCGGCGCGCACTTCTTGCAATAGCGCGACAGTGGCAAGTACCTGTTTGTCCTTGCCAGATTGTATTGCGGTTAACAGCCCTCCGGAATGCGTTCGGCTCAGTGCGGTATTGTAGCTCGCAAAGCGAACTACCATTCAATGCCCACTTGCGCTTTCACACCATGTGCAAAAGCATGACGTTCATTTGCAATCTTGCTGTGCGTATCAACACTATCTAATAGCGCTCTTGGTGCTGTGCGGCCTGTCATCATCACATTTTGATGAAGCGGACGTGCCGCTAACGCAGCGATCAAGTCATCTTCATTCAGATAACCATATTTGTACATGTAGGTAATTTCATCTAGCAAAACAAAATGCACGCTTGGATCAGACAACATTTTCTTCGCTAAAGCCCAAGCTTGTTCTGCCGCTTCTTTTTCCAATTCAGGGTTACGAGTTTCCCACGTGAAACCGTGTCCCATAACATGAAAATCCACCAATGGATGTGAACCGAAAAACAACTGCTCACCCGTCGCTTTGCGGCCTTTGATAAACTGAATGACTGCACTTTTTTGACCATGACCTAATGCTCTCGCCATCGTACCAAACGCACTGGAACTTTTGCCTTTACCGTTGCCAGTCAGCAAAATAGTCACACCGCGCTCTTCCGTTGCTGCCGCGATACGCTGGTCAACTACCGCTTTTTTTTTCAACAAGCGAGCTTCATTTTTTTCAGCTTGTTCTGTTTCTTGCGCCTTTGCTTTTTGTTCTGGTGAAAGCGTCATCATCATTTATCTCTTTTATGCTATTTTTTTTGTACTATCGTTTTTTGTACAACAACCAACTGGGATAATACAAATCTTTGTGTATCGCAAACACCCTAAGTATAAAGACTAATGCCACGGCGTAAATCGAGTTAAATTCATGTGTGGGTATGTTTTTTTCAAGCAACACTAACAGCAGCGCGCCCAAAAATGCGGGCGTAGCATAAAACTCTCGCCCCAACACCAAAGGCGGACGATGGCTCAATACATCACGAATAATACCGCCAGCCACCCCAGTTATAATCCCCATGGTGATCGCTATTGTTGGTGGAAAACCAAGATTCAATACCTTTTCGGTCGCCACAACGGTAAACAAAGCCAAACCAAATGAATCGGCATAATGGAAAACGGTTTGCCTATTTTCAATCAATCGCACGGTAAAAAATGCCAACACAGAAGACAAAAATGCCACCCACAAATAGGAGGTATCTTTTACCCAATATACGGCTTCGACGGACAACACAGTATCTCGAATTGTACCGCCACCAAGCGACGTCACCATGCCCAAAAATACCACGCTAAAAAGATCCATGTCTTTTTTACCTGACGAAATAACACCTGTGATGGCGAACGCAGCAATCCCAAACATACCCAAAAAATATAGTAGCATTCTCTTTTATATCTCAAAAAACCTAAGCAGAAACCCAGTCACCCGCGCCCAAACGCGTCAGTGATACAAAGTCGCCTTGAATCGAAAATTCCGTCACACTGCTGAAACCGACATTAATACGATGGCATTGTGCCAAAGGCCATTGGCAAAGCAAACTGACAAACACCTTGATCACACCAGAATGAGCGACCACGACAACATTGTCGGCTGGCGAGTCTTTCACCGACAACCACCATTGCCAAACGCGGTCCGCCACAGCCTGTAACGACTCACCATTATAAGGTGTCGCATACACGATATCGTCGGCCCAAAGATCGATTTCAGCCTTGGGAATATCCTGCCAACACACGCCTTCCCAATCTCCGAAATCCAGCTCTTTAAGAGCATCAACAGATTGCGAACGGCCATCACAAACAAACTCAGCGAGTTGCGCTGCGCGACTCAATGGACTGTGATAACCAATCGTTGAAACCGCATCAAAGGACAAAGACAATGACTCTTTTAACGCCTTTGCGCCCTCTTCCCAACCTTGCACTAGCGGCACATCCATATCACCGTAACACAAGCCTTTTTGTACATCAGGACGTGGGTGGCGAACCAAAAACAATTTCACGAATAGGATACCAGCAAACATGTGATGATAAGAATTTCGCCTATTTGTTCACTCGCTCCTAATGTATCACCGTTAAAACCTTCTATTTTTTGACGCAAATACATTCGCATCAAAATAGTCAGACCGGTTGCAATTAATAAGACAGTAATCAAATCCAAAACGTTAAATGCTAAAAAGCCAATAACAAGACAAGGCGCCAACGCGACACCCCACTGGCACGGCGTTAGTTTGGCAATCATAGTAGATGCTTTGCTCTGCCCCATGGTCACATAGTCAAGGCAACTCATTAGACCTAAGGGAATCACTCTCGCCATCACATGCACGGCACACCAAGCCGACAGAGTATAAATAAACCCTAAAAAAGAAGGTGGAATGATGTCCAACAGCTCACTAAGCAACAGCCATTTTAGCGACAAAGAAAACCAAATTGATAAAGCAGCATAACTGCCGATTCGTGAATCTTTCATGATAGTCAAACGCTGCTCTTTGTCCCAACCACCAATCAAGCCGTCACATGCATCCATTAGTCCATCTTCATGAAATCCGCCCGTCAACAACACCGCGGTCAATAGCATCAAGATTGCTTGCAACGAAGAAGACCAATCAAACCAAAGCGGCCAAGCGCTGATTAACGCAACAACGATACCGATCCATGGCAAAAAGCACACCGCTGGGATGTGCTTTATATCATCACTCCAATCCACTTTTAATGGGATTCGAGTGTAAGTAACAAGACTGCGTTTAAAGCCTTGCCAATAGGGGCCAACTGCCATGCCTTTCATTTATATTTACTTCTTAATGTTGTGGTTTCATGCAGCAATTGCCATTAAAACAAGCCGCATGACTGTCACGAGGTAGAGTCGCTCACACCAGCGCTTTCAAAGCTGGCCATTGTAGTCAAAAACACACAAGCACTCTTAATCAAAGGGTACGCCAAGATGGCGCCAGAACCTTCTCCAAGACGCAAATCCAAGGACAAAATCGGTTCTGCATTTAAGTGCTCTAGTAGCAGTTTGTGGGCTTTTTCATTCGACTGATGGGCAAAAATGGCGTATTCACGCACATTCGACGCGATCTTCTGGGCAAACAACAAAGCCACAGAGCAAATAAATCCATCCACAACAAAAGCCGTACCACGTTGCGCCGATTGCAACATAGCGCCCGCCATTGCCAAAATCTCAAAACCGCCCACTTGTTCAGCCAGCGTTTGCGCACTCCAGTCTGACATTGATTGATCGGTTTCTTGCTCAGCCCGTTTTAATGACTGCTCAATAACCTTGGCTTTATGAGAAACGCCTGCGACATCTAAGCCAGTTCCGCGTCCTGCACTGTCCGATGCACTCGTGCCGATCAACGCCGTCATCATACAAGATGACACACACGTATTGCCGATGCCCATTTCTCCAAACATCAACAAATTCACACCGTCATCGATCGCAAGATCAGCTTCATCAACACCCGCTTGAATAGCGCGAGCCGCTTCGTCCGCTGTCATCGCCGCTTCTTGACTAAAGTCTTTAGACGCCATTGCCACTTTGCGAGCACCCAATAAAGGATGATCGTCCAGTGCCGCATTCACGCCTACATCAACCACTCGTAAAGGCACATTGTGCTGATCGCAGAAAACACTCACCGCCGCGCCACCCATCAAGAAGTTCATCACCATTTGGGGCGTCACCTCCTGAGGAAACAAACTAATGCCTTGCGCTACAACACCATGGTCGGCGGCAAACACAATCATTTTAGGCTTTGACACATCCGGCATGACTGTTTGCTGGATTTTCCCCAATTGAAAAGCAATCTTTTCTAATTCACCCAACGCCCCTAAGGGCTTGGTTTTATTATCAATTTTCTGCTGTAACTCGGAATCAATCGCAGACAATGGCGCTTGAATTGTGAACTGCTGAAACACGCCTTACCCCTTACGCTTTCACTTTTGCGGCACGCTGACGAACCACTTCAAACAAGCAAATTCCAGTCGCAACTGACACATTCAAACTGGACACCACACCTGCCATTGGCAGCTTAACCAGATAATCACATTGTTCACGAGTTAGACGACGCATACCGTCACCTTCCGCACCCATCACAATGGCCGTCGGAATAGACAAATCATGTTCGTAGATGGTTTGTGTTGCTTCGCCTGCCGTACCAAAGATCCAAACACCTTGATCTTGTAATTTCTTCATTGTACGAGCAAGGTTGGTCACCGCATAAACGGGGATACTTTCCGCGGCACCGCAAGCCACTTTACTGACCGTTGCATTTAACGGCGCAGAATTGTCTTTCGGCATAACCACCGCATGAGCGCCCGCCGCATCAGCACTTCGTAAACACGCACCCAAATTATGTGGGTCGGTTACTCCGTCCAAAATAATGATCAGTGGCGTTTCATCTAACCCTGCAACCAACGTGTGTAAATCCGCTTCATTACCCGCTTTGGCCATGGTGGTATAAGCCACGACGCCCTGATGAACCGCTCGCTCTTTGTTTTTCGTAAAAAGCTGATCCAACTCTTTACGAGGCACCACGCTGTAACGCACTTTATTGGATTTACAAAGCTGTACCAAACGTTGGTTTTTCTTGTCATCACGACCTTCTTGAAAGCGCACTTCTTTGACGCGTTCAGGCTGTTGGGTCAACGCATTTTCCACGGCATGTATACCGTATATCCATTCTAAATCTGACATGTTTTACGCTTTACTCTATAAATTCGAATTTTCTAAAACCAAAGGACTTTTAATCAATCTTTCGCTTTTGGTTTAGCGTTGCTCTTTTTCGGCTTCTTTGGTTTTTTCGGCTTTTTGGCCGCTGAAGCTGGCTTACCATTCGCCCCTGTGCCGTTTGTTTTTTTCAATCGAATGCGCTTGCCTTTGGAAACAGGAGGACGGCGCTTTTTCTTCGCCTTACCGCTCGAGTCTTTGGCGTCCTTACCGTCTTTCGATGATTTTTCGTCTTTCGACTTATCACTTTTCGCAATCGCTTTGTCAGCATGCTTTGGCTTAGAGCGTCCGCCTAACTCAATCGGAGGCAATTGCGCCAACTGCATTTCCAATTCCGTTTTATCGTTGCGCTCCACTTTCTTACGAGAACGCGATGGTGCAGCACCGGCATCGTCTAAACTTAAATCGATTTTGCGTTGCTCAAGATTGACGCTGGCTACGCGTACTTTCAAGGTATCGCCCAAGCGGAAAACTCGGCCGGTACGCTCGCCAATAATCGCCTGATGTTCGATGTCGTGAACAAAGTAATCCTGCCCAAGACCCGAAATATGCACCAAACCATCGACGAACAAACCTTGCAACTCGACGAATAAACCAAACGACGTTACCGCGGTAACAACACCATCAAACGCTTCGCCAAGATGCTGCTCAACGTACTGACATTTTAGCCACGCTTCTACGTCACGCGTTGCTTCATCGGCACGGCGCTCTGTAACAGAACAAGAATCACCAAAGCCATCCATGTCGGCTTGATCGTAACCGTAGATCTTACGCTCTTTTAGTTCAGGGCTACCCGCAACACGATGCGCTTGACGCACAACCGGACGGCCTTCACCACGAATCAAATAACGAATCGCACGATGCACTAACAAATCTGGGTAACGACGAATCGGCGAAGTAAAGTGAGTATACGCTTCGTAATTCAAGCCAAAGTGGCCTAAGTTATCCGCTTGATAAACCGCTTGTGACATAGAACGCAACATCATCACTTGAATGCTACGAGAATCCGCACGCTCTTTCAGCTGCTCGGCCAATTGTGCGTAATCATCTGGTGTTGGTTTCGCACCACCAGATAACTCCAACCCCAACAAACCTAAGTATGTACGAAGTGTTAACAAACGGTCTTCTTTTGGCCCTTCATGAACACGGTACAAGGCTGGCAAATCGGCTTTAATTAATAGCTCTGCGGTCGCCACGTTGGCGCACAACATACATTCTTCAATAAGCTTATGTGCATCGTTACGCTCAACCGGAATAATGTGTTCAATTTTCGAATTTTCATCGAACACCATACGAGTTTCAACCGTATCAAACTCCATCGCACCACGCTCATCGCGCGCGCCTTTTAGCGTGTGATAAAGCCCATTCAAATCATCGATATGAGACACAATAGACGCATAACGCTCACGCAATTCAATACCTTGCTCTTCTGGCTCGGCGGCGATCATCTTCGCCACTTTTGAATACGTCAAACGAGCATGAGAGCGAATCAAACCTTCATAGAATTTGAAGCCACGCATCTTGCCTTTCGTCGTCAACGAAATTTCGGCCACCATCGCCAAACGATCAACGTCTGGATTCAAGGAGCACAAACCGTTCGACAACACTTCCGGCAGCATTGGAATTACTTTGCCAGGAAAGTAAACGGAGTTACCGCGAACAATCGCTTCTTCGTCCAGCGCGGTGTCTTTCTTCACGTAATGAGACACATCCGCGATGGCAACGAAAAGCTTCCAACCGCCAGCGGTTTTTTCACAATAGACGGCGTCATCAAAATCGCGGGCGTCTTCACCATCGATCGTCACAAACGGTGTGTCGCGAAGATCAACGCGATGCGCTTTGTCTTCTTCTGATACTTCTGCAGTGAAACTCTTAATTTGTTTTTCAACCGCGGCTGGCCATTCGTTCGGAATCTCGAAACGATGCATCGCCACTTCGATTTCAACACCCGGTGCCATAAAGTCACCGAGGATTTTTTTAACTAACCCTTGTGCAGGCTTACCGCGCTCAGCATAAGACACTATCTCAGCCAAAACATACTGACCGTGTTTTGGCGTTAAGCCAGAATCCGTAGTAATCAAGATGTCTTGCGCTATGCGAGGATTTTCTGGTGTCACAAACGCCGTGCCACTTTCTAAATAATAACGACCAACCATCTGGCTGTGCTTGCGTTCTAGCACTTCAACTACCACGCCGTCTAAACGACCTTTTACACTACGACCAGAAAGACGCGCTTTTATTTTGTCGCCATCCATCACGTTTTGCATTTGACGAGCAGAAAGGAAAATATCGTCATCGCTTTGACGCAACAAGAAACCATGACCTTCTTTATTGCCCTGAACGTAACCTTCAATCAGGTCACTTTCTAAAATGGGCGTGTATTCATCATTTTGGTTGCTGGTCATCTGGTTATCGCGACACATAGCGATAAGACGGCGACGGAGGGCTTCGATTTCATCTTCGCCAGTCAGCGAAAATGCGGTGCATAAGTCCAAATGGCCCATGCTTTTATTTTGGGTCGCAAGAAATTCTAGGATGAATTCACGGCTCGGTACTGGATTGTCGTACTTAGACGCTTCTCGCTGCTTGTGGGGGTCGTTAATTTTTTTATTACTCAATGTATTTTTATCCTTGGTTTTTTAATAAGACGCCCTTTTATAAAGTAGAAATATGAACATCTTACTATTTAGAACGATTACAGCGCTTGGTTGTCATTTCTGACAAGTCACTTCCAATAAGCTACTTGAGCCAAGTCACCAATACGTTCAATTACTCGATATTATAGAGCATATTCACCAAATACTCTCCAAGTTCGCACTGCTCTTAGCATTATCTGCACACTCTATTGAGGGAAATTTGGTAATTACACAACAAAATGTCGTTATCACGACAAATCGTCCGTACCACCAACGGCATCTCTCATGCCTTTTAGGACCAAAACAAACATTTTCATTACTTTTTTGTCTATATTTCCACCAAAAAGCACCAACCTATCGAATTATTCGATCTTTTAACGTGAAAAACTTACTGGCGATGGCGAACCAAATTCATCTCTGCCATCACTTTGGTGGAAATTTCTTCCACAGACAGTTTTGTCGAGTTTAAAAAAGGGATGCGTTCTTGGCGATATAACGACTCGACTTCATCTACTTCATAGCGACACTGACGCGCCGACGCGTATTTGCTCGCCGCCATTCGACCAGTACGAATTTCGTGCAAACGCTGAGCATCGATGGTCAAACCAAACAGTTTCTTCTTATGTTCTTTTAGAATTTTAGGCAGACCAGGAGAAGAGAAATCGTCTTCGGTGATGGGGTAATTTGCCGCTTTAATACCGTATTGCATTGCCAAATACAGACTGGTCGGCGTTTTGCCTGAACGAGACACACCCAGCAAGATGATATCCGCTTGATCGAAATTTTTGATCGATGCCCCATCGTCATTTGCCAGTGCGTAGTTGATAGCGTCTATGCGCCCGTCATAAACCCCCTCTTTCATACCGTGGGCTTTTTGTGCTGTCGGTTGCGCCTTTACACCCAAGGCTTTTTCGATCGGCAAGAGCAAATCGCCAAACAAATTATAACAATGACAATCACACGACTGAACAATGTCACGAATGGCTACGTCAGATACAGTATAAAAAACCAGCAGTGCAACGCCTTGTTGCACCTCTAAATTGATCTGCTGCTTTAACCCTTCCGCCTGATCTTTGGTGGTCAAAAAAGGCACACTTTTTGTTTCTACCGCCACATCAAAGAAAGACAACATTGCCGAACCAAACACCTCCGCCGTGATCGCCGTTCCATCTGAAACAAAATACACTTTCATCCCATTTCCACCCATTTTGTTGTTATCTAACGACATTCATTTTTCCGATTGAAATAAAACTACATCGAATAATCGATTTTATTCAAGGCCACTCACCTACATACAATGAACTCAGACACCGCGTTTTGACAAGTCTCTGTGATGCGTAAACTCACAGCACTCGATCTACAGTGGATGACATTAAGCAAACTGACCGTAACACTATTTTTGCTATTCTTTATATTAAGAAAAAACAACGGGAGTCTCTTGTGAGCAAGTTTATTAAGTGGTTTAAAGATCTTCATATGGAAGATGTCGGTGAAGTTGGCGGCAAAAACGCCTCTTTGGGAGAAATGATTTCTAACCTGACAGACCTAGGTATTCAAGTACCAAACGGTTTCGCAACTACTTCCTATGCTTATCAAAGTTTTATTACAGAAAGTGGCTTAGATGACAAAATTCATAAAGCACTCGACGAATTGGATGTCGACGACGTTCACGCTCTTGCTGAAACCGGCGTGAAAATTCGCCAATGGATTGCCGACGCTACTTTCTCTGCGGAGTTTGACCAAGAAATTGAAGCCGCCTTCACCGTATTATGCGATGACAACGCCGACGATGCCTCTTTCGCCGTCCGTTCATCTGCTACCGCGGAAGATCTACCCGATGCGTCTTTTGCCGGTCAGCAAGAAACCTTCCTAAACGTCAAAGGCTTAGCCGACATCAAAGCGTCGATCAAACGCGTGTTTGCGTCTCTCTTTAATGACCGCGCGATCTCTTACCGCGTACACCAAGGCTTCGAACACCAAGGTGTTTCCTTGTCTGCTGGCATTCAAAAAATGGTGCGCAGTGACATTGGCGCTTCTGGCGTGTTGTTCACCCTAGACACAGAATCTGGTTTTGACGAAGTGGTTTTCATCACCGCTGCTTACGGTCTTGGTGAAATGGTCGTACAAGGCACGGTCAACCCAGACGAATACTACGTTCACAAACCAACCCTTGCGGCCGAACGTCCAGCGGTGGTTCGTAAAAGCCTTGGCAGCAAAGCACAAAAAATGGAATACGCCGAAGTCGATGGCGACGACGAATTTGTCAAAATCGTCCCAGTGGCATTAGACGATCAAAATCGCTTTGCACTGAGCAACGACGAGATTGAAGACCTTGCTCGCCAAGCCTGCATTATCGAAAAACACTACCAACGTCCGATGGACATTGAGTGGGCGAAAGACGGCATTGACGGTAAAATCTACATCGTTCAAGCGCGACCAGAAACCGTTCGCAGTCAAGGTAACGCGCAAAGCATGGAACGTTACAACCTAAAACAGACCTCTAACGTGATGATCACAGGCCGAGCCATTGGCCACAAGATCGGCACAGGTGAAGTGAAGGTGTTGTCTTCTATTACCGAAATGGATCGAATCAACCCTGGTGACGTTTTGGTCACCGATATAACCGATCCTGATTGGGAACCCATCATGAAGCGCGCCTCTGCGATTGTCACCAATCGCGGCGGACGGACTTGCCACGCGGCGATCATCGCTCGCGAACTTGGCATTCCCGCTGTTGTTGGTTGTGGCGACGCAACCGACGTGTTAAAGGATGGTCAAAAAGTCACCGTTTCTTGCGCACAAGGCGACATGGGCTTTGTTTACCAAGGCGAATTGCCATTCGACATCATCACTTCCGAAGTCAGCAACATGCCAGAACTGCCAGTAAAAATCATGATGAATGTGGGTAACCCAAACCGTGCCTTCGACTTTGCCATGCTGCCAAACGCGGGCATCGGCTTGGCTCGCTTAGAGTTCATCATCAACCGCATGATCGGCATTCACCCAAAAGCTTTGTTGAACTACGCAGACATGACACCCGCCTTGCAAGAAGAAATCGACCATCGCATCGCCGGCTACAACAGCCCTGTGGAATTCTATGTCGACAAACTGGTTGAAGGCGTCGCGACACTCGCTTGCTCATTCTCCAACAAGCCAGTCATCGTGCGTTTGTCTGACTTTAAATCGAACGAATACCACAACCTTGTGGGCGGTCCGTTGTTTGAACCAGACGAAGAAAACCCAATGCTTGGTTTCCGTGGTGCCGCGCGCTACATCGACGACTCGTTCCGCGATTGCTTCGCCCTAGAATGCGAAGCCATTCGCCGCGTTCGTAACGTCATGGGACTGACCAACGTACAAATCATGATTCCATTTGTACGCACACTGGAAGAAGCACAGCAAGTTACCGAACTCCTAGCGGAACAAGGTTTGGCTCGTGGTGAAAACGGCCTGAAAGTCATCATGATGTGTGAACTACCGTCTAACGCCCTACTGGCTGACGAGTTCCTACAATACTTTGATGGTTTCTCAATCGGCTCGAACGATTTGACTCAATTAACACTTGGACTAGACCGCGACTCAGGATTGATTGCCGACAAATTCGACGAACGTAACCCAGCGGTTAAAAAGCTACTCAAAATGGCGATCACCGCCTGTCGTGAACAAGGAAAATACGTGGGTATTTGTGGCCAAGGCCCATCCGACCACGCCGACTTCGCCGACTGGTTAGTGGCTCAAGGCATCGAAAGCATGTCTCTTAACCCAGACACCGTAATCGAAACATGGCTGCACCTTGATGAAGTATTGAAAAATGCGGAATTGAATAACAAAGCCATTTAATGGAACACCTCTGTTGGGCCGCTGTAAGCGGCTCTACTGGCAACCGACTGCATCTCGGTGGCGTATTGAAAAATACGTCGTTGGATCAGAATGCTGTGTAACAACAGCGCGTGACCTTATCGTACGTCACACTCTAGTTTTATAGCCCCGCTCTGCGGGGCTTTTTTTTAAGTCCCTCAAGGGGTCAAACCCCTTTTTATCCCCTATCACTTTAGACACTAAAAACGCTTTTTAAAAAGGGCTTTGACCCCAACTTTTGGGCGTACTTTGGTTCCATTCAAACACTTTGCATCCCCAACCTTTATTCCGCTCTGCTGAGCGGGTAACTTTTTGCTAGCGCCCAAAAAGTAACCAAAAATTCGCTTTAAGACCTTTAATGCCTGACTTTTTTCATAGGCACATAATTGTCCCCCTACGCTCGTTGTGTCGTAAGGCATAGATTGTTTATTCGGTGGGAGATAGCTCGTCAAACAATGACTCTGAAACTCCATAAAGTCGCGCAATCGGGATTGCGTCGAACTGACTGCTTAGAGATTTCAAGCGCAGAAGGTAATGCCTACCGATCACCAAGTCCCTTCCCCTTTTGTCTTCAAGGGGAAGGCGGAGGATGGGGTTGATCTCTTATTCAGACTCGATTCAAATGCTTTACTCAACTGCTTTTTTGAACCACAAATCAAAACACAATATATGGGCGAATATACAGTCTATTTTTGAAATAGACGCATTTTTGCGCGTTTAGCCATTTTAAATAAACCAGATATGCGCGTTTTGTACTGGTAGAAAGCAAGAAAGTCTCCTAATATCAATGAAATAATGACCTACTGTGTGGGAATAATGCGCTGTGGATAAAAGGAATAACACGCATGCTCATTTTTCTAGATATGGCTTTTTTGTATCTATATTAATCGTTTTAGAATCAATGACTTATAGCTACACGAAGAAAGCTTTTGAAATGGGTAAACGCGCATGCGCACTATTAAAATGTTAGGCATACAAGGAGAGTTTGGTGGAATTAAATGAATTTTTCGCTTCAATAGACTGGGCAATTGTTGTTGCGCTATTAGCCGTTTTTGTTAGTGTGCTCACTAAAGTAGATCAGAGAAAGCTACAAAGGGAATCTATTGAGCTGCAAAAATCACAATCTAAACTAGCGGAAAAACAATTAGAACTAATTGAAAGCGAAAAGAAAATTTCGCAAAGTACAGCCGAGTTGCAAAAAGCACAAGCTACATTATCCCAAAAGCAATTAGAGTCATTTGAAAAAGAAGAGGCTCAAAAGTTACAAGCATCTGTTCGTTTAGACTTAAGAAAGGTTTCGAGTAATAGCTATAAGTTTTTCTTATCAAATAATAGCCAGAAAAATGCTAAAAATGTTTCCTTTGAGTTAAATATTCCTTCAAATTATTCTAGCCCACTCATCAGTAGTGAAGTAGAAGAAAAGCTTCCTATATCTGTTCTTAGTTCTGGAAGCGATGTTTCTTTTATAGCCGCAATTTGTGATGACACTCCTTTGGGATTTAATGCTACAGTTTTCTGGACAAATCCTGATGGTTCACAAGGTAAGTCAGAAATATATGTATCTGCGTAAATGTATGCCTAACAAGGCGCTCAAGCAGGACAAAATACAGTTGGTTTTTTGCTCGTGCCTCGCTTATTTTAACCAACTATATTTTGCCTCTTAGCGGGGCGTTATTTGCTCACGGAGAGCCCATGGAATCAGAATTTGATCGGCTTTTAGAGTTTTCTCGTTCGTTCGATTACGAGCATGACAATGACCGTGAAATCGTCATCGTTGGCTGTGCTTATATCGAAAGCTTGATCAAGGAAATTCTCGAAGCTACTTTCATCGATGACCTCAACGAGGCCAAGGCTCTCTTGAGTGACTCTACGGGGCCTCTTTCTGGGTTGGTTCCAAGGGCAAGGCTCCTCTATCTGCTTGGGGTGATTCCTGAACCGGTTTACAAGGACATTAAAACAGTCGGAAAAATCAGAAATGAGTTTGCTCATAAAGTAACTGCGTCATTCTCCGACAACAGAGTTCAACAGCTCTGCAGAAATCTTGAATGGCATGTGCAGAGCATGTTTATAACGCCGCCTCCAGAAGCTACGGCTAGAGATATTTATCAGGTTGGAGTCAACCAACTAGTTTCGCATCTTGGGGCGTTGCCAGGGTTTCAGAGGTTCAACCGTGAGAGAAGCAACTAACCATGCCAGTCACGGCGACGGTTTTTACATTGCGGCTGCGCCTCCATTCCAAAACCGCGCGTGCTGAGCGGCGTTATACGCCATGGAAAGGATGAAAATATGATTAGCAAATTCTCTAAAAATATTGCCCCTGATGTGCAATCAGAAATCGCTCTGGCAAAGGAGCTGGAAACAGCAGGTGACCTTGCAGAATCTTTTCATCATTTAGAAAACGCACATGTCCTAGGACAGGAATCTACATGGTTGCATGTCAAAGTACATGTCCTTATGTTTCTTTGGGCTATTCGTCAAAGAGATGCCAAAGAATGCATTGGTCAAATTGTTCGTATCGTCGGCGCAGCAACTAAAACCGCAATTGGTTTGGTTCCAGCGGGGAATACTGGCGGCTCAAACATCAGCCCTTTTAAAAAGTTGTCTATTTCACCAGAGCATCAGGCTGCCATTATCAAAGCAAAAGGCAGCGTATAACAAACCGCTTTAGCTGGTCGCAAGCTCCCCGGGACAATTACACGTGGGCTCATTCGCTTCGCTCCAATTTTAGCCAACATATTATTTGCCTCTTAACGAGGCGTTGGGAGCTTCAAGGTGATTTCATATCAACCTGCCTGTGATTTATCCAAATCGGCAGAAATTACATATAACAATATGCACCCATATTATGAGCACTATTTAGTTGATTGGGAGCAGCCTAAAATACTCGAACAAATTTTGAGTTTAGATAATTGGGATATCTTATCTGAGGGTGAGGTGGTAGGAGCTATTCGCCTATCATTTGATAGCGACGAGGGTTACTTACGTGGCCTTCAAGTCAACGAAGAATTCCAAAAAAAAGGTATTGGTGCAGCTGCATTAGGGAACATGCGATCAAGTCGAGCTGAGCGCCTTAACATTCTGAAAAGCCCAACGAACAATCAGAGCCAGATGAAAATTAAACTTCTGAGTTAAGCTTGCATAAAGGCCATTCATTGACCGACGACCTGTTTAAGGACTATATTTGGTCATAACGCAGAGGTATTTATGAAACTATCAGATCAAATCAAACCTATTAGCTATTTGAAATCACACGCTGCTGAGGTAGTGCGCAACCTGTCTACAAATATGCGACCTATGGTGATCACTCAAAACGGTGAAGCTAAGGCGGTTATACAAGACATCAAAAGCTATGAGCAAACCCAAGAAACTATGGCGTTACTTAAGATGTTAGCCCTAGGTCAGCGTCAAATAGAAGAAGGTAAAGTTCAGCCCGCTGGTGACGTTGTAGCCAAGCTTCGTAATCGGAGTAAAAGCCGCTAATGAGCTATCAGGTTTTTCTCACTGATGATGCTGCTTACGACCTTGAGGTTCTATACGAGTATATCGAAACTCATGATGCACCAGAGAAGGCAGATTACATTCTCGACAACATTGAAGAGGTATTTTTAAGCCTTGCCGATAATCCCGAGCGCGGGACTTACCCAAATGAGTTGCTAGCTGTCGGCCTACGGGAGTATCGAGAAATCTATTTCAAACCCTACCGTATTATTTATCGAATAAGTTCGCAGTCTGTTTATATCATGGTGATCGCCGATGGTCGTCGTGATATGCAATCACTTCTCGAATGCCGTTTATTCCAAGCCTAAGAAATATTCGCAACCATTGGAGCAAGCTTGAGCATTATGGCTCATGTCCTCTCAAACAATATTTTTCACATCACGGTAAAAGTTTTCATGACAACCTAACGCCATAAGTTCGAGTGTAACGGTGCCATCTTCGTAGCTGTAGCCAAGTAATGTAAGTTGTTTCACCATGTTAAATTTGTAGACACGGAGGAAGGATAAAACGCCTTTCTTCTGTTGTCCTAGAAGCGGATCTTTAATCAATTCTCTGATCGCGTTATCTAGGTCGGCTTTTTGGTTTTTATGCAGTTTTTTAAACGTTGATGTTTGAAGAACCTGAGTAATGTTAGCCAAAGCTGTAGGTCTCAAGTTTTCCGGCTTCTTTTTCAGCCTTGGCAATGATGGCTTGTTTTACGAACTCATAAGGCAAGTCAGGGTTATCTTCCATCATTTCACCGATTTTCGTCCAGTGTTCAATTTGTTTAGGTGTTGTACGGCTTAGGGCTTTAGCCATGATAGCGGCTTTATCCACTAACTCTTGGGCAAGTCGAATACTTGCTGTAGACATAATAAAATCTCCTTAATGTATTACTTCAAATGTAGCGAATTGCCACATATGAAGCAATGTGCGTCAACAACATGCCTCCCATATCTCACATCTTCTGTCCTTCCATTAAAAAGAGAAAAAACTAAGACCTTGATGAAACCAACGCCCTCTCAACACAAATAGCCGAATGCACATCATTAGCGGCATAAAAGATTGGCGATAGCCCAGTAATGGATCTTTTGGTTACTTTTGTACTTTTCTGAATTTAGCAGCAGATAACAATTATCCGCTCAGCTTTTCTCAGTCACCTTTTACATCGCACTGGACTACCTAAGCTACGCTTAGGTAGCTATTTCTCTTGGCATTAGGATGCAAAAAACCATACAAATAGATGCATCACGCTATAAGCAAAACCCAACAACAACAAAAGCAATGTGGTATTCACTAATAGCTTAATTCGTTTATACATTTTTCTATTTGTTTTTTTCAACTCTTTGCTACGATTTAAGATTGGAGTCAGTTTTCGAAATGTATGATTCGCCAAGCCTGCTTTGTCTTCTATGGTATTTGGAACAATAGAAGCAGCCATTAATACCTTATAAAAAAAGTTAATTCCTTTTCCAAAAATATTCATTGGTCGCTCAAAATCACACATAAGAATCAAGCGACTTTCATCGGAATTATTTTTAACATAATGCAAATAGGTTTCATCAAACAAAAGGTCTTTACCATCACGCCATGAGTACGTATGGCCATCTACATTTATAAAACAATCGTCCGAGTTTGGTGTCTCTAAACCTAGGTGATACCTCAATGAACAAGCAACAGGGTCTAGGTGGCGAGTGAGCTCTGAGTTCGCTGGCATATACGCAAACATTGCGCCATTAACATTGTTTATTTTGCTCAATATTTCGGTCGTCTTGGGACACATTGTTTGAGCGGAAGAGTGCGTGTAGCCATACCATTTCAAATAAAATTTTCGCCACCCATACTTATGAAAGGTACGAAAGCCCACATCATAATATGCAGCAGACCCAGGTTCGTTGATCGTCTCTAAATCTCCTTTTTCTTGCAACGCCATGGCTTCATCGCGAATAACTTCCCAATTATTACGCAACTCATCCAACTCTTTAAATTGGGCAGTATCAATAATAGGCTTAAGCGCTTTTCTGTCAGAAAAAGCGTAGAGCAAACAATTTAGCGGTGCAAAAATGGGCCAACCTTTACGAAGGTATTCACTCCGGCTTACATAGCGCGTTTGACCTCGATAGCGATAAATATAGAGCATTGAAGCGAATGTAAATAAAACCAAAATAAATAAAACCAATGGAAGCTGCACTTTCAAATTACCCTATTCAAATGTATCACTGATGCATCTAGCAAAACCCAAATGCACTACAAGCGTAAAAGGTAATATAAAAAGCAAAGATCGTGCAAGCAAACAGCAAAAAATACGCAAGAAAACGACATTTTCAATCGATTCGCATATATCGCTATTTAGCCGCCTCGAGTTAATTATTACGTTATCGACTAGTTCGGCGAGTTGATATTAACAATATCTAACCCACCAATTCATATGAAATTACGTACAAGCTTTCAATATTTGGGTAGATTTCTTGAATAACGGTTTTTAGTGCTAGCAGTGTCATATTTTCTTGCTGGGCGTGAAACTCTGACAGTTGGCTATAGGGAAGGGATATAACACTGTGTATTTTTAATGCGCAAAACCATCGATTCGTTTCATAGGTAGACACTTGCACTACGCTGTCTAGCGCATAGTCTTTTTCTGATTCGTCTCGAATCGTTATGGTTTTTTTACCTGATAAAATGTCGGCTTCAAATCGTTCGAAAAACGTTATTTTGGTTAGACTCAAGATCCTTTCCTTTTACTGTTTTTGCGGATCAATGCTTGTTCAATGCAGATAGCCGAATGCGCGTCATTAGCAGCATAAAGAATTTGGTTGTTTTTGAGTGGGTAAGCGCCCCAGTTGGATTTTTGGGCGCCTTTACCAAGGCGTTTCCCCAGTACCATGGCGACGGCAGCGCGGGCGCCGATGCTGTTTTTTTCTCCCGCAAGTTGCTTCAAGGTGACGGATAAATCTTTCGTGTTAACGATGTCTATGTTCAGTTTATTGCGCAATTCTTTGTTGTCATCTTTAAGTCCAAAGCCCACTTTTTGGATGTCTGGGTTGGCCAGTATTGTTGCTACAGCCGCCACGGCTTCGGGGAATCTCGTTGGAAAGAGAAACCCTTTTGTTTCGGTCGCCAGTTGGATGAGCGACGGGCCTGGGCTCACTTGGCCTTTTTGAAAGATCGGTTTACTTTCTGTATCGAATCCTAAGCAGGTTTCGTTTTCTAGTATTTTTAATGCCTGCTCGGCATCGTCTTTGTTTTCAACAATAATAATGTTTGAAAGATCAAGGCCCGCATACATGGGCAATGCTATGATCTCTTCCTTAGTAGGACGTTCCATATTGTGTCTCTTAAATGTTTTTTACTTAAATATTCTGAGGTCAACAGCGGCGGAAATAAGGTTACAACAACAAATGACAATCTCGTCTTATGCGACGTGTGGACTTCTCAGTGTTATAGTCCGCACCACGTTATAATCAGAGACTCAGGCCACTCAATGGCAATTTCCAAATACCCTTCAAAGCTGAGTTTACCTCAGACCAACCCCGGCGTCGCCACCGTGCTGGACTACCTGATTATTAAGTTCCCCTATGTCGATGCTCACCTTTGGCGACAACGCATTGAAGATGGCAAGGTGCATTGGCATGACGGTTCGTTGATCTCACTTCAAACGCCCTTTCTGCCGCAGCAACAGGTTTACTATTACAGGGAAGTCGAAAGCGAACCGATGATTCCTTTTAAAGAGTCGATCGTCTTCCAGGATGAACATATTTTGGTGGCGTATAAGCCGCACTTTCTTGCGGTGATTCCTGGTGGCGCTTATGTGAATGAATGTTTGCAAAACCGTTTACGTCACAGCACCGGTATGGAGGATTTACAAGCGCTGCACCGCTTAGATCGCGTCACAGCAGGCTTGGTGATGTTCTCTATTAATCCAGACTCTCGACATCGTTACCATGATGTATTCAAAACGCGACAAATCCGTAAAACCTATCAAGCCGTTGCCCGCATTGGTCACCATGACACAATTGTCGATCAGGAGTGGGACGTGAAAAACCGTATCGAACGATCCGATCCACGCTTTCTGATGAAGGTCACAAAGGGCGAAGCCAACAGTCATTCTGTGATTCGCTGTGTGCAGCAGACGGAGAAAAACGCGTTGTTTGAATTAAACCCAATTACAGGCAGAACCCATCAATTACGTGTTCACATGCAGTCATTGGGTTGGCCTATTTTGAACGACAAATACTACCCAGAATTACAACCACTCAGTGCAGACAATTACGCTAAACCATTACAACTGCTGGCAAAAGAACTGGCGTTTATTGACCCATTAACGCAACAAGAAAGATGCTTTCGGTGTGACGAAAACCTGTCTTTAGAGTAAGCATCGCGCCATCCAATATCTCTTGGACGGCGTATTTTTCCTGCTCTTATTTTCCCTTACTCTCAGCCTTCTTTTAGTTCATACAGTACGTCGTGAATCTCGGCCTTAAGCTCTTTGTCGATGATTTTATTACTGTGGATTTTGGCTTGCTCTAAGTATTCAATCGCGCCAGCATTATCGCCCAATTCTATTTTCAGTTGAGCGGCCGCAAAGCCAATAGACGAAAGGTAATCTTTCGAATTGATCGCGCCGGCTTTTACTAACGCCTTGTCATAAATCACAATGGCGCCTTCTAAATCATCGGTAAAATCACCCAGAGTTTCCCACTGTACTGGATGGTCTTTGTCCGTACCGTCATTGTCATCGCAGAGTTGTTTCAACTCTTGATAAAAAGCATCAAAGCCAGCTTGATCCTTTTTATGAGCGCAACTCATTAATTCTTTGGCCAAATAAAGGACGTCTTTATAAATTTTTGTGTTCATATTCTACCCAGCTTGATGCATTCAATTGTGTCATTAGATTATAGAATCTAACAAAAGGCCTATGGTAGTTTTTATAGACCATTTATGACAGCGTTTGTCGCGCTTCCGCCATGTTGATTAGGTGTATATGGATTTAGTCTAGTGATATAAGAAGATTATTTTTTCTAATTCACGGCATAAGGTTAACGCCTTTCAAAATCAGAAAATTCATCTCTTCCTGTTAAACGCTGCTTTACCGCATGAATATGCTCATCATCATCTTTCGTTACGCGAGGTACACAATAAACATGCTTTAGAAAAGAAAAAAACTTATCTCGTAACAAATCATTCATTTTCCAGCCTTGATACACTTCATTCAAACAGTCAGCAAGCTGCTGGCGGTCATTAGCGTGCAACACTAGGCCATCGATGTTGTAGCAAGCATCACCTAAGGTAATCACTTGCTTATTTAGCAATAAAGATTCCATGCCGACAGTCGAGTTAATCGTCAAAACCACTTCGGCTTTTTCAATAAGCTCCGTAGTGGCATTCCCATTAGCAAACAGCGCAATATCATCTTTATCATATAAGGATATGTAATGTTTACGCCAAGAAGGATGCTCTTTAAAAACCACTTTTAATGAGGGATCGTTTAATGTTTTTACGGCTCGTATTGCCTCTTCATAAAACCTTTCCATGGAATCAATCCAAGAGGAATAACAAACAATTTGCGTATCATGAGGCACTTGAAACGGAACAAAGACAAATCGTTCTGGTAACACGATACGATCGAAATTTTGACGCTGTGGTACATTGCTTCGAGGCACAATCTCAGGCGCGGAAAAAACACAGTCATTTTCCGGATCAAATGACAAATAGAAGTTCGGATCGCTACTCAATGACGACGCAAAGTTAACCCCTTTTGGGTCTAACGAAACAGTCTTGGGCAACAACCCATTTTCGAAATAAAACAGCTTAATACCCAACGTCTTCGCCGCCATCACTATGGTGATATTTGGAAGTTTCCGGCCATTCCAAACAACAACATAATCAGGTCTTTTCTCACTCAATACGGCAAGACACTTTGCGTACCTTAACCTTTCAATACACATAAGTACTAAGCTATATACACGGCTTAGCAGAGCATGATCCCAGATAGGATTATCAGCCTTTTTACGCAGTAATTGCTCATGACGAATATCTCTAAAATCAACCAAAAATGCTTGTCTCAAATAACGCAAAGACGATAACTTTGGCAATCCCATAATGTATAACTGAGCATCCAATTTCAGACGTTTTATGATCATTTTGTAATAACGAGAATGTACATTTTTGCGAGAAATAAATAGGTAGTTCATACACCGTCCACTTACTGTTTTGTCTTTCTCTGTTTATAGCATTCTAGTAAGACAAAAATATGACGTCGACTAAGTAACTCAAGTGTCTACGTTTGCTTCTCTCCTCTTCTCGATTCAGCCAACCCTATCTGTCTCAACAAATCCATTGCGGCTTGCTTAGGGTTTGGCGCATGACAAATTGCAGAGACGAGTGCGACACCATCGACGTTGGTGGTAATAATATCGTCTAGGTTAGAGGCATTAATGCCACCGATCGCGACAATAGGAAAGGAGCTTTGCGCAACCGCATAGCGCAAGCCTTCAATGCCCCATTCTTTTTTGGTGTCACTTTTGGTTGGCGTGGCAAAAATTGCGCTCAATCCCAAATAATCCACCGGCAGCGATTCCGCTTCCATAAGCTGCTGCTCGTTCTCAACAGAAAGGCCAAGCAGTTTGTTTTTCCCAATCAGGCGCCGAGCGGTTTCGGCCGACATATCCGATTGACCAAGGTGCACGCCATCGGCGTCCACCGCCAAGGCAACATCGATTCGATCGTTGATGATTAAGGGCACGCCGGTGCCCTGTAAAATCGATTTAACCGCCAATGCCCGTTCGATAAAAGCACGCACATCACCGTGTTTTTCTCGAACCTGCACCATGGTTACGCCACCTGCGACCGCGCCTGTTACGACGGTTTTTAGCGTTTCTAGGTCTTGCTGATCATCGGTGACTAAATACAAACGATATGGGTTCATGCCACTCTCAGGATTCGGTCATTTTTAAACGACGGATAAGCGTGACGTCGTCCAACAAATACAACGCGTCCAACACGTTAAGTTGCAAGCTTCCGGGCCCTTTGGATTGCTCAGCGGCGATTTCCCCTGCCACGCCAAACACCGCCGTCGCGGCCAAGCCGGTTTCTTCTCCAACCGCTGCAAACGCGCCGGTTAATGCGCTTAATGAACAGCCCATTCCCGTAACAAGAGGCATCATGGCGTGTCCGTTATTCAGTTTGATTTGGCGGTCTGCCGTAATAACAAAGTCCGTTTCACCCGACACAACCACATTGCATTGATAGGTTTTCGCGAGGTATTGCGCAGCACCAACGGCGGCATCACTGCTGTCCATCGCATCCACGCCCTTGCTGCTCCCTTGTTCTCCCGCTAAGGCGATGATTTCCGACGCATTGCCTCGAATGATCAACTTATTCGCGGCTTCGGCAATCTGCCGAGACGTTTGTGTACGCAATGCACTGGCGCCACAACCCACAGGATCAAGTACGACCATTTTATTATGGTGATTTGCATGCTCTACTGCCGCGACCATGCGAGGGATCCAAACACTGTCTAGGGTGCCAATGTTGATCACCAAGGCACCGGAAAAAGACATCATTTCGGCCATTTCTTCGCGAGAATGCGCCATGATGGGAGACGCGCCAATGGCAAGCAACGCATTGGCTGTATTGTTCATTACCACATAATTGGTGATGTTCACCACCAGCGGTTTCTGCGCGCGCACGGCGTGTAATGCGCTAATAATGGTATCGATTGTCATAGTATTTCCTTTTGCTGTTAAGCGAATAGAAAGTGCGCCAGTGTTTTATTGAAAGCTCGGCACGTAGTCTTGCGCTTTTGGTAAGGTGTTGATGATTTTTTGCTCATACATAAACTGGGCATAATCGTCATATCGCTTCAAATCAACCGCAGAGGGACGCAAAGCAAATCGCGTCAAGGTCGCTTCCCAAGCCAACTCGTTGAGTTCGTTATTTAGAGTGTCCGGTTTGTAGGCAACAAACTCTTTCCAGGAATCTTGCGGGTGATTGACGATGTAAATCGTCGCTTGCTCTATGGCTTTGTTAAAGCCTTGAATCGCGGCTTTGTCGTAGCTATTAGCATTGGCAACCACAACCAGCTCGTCATACACAGGCACGCCGTGCTCTTCTGGGAAAAAGGCTTTTGCTTCTATGCCTTCCAAAGCAAGCTGGTTGGATTCAAAGTTACGAAAACCACCCCAAGTCGCATCCACTTTTCCTGACGCCAACGAGGACGACAGCGCCCAGCCAACATTAATAATCTGCACGTCTTCGTATTTCACACCGTGGGTTTTGAGCATGGTGCCAACGATGGCTTCTTCATTGCCCGCCACAGAAATGCCGATTTTTTTGCCTTTCAAATCCGCAATGCCGTTGATCTTTTTATTGTCCAACACGGTCAAGGTATTCAACGGTGTCGCCACCAAAGTCGCGGCACGAATAAGTGGCAAGCCGGCGGCCACATCCATGGTTAAATTTGGCTGATACGACACGGCTAAATCGACGTTACCTGCAGCGACTAATTTCGCGGGTGTGCTAGGATCAGACGGTTCTTGAATCACCACGTCCAGACCTTCTGCTTTAAAATAGCCGTGCTGTTTGGCAATCACGATCGGGCCGTGATTTGGGTTTACAAACCAATCCAGCATCAAGGTGAGTTTTCTCTCTTCGGCCTGCACAGACGTAGACAACAACGACGCAGCAAGCACCGCTGTGCTTAATAGTATTTTCGTGTTCATTTGTTTTCCTTTTATTATTTCTTATGAAGAGCGGTTTTACGAAACACCCCACGGGATATATTTTTTGAGTAACCTATCGGTGACAAAGTACAGAGCAACGGACAACACAGACAAAATTAGCAAGGCGGCAAACATTTCATCGATCATCATCCGCGCGTTGGCCTGCAACATCAGATAACCCAAACCTTCACTGGAACCTACCCACTCTCCTGCCACCGCGCCAATCGGAGCGATCACCACGGCAACACGAATACCTGACGCCAGCGTGGGTAACGACGCTGGAAATTGAATATGACGAAGCCTCTGCCATTTGCTTGCGCCCATGGTTTTGACAAGATCGAGGTAGCACGACGGCGTATTTCGCAAACCGTCGTAGCAGCAGGTCGTGACAGGAAAGAAAATAATGATCGCCGCCATGACGATTTTGGAGGCAATGCCATAACCCAGCCAAATCATCAACAGTGGCGCGATGGCAAAAACGGGGATCGCTTGGCTCGCGATTAAAATCGGCAATAACCAGCGTTTGATCGGCTTAAACAGCAACATCTGCAAAGCGAAGAAAAAGCCCATAAACAGGCCCAATAACAAGCCGAAAACGATCTCAGTGGCGGTGACGAATGTGTGTTTTAAAAGCACGTCTCGTCGTTGAATCAGCTTTTCAAACACCTCTAAAGGCGCAGGTAAAATGAAGCTCGGCATGGCAAAAATCATCACCACGACTTGCCATAACCCCAAAAGCACGCAGAGCGTCACCGCGACTTTAAACACAGATTTTAACCTCACCTTATTCATCATCGTCATACTCCAAGCGTTCCATAATACGCTGTTGAAGTTGTGCGCCTGTTGCATCAAATACGCGTGGTGTCGAAGACAATAACGTGGTGAGAAGCTCCGCCGTACTTGGGCTGCCTCGTAAAAGGTAGATTTGATGAGCGAGGCGAAATGCCTCTTGTGGGTCATGAGTGATCAAGACCACGGTTTTATCTTTTAACAACGTACAAGCCAGATCTTGTAAACGATATCGCGTGACCGCGTCCAATGCCGAAAACGGTTCATCCATTAACACGACTGGTTTGTTTTGCATTAGGGTTCTTGCCAGCGCGACACGTTGGCGCATGCCGCCGGACAATTGTTGAGGTAATTGGTGGGCATTATCCGCCAACCCAACTTTTTCCAATAACGTCAAAGCCTGCTCTTTTTGGTCACGGGCCTTATGAGTATTTTTCACAGAAAAACCAGTCTTGGCAGACTCACCAAAGCGAGTGCTTAACAACACATTGTCCAATACCGACAGCCAAGGCATCAGTAAATCTTGCTGCGCCATGTACGCCACTTGGTCTTTCAACTCGGCTTGAGCGGGATCAATTCGCAATTTTCCCGACCAATTTACTCGCTGGTCTAACAGACCTGCTAGATAGCGCAGCAACGATGTTTTTCCGCAGCCGCTACGACCTAAAATGCAGGTCCATTTCCCTGCGGGAATGAAAACATTTAAATCCATTAACGTTGGCATCTGACTATTGAAATAACGCAAATACCCTTCTGTGATTGAAATACTCACCGAGGTATTTGACAAACCAGACATAGGAAAAGACAGCACATTATCCGGCATTGGCATGACCTTGAAAGAAGTGATTGACTGGACCGTGACCTGCGCCAATGTTTAACTCATCTGCGTGTTCAATCGCTTTCGATATGTAGTTTTTGCCTAACTGAACCGCGTGCAGCAGATCATGGCCTTGCGCTAAATACGAGGCAATCGCCGACGACAATGTGCAACCCGTGCCGTGCGTATTCTGAGTAGGAGTGCGTTTCGCACTGAGTTCTTCGATACGATCGGCCAGAATAAGAAGGTCTGTGCTGTTATCTTCTTGCTCTAAATGCCCACCTTTAAGCAGTACGGTTTTTACTTCTAGCTGACGCAATTGATCGACCATGGCGCGCATGGCCAGATCATCGGTTGGCAATGGGGAATCCGTCAACGCCGCTGCTTCAGGCAGGTTGGGTGTGATTAAATCAGCAAGGGGTAAAAGCTCAGATTTCAACGTGCTGATGGCGGAAGCTTGCAATAACAAATCCCCACTGGTCGCCACCATAACAGGATCCACCACTAAAAAAGCAGGTTGGTATTGCTTGAGCTTCGCAGCCACTAATTTGATGGTATCGCTGTCCGCTAACATGCCTACTTTGACGGCAACAATATTCAAATCTGAGAATACAGCGTCAAGTTGTTTTTCAATATGCTCAAGGGGAATAGGGAAAATGGCGGAGACGCCGAGGGTATTTTGTGCGGTAATCGCGGTAATCACTGAACAAGCGTAGCTTCCGGTCGCAGAGATGGCTTTTATATCGGCTTGAATGCCCGCTCCGCCACCACTGTCAGAGCCCGCAATCGTTAAAACGATCGGCGTTAATACAGTATGAGCAGAATGGGTTGTGGTATGAGTTGGCATAAAAGCTCCAAAACGGACGTTCTGGAACTAGATCGAGTTACATTAAGACAGGAGTAGGATCACAAATCATCAATAACAAGATTTATAGTTCCCTACGCCAGTGTTAACTGAATCAGGTTCAACGGGTCTGCAAAAAATGCACTCTCAGCCTTACGGCCCCCCGACTATATGCGAATCATAGTAACAAGATTCATTGAAAGCGCAACCAAGGATCTCACGCGATACAAAGAAACAACCGGCCTACTTTTCTTTATTCACTCTTCTATATAAAGAAACTGAATCGCGACATTATTGCGTCGCCTTCATTTGAATCGCGCGTTTATTGTCTTTTATTAAACTCACACCCGCCAATGCCACAACACCCAATATCAGCCAAGACCCCATAACCACCCCCGTCCAGCCATTTGCTTGCCAGAATGGATCAAGATAAAAGCCGCCAAGGCTAGCGCCCAAATAATAAAACACCAAGTACAATGAAGACGCGCTGGCTTTCGCGTGTTTCGCATGTCGGCTGACAAAGCTGCTGGTCGTAGAATGGCATAAAAAGAAACCAAAGCTGTTAATCAATAATCCGATAATAATCGCCAATAAAGAATCACTGAGCGTCACCAAGGAACCAAAGATAAAAATACAGGTACCCAATACCATGATGTTTGGCTGACTCCAACGCTTGGCAAGCTTGCCAGAAATAGCCGACCCCAAGGTGCCAGACAAATAGGTTAAAAACAGCAAACCGACGTATTTTGCCGTTAAATGATAAGGCGCGGCTTCCAGCACGAAGGTCACATAGCTGTATTGATTAATAAAAATAAAGAAGCTGAACCCCCCAATCAGATAGCAGGTAAGCAGACGACGATTCTGTAGGTGATCTTTCATGTTATTTAGAATATGTCCGACGCGCAGTGGCTTTGGCTCAAAATGCTGAGATTTGGGCAATAAAAAGAAAAACGCCAACAAACAAACAAGACTAACCGCGCTCATTACTCCAAATGTCGCAGAACGACCTTGCCATTCGCCTACAAAACCACCAATCAAACGACCGCCAATGCCGCCTAATGTGTTCCCGCTTATGTATAAACCGACCGCGACCATCAAGGCTTCTGGTGTGTATTCATCCCCCAAGTACGCTACGGCAATGGCGGGCAATCCCGCAAGGAAAAAACCCTGCAACCCTCGTAATAACAAGAGTGATTCGTAGCTTTGCACTAGCGACAAACAAAAAGTCGTTAAGGTAATACCAACCATGGTCATCACCATGATGCCCTTTCGGCCTAAAGCGTCCGAAATTGGCCCGTAGAAGAGCAATGAAATCCCCAAGGTTAAGGTCGTAATCGTGAAGCTACCGCTGGCTTGCAGCGGGCTAATGGAAAATTCCTTCGCGATCATCGGCAATAAAGGCTGAGTGACATACACGTTGGCAAAAATCATAAATGAGCCAATCACAAGGGCCAAAGTCCCTCGCCAAAAAACAGAACTACCTACTTCTATCACAACAACGCTCCACGTATCACAGCAACACTATTCGAAATGACGTCCGAATAAGACCAATAGTATTGGCACACTATACGCCTCGGCATTTTATCAATAAAATATATCTATCTTATCCAATCCATAAGGATTATTGATGGACATTAAACCGCTGCGTTATTTCATCGCCATCGCCAAAACAGAGAGTTTTACCCAAGCCGCTCAGCAGCTTGGCGTCGCTCAGCCAGCCGTCAGCATGGCGATCAAAAAGTTAGAAACCGATTTGGGATTAACTCTCATCCACCGAGCCGATCGAAACATCGGGCTGACGGACGAAGGCAAAAAATTGCTGTTGCACGCCGAAAAAATCATTCAAGCGACCGATGATGCGCTGTTGGAAATGAGCGAGCTGAAAGGCTTAAGCCAAGGTGAAGTACGTGTGGGCATTCCCAGCATGTTGGGGTCGTATTATTTCCCGCCGATTCTCATGGCGTTCCGACATCGTTACCCCACCATTATGTTAAAAGTCATTGAAGGTGGCACTTGGCAGCTGCAAAAAATGCTGGAAAACGGCGAACTGGATTTAAGCGTTATCGTCGCGGAAACCTTACCAGACAGCTTGCAGACTCAAGCTCTAATTCGAGAAGAAATGCTGGTCACGGTGGCGGAAGATCATCCGTTTAGTCAACTAGAACGAGTCTCACCAGACGCGTTTTTTGATGAAGAACTGGCGATGTTTAAAGAAGGGTATTTCCATCGACGCATTGTCGATAAATTAGCAAAAGCCTGCAACAGAACGCCCAACATCGGCTTTGAGACCAACCTCATTCCCTTAATAAAATCCATTACTCAGCAGGGATTTGGTATTTCCACCCTACTCGCCATGGTGATAGAAGAAGACGACAAACTGATTACTCGTTCTTTTGATCCGCCGATCTGGCTAGACCTTGGCATTGCTTGGCGCAAAGACAGCTACCTATCCAAAGCCAACCGCGCTTTTCTCGACTTTGTTAGTGAACATGGGCGTGATAATGGATAACCAGCAAACGGTTCATAAGAGCCAATGGCTAAAAGACAAAAAAATGCCCACGCTTTTTCTCTATTTCTAGTAAAAAACGTGGGCATTGTCTTTAGTCGTTCTCGATCAACCCATTTTGCTTAACGGAATAAGCGCGCTTCAAGCAAGGTAGAATTTTTGAACCGATTAAGGCTTTTCGCTCCAGCCAGCACGGCAAGATCCAAAACAGGTTCAAGCAAGACAACGCTCATATAAGCCATGCCAAACGTCGCAACCGATGCTACATTCTCAGCACCAAACCCTTGACCGTAAAATGCCCAAAACGCCACCCAAGCAACAATGCCACCTTGGTAAGTGAGGGATAATTTCAATGCTTGTTTGTAAGTAATGTCTACATACGCTGTGTTGTCGGAAATAATGCGACGAGCCACAACCGACATAGCAAACAAAGGCAACAATAACGTGGTGACATTCATGCCATATTGGGGAAGGTCAATCGGGGCAAAAAACACACCCTGTACTAACAACCCTGACAATAAACCAATTGATGCCGCCGCAGGACCAAACATTAGAAACAGTGTTGACCCAAGAATAAAGTGGACTTCCGACACGCCAACCGCATGATGCGGCATTACTTGAAAGAAAATAAACACCAACATGGTGGTGAAAGCACTGCGCCCCATTAGAGACATTACGCCATTTTTTTTAATCATTTCGATGGACGTTTTGGCAGAAAATCCAAAAGCCGCCAATGCCGTTGCGTAACTTAAAACAATTTTTGCGCCATCAACGACGCCAGGTTCAATATGCACAATGTGCCTCCAAAATTAGCTTCATACTCACCCGTATGATTCAAATAAGCGGATGTTACATGAGCAATGCGTCAAGCACGCCTGTAAAACATCCTAATGAATGAAGGCCGGTCTCCGGACTCATAAGTGTTTGGCCAATCAATATTTCCCCAAAAACCTCGTCCCTTCCCATCCAAAATGAACAGTGGAAGCAAGTAGAAAAACACATCACTTATTTACCGTTGCGGGGGCAGTACAGGGTTTGCTAAAACGCACCTGTTTCCCGTTTCACTAGCTACACTAGCACCTTCACAAGAACTGGCTATAGGGTATTAATCCCCTATGGTCAGAAACCCGAAGCGTACGATTTAACGTCAATTTAAGCAACCAATGCGAAGAAAAAAGCACATGGAAAACAACGCGTGTTGACGCACAAAAAAAACCTAAAATGGCTTGCGTCCAGACAGTGAACTGCGCGCGTTCATTATGGATTCTATGCGTTTAAGCAATGAGGTTCTATGGAACACCGTTCCGCCCAAAATACCAATCGTACTGCCAATAAAGATGTCCACCAACCGATGCAGTAACAAGACATCCGTACTCATATTTGCGCTGGTAAATTCCGCCATAATAACGGTGAGCGGCGTAATAAAGATCACGGCGGCGCCGTAGTTTTTAACGATCAATAATTCGACTAAAAACTGGAAGAGAATCATGAATAACGCCAGATGCCAGTAATTTGGCTCTAATGAAAAAATCCACCATGCCACCCCCATACCAATCGTTGTGCCCACAATGCGATGAATATTGCGATGCCAAATCATTCGATACGTCGCGCCTTGCAATATAGCGGCGCAAGATATGGGAACCCAAAGTGCGTTGGGTAACGCCAGGAAAAGCGCTACCAAATAAGAGAATGAAATAAAGAACGCCATCAGTGCGCCTTCTAAAATAATCGCATTCACCTGAGTATCTGTTTCAATATTGGTGGCGGGTAAGTGATTAGCCCCGGTTATCAAACTGTAAAAAAAGGCCAATCCACACGCTAAAATGCCGCCAAGAGTGACCATGCCCACATTACTAACGAAAGTACTTAAATTAAAAGGCAAATAAATCGCCAATGCCGTCACCAAAATAAAGAAAAAACTGCCCGGTGGTGGCAAGCGATAATAACGAGTAATGACAATAGCCCCAAACGACAATAAGCCCAGCGCCAGCGCCGCAACATAAGGGTTGAAACTGGCGAGGGAGCCAATACTAAAACACACCATGAAACCAAACGAACACATGACCAAAGTCACCATTCGATGCGCCGTACGTGTTTTGGGTAAATACAAAATAACCATGGCCCCCAAACTGGACAAGGTCGCTACGGCAAATTGGTCTAGCGCCGCACCAATCAAAACCGGAATCCCCACACACACCGCCGCCAACACAGCAAGGTGCCAAGGACGTTTTACCTCACTCCAAGAAAAAAGACCTTTTAGCTGAATAAAGAGTGTTTGAATCAAGTGGATACTCCAAGAGTAATTGTTTAGTCGATAAACAGTTTACCATCAATTCGTAGAACCGATCACGGGGGAAATTAAATGGTTCAACGACTTGTTGTTGACATAGATACAACCTGCTGCTTTTCAACAACATCATTAAACGGAAGCGGTAACCACTTTAAGGACAATGAATTACGCACTGATTGTGAAAAAAATGTATAAAACACATAAAAAAACATTATAGTAACAATTGTAATTTTTTGTATTAATAATGTTACTAACGATAATTAATAATTCTCTGCAAGGACTCAGATTATGAACTTTATTCGCTCTCTCCTATCCTTCTTAATGAAGGATAAAATAGTTGCCTCCGCCGGCTTTAATCGCTGGCTAGTGCCTCCCGCTTCAATCGCTATTCATTTATGCATCGGATCCGTTTATGCATGGAGTATTTTTAACCCGGCATTAACCAAAGAATTTGGTGTCGTGACCAGCTCTGCACAAGACTGGAGCCTAAGTAGCGTGGTGTGGATTTTCTCCGTCGCCATCGTCTTTCTTGGCCTGTCTGCGGCCATTGCCGGTAAATGGCTTGAAGAAGTCGGTCCACGTTGCGTGGGGGTGACTGCCGCATTTCTTTGGGGTGGTGGCTTCATCATCGGTAGCATTGGTATTTCGACTCACCAATTATGGTTAGTGTATTTAGGTTACGGCGTGTTTGGCGGCTGCGGCTTAGGACTGGGTTATGTTTCACCTGTGTCTACACTGCTTCGCTGGTTCCCTGACAAGCGCGGCATGGCGACTGGTATGGCAATCATGGGATTTGGCGGTGGTGCTATGATCGGCGCACCACTTAAAACATTTTTATTGGAAAAATTCGCCGTTGCTCCAACCTATCTTGGCCCAGAATCCGCTGTACAACTCATCACGGAAGGTGGAAAGCGTTTTGCTGAATTAGCAACGGGAAAACTGGAAGTGGTTATAGCGACGGCGTCTGAAGCCGCTAAATTGCCTACTCCTGGTGATGCCGGTGTGTATGTTGTTGGAACGGGTAATACAGGCGCCTCCAGTGTGTTTCTAACGTTGGGTATTGTTTACTTTATTATCATGATCATAGCCTCGTTCGCATATCGCGTACCGGCGAAAGACTGGAAACCAGAAGGCTGGACGCCACCCGTAAAAGACGCTGAAAAAAGCATGATTACCAACAACAGCGTACACATTGATCAAGCGCTAAAAACACCGCAGTTTTGGCTGTTGTGGGTGGTTTTATGCTTTAACGTGACCGCTGGTATTGGTGTAATTGGCATTGCCAAAACCATGATGACGGAAATTTTCGGCACCACTTTACCTCTGATCGCCACCGCGAGTTTCGCGGGCACGTATGTATTAATGATTTCTGTCTTTAATATGTGTGGTCGATTCTTTTGGGCCTCTACGTCTGACTTTATTGGGCGCAAAAATACGTACCATTGTTTCTTCATCCTTGGCACGCTTTTGTACCTATCCATTCCTTTTGCGGCGTCAGCGGTAAGCGCCGATGCTTCAGTCACCTGGTTGATCATGTTCTACGCAGCTACCATGATTATTTTCACCATGTATGGTGGTGGTTTTGCAACTATCCCTGCGTATTTGGCGGATATTTTCGGTACATTACACGTTGGTGGTATTCATGGTCGTTTATTAACCGCGTGGGCAACCGCTGGCGTGCTTGGGCCGTTTGTTATCACCTACCTACGAAACCTATCGGTAGAAAATGCGATTAGTGACTTGGTCAGTAAAATTGACCCAGCGGTATTTGAAGCGAAATTCAATGCGTCTGTGTCACACCTAAGTGAACTCATTGCGGCCAAAACCGTTACGGTAGCAAAGCTGATGGAAATCGCACCTGTTGGCACAATCGATCCAACCTCAAGCCTTTACAATACAACAATGTATGTCATGGCAAGCTTATTGGTCGTTGGTTTCTTTGCCAATCTCATGGTACGCCCAGTGAACGAAAAACATCACGTTGAAAAAACGCACCCTGAGCTATAAAACGTAACGCTCAAAGTAGACAATAACGTAAGATCAGGTAACAGGACCGATAACGCCTTGTTACCTTTTCTATTCTATACGTTTGATAAAAACAATTAAGAGCCCTGCTCTTTTTCATGCCTTCACCGAAGGTGAATTTACCCATTTCAGTACATATTTAGCACGAAAAATAAGGACAACTATAAAAATAAAAGCTTTATCAACTGCTTAATTAGCCTGATTAAAAGCAACATCAATAGAAGGAATTTCTTGATGATTCAACGTTTAAAAGCCATACCCATTACCCAACAATTAGCATTTTCGGTCTTTATCGTTTCCATAATCTGTTTCAGTGCCCTTAGCTGGCTAGCCTCGAACAAATCCCATGATGGTTTTATGAAAAGCATCGAACATGAACTTCAAACCAGTGCGGGACAAGGCGATATGTTGCTTGATTTTTATAATGAAAATCTTGAAAGCAGCACCGACAGATTGGCCGATATTTTCTTCACGCTATTCCCTAATGGCATCACAGTCAGCGATTCAGACAGCGTAAAAATTGGCGAATACAACAGTCCACTGGCCAGTAACTCAGGCGAAACCATTAACTTGAACTTTAGTAAACCCGATCAGTTCACCAGCATGACAGGCGGTACTGCAACGGTTTTTATTCGTTACGGTGATGACTTCCTTCGCATTAGTACTTCGTTGAAAAAAGCCAATGGCGACCGCGCTTACGGCACCCTTTTAGGCAAAAGCCATCCGGGTTACCAGAAGCTCATTAAAGGCGAAATTTACGCAGGGCCAGCGTCTTTGTTTGGGCGTAATTACATGACCAAATACGTTCCTTTCAAAGACTCAAAAGGCAAAGTCATTGGTATTCTGTATGTCGGTTTTAACTACACCGAAGGTTTGAAAAACCTAGAAAAACAGATCAATGACCTCTCCTTTGGAAAAACGGGGAAGGCCATGGTCGTCAACCTTAATGAAGGGAAAGACTTCGGCAAAATCGTTATCGACTCAAACAACAAAGGCAAGCTATTTACAGAGCTTGGTTTTGATGACGCTGAGAAAAACTTACAATTAATGAAGAGCCAAAACAGCGGTACCTTTATTACTGAACAGACGATTAATGGCACATCTCAGAAAAAAATCATGGCATTTAGCCGTGCCGATCGCTGGAACTGGGCCATGGTCACTGGCGGGCCGATTGATGAATTCACCGTGGTGGCGGACTCTGTTCGCAATAGCTTAATCATCATTTCTATTATCTGCGCTATTATTCTTGTCTCCCTTATTGCCTTTATTACCAAAGGTATTTTGGCGCCTTTAAAACGTGCAGGACAAGACTTACAAGAGTTAGGAAACGGCAACCTTTCTACTAGCCTGTTTGAACACCCACAAAACAACCAAACGCAAAGCAGAAATGAAATCGACATTCTGTTTAGACATGGTCGCAACACCATTACACAATTAAGATCGATGCAAATGGAAGTTCGAACGTGCATGGAATCACTCACAAACTCCAGCCTGCAAGTACAAAAAAATGCGTCATTAGCTTCGGACGGCATGGCCAAACAACAGCTTGAAACAGATTTGGTGGCCACTGCAATGGGACAAATGGTCATTGCCGTCGAAAACGTTTCCCAAAATGTTACCGAAACCACCAGCGAAACGAAAAAAGCCGACGAAGAAACCAGAACCGGTACTCAAGTCGTTAATAACGTGGCGACTGACATGCAAAGTTTAGCCAGTGTCATTGGTAAAGCGTCTATTGTGATGCAGGAAGTGGAAACCGAAAGCGTCAATATTGGTTCGGTTCTGGATGTGATTCGAAGCATTGCCGAGCAAACTAATCTACTGGCGTTGAACGCGGCCATTGAAGCGGCGCGAGCAGGCGAACAAGGTCGAGGATTCGCGGTTGTTGCCGATGAAGTACGAACCTTAGCCACTCGTACACAAGACGCAACGGCAGAAATCGAAGGCATGATTGGCCAACTGCAAAAATTGTCTAAGAGCGCATCGATCGAAGTCATCAATGGACGTGATCAAGCCGCAGGCAACGCAGAAAAAGCCATGGAAGCGAGTAAAGGATTAATGAAAGTGACGGAGTCCGTGAGCTTAATCAATTCCATGTCGATCAATATTGCCAGCTCGATTACGGAGCAATCCGCTGTCGCGTCTAGCGTTAATGAAAACATCAGCAACATTCGTAACGTATCGAATGAAACCGCGAATGGTGTCAAAGAGATGATGGCGACAACCCAAACACTTTCGGAAGTTTTGATTAAACTCAAATCGTCGATTGATCGCTTTTCAATGTAATTACCTTTATATGAAAGGGGCTTTCGAGCACAAAAAAAGCGAGTTGACCTAGGTCGACTCGCTTTTTTATATTGCGGGCCTTCTTATGAAACGTGCTCAAATAGGCTTATCTAAAATACAGAATCATCTAAAAATACGTTCAGACCACACGGTCAACCCTGCCGCGACGCTGCCAAAGTGATCGCCATCCAACACAGGGACATCGCCGATGCGTCGTTGAATTGCATCGCGAATCACTGGCGATTTCGCTGAACCACCTGTCATATAGATTAAGTCTGGTTTTTCGCCTGCTTGCTTGATCGCGCTTTCCATTAGGTTCAACATTTTTTCTAATGGCGAAGCAATGGATTTAGTCAACTCATCACGCGTGATAGTGGCTCCTAACCCTGCTTCGATGTATTCCAATGACGCTGAATATTGCAAAGCATCAGACAAACCAATTTTGGCCTCTTCTGCGCTGCGCACTATATGATAATTGTGCTTTTCTTCTCGCATCCGCAAAAAACGCTCAATCAATTTCGGTTCGGCCGCATCCAAGCGCATTTGGTGGATGTGATTCTTAGTTTCTAAACTATTGAACGTGGCAATAGCCGACACATCGTTTGTGGTAATGGCATTCCAATACATTTGTGTTGGCATTGGCAGGCCTGTTTTCAACAGCGAGTCCATACCAAATAGTGGCATTAAATGTTTACCTGCGATTTGAATGTCTAAGTCGTTACCACCAATTCGTTCACCGGTATGCGCTAAAAAATCGTTACGACGATCGTCCTTTTTCACATAATCTGGCCCCATGCGAACCATGGCACAGTCTGTTGTACCACCACCAATATCGACAACCAACACCGTTTTATTTTCGGTCATTGCCACTTCAAAATCCAAACCCGCCGCGATCGGTTCATAAAGGAATTCGATTTCTTTAAAGCCCGCACGTTTACCGGCGGTGGTTAGAATATCTAAAGCTTGGCGGTTACTGACTTCTGCATCGATGCCTTGAAAGTTCACCGGGCGACCAATTACAGTGTGAGTAATCTCTGCGCCTAAGGTTTTTTCCGCTCGCTGCTTGATGTTTTGCATCATGACAGTAACGACGTCTTCAAAAAAATGGATATGCTCTGCGCGTAACCCTGCGCCGCCTAGAAAAGATTTAGGCGATTTTACGAAGTAGCCTTCTTCAGGCCATTGAAAATATTCCTCAAATGCCGCTCGACCAAAAAACAAGGTTTGGTCATCGTCTGCGATGTCTTCTTCATAACGCGCGCGTTTGGCGCGTGCTAATGCATTTTGACGAAGTTCAGCAAAGGCTTGGCGAGACTGAATGCTTTGAATGTTTCTGCCAACGGCTTCCGTAATCAAATCGCGATCTAAGGCGTATAAAGTGGAAGGTAAAAACGTATGGTTTCCTTCTAACGCGACCAAATTCACAGCCGAATCTTGCACGATGCCTAATGCACAATTGGATGTTCCGTAATCAAATCCACAAATCATCTATTTCTTACCTGTCATCGCTCGTAAAAGGGTCGCGGACGATAACAGAAAGCCTAAAAAGTATCAAAACTATCCGATGTCGAAAAACTAATAGAAAGTGAACGCTAAATAGTACAAAATCGCCGCGAAAATACAGACCAGTCAAACACACTCAGTAGAATTGCACTTTTCAGAATACGAAGGAGAAAACGGATGCACTTTTCGTTACAGACAAAGATCACCCTCCAATCCATTATCGTGGCCATTATTATTGCCATTGGGGTTGGTGGTGTGTCTTTTTATGCGTTTAAAACCGACAGCGATGCTCGCATAAAGTCAGAAGCACGCTCTCAAGCCAGCGCTATATCCACGTACATCAGCAGTTGGTCCGATGATCGCATTAGTACCATGCACGCCGTACGAGATAAAATTGAAGCGTCTTTAAAAGCCAATCCAGAAGCCAGTGAAAAAGACATCTTAAATATCCTGCAACAAGCGCAAGCCAGCTTGCAGTTTGGTATGACATTCTTAGGCCTAGAAAATGGCGCGATGTATCGTCACGATCCATCACTCAACAGCGCAGGTTATGACCCAAGAAAACGTGGTTGGTATATCGACGCCAAAGCCAAAAACAAAGCGTATGTCACTGCACCTTATATTTCGTCGTCCACCAAAAAGCTCTCTATGACCTTTGTTGAGCCTATTACCATCAATGGTCGATTCATTGGTGCAATTGGTGGCTTGGTGTTCTTAGACAGCATGATCGATACCATCATTGCCATGAATGTCGCAGGTGACGGTTACAGCACCTTGTTTGATGGCAACGGAAAAATCATTGCGCACCCAGATACCAAACGTATTTTGAAAGACGCGTCGGAGTTGTCCCCTGTCCTAAATGGACGTTTTTTCGCCGATATCCGCAACCAAGCACAATTTACCGAGCTTAAATTGCACGACAAAGACATCCTGATGTACGCCAGTAACATAAAAGGCAGCCCATGGGTTCTCGGTCTAATGATGGACAAGCAGGTATTAAACGCGCCGCTCGTTAACCTCAGTACCAACATTGTCATCGCCGTATTTGTACTGCTTTCCATTGCGATCTTAATCGTGGTTCAAGTCACGCGCTTCTTATTGAAAGATTTACGCCGCGTATCCGATAGCATGGCGCAAATAGCAAAAGGCGATGGCGATCTGACCCAACGCTTAACCGCGACGTCTAACGATGAAATCGCGCTTCTAGTTGGTAACTTCAACCAGTTTGTGGCCTTGCTACACGGTACCATTTCGCACCTTAAAGAGATCGGCCATGATTTATCAGGCCAAGCCAACGCCGCTCATGATTCATCACAAAACAGTGCGCTTAAATTAGAAGAGCAGCAGCACAATATCGCAATGGTGGCGACCGCGATCCATCAGATGGCGCAGGCAACACAAGAAATTGCTACCAACGCCACCAACACAGCGATCAATGCAGACGAAACCGTGGCCGCCAGCAACCTTGGTCAGTCTCAAGTCATTAAAAGCCAAGAAAGCATTCGCACCTTGGCCGCTGATATCCAAGGCGTTGCCGACGTAATAAACGATTTAAGTAAAAATGCCGATGGCATCAATACGATCTTGACGACCATTTCAGCCATCGCCGAGCAAACCAACTTACTTGCGTTGAACGCGGCGATAGAAGCAGCCCGCGCTGGTGAACAAGGTCGAGGCTTTGCCGTCGTCGCCGATGAAGTGCGAGTGCTGTCTCAGCGCACGTATAGCTCAATTGAAGAAATTCAAAAAATGATTGAGTCATTGCAGAAGATCACCAAAGACGCCGTTGTCAAAATCCAGCTTAGCCATACCAGAGCGAATGACAGCGTAGAAGACGTGAATCAGGCGAAGATCAGCTTAGATACGATTCAGCAATCTGTCACGACGATCAATGATCGTGCGGCGCAAATTGCGACCGCAACGGAAGAACAAACCAGCGTAACCGCCGAAGTGAATCAGAATACAGCAGACATTCAGCAAGGTTCTACTGAACTGGTTACACTTGCGGCTGAAAGTGCCTCTCGTGCGGAAGAACTTAAGTCATTAGCGGATGATTTAACGAAAAACATCAACAACTTTAGAACCTAATCACTCGGTTCATCCAAAAAAAACGCCCTGTCAGATTTCTAACAGGGCGTTTTTTTTATGTGCTTAACATCCATTAGACCAGTGGAGAAACACCGATAATCGCTTGATGCAAATAGAAAACAATCGTGAACCAAGACATCATGGCAAACACGAAAGCGATTAAATTAGCCGGCACGCTAGAATCTTCAGATTGCTCATACACCACACCTGCCAATCGATCACGACGACGGTACACAGCAAAGCTCACAATAGACCACACTAAAAAGCTGCCAAATATCATCACATCGGCCACGGTGCCATTACTGATTAAGTGAGCAAATGCCCAAATTTTCACCCCAATTAACATTGGGTAACCCATTTTATTTTTCATGGTGGAATTTTTGACTAACGCCGAACCAACAAAGAACAGCGCTACCAGCACAAGTAAACCCGCTAAATGACGCGTCCAAACCGGTGGAAACCACAACCAAATAGGTTCAACGCGCATTTGCATATAGCCCATAACAATGAATGCCGTCGACATCAACGTAAGCAAGCCAAAACGCATTTTCCAACGCATTTCTCCGTGCTCTTTCATACTGGATTCACGCCATTGCGGCGCAACCAAACGTACGGAATGCAAACAAAAGAAAATCACCAAACCTATTACTAAAATCAACATACTAAGATGTTCCTTATACTCTTCAAAAATCTATTAATGGCGAAAGTATGCACCTTAAAACGCCGAATAAAATCAATCGTAGCGGATTATAGAGCAGAATTAGCCAAGAGGTTACCCTATTCTCTCTTACGCAAATGTGAAATCACCAATGAATCCCCCATGAGGAGGACAAACCAAGCCGCTAAAAATCCTACGTTAATAAAAGGAAGCGTAAAAATTGTCGAAATGGTCAAGAAGGATATTTAAATACCTATTTTAAGCTAGAAAACACACCCGCCTTTGCACTAGAATACTCCGTTTTGACTAACGGGCAGGTTGCCATGATCAAGACTCCATATTACCTCATTGATAAAGCCGCTCTTCTGAAGAATTTAGAGAAGATCGCTTACGTGCGCCAACAGTCCGGAGCCAAGTCTTTATTGGCGCTTAAATGCTTTGCAACCTGGTCTGTATTCGACCTCATGCAAGAGTACATGGATGGCACCACGTCTTCTTCTTTATACGAAGTTAAACTGGGCAAAACCAAGTTTCAAGGCGAAACGCATGCCTACAGCGTGGCGTATTCAGACGATGAAATTGACGAAGTCTTGGCCCATTCCGACAAAATTATTTTTAATTCCATCGGTCAATTTAATCGCTTTAAAACGGCCAGTGAAAACAAAACTCGCGGTTTGCGGGTGAACCCTCAAGTCAGCACGTCTGAATTTTTGATTGCCGATCCAGCAAGGCCTTTTAGCCGTCTTGGCGAATGGGATCCTGAAAAAATCGAAACGGTCATTGGCGACATCTCAGGGTTCATGTTCCACAACAACTGCGAGAACGACGACTTCGAACGCTTTGATGAAATGTTAACGCTTATCGAAGCACGCTTCGGACATTTGATTCAGCAAGTAAGCTGGGTCAGCCTTGGTGGCGGGATTCATTTTACAGGTGACAACTACCCTATCGATCAATTTTGCCAACGCCTAAAAGCCTTTGCTGAAAAATACGACATTCAAGTCTATTTAGAACCTGGCGAAGCGTCGATTACCAAAAGCACCACACTTGAAGTCACCGTATTAGACACTTTGTTTAACGGCAAGAATTTAGCCGTGGTCGACAGTTCCATTGAAGCGCACATGCTAGACCTGCTGATCTATCGTGAAAATGCTAAAATGGCCCCTTGCGATGGAGAACACGAATACATGATTTGCGGAAAATCCTGCTTAGCGGGCGATATTTTCGGCGAATTTAAATTTGAAAAAACACTGCAAGTGGGTGATCGGTTGTCTTTCCAAGACGCCGCTGGTTACACCATGGTGAAAAAGAACTGGTTCAACGGTGTGAAAATGCCGTCCATTGCCATACGTCAATTAGATGGAAGCATCGAACTTGTCAGAGAATTTGATTACAACGATTTTGAGCAGAATCTTTCCTAACTGCCTAGACTTAGACTAAAACTTTGGAGACAGCGTTACTATGAAACAAAATGTGCTTATTATTGGCGGCGGAGGCGTGGCTCGTGTTGTAGCCCACAAATGTGCCCAACACAATGACACACTGGGCAATATCGCAATTGCTTCGCGCAGCGTTACGAAATGCGACGATATTGTATCCAGTGTACTCGACAAAGGTAGCATGAAGGTAGAGGGCCGCATTCAAGCATTCGCCCTTGACGCACTTGATGTTGCTGCAACGGTCAAATTGATTAACGATACTGAATCTCAGATCGTCATCAACGTAGGTTCTGCCTTCATCAACATGTCTGTATTAGAAGCCTGCATAGAAACTGGCGCGGCTTATCTCGACACGGCAATCCACGAAGACCCAGCAAAAATTTGTGAAACACCACCTTGGTATGCAAACTACGAATGGAAACGCCGCGAATTATGTAAAGACAAAGGCGTGACCGCTATTCTTGGCGTAGGTTTTGATCCAGGTGTCGTAAACGCGTACGCCGCACTTGCTTACAATGATTATTTCGACACTGTCAGCGACATCGACATTATCGACATCAATGCCGGTAGTCACGGTAAATACTTCGCAACCAACTTTGACCCAGAGATCAATTTCCGTGAATTTACCGGTCGCGTTTACTCTTGGCAAAATCGTGCGTGGCAAGAAAATAAAATGTTCGAAGTGAGCCGAACAGATGACTTACCAGTCGTTGGTAAACAAACCGCTTATATGACTGGCCACGATGAAGTTCATTCTATTTCTCAAAATCTAGACGTGCCAAACGTGCGTTTCTGGATGGGCTTTGGCGAACATTACATCAATGTTTTCACTGTGCTAAAAAGCCTAGGTTTGCTTTCTGAGCAGCCAGTAAAAACCGCGGAAGGCTTAGAAGTTATTCCTTTGAAAGTCGTTAAAGCGGTACTGCCTGACCCATCTTCCCTTGCACCAGATTACACTGGCAAGACGTGTATTGGCGATGTGGTGAAAGGCATCAAAGATGGCAAAGAGAAAGAAGTCTTTATCTACAACGTAGCGGATCACAAAGACGCGTACAACGAAGTGGGAAGCCAAGGTATTTCTTATACCGCTGGTGTGCCGCCTGTTGCTGCCGCGATTCTGGTTGCCAATGGCACTTGGGACGCAAAAGAAATGCGCAATGTTGAGCAGCTTGATCCAAAACCTTTCTTAGGTTTGCTAAACGACATGGGTCTGCCAACTCGTATTAAAGACGAAGACGGCGACCGCCCTTTCACGCTTTAACACGTTAAAGTCGATATAAAAACCACATCGAATGATCGATCGTGGTTTTTTTTTGTTTAACACAATGGGCCGCGACTCTCTCGATCAGATCGACAGTCTTCACTATAAAAGGTGAATGTCACCATCCGCTTTCGATTGATCTGTTATACTTTTTTCCGTCATTAAGTAGATATCAGACAACTTAATGGGTTTTGAAAAATAATACCCCTGAAAAAAGTCACACCCTTTGCTTACTAATAATTCATAGGTTTCAATGTCTTCAACACCTTCTGCAACCACTTTGTAGTTATAAGCATCAGCAATGGATATTAACGAATTCACGATGGCATCATAACCTTTATTGTTTTTCATCCCACCAATAAAGTCTCTGTCTATTTTTATTTCATCGACTGGAAAATTAACCAATTGCTGGAACGAGGTATAACCCGTTCCGAAATCATCGAGCGATACCTTACAACCCATTGCCCTAAAGTCATCGATGGTTTTAACGCAGACCGTGTCGATGTCTAATAGGAAGGTTTCGGTAATTTCTAAACACAGACGATTAAAGTCAAACTCCGCACGATTAACCATTCGTTTAAAGTGTGAAACAAACGACGTATCCAGCAATTCCTTTGAAGACAAATTGATCGATAACGTAAAGTCGCTAGGGAAGTTGAATTGAGAAAAGTCTCGGAGAGCCATATCAATCACCATAAGATCAATGTCTCGAACCAAGCCCGTTTCTTCTGCAATGGATATATAAACTTCAGGAGAGATGTCTTTTAGACCTTGTAAGCGGCATCGTAGTAACGCCTCAACCCCTATCATTTTATTCGCCGATGCACTGTAAATCGGCATATACAAAAGATAAAAATCTCTTCTTTTTAACGCCAGTTTAATTTGCTTCTCTAAAAATGTCTTTTGCTCAGCCTGCTGGCTTACTTCCCGACTGTAAAATTGCAATCGAGTTTTATTACGAAGAATGGACTGAATCGAGATGTCTGTACGGTCTAAAACAAACTGACTGTCTTTAGGCGACTTCTCTTCCAAACTCACGCCTACCTTTACATCCAGTCGCAGTTCGCCCAAGCCGGAAACATTGATTGGAGACAACATGGCGCCAATAAAAATTTCTTCTTGCTCAATGGATAAAGGGCCACCATAACGAACAAAGATCAGTTCATTGTTATTTAAACGAGCGGTTATGGAAAAATAATTTTTATTTAGTCCCGCGTTTTTTACGACAACTTGCTTTAGTAAATAATTGGCCATTAACAGGCCAAAATGGCGCACTAAGCTGTTCCAGTTTATGACTCGTACTCGATAAAAGGTCGCTTTTTTGTTGGCTACTTTTTTATATTTTTCTTCAAAACCAATCATATTTAATAGATTAGAATCAGGATCGTAGTAAGCCTGACCTCGCATTTTATTAAACGTTTCAAGCTTTAATAGAAAATAAAAAGCCATCGAAAAGACAGAAAATAACAACCAGGAATACAGCAGGACTTTGTACAAGACCGCATCTGAAACAACACGACCGACAAGCTCTAATTTAGACAAGGTGATCGTGTAACGGCCTTCATCTAAAATTGGCATGTCGTTGATGAAAAACTCTATGCTCGCGACCGAACTCATATCCACATAGGAAAGATTAAACGGTATGTTGTTCATATCTTCCCACCAGGTTTCTACTTTGAATCGGGACAATGGAACGACCATATCGCCGTTGCTTTTAATGCGTACGGCATGGAATTTGAAGGCTTTTATTTCTTCTAATTCATCGGTTTCTGTCCCTAAAATATTTTTGACAAAAACTCGAATCCGATGATTGTAAGCGTCATTGCTTGAGTGGCTTTCGATATTGAAGTTCAAAGAATCATAGCGATCGAGGGGAAAACCTTTACCTTGCTTTTGAGGTAAAACAAACACCAAACCACAAATGTCATTCTTGTAGTTTGTCACAATATTGCACTCAACCGATGCAAGATGTTCTTCATCAGAAAAGAATATATCTCTTCCTGACGCATGAAAGCCTTCCACCAACTCTCTTTTAACGTCCAGTAGATCTACTTTATCGACATTGTATTCCGATTTTAAAAATACAATCGCTAACGCACTGAAAAAAAACAACACTAGAAAAAGTGATTTGAATATCCTATTCAATGTAAGGATTTCCCTAAAAAAAGACATAAGAGTAAGACTACCAATTTAAAAAAATAAAGCGCTATACCGTATAGCAAATTCGTAACGGATACAAAAAAGCCAGCAAATTGGGCTGGCTATGTTGTATCGGTCAATATTCGCGTTCAGAGTTAGCCCTTGCATTAGAAGCTAAATAATCACCAGAATCCAGCCCGTCGAGCCAAGAGTTACGCATTCAACAAAAAACGCATTGTTTATTTTCGATGAGCAAAGGCGGTTTTTGTGCAATCCCCTTCGATCTTCGATTTTTCTTCTTCTAAAATCTCATCGGTAAACTGCCCCATGAAACAACAACAAATGCCTTCGCCAATCATGGTTCTTGGCCCCATTGGGTGACCAATATGCTTGTAAACACCATGACTATGCCCATGGGAATGGTCATGCGAGTGCCCATGTGCATGATTGTGGCTGTGAGAATGCCCATGATCATGTGCATGCGGTTTCAAAACGGAAGAGTGAGAAGCATCGCCTGTCGACACGACCGCGTGTTTGAGGTCAAAGTCAGACAATCCTTGCGTATCGTCTTGTGGATCAACAAATTCCGCATGATGATGATGTACATCCACTTCGCCCGCCGCCAGACGACGCTTGAACGAACTCATCAGGGTTTCTTCGCCCGTTTGCAATTCGCCCTGCATGATCTCTTCTACACGGTGCTGAAAGGCATCGATCACACGTGGGTGATCGCTCAAATACGGCGTTTGAATAAACTCAATCGTAGGATTCGCTTGTGCGACTTTATCGACATAACCTTGAATACGCTTAATCAATCGGCCCGTGAATAAGAAATACGGCGCAACAACAATGCGCTTGTACCCCAACTTCATGAGGTTTTCTAATCCCACGCCCACCGACGGATAAGTCACGCCAGAATACACGGTATCCGACCACCCAAAACCCATGTTTTCACTAACGATACGCGTCAATTTTGCGGCTTCGGCATTGGCCGATGTGTCCGACGTACCACGACCGACGACAACCAACAGCGTGTCATAGAGGTTTTCTGGTGGGTTAGCAGGATCAAGTCCAAGCGATTCGTAGATGCGCGCTTGAAAAGCATCGATCATGTCGTCCTGCAAACCTAACTCTCGGCCATACGTAATGTGTAAGCCTGAGTTTTTTTCTTCGTACGTGGTCAGCACAGAAGGAATGTCATTTTTAGCGTGGGTTGCCGCGAACAGCATACCAGGAACCGCGTAGATTTCTTCCACACCTTGGCTCAATAAACTGTTTAAGCCCATGTGTATATTAGGGGCCGAAAATTCTAGAAAACCATATTCAACAGGCAGTTCAGGAAAACGCTCTTTTAACCCTTTCGCCACTAAACCAAACTCACGCTCTGCGTCTTTGTCACGGCTTCCGTGACCACAAATCATAATGCCCTGTTTTTTGGCTGCTTTTGTATTGCTCATTGTTTCTCTCTTTTTGTCGACTCTGACTGTCGTCCGTCATTCACTAAATGATCAAAAAACTTCTGCCCAAGTTTTCTGTGTCTCAATCACTGATGGTAGATTACTGACCTTGTTCTTGTTGCTGATCTAAATCAAGCAACAAGGATTGAATTTGCGCTCGGTGCGTCTCGGCATTTTGCCACATTCCTCGTTGAATCGCCTCTAACAGGCGCTCGCCCATTTCTTCCAACGCGTGAGGGTTATTATCGCGCATAAAGGCCTGATTGTCTGGGTCAAGTAACAAACGATCTGTCACCTGTTCGTACTGATAATCGGCGACCAAGTCCGTCGTCGCATCATAAGCAAACAAATAATCAATCGTGGCGGTCATTTCAAACGCCCCTTTGTAACCATGCTCTTGCATAGCGTCGATCCATTTTGGATTCAAAACCCGTGAGCGAATTACGCGATTCAACTCTTCTTTCAGCGTGCGAATTTTCGGTGAACTCGGGTTCGAATGATCGCTATGATACACACTCGGCGCTTGCCCACTAAACTCAGTAACAGCATTGGTCATGCCGCCTTGGAACTGATAATAATCGTCCGAGTCTAAAATATCGTGCTCGCGATTGTCTTGGTTTTGCACCACTGCATCCAGTTTTGACAAACGCTCTATAAAAGCTGTTTTCGCTTCAACACCATCTTGCTCGCCGTTATACGTATTGCCATCGTAGGCGTAACCACCCCAATTAACATATGCTTCGGCCAAATCAGCCTTGGTGTCCCAACAACGTTCATCGATTAAACCTTGTAAGCCTGCTCCGTACGCACCGGGTTTGCTGCCAAACACGCGATAGGACGCTTGACGACTGGCCTGCTCTTCGTCCATTCCTTGCTCAAGCAAGGTGTGTTTTCTCGCTTGGACATTTGCACGAATCGTATTGCCATTTCCCGGTTCAGCGTAGTCCGCAATGGCTTGTACCGCCGCGTCATAAAGCCGCATTACATTGGCAAACGCATCCCGGAAAAACCCCGATACACGCAACGTCACATCAACCCGAGGACGACCCAACTGCATGCAAGACAGTATTTCAAAGTCCGTCACTCGGTTCGAGCCCGGTGCCCAAATAGGTCGAACGCCCATCAAGGCAAACGCTTGCGCAATGTCATCGCCACCGGTTCGCATGGTCGCGGTGCCCCACACAGACAGGCCCAAATCTTTTGGATAATCGCCGTGTTCTTGCAAGTGGCGCTGGATCAACGCGTCAGCAGATTGTTGTCCAATCGCCCACGCAGCAGGCGATGGAATCGCCCGATTATCCACCGAGAAGAAATTGCGACCAGTGGGCAAGGTATCCAAACGTCCACGAGTTGGCGCACCACTCGGTCCCGGTGGAATAAAGCCGCCCGCCAAACCGATTAGCAATGCTTGAATCTCATCTTCTGCACTTTTTTCCAACGCCAGCATCAAGGTCTTTTTAGCGTGAGACAAAAGCACCGCCGTTTGCGGAAACGCCTTAGCCAATTCAGCCGTAGAATGACTTTGAATCAAATACGTCTGCGCCATGCTTTTGGCGAATAATTCGAGCCGTTCTTTGGTGTCCGCATGGGTTCGCCAGTCCACCTCGCTCACCAAGGCTAACGGCTCAGGTTTGATTCCAAGCCAAGCTGTTCGAACACTTTGCATCGGGTCAAAGTCATCTTGCTTCAATCCAAAGTCTTTCACCAAGGCATGCAAAATACCTTGGCTTGATGTCTCGCTACCACGAGGTAAACGCAGCAAGGCCACCAGCGTATCGGCCAGTTTGTCGTCTTCTGGTAATTCCCCAAGACGATGTAAGCCGTGGCGAATTTGCGCTTCTTTGATTTCGCACAAATAGGTGTCTAATCCTTCTAGCACAGAATCATCATTACTGACTTCAACACCAGTGAGCTCTTCTAACAAATGGGATTCTTGGACTTTTTTGAGAATTTGCTCACGCAACCACGTTTCGCGACGCACATCCATGCCCATGGCTTGATAATATTCGTCGACTAGGTTTTCCAAATCGGCCATATCACCGTAAGTTTCGGCTCGCGTCATTGGCGGCATAAGATGATCAATAATGGTCGCCTGCGTTCGGCGCTTGGCTTGTGCGCCTTCACCCGGATCATTAACAATAAAAGGGTAAAAATTCGGCATTGGCCCAAGCGCAATGTCGGGCCAGCAAGACTCCGACAACGCCGTGCCTTTGCCCGGTAACCATTCAAGGTTGCCATGTTTGCCAACGTGTACAAAAGCATCAACTTGATAAACATGGCGCAGCCAAAAGTAGAACGCCAAATAACTGTGTGGCGGAATCAAATCAGGATCGTGATAGTTCGCCGCAAGGTCGAGATTAAACCCGCGTGCCGGCTGAATACCAATGAAGGTTTCGCCAAGACGAATGCCCGCCAGCATGATGCGTCGCTGACCGCCTTGTTCTCGGCATTTATGATCGTCTTCTGGCGGCCCCCAACGATCCCAAACCGCATTCTGGCATTCCAACGGTAACTGATAGAAATGTTCAAGATAGTCTTCTAAGGCGAGACTTTGCCAGCAGCCACGCTCATGTAAGGTATTTGGGTTGTTTGTCACCGCCCCCAATAACGCCTCAATTAATGCGTTGCCGTGCTCGGGAATATCGCTAATTGGGTAACCTGCATTTTTTAGCGCTTTGAGTAAATTCACCGTCGACGCGGGTGTGTCCAAGCCTACGCCGTTGCCAATTCGGCCGTCTTTGGTTGGGTAGTTGGCCAATACAAATGCGATGCGCTTTTCAGCATTCGGCTTACTCGCTAAATTGACATAACGCTTCGCCAATTGCGCCACAAATCGAGCCCGTTCTGGGTGAAGTTCGTAACGCACCAAATCCACTTGCGCGACTTCGTTGTAATGACTGAGGGCTTTAAAACTGACTGCGCGAGTAATGATTCGACCGTCCATTTCTGGCAAGACGATTTGCATCGCCACATCTCGGCTGCGTAATCCTTGTGTCTGTTCTTGCCAGTCGTCTTGCGTACTGCCCGATAAAATAAGCTGTAAAACAGGAATGGGGGAAGTAAAAGCCGACTGAAAATCGGTTGGCTCAGACGCGAGGTCTGGGCTGCCGACTCGGTTCGCAGCGAAGCCTGTGGTGTTCAATATCACACTGGCGTTCGTTTGCTCCGCAAGGGATTCGATCAAGCCCACTGACACATCGTCTTTTAAGGAACTTACAGCAACGGCCAAAGGAACAAGACCTTCTTGTTCGATGATGTCTAACAAGCCATCGAACATGGCGGTATTGCCACTTTGTAAATGCGAACGGTAAAACACCACCAGCACAACAGGTTGAGCCTTTGCATCCGCTGAATAAGACAGCGCCGTCTGATAATGCGCTTGCCATTCACTTAAACTAGAAGCCTGACGTTGATTTGATTTATTGCCTGGAAAGTAAATAAGCGCGCTGGGCAACGGGGCGGGTTCTTGCCATTCGATATTTTTTTGAAAAAATTGCGCGGCAAGAAATCGAAAAAATTGCTCACTGTTTCGCTGACCGCTTTCACGAAAATAGCGCCATACTCTGTGGGCATCTTCCATATCGCAATTAGACGCGCTCATCAAAGCCGGATCCGGTGTGTCATCGCCAGGCACGACGATTAACGTACGGCCTTTTTTGGCTTTCGACCAGGCTTGCAACTGCTGAAAACCGTACGACCAATAATGCTCGCCACCCAGTAAAGAAACGACCACCACCTTAGCGTGTTCTAGCACCTTATGTTCGTACAAATCATAAGCCGCTGGTTTTGCCAACTGCATCCAATTAGCAAGACGAACACTCGGTAATCGGTTGCTGTCACTAACTTCCAGAGAAGCATCATGGGAGCAATGGCGAGAAGAAAACAACTGATCAAGTGCGCTGCCTAACGCGCCTAATACAGAATCCGCCGCGGCCAAAATTACAATGTCTGCAGGGGTTTGTCCTAGATCGACAATGCCTTCATCGTCAACAAATCCCCCTGGTTTGGCCGCCAGCAAATGCACTTATTTCTCCTCTCTCAATTGGCTCAGAAATTAGGCGCTCAACGCATCGTTCAAAATGCCTTCGATTTGCGGCTGCGAAATACCTTTTCCGATAAAGACCAATTGGGTTTTACGAATTTCATCGGCGGCCCATAAACGATCGAAATAACGATCCAAACGAGTACCAACAACCTGAAAAACCTGACGCATCGGTTTACCGTGTACAGCGGCAAAGCCCTTCACACGAAAGATATTGTGCTCTTCAACCAACTGAGAAAGTGTTTCTTGCAAAAGATCCGATTGCACTTCACCGAGCGTCACAACGAACGAATCAAAGTGATCATGAGCATGATCGTGATGAGCGCCGTGAGCATGGTGATGATCGTGGTGATTATGCACGTCGTCAATACGACTTTCTGTTGCGGCATCGATGCCAAGAAGAACATCCAGAGCGGCTTCACCATTTTCTATGTAGACTGTTTTCACGGTGCTAGGTACTTCATGGGCAATGATGGCTTGCACTCGAGCGCGCGCGGCTTCGTCTAATAAATCATTTTTCGTTACAACCACTAAGTCAGCAGCACTCAACTGATCGTCGAGTAATTCTTGCAAACTTGGGTCGTGATCAAGGCTTTCATCCGCTTCACGCTGCGCTTGAACTTTCTCTTCGTCGTGCGCAAAACGCCCTGCGGCAACGGCCTCGCCATCCACCACGGTAATCACAGCGTCTACCGTGCAATATTCTTTTATTCCCGGCCAGTTGAAGGCTTGTACTAACGGTTTAGGCAACGCCAAACCACTGGTTTCAATCAAAATATGATCGATATCGCCACGACGAGCCACGAGCTGTTCCATCACGGGTAAAAACTCTTCTTCTACTGTGCAGCAAATACAACCATTGGCCAATTCGTAAAAACCATCGTCACTGCGTTGGCTACTTTCTTCGCCTTCTGGACAATCCAATGGGCAAGAGCGCAATAGATCAGAGTCGATATCTAGCTCGCCAAATTCGTTCACAATGACGGCGATGCGCTTTCCTGCGGCTTGCTTTAATACATTAGAAAGTAAGGTGGTTTTACCGCTTCCTAAAAAGCCCGTCACGATCGTTGTTGGTATCTTATTAAGTTGCATGATTAATCCTGCTTTTTAGGTTTGTGTATCGGACGAAAGATGTGCGCTTGGCTTTTATCGTATAAATAGGAATCCGCAAAGTCATCTGTGTCTAAGACTTTACCGACCAAAATCAAACTGGTGCGAGTGAACTTTTTCTCTCTGACTTTAGCGACGATGTCCGCCAAGGTGCCGACCACATAATCTTGATCTGGCCAACTGGTGCGATAGCACACTGCCACGGGGCAATTTTCACCGTAATGGGGAATCAGTTCTTCGACAATTTTATGAATGCGAGTAACGCCAAGATGAATCGCCAACGTCGCACCACTTTCCGCTAATGCCGGTAAACGCTCTCGCTCAGGGAACGGGGTTTTCCCTTCATAACGCGTCATGATCACGGTTTGGGAAACACCAGACAACGTCAGTTCTTTCTTCAGCATCGCCGCCGAGGCCGCAACCGCACTGACACCAGGAATCACTTCGTAATCGATGCCTAACGCTTCGATTCGACGTATTTGTTCGCCAATCGCACCGTATAACGCAGGGTCACCACACTGTAAACGCGCGACGTCTTTGCCTTCTTTAGCGGCCTTTTCGATCACTGCGGTGGTTTCATCTAGATTCATTTCAGCGGTGTCGTAAATCGCTTCGGCAGAATCACGCACGCTGTCGATCACTTGAGTCGGGATCAAAGAACCGGCATACAAAACAACGGGGCAACGCGCCATCGTTTTGACCGCTTTGATCGTCATCAAATCTGGATCACCTGGCCCTGCGCCAATAAAATAAACAGTCATATCGTTCTCTTAATCATGTTTTTGAAGACTTGCCCATGAAGGCTTATAGCTTTTTAGAGTAACCGCGAGGTGTGTAAATCCACTCTTTTTCACCATTTACAATGTGTTTGGTGTCGGAGTTCCCAACGCTCACCATGGTAAACATATCGACGTCTTTTGCGTTTAATTCACCCAACGTCGTAAAGGTAATGTCTTCTTCTGGTCGCGTTAGTTGACGGCCAATCATGACCGGTGTGCTAGCAGGACGATATTGCAATAGGACATCACGGGCGTGGTTAAGTTGCCAGTCACGTTTTTTCGATACGGGATTATAAAAGGACACGACAAAATCGCCCGCGCCACAAGCATGAAGACGCTTATCGATGGTTTCCCACGGGGTGAGTAAGTCAGAAAGGGAAATAGTACAGAAATCGTGGCCAAGCATCGCGCCGACACGGCTCGCGCCAGCTTGCATCGCCGAAATACCGGGAATGACTTCAATGTCGACATCGAGCCATTCCGGATGATTTTCTTTGCCCTGTAATTGCAAATCAAGCAATTCAAAGACCAAGGTCGCCATGGCATAAATACCGATATCGCCACTGGAGATTAACGCAGTTTCTTTGCCTTGTGCCGCTAAAGTTAACGCTAGGCGTGCGCGACCAATTTCTTCACCGAGAGGAAGGTTATGAAAGGTTTTTCCTTCACTTAATTCGCCCAGTAAATCCAGATAGTAACCGTAAGCCACCCAGTCGCTGCATACCGCCAGTGCTTTGGTCGCGTTGGGTGCCACCAAACCTAAATCGCCAGGCCCCATGCCCATTACAAATAACTTGCTCATGTCATCTCTACAATCAAATCAAGCGCCACAATGCGCGAATGACGCCATTGTACACGGATTGCAAATTTGACGGGATGAAAACACCACTATTTAAAATGAGTGGTGTTCAGGTAGAAAAGGCTAAGACTCAACACGCAGTAGGTGGCAGTGACTTTTTTCCATGCCATTGAACTCTAATTCCGCATCGTCACCATGAATCCAAAAAGACAGCTCTTCACCTAAATAGAATACACCAGATGCACTGACGGCATGAGTAAGCACATACGTTTTGTCGTGCCAAGACAATTGAGCTTGCTCAGCATGAAAGTAGATATTTACTGGGGTGTTATCACAACGATAAACAGCGGAATTGGTTTGCTCGACATTGTCTACTTCATAAACTTTATCGTCCAAAGCCGCGTCTTGATTCACTGAACTACAGGCAACCAGGCTCAGCACAGCAAAACCTGAAAATACATTCCGTAAAAAACACTTTTGAATACGCACTATCTGAGACTCCATTCCATTTCAAACCACTTTCCAATCTGTTTACGTTTCAAAAAAATACGATAAACAACACAATTTTGACGCTATATCTTATATCAAGCCAGTGAAACAGCTCCACTCAGTAAGCACAGTTATTGTTACTTTTTGTTACCAGAAACAACACAATATCTCTAACTTGCTTAGATTAAGGAAAGCTTGCACAAAGATCCCTCATTTCAAGACAAAGCTCGCTTTGACAGGCGATTACAAAAGCAAGTATATTCCCCCTGTCGGATTTATCCGACTTCGTTCTCGGGGCGGGGTGAAATTCCCCACCGGCGGTAAGGAATCTATTTCTAAGCCCGCGAGCGCCTAATGGAAGTCTTTCTTTTAGGGTCAGCAGATCTGGTGTGACTCCAGAGCCGACGGTTACAGTCCGGATGATAGAGAGCGCGTCAGACAAGACCTCTAATGGTGTCGTATTTTTACGACGTCTTATTTAAGGTATGCCATATTTTATGGTGTATTTGCCTGCCCGTTCGCCCTGATTCACCTTATATTTATAGGATTTTACAATGAATCAGAGCTCAACGAATCACATTGATTTCACACCATCCACAAAACGTATTGCGATACTTCATGCTTCTTGGCACGAAGACATCGTTCTAAATTGTGTGGAAAGCTTTAAAAAAGAATTAATTTCTCGTGGCTACGATGCCGCATTAATTGACGTTATTCCTGTACCCGGTGGTTATGAAATTCCACTGCAAGCAAAGCTGCTTGCAAAAAGTGGGCTTTATTCTGCTATCGCTGGCACCGCGTTGGTTGTTGATGGCGGAATTTACCGTCACGACTTCGTCGCGCAAGCGGTTTGTAACGCATTAATGCAGGTTCAGCTAGAAACAGAAGTTCCTGTTTTAACCGCGGTTTTGACACCTCATAATTTCCATGAACATGATGAGCACAAAGAATACTTTAGCCGTCATTTCATTAAGAAAGGCGTTGAGCTTGCGAACGCGTGCGACCAATCCATTCGATTGACAGAAAGCGCCAAAGCACTCGCGTAAACCATCCATTCAGAATTGAAAATGCCCGCTTTTCGCTAGGAAAAACGGGCATTTTTTTGTTTACTCTAGAAACAAACAGAGTACGAAAATCAGCTAAAACGACGAGAATTAAGCGTTTTATAAGTCAAATTATCTTTATCCTGTTGCAGACAAAGGCCAAGCATGTCATCTATAAAGAAACCAAGAGCACGCTGCTCTATTCGCTCAATTCCCTGCTGCTGTTGACTCGATAAGTTGCCATACTTTGATGCCGCGCCAAAGTCACCAAACAGCACATGCCCTGCTTCACTGATCAAGGTATTGTGTGCATAAAGGTCACCATGACTGACTTTTTGCTCACAAAAATGCGCAACCAAACAATCAACTTGATCGATAATTCGCGCTATTTTTTCAACAGAAAACGAAAGATCTTCAGAAAACGTATCTCGCGTACAAGACACCAAACTCGGTGGCAGACCTAGGTTTGTGTAATGCGGTGGAATCAACCCCATCACCAAAGCGGAACAATCTGACTCTGTTATTTTTGCGAGTGGCTTAACCAGGTTTTCATGGTTCCCCACCGCTAAGCAAGCATCAAGCTCATCTTCTGGATAACCATCGCTGGTCACCTCGCCTTTAAATACTTTTATGGCCACCGTCTCTGGAAAGTCGAATTCATTATGATGCCAAATGGCTCGAGAAATCACACCCGACGCTCCTTGCCCCAATACGTGCTGCAATTCCAAATCACGAAACTGAACCGTTTTAAATTCATGATGAGAATCACGCTCAGCACAAAATGGATTACCAGAGAACGCTAACCAAGCCAAACGCGGCAAACACAACAAAACATCTGGAAAAACATCAAGCTGGTTGGCCGACAAGCGGATCAATTCTAGTTTTTGACAATTCTCGATGGAATCAGGCAATGACGTTAAACGATTTCCAGCTAACGCCAGCTTTTGTAAGCGAACTAATCGACCGAAATCATCCGGAAGTCTTTCAATGTGATTGTCAGTAAGGATCAGCCAACGCGTCAAGGTTGGTAATGACTCAGAGGAAACACTCGAAATCTGATTGCTTTTAAAACCAATCATTTCTAATTTCGGACATTGACTCAATGCCTCGGGCAATTTAATAAAGCGGTTATTAGAGCAAAAAAGAATACGAAGCTTTTTCAGACGAAACAAATCAGCAGGCAATTCGCTTAAATGGTTATTAGACAAATCTAAAATTTCTAGGCTGTCAGCGAGATCAAAAATGGCCTCTGGAAAAGTAGTTAAATTTTCGGATAACTGTAGGCGAACAACGCCCTTCAACTCTCCACGGTTAAGTTGGTCAAGTGTGTGCAAAATAGGAACTCTTTCTAGATAAAATATATGCGCACTATAACAATTCCATGCGTGGAATGCTGGTTATCAAATCGGTCGCACCAACATCAATCCCCATTTGGAAAAGTAAGGTGGTTATCTGACCTCTATGATGTGTCTGATGATTAAAAAAGTGCTGCAAAGTGAAACCAAACCTTTGCGAGTACTCGATCCCCTTCATGTTTTTATACATTAAGGCCGATGACAACATCTCATCTGTTACCTCATTCATCATAGCTATAATCAACTGATCTAGCTTAAATCGCTGACTTTGTAGTAAGGGTAGATCATCAAACAACTGAGTATTAAGCATTGCTGGTCGTTCTAGCGTTCGAACAAAATCTAGGCTAGAAAGCTCTGTAAAATGATCTGCAAAGCGTTTCAACCATATAACATCTGCAGCAAGGTTATGGTTAAGTGTACCGAGTACAGAGCCAAAAAATGCGCCTTTATCTTCAACCAGATCGTCATGGCTCAACTCAGCAACGGCCTTGTAAATCGCTTGATTCATCCACTGATTATACGATGCCATCAGCTGCATATTTTCTTTTACCGACATCCTCTTCGCCCTCTTGATGTATTTGTTAAGCCGCCAATATAAACGCAATCAGAGCAATCAACCCTGGAACCGCTTGCACAAAAAGGATTCTTTTATTCGCCGTAATGGCACCGTAAATGCCAGCCACAATAACGCACAGCAAAAAGAATATCGTGATATGAATCCCGTCGACACCAAGCCACAACCCCCACAACAAACCCGCCGCCAGAAAGCCATTGTATAAACCTTGGTTAGCCGCCAACACTTTGGTTTCTTTTGCAAAGTCAGGCTTCAATCCAAACGTTTTCATTCCCTTTGGTTTGTCCCAAAGAAACATTTCAATGTACATAATATAAAGGTGGAGCAAAGCGACAAGTAACGGAGCAACAACAGCAATCAATTGCATAGGAAGAACCTCTTATTTTTATTTCATTCCATTGGACGAGCCATTAAACACAGTGATTTTGAATCACGCTCGGGAAACTATTTCCGTATTTCTGAGTCTATTTCTTTGCACTTATTTTGCTTCTCTTGGAAATCACGCAACACAATGGTGAGTGCGTCCACTGCGACATTGGGGTCAATGTCGTGGCTTTCGAGCAACTCTATTAAGTCGACGGCCAGTTTAATGTGATCTGGAGCAAGATCTAAAGACATAATATTTCCATACAAAAAAATGAAACACTGCAATTTGTAAAATAGACCAAAGTGGCAGTGAAAAATACGAGTAGACAGCTATACTGGCTTTTGCCCTCTACCGATTATTCCACTTAGAATAAGACATTACACATCGAAATTAAACAAACCTATTTTAACGAGGTGCTCGTGATTACAAATGAATTTTGGTTGGATCGCTGGAAGAACGGACGCATTGGTTTCCATCAAGAAGGCGTTAACCCAAAGCTCATTGAGTTTTGGCCAATATTGCCAAAAGGCAGCCATATACTTGTGCCTTTATGTGGTAAATCTAACGACATGATTTGGTTAGCGGAACAAGGATACCGTGTAACTGGCGTCGAGATTTCCTCTTTGGCGGTCATTCAGTTTCTTGGCGATAACGATTTAGCCTATGACACGCACCAAGAAGGCGAATTAAAAATCCACACCGTTCATGGTTTACCTTTGCGCATTGTCGAAGGCGACTATTTTCAGTTCAGCGAAACCGAGTTTGATGCTTGTTATGATCGAGCCGCTATGGTCGCCATGCCAGAATCAAGGCGCGCCGATTACGTGACTCACACACTCAATCGACTGACGGCTACGGCGTGCATTCTCTTAATTTCATTGCATTACGATGGCGACAAACAATGCCCGCCTTTCTCTATTGAAGAACAAAGCATTCCATTATTATGGGGCGTTGATATTCAGAAAATTGCCTCTGAAAATTTAGCGCTGACCAATCCGCAATACAAAGAGCAAGGTCATAGCATTTTTGAAGAAAGTGTCTGGCGGCTTCAACCTTAGATAATAAAGGCACAGGGCATTCGAATAGACTGTCTACCCTAGTCTTTTTCTGGGATAATACGGCACAATTTTTCACCGATAATCCATGTATCCCCATAATAGCGGCCAATTCAACGCCGCCATTATTCTCGATACCAAGAGTAGACAATGATCAAACGACATAAAACCGCCAAACAACTCTTTTCGTACCCATTGTATTGGGCTGAGTGTTACGGCATATCCCCTTTTCTTCCGACAACGAGAGAAGAGATGGACGCGCTTGGCTGGGACAGTTGTGATGTCATCATTGTATCGGGTGATGCGTATGTAGATCACCCAAGTTTTGGTATGGCGGTATTGGGTCGGTTATTAGAATCGAAAGGGTATCGTGTCGGTATCATTGACCAACCAGATTGGCGAAACACAGAAGATTTCATGCGACTTGGTCGTCCTAACCTGTACTTCGGTATTACCGCAGGAAACATGGACTCCTTAATCAACCGCTACACCGCGGATTTAAAGGTGCGTAATGACGACGCCTACACGCCTTATGGTGTGGGTGGAAAACGCCCAGATCGTGCTGTGATTGTGTATTCCCAACGCTGTAAAGAAGCATTTCATGATGTCCCTGTGATGATTGGCGGCATCGAAGCCAGCCTTCGACGTATTGCACAGTATGACTATTGGAGCGACGAAGTTCGCCGTTCCGTGTTGATAGACTCAACGGCAGACATTTTACTTTATGGCAATGCTGAGCGCGCCATGATTGAAGTGACGCATCAAATGGCCATGGGTAAAACCCTAGACGAACTCACCGACATTCGTGGTACGACCATCGTTCGTAATTCTCCGCCAGGCGGCTTCACTGAAATCGATTCAACACGGGTCGATTGGCCAGGCAAAGTAGATCAAATTTACAGCCCTTATGAATACATTCCGGAAGGAAAGTGCCAAACCAAAGACGGAGAAGAATCTGACGTCATGCCTATTCGCGTGATTCCAGCCCCACTTCGTCGTGGGGAAAAGCTTGATCCTGAAAAAACCTATATTCGCCTTCCTTCTTTCGAAAAAGTATCAAAAGACCCCGTGTTGTATGCGCACACATCACGTATTTTGCACCTTGAATCCAACCCTCATAACGCACGCGCACTGATTCAAAAACACGGTAAAAAAGAGATTTGGGTTAACCCACCACCAATTCCATTGGAAACACCTGAGATGGATGGCGTGTTCGATTTACCCTATGCTCGCGTGCCGCATCCGAAATACAAAAAAGCACGCATCCCTGCGTATGACATGATCAAGACGTCGATCAACATCATGCGTGGTTGTTTTGGTGGATGTACTTTCTGTTCAATCACCGAACACGAAGGCCGTGTTATCCAATCTCGCTCACATGAGTCTATTTTAAAAGAAATTGAAGACATAAAAGACAAGGTTCCCGGCTTCACCGGACACATATCAGACCTTGGTGGACCAACGTCAAACATGTACACCTTGAATTGTAACGACGATGAGGTTCAAGCTTCTTGCCGTAAACTGTCGTGTGTTTATCCAACCATTTGTTCCAACTTAAACACAGACCACAGCCCGACCACTCAGCTGTATCGTAAAACACGCGCCGTAGAAGGCATTCATACGGTTTCCATCGCTTCCGGCTTACGTTACGACCTTGCGGTAGAAGACCCTGAATATGTGCGCGAACTGGTGACGCATCACGTTGGCGGCTTACTGAAAATTGCGCCTGAACACTCGGAGAAAGACACTTTATCGAAAATGATGAAACCAGGCATGGGTACTTATGACCGTTTCAAACGCATGTTCGATAAATACTCTAAAGAAGCCGGTAAAAAACAGCATTTGATTCCTTACTTTATCGCCGCCCATCCAGGCAGCTCTGATGAAGACATGCTGAATCTTGCTGTGTGGTTGAAAACCAACGACTTTAAACCTGATCAAGTACAGACGTTTTATCCTTCCCCTATGTCCTTGGCAACCGCCATGTATCATTCAGGCAAGAACCCGTTAAAGCCTGTCACGTACAAGAGTGAAGACGTATACACACCAAAAGACGCTAAGCAGCGCACAGTACAAAAAGGCTTCTTGCGTTATCACGATCCAAGTAATTGGCAAGACTTACGTAACATCTTGGTGAAAATGGGTCGTACTGACCTTATTGGTCACGGCGATCATAAGCTGGTACCCGCTGAGGACAAAGACAAACAAACCCATCGTCGTCCTCAAAAAGCCAAACCGGGACAAGCTACTGGCGCATCGCATACGTCGAACAGGCCAACCATGGAAAAAAATGCAGCGGCTGAAAAAGCACGTCGTAAAAATTCTCATGGCGCCAAACCAGCAAGCAGTCGTAACACTGGCGAAACGGCCAATCCAGCGAAACGACGTAAAACAAAAATTAAAGCTCGCTAAGTACAGCATTAAATTTAAGATAAAAAAACGGGTTATGTTGAAAAACATAACCCGTTTTTTTTATCTCTTTAAACCGCTACATATTAAGCATGCTTTTTTACTTTATTGTATCGGCGACAAGCAAGAGCAAGTTCTATTGCCGAGATGAGTATCAAAGTATAACCAAGCGTTTCAATACCCTCTTCTACAATATTCTTTACAACACGCATATAAGAATCCCCCATAACCGCCTGCCAAAAAGAGCCTCTTCCCATTAATCGAGAAAACGCCAATATCGTAATAAAACCAGCCAAAAAAGTACCAAAACTTGGTTGCTCAGAGTAGGCTTTCAGAGACACATAAATGGCAGAAAACCGCCCCCATAAGAACAACAGGACACTCATAAAAATAACGCCTACCACGGTTTGCCAAGCCCCATCAAAGACATAGGTGTCCAATAATGAATCAGACTCACGTACAAACATCATCGCCATCAGAGCCGCCAACAAAGTAGAGGCAATGTTTAACTTTTCATTGGATCGTGCCGCATAGAGAAACAGCATACAGCTCAAGAATGACATTAAATCTTGCAGATGCTCAGTGAGAGAGTGCTCGTTGTAGTCAGCCGCTACAAGCTGTTGGTATCCTTCCAACGAAATTAATTGAGCAACACCAGCAACCAGAAAAAGGTAAAAAAAAGCGCGAAGAATAAACATGGAAAGCCCCTACATTTGAGGAGGGGATTTTAGTGAAAAAAAAGTGAAAAAACGACACGCAACAAGTAAATGACACTATCATTACTCATTTTGAACTTATTGCATGTCATTTATAACCAATTATACATTCGTTAAACCGAACCTAAATTAGTCAATCAAGACTGATGAGTCCTCACTGTCCATGAGTTCTCCGTGCCTTATCTCAACATCTTCAGCCACTTCATCAGGCGATAAAAAGTGTGCTATGTGGTACATAGCATCACCCTCTTGAACTAAGGGTATATTCTGTTTTCCGATGATGATGCCGCCATTCTTACAAAGAACCTTATCCAAAATATCGCCATATGGATCCTTGATTTCGGCCAAGACATCGCCACTTTCAACCAAATCGCCCAATTCCTTAATGTGCGTCGTAAAGCCGCTGTCTGTTGCTCGAACCCAGCTGCTGCTTCTTGCAATTCGTGGGTCTTTAACCGGCTTTTTACTTCTTGATTTAGGGATCATTCCCAAGTGCCTCATGACACCCACAACCCCTTGGACGCCAGCCCGTATAGACAGCTCGTCAAAGCGCAACGCTTCACCTGCTTCATACAGAATAACCTTAGCACCAGCGTCATCTGCACACTCGCGCAAAGAGCCGTCACGAAGGTTTGAGTTTAGAACAACAGGGACACCAAACGCTTTCGCGATCGCTAAAATCTCTGGGTCATCAAGATTCGCCCTAACCTGAGGTAGGTTCGTACGATGCAAGCTCCCAGTATGAAGGTCTATACCGTAATTCGCCTTAGAGACAATTTCACTCAAGAAGCGATCGGCAACACGCCCTGCCAACGAGCCACGCTTTGACCCCGGGAAAGAGCGATTCAAATCACGACGGTCAGGTAAATAACGGCTCTGACTCAAAACACCATAACCATTTACAATGGGCACAGCGATCAATGTTCCTTTGATGTTTTCAAGGTATTTACTTTGAATAATACGACTGATTATTTCAATACCATTGAGCTCATCACCATGAATCGCTGCACTAATAAATAGCGTTGGCCCTGATCGCTTACCACGCTTAACGAAAACGGGCATCGACATGTTTGTATCTGTATACAACTTCACCATTGGCAGTTCAATACGTGCTGTGCCGCCCAAAGGAATATCGATCCCTCCAATCGTTAATGTATCTTTTGCCATTAACCCTTTCCTTTTGTCTTCGTATTAGCACCCGCTGAAAGCGCTGATTTTTCAATGTGCTCAATAATCATTGCAGCAACATCTTTACCAGTAGCCGTTTCAATACCTTCCAGACCCGGAGAAGAGTTCACTTCCATAATCAATGGACCGTTATTGGATCTTAAAATATCCACGCCACACATGTTTAAGCCCATCGCTTTCGCGGCTTCCACAGCAGTGCGTCGCTCTTCAGGAGACAACTTAACCAAAGACGCTGTACCACCACGGTGAAGGTTCGAACGGAATTCACCTTCGGCACCTTGTCGCTTCATGGCAGCAATGACTTTTCCACCAACAACCAAACAACGAATATCCGCGCCGCCAGCTTCTTTTATGTATTCTTGAACCAAAATATTAGCCTTCAAGCCCATGAAAGCTTCAATGATAGATTCAGCGGTTTTATTAGACTCAGCCAATACCACACCAATACCTTGAGTGCCCTCAAGAAGTTTAATAACCACTGGCGCACCGCCAACATTTTTAAGTAAATCACTGATTTTATCAGGGTGGTTTGCGAAACCCGTTTTTGGCAAACCTAATCCTTTGCGAGACATTAGCTGTAACGATCTTAGCTTATCTCGCGAACGGCTGATCGCAACAGATTCGTTAATGCTGTATGTGCCCATCATTTCAAACTGACGAACAACAGCGGTTCCATAAAAAGTCACTGACGCGCCAATACGTGGAATAACGGCGTCATATTTAGGAAGCGGCTTACCGTCGTAACGAACTACTGGATTGCTACTTGTGATGTCCATATAGCAATGCATAGTGTCAATTACATCGATTTGGTGACCCAGTTTTTCACCAGCCTCAACCAATCGACGGGTAGAGTAAAGTCGTGGATTACGAGAAAGAATTGCAATTTTCATATCATGTCCTTTTAGCAATAAAGAGAAAGCACTCTGGGTAAGAGTACTTAAAAAAAGCCAAGAAAAAGTGTGTATAGGCCTAAGCTTATGCGGTTTTTTCCTTAATGCCATGGACGCGACATTAACCACTATCTGCGTAATAAGATAGTAATTTAATGTGTATTTTTAACAAAAAAAATCCAAGGGTCTTTATATAATAAAGACGCTTGGATTCTGTGAAAAAACGCTAAAAATTAGGGGTTATTTCTTCGGTGCGTAAGGGTTATCAGAGGACTTAAATTCGAAAATTATCGGCGTGCCAGTAATGTTGAGCACGGTTCTAAATTTATTCTCAAGGTAGCGTTTATAACTTCCTGGAATAGAATCCGTCTGATTACCATGAACCACAATACGTGGCGGATTTGATCCACCTTGGTGCGCATATCGCAATTTAATACGACGGCTGTTCACCATTGGCGGCTGATGCTCTGCCACAGAATCTTCCAAAATACGCGTCAAACGGTTTGTTGACCATTTCGCATAACAAGACTCATATGTGCTTTCGATCGTATCGTATAAATCGCCTACACCCGTGCCATGTAAAGCAGAAATATAGTGCACTTTCGCATAAGGCACAAAACCCAAACGGCGCTCGACTTCACTTTTAATGTGCTCGCGCTCATCTTTTTGAAGTCCATCCCATTTGTTAATCGCCAATACAACACCACGACCAGCATCGAGAACATAACCAATCATATGCAGATCTTGCTCTACCAAGTCCTCATGGGAGTCGATAACTACAATTACGACGTTTGCATCTTGAATCGCCTGCAAGGTTTTAACGATAGAGAATTTTTCAACCGCTTCCTTCACATGCTTACGGCGACGAACACCCGCCGTATCAATTAAGGTGTATTCTTTGTCATGACGAATATAAGGAATATAAACACTGTCACGAGTAGTGCCAGGCATGTCATAAACCACAACACGATCTTCCCCTAGCATTCGGTTAACCAAGGTTGACTTGCCTACATTCGGACGACCCACCACACCAATACGAATACCGCGGGATTCCAAACTAATTTGACTTTTAGCTTCTTCCACTCGTTCAGCAAACGGCAACATCACTTTATCAATTAAGATGTGTACGCCCTTACCGTGAGAGGCCGCAATTGGATGCAACTCACCAAAACCTAACGAATAAAAGTCTGCCAAGGCAATATCTTCATTAATACCGTCGGTTTTATTGACCACAAGAGACACTTGCTTATTGGAACGACGCAAATGATTCGCAATCATTTCATCGGCAGGGTTTAAGCCATGACGACCATCAACAAGAAACAATACAGCGTCTGCTTCTTCTATCGCCAACAAAGACTGGCGCGCCATTTTTTCATCAATACCCTGCTCATCACCACTAATACCACCAGTATCAATAACAATGAATTCATGCTCACCAAGCTTACCATCGCCGTATTTACGGTCACGAGTTAGGCCTGGGTAATCGGCAACCAAAGCATCACGAGATCTCGTCAATTGATTGAAGAGAGTGGACTTGCCAACATTGGGTCTACCTACCAATGCAATAACTGGAATCATTTTTTTACCTATAAAAATACAAAGTGGCCACCATCCCTATTTAAGGAATGGCAGCCTCTTTAAAAATCGCTAAAATGAAATCAAGATTGATTTCAATAGCTCAATGCCGTCACATTAGAGTTCGGCGTAAGAATAAACAATTTCTTGTCGATCGCCACCATGCGACTACCCGGTGGGACATCATTGTCAGCTATTATATGTCCTGCAACTTCGCCTGTTATTACATCAAGCAAATGAACATAACCACCGCGATCCATCACAGCGACATAATCTCGGAAAAATTCAGGAGAAATCAAATCTCGCTCAACAAGATCTGTATTTTCCCAAACTTCAGCGCCGTTTTTGGCATTCAGAGCAATCACCTTACTCTTCATATCAACAGCTACTAATAACTCACCTTTGATGGCGACCCCAACAGAGCTAGAAATACTGCGTTGCCATAGTGGTCGGCCATTTTCGATAGAAAGTGCGACAAGCGTACCATTGTAAGCAACCGCATAAACCACACCGTTATCAACCACTAAACGGCCGTCGATATCGCTTAATCGCTCAATTTCGTAACGACCTTCTGGTTTACCAACATCGTAAGACCAAAGTAAGTTACCACTCTGTAGAGAGAATGCTTTCAGTTTGCCGTCTGCAAATCCTGCAACGACTTTACCATCTGCAATAATGGGAGCGCTTGTACCACGTACAGTTAGCGATGGCAAATCTTCTTTGGCTCGCCACAATGTATCACCGGTTTCTGAATCGAGAATACTCAACCAGCCATCTGCCGTCTGAATCGCTAACTTGCCTGCAGCATAAGAGGCTTCAGCCAAGACTTCAGAACTCAACGTTTTTTCCCACAATACCGATTGCGTCGCTAGTGAAACAGCAACGAACTGAGCATCGTATGTTCCAAAGTACAAAACATCGCCATGACGAGTGACGCCCGCACTTGGCTTATAATCAGTGGTGAAAGACGCTTTTTTCTTGCCCTTTTCCTGACCAAGCTCGTAAGCCGTGCCTTTATCCGTTACAAAGAACAAAGATCCATCTTCTGCAACAAGATTAAAACGCTCACTAGACTCACCAAAGTTTCCATCTACACTCGATCGCCACGCAGTCTTAAGCTTGACCTTACTTTCTATCGACGGAAGCCCTGGTAAATCAGGACGCGCATTAGAACAACCCTGAACCACTAAAGAGGCAAACAATACAACGAGAAAAAGAAACTTACTCATAGTTACCCTTTCACCAAATCCTTAAGTTTAATATCAAGCAAAGGATGGTTCACACCAACACCCAACGCTTCACTGGCCTTCTGGTAAGCAACACGAGCATCGTCACGCTTACCTTGTGATAATAAAATATCACCTATTAGTTCCTGCTGCTGCGCAGCAAATTCCTCTTCAGACACTTTTTCTGCACGCGCCATTGCAGCAGTATAATCTTGTTTTTGAAGCAATAAACGAGCCACTCGCAAATTGGCGATTGCAACAAAAGAAGCATCTTGAGTTTTAGAAATAGCGATGTCTAATGCGTTAATTGCCTCATCATACTGACCATTTTCAGCATCCACTCGAGCCAAAAATAATTGACCGAATACCGCATAACCGGTATCTCCATAATCATCAACCAGTTGCTTAGAAATAAACGTCACTGTTTTTTGATTATTTTCATCACTTAAATCGGCTGCAGCTTGAACTAGGTTTTGATAAAGTGCCGATGCCTCACTTGTGTAGTTCGCTTGGCTGTTTTTCCAAGCTTGCCAGCCAAAATAACCACCGACAGCGACCGCTATGGCAACCACTAACATTGTGCCATTCTTTTTCCACCACGCTTTAAACGCTTCGATTTGTTCTTCTTCAGTCTTCAATTCAGACACGGTTACTTCCTCGTTCAAGATAGCGCTTAATCGTTTAATAAAGCGGCTCTATATTAAATACAATTATAGTTTTTCATTAATGTATGTCGGGGCATCTGCCAGTAAACAAGTATGCTGTTCACCTGTTGACATATCTTTGATTTGACACACGCCGCTGTCAATTTCATCCTGTCCTAAAATCATCGTGAAACGAGCCTCTGATTTATCTGCTTTTTTCATTTGATTTTTAAAGTTACCGCCACCACAGTGACGCAAAACCACGCGACCTAAGTCAATTTCACGGATACTTTCTGCCAAAACAAATGACGCAATTTCAGCGTCGTCGCCCATGCTAATAATAAACACATCGGTCGAGAACTTTGCGGTATCGGGAATTAAGCTCAGGGTCTCAAGGAGTAGAACCAAACGTTCAATTCCCATCGCAAAACCAACGGCAGGCGTTGCTTTACCACCTAACTGCTCAACCAAACCATCATATCGCCCACCCGCACAGATAGTGGCCTGTGAACCAAGATGCGATGTTACCCATTCGAAAACTGTTTTTCCGTAATAATCCAAGCCACGAACTAAGCGATGGTTAATCACATAAGGCACATTATTGGCTTTCAATATAGCTTGTAGGCGCTCAAAGTGCGCTTGTGACTCTTCACCAATAAAGTCTTCAAGATTAGGGGCATTTTTTAGAACAGATTGTGTAGATTCATCTTTTGAATCCAATATCCGTAATGGATTAGACACCAAGCGGCGCTGGCTATCTTCATCAAGTTGGTCTTTAAACCCTGTCAAATATTCAACCAAAGCGGCTTTAAACGCTTCGCGCTCGGAAGCCAAACCTATGGTATTCAACTGCAACTCGACATGCTCTAAAAGACCAAGCTTTTTCCATAGTCGAGCCGATAATGTAATCAATTCCGCATCAATATCAGCAGAACCCATACCAAATGCTTCAACACCGATTTGATGAAATTGACGATAACGGCCTTTTTGCGGGCGCTCATAACGAAACATGGGGCCCGTGTACCACAGGCGCTGCGTTTGGTTAAACAACAACCCAGCTTGATCGGCTGCACGAACACAGCTTGCCGTCCCTTCAGGGCGCAACGTCAACGATTCACCATTACGATCATCAAAGGTATACATTTCTTTTTCAACGATATCGGTTGTTTCGCCCACACCGCGTTTAAACAAATCCGTATTTTCAACAATAGGAAAACGGATTTGTTGATATCCATAAGACTTAACAACGTCTGCTACTGTTTTTTCAAGGTATAACCAAACAGAAGACTGATCAGGCAAGATGTCATTCATCCCCCTAATCGCTTGAATTTTACGAGCCACAATGGATCCTTAATTTTTTGCGATGATATTGGCCAATTCCCGTTCTTTGACGGACGCTTTATCACGAATCATTTTTTCTAAATCATCAACGAGTGTTTCATTTTTCGTCTTGCTGTTCGGCTTACCGTCTTGGTAAATCAAGTTATTTGGCGAACCACCAGCAAGTCCAATGTCAGCTTCTTTTGCTTCACCCGGGCCGTTTACAATACAACCGATAACAGCAACATCCATTGGAACCACAATGTCTTCAAGACGCTCTTCTAGCTCATTCATGGTTTTAATAACGTCAAAATTCTGTCGAGAACAACTTGGGCAGGCAATAAAGTTAATGCCTCGATTTCGCAGTTTCAAACTGCGCAACATATCCCAACCGACTTTAATTTCTTGGACTGGGTCTGCAGCTAATGACACGCGAAGTGTATCGCCAATACCATCCATCAATAACAAACCAAGGCCAATTGACGATTTGACGGTGCCTGAGCGTAAACCGCCGGCTTCTGTAATTCCAAGATGCAATGGATTATCAATTTGGCTGGCAATTTTTCGATATGCCTCAACGGTCATGAAAATATCAGATGCTTTCAAACTCAGCTTATACTCATGAAAGTCCAACTCATCAAAATATTGAATTTGACGAAAAGCAGACTCAACCAGTGCATCTGGTGTTGGCTCACCGTATTTTTTCTGCAGATCTTTTTCCAAAGAGCCCGCATTTACACCAATTCGTATCGGAATATTTTTATCACGCGCACAATCGACGACAGCACGAACACGATCTTTATTACCGATATTACCTGGGTTAATTCGTAAGCAATCAACGCCATATTCCGCCACTTTTAACGCAATCTTGTAATCGAAATGGATATCAGCAACCAGTGGCGTATCTATTTGCTGACGAATTTTTTTAAAGGCTTCGGCCGCATCCATAGAAGGAATAGAAACACGAACAATATCCGCACCAGCATCGGCGATAGCACGAATTTGAGCGACTGTCGCATCCACATCACAAGTTTCAGTGTTCGTCATACTTTGAACACTGATCGGCGCACCACCGCCAACCGGCACATTCCCAACCATAATTTGACGAGAGTGACGGCGTTTAATAGGTGATTCAAAATGCATAAGATTCTCTACTTGAGCTCAAAACGAGCCAAATCTTTACGTGTAAAAGAAGAAAAGTCGAAGTCTTCACCTTTGTATTTCAAAGATGACACACCTTTGGCATAGCCCAACACAACACGATATGGCGCATTGCCGGTTAGCGCTAATGTACTACCTGAAGGTTTCACCCCTGAAAATAAAATCTTACCGGATCCATCACGAACTTCAGTCCAGCAATCTTGATCAAAAGCAATTTCAACATCATTAGAATACGAAGGTGCCTGAGGGATAACAACAGGCTCTGCTGGAACCTCTGCCGTTGCTCTTACCACTTCTTCAGGACTAACACCTGCCTCTTCTAAAATGGCCATCGTTTCCGCAGAAAGCCCTGTCACAACGCCACCATTCGTAAGCGTTTTTTCGCTTTTCGTGACCTTACTTGTTACCGCTTTTTCCGAGACTACTTTTTTAGCAATCGTTTTCTCTGAACTCGACACAGGAGCAGATTCATTTAAGACGTCATTGACAACAGGTTCAACTGGTGCCGCTTTCGGTGTCTCTATCTCTACCTGCGCCGTAACTTCATTATTTATATCGCTGCCTTCGTCAACCTTATTTGGCTGAGATGGCCACCAGAAAACGAGAAAAATCAGAACCGCAACAATAACAATGGAGGTAAAGATGACAATGGGATCACCAAGATGTGTCTGTTTGTTGACTTTATCTACTGGCTTAATCGTTGACTCAGCCCCTTCCCGCTCACTATCAAATGCATGAAGCATTTCAGAATGGTCTATTTCTAGAAGTCGGCAATAGCTCTTAAGAAAACCGCGGGCAAATGTTACAGAACGGAAATATTGAAACTCGTTGGCCTCAAGCGCACGCACTTGATCAATTGGAATTTTTAGCGCTGTAGCAACATGTCTTTCATCAAACTCTAGCTCTAGTCTTTTCGCTTTTAATCTCTTACCAATGTTAATTGTATCTGTACTCGTTTTACTTACAGAAGCATCCGTTTGAATTTCAGTTGTCATGTCAATACCTTGAGCCATTCAGGCATGTAAAATTACTCGCAGATGAATACAGTGTAGGGTCAGTCTCGCGTGCAGTTAAATGCCACGACAGACAATTGTATTCATCAAAATGCACCGATCCTCGGGCAATTTTTTTATCAGCCTGGATATTATTAAAAATTAAGCGAGCTTTGTCATTACTACCCTGTATTAAAACAAGATTGAGCTCTGTCATCAAACCAATCAGAGGCAATTCCGCAATTTCTTTTGCCTGTTTTAGATAGATTCCCGCCAAATTTACGTGATTCTGACGTATTGCACATCGAGAAAGATTAATTTGTACCGATTGACGCTTAGTGAAGCCATTTTCATCCGCTGTTTGAAAAGCCTCACACGCGTCTTTCCAACGATCTTTCAGCCCCAACAAAACACCATAGTTGTTCCAAATAAAATCGTCTTCCGGGTATTTTTCCAATGCCATTTCGTGCACCAACAATGCGTCTTTATATCGCTCAACACTCAGCCAATACAAACTTAATAACCGCCAATAATCTCGTTCTTGAAGAGGTTCCGCTATTCGATCCAATTGATTCTTCGCGAGCGCCCACTGCCCCAACAATAGGTGGGCTTGTGCGAGCGATAATCTTTTGGATTCAGAAAGAGGTGGCGAGGAAGGAGGTACAACCTGATAAGCGCAAGAGCTACAAAACGAACAACACAATAAAAAAGCAATTAACCGTAATCGCATACTGACATCCTTGTCATATACTGAATAAATTAATTGAACAGCCTAGCTATTCACTTCTCGCAATTCAATGTATTTCTGGCTACGGCGAGTCTTATCATGGAAGTCACCAACCAGCTGACCACAAGCCGCATCAATGTCATCACCGCGAGTCGTTCGAACGGTCACGGTATAACGAGCGTCTGCCAAGATTTTCTGAAAACGACGAACGCGATTGTTTGACGGTTTTTCATAACCCGAATGAGGGAACGGGTTAAACGGAATTAGATTAATCTTACATTCCAAATCTTTAAGCAGCTCTGCCAGCTGATGTGCCTGTTCTTCGTTATCATTCACACCAGACATCATCGTGTATTCGATAGTAATGTGTCGTTTATCTGGCAAGTTAGCTAAATAGTGCTGACAAGACTCAAGCAACTCAGCAATTGGGTATTTCTTGTTGATCGGCACCAATACGTTACGTAATGCATCATCCGGTGCATGCAGCGAAATTGCTAAAGACACATCAGTGCGTTTTACTAATTCGTATATTTTAGGCACAACACCGGACGTACTCAATGTCACACGACGCTTAGATAAACCATACGCATGGTCATGCATCATCAGAATCATTGAATCAACAACCGGCTCAAAATTCATCAGAGGTTCACCCATGCCCATCATAACGACATTTGTCACGCGACGAGGGCCATTTGGATCCATCGGGCCAAAGGATTTAATAGCAATCCATACTTGACCAATAATCTCTGCCGGCGTTAGGTTACGGTTGAAGCCCTGCTTGCCAGTTGAACAAAAACTGCAATCCAAAGAGCAACCCACTTGTGAAGAAACACAAAGAGTTGCACGGTCACCATCCGGAATTAAGACCGTCTCTACACAATCATTCTTTCCGCCATCCGTACGAATAATCCATTTCCGAGTGCCATCTTTGGATATATTCTGAGAAACAACTTCTGGCGCACGAATTTCACAAATTTTTTCCAACTTTGCACGCAGAGACTTACTGACATCGGTCATTTCATCAAAGCTTTCCGCGCCTTTTTGATGAATCCATTTCAGCACTTGAGTCGCACGAAATTTTTTCTCGTCGATTGATTCGAAAAATTCGATCAGTTTTTCAGGTGATAGCCCTAATAGGTTTACTTTTTTGATGTCAGTCATAATTCAAGATCGCTTGCTGTGTATAGCATTAAGTGTAAACGAAAAAAGCCTCTGAAAAGAAAGGTCTTTTCAGAAGCCTCTGTAAAAAAGCGGGCTAACGCCCGCTTTTACAAATCAGTTCGGACAAAAAAAGTCCTCGCTGTCAATTACTTACCGAAGAAGTAAGCAATTTCACGTGTAGCAGATTCAACAGAATCAGAACCGTGAACTGCATTCGCATCGATAGATGTTGCGTAATCTGCGCGTAAAGTACCAGCAGTCGCTTCTTTAGGGTTAGTCGCACCCATTAGTTCACGGTGACGAAGAACTGCGCCTTCACCTTCAAGAACAGAAACAACAACAGGACCTGACGTCATGAAAGCAACCAAATCTTTGTAGAAAGGACGCTCTTTGTGTTCAGCGTAGAAACCACCAGCCAATTCGTCGTCTAGTTGAATCATTTTAGCTTCAACGATTTTGAAACCAGCACGCTCAAAACGAGTGTAAATTTCGCCGATTACGTTTTTCGCAACAGCATCAGGCTTGATGATAGATAGAGTGCGTTCTAACGCCATGGTATAACTCCAAATTAAATTTTAAGGGTGATGCCTTTGCATGACCCAGGACATAAAAGTTCAGCGCGCGTATTATACGCATCAACTCATTAAAATTGTACGATAAAACAAACATTATTTATTCAAATAGAAAGAAAAGCTCTAATTATCACACTTAAGCCACAGATCTAAGACGGATCACTGCATTTTTAATGGTTTCAGCAACAAAATCCACTTCCTCCTGAGAGGTGAAGCGACCAATAGAAAGACGCAATGAACTGTGCGCCAATGACTCAGCCAATCCAATTGCTCGCAATACATAAGAAGGTTCTAGACTTGCAGAAGTGCATGCGGAGCCAGAAGAAACCGCAATATCGCTCAAAGACATAAGCAGTACTTCGCCATCAACATCGTCAAAACCAATATTAATCACACCCGCAACACGCTGATCAGAATCACCATTTAGGTGAACACCTGATAACTCATTCAACGAAGACCACAATCGTTCTCGTAACACTTTTATGCGCTCACAATCCACCGCCATCTCAGCGCCCGCTAGATGGAACGCTTCCCCCATGCCGACAATTTGATGCGTCGCCAATGTACCAGAGCGCATACCTCGCTCATGGCCACCGCCGTGAATCTGAGCTTCCAACTTAATTTTCGGAGAGCGACGAACAAACAAAGCGCCAATTCCCTTCGGCCCATAGGTTTTGTGTGCTGTAAGCGACATTAAATCTACCTTCATCGCATTAACATCGATAGCCACCTTACCCGTGGTTTGGGCAGCATCAACATGAAAAAAAACACCATGAGAACGTGTTAACTCGCCTATCGCCGCAATATCGGTCAACACACCTAGCTCATTATTACCATGCATCAAGGAAACCAAAATAGTGTCTTCACGAAGCGCGTCTTCAACTTGACTCGGTGAAATCACGCCATGAGAATCAGGCTGAAGGTAAGTCACTTCAAAGCCTTCTTTTTCAAGTTGTTTACATGGATCGAGCACCGCTTTGTGTTCAATCATTGACGTAATAATATGACGACCTTTTTGGCGGTAGGCATGCGCAATACCTTTCAATGCTAAATTATTTGCTTCCGTTGCCCCCGAGGTCCAAACAATTTCACGAGAATCTGCGTTGATTAGCGTGGCCACTTGTAACCTAGCTTCTTCTACCGCCTCCTCTGCTCGCCAACCAAAAAGGTGTGAACGAGAGGCTGGATTGCCAAAATTACCATCCTGAGTCAAACACGCCATCATTTTTTCAGCCACTCTTGGGTCGACTGGCGTGGTAGCAGAATTATCTAGGTAAACCGGGGTGTTCATTTAAAACTCTCCAACAAAAACAGTCTCTACAAAATACTCTAAAACTAAACTGCAGCCTGTGCGATACCTTTGATACGGTTCACAATAGAGCGCAAGCCATTACCACGCGTCGGACTAAGATGCCTCTCAAGATCCAACTCTTCGAAATACGCCGTGATATCAAACGCTACTATTTCTTGTGGTGTTTTATAATTTAAAGCCGCCAATACCAACCCCAGTAAACCACGAACAATAATAGCGTCGCTGTCTACCGAAAAGGTAAGCACTTCACCTTTTTTTTCATCTTGCTCACTACCAGGTTGAATCCAAACGCTACTCTGACAACCCTTAACCAAACGCTCCGGCGTGCGCCACACATCATCAAAGGCCGGCAAAGACTTACCAAGATCAATGATGTATTTGTACTTATCTTCCCAATCGTCAAAAAACGACAGGTCGTCAACAATGTCTTCCGTACTAGGTAAGGACATGACTCCCCTCTTAAATATAAAACGTCAGTAAAACAAAAACGGCGCTTAGCAAAACCAAGGCCGTTTCATAGTGTATTCGATATAACGAAAGCAACGAAGAACTTAGAAGAACAAACCCGCTTCTAATTGCGCCTCTTCACTCATCATTTCCCGTGACCAAGGCGGATCAAACACCAACTCAACATTCACCTGTTCAACATTCGGAACCTTTGCAACACGATATTTCACATCACCAACCAACACAGGCCCCATTCCACAACCTGGCGCAGTCAGTGTCATATCAATCTGTACTGTTTTGGTTTCTTGATCTAATACCACTTTATACACCAAACCAAGAGAAACCAAACTGATCGGAATTTCAGGATCGAAAACTGTATCTATCGCCTTCCAGACCTGATCTTCGCTAATTTGACCTGTACCAAGATTTTCAAATTCAAGAATCTCAGGCTGTTGGCCAATTGCCTCGGCATCAGTTCCATCAATTCGCAACATATTACCTTGCCACGTCACCGTGTAATTACCACCGAGACTTTGGTTAATGGTAATAAACTGTCCTTCAGGAATGCTAACCGGCTCACCGCTCGGCACTCGTCGTGCTGGACAAGCACGATTTGTCACTACCATTTTTTGCATGAAGTTAACTCACACTAAAGCTTTCGCCACAGCCACATTCAGCCACGACGTTTGGGTTATGAAACTTCACCACTTCATTGACGCCTTCGCGTACCAAGTCAATCTCAGTGCCGTTTAGCATAGCTGTCGACTGCGAATCGACGGCGAAAGTTACATCACCAAAAGACAAAACGGTATCTTCTGCCTGTGCCGCGTCAACAATATCAAGCACATAAGAAAAGCCCGTACAGCCACTTTCTTTTGTACTCAATCGAATCAACTTACCAGGCTGTTTAACCAACTTGGATGTAAAGTATTTCTGCGCGGAAGCGGTTAACGACACGCTAGAGACAGGATCAAATGTTGTTGCTGTCATTGAAACCTCCTAAGCCAACATGGTTCGCACTTTTTTCAGCGCGACAAATAAGGCATCAACCTCATCCAATGTATTATAAATAGAGAAAGAAGCACGCGCCGTACCGGGTACATTAAATCGCGCCATTAAGGGTTGTGCACAATGATCACCCGTACGAACAGCTATCCCCTGTCGATCCAACAAGAAACCAATATCAGCAGGGTGGCCATGATCCATCACAAAGCTCAGAACACCAATTTTTTCTTTGGCATTTCCTATGATAGTCAAACCTTCAAACGCTTCTGCCAATTTGGTTGCATGATCCAACAAGGCTTTTTCATGAGCAGCAACCGCCACTTGATCCAACGCACTAAACCAGCGAATAGCTTCACCCATCGCAATGGCATCACCCACATTCGGAGTGCCTGCTTCAAAGCGATACGGCAACACATTCCAAGTGGCATCTTGAAGAGTAACCGTGGAAATCATTTCGCCACCGGTACGCCATACTGGCCAATTTTCCAGCACAGACTCTTTGCCCCAAAGGGCACCAATACCCATCGGGCCATAAATTTTATGCCCAGAAAAAGCATAAAAATCACAACCGATATCTTGAACATCTGCCCAACCATGAGCAGCGCCCTGCGCACCATCCACTAAAACCCACGCACCAAACCGTTTCGCTTTGGCCGTCATTGCCTTCACCGGATTAATGGTACCTAGCGCATTCGACACATGAGGAAAGGCGACAAATTTGGTGTTTTTATTGAGCATGGCATCATAAGCGTCTTGATCCAGCTCACCAGCGTCTGTCACAGGAATCGTTCTTAGTGTTGCACCAGACGCCTTACACGCCTGCTGCCAAGTGACTAAGTTCGCATGGTGATCCATTTCTGTGGCAATCACTTCATCACCTGGCGACAACAAAGAACTCAAACCATTTGCAATGATATTGATGCCTTCTGTCGTGCCTGTTGTCCAAATAACTTCTTCACGCTTTGGCGCATTAATAAAGTCTTTAACGATGTCTCGTGCTGCCTCAAAACGGCGAGTTGCTTCATCCGCAAGGCGATGAGCACCACGATGCACATTGGAATTGCACGTCGTATAGTAGTCAACTAATGCATCAATAACGCACTGTGGTTTCTGAGTCGTCGCCGCATTGTCTAGATAAATCAATGGATTGCCATCAATTTCACGTTTTAAAATCGGAAATTGCTCACGGATAGCCGCTACATCAAAACTCATTCGATTCTCGCTTACTTCACTTCCATTTGCGAAAAGCGTTCACGAATAATAGGACGAATCCACTCCGCTAACGCCGCATTTGGCATTAAATCAATCAACTCGTTAATAAAGCCAAAGTTGAGCATAACTTGCGCTTTTGAACGACTCACACCACGCGTCTGCAAATAGTACAATGCTTGCTTATCAATCTGTGCAACAGTGGCACCATGAGCACATTTCACATCATCTGCGTAAATTTCTAGCTCAGGCTTGGTATTAATTTCTGCTGTGTTTGACATTAACAGGTTACGGTTGTTTAGCTCCGCCAACGTTTTCTGAGCATCACGATGAATATGAATACGACCATTGAAAACAGCACGCGCACGGTCCGCAACGATGCAACGAACATTTTCTTCTGTGGTGCCATTTGGCATCGCATGTTCAACCGTTGCATGAAGGTCGAACAATTCTTTCCCATCCAGCAAATACATGGCGTTTAACTTAGCATCCGCAAATTGACCCGCGTGTATAATATCTGTATCCAAGCGAGACAAGTCACTACCAAAACCCACGATCGTACTGTGCATTTTTGCATGGTCATGCAAGTTAAAATGACTGCCACCGATAGCGACATTTGTACCGGTTTGAAGCGCAAAACGGTAATGCTCTAAATAGGCATTACTCGCCACATCGTATTCTACAAACGCAGTATTCAAACTGTCGCCCGATGCTTGCACATCTTCAATTACCGCCAATCGAGAACCTGCGGCTAAGCTCACCTGCACCCGAGTATGAGATTCCGCGCCATGACTCAATAGAGAGCTAATTCGAATTGGCTGAGCAATTTCAACACCCTCTGCAACAGAAACAACGACAACATCTTGCGCCAGTGCATCATTCACCAAACCAAACAAATGACGCTCAGGTTTAATCGTTGAAAAAGCGTTCAATGCTTGTGCTTGCTGTGCATTTTCTAAGGTTTGGCCAAGCGAAATAGACAAGCCTTCAGGCAATATTTTCGTCAGCTGCGAAGCATCAAATTTACCGTTCACAAAAACCAATTCGATGGCCGATAAACCTGCAATATCCACTGGAGATAACGCCACCACATCCTTGATTACTTTTGCCGTCGAACGTTCAACAGAACGAAGTGGTGTATAACGCCATGCTTCTGTTTTTCGTGTCGGCCACTTGGTTGTTGATAACAACTCAAGAGCATGGGCACGTTTAGGTGCAAGCCAATCATTAATACCGCGCGCTCGAGTAATGGCGCTTTCTAACCATTCACTCATGCATTACCCCTCAAGTTCGTCTTCAGCTGGCTCTTTTTGCAACCAAGCGTAACCTTGAGCTTCTAACTCAAGCGCAAGGGAAGCATCACCGCTTTTAACGATTTTACCGTCAGATAACACATGTACAAAATCCGGTTTAATGTAATCTAAAAGGCGCTGATAATGCGTCACCACAATAAAACTACGGTCAGCAGAGCGTTGACTATTTACGCCTTCGGCAACCACTTGCAACGCATCAATATCCAGACCCGAATCGGTTTCATCAAGTATGCAAAGCTTTGGTTTAAGCAACAGCATTTGCATTAACTCGTTGCGTTTTTTCTCGCCGCCAGAAAAACCTTCATTCACGCCACGCTTCAAAAACGCCACAGGCAAGTTAACTTGTTTACAAGCCGCTTTGGCTTCTTTCAAGAAATCAGCGGAGCTAATTGCATCTTCACCACGCGCTTCGCGTTGCGCATCAACAGAGGCTTTCAGAAACTCTAAATTACTGACACCTGGAATTTCAACGGGATACTGAAACGCAAGAAATAGCCCTGCACGCGCACGATCTTCTGTTTCCATTTCCAGTAGATCTTCACCGTTAAGTGTCACACTACCGCTTTCTACGCTGTATCCGTCGCGACCCGACAAAACATAGCCTAAAGTACTTTTACCAGCACCGTTAGGGCCCATAATTGCATGTACTTCACCAGGCTTGATGTCTAAATCTAAACCTTTAATGATCTGTTTTTCTTCTACGCTTGCGTGTAAATCTTTGATCGTCAACAAACTTTTGGTGTTCGACATGTTCAATAATTCCTTAACCTACAGAGCCTTCAAGGCTTATTTCTAGTAACTTGCCCGCTTCAACGGCAAATTCCATTGGCAATTCTTTAAATACTTCCTTACAGAAGCCATTCACAATCATGGACACGGCTTTTTCAGGATCCAGCCCTCGCTGACGACACAAGAACATCTGTTCGTCACTGACTTTAGATGTCGTTGCTTCGTGCTCAATAATCGCGGACGGGTTACGGCTTTCAACATAAGGGAAGGTATGTGCGCCACATTGATCGCCGATTAAGAGCGAATCACATTGTGTAAAATTACGCGCGCCATCAGCACCTGGGTTCATACGAACAAGACCACGATAGCTGCCATTACTTTTACCCGCTGAAATACCTTTAGCAATAATGGTCGACTTGGTGTTTTTACCAATATGAATCATCTTAGTGCCAGTATCAGCCTGTTGACGCCCACGAGTAAGTGCAACAGAATAAAACTCACCAACACTATTATCACCTTTCAAAATACAACTTGGGTATTTCCAAGTGACAGCAGACCCTGTTTCAACTTGAGTCCAAGAAATTTTTGCGCTGGTATGACAAATGCCTCGTTTCGTCACAAAGTTATAAATACCACCTTTTCCGTTCTCATCACCTGGGTACCAGTTCTGTACGGTCGAGTATTTAATTTCAGCATTGTCCATCGCAACCAATTCAACAACCGCTGCGTGCAGCTGATTTTCATCACGCTGTGGCGCAGTACAGCCTTCCAAATAACTTACGTGACTGCCTTCATCAGCAATAATCAACGTACGCTCAAACTGGCCTGTGTTCTGCTCATTAATACGGAAATAGGTCGACAACTCCATTGGGCAACGCGTGCCTTTCGGAATATAGACAAAAGAACCATCGGTAAATACAGCGCAGTTTAAAGCGGCGTAGTAGTTGTCTTTTTTAGCGACAACACTTCCAAGATACTTTTTCACAAGCTCTGGGTGTTTTTTGATGGCTTCGGAAATCGGACAAAAAATAACGCCCGCCTCTTCTAGCTTATCGCGAAAAGTCGTTACAACAGAAACAGAGTCAAAGACCGCATCAACGGCAATGCCTGCTAGCATTTGTTGCTCTATAAGGGGAATACCAAGCTTTTCATAGGTACGCAATAACTCAGGATCAACTTCGTCCAGTGACTTCGGTTTGTCCTTCATGCTTTTCGGTGCTGAATAGTAAGAAATCGCCTGAAAATCTATTTTCGGGTAATCGACCAATGCCCAATCTGGCTCTTCCATTTCAAGCCATTCACGAAATGCACTTAGGCGCCACTCGAGCATCCATTCAGGTTCACCTTTCATTTCAGAAATACGTTGAATGACACTCTCATCCAAACCAGGCTCAAACGTCTCTGATTCTACATCAGAGACAAAACCGGCTTCGTATTCCCTTGCCAGCGCCTTATCTATCTGCTCAGTCATATAAAAACTCACTCATTATAGGAACAAACACACTGAACATCAGTGCATCAGGTTCTACTAATTTATTCTTTACTTAATCAACAATCGCCGCGCGTATTTTGTCACTGTCAAAGCAACTTTGTCGGCTTTCAAAATTTTGTCGCTCAGCCACTTGTCGAACATCATTTCGGTGCACAAGTTGCTCCAAACTAATCTGGCTCAGAAAATCGTGTATTTGATCACTTAAATCACACCACAAATGATGAGTGAGGCAGGTGTTACCACTTTGGCAATCACTGCGCCCTTTGCATCCTGTAGCATCAACGGATTCATTTACGGCATCGACTATTTGTGCAACAAAAATATCATCATTTGAACGACTCAGACGATAACCACCACCTGGGCCTCTTACGCTGGTTACCAATAACCTCTTCCGAAGTTTAGAAAACAACTGTTCAAGATAAGACAGAGAGATTCCTTGTCGATTCGAAATATCCGATAAAGACACTGGCCCTTGATCCGAATGCAACGCCAAATCAAGCATGGCGGTTACCGCATAACGACCTTTTGTTGTCAGGCGCATAAGCTATCCAATTTAGATTATTCTGTGAGGGTAAATAGTACACAAAACCTACTGTTTTGATCAAGTATTTACCCGACTATTTTAGTAGGTTATTACCTTAACCAAAATAATCAGGGCGTATTTTACGTGCACCAAAGGAAAAACTAAACCGCAGAATGCGATTTCAAATACATAATAAAAATAGAATAATGGCGACAATCGCTAGGAAATTCAGAATATTTGTAAAATTCCGTCAAAATACTTGTCCTTTCACGACAAACCAGCAAACTGATAAAGAGAGACATGTTAAAAATATGAGGGAATACAATGTCACCAAAAGATATCGATGAAAAAGCGCCAAACGAAGAAGCGCCAAAAAAAAGCGCCAAAGGATTGCTGGTTGCCTGCCTAGTATGCTTCATCCTTAGCATTACGACCTCATCAGGCATTGCTTACTTCCTTATACAATCTAGCAAGGCAGACCCAGAAACCACGTCAAAACTCAACGATCAAGACGACCTGATCGCCAACTTACAACAATCACTCTCACAACAAGAAACAAAAATACAAGCCATTGAAAATCAAAACGATGTACTAAAACTGTACCTCAAGCACAGCAGCGCCACCGCATTAAAAAATATACTAATAAACCAAGAACAGAATATTCAGGCGTATTTGAAAGTAATGAAATCTGCCATAGATGACCTATCTCTGATCGTCCCTAGAACCATGGATTGGAATAACGAATACCAATATCAACTAGATCTCGCTCAAAAAGGCAGTATAGAAAGAGAAGATTTACTGAAGTTACTAAAAACAGGCGAGCCAAACGAAAAAGCCCCACAGTGAATACTGCAGGGCTATGATTCAATACTCGAAACCTGATTTGAGAACTAAATAGTGGAAGCTAATACCGTTCCTTGCTTAATCGCTCGCTTCGCATCCAGCTCAGATGCGACATCCGCACCACCAATCAAATGTACGCTGCTGCCGGAATCTTCTTCCAGCAGCCTATTTGGTTCTTGTCCTGCACAAATCACAATTGTGTCCACGTTTAAACACTGATATTCGCCATCAACGGAAATATGCAGCCCTTCGTCGTCAATGCGTTGATAGTCGCAGCCAGACAAAAATGTAACGCCTTTTTTGAGCAGTTCAGTACGATGAATCCACCCAGTCGTTTTACCCAAGCCCGCGCCCACTTTACTTTTCTTGCGCTGCAGTAGAAAAACCTCTCGTTCAGCTTTCACAAAAGCCGACTTCATTCCCTCTACACCACCCCGAGCCGCTAACGTCATATCGACGCCCCACTGAGACATAAACTCTTCAATTTTTTGCGACTTATGCGAAGCAGGGTCTATTAAGTATTCACTAATATCAAAACCAATTCCGCCAGCTCCTATAACGGCAACACGCGGGCCAACAGGATGACCATTCATCACATCCAAATAGCTCAATACTTTCTTATGTGTAACCCCTTCAATTCCTGGCGTTCTAGGGAGAATCCCCGTCGCTAACACGACATCGTCAAACGCACCATTTTTTAATAATTCGCCATCAACCCGCGTATTCAGATGAAGATCCACACCCGTTAGCTCTATTTGTCGCTTGAAGTAACGTAACGTTTCGAAAAACTCCCCTTTACCAGGAATACGTTTAGCGATATTGAATTGACCACCAATTTCACTCCCTGCATCGTACAGGGTCACTTTATGGCCACGCTTTGCCGCCGTAGTCGAAAATGCCAACCCGGCAGGACCTGCACCGACAACGGCAATACGCTTAGGCTTTTCTGTTGGACAAATGACCAGCTCCGTTTCATGACAGGCTCTAGGATTAACAAGACAAGACGTCAATTTATTGGCAAAAACATGATCCAAACAGGCTTGGTTACAAGCAATACAGGTGTTTATCTCATCAGAACGGTTTTGCTCCGCTTTTACGACAAATTCAGGGTCAGCTAGAAAAGGCCTCGCCATAGAGATAATATCCGCATCGCCACGAGCCAGAACTTGCTCCGCAACTTCAGGCGTATTAATCCGGTTAGACGTCACCAAGGGAACGGTTAATCGCTTACGTAACGCTGCAGTCACCCAGGTAAATGCCGCGCGAGGCACCTTTGTGGCGATGGTCGGCACTCTGGCTTCATGCCAGCCAATTCCAGTACTAATGATCGTGGCACCCGCTTTTTCTATCTCTAATCCAAGCGTCACTACTTCTTCTAAATCACTACCACCTTCAACCAAATCCAACATAGAAAGACGATAGATAATAATAAAATCACCACCGACTGCTGCCCGTATTCGTCTCACAATCTCGGTAGGAAACTTGATTCGATTTTCGTACTTTCCGCCCCAATCATCGTCACGGTGATTGGTCCGTGCCGCGATAAATTGATTCAGAAAATAGCCCTCAGACCCCATCACCTCAACACCATCGTACCCAGCTTTTTTTGCCAATACGGCGGCATTTATAAAGTCTAAAATTTGCTTCTCAATACCTTCTGACGTAAGTCCTTCTGGCTCAAAGGGGTTAATAGGCGCCTTCACTGCAGAAGGCGCGACCAATTTTGGATTGTACGCGTAACGGCCTGTATGCAATATTTGCATGCAAATTTTTCCGCCCGCATCGTGTACCGCGTCCGTAATGGCTCGATGCGTTAACGCGTCTTTCTCTGACGCCATTATAGCGGCACCAGCATAGACAGCGCCTTCAGAATTTGGCGCAATACCTCCAGTAACAATGAGCCCTACGCCTCCTCTTGCTCGTTCAGCGTAAAAGGCGGCCATACGCTCCACTCCGCCTTTCATCTCCTCTAAACCTAAATGCATAGATCCCATAAGCACGCGATTTTTTAATTGAGTAAACCCCAGATCCAAGGGTTCAAATAAATTTGGGTACGTTGTATGGCTCATATTACGACTCGCTTTGATTATTATTTTTATGCAACCGCTGCCCGCGTGCAATTTTGACACTGTCAAGATAGTTTTTCATTTTGACATTGTCAAGATGAAAGGCTCTAATTGCCCTATGACAACATTAAAAAAACACTACCACCACGGTGATCTCACGACATCTCTACTTGAATCCGCCTCTTTAATCATCAAAGAGCAAGGCGTAGAAAATCTAAGTATGCGCAAACTAGCAGATATCGTTGGCGTATCCCGAACCGCGCCATATCACCACTTCAAAGACAAAAACACCCTACTTTGCTCTCTAGCAGAACAAGGTTTTAAAGAACAAGAAAAAGATCTTAAACGCCTAACTCATCAAAAAAATGCATCAAGAGAAAGTTTCGAACGTTATGTTTTGATGTACTTAGAATACGCAAGATCACACAGCGAAATATACGATCTAATGTTTGGCCGTACTATTTGGAAGGCAGGCACGCCAACAGACTCATTAAAAGAAGCGTCTAAACAAACCTTTAAAGCATGGGTTAATTGGGTAGAGCAACTGCAACAAGGTGGTGTATTACCAAATAGCAATACACCGCTTCGTATAGGACAAACAACATGGGCAAGTCTGCATGGACTAGCAAGACTACTGATTGATGGGATATACCTAGATCAGACAGATCAATCAGAAATGACAGATCAAATGATCAAAAACCTTTGTCTGAATGATTTAGCCAGCCCCTAAGCTAGAACGAGTACTCGACAATAACTGCTCCTTACGAAGCCTTTTGATGTCTCGATGACTCAAATAGAGCAAAGGAGTAATAACAAAAAGAGAACCAATAAACAGACCTAAATCTGGCGTCTCTCCGAACACCCACCATCCGAGCAAAAAAGCAAAGATCAGCCCAGAATATTCCGCACTAGTGACTTTGCTTGATGCCACATATCGATAACCAATCAAACACGACACACTGTATAAAATAGAACACATGGAAGAGAATACAGAATATACGAGTATTTCAACTTGAAACACCTCCCCTTCCCACAACGTCAACCCCATCGCCAATGGCAACGCACAGAGCTGAGTAATCAATAATCCATAAAGCATATCTTGCTCTTGGGGTAGCTTCTTTATCAACAGACTATTTGCCGCCAATACCACGGCAAATAAAATAGCACTCACCATTCCAAAGGTAATTTCCGTCGGCCTTAAAATAACCAAAATACCAATAAACCCAAAAAAAGTTGCCAGAACAACATCGACGGTTAAGCGCTCTTTGTAGAAAAAAGCACCAAACAACATGATAAAAATAGGGGCGGTATAAAACACAGAATTTGCCGTCGCCAACGACAATTCAGATAAAGAAAGGACAAGTAAAATCGCCGCCAAAACCCATATATTCCCGCGAATAAAGTGAAGTTTCAAACCTAAAAAAACAGCTGAGCTAGGTCGACGAAAATGCCTAAAAGCCACAATAGGTATCAATATCATGCACATAAACACAGCACGAAATAAAGTAAATTGAAAAATAGGTACCTCAACACCAGCAAGTTTGATGAACACATCGCATAAGGTCGCAAAAAAACTACCTAGCACCAAAATTAAAATAGCACTACTTACTGTACGGCCAGACATATCACCTCCCTTTACAAACATTCAATTTTTGTAAAGTGTAATCCGACTAAAACATTAGATAAAATGATATATTTAAATATATTATTAGTTATTTGGATAACAAAACAATGCTCCCTCCACTAAAATCACTACCTGTGTTTGAAACGGTCGCAAGACTGAATAGTTTTTCGTTAGCCGCCAATGAACTAAATGTAAGCCAAAGCGCAATATCCCACCAAATCAAAATTCTTGAAAACCACCTTGGAGAGAGTCTATTTTATAGGCAAGGCCGACACTTAGAACTAACCAAGGAGGGCCGTCACTATTTAGATGTGATCAGCCATTCACTGTTACAAATAGCTCAAGCAACCAACAAAATTAAAGGTGAGCAAACAACGCATATTAGGTTAGCGGTTTACAGCTCGTTTGCCGTTTACTGGCTAATCCCTAGACTGCCTGAATTAAAGCGCCAACACCCTAACTTAGAGCTCAGCATTGAAATGAGTGACGGCTCACCAGATCTATCCGATCGAACCGCAGACTTTTTTATCACGGTAGAAAAAGAAAAAAGAGGGTTTTTATTTGAATCTCTCTACGAAGAAGAACTATTTCCAGTATGCAGTCATACCTATCTTGAGATCATTAAAAGTAGGTTAAACGCGACAACGGATAAAGAGCTCGCCAATAAGCTAAACACAATACCCAGCCCGTTAGCTCAGTTCTCCCTCATCACCTCATACAGCATCTATGATCGTCACTTAGAAGATTGGAAGCACTGGTTCAAAAATTTAAAACAACCTTTCCCTGTCTCGACACAATTTCATCGATTTAGCCACTTGATGCTTGCGTATGAAGCCGCAAAACATTCACTTGGTATCGCGCTTGTAAACGACTATATGATGAATGAAATAACCGATGAAGCAGCACTCTTAAAACTTCCGTGCAGCGCATTTAAAACGGGTGATAATTTTTATCTAGCTTACAAAGAAAGTCGAAAAAATGAAGAAGGGATTCAATATTTGAAAAAATGGCTATGCGAAGAAGCGAAAGCACTTCCTTAATAAAGCTCTAACTAAAGAAGGCTTTTTTACGATAAAAACACAATACGAGCCTATTTTTTAAGGGCTTGGCTCAAAATGACACTTTCCCCGAGCCGTTTTCTCAGCCCCCTTCTTATAGACGTAAAAAAGCCCTGACAGCATAGCTATCAGGGCTCTCTTAATTATAAGCTT